>NZ_FCOF02000003.1 GCF_001544755.2 Caballeronia catudaia | reverse complement strand
CCGTGACCGCCGTCACCGTGGCCGCCATCGCCATGACCAACGCCGCCGTGACCGCCGTCACCGTGGCCGCCATCGCCGTGACCGCCATCGCCGTGGCCATGACCACCGTCGCCGTGGCCGCCATCGCCATGACCACCGTCACCGTGGCCGCCGTCGCCGTGAGCGCCGTCGCCATGACCAACGCCGCCGTGACCACCGTCACCGTGACCGCCGTCGCCGTGAGCGCCATCGCCATGACCAACGCCGCCGTGACCACCGTCGCCGTGGCCGCCATCGCCATGACCAACGCCGCCGTGACCACCGTCACCGTGGCCACCATCGCCGTGGCCGCCGTCGCCATGACCACCGTCACCGTGGCCGCCGTCGCCGTGAGCGCCATCGCCATGACCAACGCCGCCGTGACCACCGTCGCCGTGGCCGCCGTCGCCGTGACCGTGACCATCGCCGTGACCGTGGCCATCGCCATCGCCGTGACCGTGACCATCGCCATCGCCGTGACCATCACCATGACCGTGGCCATCACCATCACCATCGCCATGACCGTGTCCGTGGCCATCGCCATGACCGTCACCATCGCCATGTCCGTGTCCGTGATGGCCATGCCCCCCCGTGTCTCCGCCGGAATCTCCTCCACCGGAATCACCACCGCCCGAATCGCCACCGCCCGAATTACCGGGGCCCGAGCTTCCATTCCCGGTTCCGGGCGATCCCGAGCCCGTGCCACCTCCCGTGCTGCCTCCCGTACCGGAGCCAGCCGTGCCGCCTGCCCCCGCCGTTGCGCCTGACCCGGCTCCGACCGAGCCTTGACCGGTGCCCGAGCTACCCGAGCTACCCGAGCTACCCGAGCTACCCGCGTTACCCGCGTTACCCGCGTTACCCGCGTTACCCGCGTTACCCGCGTTACCCGCGTTACCCGCGTTGCCCGCGTTGCCCGCGTTACCCGCGTTGCCCGCGTTGCCCGCGTTGCCCGCGTTACCCGCGTTGCCCGAGCCCCCCGCGTTGCCGCCGCCTGAACGCGACCCCGGCGAACCATCGCCGCGACCGCTCTCGAGCAAGAGAACGATCGACGACTGCGTGTCGACAGTCGGTTCGGTCGATGCCGATGTGCTCGTCGACGAGTCTGTCGCCGCAACCGTCATCACTCCGCTCAGGCTGACAGGCGCACACGCCTCGGAAGTTTGGCTATTGCAGGGAATTGCCGCCGTTTGCGCGGATGCAAAATTGGCGGTAGCCGCGGCGATCACGATCGCGCTGAGCTTGATCACGGTGTTCAACGTCTTTTTCTTAGGATTACTCATGTGTGCCCCTTTTAGTCTTTCGTCGCCACGCGTCATGTGAAGCATCAGACGCAATGTGGGGGCAAGAATGACAGGCTGTACGCCGCGTTCTGTGCGGTACGTAACCCGGCGCTGAGGCGTCGTCATTCAACGACGTGTGAGAACCCGCAGAGAACGTTTGCGGATGATCAGGAGGAGGAAAACGCAATAGCCTGTCGCGGCTTCGTTCGCCGGATCGACGAGCGGGCATGGCGGACGTTGCGACCGCACACGTGAAACGTGGAAGAACCAAAACCCTCGGCAATACCCTCACTATCGAATGTGGTGCGCCTTTGTGCGAGAAGTTTTGAAAGCTTCCTTCGATGGATCGTAGGCTATCTGTATGGTTGAGGGCCCGTCAAGCGCTCTGTGTGGCGCAGACCGCAGATTTCGGCCGGCAGATGTCCGAATCGCAAAGAGAATTAGGAAGCCGAACTGATCTCGTCGATTCGTATGACATGTAATCGCTGTGAACTAGAGCGAAACGCAGAACGCGGCAAACGTTGCGCTTCCTCGACCCGATGAATTCAAAACGGGCCCCAAACGCAACGAGCGACCGCAGTGGGTCGCTCGTGAGATGAGGCAGCTCGGGGCGCTATGCCACCCGTGGCAAAGTTACATAGGATGAGTGGCTACGAAGTTCTTGTACGCCCAGTATGCGTCTTTCGGGGTCTGACCGTCCGATTTCATCAGACCAAATGCGCCTTCGCTGTCGTCATAAAGTTCGAACGCCTGGATCGACTGAATGTTGTACTTCGAGGCCACGCTCTGGAATTGAGCCATCATCCGGTTGCCGGCCATGTACGACGCAATCTGCGAATCGCTGCCGTAGTTCGGACGCACGCCGAATTCGTTGATCCACACGGGCTTGCCGAACGAATGGAGTACGCCGAGCATGTCATAGCAACCCGTGCCGCCGCATGCATGCGTCATGTCGCCCTGATCCGAATACCAGTGCCATGCGGTGATGTCCCAACTGACGGTCGGGTGGCCACGGGTGCCGTCGGGCTGCGAGCCGTCCATGAGCATCTGGAAGAACGAGTAGTGCAGCCACGTGCCGTTCACGATGATCTTGGCCGAGCCGTCCACCGACTTCACGCCTGCAATCAAGCCGCGGATCACGCCGCGCGCGACCACGTAAGGCTGGTTCCTGTAGTGGCTCCAGTTCGTACCGTCGACGTTGCCGGTGAGCGCTTGCGACTCCAGCTCGTTGGCGACTTCGTAATACTTGTACTTGTAGGTGCCCGCGACTTGCTTGCCGAGGTTATAGCCCGCGTTATAGGCGTCCTGCTCGTTGTTGTAGCCGGTGCCCAGCATGATGACGGGGTACACGGTCACGCCGCTCGCCGCCATCGTCTGCGCCATCTTTGCGACGACCTTCGCCGAGGTCAGGCTGTATACGTCGTTACGGTAGATCTTCGCGCCGAGGTCTTGCAACTGCGCGAGCTGCGTCGTGACGGCCGTGGCGTCGTACGCGCCGCCGTTCGTGTTGCGCCCATTCGCGCCATAGAAGATCGACGTGCTGGTCGAAGCCTTGGCAGTCGAGTCCGGCAGGTCGTCAGCGCTCTTGGCGGTCGCGGCCAGATCGCCGTCGCTGCCGCCACCGCACGCGGCGAGCAGCACGCTCGTGAGAACCGCGGTCGCGATCGCGGCGGCCTTGCGTGCCGACAACAGGGTGAAGGGGCGAAGAGAGTTGTGTTTGCGATTCATCATTGCGTTTAGCATTGCTAATATATTGGCGCAATGCTCGTGAATTTCTAGCACGCTGAAGGACCTTCTCGGCGATGCGCGAGCCAACGAAGTAATGTCGGCGTCACGCTGATCCGTGGTGTCTTTGAAATGACGTTACTTAGTCATCCGAACGACATGTGCAACACAAAACCGGCTACGCGACGCCAAAGTCGGCAACCAGAACGGCACGGATTCGCTAATAAGGCCCAGCGCGCGACACGGCAAGCGCTGGATGGCGGAGTCGAGCAAACAACGGTGTTCGCCCGTTTGGTCCTACGAAATGACGAACGAGCTCAGTTCGAAGGCGGAGTCGTCGGAAGAGGGAAACGTTTGCGTTGAGCGGTCAGAAATGCGGATTATTTCGACTTCCTGACACTGCACCGGCAACCGTTGCCGAAAACCAGACAACGGACGCAAGGTTATCGTCTTATGAGATGAATGTAAACGTCTGTGACAGCAAAAAAGACCATGCGGCCAGAATGCCACGGCAAAACTTACTCAATCATCAGTTGTAAGCACGAAGGGTCGAAACGAATAATAGGCGACCGTTTGCAAGGGTACGTTCATCGGCCGAAGCGTCGCACGAAGCAGTAGAACAGCCACGGATGTATTTTGAGCATGGCCATCACGAAAGACAGTTTCGATCGATGATCCGAATACATGCCGAACAGATGAGTGAGACGTAGCCGTTCAGCAACGCTGTCGAGAATGGGTTTGGCCAGACGATACGTCGGCGCCTTGGTCGCAGCCTGAAATGCGATCGTCCGGTAACCGTAGACATATTTCAGTCTGAACAAAAGCTTGCGGTAATTGCGAATCGGCATGGACGCGGTGCTGCGCTCCACGCGATCCATGATGGCAAAAATGTCGACGATCTTCGGATTGAAGCGGGTCGAAATTCCCGATTCGCGATACATGTACGAATACAAGGTATCGGGCATGAGCCGCACGACATTCGATTTACCGAGCGTCTGCACGGACACGCAGATATCTTCGTAGATCAGTCCGGACGGATGCTCGATGGCGAGGAATATGGAACGCCGCACGAGCTTGTTGAAGCAATAAGCCTGCATCGATAAATCGAGAATCTTCTCGACTGCCTCGACGCCGCTCATGATGGCGTCGCCGGCCTCGACGCGATAGTTGATCTTGCCTTCAGGACTGATGTTCTCCGCAGCAAAGATCACGACATCCGCATGATGCGTCTCGGCCTCTTCGATGACCCGGCGCACGAGATCGTGATGCACGTGGTCATCGCTGTCGACGCATAGTACGTAATCGCCACGGGCCGCAAGCGCCGCAATTCTGCGGGTCTCGGCGAGCCCCTTATTTACCGGGTTTTTAATGAACTGCCATCGAATCCTGTTTTGCTCTTCCAGGATACGCAAGGTCATTTCGCCCGATCGGTCAGGACTGCTATCGTCGACGGCAATAATTTCGAAATCGGTGGAGGTTTGTGACAGTAACGAGTCGAGGCATTCTTCGATATACGGCTCAACTTTGTACACAGGAAGGAGAACACTGATCTTTGGTGGTGCGGACATGAATGTTTGCCTTGTAACTGCACGGGAGTGCTTTATTCAGGAAAACGACAGGCGCCCAAGAAGCTTACTTTGGATGCGGCGAGTATGTATCAGGGTTATGCAGCTGCTTCTTTCCCGATATGTTAGCGAACCTGGCCGAAAAAGAACAACCCGCGAAGCTCCGCAGAGATCTCCCGCCCGACCGCGTAGAAAATAGAATCTACGTTCCACCGCCGTTTCGTCAATCTCACGCTGACTCGCGACGGTGAAAAAGTCGCCCAGGAATTGCCGCATATCGTGCCGGTCGTGCTGAACGGCCGTCTGAGGAAGTTCAACAGAAGCGAATTCAAGGAATTCCTCCGGCTGCTGAACAAGTTCCTCGAAGATTGAGTGCGCGGCGCACGACGAGCTCGATTTGTGGGGCAAGAATCGCGAGGCGCTCAGCGCCGCCGTCTCGCAAGTGCACGCGAGCAGGGCCGATGCGGAAGCGGTGCGGCTCGCGCTCGATACCGAAGTCGAACGCAAGACCGCCGAAGCCGATCTCGCATCGAGCCGCGCGACGCTTTCGGCGCTCGATGGCCGCGTTCTCGCCACGCGCTATCAGATCGCGGCACTGCTCGGCAACGGCCCGGATCGCGGCTTGTCGATCGCGGAAACGGGCGCGGTGTCCGGCGAAGACATCGCTCATGCGCGCGATGCCGTGAGCGTCGCGCAGGCCGCGCTCGATGCGGTGCGCCAGCAGTCCGGGGCGAATCATGCGCTGACCGATCGCACGTCGGTCGAACGTCATCCGAACGTGCAGGCGGCAGCGGCGAAAGTGCGCGACGCCTGGCTCGACGATGCGCGCAACACGCTGCCCGCGCCGGTGACGGGCTACGTCGCGCGCCGCTCCGTGCAGGTCGGGCAACGCGTTGCGCCGGGCGCACCGCTGATGGCGATCGTGCCGCTCGACGGCGTCTGGGTCGACGCCAACTTCAAGGAAGTGCAGCTCGCGCACATGCGGATCGGCCAGCCGGTCACGCTCACCGCCGACGCATACGGCGCGAAGGTGAAGTACCACGGCCACGTGCGCATCCGTCTCGACCAGCGCGAACTGGACGCGCATCCGCTGCGCATCGGGCTGTCGATGGACGCGGAGGTCGAAACACGCGACCAGTCGGGCACGCAGCTCGGCGCGGCCCTGGCGTTCTTCGAGCGGTCGCTGACGACGCAGGCTGCGATGCTCGGCCTCAACGACAGCTTCTGGCTTTCCGCGGTGATCTTCATCGCGATCGTGCCGCTCATCTGGCTGACGAAGCCGGGCAAGGGCGCAGGCGCGGGATCGGCGGGCGGCCACTGAACGATGACGCCACATGTGTATTTGTACCCGCGGCGCAAGACTGTTCATCGGACGCGGGTGTGCAAATCTCGAATGAAAGCGCCTACATGCGCTCAACGACTCGCGTGATGTTCTCCGAATGTCGTCTCCCATCCGCCGCCGAGCGACTTGCATAACGTGATGAGATTCTCCGCGGCCGTCGCCTTGCTCTGCTCCAGCCTGCTTTGCGCGTCGAGCAATTGCCTCTGCACGTTGAGCACATCGAGATAGTCGAGCGCGCCGGCTTTATAACGCTGTTGCGCGATGCCGAGCGCACGTTGATTCAGGCTCACCACGTTCGCGAGATTGTCGTGCCGGCGCTGTTCCGCATCGTAGACGAGCAGCGCGTCGTCCACTTCGCGCCATGCTTCGAGCACCGTGCGCTTGTAGACGATGGCCGCTTCCTGCTGCTGCGCCTCGCGCAGTTGCAAGGTGCCCTTGAGCCGCCCGCCTTCGAAGATCGGAAACGTGATCGACGGTCCGATCACGAACTGTCCCGACGCCCATTCGGCGAGACTGGACAGTTGCAGGCTCTGAAGGCCCGCGCTGCCATTGAGTGTGATGCGCGGATAGAAGTCCGCCTTCGCCATGCCGATCGACGCCGTGGCCGCATGCAACTGCGCCTCGGCCTTCTGGATGTCCGGCCTGCGCCGCGCCAGCTCCGACGCGAATCCGATCGGCACCTGATCCGGCAGCTTCGGCACGTCGCGCGCATCGATCAGCATGGGCCGCAGCGCGCCCGGCTGCTCGCCGAGCAATACGCCGATGGCGTTGATGGTCGTATCGCGATGCGATTCGAGCGTCGGAATCAGGCTCTCGATGGTTTCCATTTGCGCCGATGCGTTGGCGACATCGAGATCCGTCGTGACGCCTTCGCGCACGCGGATCTTCGTGAGCCGCACCGCATCGCGGGCGATATCGAGGTTCTGCCTGGCGATATCGAGCAGCGACTGCGTATCGCGCAATTCGATGTAGTCGCGTGCAAGCTCGGCGCGCGCCGAGAGCAGCACCGCATTGCGGTCTTCATACGACGCATCGGTCAGCGCGCTCGCGGCTTCGACGCCGCGCCGCACGCGGCCCCAGATGTCCAGTTCCCACGATGCATCGAAGCCGGCCTGATACAGGTTGTAGGCGGGCGATCCTTTGGAGCCCGGCATCGCCGAGACGCCGAGCGGCGCGTTGCCGGATGCGGACTGCGGCTGACTCTGCGACGGCGTCACGCCGAGCAGCGACAGAATGCCGTTCTCGCTGCCGCGCTCGCGGTTATACGATGCCGCGCCACCGATCGCCGGCAACTCGGCCGCGCCGGCGACGCGCTGTTCCGCGCGACTCTGACGCAGACGGGCCGAAGCCGCCGCCACGTCGAGATTGGCATCGGCGAGGCGCTTCTCCAGCGCGTCGAGCGTGGGGTCGCCGAAGAGCGTCCACCACTCGGGATTGAAGGCCGCTTCGACGGGCTTGCTCGGCGCCTGCGCTGTTTGCGTGCGCTCGAAAACATCGGGCGTGGCGTTCTTCGGAGGTTCGAAGTCCGGGCCGACCGTGCATCCGGCCATCGCGAGACACGCCAGCACGGCAAGCGCGATCGAGCGCAGCGAAGGTTCGTTCGTGTTCATTTCGCGTCGGCTCCCTGAGCAAGCGTTTCGCTGTGCCGGCCGAGCATCACTTCCGCTTCGGCGGACAGCCCCACGCTCAGCGCCGACGCCGCTTCCTGCCCGCGATCTATCGTGATCTTGACCGGCACGCGCTGCACGATCTTCGTGAAGTTGCCGGTCGCATTGTCGGGCGCGATGGGCGCGAAGCTCACGCCGGTGGCGGGGGCGAGACTATCGACGCGGCCTTTGATGACAACGCCCGGCAAGCTGTCGACCTTGATCCGCACGCTTTCGCCGGGCCGCATCTTCGTGATCTGGTTCTCCTGAAAGTTCGCGACGACATACGCGTCCGTCAGCGGCACGATGGCCAGCACCGGCGCGCCGGGCGTCACGAACGCGCCGACGCGGGCCGACCGCCGGCCCACCTTGCCATCGACGGGCGCATGAATCTCCGTGTACGACAGGTTCAGCTTCGCCTGCTCGAGCGCCGCAACGGCGCGCGCCAGCGCGCCTGCCGCTTTGTCGCGCTGGGTGCGCAATACGTCGAGATTCTGCTGCGTCGCGATGAATACGGCGCGGTCATGCGCTTGTTGCGCGAGCTGCTGTTCTAGCGTGCTGGAGGCGCGCTGCTGCTCCTGCGCGGTGCCCGCGCCCGTCTCCGAAAGACTCTGATAGCGCGATGCATTCGCACGCGCGAACCCGATCGCGGCATCGTCGGAGCGCAGCGTGGCGCGGGCCTGGTCGACGAGCGACGGATGCCGCGCGATTTCGGCATCGAAGTTGGCGACGGCCGCGCTCGCGGCGGTCACGTCGGCTTGCGCGCTCATCAAGGCGGCGCGGAAGTCGCGGTCATCGATGCGCGCGAGCAGTTGCCCGGCCTTGACCGGCTGATTGTCGTCGACGAGCACATCGGCAATCTGGCCTGCGATGCGCGGCGCGACGAGCGTGAAATCGGCCTGCACGTAGGCATCGTTGGTGATTTCGCTGGTCGGATCGGAGAGAAGCCGGACGCTCGCCCACGCGGCGACCGCGACCACGGCCACCGGCACCGCGACGCGAATGAGCCTGGAACGGAAACGGATGAGGGATGACATGAGAAGCGTCCTTGATGCGGTTATTTCGAAGAAGGCGGTGTAGCGGTCCACGGCGGATAGATACGCACGGGCAGCACCGGAACGAGAAGCAGAAGCGCGACGGCGACGCACGCCATCACGCGATAGAGGTCCGCGGACATCAGCACCAGCGCCTGTTCGTGAACACGATGCGCGAGCTGCGCGAGTTGCGCCGTATCCATGCCCTGATGCGCAATGAACGTCCGGTTGCCGAGCTGATCCACGAGCACGTTCGAATGAAAGCGTTCGCGATGCGTCCCGATCCCTTCGATGAGCGCGGTCGCCACGGCGGCGCTGAATGTCTTGACCGAGTTGAACATCGCGGAGGCGAACGGGCCTTCGGTCGGCGGCAGGCCGGTCGTGACGCCCATCAGGATCGCGAGAATCAGCATCGGCTGCGCGGCGATCTGCAGGCATTGAAGCAGATAGAAGTCGTCGCGTATCCACTCGGACGTCATGAAGCTGCCCATCGCGCAGGTCGCGATCATGAGGCACAGCCCCGTCGCCATGACCCAGCGGGAATCGACGCGCTTCAGGTTCAGCAGCGCGGCCGTCAACGGAAGCGCGACGAGCAGCGGAAGCGCGACCAGCAGCGAGAGCGGCGCGGCTTGCAGCGGACGGTACGCATGGATTCTCGCGAGATGCTGGCCCGGTATCGCAGCGACGCCGACGAGCAGGATCACGGCGCCCGCGAGCGTGGTCAGTCCATGCGAGAAGTTTCTCCGCGACAAGAGTTGCAGCTTGAAGAAGGGCAGCGGATGAAACCATTCGTTGACGAGGAACACCGCAAGCAGCGCCGTTCCGCCGATCAGCATCACGCAGATGAAGTCCGAGTTCAGCCAGTCGAGCCGGTCGCCTTGCAGAAGGCCGGTCACGAGCATCGCGATGGCGGGGCAGCCGGAGAGAAAGCCCGTCCAGTTGAACGACCGAAAGCGTTCGAGCTTGAGCGGATCATCGGGAAGCCCGCGTTGAATCGCGACGCAACACACGATGCCGAGCGGCACGATCTGCCAGAAGGCCAGTCTCCAGTCGACGTACTCGGTCCATAGCGCGGCGAGCGGCGTGCCGAGCGCGGGGCCGAAGGTCGCGGTCATCGCATAGCCGGCGAGCCCGTAGAGCTTGATCTTGGGCGGAAGATAACGCAACGCCACGATGATGAGCATCGGCGGCAGACAGCCGCCCGCAATGCCCTGCAATACGCGCAACACGTATAGCGTCGAAAGATTCGGCGCCAGTGGGCAAAGAAACCCGAAGAGCATCGTGGCGAGCACGGCGCCTATCGTGAAGCGCTTGAGCGTGAACGTGATGCCGAACCACGGCGCGAAGACCATCGTTGCGACGTTGGCCGCTTCGAACAAGGTGGTGAGCCAGGTTCCGTCGTCATGCCCGATCGAAAGCGCGCCTTGAATGTCGGCCATTGCAAAGGCGGTGACCTGTTCGTTCAATATGGCCAGCAACGATGCGAGCAGCATTCCGGTCAGGCCGATTGCGAGACGAAACCGCAACGCGGGATGGTGGACGCGCGACGCCGATGGCGCCTGCGTGTCGTTGGTCAATGGATCGGCGGTGCTCATCGTCACACCGCGCGCTTCGCTTCTTCGAAGTACTGCGGCGCTTCGCGCCGGTCGAACATGCCGTACTCACGAATCACACGAATGTGGCGCAGGCGCACGTCCTCCGGACGCGCGACGTCATGCTCGAACGCATCGGCTGCGGCCTGATCGCGCCACGTCGCCACGACGATCGCTTCGCCCGGCGCGAGCAGCGCGTCGAAGACATCCCATGCCACGAGGCCGGGCGCTTCAATATCGAGCCCCAGCGAACTCGCGACGCTTTGCGGACCGGCTTGCCTGACCCATTCCGGCGCGCGCTTTGCATCGAGCAGCGTCACGGCCTTGCCTGCGCCCGTTTCGGTGACGTCGAGGCGTTGTTCGGTGAGCGCATGTCCATCGGGCACGCGCGTATCCGCCACGATCTGTCCGATGCGCAGGCGATAGTCGGCGAACACGCGATCGCGCGCCGCTTGCTGTATCTTGTGATGCTTCGTCGCCGTGCGCCATCGAACGAGGGACTTTTCATCGCGCCAGGCGGAGAGCGAGAGCAGCCAGCCGTCGCGCGTGAGGCTTGCATATCGTGTGTTATCCATGAAACCATCGATCTTTTCGAGTTCGGGCCGCAGCATATTCGCCATGCCGAGATAGGCATCGAACTGATCGGCAATCGGGTTGACTTCAAGCATCGCAGAGAACATGACAGGCTCGCTTATAGAGTTGGAGCGCGCGGTGCATGTGATTGCCACGCGTCGCCGTTGATTCATTGTCGGAGACGATATGGCTTTGTTGAAGGCCGGCGGACAGGCGATTCGGGCCAAACAATGCGCTGTATGGGCCAGTGCAGACGTGCCGTTCATCCTTGGCCAATCTGTTTTCGATTCAGGCCATTGCGATTCATGCGCCATCGGACTGCCTACAATCGCCGGGCAAACAGCGTGTGCTTCGGGATTGAGAATGGACAGATTGCGTGAGATGGAAGTCTTCGTGGCCATCGTCGATAGCGGTGGCTTCACCAGCGCGTCGGACAAGCTCGGCTTATCGACGGCTGCGGTGTCGAGGGCGCTCAACTCGCTCGAATCGCGCACCGGCGCACAGCTGCTCGCGCGCACGACGCGTTCGGTGCGTCCCACGGACGCGGGCATCGCCTACCTCGACGCGTGCCGGCAAGTGCTCGATGCCATCGCCGAAGCGGAAGCGAACATCGGCGCATATCACGTCAAACCGGTAGGAACGCTAACGATTTCAGCGCCCGTGCTGTTCGGCCAGCGATTCGTCGCGCCGCTCATCAACGCGTTCGCGCTGCGCTATCCGGACATCAGCATTCAGGCGGTGTATGCCGATCGCACGACGCGATTGCTCGATGAAGGCGTGGATATCGCCATTCGCATCGGTCATCTCGGGGACTCGTCGACATTCGCGGTTCCGCTGGGGCATGTCAGGCGCAGGACCTATGCTTCGCCGGCGTATCTCGAAGCACATGGTGAGCCCGATCATCCGAGAGAGCTGACGCGGCACGACTGCGTGTCCTTCACGGGCGTGTCGAATCCACTGGAATGGGTGTTTGCCGCACAGGGCGTGAGGTTGCCGGTGCGGCTTCAGCCGCGCATGATCGTCGATCTCGCGCCTGCCGCCATCGCGGCGGCTCGCGATGGCGTCGGCATCACACAGTTGCTTTCGTATCAGGCGATTCACGAAGTGCTCGGCCGCAGGCTTCGGCCCATTCTCGCGGCATTCGAGCCCGAGGCGGTGCCGGTGAACTTATTGCATGTGGAACGCCGCGGTGCGAGCGGCAAGATTCGCGCGTTTCTCGAATTCGCGACGGAGACGTTGCGCATGAATAGCCATTTGCGATGCGGCGATGGCCTTCGCGGCCGCAAGCCTCAGGGCGCTTCAACGGGCATCGCGAATGCCGCCGCATGAAGCTCGCGATACGCGGTCACCAGTTCATCGAGGCTGAAGGCGCGGTTCAATCCGCTCGGATTCGGCAATACCCATGCGCGCGCGCCGCCGAAAGTCCCGGCTTGAAGTCCCCATTCGATATCGCGTTTGCCGGTGATGGCGGATAGCGCCATCTTCCCGAGAAACGCGATATATCGCGGCGCAAGGCCCGCGATCTTTGCTTCGAACGCCGATGCCGCCGCGACGATCTCGATGCGCGACAACATCGCCGCACGTGCGGTCGGGCGCGCGACCGCCGTCGTGAGGCCATAGCCGTATCGAAGGAATGCGCGATCGTCTTCGGGAAGAAGTTGCACGGGCGTGAAGCCGGCGAGATGAACGACGCGCCAGAAGCGATTGCCGCGTCCCGCGAAATGATGGCCCGTTGCCGCGGCGAGCATGCCGGGATTGATGCCGCAGAACACGACCGCCAAGCCAGGCGCGACGATATCCGGTAACGCCTCGCTCACGCGGCCTCCGCCAGTTCCTCCTGCATCGCACGCTCGATAACATGCACGCGCGCTTCATGCGGCGCTTCGATTTCCACATTGCCGCGAAACCGCTCGCGATATTGCTTCGGCGTGACGTTGAGCCGCCTCGAAAAGATCATCCGCATATGCGTGGCGCTATGAAAGCCGCATTTGAACGCGACAGTTTTGAGCGGCGCGTCGCTGGTCTCGAGCAGCGTCCTCGCCGTATCGACGCGAACCTGCTCGACGTATGCGGAAGGCGTGACCTTCGCATGCCTCGCGAATAGCCGGGAAAAGGTCCGTCGGCTCACGGAAACAGCATTCGCCAGTTGTTCGATGGAAAGCGCATCGCCGATATGATCGGTCACATACCGATGCACCTTGCCGATGATCGGCGCATCTTCCTTCGTCGCTGCAATGTACGGGCTGTACTGCGATTGCCCGCCTTCGCGCTGAATGTAGACGACGAGGCGTTTCGCGACGCGCACGGCGTGTTCATGTCCGAAGTCCTCGGCGACGAGCGTCAGACACAGATCGATGCCCGCCGATACACCGGCGGAAGTGAAGAGGCGTCCGTCGCGCATGAAGATCTTGTCGGGCTGCACGGAGGCGCGCGGAAACGTCTTCGCGAGACGTCCCGCGTCCGACCAATGCGTCGTGACCTGCTGGCCGTCGAGCAGGCCGGCGTGCCCGAGCACGAACGCGCCATTGCAGACGGAGCCGAAGCGCGCGGCGCCGCGCGCCTGTTTGCGCAGCCACGCGAGAAATTCGGCGGGCGGTTCCCAGTCGGGCAATTGCGGTCCGCCTGCTATCAAGAGCAGGTCGTATTGCGTATCGGTGGCGAGGGCGTCGAGGTAGCCCACCGGCACGATGATCTGCATGCCGTTCGAAGCGGTCACGATGCCGGCCTCGCGCCCGACGAGCGAGACCTCGTATCGCTGGTCCGGCGGAAGATGCGTGTTGGCTTCCGCGAAGACATCGAGTGGGCCTGCCACGTCGAGTGCCTGCACACCGTCGAACAGAACAAGGGCGACTTTCATGCCGTGACCTTCGTGAAGTAAGTGCGTGAATTTCAAGCGATGGCCCAGTCTATCCCAACGTGCGCGCGCGAAAGACGCCCTTGCCGGCAAATGACTTTTACCGCGATGTAATAAGCGCGCGTGCGCGTGCGGCGTGGCCCAAATTCGGCACGGAGTGGCCCGACAACGCGCCAATCGCCTCCTTCGACGCAGTCATGGCTGGCTAGACTTCATCTCATGAAGCGGGCGCACTGCGCTCGCGCTGCACACGAAGGATGATCATCATGTTGATCGAGAAACGTCGAAACTCATTTCTGTCCGGCGCCAACGCGCCGTATGTCGAAGAGCAATACGAGCTTTATCTGAGCGATCCGTCATCGGTTACGGATGAATGGCGCGCATGGTTCGATGCGTTGCGCGAAACGCCCGCCATCGACGGAAGCGATCGCGATGATGAACCGCACGCGCCCGTGGTATCGAACTTCGTCGAGCTTGCGCGACGGCCGCATGACTTTGCGATGGCCTCCGGTGACGGTCTCGCGCTCGCGAGAAAGCAGGTGGCCGTGCAGTCGCTCATGACGGCGTTCCGCACGATCGGCACGCGCAAGGCACATCTCGATCCGTTGCAGTGGGAGCCGCGGCGCACGCTCGCGGAACTCACGCCCGCCTACTATGGCCTGACGTCGGCCGACATGTCGACGCGTTTCAGCACCGCCGACACCTATCTCTTCGATGAAGACGCGACACTGCAAGAGATCGCCGCGGCGCTCGAACAAACCTATACTGGCACGCTGGGCGCGGAATTCATGCATCTCACCGATGCGAACGAGCGGCGCTGGTGGCAGATGCGGCTCGAATCGACGCACGCGAAACCCTCGTTTCCGGTCGCGGACAAGCAGCGCTTTCTCGAACGCCTGACAGCGGCCGAAGGACTCGAAAAGTATCTGCACACGCGCTTCGTCGGGCAAAAGCGCTTCTCGCTCGAAGGCGGCGAATCGCTCATCGTCCTGCTCGACGAACTGGTGCGCTACGGCGCGTCGAAGGACGTGCGCTCGGTCGTGATGGGCATGGCGCATCGCGGACGGCTGAACGTGCTGGTGAACGTCGCCGGCAAGCCGCTGCATGCGCTATTCGATGAGTTCGACGGCAAGGACACCGACGATCTGCCCGAAGGCGATGTCAAGTATCACAAGGGATTCAGCACCGTCACGCAGACCGCCGATGGACCGGTGGAAGTCGTGCTTGCGTTCAATCCGTCGCACCTCGAAGTCGTGAACCCGGTCGTGCAGGGAATGGCGCGCGCAAAGGCGGACGCGCTCTCGTCTGATGGCGCCTCACATGTGCTGCCAGTCGAGATTCACGGCGATGCGGCGATGTCCGGGCAAGGCGTCGTGATGGAAACCTTGAGTCTTTCCTATACACGCGGACATGGCACGGGCGGCACCGTGCATATCGTCGTGAACAATCAGATCGGCTTCACGACCTCCGATCCGCGCGACACGCGCTCGTCGTTCTATGCGACCGATATCGTCAAGCTGATCGAGGCGCCGGTGCTGCACGTCAACGGCGACGACCCCGAAGCGGTCGCGATGGCCGTGCGCCTTGCGCTCGACTATCGCACGGCGTTCGCACGCAGCGTCGTGATCGATCTCGTGTGCTTTCGCAAGCATGGGCATCAGGAACAGGACACGCCCGCCATCACGCAGCCGATGATGTATCGCGCGATCGCGGCGCATCCCGGCGTGCGGACGTTGTACGCGCACAGGTTGATTCGCGAAGGCGTGTTGACGGCGGAGCAAGCCGAATCGCTGGTCGATGCGCGGCGCAAGCTGCTCGACCAGGCGCGCGCCGACGATGCACAGGAGCTTGCGAGCGCATCCGATGCACACGGCGTCACGCATTACGAAGCCCCGTCGCGCGAGCATCTCGGCGTGCTGGCGCGGCGCATATCGAGCGTGCCCGAAGGTCATGAGCTTCATCCCCTCGTCAACAAGCTGATGGCCTCGCGCCGTGATATGTCCACAGGTGCGAAACCGGTCGACTGGGGCATGGCGGAGCATCTTGCATTTGCGTCGCTGCTGGGCGAAGGCGTCGATGTGCGGCTGAGCGGGCAGGACAGCGCGCGAGGCACGTTCAATCATCGGCATGCGATGCTGCATAACCAGAAGCGCACGGCGCGTTCGGATGGCGTCTTCATTCCGCTCGAACATGTCGGAGAAGCGCAGGGCCGCTTCACAGTGACGAATTCGATTCTCTCGGAGACCGCGGTGCTCGCCTTCGAATACGGCTATTCGACGGTCAATCGCGATGCCCTCGTCGTGTGGGAAGCGCAATTCGGCGATTTCGCGAACGGCGCGCAGGTCGTCATCGATCAGTTCATCGCCGCGGGCGCAGCGAAGTGGGGGCAACGCAGTGCATTGACCCTGTTCCTGCCTCACGGTCAGGAAGGCGCGGGCCCCGAGCATGCGTCGGCACGGCTTGAGCGATATCTGCAACTGAGCGCGCAGGACAACATGCGCGTGGTTCAGCCAACAACGCCCGCGCAACTGTTTCATCTCTTGCGCATGCAGGTGCTTTCTTTCGATGCCCGGCCGCTCATCGTGATGACGCCCAAGTCGCTGCTGAGACACGCGGAAGCCGTCAACTCGCTCGACGATCTTGCTCACGGCGCATTCCGTGAAGTTCTTCCGGACGAGCACATCGATGCGTCGCGTCGCGCGGATGTCGAGCGTGTCATCGTCACTTCGGGGAAGGTGTATTACGAGCTGCTCGACTATCGCCGCAAGCATGGCATCGACGATACGCCGGTCATTCGCATCGAACAGTTGTATCCGTTTCCGTCGCGGCAACTGGCCGATGAACTCGCGCGCTATCCGAATCTGAAGACGGTGATCTGGTGTCAGGAAGAGGCGCGCAATCAGGGCGCGTGGAGTTTCGTCGAGCCGCAACTGCGTGAGATGCTGCCTGCGCGCGTGAGCCTGTCTTATGCGGGACGTGCCGCTTCGGCATCGACTGCGCCGGGCTATCACGCGGTGCATGTGGCGAGACAGGCGGAAGTGGTCGCGCGTGCGTTCGCGATCGAAGAAAGCAACGCGACGATGGAGAGCCTGACATGACACATACGGATGAATCGCTCTCGGGCGCCGACATCATCTTGCGCGTGCTGGCGGAACAGGGCGTGGATACGCTCTTCGGCTACAGCGGCGGCGCGATTTTGCCGACCTATGACGCGGTGTTCCGCTTCAACGAAATGCACGCGGATCGACCGGAGCGGCAGATCCGGTTCGTGGTGCCGTCGAACGAACAATCCGCGGGTTTCATGGCCGCGGGTTATGCGCGGGCGAGCGGGAAAGTCGGCGTGTTCATGGTGACGTCGGGTCCGGGCGCGACGAACGCCGTGACGCCGATCGCCGATTGCAATGGCGATTCCGTGCCTGTCGTGCTCATCTGCGGACAGGTGCCGCGTGCCGCCATCGGCACCGACGCGTTTCAGGAAGCGCCGGTGTTCAACATCATGTCGGCGTGCGCGAAGCAGGTCTTTCTCGTGACCGATCCGGACAAGCTCGAACAGACGCTGCGCACCGCATTCGATATCGCGCGCACGGGGCGGCCGGGACCGGTCGTGGTCGATGTGCCGAAAGACATTCAGAACTGGAGGGGACCGTATCGCGGGCATGGCACGTTGCAGTTTCGCGGCTATTCCGATCGCCTTCGTCTGGTGGCGATGGGCGCTCGGCTCGAAGAAACGCGCAGCGCCGAATTCTTCGATCTTCTCGCGCACAGCAAACGGCCGCTTCTGTATGCGGGCGGCGGTGTGGTCGCGTCGGGTGCGGCGGCCGAATTGCGCCAGTTCGCCGAGCGTTATCGCATTCCTGTAGTGACGACTTTGATGGGGCTCGGCGCAATGCCCGCAAAGCACGAACTCGCGCTCGGCATGCTCGGAATGCACGGGACCGCATGCGCGAACTATGCCGTGGAAGACTGCGACTTTCTGATTGCCGTGGGCGCGCGTTTCGATGATCGCGTCGCGGGCGGCCGTCCGGAAACGTTTGCACCGAACGCGTGTCATGTCGCGCATATTGATATCGACGAAGCGGAGATCAACAAGGTCAAGCGTGCGTCGTGGACTCATATAGGCGATGCAAAGGACACGCTGCGCGCGCTGATGGCGCATGGACCGGTTACGCGGGCATCGTCACGCTGGACCGCGGACGCGATGGAGCTCAAGCGCAGGCACGGCATGAATTACGACCGAAAGAGCGCGCTCATTCAGCCGCAATGGGTGATCGAAAAGTTGAGCGAAATCACCGGCGGCAAAGCGATCATCAGCACGGGCGTGGGTCAGCATCAGATGTGGGCCGCGCAGTTTTTCGATTTTGTCGAGCCGCGCAGCTTCCTCACCTCGGGCAGCATGGGAACGATGGGTTTCGGCTTGCCCGCCGCGATCGGCGCGCAGTTCGCGCGCCCGGACGCGCTCGTGATCGATATCGACGGCGACGGCAGCATCCGCATGAACATGGGAGAGCTGGAAACGGCGAGCACGTACGGCGTTCCGGTCAAGGTGCTGCTGCTCAACAATTGCGGCGACGGCATGATCCGTCAGTGGCAGCGTCTTTTCTACGATGGACGCATGTTCGTGAGCGACAAGGCGCTGCATCGCAAGGATTTCGTTCAGGCCGCTCTAGCCGATGGATTCGCGTTCGCCCGCCGTGTCCGGGACATGGGCGATCTCGACGAGCACCTCAAGGCGTTCGTCGCGTTCGACGGTCCCGCGTTCCTCGAAGTGATGATCGACCAGGACGCCGATGTGTTCCCGATGGTCGGCCCCGGTCAAAGTTATTCGAGCATGATCACGGGTCCGTTCATACCTTCCCGATCGAAGCGGGATGCGTCCTTCTCCACCGGCACGGACATGTTTTGATTCATGAACGCCGACCTGATTCACAAGGCGCTCGCCAATCCTCTGCGGCGCGACATCCTCGCATGGCTCAAGACGCCCGACACCGCGTTCGCGCAGGAACGCGTCGCATTCGGGCACGGCGTGTCGCTGAATACGATCCACGCGCGCAGCGGTCTTGCGCAATCGACGGTATCGGCGCATGTCTCATCGCTCGTCGAGGCGGGACTGCTGGTTTCGAGGCGCGTCGGTCAGTTCGTGTTTCTGTCGAGAAACGAGGACGTCATCGAATCGTTCGTCAGGCATGTGAGCCGCGGGCTATGAGTGTCGCGCGCAATCAGTGACCGAGTCCGCTTGCAGCGATCTGCTGCTCCACGTACTGCGCGAAAAGCGCGTGCATCCGCGTGGTCGGATGCAGGTCGTCGGCAAACATGTAGGTCTGGTCCGCGTTCGAAGCGACGTAGGTAGCCGGCGAGCAGAGGAGCGACGTATCGTGCGGCGTCTTCGACGGGTCGCAGGCCTGAGCGGTATTGGACACGGTGAAACCGTTGGCCTGATAGTTGGTGATGGTCTGAGTGGTCCACGTGTAAGCATCGATCACGATGACCTTGCCTTGCAGCCCGTTCGCCTGTAACGCGGCGTTCAGCGTCGCGTTGAAGCGCTGCGAAAGTTGCGTGAAGTTCGCACCGCCATCGGACGATTTGACGCCATCGGGCGAGAGTCCGATGTTCGGCACGTTGATCACGACCACATGCGTGGCACCGCTCTGCACGATCTGCCCGACGAGTTGCGCGAGCGTCGTGGCAGCGTTCTGCACGGTCGTGTCGGCGGTGGGCGGGCTGCCTGCGCGCAGCACGTCGTTCGCGCCGCCCCAGACGAGCACGAGCTGGCCCGAATTGAAGCTGCCGTGCGCCGACAGATAGCTCGAAATCTGCTGATTCACCGGCATTTCGATGTCGCCGATCACGTCGGTGAGGAATCGATTCTGATTCGCCGGCGTCGCGACGGTGGAGCCGCCCTGCGCATAGCCCATTCCGCCTTGCGCCTTCAACTCGTGCGCGAGATTGATCGTGAACGCGGCAGTGAGCGTGTCGCCGTAGTATTGCGCGACGTCCTGCGTCCATACCTGACCGGGATTCGTGGTGAAGCGCCCGCCGCCGAGCACGCCCGCGATCGGCGCGTAAGTGCCGACATCCGACAAACTGTCGCCGAACGATACGACTTGCAATTTGACGCCGCCCGCCGGCCCGGACGCGCTGCTTGCGCCGCCCGAGTCGCCGCCGCCGCCGCATGCGGTAAGCCATGCAATCAGCAAGGCAGAAACTGCCTTGCGCAAGCCGGGTGTAATTCCGATATGAGGCATCGCGGGTCCGTCCCATCGTTCGTCCGGGCGGCTTCCGGCCCGACGATGGTTCGTCGGGCGAGCATGAAGTCGCGCACGCTGCCAGTAGCGGCAAGCAAGAAAGATGCGCTCCACGGTGCACTGCGCGAACAATTGGAACAAGCCGCTATTCAGTCGCGCAGTCGTTGCAGGTGTTGTCGATATACCGGGCCGCTTTGCCGCGCTCGGGCGGGCTGATCTGCATATAGCCGCCGTCGAGCACGTTATGACGCACGACATTGCCGCTATAGTCGACGCCGCCCGAGCCGTTGGCCCCGCCGGTGATGTTGCCGCCGTTGATCATGCGGTTGCATTCGAGGACGTTGCCGCCGCTGTCCTGCGTGGCGTCGTTGTTCTCGGGGCCCATGCGGCAGTTGTCGGCCAGGTTATAGGCGATATGCCCGTTGACCGATCCCACCAGCGCGATGCCGTAGAGCGGACAGTTCGCGAACGAGTTGAACATCAGCACCGCGCCGGTGCCGCCGCCTTGCCCTTCGGTCTGAAACATCGACTGGCCGAAGAAATCGCGGAAGCTGTTGCCCGCGAGAACGAAGTTATCGACCGCGCCGTTGGTCTGAACCGGAATATCGTATTCACCGACCGTGTCCCACTCGCGGATGCGCGTCGGATTGGCGCCCACGAAGTTGCAGCCGACGAGACTGTTCCCCGTCGACGGGCCTTCGTAGTTGAACATGTTGCTGTTCTCGCGGACCGTCTTCTTGAGTGTGACGCCGGGCTCGCACTGGATATGCCGGTTGCTGGCAGTGACGACGACCGTGCCATTGAGCAGATACGTGCCCGCGGGCACGAGCACGTCGCCGGCGTCCACGGCCGCCTGGAACGACTTGGTGTCGTCGGTGGTGCCATTGCCCGCCGCGCCGAAATCCTTCGGGCTGCGGGGATCGACCAGCCTGGGCGGCGTGAAGGAAGTCTGCGGGCAACTGGCGGTGGGCGGCACCGGCGAATTATCGAGGCCTGCGCGCAGATGGCCGCCCCAGCCCGTCGTGCGATACCACCAGCGCCTGAAGCCGCTCCACGAGAAGTGCTCCTGGAGACGGCCTTCGTCCCATGCGGCGTAGGCCGTCTGAAACTGCGTCTTCACGCCCGGAACGCCGATCGCAAGCACGGCAACGCCTACGAGCAGGGCGCCAATCACGATGGGTCGTCTCATCGGATTTCACCCATCCTGTATTCGAATTTCAATTCCAATTCCAACCATCCATGATAGTGACCTTGGCTTACGCCTTTGATGCGTGCGTCAATCCGGAAGGTTCACCCGGCGCGGCGACTCCTTCGGTGCGATAAGTCACGTCCCGCGCGAAAAACCTCTGCGGATTGGCCATCCGCGACGACGGGTGGCGTGCCGAACAGTCGACGCCGCGCCTTTGCTCCACGCTGCCTCTTCGATTCATATAACAAAAGAAGCCATGCTGGAGGAAAGGTGCTGACCGCAACGGTGCAATCGGTAAGAAGACGTCTGAGTGGCGTTCATCGGGACCACAAGCGCATCGCGAGAAGCGCGCTCGTCCTGCTCGTGTTCGTGCTCGCCGGAAAGGTGATCGGCGCATCGAAGGAAATGGCGATCGCGTACCGCTATGGCATCAGCGGCACCGTCGACGCCTATCAGCTCGCGCTCACGCTCGTCACCTGGTTGCCGTCGACGATCACCAACGAGCTGAGTGTCCTCCTGGTCACCGCGCTCGTCGCGCTCAGAAAGGACAAGGCGCAGCAGGACCGGTTTCTCGGCGAACTGGAAGGCGCGGGGCTCGCCATCGGCATCGTGTTCTCGTTGCTGCTCTATTTTTTCTGGCCGCACATGGTGGGCTTTTTCGCAGGCAGCCTCTCCGGTTCGACCCGCGAAATGTGCCGGCAGATGGTCATTGGAATGACGCCGGCGGGCGTGCTCGCCTTCACGATCTGCATCTCGTCGGCGCGGCTCCAGGCGTCGGAAAAGCACATCAACACGCTGCTCGAATGCGTGCCGGCCATCGCGTTGCTGGCGTTCGTGCTGAGCGCGCAAAACCATGCGTCGATCATGCCGCTCGTGCTCGGCACGACGATCGGCATCGCGATACAGGCCGCGTGGCTGCGGATACTCGCGCGCAGAGCCGATGCCGTGCCCGCGCGTCCGCGCCTGTCGTTCGAGGCGGAGCAGTGGCCGCGCACGATGCGCTCGCTCGCCATGCTCCTGATCGGATCGGTCGTGGCGAACCTGTGGCTTCCCGTCGACCAGTATTTCATGGCGCAACTGGGCGACGGCGCCATCGCGACGCTCGGTTACGCCAACCGCCTGCTGTCGCTGCTCGTGAGCATGGGCGCGATCGCCATCAGCCGGGCGACGCTGCCGATTCTCTCGGAGATTCTTCATCGCGGCGATCATGCGCGGGCGCGCAGCACGGCGCTGAAATGGTCGTTCGTAATGCTGGCGGTGGGGACCATCGGCTCGGGCCTCGCCTATGTGCTGGCGCCGTACGCGATCGCGCTGCTGTTCCAGAAGGGCGCTTTCACCAGCGAGGACACGATCGCGGTCACGAGCCTGTTCCGCTTCGGGCTTTCGCAGATTCCGTTTTCCTTCGGAATGTGCGTGCTCATTCAGTTGTTCGCGGGCGAGGCGCGCTACAAGGCGATCACCGTGATTTCCGTGATCGGCTTTGCGACCAAGCTCGCCGCCAATGCGGTTCTCGTCCGATTCCTCGGTCCGCTGGGCGTGCCGCTCGGCACGGGCGTGGGCGCGGCGAGCGTGATGGCGTGCTATCTCTTCTGGGCGCGGTTTGCGCCGCCTTACGCCGGCACTGACCGGTGACGACGTAGCTTTTCCCGGCGTCCAAAACACATCAGCCGCTCCGAAACTCGCGAGCGGCTGATGTCATTTGCCGGACCCTCTACGCGCTGCGAATCATGCTGCCGTGCCCAAGGCCCTGCACTTCGACGCCGTCCTCGACGCCGTAATCCCCGTCGAGCGCGGCGGCCGCTGCGTACACGCCCGGTTCCTCGATGACGCCCCCGTGATTGCCCGGCACTTCCGCGACCGTCAGCCCGCGGCGCGCGATCTTGCGCCACAGCGGCAGCGGATCGCCCCGGTCCTCTTCGCGCCCGGCCGCGCGCACATAGACGATCCGCCCGCCCTCGAACGGCCTCGGCCGATAGTTGTTCATCGCGGTACGGAACGTGTTGCGCAAGTGGCGCAGGACCGGCGGCATCGGGTCGGCGGCCGTATCGGAACCTGGCGCAGCCTGCACCTGCGGCACGCGGCCCAGGCGCATCGCCAGCTTGTTTCGGGCAGCGGCGTACTTCGTCGCCGCGAAACCGGCGCGCTCACGCGGCGACATCTCCGAGACCGTCTTCCACAGCCGTTTCACATAGTCGCGCCGGAAGCCGATCATCGCGAACCACGGCAGCCAGCGTTCCTGCACGTAGGTGTCGAGCAGGCAGACGAATTCCGTCTGCTCGCCCTCGGCGAACAGCTGCTGGGCGACTTCGAGCGCGATCAGGCCGCCGAACGAGAAACCGGCAAGCGCATACGGACCCTTCGGCTGGACCTTGCGAATCTGCTCGACATACGTCTTCGCCATCTCCTCGACGCGGCGCTGCGGCGGCGTTTCGCCATCGAGCCCGAGCGCTTGCAGGCCGTACACCGGACGCGGCTTGCGCATCGTGCCGATGAGCCGGGTGCATTCGAGCACCGATCCCGTCACGCTGTGCATGAGGAAGATGGGCGTGCCTTCGCCCTCGCGCATCGGCACGAGCACTTCCGATGATTCCGGCAGCGCGCCCTTTTCGATGACATCCGCGAGCTTCGCGATGGTCGGCGCGCGCAGCATCGTCGAAAGCGGAATCGGGCGGCCGGCGACCGGCTGTAATTCGGCGAGCAGGCGCGCCGCGAGCAGCGAATGTCCGCCGAGCTCGAAGAAATTGTCGTCGCGGCCGATCGGGGCGAATGCGAAAAGCTGCTCCCATCGCATTTGCAGCAGCCGTTCCAGTTCCGCACGCGTGGCGTAGGTCTGCGGTATCTCGCCGGACGGCGGCTGCAGGGCCGGGTGATTGCGGATCGAATCGAGCGAGGCCGGGTTGCGCAGCGCGGACGTATTGGTGACGTCGAGCCCGTTCACCGCGTTGCGCACCGCGGTCTCGGTGAGCTTGCCGCTATGCGTGACCGGTAGATCGTCGACGGCCGCGATCACGTCCGGAACGTGCGCGGCGGACGCGCGGCGCACGATATCGCGGCGAATCCGCGCGATCAGCGCGCCGCCGAACTGCGCGCCCGGCCGCAGCGTGACGAGCAGCACGAGCCGCTCGCCGATGGTCTGACCCGGCCCGTCGGCGGTCGCGGCTTCGCGGATGCGCTGCTGCACGACAATGCCGTCGCGGATCTCGGGAATATCGTTCAGCACGCGATAAATCTCGTCCGGCCCGACATTGATGCCGCGCACGACGAGCACGCCGTCGCTGCGCCCATGCAGGCGCGCCGTGCCTTCCGGCGGAAACTCGATCTGGTCGCCGTGCGTCCAGACGCCGGGATTGGCGCTGAAATAGGCTTTGTGAAAGCGCTCGCCTTCGGGATCGTTCAGAAACCCGAGCGGGCGCGACGGGAACGGATTCACGCACACCAGTTCGCCAATGCCCTCCGCGCGCGCGCCGTCGCGCCACGCCTGCACGTCGAGCGCGAGGCTCTTGCACTGCGCCTCGCCCGCGTAGACGGGCAGGTTCGGATTGCCGAGAACGAAACAGCCGAGGATGTCGGTGCCGCCGGAAATCGACTGCATGCGCAGCGGCTTCACGTTATCGCGGACCCATTCGAACTGCGCGTCGAAGAGAATTGCGCCGGTGGACATCATCGAGCGAAGGGCGCTCAGGTCGAACTCGCGCGAGGGCACGAGACCCGCGTCCTCGCACATCTTCAGGTAGGCCGGGCTCGTGCCGAAGGCGTTGACGCGCTCGTCGGCGACGAGGCGCCACAGCGTATCGACGGATGCGATCGGTCCGTCGTAAGTCACGATCTCCACGCCCGACGCAAGCGCCGACAACTGCCAGTTCCACATCATCCAGGCGCAGCTCGTGTGGAAATACATGCGGTCGCCCGGACGCAGGTCGCAGTGCAGCCGATGCTCCTTCAAATGTTCGAGCAGGCTGCCGCCCGCGCCGTGCACGATGCACTTCGGCTTGCCGGTCGTGCCCGACGAGAACATCACGAACAGCGGATGATTGAAGTTGAAGCGCTTCCATTCCACGCGGCTCGCGTCGCCGGACGCGATGAGCGCATCGAGCGCATTGACGGGCGGCGCGGCGCGCAAGGCGGAAGGATCGCCGTCGATCGCCACGATGCCTTCGAGCGAAGGCAGCGCCTGCGCGAGCGCGGCCATCTTGTCGACAAGCGGCGTGCCCGTATCGAACGCCTTCGCTTCGGTATGCGCGAACAGAAAGCGCGGCGCGAGCTGCGTGAAGCGGTCGAGCAGCGTTTCGATGCCCATCTCGGGCGCGGCGGTGGACAGCGTCGCGCCGATCGCGGTCACGGCGAGCGCCGTGACGATCGCGCTGGCGTCGTTGCGCATCACGCCCGCGACGCGGTCGCCTTCGCGCACGCCCAGTTGCGTGAGCCCATCGGCGAGGCGCGCCACGCGCTCGCGCAGCTCGCCGCGCGTGAGGCGCACGCGGCGGCCATCGGCGTGACAGGCGGTGAGCGCGGGGGCATCGGCGTTCGCAATCGAGAGGCCGAGCAGATTGTCCGCATAGTTCAGCGACACGCGCGGAAAGAAACTCGCGGTCTCGCAGACATCGCCGACGCAGACCGGCTCGGTTTCGCCGGACCATTCCAGTCCGTGCGACCATTCCATGAAGCACTTCCAGAAATCCCGATATTGGCTGACCGAAAAGTCGTGCAGTGCGCCGTAGTGTTCGAACGGCTGTCCCGTTCGCGCCTGCAGCGCCGCGGTGAACGCGGTCATCTGCGAATGTGCGGCGCGCACGGGTTCCTGGTCGAAAATCGGCAAGCGCGAACTCGCCTCGTTTGGCGACTCCGAACGATTCATAAATGGACTCCCTCAGTGGTTGCGGCAATACCGTTTCCCGCCGGTTTGCCTTTTTATTTTCGAAACTTTGATTCTTGTCTGGCGCTTCAGGGCTCTGGGTGTGTCGGGTCCGATTCCGGGCGGCCCCTTCCTCATCGACGAAAGCGTATCCAGCCAGTTCGTCGGACAATGTGCGGTGCTAAACAAAACTGGCCGGCCGGGTGCGGCGAATCGGTCAGAAGGTTATGCCGGCGTCCGGCGTTCAATCAAAAGTGATGGAAACACCGGATTGAAGTCTCTACCGTTTCGATAACGGGAATATTCCCTCGAATTTCTCCTCTGACATTTAGCTTCGAGACAGCATGGCGATCGCGCGTCGCAACATGACACTGTCCTCAGCACCTCTCATGCTTATCACCTTTCCAACAACCCGAACCACGCAAACCCCGCTATCGATAGCACGATTCCTCGTTTAGTCCGCGACACATGCGTTGCTAACATCGACAACGATGTCTCAGCTCAACCGAGGAACCACGCATGTCCGACCGCAACAACGCGCGCTTCATCCCCGCGCGACGCCGCACGCTTCTCACGCTCGCCGCACTCGGCGCGGGGCTGTCGGGGGGCGTCGCATCCGGCATCGCGCGCGCCGCCGATGCACCGAAAACGCTGCGCATCGGCTATCAGAAATACGGCAACTTCGTGGTGCTCAAGGCGCGCGGCACGCTCGACAAGCGCCTCGCCGCGCAGGGCGTCACCGTGCAATGGCTCGAGTTTCCCGCCGGGCCGCAACTGCTCGAAGGACTCAATGCGGGCGCGGTCGATATCGGCACGGTCGGCGAGACGCCGCCGATCTTCGCGCAGGCCGCGGGCGTCGATTTCGTCTATATCGGCGCCGAGCCGCCCGCGCCGCACGCGGAGGCGATCGTCGTGCCGAAGGACTCGGGCATTCGGTCGGTCGCGGAGTTGCGCGGCAAGAAAGTCGCGCTGAACAAGGGCTCGAACGTGCACTACCTGCTCGTCGAGGCGCTGAAGAAATCGAAGCTCGGCTGGTCCGACATTCAGCCGGTCTATCTCGCTCCCGCCGATGCGCGCGCCGCCTTCGTGCAAGGCAGCGTCGATGCCTGGGTCATCTGGGACCCGTATCTCGCCGCCGTCGAGAAGCAGACCGGCGCGCGTCAGCTCACGGATGCGAGCGGCATCGTGCGCAACGTGCAGTACTACCTCGCGACGCGCAAGACCGCGACCGCGCAGCCGCAGCTCGTGCATGCGGTCCTCGACGAGCTCGATCAGGTCGACCGCTGGGCGCGCGACAACGTGCCCGCCGTGGCCGCGCAACTGTCGCCGCTGGTCGGGCTCGACGCGGGCATCCTCGAAACCGCGCTCAGGCGCACGTCATATGGCGTGAAGCCGATCGATCCCGCCACGCTCGCGTATCAGCAGCAGATCGCCGATACCTTCACCGAGCTCAAGCTCATTCCGAAGAAGCTCGATGTGACCGAGGCGCGCTGGAACGTCGCCTGAGCATCGACCATCACGAACGAAAAAAGGCAGATTCAGCGATGAATGTTTTCTGGTTCATTCCCACGCACGGCGACAGCCGCTATCTCGGCACCTCGCAAGGCGCGCGGGCTGCGAATTACGACTATTTCCGCCAGATCGCCGTGGCCGCCGATACGCTCGGCTACGAAGGCGTGCTCCTGCCCACCGGCCGTTCCTGCGAGGACGCTTGGGTCGTTGCATCGAGCCTGATTCCCGCGACGAAGCGCCTCAAGTTTCTCGTCGCGATCCGGCCGGGCCTGAGCTCGCCGGGACTGTCGGCGCGCATGGCGTCGACGTTCGACCGCCTATCGAACGGGCGTCTGCTCATCAACGTCGTCACAGGCGGCGATCCGAACGAGCTCGCGGGCGACGGCGTGTTCCACGATCACGACACGCGCTACGAAATCACCGACGAATTCCTCACCATCTGGCGCGGCCTGCTCGAACAGTCGCACGAGAACGGCGCCTTCGAATTCGACGGCAAGCATTTGCAATCGCAGGGCGGCAAGGTGTTGTATCCGCCGGTGCAGAAGGCGCATCCGCCGCTGTGGTTCGGCGGCTCGTCGCCGGCGGCGCACGAGATCGCGGCGAAGCATATCGACACGTATCTCACGTGGGGCGAGCCGCCCGAAGCCGTCGAAAAGAAACTGGCCGATATCCGCCGCCGCGCCGCCGACGAAGGCCGCACGATCAAGTTCGGCATCCGGCTGCATGTGATCGTGCGCGAAACGGAGAAGGAAGCGTGGGCGGACGCCGACAAGCTCATCAGCAAGCTCGACGATGAAACCATCCGACGCGCGCAGGCCTCGTTCGCGAAGATGGATTCGGAAGGCCAGCGCCGAATGGCCGCGCTGCACGGCGGCGATCGCAACAAGCTGGAGGTGTATCCGCATCTGTGGGCGGGCGTCGGGCTCGTGCGCGGCGGCGCGGGCACCGCGCTCGTCGGCAATCCGGAGCAGGTCGCCGGGCTGATGAAACAGTATGCGGAACTCGGCGTCGAGACCTTCATTCTGTCGGGCTATCCGCATCTGGAAGAGTCGTACCGCTTCGCCGAGCTGGTGTTTCCGCTGCTGCCGCGCCCGCAGCGCGAGCAGGCGAGCGGGCCGCTGTCGGGGCCGTTCGGCGAAGTCATCGGCACGTCGGAGTTGCCGAAGGTATCGGCATCATGAAGCTGCATGCCATCGCTCGCCGCGCGCTGCCCTGGCTCGTGCCGGTGCTGATCCTGATCGCGTGGGAAAGCGCCGCGCGCACGGGCGGACTCTCGTCGCGCGTGCTACCCGAACCGCTCGCGGTCGTGAAGGCGGCGTGGGCGCTGATCGAATCCGGCGATCTGTGGGCAAACGTGAGAGTCAGCGCGGGCCGCGCGCTCGCGGGCTTCGCGATGGGCGGCGGCATCGGCTTCGTGCTCGGTCTCGCGACCGGTCTCTTCAGGCCCGCCGAAGTCGCGCTCGATTCGACCGTGCAGATGATCCGCAACATTCCCGCGCTCGCGATGATCCCGCTGCTCATCCTGTGGTTCGGCATCGGCGAGGAAGCGAAGCTCGTGCTCGTGGCGCTGGGCGTGTTCTTTCCGGTCTACGTCAACACGTATCACGGCATCCGCTCGGTCGATCGCGATCTGATCGAGATGGCGAAAAGCTACGGCTTGTCCGGCTTCGCACTGTATCGCCATGTCATTCTGCCGGGCGCGTTGCCGTCGATTCTCGTCGGCGTGCGCTTCGCGTTCGGCTTGACGTGGGTGATGCTGATCGTCGCCGAAACGATCTCCGCGCAATCGGGCATCGGCTATATGACGATGAACGCGCGCGAGTTCCTGCAAACCGATGTCGTCGTGGTCGGCATCCTGCTCTACGCGCTGCTCGGCAAGCTCGCGGATTCCCTCGCGCGCGCGATCGAACGCGCGACCTTGCGTTGGCATCCGTCCTATCAAACGAAGGCGCACTCATGAACCTGATGGATATGGATATCGACACGCTGGCGCCCGCGTTCACGCGCGAGCAAACGCATGCGCGCGCGCCGTTCGTGGGCCGCGATCTTGCCGTGTCGCTGCGCGGCGTCGAGAAGCGCTTCGGCGAGCGCACGGTGCTCGATAAGTTCGATTTTTCGATCGAGCGCGGCAGCTTCGTGTCGATCGTCGGACGCAGCGGCTGCGGCAAGTCGACCTTGCTGCGGCTCATCGCCGGGCTCGATCAGCCGACGGGCGGCGTCGTGCAGCGCAACGCGGCGTCGACATCGGCGGGCAAGGACTTGCAGATGCGCATCATGTTTCAGGACGCGCGCCTGCTGCCGTGGAAGAGCGTGCTCGACAACGTGATGATCGGCCTGCCGCGCGACAAACGCGACGAAGCCCGCGCGACGCTCGCCGAAGTGGGCCTGGCCGAGCGCGAGAAGGAATGGCCCTCTCGCCTGTCGGGCGGGCAGCGTCAGCGCGTGGCGCTGGCGCGCGCGCTCGTGCATCGGCCGGATCTGCTGCTGCTCGACGAACCGCTCGGCGCGCTCGATGCGTTGACGCGCATCGAAATGCAAAGCCTGATCGAGCGCTTGTGGCGCGAGCACAAGCTGACCGCGCTGCTCGTCACGCACGACGTGCAGGAAGCGGTGTCCCTCGGGAATCGCATCGTGCTGATCGAAGCGGGGCGCATCACGCTCGATACCGCGGTGCCGTTGCAAAGGCCGCGCACGCGCACGGCCCCGGGTTTCGCGGAACTCGAAGAGCGTGTGCTTGCACGCGTGTTGCAGCGGACGTAAGCGTTACGTGTCCAGAGGCACCGCGCTCACGCATTTCAGTTCATCGAGGCACACACTCGATTTCACGCCGCTCACGCCGGGAATGCGCATCAGCGTATCGAGCAGGAATTCCGACAGGCCTTTGAGATCCCGCGCGATCACCTTCAGCATGTAATCGATATCGCCCGTGACGGCGAAGCACTCCTGTATCTCCGCGAGCCTGCCGACCACGCCCTTGAACTTCTGAAGGTCGCGCACGTGGCCGCGTTCCATCGTCACCTGAATGAAGGCGACGACGCCGAAGCCGAGCACCTGCGCGTCGAGCCGCGTCTCGTAGCCCTTGATCACGCCGAGTTCCTCCAGCCGCCGATGACGCCGCAGCGTCTGCGCGGGCGACAAATTGATCGCCTCCGCGAGTTCGAGATTGGAGATGCGTCCGCGGGACTGCAGCATCCCGAGCAAACGCAGGTCGATACGATCGATCTCGATAGTCTGCAATTTTATTTCTCCGATGACCCCGATCAGGAAATCCGGACCCGCAAACTAGGGTTTGTCTGCGCGCTTTAGGAAATCATATTGTGCGGTAACAAATTTACACTGATTCCCCTAAATCGAGCGGGGACGCCCGAGGTTCGAAGCGTCCGGATTCCACCGCAGTACATCAGGAGAGAGACACGTGGCACATGAGGGACACGGCACGCTAAAACGCGGCCTGAAGAACCGTCACATTCAGCTGATCGCGCTCGGCGGCGCGATCGGAACCGGGCTGTTTCTCGGCATCGCGCAGACGATCAAATCGGCGGGACCGTCGGTGTTGCTCGGCTATGCGATCGCGGGCATCGTCGCATTTTTCATCATGCGGCAACTGGGCGAGATGGTCGTCGACGAGCCTGTCGCGGGTTCGTTCAGCCACTTCGCCGACAAGTACTGCGGCCAATACGCGGGCTTTCTGTCGGGCTGGAATTACTGGGTGCTCTACATTCTCGTGTCGATGGCCGAGCTTTCCGCCGTCGGCATCTACGTGCAGTACTGGTATCCGGGCATCCCGACATGGGTCTCCGCGCTCGTCTGCTTCTGCCTCATCAACGCGATCAATCTGACGAGCGTGAAGTCGTATGGCGAGCTGGAGTTCTGGTTCGCGATCGTCAAGGTCGTGGCGATCGTGGGCATGATCGGCTTCGGCGGCTATCTGCTGTTCTCGGGCGCGGCGGGGCCGGAAGCGAGCGTGAGCAATCTCTGGCGTCATGGCGGCTTCTTTCCGAACGGCGTCTCGGGTCTCGTGATGGCGATGGCCGTCATCATGTTCTCGTTCGGCGGGCTGGAACTCGTGGGCATCACGGCCGCCGAAGCGGACGACCCTTCGCGCACGATTCCGCGCGCCACGAATCAGGTGATCTATCGCATTCTGATTTTCTACGTGGGCGCGCTCGGCGTGCTGCTTTCGCTCTATCCGTGGACGAAGGTCGTGACCGGCGGCAGCCCGTTCGTGCTGATCTTTCACGCAATGAACAGCAACATCGTCGCTCACATTTTGAATGCCGTGGTGCTGACGGCGGCGCTCTCGGTCTATAACAGCGGCGTGTACTGCAACAGCCGCATGCTGTACGGTCTCGCGCAACAAGGCAATGCGCCGCGCGCGCTCCTGAAGGTGAACAAGCGCGGCATTCCGCTCCTCGCGCTCGGCGTCTCCGCGCTCGCGACCGCCGCGTGCGTGCTCATCAACTATCTGATGCCGGGCAAAGCGTTCGAACTGCTGATGGGGCTCGTCGTGTCGGCGCTCATCATCAACTGGGCGATGATCAGTCTCATCCATCTGCAATTCCGCCGCGCGAAAGCACGCGCCGGTGAAACGACCGTGTTCAAGAGCCTGGGCTATCCGCTGACTAACTATCTGTGTCTCGTGTTCCTCGGCGGCATTCTGGTCATCATGTGCCTGATTCCCGATCTGCGCATTTCGGTCTATCTGATTCCGGTGTGGCTCGTCGTGCTGGGCGTGGGCTATGCCATTCGCAATCGTCGTCGCGCGAGTGCGGCGCTGCCGTCGCGCGTCTGAAGGAGACTGTCATTCATGTTCGAACACATCGATGCCTATCCAGGCGATCCGATTCTCACGCTGAACGAAAACTTCGCGAAAGATCCGCGCGATGACAAGGTCAATCTGAGCGTCGGCATTTACTACGACGACGAAGGCCGTCTGCCAGTGATGCGCGCCGTGCGCGAAGCGGAAGCGCAATTGCTCGCGGAACCCGCCGCGAAACCGTATCTGCCGATGGCGGGCCTCGCCGCCTATCGCGACGCGGTGCAATCGCTCGTATTCGGCGACGCATCGACCGCGCGCGCCGAAGGCCGCATTGCGACCGTGCAGACGCTCGGCGGCTCGGGCGCGCTGAAGGTCGGCGCGGACTTCATCAAGCGCTATTTCCCCGATGCAAAAGTGTGGGTCAGCGATCCGACGTGGGACAACCATCGCTTCATTTTCGAGCGCGCGGGATTCGTCGTCGGCACGTATCCGTACTATGACGAAGCAACCGGCGGCCTGAAGTTCGACGCGATGCTTTCCGCGATCCGCGATCTGCCCGCGAAGAGCGTCGTGCTGCTGCACGCGTGCTGTCACAACCCGACGGGCGTCGATCTGAACGATGCGCAATGGGTCGAGCTCATCGGTGTGATGAAGGCGCGCGGGCTGTTGCCGTTCATCGACATGGCGTATCAGGGCTTCGGCGCGGGACTCGATGCCGATGCCTTCGCGATTCGCGAGCTGGTGCGTCAGAACGTGCCGGCGTTCGTCGCCAATTCGTTCTCGAAGAACTTCTCGCTGTACGGCGAGCGCTGCGGCGCGCTCTCGGTGATCTGCGCATCGGCGGAAACGGCTGGGCGCGTGCTCGGCCAGTTGACGAGCGCCGTGCGCGCGAACTACAGCAATCCGCCGACGCACGGCGCGAATATCGTCGCGCGCGTGCTCACGACGCCGACGCTGCGGCAATCGTGGCAGGACGAGCTCGCGTCGATGTGCGGGCGCATCGAACGCATGCGCGTCGCGATTCACGCGCGTTTGCGCGGCAACGTGCCCGATGCGATGCTCGCGCGTTATCTCGATCAGCGCGGCATGTTCACCTACACGGGGCTTTCGGCCGAACAGGTCGATGTGCTGCGCGAGCATCACGGTGTCTATCTGATCCGCTCGGGCCGCATGTGCGTCGCGGCGCTGAACGACCGCAACCTCGAAGCGGCTGCGAACGCCATCGGCGAAGTGCTTTCGAAAGAGATCGCATAGCCGCTCATTTTCGGCTCATTCTGCGCGGGCAGACTGCATCCATTGCTCACGAAGGAGGGATGCGGTCATGAAAACCTATGTCGATGTCCTGCTGGAAAGACTGGACCGGCACGCCAGTCGCACGGCGCTGCGCTATCTCAACGAAGACGTGACGGCCGGCGCGTTTCGCGCGTCGGTCTATCGCTATGCGCGTGCATTGCAATCGCTCGGCATCGGGCGCGGCGATTTCGTCGCGATGTTCGCGCCGAACTGCCCCGATGCGCTCGCCATTCGCTACGCGACGAACCTGCTCGGCGCAGCGACGATGTTCCTGCCCGCGATTGCATCGGCGGCGCATCGCGAGGCGTTCCTGAATCGCATGCGGCCGACGCTGCTCGTCGATTTTCCTCAAACCGTGTACCTCGTTCCCGCGCGCTGCGCGTCGCGCGTCGTCCATGTCGGCATTGGCGCGGCGCGTCTGCGTCTGGACATTCGCGCGCGCGTGCAGAGCGATGCGCCGATGGAAAGCCGCGCCCTTCCTGACGATCTCGCCGTGGTCGTCTCGTCGGGCGGTTCGACCGGCGTGCCGAAAGCGAGCCGCCGCAGTTTCGCGGCGTACTCGGCGATGGTCAGCGCGCCGAGCCCGGCGGATCGCCGTCAGCTCGTCAATGGCGCGCTGGCTTATCTGTCGCAAGTGCTCGTCGACAACACGCTGATGGGCGGCGGCACGGTCGTGCTCAAGCCTCGCTACGACGCCGCCGAAACGCTCTCGACCATCGAAGCCGAACGCATCACCGACGTGTTGCTGGTCGAGCCGCAACTCTTCGAGACGATGGATCACGCGGACGTGCAGCATCGCGATCTGTCGTCGCTGCGCTCGATCGCGCATATCGGCGGATCGGCGCCCGCGATTCTGCGGCGGCGCGCGATCGCGCGGCTCGGCCCGGTGCTCACGCACATGTACGGCGCGAGCGAAGCGGGGCTCGTGAGCGTGCTGACGTCATCGGACTATGGTCTGGATGCGAGCCTGCTGGATAGCGCGGGGCGCATCCGGCCCGGCGTCGACGTGCGCTTTCGCCGCGCCGACGGCACGTTTGCGCGCACGGGGCAGCACGGCGCGATCGAAGTGCGGTCGGCGGCGGTGGCGCAGGGCTATTACCGCCAGCCGATCGAATCGGCGCAGAAGTTTCGCGATGGCTGGTGCATGACGGGCGATGTCGGGTTCATCGACGAGAAGCTCAATCTGCATGTGCTCGGACGCGCGGCCGATGTCGCGGAGTTCGATGGTCATGCCATCGGCCCTGCGCAGATCGAAGCGCCGCTATGCGCGTTGCCCGACGTTCGATATGCGCGCGCCGTTTCTTCCGGCGATGCCGCGTGCGGATACCGTTGGAACGTGGTGATCGTGCCGTGGGCGAACAGGCGTGTCGATATCGCCGTGTGCATGCGCGCGCTCGAAGATGCGTGCGGCGTGAAGGTGGCGCGCGCCGTGCGGATGGTCGCGGCGCAGCGTGTGCCGCTCACGGAGCAGGGCAAGGTGGACCGCTCGAAAATCGCGCAGATGTTCCTGAGCGAAGCGAGCCGGCGCGCGGCGTAGCTCAGCCCCTATGCCTGGCGCGCCCGAGAATCAGATGCGCGAGCGTGCCCAGTCTGAAAGAAGATTGCGAGCGGTCCGGCATACGAGATGATGACGGCGAGCAAACCCGCGCTCACTGCGGAGACAGACCAGTCTCCTTTGCTCGCAACCGATGACATTCAGTGAATCGACGACGGATGATGCGCGAGCGCCGTCACCTTCATCGTCATGTACGGAAAGAGCGGCAGACCGGAAAGGAGGGTGTGCAGTTCGTCGTGCGACTCGACATCGAATACGCTGTAGTTCGCATATTCCCCGGCGACGCGATGCAGTTGCTGCCATTTGCCTTGCCGTTGCAGCTCTTGCGAGTATTCCTTTTCGCGCGCCTTGATTGCGTCGGCCTTTTCGGCGGGCATGTCATGCGGCAGATGGACGTCCATTCTCACGAGATAAAGCATGTCTGTCTTCTCCTGTGTTTAGCTATTCTTGTCGCGACGATAAAACTTGAGCTTGTCTTCATCAATCTGAAGACCGAGGCCCGGTCCGGCCGGCAGATGAAGATCGAAATCCCGATACTGCGGCCGCGCCGTGACGATATCGTCCTTCAGCAGCAGCGGTCCGAACAGTTCGGTGCCCCATGCGAGCTGCGGCAGCGCGCTGAAGCCATGCGCCGACGCGATCGATCCGATGCTGCCTTCGAGCATCGTGCCGCCGTACAGCGAGACGCCGGCCGCATCGGCGATAGCGGCGGTGCGCATCATGCCGTAGATGCCGCCGGACTTTGCGATCTTCAGCGCGAATACATCGGCGCATGCGTGACGTACGAGTTCGAGCGCGTCTTCCGGTCCCGTCACGGCTTCGTCGGCCATGATCGGCACGATGAAGCGCGCGGCCAGTCGCGCGAGCGCACTGCGCTGCTCGCGCGGCGTCGGCTGCTCGATCAGGTCGATGCCCGCGGCTTGCAAGGCTTCGATGCCGAGCGCGGCATCGGCTTCGTTCCAGGCCTGGTTCACGTCGACGGTGACTTTCGCGCGATCGCCGAGCGCAGCCTTGATCTTCGATACATGTGCGACGTCATCGCGCACGCTGCGGCGGCCGATCTTCAGCTTGAACGTGTTGTGGCGGCGTTCGGCGAGCAGCATTTCTGCTTCGTCGATATCGCGCTGCGTGTCGCCGCTCGCGAGCGTCCACAGCACCGGAAGCGTCTTGCGCACCGCGCCGCCGAGCAATTCCGCAACGGGAATGCCGAGACGCTTGCCTTGCGCATCGAGCAGCGCCGTTTCGATCGCGCACTTCGCGAAGCGGTTGCCGCGCGCGATCTTGTTGAGCCTCAGCATCGCGGCGTTGATATTGGTCGAGTCCTGTCCGGCGAGCGCGGGCGCGAGATACGTATCGATGGTCAGCTTGATGCCTTCGGGACTTTCATCGCCGTAAGACAGGCCGCCGATGGTCGTGGCCTCGCCAATGCCCTCGATGCCGTCGCTCGTGCGCAGGCGGACAATGACGAGAGTTTGCTGCTGCATCGTCGCCATGGCGAGTTGATGCGCACGGATGGTCGGAAGATCAACCAGAATCGCTTCGACGGAGGTGATTTGGGCGTTCATACCTGAGATGTCGGAATGGGTGGGTTGCTGAAGTATTGCGCGCCCGTTTGCCGCCTGTCCAACACCGTTGACGTCTAGTGCCATACCCCGGAGGTATGGCTCACGCTTTATCTCTTTCACCCGCGTCGTCACGTGCCCGATCCGTGCGGACTGTATAGTCGATCTGTTCCTCTTCGTACAACCGGTAGATGAGTTCGAGCATCTCCTTGATGTCGCGCGATTCGTCGAGCGCGCGCATGCTCATGATGACGGGGGAGACGAGTGTCGGATCGTCCAGTTCCTTGTAACTGACGTCGTCGCGCTTCAGGCCATAAACGCTGCTCGGCACGACGGAAATGCCTTCGCCCGCCGCGACGAGACCGAGCGCGATCTGCAATTCGCGCACTTCATAGAGTTTGCGCGGCGCGAGACCACGGTCCTGAAATGCCGCGAGCACCTGATCGGCATAGCTCGGGCGCGGTGCCTTCGGAAAGATGATGAGCGTCTCGTTGCCGAGATCGCGAAGCGAAAGCACGGGCTTCGCGAGCGAAAGCGGATGGCCGACCGGAAGCGCGACGATCAACTGTTCTTCGCGAAGCACCACGCGGCGGATATTCGCATCCTCATGACGAATGCGCCCGAAGCCGACATCGATACGGCCATCCTTGAGCGCGCGAATCTGGTCCATCGTCGACATTTCGTGGAGACTCAGTTCGACGGTGGCGTTCTCGTCGCGAAAACGCCGGATGATCTTCGGCAGCATGCCGTATAAGGTCGAGCCGACGAATCCGACCGAAAGACTACGCTCGATATTGCCGACGCGCCGCGTCATCGATTCGAGCTCGGCGGTCTGCGCGAGCAATTGCACGGCATGGGAATAAAAGAACTTGCCGGTCTCCGTCAGCTTCAACGGACGTGAGTTGCGCTCGAACAGTTGCACGCCGAGCGTTTCTTCGAGCTGCTGTATCTGACGGCTCAAGGGCGGCTGCGCGATATGCAGCCGCTCCGCGGCGCGTGTGAAGTTACGTTCTTCCGCCACCGCTACGAAATAGCGGAGATGTCGCAGCTCCATTCAATACCTCCTGGATATAGCCCAATACTAAATCAGTGTTGGACTGGCCTTCTTTACGTCCATTATCCTGCCTTCACGCTTTGTTTCAACACCCGACTATACCTTCCGAGCATATCTACGCCGGTGCTGAAGCAAGGGTTAACCCCACGAGAAAATTGCGAGATTCAGGAGCAGACATGAGCATCAATGTGTTCGATACGAAGGAAGTGCAGGACCTGTTGAAGGCCGCTACCAACATCGGAAGCCAGGACGGCAATGCTCGCGCCAAAGAGATTACCAGTCGCCTGTTGAGCGATCTGTTCAAAGCTATCGACGATCTCGACATGACGCCCGATGAAATCTGGGCCGGCGTCCATTACTTCAACAAGCTGGGCAAGGATGGCGAAGCCGCTTTGCTCGCCGCCGGCCTCGGACTGGAAAAGTATCTCGACATCCGCATGGATGCCGCCGATCGCGAAGCCGATATCCACGGCGGCACGCCGCGCACGATCGAAGGCCCGCTGTATGTCGCCGGTGCGCCGATTCGCGATGGCGTCTCGAAGATCGACATCAATCCCGATGAAGACGCCGGTCCGCTGATCATCCGCGGCACGGTCACGGGTTCCGATGGAAAGCCGGTTGCGAATGCGGTCGTCGAATGCTGGCACGCGAATTCGAAGGGCTTCTATTCGCACTTCGACCCGACCGGCGCGCAAACCGATTTCAATCTGCGCGGTGCAGTTAAAACCGGTGCCGACGGCAAGTACGAATTCCGCACGCTCATGCCGGTGGGTTATGGCTGCCCGCCGCAGGGCGCCACGCAGCAATTGCTGGATGCCCTCGCGCGTCACGGCAATCGTCCGGCCCACGTGCATTTCTTCGCGAACAGCGAAAAGCATCGCAAGCTGACGACGCAGATCAATATCGAAGGCGATCCGCTGATCTGGGATGACTTCGCTTATGCAACGCGTGAAGAGCTGGTGCCGCATGTCATCGAAAAGACCGGTGGCGATGCGCTCGGACTGAAAGCCGATGCTTATAAGGAAATCGAGTTCAACATTCAGTTGACGCCGCTGGTTCAGGGCAAGGACAACCAGATCGTCCAGCGCCCGCGCGTTTCCGCGACGGCGTAAATCACGACGCGCAAGCGCCCAAAGCGGCGACAGGTCTGTCGCCGCCCGAATCTCCGCATGAATCATTCGACACCGATGCAAGCGCTTCTGTCACCGAAGCACGCATAGGGGAGAGCACACATGTCCGCTATTACCGACAAAGCCAGTCAGCTCGACGAACTGCTGCAGAACGCCGTTCAGGACGACAAGGAAAGCGGTGTATTCCGCTGCCGCCGCGATATCTTCACCAATGCCGATTTGTATGAACTCGAGATGAAGCATATCTTCGAGAGCAATTGGGTTTATCTCGCGCATGAAAGTCAGATTCCCAATAACAACGATTACTACACGACATGGATCGGCCGCCAGCCGGTGGTCGTCACGCGTGACAAGACCGGCGCGCTGAATGCGGTCATCAATGCATGTGCCCATAAAGGCGCGATGCTGTGCCGCCGCAAACATGGCAATAAAGGCAGCTTCACCTGTCCGTTTCACGGCTGGACTTTCTCCAACACCGGAAAGCTCTTGAAGGTTAAGGACGAGAAGACCACCGAATATCCGATTCAATTCAACTCGCACGGCTCGCACGATTTGCGCAAGGTGCCGCGTTTCGAAAGTTATCGCGGCTTTCTGTTCGGCAGTCTCAATGCGGATTCGATGCCGCTCGAAGACTATCTCGGCGAGACGAAGATCATCATCGACCAGATCGTCGATCAGGCGCCGGACGGACTCGAAGTATTGCGCGGCAATTCCTCGTATATCTACGAGGGCAACTGGAAGATGCAGATGGAAAACGGCTGCGACGGCTATCACGTCAGCACCGTGCACTGGAACTACGCCGCGACGATGGGCCGCCGCAAGGTCGAAGGCACCAAGGCCGTCGATGCGAATAGCTGGAGCAAGTCGGTCGCGGGCGTGTATGGCTTCGAACATGGCCACATCCTCTTGTGGACGAAGACGATGAACCCGGAAGTGCGGCCGGTCTATCAACATCGCGAAGAGATCAAGGCGCGCGTCGGTGAAGTGCAGGCGGATTACATCGTCAATCAGACGCGCAATCTGTGCCTCTACCCGAACGTGTTCCTGATGGATCAGTTCAGCACGCAGATTCGCGTGGTGAGACCGCTCGGCGTCGATAAAACCGAAGTCAGCATCTTCTGCTTCGCGCCGAAGGGCGAGAGCGCGGAGGACCGCGCGACGCGCATCCGTCAATACGAAGATTTCTTCAACGTGACGGGCATGGGCACGAGCGACGACCTCGAAGAGTTCCGCGCGTGCCAGCAAGGTTATGCCGGCATCACGGCGATGTGGAACGATCTCTCGCGCGGCGCGCCGCTGTGGGTCCACGGTCCCGATGACAACGCGAGGAACATGGGCATCAAGCCGCTCATCTCGGGCGAGCGCAGCGAAGACGAAGGCCTCTTCGTCGTTCAGCACGAATACTGGGTGGACGTGATGCGCGACGCGCTCAGGAAGGAACAAGGGGAGGTGGCGGCATGAGCTTCGAATACCACAAGATCTGCGCGACGCTGTATCGCGAAGCGCGCCTGCTCGATGACCGTCAATGGGACGAGTGGCTCGGCTGCTACGCCGAAGACGTCACTTACTGGATGCCCGCCTGGGACGACGACGATCAGATCACCGAAGATCACGAAAGCCAGATTTCGTTGATGTATTACCCGGATCGTGGCGGTCTCGAAGATCGCGTGTTCCGCATCAAGACCGAGCGCAGCGGCGCGTCGATGCCCGAGCCGCGCACGAGCCACAACGTCACCAACGTGGAAGTGCTGGCCGAGCGCGAGAACGAAGTCGACGTGCGCTACAACTTCAACACGCTCAATCATCGCTACAAGACGAACGATCATTTCTTCGGCACGATCTTCGTCACGCTGCGAAAGGTCGACGACATTCTGGTGATCGCGCGCAAGAAGATTGTGCTGAAGAACGACTACATCCGTCAGGTGCTCGACGTCTATCACGTCTGAAGCCCGTCTGAAGCCCCCGTGTCGGGAAGAGATTGGAAGGAAGGAGGCAACATGTCCAGCTACAACATTGCACTGAATTTCGAAGACGGCGTGACGCGCTTTGTCGAATGCAAGGCGGGTGAGAAGGTGCTCGATGCCGCCTTTCGCGCCAAGATCAACCTGCCGATGGATTGCTCAGACGGCGTGTGCGGCACCTGCAAATGCCGCGCCGAAAGCGGCGCCTACGATCTCGGCGACGACTACATCGAAGACGCGTTGAGCGACGATGAAAAGGAAAGCGGTCTCGTGCTGACGTGCCAGATGGTGCCGTCGAGCGATTGCGTGATCGCGGTCCCGGCATCGTCCACCGCATGCAAGACCGCGCAAAGCAAGTTCGCCGCGACGGTCACGAAGATCGAGCCGCATAACGATGCCGCCGTCGTGCTCGAACTGAACGTCGATGTGGCTACGACCGCGCCCGTGTTTCTGCCGGGCCAGTACGTGAACATCGATGTACCGGGCAGCGGGCAGCATCGTTCGTATTCGTTCTCGTCGGCGCCGGGCGAAACGAAGATCAGCTTTCTCATCAAGAAGATTCCCGGCGGCGTGATGAGCACGTGGCTCGAATCCGCGCAGGCCGGCGGCACGGTCGAACTGACCGGACCGCTCGGCAGCTTCTATCTGCGCGCGGTGGAGCGGCCGCTGTTGTTCCTCGCGGGCGGCACGGGTCTCGCGCCGTTCCTGTCGATGCTCGAAGTGCTCGCGCGTGCGAACTCGCAACAACAGATTCACCTGATCTATGGCGTGACGCGCGATCTCGATCTCGTGCAGGTCGAAGCTATCGAGGCTTACGTCGCGAAGTTGCCGAACTTCACTTACAGCACCGTCGTCGCCGATGCGGAATCGAATCATCCGCGCAAGGGCTGGGTGACGCAGCATATGCCGGCTGAATCGCTGAACGACGGCGACGTCGACGTGTATCTGTGCGGTCCGCCTCCGATGGTCGATGCAGTGCGCAAACACTTCGACGACAACGGCGTGAAGCCGAATAGCTTCCACTATGAGAAGTTCACGCCCAACGCAGCGCCGGTGACCGCATGAGCACGCAACGATTTGCCGGCAAGGTGATGGTCGTGACCGGCGCGGCGCAGGGCATCGGACGCGGCGTGGCGTTGCGCGCGGCGGCCGAGGGCGCGAAGGTGCTGCTGGTCGATCGCGCGGACTTCGTCGCCGAAGTCGCGGCCGAAGCGCAAGGCGCGCAGACGGCAGGCTTCGTCGCCGATCTCGAAACCTATGAAGGCGCGGCAGCAGCGATGGCGTTTGCGGTGCGCACGTTCGGCGGCATCGACATTCTCGTCAACGGCGTCGGCGGCGCGATTCGCATGCGGCCGTTCGCGGAGTTCGAGCCCGCGCAGATCGACGCGGAGATTCGCCGTTCGCTGATGCCGACGCTGTACGCCTGTCACGCGGTGTTGCCGCACTTGATGGAGCGTGGCGGCGGGACGATCGTCAACGTATCGTCGAACGCGACGCGCGGCATCCGGCGCGTGCCGTATTCGGCGGCGAAGGGCGGCGTGAACGCGATGACGCAATCTTTGGCGATGGAGTACGCGCAGCACAACATCCGCGTGGTCGCAGCAGCGCCAGGCGGTACCGAAGCGCCTCCGCGACGCGTGCCGCGCAATGCAGCAGGCGACAGCGAGCAGGAACGAATCTGGATGAGCGAAGCGGTGACGCAGGTCAGGGAATCGACCTTCTTCAAGCGCTACGGCAGTATCGACGAGCAGGTCGCGCCGATTCTGTTCCTCGCTTCGGACGAGGCGAGCTATATCACCGGCGCGGTATTGCCGGTCGCCGGCGGCGACAACGGCTGACAGGAGACACATGACATGAGTGAACGTAACGCAGTCGTTCCCGCGGGCATGGAAGCGGTGTACGAGAAGATTCGCTACGCGCCCGCCGTGAAGGTGGGCCGCACGATCTATGTGTCCGGTCAGATCGGTCGCGATGCCTCGATGCAACTGGTCGAAGGCCGCGAAGCGCAGATCGTGCAGGCATTCGATAACCTCAAGGTCGTGCTGGAGGCGGCGGGCGCATCGTTGAGCGATGTTGTCGATGTCACCACGTTCCATACCGACATGCGCGATCTGCCGTTGTTCATGCAGGTGCGCGAGCGATATCTCAACACGGAGCCGCTGCCGGCCTGGACTGCGATCGGCGCGCATATGCTTGGCGGCGCGGCGGGCTATATCGTCGAAATCAAGGCCGTAGCGGTATTGCCGGGGTGAGGGAAGCGGCTGTGTCTAGACAAGAAAGCGGCTGACTTCTTCTTCGCGCCAGCGAATGCCGGCGCCCGGTTCATCGCCGACGAGTGCGTTGCCATCCTTGAACCGCAGCACCGGATCGAGAATCGGGCCGGCGAGATCCATGCGTTCGAGATAATGCGCAGTCGGAGTCACCGCGAGCAGATGCGCGCTGAACTCCTGAAAGATATGGCTGGACATGGGCATGCCATGTTGCTCGGCAAGCGCACTCGCTTTGAGCCAGCCCGTCACGCCGCCGATCTTCATGACATCGGGCATGCAGAGATCGCAAGCCTGAGCGTCGATAGCTTTCTGCATGTCTTCGGGGCCGAACCAGTTCTCGCCGATCTGCACGGGAATGCGCAATGCCTCGCGTATCGATGCGTGGCCTGCATAGTCGTGTTGCAGCGTAGGCTCTTCGATCCACGCGATGCCTTCCGCTTCCAGTGCGCGGCCGCGCCGCCTGGCTTCCGGAACGGACAAGCCCTGGTTGTAATCGATCATCAGCTCGACAGAATCGCCGGTCACTTGTTTGATTGCGCGAATGACTTCGAGATCGCGTTCGAGCGTCGCATAGCCCGCTTTGGTCTTGATAGCCTTGAAGCCGGCTTCGAGGGCGTCGCGTGCCCGCTTCGTGCCGAGTTCCACATCGTCCATGCCGTGGCTGTCATAGGCGGGAATGGGGCGCGCTTTTCCACCCAGCAATTCGACCAGTGGCAACCGATGCGCCTTGGCCTTCGCGTCCCACGCGGCCATATCGATACCCGCAGTCGCGATGCGAACGAGGCCCGTATGCCCAAGGAGCCGGAATCGCGCATTCAAGACACGGTCGATCTCGAAAGGCGCGAGCGGCAATCCATTCACGACGGCCCCGAGTTCATCGATCAGGCTTTGAATCGGCTTCAATGCAAGCGGCGTGTACGTGAAGACGTACGCATGGCCCGTTACATTCGCGTCGGTCAGCAAGTCGATGAGCACGAGCGGTACGGTGGCAATCGTGCCGCCCGCAGTCTTGAGCGTGTATTGCAAAGGCACGTTGACCGCGCGCGTGCGCAGTCCGGTGATTTTGAGGTCGTCCATGTCTTGCACCTTTGTTATAGGGATTCGGGATTGGCGTTCTTTTCGAGCCTGCTCGCCTTTCATTCCTGCAGGGTATAGCCAGCCACCCAATCGGTATTGGACGCTGCATGACCGGCTCGCCTATTCTGAGCCGACTGCCCGATAAGCACGTCAACGCAGTCCGTCAACCATAAAGACATCAGCGAAAGCACGCCCTTGCCGCATTTCAAATACGGCAAGCGAAAGCGCGCGCCGTCGAATCAATAAAAAACAGAATCGCGGAATTCAATGTAGTACCTAAAGTAAAGGAGACAACATGCGTCAAATCGACGTTCAAAAGCTATGCGACGATGCCAGATTCAGGAAATACCATGTGCTGCTTCTTTTCTGGTGCGCGCTCATCATCATTTTCGATGGTTATGATCTCGCGGTCGTGGGCATCGCGCTGCCATCGATCATGAAGGACATGAGCGTCCAGGCGACCAGCGCCGGATTCATGGTGAGCTCCGCTTTGCTCGGCATGATGATAGGCGCGGTTTTCCTTGGAACGATCGCCGACAGAATCGGCCGTGTGCCCGCGATCGTGATCTGCCTTCTGCTCTTCAGTGTATTCACTGCCGCAGCGGGTTTTACGAAGGATCCGCTGACGTTCGGCATCGCGCGCTTTCTCGCGGGACTCGGAATCGGCGGCGTCATGCCGAACGTGGTCGCGCAGATGACCGAGTATTCGCCGCGCAAGATTCGCAGCACGATGGTCACGGTGATGTTCAGCGGCTACTCCGTCGGCGGCATGCTCGCGGCGCTCGTCGGCAAAGCGATGATCGAGCGTTACGGCTGGCAATCCGTATTCTTTGCAGCGGGATTGCCCGCGCTTCTCGCGCCGGTGATTCTCAGGTACATGCCCGAGTCGCTTGGGTTTCTCGTCAGCAAGGGCCGTGTGGAGACGTTGAAAAAGATTCTTCCGCGCATCGAACCCGGATACGTGCCGCAGCAAGCCGATAGCTTTTCGCTTTCCGAGCGCGAGGCCGTGTCCGGCTCGACGATCAGCCGCCTTTTCGCGGACGGCCGCGGCGTAAGCACCGTCATGCTGTGGATCGCGTTCTTCATGTGCCTCTTCATGGTCTACGCGTTGAGTTCGTGGTTGACGAAACTCATGGCGGGCGCCGGATACAGCCTCGGCTCGGCACTCACGTTCGTTCTCGTGCTGAACTTCGGCGCGATGATCGGCGCTATCGGCGGTGGATGGCTCGCCGACCGATTCAATATCAAATACGTGCTGATCGCGATGTATGCGCTCGCCGCCGTCTCGATCAGCATGTTGGGCGTGAAGGTTCCGGTCGGCGTGCTGTTCCTCCTCGTCGGGCTGGCTGGCGCTTCGACCATCGGCACTCAGATCGTCACGTATGCCTTCGCGGGACAGTTCTATCCGACGGCCATACGCTCGACGGGCATCGGCTGGGCATCGGGCGTCGGTCGCAGCGGTGCGATTCTCGCGCCCATTGTGATCGGCTTTCTCGTGAGCAAGGCGTTGCCGCTTCAGCAGAACTTCGTCGCTATCGCCATTCCGGGTGTTATCGCGATGCTGGCGGTTTGCCTGATCAATGCGCGCCGGCCTCGGCGGGACCGCATGGCGGTGACCGCCGCGCAAGCCGATCCGGCTTGATGCGCTGCGCGTTCATTCCTTGGCAGTCCTGGATCGCCGGGGTTGTTGCGGCTCGGCTGGAGCGCCGCGTTGAGTCGGCGCTCTCGTGCATGCATCCGGCGGGGTGACATACGGCACGTCGTCGCAGCAGCACGCATAGACCGGAAAGCCGTATGCGTTCGTGCGAATGATGGTGGTCGGCCCGTGCAGCGGGCACACCGCTTTCATGGCGGCTCCTGAAGTGCGTTGATCAACGGTTTCCATCCTACACGCGTTGCGCGCGGCGGCGGCGGCAGGCGTCTCGGCCGGGCCGTATTGATCTGGATCAATACGGGCTGATGAACCATCGCGGAGACTGAAGGGATATTCTTTCCCGTCGAAACTCCGCGCAACATCGCTCACGAGGTCCGGCATGAACATCAAGTTTCTGAGTCAGGCGCCCGTCTATCAGGGCGATGCCCCTTCGCTCACGTTCGCGGCCGTCGCCGATGGCGAGCAAGTCCAATGCACTATTTCCGCGGAGGCGCTCGAAGATCACTTCGGCGCCGCGTCATGGCGAGAGGAAGATTTGCAACTGGCCTTCGAGTGCCACCGATCGTCGATCGAAGGCGCCGCGGAACACTTGCTGAACCGCATCGGAGGAACATCGGTGGTGCTGCGCAGCGGATTCTTCCGCTTCCGTGAGGCGCGCGGTCGTAACCCTTCTAGCGCGGCCTGAGCGCGATTCCGCGTTAAGCAACGCCCGATGCGTTGCAGCTCTTTTGCAGCGTCAACTGGAAAGGCGGCAAGGGCAATTCGTCGCCGTCGAGAAATGCGGTGGCGCATCGGACCGCGAAGCCGAGCGCGCCGTCCTTGCTGGCGAACGCACCGAGATTGCCGAGCGAGGTTGCATGGCCGTCCTCTTCAAGAATCGAAGCGGTCGCGACGAAAGCATTGCCCACACGGTTGGCAGAGGGCTGAAAAGCCGCTCCCCGGTGATAAATAATCATAGATTCGTCTCGTCGGAAATGGGAGAAGGCGCGCGAGGGGCTCGCCTGCGGTGATGTGTGCTAGCGAATGCGTAGCGCACGGCGCCGATCGCACTTGCAAACTCGCGGAGCGTGCCGCTTGCGCGGCGCGTGCCGCCCGGTTCCCGAACGACGAGCATCGCCGCGTATGTGTCCTGCTCCAATAGGGCGGTCGCGCTCAGTCGTGTCCTTTATAGACGACGTCATCGGGTTGGGGCATCAATCTCTCAGGTTCTATGTTTTTTGAAGAGGCCACGACGCCGGTAGAGTGTGCCGATTGCGCGCCGTTGCCTACATTCCGTAAGTAGAAGCGTATACGTTCATATTTTGTCTTCTTACCCGTTTTAAGTTTTATTACGTTTCTTAGGTAGTCGCTTAAGTCTGACAGTTTTTTTAATCAGACGGTATTTAGTTCGCAGCGCATTGACGATGCGAGATAACGACTTCGTCACGAGTACGAAAAGCGTGCCTGAAAGACCGAAATCGGATCTGCCTTGAATGTACTGACCGATCGTCCTGTTTTTCCCTGCGATGCCGAAACATCCAATCTTCGTACGCATACACAGCCTGACCTGACGATTCCGACAATCACTAGCTCTCCCCGACGATTTGATTCCGGAGTTAAGCCGCCGCAGCCGATAATCGCAAAGCACCGGGCTCGGCCCCCTCCAGAACGGAGATCCGAAGATGAAAGGGCACTTAACGGTCGGCGTGTTCGCAGGCGCTATTGCAGCAATCATCGGTGGATGCAGCGGGGGCAGTTCCAGCTCCGACACGACCTCGCAGACCGGCGCCGCGCCCACTTCGGGCGCGTCGGGTGCTTCGTCGGCGTCGAGCCCTGCGGCAGCGTCCAGTCCGTCGTCGGCATCATCGGGAATCCCGGCGAGCGCGCCATCCGGCTCGAGCGCCCCCCCGGCGAGCACGCCGTCTCCATCGACTCCGATGGACGTCGCCACATATCACAACGACATCCTGCGCACCGCGCAGCAGCTCGCCGAGACCCGGCTCACACCCGCGAACGTCACCCCGGCGAAGTTCGGCAAGCTCGGTTTCTATCCGGTCGACGGCGCCGTCGATGCGCAGCCGCTCTATCTCGCGAACGTGCCGATTTCGGGCGCCACGCATAACGTGCTGTACGTCGTGACCGAGAACGCGAGCGCCTATGCCTTCGACGCCGACACGGGCGCCGTGCTCTGGCGGGTGTCCGCGGCGCTGGCCGGCGAGACACCGAGCGACGACCACGGCTGTAACCAGACCACGCCGACCATCGGCATCACGTCGACGCCCGTCATCGATCGTTCGCGCGGGCCGAATGGCGTGATGTATCTCGTCGCCATGTCGAAGGACGCGGGCGGCGCTTATCATCAGCGCATACACGCGCTCGACATCGCGACGGGCGCCGAGCTCCTCAACGGTCCGACGGAAATCACCGGTTCGTATCCGGGCACCGGATCGGGCAGCGTCAATGGCGTCGTGCCGTTTTCGCCCGGCCAATATATCGAGCGCGCATCGTTGCTGTTGCTGAACGGCGTCGTGTACACGGCATGGAGCTCCCATTGCGACGTGCTGCCATACACCGGCTGGGTGATGGGCTACAGCGCGGACACGCTCAAGCAGACGAGCATTCTCAACGTCGCGCCGAACGGCGAGATGGGCGGCATCTGGATGGGCGGCGCGGGTCTCGCGTCGGATGGCGCGTCGATCTATTTCCTCGACGGCAACGGCACTTTCGATCCGACCACCAACGCGCAGGACATGCCGATCCACGACGACTTCGGCAACGGCTTCCTCAAGGTCACGCCGACGCCGGCGCTGAAGGTGACCGACTACTTCGAGCCGTCCGACACGGTCGTGCAGTCGAGCCAGGATCTCGACCTAGGTTCGGGCGGCGTGCTGGTGTTGCCCGATCTGACCGATATCAACGGCAACGTGCGGCACCTCGCGATAGGCGGCGGCAAGACACGCGCGCTCTATATCGTGGATCGCGACAACATGGGCAAGTTCGATTCGAACGGCGACCACATCTATCAGGAGTTGTTCTCGACGATCACCGGCCCGATGTTCACGGCGCCCGCCTTCTACAACAACACGATCTATGTCGGCCCGGCGGGCGATCATCTGAAGGCGCTGCCGGTCGTCAACGCAGTGGTGGCGACCGCGGCATCGAGCCAGAGCACGAGCCCGCCCAACAACTGGGGCTTTCCGGGCCTCGCGCCGGTCATCTCCGCGAACGGCAACACGAACGGCATCGTCTGGGGCGTGGAAAACGTGACGCCGGCCGTGCTGCATGCCTACGACGCCAGCAATCTCTTCGAGCTCTACAGCAGCAATTCGGCGGGCTCGCGCGATCAGTTCGGACCCGGCAACAAGTTCATCTCGCCGACGATCGCGAACGGCAAAGTATTCGTGGGCACGAAGACGGGCGTCGCGGTGTTTGGCTTGCTCTGACGCCGCGGCGTTCCGCGCGGGAAAGCTCCGTATCGATATAAGATCGCAGATCTCGACCCATGGAGTATTCGATGCAACTGACCCGTCTTCTCGTTCCGACCTTCTTGCAGACGCTGAAAAACCTGTCGGCGTGGCTCGACAAAGCCGCCGCGCACGACAGCTCGCGCAACGCCGATGCGCTCATGACGCTGCGTCTCGCGCCGGACATGTATCCGCTCGCCGCGCAAGTGCGTTTCGTGTGTTTTCAGGCGCAGGAGCCGGTGTATCGGCTGCGCGCAATGGCGCTGCCGCCGGCGTTGCTGAACGTGCGCGGGGAGGGCGCGAAGTCGAACGAGCAGCCGGGCACGTTCGCTGACGCAAAGGCGCGTCTCGCGGAGGCGATCGCGTTGCTGTCCGGTCTGTCGGACGACGCGCTCGACGTGGGCGCCGATCTGCAGATCGCGCTGGATCTGCCGAACGGCATCGTCTTTGACATGACCGGCGAACAATACGCGCGCGACTGGTCGTTGCCGCAGTTCTACTTTCACGCCGTGACCGCCTACGCAATTCTGCGCAATCACGGCGTGCCGCTCGGCAAGCCGGATTACGTGTCGCACATGTTCGCGTATATGCGGCCCGGCACGATGCCGCAGAAGTGAATCGTCCGGCGATCAGGCGTTGGACATGACGCCGCGCTTCGCGTCGGCGCGTTCCTCGTCGCCGTGACGCAGGCGCGCGCTGCACACCGCCGCGATCAGCAGCGCGACGGCGAGACAGAGCAGCCCGTTCATCGCACGGCCAGTCGTCTGCTCGATGATGCCCATCACCGTCGGGCCGACGAAGCCGCCCAGGAGACCGCACGAATTGACGAGCCCGAGGCCGCCCGCGAGCGCGCTGCCGGAGAGCCGCGACGACGGGAACGTGAAGATGATCGATTGCACGACGAAGAACATCGACGCGGAGAGGCAGACGCCCAGCAGCCCGATCACGGGTGTCGCCCATGCGGCGATCAGCATGCCCGACGCCATGATGACGAGTCCGCCGATCAGCATGCGCCGGCTCTTCGACGAATCGGTCGCGAGGCGCGGCAGCGTGGCGGCGCCGATGGCGGCGGCGATCCACGGCGTCGCGGTGAGCAGTCCAATCGTCAGCGGCGAAAAGTGTCCCGATGCCCCGATGATGCCCGGCAGGAAGAAAATCACCGTGTAGATCGTCAACTGATGGCAGAAGTACACGAGGATCGCAAGCCACACCTGACGATCGCCGAGGACGCTGCGAAATGCACCGGCGCCGTGGCCGCCGCCCTGTGTGTCATGCTCGGCGGCGAGGCGGCGCTCCAGCGCGACGGCTTCATCGCGCGACAGCCACTTCGCGCTCGTCGGACGGTCGGGCAGCAGTTTCCAGACGACGAACGCCAGCAGGATCGCGGGCACACCTTCGATCACGAAGAGCCATTGCCAGCCGTGAAAGCCGAGCGCGCCGTCGAGTTCGAGCAGCGCGCCGCCGAGCGGACCGCCGACGATATTCGCCACGCACACGCCGAGCAGGAAATAACCCGTCGCGCGGGCGCGTTCTTCACGCCCGAACCAGTACGTCAGATACAGCATCACGCCGGGAAAGAGGCCCGCTTCGGCGGCGCCGAGCAGAAGGCGCATCACGTAGAACGAGGTTTCGCCGGTGACGAAGGCCATCGCGACGGACAGCGCGCCCCACGTCACCATGATGCGCGTGATCCAGAAGCGCGCGCCGACCTTGTGCATGATCAGGTTGCTCGGAATCTCGAAGGCCGCGTAGGTCAGGAAGAACAGACCCGCGCCGAGTCCGTACGCGGCGGCGGAGATGCCGAGATCGATGCTCATCGAATGCTTCGCGAGCGCGATGTTCGTGCGATCGAGAAAGCTGATCACATAGACGATCACCAGCAAGGGCATCAGCTTGCGCAGCATCAGGCTGCTGAGCGACGTGTGCTGCGCGGCGCTCGTCGTGTTGGGCTTGGACAAGGTACGTCTCCGTAGGCGTTGTATTTCTAATGGCGTGATAGCGTGATGGCATGCGCGCGCCGCCTGCACGGCGCGCGCATTCGACGATCAGAAGTTCACGTTGTCGCCGCCTTTCAGCGACAACATCTGGCGTGCTTCGGCGGGCGTCGCGACTTCGAGCGACAGGCCTTCGATCACTTGCCGGATCTTGCGCACCTGCGCGGCGCTGGATTCGGCGAGCTCGCCCGGCCCGATCCACAGCGAATCTTCGAGACCTACGCGCACGTTCGAACCTTGCGCGACGCCGATCGAGCCGAGCGGAATCTGATTGCGGCCGGCGCCGAGAATCGACCAGACATAGTCGTTGCCGAAGAGACGATCCGCGGTGCGCTTCATGTGCGCGAGATCTTCCGGATGCGCGCCGATGCCGCCCAGCAGGCCGAACACGCTCTGCACGAAGAACGGCCCCTTGACGAGCCCGCGATCGACGAAATGCGCGAGGTTATACAGATGCGAGATGTCGTAGCACTCGAACTCGAAGCGCGTGCCGTTGGCCGAGCACGATGTCAGGATGTATTCGATATCCGCGAACGTGTTCTTGAAGACGAGATCGCGGCTCTTTTCCAGATGCTGGCGTTCCCAGTCGTGCTTCAGATCCTTGAAGCGGTCGAGCATCGGATAGAGACCGAAGTTCATCGAGCCCATGTTCAGCGACGCCACTTCCGGCTGAAAGTGATGCGCGGGTTTGAGTCGCTCCGCGACCGTCATGTGCGGGCTGCCGCCGGTCGTCAGATTGATGACCGCATCCGTTTGCGACTTCAGACGCGGCAGAAAGCGCTCGAACACGGCGGGGTCCTGCGTCGGACGTCCGTCTTCGGGATCTCGCGCATGCAGATGCAGGATGGCGGCGCCTTCTTTCGCCGCCGCGAGCGCGGCCCCGGCGATCTGATCGGGCGTGACCGGCAGATACGGCGACATCGACGGCGTATGGATCGCGCCCGTCGGAGCGCACGTAATGATGACCTTGCGTTTCGTTGCCATGTGTTCCTCTTTCCTCAAAGCGTTTCGACGTTGCCGCAGACGGAGAGCGCTTGCCCTGAAACCGCGCTGCCGGCGGGCGAGCTGAGATAGAGAACGCTCGCGGCGACTTCTTCCTGCGTGACCATGCGGCGCAGCGAAATCTTCGCGAGATACTGCTTCTCCATCTCTTCGTAACCGAGGCCGAGCTGCTTCGCGCGCGCGGCGATCACGCCTTCCATGCGCGGACCTTTGACGATGCCCGGCTGCACCGCATTCACGCGGATGTTGTCGGGACCGAGCTCGATCGCGAGACTCTTCGCGAGCCCGACCACGGCCCACTTGGTCGCGGAATAGGGCGTGCGGAAACCGTAGCCGAGACGTCCCGCCACCGACGACATGAACACGATCACGCCGCCATCGGCCGCGTCGCGCAGCATCGGCACGGCCTCGCGCGAGAAGTAGTACTGGCTGTTCAGATTCACGTCGATGGTCTTTTCCCAATCGTCGGAATCGATCGCGTCGATGCCGCCCGTCGGTCCCGCGATGCCCGCGTTGTTGATCAGCACATCGAGGCCGCCGAGTTCGCGTCGCACGTCTTCGAACACGCGCTTCACGTCGTCCTTGTTCGCGACGTCGGCGCGCGTGCCGGAGATCGCAGGCGAAGCGCTCGATGCCGCGTCGATGGCTTTCGCATCGACATCGCAGACATGCACGCGTGCGCCCGTCGACACGAACGCCTTCGCGATGACGAGGCCGATGCCCGACGCGCCGCCCGTGATCAGCACGCGCAAACCGGGGCGGGGCGTGAGAAGTTTCATGAAGTCCATCGTCTAATTCCTTTCTGGTTATGTTTGCGAAGGACGTGCGCTGTCCTCGCTCAAGCGATTAGTCATGCTGATGATTCGTGACGGAGGCGCGGCACGCACGCCTTGCCGTGTTCAGCTTTGCGCGTGACGCCGCGGCTGTTCCTGCTGCGAGCGCAGACGCGATTCGAGATCGCGGGCAGCGTCGCGGATGTCCTTCGCGATCCCTTCGCGCGCCGCCGCGCCGTCGCGCTTCCACAGCGCATCGATAATCTGCCGGTGCGCGTGCATCGACACGCGCATGTGCGCGACATCGGGCGCGACCATGTTCAGGAATGGGCCGATGCGCATCCACATGTTCTGGATGGTCGCGAGCGTCATCTCGCTCGCGCCATGGCGGTAGATGCTCGTGTGGAACGCGAAGTTGCAGCGCAAATAGTCGCGTGCATCGTCGGCTTCGACGTGGGCGTTCATTTCATCGAAGATGCGCTGCACGGCCGCGACGTCGCCGTTGGTCATGCGCGCAGCCGCGCGTTCCGCGACGCAGCCTTCCAGCGCGATACGCACGTCGCGCAGCTCTTCGAGCAGCTCGGGCGTCATCGGCGGGACCATGAGGCCGCGCGACGGGCCGTCGACCAGGGCGCCTTCCGCGCGCAGACGCGTGAGGGCGGCGCGCACCGGCATCGTCGAGAGGCCGACCGCTTCGGCCACGCCGCGCAGACTCAGCGGCTGGCCCGCGGCGAAACTGCCGCTCATGATCGCTTCGCGCAGTTGCTGATAGACCTTCGTCGCCATCGTTTCCGTGGCGATGATTTCGAGTTGCGGCATGGGTTGCGATGCGGATCGAGGTGCCAAGACTGCGTTCCCGTATGTGCTGTTTGATCTGTGATCACAGTTTGATTTCTCAAATGGCTTAAGTCAATCCGGTACGCCTAAGGGATAACCCTCGCGACGAACGCTCGAAGCGCTGCGGGCTTTTCATGGGCACAATGCTTGCGAACCGATCAGCCTGCCCGCCGATGAACATGCGACCTGCCGACCCCGACGTCTCTCCCGCCCTCGAATGCCGCCGCCTCTCGAAGACCTACAGCGGCGGGCGCATCGTGCTCGATGCGCTCGATTTCGCGCTCGGCGCGGGCGAGTTCGTCGCGATCATGGGCGATTCGGGCGTCGGCAAATCGACGCTGCTCAATCTGATCGCGGGCCTCGATACCGCCGACAGCGGCGACGTGCTGATCGACGGCGCGTCCATCTCGACGCTCTCCGACGACGCCGCCACGCGCCTTCGTCGCCAAAAGCTCGGCTTCGTGTTCCAGGCGTTTCACGTCTTGCCGCATCTGACGCTCTTCCAGAATGTCGCCGTGCCGCTTTTGCTGAACGGCATGCCGGCCGCGCCCGCGCGCGCGATGCTCGCGGCGGTCGGCCTCGACGGACGGGGCGACGACATGCCGCGCCAGCTCTCGGGCGGCGAACTGCAGCGGGTGGCGATCGCGCGGGCGCTGGTGCATCGTCCGCGCCTGCTGCTCGCCGATGAACCCACCGGCAATCTCGATCCGCAGACCGCGCATGAAGTGCTCGACCTGCTGCGCGCCGAAACCAAGGCGACGCGCGCCGCGACCGTGATGGTCACGCATTCCGAAGCGGCCGCCGCTTTCGCCGACCGCGTGCTGATCCTCGCCGATGGCGCGCTGCATGCCGGTGCGCTCACTCGATGAGCACAGTCGCGTCCCGTCCATTCGATACGTTGACGCGCTGGCTGCTCGGCGCGCAATGGCGCAGCCACCGGGGTCGCGCGCTCGTCGCGATGCTGACGATCGCGCTCGGCGTCGGCCTGGGTTATGCGGTGCAGCTCATCAACGGAGCGGCCTTCAACGAGTTCTCGGCCGCCGCGCGCAGCCTTTCGGGACAGGCGGACTTGCAGGTGCGCGGCGCTCAAGCCTTCATTGATGAGAACGTCTATCCGCAACTCGCGGCGCACGCGGGCGTTGCGATCGCGAGTCCGGTGCTCGAGGTCGATGCCGCCGTGCCCGGCAAGACCGCGCCGCTCAAGGTGCTCGGCATCGACGTGTTCCGCGCGAAACGCATCGCGCCGGATCTGACCGGCGTGCCGTCGCCCAATGCGCCGCTCGATGTGCTCGATGACGGCGCCATCTTTCTTTCGCCCGCCGCGCTTGCGTGGCTCGGCGCGCGCGATGGTGCGGCGGTCGAGCTGCAAAGCGGCACGTCGAAGGTGAAGCTGCGCGTCGCGGGCGGCATCGCGCGCACGCGCCCCGGGCAGCGCATCGCGGTGATGGACATCGCCGCCGTGCAGACGCATTTCTCGATGACGGGCAAGCTGTCGCGCGTCGATCTGCAACTCGCGCGCGGCGTCGATCGCGATGCGTTTCGTCGAACGCTGCAACGCGAACTCGGCGCCCGGCTCGTCGTGACGGAGACGAGCGACGTCGAAAGCCGCACGGATCGTCTCTCGCGCGCCTATCGCATCAACATGAACGTGCTCGCGCTCGTCGCGCTTTTCACCGGCGCGTTTCTCGTCTTTTCGACGCAGGCGGCGGGTGTCGTGCGCCGGCGCGCGCAATTCGCGATGCTGCGCGTGCTCGGCATGACGCGCGCGGCGCTCGTGCGGCAGATCATGCTCGAAGGCGCGCTGCTCGGCGTGGCGGGCGGCGTGCTCGGCATCGCGCTCGGCTTCGCCGTCGCGGCCTTCGCGCTGCGCTTTTTCGGCAGCGATCTCGGCGGCGGTTATTTTCCCGGTGTCGAGCCGCGCGTCGCGTTCGAGCCGGTCGCAAGCGCGATCTTTCTCGCGCTCGGCATCGGCGTCGCGCTCGCCGGCACGCTCGTTCCGGCGCTCGAAGCGGCGCGCGCCCGCCCCGCGCCCGCGCTCAAAGCCGGTAGCGAGGAGGCCGCGCTCGCGCCGCTCGGCAGGCCGTGGCCCGCGCTCGCGTGCCTCGCGGCAGGCGCCGCGCTGACGCAGGCGCCGCCTGTCTTCGATGCGCCCATCGCCGGCTATGTCGCCGTCGGGTTGCTGCTCGTCGGCGGCATTGCGCTGATGCCGCGTGTCACCGCGATCGTGTTCCGGCGCACCGCGAAACCGCGCGGCGCCGTCGCGACGCTCGCGCTCGCGCGTCTCGCGAATGCGCCGGGGCAGGCGTCGATCGCGATGGGCGGCGTGCTGTCGAGCTTCACGCTGATCGTTGCCATGGCGATCATGGTCACGAGCTTTCGCGTGTCGGTGGAAGACTGGCTCGCGCATCTGCTGTCGGCGGATCTTTACGTGCGCATGGCGTCGAGCGGCGACACGGGCGGCCTGCGTCCCGATCAGCAGCTGCTGATTGCCGGCGCGAACGGCGTCGCGCATGCGGCGTTTTCGCGCACGTCGAAACTGACGCTCGATGCCGCGAAGCCGCCCGTCGCGCTGATCGCCCGCGAACTCGATGCCGCCGATCCCGGCGCGACGCTGCAAATGACCGGCGACGTGTTGCCGCCATCGTCGTGGCGCGAGGGCGAGACGCCCGTGTGGGCATCGGAGGCGATGGCCGATCTGTACGGCTATCGCGTCGGCGAGCGCGTCACGCTGCCCATCGGCGGGACGGGAGAGCGCTTCGTCGTCGCGGGCATCTGGCGCGACTACGTGCGGCAGACGGGCGCGTTGCAGATGCGCATCGCGGATTACCGCCGCCTCACCGGCGATACGGCCGCCACCGATATCGCGATCACGTTGCGCGCGGGGTCGGGCGCGGCGCAGGTCATCGGCGCGATCAGGAAGCTGCCTTTCGGCGATGCGCTCGAATTCTCGGAGCCGGGCGAAATCCGCGCGCGCACGCTGACCATTTTCGATCGCAGCTTCGCGGTGACGTATCTGCTCGAAGCGGTGGCGATCGTGATCGGCCTGTTCGGCGTCGGCGCGACGTTCTCGATGCAGACGCTCGCGCGCTCGCGCGAATTCGGCATGCTGCGGCACGTCGGCGTGACGCGCGCGCAGATTCTCGCGCTGCTCGCTTCCGAAGCCGGATGGCTCACGCTGCTCGGCATCGCGATGGGCTGTGCGCTCGGCTTCGCGATCAGCCTGATTCTCGTGTTCGTCGTGAATCCGCAGTCGTTTCACTGGAGCATGTCGCTGCACGTCCCGTGGACGATGATCGGGGCAATCGCGTGCGTGATGCTCGTGTCGTCGTGCGCGACGGCGTTGCTGGCGGGACGGCGCGCCGTGTCCGTCGATGCGGTGCGCGCCGTGCGGGAGGACTGGTGATGCGGGCGTTGCTTTTGATGTTGCTGTTCTCGTCGACAATCGCGCTCGCCGAAGCACCCGCGTTCGCGCCCGTCGTGCCTGGACAGGCGATCCGATGGCCGCAGGACAGCGGCGCGCATCCGGCGTATCGCACGGAATGGTGGTACGCGACGGGCTGGCTCGAAACGCCGGATCATCAACCGCTCGGCTTTCAGATCACGTTCTTTCGCTCGAACACGGGGAAGGTATCGGACGCGAAAGCGGGCAGGAGCGCGTTCGATCCGTCGCAATTGATCATCGCGCACGCGGCGCTGTCCGACCCGGCGCATGGGCGGCTCGTGCACGATCAGAACGTCGCGCGGCAGGGCTTCGGGCTTGCGTACGCGAAAGCTGGCAATACCGACGTGAAGCTCGACGCGTGGCGCATGACGCGCGCATCGGACGGCAGCTATTCGGTGATCGCCGATGCGGCGGGCTTCGCGCTCCATCTGACCTTCACGCCGACGCAGCCGCCGATGATCCAGGGCGAGGGCGGGTATTCGCGCAAAGGTCCGCGGCCGGAGCAGGCGAGCTGGTATTACAGCGAGCCGCAATTGAGGGTGACGGGCAGTGTGACGCGGCCATCGACGAACCGGCGTGTCGATGTGACGGGCCGCGCCTGGCTCGATCATGAATGGTCGAGCACGCTGCTTTCAGCGGACGCCGCCGGCTGGGACTGGCTCGGTGCGAATCTCGACGACGGCTCCGCGCTGATGGCGTTCAAGGTCCGCGCCCGCGACGGTCACGCTGTCTGGGCGCACGCGGCGCTGCGCGGTTCCGATGGCGCGACGGAGCAATTCGGCCCAGGCGATGTCGAGTTCACGCCCGAGCGGCAGTGGCGCTCGCCGCGCACGAACACGGTTTATCCCGTGGCGATGAATCTGCGCGTCGGCGGGATGCGCTGGCGGTTGAGTCCGCTCATCGACGATCAGGAACTCGACTCGCGCGATTCCACCGGCGCGCTGTATTGGGAAGGCGCCGTGACGCTCGATGGGGACGGCGGGCGTGGGCGTGGATATCTCGAATTGACGGGGTATGCGAAGACGCTGGAGGTGGAGAAGCGGTGATGCAAGCGCGCCGCACTCACCGTGATCGAACGCGAGAAGTTCTTCGACGACTTCCGCTTCTGACGCTACGTCGTCAAGAGGGCCTGGGTTGAGTAAAAGTCATCACGGTATCGAAACTAGTCAATATCGCGCCGGGGCGTCGGCTTCTATACTGACAGGCGCCGTGCCGCTTGCAAGCGGGCTTTGCAAAGCGGCATCGACCCTAACCTTCAGTCAGTCACCATGCCCCTCATCAATTACATCACGCAGATTCAATTCGATTTCGGCGCGGTGCGCCTGCTTGCAAGCGAGTGCGAACGCCTCGGCATTCGCCGCCCGCTCGTCGTGACCGATGCCGGCATTCGCGCCGCCGGCCTGCTCGACAAGGTGCTCGATGCGCTGAATTCATCCTCGCCCGTGCCGGTGTTCGACGGCACGCCGCCGAATCCGAACGAAGCGGCCGTGCGCGAAGCCGTCGCGATGTTCAAGGAGAATCAGTGCGATGGCGTGATCGCGGCGGGCGGCGGCTCGTCGATCGATCTCGCGAAAGGCGTGGCGGTCTGCGCGACGCACGACGGCCCGCTGCAGAGCTTCGCGGTCATCGAAGGCGGCCTCGCGCGCATCACGGCGAAGACCGCGCCGGTCATCGCCGTTCCGACGACCGCAGGCACGGGCAGCGAAGTGGGCCGCGGCGCGATCCTCATTCTCGACGATGGCCGCAAGGTCGGCGTGATCTCGCCGCATGTCGTGCCGAAAGTGGCGATCTGCGACCCGGAACTCACGCTCGGCCTGCCGCCGATGCTCACCGCCGCGACCGGCATGGACGCGATCGCGCATTGCCTCGAAACCTTCATGGTGCCCGCGTTCAACGCACCCGCCGACGGCATCGCGCTCGACGGCCTGTGGCGCGCATGGCGTCACATCGAGCGGGCGACGCGCGACGGCTCGGACCGCATCGCGCGCTGGAACATGATGAGCGCATCGATGCAAGGCGCGCTCGCGTTCCAGAAAGGCCTCGGCTGCGTGCACAGCCTGAGTCACTCGCTCGGCGGCATTAATCCGAAGCTCCATCACGGCACGCTCAACGCGATCTTTCTGCCCGCGGTGATCGCGTTCAACAGCAGCGCGCCGTCGATGCAGGAAGAGGGCAAGCTGAATCGCATCGCGCAGGCGATGGGCCTGAAATCCGGGAGCGAAGTCGGCGAAGCGGTCCGCGCGATGACCGCGACGCTCGGCCTGCCGCGCGGCCTTGGTGAACTCGGCGTCACGCGCGAACTGTTTCCGCGCATCGTCGCGGGCGCGCTCAAGGATCACAGTCATAAGACGAATCCACGCGAGGCGTCGAGCGCGGATTACGAAGCGATCCTGGACGCATCGATGTAGCCGAAGCAGGGTTCGGGCATAACGGTTGTCGGGCGGCTATTTGAGGCATTGCAACAAAACCCTTAGGGGAAAACCCTTAAGTCTGTTACAATGCCGCAAAGATTGAGGAACAGATCATGCGCCGCCACTTCCAAGTGCTCGAAAAAGTCGCTTTTTGCCTGCTCACGCTGTCCGCCGTCATGGACGCGAGCTACATCACGTGGGAAAAGCACCCGAACTTCCGCGATAACGTCACGGAAATGGTGAAGTTGAATGCGGAACTGTCGCTGGCGAATCCGGGTACGGGCGAGCCGACGCCGCTGGTTCCGATGGCGTTCAACTAAGCTTCATCCTTCTCTGGCGCGCGTTCGCCGCGCCTTTCGCTTCAGATCACATACAGATTATTCGGCCCGCCGTCGCACGGCGCGCGCCGGCTGCTTTATGCTGGCGGCTTCGCACGCCGTCGCCCGCCCAGCATGTCTTCCGCTCTCCATTCGAACGCCGCTTTCGGCGACCAGCTCCGCAGCTTCGCCCGCGCGATCGGGCAGATCGTGCTTCAGCGCCATGCCGCGACCGGCGCGCTGCTGTTTCTCGCCGTCCTGTGCGCGAGCCCGCGCCTCGCTTGCGGGCTTCTGATCGGCACGCTGACGGGCAATGTCATCAGCGTCATCATCGAAGAGCGCGACGCGCCTGCTTTCCGTGACGATCTCTACGGCTTCAACGGCGCGCTCGCCGCGCTGGCCGCGTTCACGTTCATCGGCGATGCGTCGCAGGCTGCGGCCGTCGCGATCGTCGCGGCGATGTTCGCCACCTTTCTCGCTGCCAGACTCACGCGCGTGCTGTCGCGCTACCGGCTGCCGATCTTCTCCAGCCCGGCGATCATCGTGACCTGGTGCTGGCTGCCGCTTTTCGCCGATCGCGGCGACACGGGCGCGATCCCGCAAGTAGCCGCCGGCCTCGTTCCGATCCTGCAAGCCGCGTTCGCGGGTCTCGCGCCGATCACGTTCGCGACCGGCGCGCTCGCCGGCGCATTGATCGCGGCGGGGCTGTTCGCGTCGCGGCCGTCGCAGGCTGCGTGGGCGCTCGCGGGCAGCGCGCTCGGCGCCACGCTGCACGCGCTGGGCGGCGCGAGCGATGCGGTCGTGCTATCGGGCGCATGCGGCTTCAACGCGGCGCTGGCCGCGCTCGCGGCCGCGCCGCTCGGCAAGCGTTATGCGTTCGTCGCGATCGTCGCCGCGGTGCTGATCGAACGCTCGATCGATTGCGCCGGCATCGCCGCGCTGACCGCGCCGTTCGTGCTGGCGTCGTGGGCGGTGATCGTGCTCGCGCGGCGCTTGTCGGGAACATCGCAACAAGGAGAATCGCATGTCGTTCAACCACACGCCTGAGCGCAGGATCGCGGAAAGCGGGCCGCGCTCGGAGACCGAACAGCCCGCGCGCGAAGATCTCGCCGCCGCGTATCGGCTTGTCGCGCTCAACGGCTGGGACGATGTCGTCTATACGCACATTTCCGCGAGCGTGTCGGGCGAGCCAGGGCGCTTTCTCATCAATCCGTTCGGGCTTTCGTTCGATGAAGTCACCGCGAGCAATCTCGTGAAGATCGATATCGACGGCAACGTGATCGGCGCAAGCGCGCATCCGGTGAACGCGACGGGCTTCGCGCTGCATGGCGCGGTGCATGCCGCGCGCGACGATGCCGTTTGCGTGATGCATCTGCATGTGCGCGAGGCGATCGCGGTATCGACGCAGCCGCATGGCCTGCTGCCCGCGTCGCAGCACGCGATGCGCTTTCATGGCCATCTCGCGTATCACGATTACGAAGGCCTGGCGTTTTCGCCGGCGGAAGGCGAGCGGCTGGTGAAGAGTCTCGGCGCGCATCGCGCGATGCTGCTGCGCAATCATGGGCCGCTCACGCTCGGGCGCACCGTCGCCGAGGCTTATGTGCTGATGGATATGCTCGTCAAGGCATGCGATATTCAGCTTCGCGCGCTCGCGGGCGTGGGGAAGATGATCGTGCCGACGCCCGAAGTCGTCACGCGTACCGCGGCGCAATTGCACGACGATGACGCCATCGAAGGCGCGCTCGAATGGCCGGCGCTATTGCGCAAGCTCGACCGTATCGATGCGTCTTATCGCGACTGAATTCAACTCAACGGGAGACCGACGCCATGCCGACATTCAACATTCAGCTATTCGAAGGCCGCACGCAGGAAGAGAAGCGCAAGTTCGTCGAGGCGATCACGCGCACGACATGCGAGACGCTCGGCTGCGAGCCGGGTTCGGTCGATATCATTCTGACCGATGTGAAGCGCGAGAACTGGGCGACGGCGGGCAAGCTCTGGTCGGAGCAGTGACCCGCCGCCGCTCGACGGCTTACATCGATTGCTTGGCCGCTAACCGGAACTTGTGCAGCAGCGGTTCCGTATAACCGCTCGGCTGCGTGCGGCCTTCGAACACGAGCGCACAGGCGGCCTTGAACGCGTACGAGCTATCGAATGAAGGCGCCATCGGGCGATAGGTCGGATCGGCGTCGTTCTGCTTGTCGACCACGGCGGCCATGCGTTCGAGCGTCGCGCGAACCTGTTCTTCCGTGACGATGCCATGCCGCAGCCAGTTCGCGATGTGCTGGCTCGAAATGCGCAGCGTCGCGCGGTCTTCCATCAGGCCCACATCGTGAATGTCCGGCACCTTCGAGCAGCCGACGCCCTGATCGACCCAGCGCACCACATAGCCGAGAATGCCCTGCGCGTTGTTCTCGATTTCGTTCCTGATGTCCTCTTCCGACCACGACGGCTTATCGACGACGGGAATCGTCAGCAAGCCATCGAGCAGCTCGTTTCTCTGGCTGTCGTAGTCGATGCTTTCGAGTTCCTGCTGAACCTGTTGCACATCGACCATGTGATAGTGCAGCGCGTGCAGCGTAGCCGCCGTGGGCGAGGGCACCCATGCGGTGTTCGCGCCCGCGCGCGGATGCGCAATCTTCTGCTCGAGCATCGCGTGCATGAGATCGGGCATCGCCCACATGCCCTTGCCGATCTGCGCCCGACCGCGCAGGCCCGTGTTCAGGCCGACGAGCACGTTGCTGCGCTCGTACGCGCTGATCCACTTCGATGACTTCATGTCGCCCTTGCGCATCATCGGGCCGGCTTCCATCGACGAATGCATCTCGTCGCCGGTGCGATCCAGAAAGCCCGTGTTGATGAACGCCACGCGCGCGCCCGCCGCCGCGATGCACGCCTTCAGATTCACGCTCGTGCGCCGCTCCTCGTCCATGATGCCCATCTTGATCGTGTGACGCGGCAAGCCGAGCAGATCTTCGACGCGCGAGAACAGCTCGTCCGCGAACGCGACTTCGGCGGGGCCGTGCATCTTCGGCTTCACGATATAGATGGAACCCGTGCGCGAGTTCATCTTGTTCTTGAGATCGTGCATCGCGCCGAGCGTGGTCATCACGGCGTCGAGGATGCCTTCCGGAATCTCGTTGCCGTCGCGGTCGAGCACGGCGGGATTCGTCATCAGATGGCCGACGTTGCGAACGAACAAGAGCGAACGTCCGTGCAGCTTGACCGTGCCGCCATTGGGCGCGGTGTATTCGCGGTCCGGGTTCATTCTGCGCGTGAAGCTCTTGCCGTTCTTCGTCACCTGCTCGGCGAGATGGCCTTGCATGAGGCCGAGCCAGTTGCGATAGAGCTGCGTCTTGTCGGCGGCATCGACGGCGGCGACCGAATCTTCACAGTCGATGATCGTGCTCACCGCCGCTTCCATCAGCACGTCCTTGACGTGCGCGGCATCCGTTTTGCCGATGGAATGGTTCGCGTCGATCTGGATCTCGAAGTGCAGGTCGTTGTGCTTGAGCAGAATCGCGGACGGCTCTTTCGCATCGCCCTGAAAGCCCGCGAACTGTTCGCCGTTCGCGAGTCCGCCCCTGGCGCCGTCCTTCAGCGTGACGACGAGTTTGCCTTGCTCGACGCTGTACTTCGTCGCATCGGCATGCGAGCCGTGGGCGAGAGGCGCGTGGTCGTCGAGGAACGCGCGCGCGTAGGCGATCACTTTTGCGCCGCGCTTCGGATTGAATTGCGCGGTGCGCTCGGCGCCATCGGATTCGTCGATGGCGTCGGTGCCGTAGAGCGCGTCGTAGAGGCTGCCCCAGCGCGCGTTGGCGGCGTTGAGCGCATAGCGGAGATTCGAGAGCGGCACGACGAGTTGCGGGCCGGCCTGCTCGGCGATTTCGCGATCGACATTGGCGGTGCTCGCCTGCACATGCGCGGGCGCGGACACGATATAGCCGATGTCTTCCAGAAACTTGCGATAGGCGCGCAGATCGCGCACGGGGCCGGGATTGCTGCGATGCCAGTTGTCGAGCTCGGTCTGGAGGCGGTCGCGCTCGGCGAGCAGTGCGCGGTTCTTCGGGGCGAGATCGTGCACGATGGCATCGAAACCTTTCCAGAACGATGCGCTGTCGACGCCCGTGCCGGGGATGGCTTCTTCATCGACGAACCTTGCGAGGCTGGCGTCGACCTGCAGGCCGTGTTGTTTGATCATGTCGTTCATGGGCACTCCGGCTGATTGCTGCTACACAGGGGTTTTGAGGATGGGCTGGTCCCTATGTTAGCGCGTCTTGGGGGAGGATCGAAGCGCGGGGAAGGTGCAAGCGGTGTGCCTGAAGAGGGCCAGATTTTTGAATTGCCGCTAGATTGCACCGTCCAAATCGACAGCGAGCGACTCGAACTGTCTGCCAAGAGCCGGAAGATCTTCGCGAATCGTCACCCAGAGAATGCCGAGGTCGATCTTATGGTAACCGTGCGTCAACGCGTTACGCATTTCATACGCGGACTGGAACGGCACTTCGGGATGTTGAGCGGCGAACGTAGGAAAATATCGACGGATATTCCTGCACGCCTCACCGACGACTTCGACGTTGCGGATCACCGCGTCCTGTGCGAATTCATCGTTGCGGAAGGCGGCTTCGTCGAGTCCATCGGTATAGCGCTTGATACGTCCGATCGCGGTGATGACGTGATCGATGTATTCGCGCAGCGTCACCGCGTCTCGACTCATACCGGAACAGCGCCCGCGACGATTGCATCGCGACTCCGGTCGGGGAGTGCGCCGGGAGTGAGCACATCCACCTTCACGCCGAGCAGCTCGCGCAACTCATGCCGAATCGCGCCGATGTCGAGTAGCGACGTTTCCGGCGTAGGGTCGATCAGCAGATCGAGATCGCTTTCCTCGGTATCTTCTCCACGCGCGACCGAACCGAAGATGCGCGCATTCTTGGCGCGATGTGCTTCGACGACGCGACGAATGTCGTTACGGTGAGCTTGCAGAGCGTCAGATGGCTTCATGGCAGTTACGTATATGAGCGTTACGAGAGCTCGCGGCCGAATAAGGATGCGAACGCAGTCTAGCATAGCGTTTTTGCCCTCATCCGCCCGCCGCCCGCCGTTCAATGCAGCGTAGAAGAACCCGCCCCGCAGCAATGCTTGTACTTGCGCCCGCTGCCGCACGGGCACGGTTCGTTTCTGCCGACTTTATCGCTTTTGCGTGGCATCGACTCGGCGGCGTCGCGCCGCGCATTCTCCTGCCGCCGCTCGTCGAAATAGCGATAGATATGGGTCAGGCTCGCGATCATCACCTGAATGATTTCCTCGCGGTTTTCCAGCGCCTTGGGATCGGTGCGCAGTTCCGGATCCGGATCGTCCTCGTGGTAGAGCATCAGAACCGGAACCAGCGATCCTGCGTGATTCTCGTCGCTGAACAACTCCTGCCAGCTTTCACGGCGCATGTTTATGCCGTCCATGAAGCCGTCTGCCCATTCGTTGGCATGAGCGACGCCATCTTCCTCGTCCAGCGATAGCACCGGCAGATAGACAGTCTCTTCGCTCAGTGTGAACTCGAGCGTGTCAGCGATCGTGTTCCAGTGACGAATCAGCAGCAACACCGTATTCCGGGCGTCATCGTCATTCGCGCGCGCATAGTTTTCGCCCAGCACCGCGAGCAGCCATTCCTCCAACTGGACCAGTTCAGGGCCGCATATCAACGCCGCGAAAAAGCCATCGACCCTCTCCAGAGTCATCGCGTTATCGAAGGAAGCGAGCAATTCTTCGAGGCGATCGAGTTCGCCTTCGGTCAGCGGCTTCGCATTGGAGTCTTTCAATTCGTTTTCCGATAAATGAGCGGCTCGACGATGCGCCGCGTGGCGCCATTATACGAACGCGAATCAGCCCGGCTTTCGCGCCGGCGAACGACGCGAAAAGACCGGGCTTCATGTTCCAACACCTACGCCTTCAACAAATCCTCGATCATCACCGGCAGCTTCCTCACGCGCACGCCCGTCGCGTGATATACCGCGCCCGTGATCGCCGCCGCGATCCCCGCCAGCCCGATCTCCGCGATCCCGCGCGCGCCGAGCTCGTTGAAGATCGTATCGGGATAGTCTAGAAAGGTGACGTCCATCTTCGGCGTATCCGCATTCGTTGCGACGACGTAATCGGCGAGACTGCTGTTGACCGGCGCGCCGCTTCGTTCGTCGTAAACGGTGTGCTCGAAAAGCGCCATGCCGACGCCCATCACGACCGCGCCTTCTATCTGATTGCGGCCCGCACGCGGATTCAGGATCTTGCCCGCATCGATCACGGTCACGACGCGGCTCACGCGCAGACGCGCCGTCGCGGGTTCCCACGTCACTTCGGCGAAATGCGCGCCGTACGAGTGGATCGACCACTTCTTCTTCAGCGGATCGTCGAAGCCGCCTTTCGCGCTGCCGTTGCCCGACGCCGCATGCAGCTTCGCCGCTTCGAGAATGCGCGCAAACGGCACGCCGCTCTCCGGCCGCTCGTTCTTGCGATGCACATGCCCGCCGCTCATCGCGAGCTCTTCCGCTTTGACGCCTGCGAAGGGTAACTCTTCGATCTTCGATGCACGCGCGAGCAGCGTCTTGATGGCCCCGCGCACCGCATCCGATACCGCCGGAATCACCGATGCCGTCGCCGCCGAACCGCCCGATACCGGACCGAGCGGCAGCGCGGTGTCGCCGAGGCCGACTTCGATCCTGTCGAGCGGAATGCCCGTATGCTCCGCGACGATCTGCGCGAGGATCGTGTACGTGCCCGTGCCGATATCCTGCGTGCCGCACGCGACGCGCGCTGTGCCATCCGCGCGCAGGTCGACGGTCGCGTCCGCCGAGAAGCGCAGGCCCGGCCAACTGCATGCGCCGACGCCCCAGCCGAGCGTCAAGCCATCGCGCTTCATCGAGCCGACTTCCGGCGTGCGCTTGCTCCAGCCGAATTTCTCCGCGCCGGTCTTCAGGCATTCGACGAAATGCCGCGATGAAAACGGCAAGCCGCTGCTTTCATCGACTTTCGGCTCATTGCGCAAACGCAGCTCGACAGGATCGATCTTCAGCGCGATGGCCAGCTCATCCATCGCCGATTCGAGCGCGTACAAACCGGGCACGGCGCCGGGTCCGCGCATCGACGTGGGCGAGCCGACATTGCGCTTGACCGTGCCGCCCGTCACGCGAAGATTGGGCGTGCTGTACATGGAAGGCGTCGCTTCGCCGCAGTCTTCCGCATAGTCGTCGGCGATGGCCTCGTGATTCACGAAGTCATGCCGCAGCGACACGAGCTTGCCGTCCTGCGTCGCCGCGAGCCGCACGCGCTGCTGCGTCGTCGGCCGGTGCCCGACGTTCTGGAACATCATCTTGCGCGACAGCACGAGCTTGACGGGCCGTTCCAGTTGTCGCGTCGCGGCCGCGGCGAGCAGCGAATGCGGCCACATCCATAGCTTGCCGCCGAAGCCCGAGCCGAGATAACGCGAGATCACGCGCACTTTCTCTTTCGGCAGGCCCATCATCTGCATCAGCGTGCCCTGATGATTCGCGACGGCCTGACTCGTTTCGTAGAACGTATAAGTTTCGCCGTTCCAGTGCGCGATGGTCGCATGCAGTTCGATCGGGTTATGCGTCTCGACGGGCGTCACATACGTCTCGTCGATCTTCACGGGCGCATCGTCGAACGCCTTGTCGGGATAGCCGCGTTCGCTGTGCGTATCGAGCTTCCTGTCGATATCGAGCGTCGCGCTCACGTCATGCGGCGTCTTGTCGTAACCGACCTTGATCGCGGCGGCCGCGGCGCTCGCCTGCTCGAACGTCTCCGCGACGACGAGCGCGACGTACTGCCCGTAATAGCGAATGATGTCGTCTTCGAAGGGCGGGCGGTTTTCATCGACGAAACCGGTGTCGATGGAATTGCCCGAGATGCGGTAGAAGCGGCCGATATTGCCGCGATGCAGAATCAGCTTCACGCCAGGCATGGTTTGCGCGGCGGCGAATTCGAGCGACGTGATCCTGCCGCTCGCGATGGTGCTGCCGACCGGCACGGCGTACAGCATGCCGGGCAAGTCGACGTCGGATGTGTAAGGCGCGCGGCCGCAGACCTTCAGCGGTCCGTCGATGCGCGACTGGGGCCGTCCAATGAAAGACTGCGTGATATCAGGCGCGGTGGACATGTTCGTTTCCTCGCTCGTGATCAGGACGTTTGCGTGGCCATCTTCAGCGCATGCACGATGCAGCGCGTCGATAGCTCGACCTTGAAGCCGTTCTCGCTTTGCGGCTTCGCATCGGCGAGCGCGGCATCGGCGGCGCGTCTGAACGTGGCTTCATCGGGCGCTGCGTCTTGCAATTCCTTCTCTGCTTCGCGCGATCGCCACGGCTTCGTGCCAACGCCGCCGAGCGCCACGCGCGCATGTGCGATACGCCCGTCCTTCACGCCGATCACCACGCCGGCCGACGCCAGCGCGAACTCATACGACGCGCGATCGCGCAGCTTCAGATAGAAGGAGCGCGCGCCTTCGACGGGCGGCGGCAACGTCACATGCGTGATGAGATCGCCGGCATCGAGCACGTTTTCGCGATCGGGCGTCGTGCCCGGCAGCAGGAAGAATTCGTCGATCGGAATCGCGCGCTTGCCAGCGGTGCCTTCGACATGAACCGTCGCTTCGAGCGCCTGCAATGCGACGCACATATCCGACGGATTGCTCGCGATGCACGATTCGCTCGTGCCGAGAATCGCCATCATGCGATTGACGCCCTGGATCGCCGAGCAGCCCGTGCCCGGCTCGCGCTTGTTGCACGGCGATGTCGTATCGCGGAAATACACGCATCGCGTGCGCTGCAGGATATTGCCGCCCGTCGTCGCCATGTTGCGCAACTGCACGGACGCGCCCGCGAGCACCGCTTGCGACAGCACCGCATAACGCTCGCGGATCAGCGGATGATGCGCGAGATCCGAGTTGCGCGAGGTCGCGCCGATACGCACGCCGCCGTCCTGCGTCGGCTCGATCGCATCGAGCGGCAGTCGGCTGATGTCGACGACGCGCATAGGCCGTTCGACGTTGAGCTTCATCAGGTCGAGCAGCGTCGTGCCGCCCGCGAGAAAGCGCACTTCCGCCCCTTGCTGCGCGGTATGCGCGAGCGCACCGGCGTTGATCGCGTCGCGCATGTCGCGCGCGCGGGAGAGCTGAAACATGTCCATGTCGCTCTCCTTTATTTGGCCGACGGCTTGCTGCCGCGCACCGACTGGATCGCTTCGACGATGTTCTGGTATGCGCCGCAGCGGCACAGATTGCCGCTCATCGCTTCGCGCACGTCTTCGTCGCTCGGGCCGATGGGCTCGTCGAGCAGCGCCACCGCCGACATCAACTGGCCGGCCGTGCAATAGCCGCACTGATAGCCGTCGCATTCGACGAACGCGGCCTGCAGCGGATGCAGCGCTTCGACTTCGCCGATGCCTTCGATGGTGGTGATGGTGTCGCCGTCGCATGCGGCGGCGAAGCACAGGCACGAGTTCACGCGGCGGCCGTTCACATGAACGGTGCATGCGCCGCATTGACCATGATCGCAGCCTTTTTTCGTGCCAGTCAGATGAAGATGCTCACGCAATGCATCTAAAAGCGTCGTGCGCGGATCGAGCGACAGCTTATGGCTCTGGCCGTTCACGGTCATCGTGAAGGTGATATTCGCGCCGTCGGTCTTGGACGGTGCGGGCGCGAGCTTGTTGGGCGTATCGGTGTGTGTTGTTTTGGCTTGGGGGACGGGACGTTGTGGCATCGGCAATCTCCTGAATTGCGCAGCGATCTACTGCACAGGTGCGGCAAAGGCGGCAGGACGTGAGAGAGGCGAAGATGCGGCGGCGTGTCGGGCGCCGGACAGCGCGGAGGGAGAGCGGCGAAAAAGAGTCTGCGCGGCGGGCACAGGACCTTCACGGGTCGACGACGCGGCGAAAGACGACACTCAGCCAGTATAGGCAGGAAAGTTCACGCGGGCCATGAGGCACCGCGTTCGCATGAACCATGCCCACGCCGGGCGAGAAGAGCGTCAGTGCGTGAGCACGGCGCGTGCGAGAACGGAAAGAAGAAACACACCGACTGTCGTGAAAAGGACGAGCACCACGAGGATCAGGATCAGGCGAAGGCTCAGTTGCATCGCGTCGGTCCAAAAAAAATGGCCGCTTGCGCGGCCGGAAGGAGGGTGGGTCGGTCAGACTTCAGACTAAGCGCGCTTTCTTAAATCAGACTTAAGCGCGCCGTTCTTCCGTGCGGGCCGGCACATTGTCCTTCCTTTGCGGACATCATGCAGCATCAGCGCAATGCTTCGCTGTAACGGTCGCGCAGCGGGAGGATCGTCAAGAGCGCGACCGCGCTGCCGAAGATCACGTAGTAGCAGATCGACAGCGGATCGCCGGTGGTCATCGTGAGCCATGACACGATGGCGGGCGCGAAGCCGCCGAAGATCATCACCGCGACGTTGTAGCTCACCGAGATGCCCGTCGAGCGCACGCTCGAAGGCAGCAGTTCGGAGATGAACGCGGGATAGCAGCCCTGAAAGATGCCGAGGTAGGTCATCAATAGCGCCTGGCAGACGATCAGCATCGGCAGGCTGGGATGCGCCGTGAGCACCGCGAAGATCGGGTATGCGGTGACGAGCGAAAGCGCGAGCGCGGTGGCCATCAGCTTCTTGCGGCCGATGCGATCGGACAGGCGGCCGAAGAACGGGCAGCAGACGAGATAGATGAGCGCGCCGATCGTCGAGCTGATGAGGCCGTCGGTGAGCGCCATGTGCAGCACGCGCGTCGCGTGCGTCGGCAGATACAGCAGGAAGATGTATGTGCCGATGGTGCCGAAAACCGTGAGGCCGAAGCCCGCGAGAACCGACGTCCAGTGCTTCGTGGCCGTATCGCGGATCGGGCGCGCGCTCAGTTCGTTTTTCTGGGCCTTCTCGACGAACACGGGCGATTCGTCGAGCTTCGAGCGCAGATACAGGCCGACCGGCACGATCAGCAGACCGATCACGAACGGAATGCGCCAGCCCCAGCTAGTGAGATGCTCGGGGCTCAGCGTGCGCGTGAGCACCGCGCCGAAGAACGAGCCCGCGAGACTCGCGGCGGCCTGCGCGACCATCTGGAAGCTGCCGAAATAGCCGCGCTTGTCGGCGGGCGCGTATTCGACGAGAAACGCCGTCGCGCAGCCGACTTCGCCGCCCGCGGAGAAGCCCTGGATCAGCCGGCCGAGCAGCATCAGCAAGGGCGCGGCGATGCCGATTGCGGCATACGTCGGCGCGAACGCGATGATCGCGATGCCCACGGCCATCAGCGAAATCGTGAGCGTGAGCGCCGATTTGCGTCCGACGCGATCCGCGACCGCGCCCAGCACGATGCCGCCGAGCGGCCGCGTGAGGAAGCCGACGCCGAACGTCGCCCAGGTCGCGAGCAATGAAATCGTGGGACTGGTGGCGGGAAAGTAGAGCTTCGAGATGATGACGGCGAAGAAGCCATAGACCATGAAGTCGAACCATTCGAGCGCGTTGCCGATGGTCGATACCACGATGGCTCGTCGGCCGGACAGGTTCGATGCGGCGCTTTCGTCGGCCGCGTGGGCTGCAGGTAGTACGGTGCTCATCGAATGCACTCCATGAGGTTTTCTCGTTGACGACATCCGCTTTTTTCAGGGCTCGTGCGGGGTACGCGCGAAGCCGCTGCAACATGCAAACGCAATACGCAAACACTACGCCGAAGTGAAATAAGAAAATATAGAATTTCTGAACTGACACTCAAGGAAACCTGATCGAACGATCCGGGTTGTCCCAGCCCCATGAGCAACATTCGCTTTTTGCGCACCTTTATCGCGGTTGCGCGCTACGGTTCCTTTGCCGCCGCCGCCGAGAAAGTCGCGCTCACGCAGGCCGCGGTGAGCATGCAGATGCAATCGCTCGAAGACGATCTGAAGCGCCCGCTCTTCGATCGCGTGGGCCGCACCAACCGGTTGACGAGCATCGGCAAACAGGTGTTGCCGCAGGCGGAGCGCATCGTCGCGCTGTACGACAGCATGCGTCTCACCGGTCTCGATGACGAGATCGCCGGCTCCGTCTCCATTGGCGCAGTCGATTCGGCGATGGGCGCGCTCGCATCCGTCGTCACTGAATTGAAAGGTCAATATCCGCGGCTCGATGTGCGGCTTTTCACAGGCAAGGCGCTCGCGCTCGCGCCGCAAGTGGAAGCCGGAGAAATCGATGCGGCGGTCATCGTCGAAATGGCGGGCAAGACGCCCGCGAGTCTCAACTGGACGCCGCTGTATTCGGAGCCGCTCGTCGTGATCGGCTCGCCGCGAAGCGGATCGTCGAGCGCCGCGGAGATGCTTGCGAGCCGCCCGTTTCTGCGTTTCGATAGGGCGCAGCGAACCGGCGCATTGATCGAGCGCGCGTTGAAACATAACCGGCTTGCCGTGAACGAGTTTCTCGAGCTGAACTCGCTCGAAGTGATCGTCGAACTCGTGCGGCAGGATGCGGGCGTGTCCGTCGTGCCGCTGCTCGAATACGGCTCGTGGGCGAGCGATCCGGCATTGCGCGTGATGCCGCTCGCGAAGAACACGCCGCGCCGTGTCGTCGGGATGCTGGAGCGCAAGATTCACGATCGGCACGCGGTGATGAGCGTCGTCCAGGAGCGCATACGCATGCGCTCGGGTGGCGTTGCGTCGTCGAGTGAAGGCTGACGGCACCCGGCATCGTTCACTTCGAAGAACAGTTGGTGCGGGAGGAGTCGCGCCGCATCGACCGTCGCGCCAGGAGTTTTCATGTTTCGCCTGTCAGTTCTACTGGCATGTCCTCACCTGCCATTTCTTCATCATCCCTGCTGGGTCGATTCGGTCATCGGCGATGCGCTGGAGTATGACATCCGACTGGATGTCGGTGCTGCTCGGCATTTGGGAGGCGTGCGTTCCGGGCGGCGTCACGATGGTCCGAGCGAAGAGAACTCAATAAGTTGATGCGCACACGCACATGCGTCACTCACCGGGCCTGTCGGTCCAGAATGGTCGCCCGAGTTCAAGGATCACGCCATAGTACGTCTGACCCGGCTGCACGGAAATCGAACGACAGCTAATGTCAATCGTCACCTGATACTTGTCCGCTGCATTCCATACCGAAGTCGGGAACTGGCACTCGTGCAACTGACGCCGAAGCTCGGGCGTGTCCTCAATTGGATGCATGCCACTATATTGAAAAGGCCGCCAGCCCCCACGCCGTAGCTGATCCTGTATGTCCAGTACGATCGCGATCACGTCATTCAACGGCAGCGGCTTCACTTGTGGCGAAAGCTGCACCGAATCAAAGCCACCCGTTTCAGGATCAGCGCCCATCTGATAGAACACGGCCCGAGGGGTTGTGAAACCATACAAGGGATCGTCGAAGCGAAATCTCGCAATCACCGCTGGAGAAGGGAGCAGACTCGGTTCCGGTGAAGGCAGAATCGAGTCATAGCGCTTGCGTATCTGCTCATAGGGTTCCCCCCACTTCACAGCTATTTCAGCGGGCCGGTGAAGTGATGTCCAGACAGCCCACGTCACGGCAGCCAGCAGCACCGCACCCGCCAACACACCGATGGTTGGTCGTCGCATGACTATCTCGGATGAGCGAGCAGATAGAGAGAGTTCTCCACGTCATACTTCTGCAATGGATCGTGAAGTAACTGGTTGAACCGATTAGCAGCGCGGCTCACGAAATCCATGCGCTGTGCCGGATCAGCGAGATTCGCCAGCGGATCGTTACTGAAGCCCTCCTTGCGCGCGGGCAAACCCTTGACCGTGCAGTTGTTGGCAAGGATCAGCTCAATCTGACGCGCCGAACCCGTCGGAATGTTCAACGCCCAGGCGAACTGATTGGCCCGCATCAGCGTGACGAACATCGGATCGCTATAAATGGCGGTCTGCAAAATATTGATCTGCTCGTGATACGCCATCAACCGGACACCGTCGCTGATATTGCCGCTATCGATGGCAGAGAACGCAGCCTTCACTTCGGGCCACTCACGCCCGAACTCTATCTTGCCTCTGAGCGGCCAGTTCACCTCGCCAGCGATTGTCCTGCGAAGCGGATAGCACTTCTTGAACCGCTCTAGCCCAAATGCCTCATAGAACTTATGCAGCGGCCAGATTTCAAGAAACAGCGCCGTGTTGCCCATCGCCAGCATCTGATACACCTTGGTGGCGCCTTCGCCCATGCCCTGATCCTGCATCGGCATACGAGGGCTGCCATAGGGTGACATGCGCTCCAGCGCCGAAGCGCTACGGTCCCAGCGCTGGTACGCGTCACGCTGACGGTTCGATTTCTGGATCAGTTCGGCAGAGTTCAACAGTCCACAACCGACCTGTTTCGACGCAAAGGCCGCAAGGCCCGTCCACTGGAAGCGCCGGTCATCCCACCAAAGTTGCGCATAGGCAACATTGATAGCCCTGTTGCGTGCGACCGGATCACTGGCGGACGCGATCTTTTCGGCCTGCTTTTGCAAGTTGCGCCAGCATCGAATGCAGTCCTCCTTGTCCTCTTCAGCCTTGCGCTTCGCGGCTTCTTCGTCTTCTTTCCAGTTGGGGTAGCACACGGGGCAGCGCTTGTTGTCGCACTTGGGATACACACTCGACACGATCAATCGCTCATTTACGGTTGTTATTGATTGGCTATCCTGACGGACAACCCTACAACATACCGCGCGGACAATCGTGAGATGTGAAATTCTATCGTTCCCGAATCCGCTCAAAGCTCGTCGGTCAGCATTTCACGCGCGGGGTCGATTACCGCGCCGGCGCGACGGTTGAGCGTCAGCCCCCAGAGAACCATGACGCACACTAAAGCTTTGCTTAAGTCACAGACAAGAAATATCAGCTTTCGCTGATATTTGCGGCCATCGACAATGCTTCGTTCAATCGTTCATCAAAGAGGGCAGCATGTCGATCATTCCCGGGATCGCCCAATCGCGCGACGAGATTCAGGCCATTCGCCGCGATATCCACGCGCATCCCGAGCTCTGCTATGAAGAAGCGCGCACCGCCGAACTGGTCGCGCAAAAGCTGGAAAGCTGGGATATCGAAGTGACGCGCGGGCTTGGCAAGACGGGCGTCGTCGGCGTGTTGAGGAAAGGCGCGGGCACGCGCGCGATCGGCCTGCGCGCCGACATGGATGCGCTGCCGATTCCCGAGCTGAATACCTTCGCGCATGCGTCGCGCCACGAGAACAAGATGCATGCGTGCGGCCACGACGGTCACACCGCGATGCTGCTCGGCGCCGCGCAATATCTCGCGAAGCATCGCGATTTCGATGGCACGGTCGTCTTCATCTTCCAGCCCGCCGAAGAAGGCGGCGGCGGCGCGAAGGCGATGATCGAGGATGGCCTTTTTCAGCGCTTTCCCGTCGATGCCGTGTTCGCGCTGCACAACTGGCCGGGCATGGCGGCGGGCGAATTCGGCGCGCGCGTCGGTGCGACGCAGGCGTCGAGCAACGAGTTCGAGATCCGCATCGAGGGCGTGGGCGCGCATGCGGCGATTCCGCACGATGGCGTCGATCCCGTGTTCACGGCGCTGCAGATCGGCACGGGACTGCAAAGCATCGTGACGCGCAACAAGCGGCCCATCGACGCCGCCGTGCTTTCGATCACGCGCATGCAGGCGGGCCACGCGGTCAACGCCATTCCGACGACCGCGACGCTTGCTGGCACCGTCCGCACGTTTTCCGTCGACGTGCTCGATCTGATCGAGACGCGCATGAAGGAGATCGTCGCGGCGACGGCGGCGGCGTATCGATGCAAGGCCGAAGTCAGTTTCGTGCGCAACTATCCGCCGACCGTGAACACCGAAGCGGAGACGCATTTCGCGCTGGGCGTGATGCAGGATATCGTCGGCGCGGAGCGTGTGAACACGAACGTCGATCCGACGATGGGCGCGGAGGACTTCTCGTTCATGCTGCTCGAGCGGCCGGGATGCTATGCGTATATCGGCAATGGACGCGGTGAGCATCGCGATCATGGTCATGGCATCGGGCCGTGCATGCTGCACAACAGCAGCTACGACTTCAACGATGACGTCCTCACGCTCGGCTCGACGTACTGGGTGCGGCTCATCGAGAAGTTTCTCGCGCGCGCCTGAGGAGGGGACATGTTTTCATCGACCTACAAGGAAGCGCGTCAGCGATTTCTCGATACGGCCGCGCAGCGCAAGCTCGCGGTCGATACGCGCGTGCTCGAAGGCGTCGACGGTCTGCAAGGCGAGACGCTTGCGACGGATGTCGTGCGCATCGGTCCCGGCGATGCGAAGCGGCTGCTCGTGCTCACGTCCGCGACGCATGGCGTCGAAGGCTTTTGCGGTTCGGGCGCACAGATCGCGTTGATGCGCGACGACGCGCTGGCCGCATTGATCGAGAAGCTGGGCGTCGCGATGCTGCTCGTTCATGCAATCAATCCGTATGGCTTTTCATATCTCAGCCGTACGACCGAAGGCAATGTCGATCTGAATCGAAATAGCGTGGATTTCGGCCATCCTTTGCCGCGGAACGCGGGCTATGCGGAACTGCACGACTTGCTGATTCCCTCGCACTGGCCGCCAGATGAAGCGAACATCGCGGCGCTTCGGGGTTATATCGAAACACGCGGCCAATGGGCGTATCAGCAAGCGGTGACGACGGGACAGTACACGCATGCGCAAGGCATGTTCTATGGCGGCGAGGAGCCTGCATGGAGCACGCGCACGATGCGTGCGCTGCTCGCCGAATATGGCGAGCCGTGCGGCGCGATCGGGTGGATCGATTTTCATACGGGCCTCGGGCCGAGCGGCTTCGGCGCGAAGATCACCGTCGGCGATGTGACGCGCGCGCGGCGCTGGTGGGGCGAGGACGTGACGAGCCCCGCGGATGGCACGTCGATCGCGGCGGACGTCGCCGGCCCCTTGCTCGATACCTTGCGGCAGACGTGTCCGCATGCGGCGATTGCGTCGATTGCGATCGAGTACGGCACCGTGCCGCTCACCGACATGCTCGACATGCTGCGCGCGGACGTCTGGGTGCGTCATCATCCGGACGCGCACGATGCGCTGAAAACCGACATTCGCCGGCAGATTCGCGCGGCGTTTTATATCGACGACGATATGTGGCGCGGCATGATCGTCGGCCAGGCGCGTGCTGCCGTGTTGCAGGCGTTAAACGGCCTGTCGCGCGAGGAGGCTTAGCGCAGCTCGAGCCACATCGGCTGATGATCCGATGACCGGCTCGACTGATCCGCTTCGCACCCTAAGATGCGCGGCTGCAAGTCTTCCGTCACGAAGATGAAGTCGCAGGCGAACGGGCCATCGGGCCATTGATCGTGATCGTAGAGACCGACGGTCGCCGCGCGCGGATCGTTCGGATGCGCGCAGGTCCATGCATCGACGAAGGAGGGCGCATCGGCGATCGGTTCCAGCATCGCGCGATACGCCGATCCTTCGAACGCGCTGTTGAAGTCGCCGCAGACGATCGCGGAATGCGGACGCGCGGTGTCGGCGAACGGGCTCGCCTGACTTTCGGCCTTCGCGGGCTGGCGTTCATGCGCGCAGGCTTCGGCGTGCAGTTCGCGCAGCCGCGCGACTTGCGCGAGGCGCTGCCTCTCAGAATAAAACTCCAGATGCGTGCTGATGATGCGCAACGGGCCGACGTCGGTATCAATGACGGCTTCGAGCGCGACGCGCATCATCGACGGCTTCGCGGGATCGGCGGGCCACGGCAGCGAATGGCGCAACACCTGACGCACCGGCAGGCGGCTCACGATCGCGTTGCCGAACTGGCGGCGCGCGAGTCCCGCGCCCACGGGCGGCAGGTCGGAGCCGATTCCGTCTATGACAGTCGCGCCCGGTATCAGCGCTTCGAGTTCGGCGAACTGGTCGGCGCCCGGACGGCCCGCGAGTCCGCCCGCCTGTCTGCTTTCGTGGAAGCCGCGCGTGACTTCCTGGAGACAGAGGATGTCGAAGTCGTGCAGCGCTTTCGCTTCGGCGACGATGCGCGCGAGATCGACGCGGTTGTCTACGCCGCGTCCCCATTGGATGTTCCAGTCGACGAGTTTCATCTTCACCTCGGCGATAGCGCTAGAAGTTGACCTTCTCTCAAGAGCAGCAAGGAATGTGCTCGGTCGGCGCAGCCGCCGTAATTTCGAGATGACGGGAACGCGAACGCAATTCACGTCATTAGAATCCGGCGAATTCAGAAGCGTGCAAACCATGACCGGCTGAGAGAGGAACAGATGGCGAAAGCAGAAGCAACAGTCGAAGAGCTCGTATCGATGATCGAACGCGGCGAATTGCGTCTTCCTGAGATGCAGAGGCAATACGTATGGCGCTCCACTCGCGTGCGGGATCTGCTCGATTCGCTCTATCGCGGATATCCGTCCGGCGCGATCCTTCTGTGGGAAACAGATGAAAAAGTCGCCTTGCAGGACTTCGCCGTCAGCCAGACGACGCATGGATATCGAAGCACGCGACTCCTGCTCGATGGTCAGCAGCGGTTGACGTCACTGTCGGCCATCATTCGCGGCGAGCCTGTTACGGTGAGGGGGCGGCGCAGGCCCATCGACATTCTGTTCAATCTCGATCATCCCGATCAACTCTCGATCGTGACCGAAGTAGAAGAGCACGATGCGGACGACGAAGACACCGACGAAGACGACGAAGCAATCGGAGACCACGCAGACTCGTCGGAAGACGAATTGCAGAAGCGCTTCGACAAAATGACCTTTGTCGTGTCGACGCGCAAGCTCGAACAGATGCCGCATTGGGTGAGAGTGTCGGACGTTTTCAGACACGACGGCGACAAGACGTTCCTCAAGCAGGCTGGCATCACTGGTTTCGACGACCCGCGCTATGAAAAGTACAGCCAACGCCTCGCAAAGCTGAGAGGCATTCGCAAGTACCTGTATCGCATGGACGTGCTGGAGCGCACGCTGTCATACGACGAAGTCACGGAAATCTTCGTCCGCGTGAACTCGCTCGGCGCGAAGCTCCGGAGTTCCGATCTGGCGCTTGCGCAAATCACAGCGAAATGGCGCAACTCGCTGAAGGTATTTCTCGACTTTCAATCCGAGTGTGCCAAGACAGGATTCGATCTCGAGTTGGGCCTGCATCTCAAGAACCTGATCGCATTTGCCACGGGTCAGTCGCGCTTTCTCACCGTCGGCAGCCTGACGCTCGATGTATTGCAGACGGCATGGAAACAGGCGTGCGAAGGGATGGTGTTCGCATTGAATTTTGCGAGAAGCAACCTTGGAATCGAGAGTCCCGCGCTCCTCTCGTCGCCGTTTCTGCTGATCCTCATTGCGTACCTCGGTCATGCGCGACGCTTCGAACTCAGTTCGAGCGAGGCGCGGCAACTGAGGCACTGGGCGCTCGTCGCGAACGCGAAAGGCCGTTTCTCGCGCGGGTCGAGCGAAACCATCCTCGATCAGGATCTGGCGACCATTCGAAGCGGTGGGACGATGCAGGATCTGATCGACCGTCTGCGCCTTCAGTTCGGACGCCTCGACATCACGCCGGATGAGCTCGAAGGACGCAATCGCCGCAGCGCGCTGTTCAAGACGATGTTCCTCGCTTTCCGCGACGCGGGCGCAAAGGACTGGCGCTCCAATCTCGCGATTTCGCTGGATCACTCCGGCGCGCAGCACAAGTTGCAGTTCCATCATGTCTTTCCGAAGGCGCAACTCAAACACGAGTACACGCCACGGGAAGCGGACGATATCGCCAATCTCGCGTTCATTGGCGGGAGAACCAACCGCGCGATCAGCGACAAGTTGCCGCTGCATTATTTTCCCCATCTCGTCGATCAGCATGGCATGGAGCCGTTCGCAGCGCAGGCGATCCCCACCGCCCCGGCCTTGCTCGATCTGGCGAACTACAAGGTGTTTCTTGTCGAACGACGCGCACGGATCGCGGCCAGGCTGAACGAGTTCCTCGGAACGCAGGCCGAAACGAAGGGCTGAACCACCCGCACCCTTCCATTCACTTTTCCGAAACTAAGTATTTCTTACTGTCCCGCCCGCGGACAGCGCTACAATCTTGGCCGAATAAACCAACGCCGTCCGTCACATGAAAGCTCGCATCACTCTCTCGCTCGGCGCGCTATTGCTGCTATCGACCAGCATCGCGTGCCAGGCGCAACAAGCCCAGCCCGCACCGCAGCAGCCTCAAGCCGCAGCCGAAGCCGCAGCCGCCCGCCCCCTCACGAAGGAGCAGCAGGCCGCCCTCGACAAGCAGGACCAGGACGTCGCGCAGGTCGCCTCGGCCATCATCAGGCTGATCGACCAGAATAAGTCGGGCGAGGTGTGGGATCAGGGCTCGCCCATCGCGAAACAGATCATTTCGCGCGATGACTTCGTCAAGAAGATCACGCGAGACCGTGGGCCGCTCGGTGCACCGGGAATCCGCATGCCGATGGGCGTCAAGCATTATCGCTACGACGGCACCGGCAACATGCCCGCCGGCGCGTATATCAACGTGCTCTTCGATACCCAGTTCAGTCAGGCTCCTCAGTCATCGCGCGAGATGGTGACCTTCATCCTCGACTCGGACAATGTCTGGCGTTTTGTCGGCTACACGGTGCGTTGAGTCGACGTCGAGCCGTCATCACATGTTCGTGTATGACGCGCACCATCCCTTGCCGGCGACGAGCTTGTCGTTGAAGAGGGTGCAGCCGCCCCAGGCATCCGTCGATTTGCCCTGATACAACGAGCAGTTCGCACACGTCTGGCCGGCGGCATAGTTCGGGTATTTCGCCTTGTCCACCTTGGCGGCGTCTTCCTTGTATCCGACCGCGACGGCCGCCGGATCGGATTCGCTCAGGTGCGGCGTATCGGCGCGGGCTCGCGTGAGCCACAGCGCCGAGCCCATGCCGATACTGAAAATCATGAAGCTGCGGCGGGTCGGATTCATCGTGGTGGACCGTTTGTCGTCTGCGGGGATTGTTTTCGTGCGCGCTCGGGCGGTAGTCGAACGATACGCCGACGCGCCGCGCCATGTCCAAAACGCTGGCTGGTCGATTACCGCATACCTTTGCAAAATCGAACGGCCGATCGTTTATCGCTCACGGGCGGCTTTCGCTTCCTCTTTCAACGTGCAGGCCACGTCGTTCATTCCACGCCGCTAAACCTTTGCGCAAACGTGCCGTAAATCAGGCCAGAACGCAGTTGCAACCGCGTGAATCACCCCTGCGGCACCCCGGCCGCGGCTCAATTCGAAGGAGAACAACCGTGAGTGAAATGGAATGGATGATGGCTGGCGTGTATCTCGCAGCATCGGTGTGCGGCACGCTTTTGATGAGCGCGCTCGCGCGCCGCAGCCTGAACCGGGTGGAGGATCGCGGACACTGAGCATTTCGGATCGCTGTATCTCGCCCCGTCTCTGCTCAATACCAGAAATTGGTATTATGGGCATTCAAGCAAACGGGGAATGTCATGCCAAAGAATACGTCTGTTTCGCTCGGCGATCACTTCACTGGTTTCGTCGAGGATCGAGTGCGTGCAGGCCGCTACAGCACCGCGAGCGATGTGGTCCGTGCCGGCTTGCGCTTGCTCGAAGAGCAGGAGGCAAAACTCGATGCGCTGCGCTCGGCTCTGGATGCAGGTGAGCGTTCAGGACCATCGAAGCCGCTCGATTTCGATGCGTTCATCGCCCGCAAACGCAAGTCCGCCCGATGAAGCAGTGCGTATTCACACCGGCAGCCCTACGGGACCTCGACGGCATCTGGGACTATACGTTCGATACGTGGGGTCCCGCGCAAGCCGAGCGCTACGTGCGAATGATCCAGGACACTGTCACCGGACTCGGCGACGGCACGCAGCGAAGTCTTTCCGCTGAACACGTCCGGGCCGGTTATCGAAGGGCGCTGGTCGGAATGCACGTCCTGTTCGTCAAGGAAGCCGCTGACACGATCCAGATCGTGCGGATTCTTCATCAGCAGATGGATCTGCCGACCCATCTCGGCGACGCCGGATAGCCACGCGACAAGCCGCAAATAAAACGCGCGCCGTGAACCGATCGACAAATCGGCCCTCCGGCGCGCGTGGCGCTTCTACCGAATCAGTGGAACAGCTTGATCGCCTGCGTGAGCGTGTTCGTGACGCCCCATGCGAGCGGAATCAGCACATACGCCCAGAACAGCAGCAGCAACCCCTTGTTCGACGACTCGCCTTCGTACTGAGTGTTCATCGCGGTCTCCTTTCTCTCAGTTCGCGGCCTGCGCCGACAGGTTCATGTGATGCTTCTCATGCACTCGCGTGATGAGCAGATTGCAGAGGAAGCCGACGACGAGCAGCGCCGCCATGATGTGCAGCGTCATCGTGTACGCATCCGCGCCCGCGACGCCGTGCGCCACCTGATACGCACGGACGTAGTTCACGAGCACCGGTCCCGCGACGCCCGCGGCCGCCCACGCGGTCAAAAGCCGCCCGTGAATGCCGCCGACGAACGCCGTGCCGAACATGTCCGCGAGATACGCGGGGACGGTCGAGAAGCCGCCGCCGTACATCGACAGAATCACGCCATACGCCAGCACGAAGAGCGCGATGTTGCCCGCGCTCGCGAATTGCGGCACGAGGAAATACAGCACCGCGCCGAGCGCGAAGAACACGAAGTAGGTGTTCTTGCGGCCGATCCAGTCCGACGCCGACGCCCACACGAAGCGTCCGCCCATGTTGAACAGCGACAGCAGCCCGACGAAGCCCGCCGCCGCGCCCGCCGTGATCGACGTCTTGAAGCTTTCCTGAATCATCACCGATGCCTGGCCCAGCACGCCGATGCCCGCCGTCACGTTCAGGAACAGCACGAGCCACAGCAGATAGAACTGCGGCGTCTTCAACGCCTGATCGATATGCACGTGGTTCTTCGTGATCATCTTGTTCGCCGTCGCGGGCGGCGTCCAGCCGGCCGGCTTCCAGGCCGCCGGGGGAATGCGGATCGCGAGCGCGCCGATCGTCATCGAGATGAAGTAGAGCACGCCCAGCACGAGGAACGTTTCGGCCACGCCGACGCTCGTCGCGCTCTTGAAGTGGTTCATCAGCGCAACGGAGCCCGGTGCCGCGATCATCGCGCCGCCGCCGAAGCCCATGATCGCCATGCCGGTCGCCATGCCGCGGCGGTCCGGGAACCAGCGGATCAGCGTCGATACGGGCGACACATAGCCTAGCCCGAGCCCGATGCCGCCGATCACGCCATAGCCGAGATACAGCAGCCAGATCTGATGCAGATAGACGCCGAGCGCGGAAACGAGAAAGCCGCCGCCGAAGCAGCACGCCGCGGTGAACATCGTGCGGCGCGGGCCGACCTTCTCCAGCCATTTGCCGGCGAACGCCGCCGAGAGGCCGAGAAACACGATGGCGAGCGAGAAGATCCAGCCAAGCGTGGTCAGCGACCAGTCATCCGGCGCGGACTTCGTGATGCCGATGACTTTCGTCAGCGGCGCATTGAACACCGAGAATGCATACGCCTGCCCGATGCACAAGTGAACAGCCAGCGCGGCGGGCGGCACCATCCAGCGCGAAAAGCCGGGCCGGGCGATGGTCGCTTCCTTGGAGAAAAAACTTGTCGGGCCGGGCGCGGCCCCTTGATCGAGTGTGCTGTTCATTGTGGTCTCCGTGGCGCGTCATGTCTCTCACGTGCGCGCGCATCGTTGCTTGTGGTGCCGGCCGGGGTCGCCGGAAAGCAGCCCGCCGTGGTTCATGCGTCCGGCGACGATGTCCGCGTCGCGCGCGCAAGGCCATTTCGCGCCGCTCGAACATGCGATGGAACGACATATGAGTGCGACGCTTTGCCACGGCTGGCATGACCATAGACAAGTGTGAAAGGCTTTGCAATATGAACAGTCGTGCCATAAGCGTTTGCCCGCAGCGTTGCCGTAATCCGAGCAGCAATCAGCATGTATCGCGGACGCAGACGATGGCTGTACCGCATCGCTACAGGGCGGGGCAGGTGTTCTGAATGTGAACAGTGCGCATCTGCCCCGTGCAAACCCTGACGATGCGCCGCGCAACCGCATGCCGATGCGGCTCTCGCCCGGCCCGTGCGATCGCGCGCGTGATGGCATGGAACTCGCAATCAACAGCGACCGGTGCCGGACATCGGCAGTGCCGGCCCGTTCACGTCGACATGCGAGGAGCACACACGATGAATCACGCAGAGATGCAGTTCCTGAGCACGGAATATCCCTATAAAAAGCAGTACGGCAACTTCATCGGCGGCAAGTGGGTGCCGCCCGCGGGCGGTGAGTATTTCGACAACATCTCGCCAATCACCGGTGAGCCCTTCACATCGATTCCGCGCTCGCGCGAAGCCGATATCGAAGCCGCGCTCGATGCCGCGCACGCAGCGAAGACGTCGTGGGGCAGGACGTCCGTCGCCGATCGCGCGAACCTGCTGCTGAAGCTCGCCGATCGGATGGAAGCGAATCTGCAGCGTCTCGCGGTGGCCGAGTCCATCGACAACGGCAAGCCGCTGCGCGAGACGATGGCCGCGGACATTCCGCTCGCCATCGACCACTTCCGTTATTTCGCGAGCGCGGCGCGTTCGCAGGAAGGCGGCATCTCGGAGATCGATCACGATACGGTCGCGTATCACTTCCACGAGCCGCTCGGCGTCGTCGGGCAGATCATTCCGTGGAATTTCCCGATTCTGATGGCCGTGTGGAAGCTCGCGCCCGCGCTTGCGGCGGGCAATTGCGTCGTGCTGAAGCCGGCGGAGCAGACGCCCGCATCGATTCTCGTGCTGCTCGAAGTGATCGAAGGCATTCTGCCGCCGGGCGTCCTCAATGTCGTGAACGGCTTCGGTCTGGAAGCGGGCAAGCCGCTCGCGTCGAACAAGCGCATTGCGAAGATCGCGTTCACCGGCGAGACCACGACGGGCCGTCTCATCATGCAGTATGCGAGCCAGAATCTGATTCCGGTCACGCTTGAACTGGGCGGCAAGAGCCCGAACATCTTCTTCGAGGACGTGCTGAACGCCGACGACAGCTTCTTCGACAAAGCGCTCGAAGGCTTCACGATGTTCGCGTTGAATCAGGGCGAAGTGTGCACGTGCCCGTCGCGTGCGCTGGTGCAGGAATCGATCTACGAGCGCTTCATGGAACGCGCGCTGAAGCGCGTCGCGGCCATCGCGCAGGGCCATCCGCTCGATACGAAGACGATGATCGGCGCACAGGCATCGCAGGAGCAGTTGGAAAAGATCCTGTCATATATCGATCTCGGCAAGCAGGAAGGCGCGCAATGCCTCTCCGGCGGCGAGCGCGCCGCGTTCGATGGCGAGCTTGCGAAAGGCTATTACGTCAAGCCGACCGTGTTCAAAGGCCACAACAAGATGCGCATCTTCCAGGAAGAAATCTTCGGGCCGGTGCTGTCGGTGACGACCTTCAAGACCGAAGAAGAAGCGCTCGAAATCGCGAACGATACGCTCTACGGTCTCGGCGCGGGCGTGTGGACGCGCGACGGCACGCGTGCGTATCGATTCGGCCGTGCGATCCAGGCGGGCCGCGTGTGGACCAACTGCTATCACGCGTATCCGGCGCATGCGGCGTTCGGCGGCTACAAGCAGTCGGGCATCGGACGTGAGAATCACAAGATGATGCTCGATCACTATCAGCAGACGAAGAACATGCTCGTCAGCTATAGCGACAAGCCGCTCGGCTTCTTCTAAAGCGTAGTGGGCCGCCGCTGTTGCGCGCAGCGGCGGCCCATCAGAACAACGAGAACATCATGAGCGAACAGGAAGAAGTGCTGCGCGTGACCGCGACGCCCGCCGCGATCGGCCTCATCGACAAGCTCAAGGCCGAGCATGGCGACGTGCTGTTCCATCAATCGGGCGGATGCTGCGACGGCAGCGCGCCGATGTGCTTTCCGGTGAAGGAATTCATGGTCGGCGGTTCCGACGTCAAGCTCGGCGCGATCGGCGGCGTGCCGTTCTACATGACCGAATCGCAATACGAGTATTGGCAGCACACGCAGCTCATCATCGATGCGGTGCCGGGCAACGGCGGCATGTTCTCGCTGGAGCGCCCGACGGGTCTGCGCTTTCTCACGCGCTCACGGCTTTATAGCGACAAAGAGAACGCCTGGCTCGAACAGCATCCGGTCGAGCACGTGAGCTGATCGTTCATGACCAGCGCGGCGCGCGCTTTTCGACGAAGGCCTGCGTGCCTTCGAGCGTGGCGTCGTCCATCATGTTGCAGGCCATCGTTTCCGATGCGAGCGCGTATGCGGCCTCGATGCCGGTTTCGAGTTGACGATAGAACAAACCCTTGCCCGCCGCGACCGCTTCGCGCGGCTTGGCGGCGATGGTCGCGGCCAATGAGCGCACGGCATCGTCGAGTTCGCCCGGCGGTGCGACGCGGTTCACGAGGCCGCGTTCGCGCGCCGTCGCTGCATCGATGAACTCGCCCGTCACGAGCATTTCGAACGCGGCCTTGCGCGATACGTTGCGCGACAGCGCCACGCTCGGCGTCGAGCAGAAGAGCCCGAGATTCACGCCCGATACGGCAAAGCGCGCATCGCTCGATGACACCGCGAGATCGCACATCGCGACGAGCTGACAGCCCGCCGCGGTCGCGATGCCATGCACGCGCGCAATCACCGGCTGGGGCATGCGCTGGATCGTGAGCATCAGGCGCGAGCAGCGCGCGAAGAGTTGGCGATAGTAGTCGAGCGCAGGCTCGGCGCGCATTTCCTTCAGGTCGTGGCCCGCGCAAAACGCGCGCCCCGCGCCCGCCAGCACGACCACGCGCGCATCCGACGCGGCGATGTCCTTCAACGCGCGTTCGAGCGCTTCGAGCATTGCTTCCGATAAGGCGTTGAACGCGTCGGGACGATTCAACGTCAGCGCGACGGCGCCGTCGATGCCATATGCATTGCGTTCGATCAGAACGAGTTCGGTCATGTCGCAGCGCTCCATCAAACGTCGATCGCCGCGACCGAGCCCGCGATCTTGCGCAGCGCGAACTTCTGGATCTTGCCGGTCGATGTCTTCGGCAACTCGCAGAACTCGATGGCGCGCGGCACCTTGAAGCCCGCGAGCTGCGCCTTGCAATGCGCGATCAGCTCCTCCACGCTCGCATGCGCGCCGGGTTTCAGCTCGACGAAGGCGCAAGGCGTTTCGCCCCAACGCGCATCGGGCTTCGCGACTACGGCCACCGCGAGCACGGCGGGATGCCGGTACAACACGTCTTCCACTTCGATGCTCGATATGTTCTCGCCGCCCGAGATGATGATGTCCTTGCTGCGATCCTTGATGCGAACGTAACCATCCGGATAGGCGACAGCCAGATCGCCCGTATGGAACCAGCCGCCGCGAAACGCTTCCTCGGTGGCGGCCGCGTTCTTCAGATACCCCTTCATCGCGATGTTGCCGCGGAACATGATCTCGCCGATGGTCTCGCCATCCGACGGCACGAGTTCCATCGTCGATGGATCGCGCACGCTCACGGCATCTTGCAGGTGATAGCGCACGCCTTGCCGCGCATTGAGACGTGCGCGCTCGTGGACATCGAGCGCGCGCCATTCTTCCTGATGCGCGCAGACAGTGGCGGGTCCATATACCTCGGTCAATCCGTACACGTGCGTCAGCCGGAAGCCCATGCGCTCCATGCCTTCGATCATCGTGGCGGGCGGCGCGGCCCCTGCGACCATCGCATGAACCGTCTGCCCGATGCCGGCCTTCATTTCATCGGGTGCATTGACGAGCAGGTTCTGCACGATCGGCGCGCCGCAATAGTGCGTGACGCCTTCCTTGCGGATCAGATCGAAGACGGTTTTCGCCTCGATCTTTCGCAGGCACACGTTCACGCCCGCGCGCGCCGCGACGGTCCACGGAAAGCACCAGCCGTTGCAATGGAACATCGGCAGCGTCCACAGATACACGGCGTGCGTCGGCATATCCCATTCGAGGATATTGCTGATCGCATTCGTGTACGCGCCGCGATGGTGATACACGACGCCCTTCGGATTGCCCGTCGTGCCCGACGTGTAGTTCAGGCAGATCGCGTTCCATTCGTCCGACGGCGGCGACCATTCGTATGCGGGATCGCCGCTCGCGAGCAGCGCTTCATAGTCGATTTCGCCGATGCGTTCGCCCGCGCCCGTGTACTGCGGATCGTCCACGTCGATGACGAGCACATTCTGCGGCACGTTCTCGAGCGCGCGGCGCATCACGTCCGAGAACTCCCGGTCGACGAACACCGCCTTCGCCTCGCCGTGCGTGAGCATGAAAGCGAGGGTGTTGGCGTCGAGCCGCGTGTTGAGCGCGTTGAGCACGGCGCCCGTCATCGGCACGCCGAAGTGCGCTTCGACCATTTCCGGCGTGTTCGGCAGCATCGCGGCGACGGTATCGCCAACGCCGATGCCACGCGCGGCGAGCGCGGACGCGAGCCGCCGTGTGCGCGCATAGGTCTCGGCCCAGTTGCGCCGCACGTCGCCATGCACGACGGCGGCGCGCGTTGGATAAACCGAGGCCGCGCGCTCGATGAAATTGAGCGGCGTCAGCGCCGCGAAGTTGGCGGCCGTTTTGGGAAGGCCTTCGTCGTACATGCTGGCGCTCATGGTCATCTCCTCAGGCGCGGATCTATCAGATCGAGTCAGTGTCGCTCATGTTTCTTAGAAGAGCGTTATCACGCGCGCAACTTACGTTAATCTGACGCGCCGTCTCATGGTTTGCCCTGATCAGGCGAGATCGTCGAGCTTGATTTCAAAGCCACGCTTAACGCCCGGACGCGCGAAAAGCGCTTCATACCAGCGTTTGACGTTCGGATAGTCATCGAGCGAAACCTGATGACGTTCGTGCCGCCACGCCCAGCCGAGAATCGCGAAATCGGCGACGGACATCTCGCCCGCGACGTATTCCACTTCGGCAAGACGCTTGTCGAGCACGCGATAGAGGCGGCGCGTTTCGTCGGAGTAACGCGCGAGTCCATAACGCCGGTCGCTTTCCGGCTCGACCGCGCGAAAGTGATGCACCTGTCCGGGCATCGGGCCGAAGCCGCCCATCTGCCACATCAGCCATTCGAGCACGGGCACGCGATCGCGCAAACTGGCGGGCAGAAACTTGCCGGTCTTCTCGCCGAGATAGAGCAGGATGGCGCCGGATTCGAACACGCTGATCGGCTTGCCGTCGGGTCCGTCCGGGTCGACGATCGCCGGAATGCGGTTATTCGGGCTGATACGCAGAAAGCCGGGCGCGTGCTGCTCGCCCTTCGTGATGTTCACCGTCTTCACGATGTAGGGCAGTTGCATTTCTTCCAGCGCGACGCTGATCTTGCGTCCGTTGGGCGTATTCCAGGTATGCAGTTCGATGGTCATGGCGTGCGTCCCCGTTCAGGTCAATGCGGGCGACACATGGCGCTGAAACCCCGCGCGCTGCGTGATGCCGATGTACCAGCGCTCGAGTTCGGGCAATGCGGGCCGCGCGAGTTCGGCGATCCCGAACCAGCGGCGCGCATAAGCGGCGATGACGAGATCGGCGAGGGTGAACGTGCCGCCTTCGAGATAATCGCGGCCTTCTAGATGTGCATCGACGACGCGCCATAGCTTCTCCACTTCACTTGCTGCTGCGGCGAGCTGCGCCATATCGCGCTCGGCTGCGCTCGTGCGGATATAGCCCCAGAAGACTGGGCGTTCGGCGGGTTGCAGCGTGGAAAGCGACCAGTCGAGCCAGCGGTCGGCGCTCGCGCGAACCTTCGGCGCGACGGGGTAGAGCGAGCTGTCGGGGCCGTACTGCATCGCGAGATAACGGATGATCGCGTTCGATTCCCACAGCACGAAATCGCCGTCGACCAGCGTGGGCACGCGGCCCATCGGGTTCATCGCGAGGTAGTCGGGTTCGGTGTTGCGCCCGAATTGCAGGCCCGCGTCGATGCGGTCGTACGCGAGGCCAAGCTCCTCGCAACACCACAGCACTTTCTGCACGTTGACCGAGTTGGCTCTGCCCCAGATCGTCAGCATTCGATGTCGCCCTTCATGGTTGTCGAGGGGTTCATCTTAGCTGTGTTTTGTCTGCTCGCGTCGGCCATCGGGCGAAGCGGAGCGCCAGGCCGGCATGGTGGTGTCGATTGGCGTCAACGAACGCGACGGCGGGACCCTCTACAACACGCAATTGCTATTCGATGCCGATGGCACGCCGGTGCAGCGCCGTCGAAAGCTCTCGCCGACCTATCGCGAGAGAATGGTCTGGGGAATGGGAGATGGCTCAGGCTTGCGCGCCGTCGCGTGTCGCCGGAAGGCGAGTTCATGGGTGGCGCACCGCTGCGTGAAGGAGAGGGCGAAGTCATCGCGGATCTCGACTTCTGGCAGATCGACAAGCGCAAACGCATGATGGACTCCCGCGGTCATTACAGCCGCCCCGATGTGCTCGGGCTCGTGATCGACCGCGCGCCAAAGACGCACGTCAGGGATTGCGCGCGGCGGCGCTCGTCAATGAGCGTCCGACTGCCAGCGACCGGATTCCGGACACACAGCGGCGGGTGAGCCGTTCAACCAGACTTGCTCTTCATCCGGTTGCAGCGACGTCGAAGGGGCGACGTCGAACTTCACGTCGAGTAGCCGCGCGACATGAGCGTCTTCGATGGGAAGCTCCCAAGTGAGGAATATCTGGATGCAATCCTGATCCGGCGCGAAATCGGCGACACTGAAATTGCCGCTGCGGCGCTGAATGACGCCGTGAGGCTGGCCCGTATCGAATATCACGGCGGTTCCGCGAGTCAGGGGAATGCGATGGCCCGTCGACGGAAAATGCAAGTCCAGACCTTTGTCCTCGCTCAGGAAGAGATTGCAAAAGGCCGCGCCGCCATATTGCGCACCGTCATGGTGATAGCGCGCGCCGCGACAGGCCATCAGCGCGACGTCGCTCGCGGCCAGCACGTCGGAGAGTCCAAGCGCGCGCGTCCAGTCGGACATGGCCTGCACGCAGCGCCTGTAGTCCGGCCAGCGCATTTGTGTCCGCGCCAAAGGCATGGCCTCGACATCGCCGGGTTCCAGATCGAGCCGCGTCGATGTCTCTCTTTGCCAATCCGCCAGCACGCGCGCAGAGGGCGCAGGCACGTCGAGCGTGGCTGATAAAACGATGTCACTTACGCGTCGACTGCGGATGGCGTCGCCGCTCCAGAAATAAGAAGTCAGCATGTCTCGGACTCGATGCCGTCGAAGGGGCATTCATCCGGGGCATTGTAACGATTCGGACCTATTGCCTGCGATGCAGCAACAGGCTCATCAACGCGGATTGAGCGCTTTGGTCACGACGCCATCGGCATCCGCATCGCCTGCGGGCGACGACGGGCCGAGCGCGTTCGCCTCCTGCGCGCTGGTGTCATAAAGGCGGTCCGGAATGAAGAACGCGAAGACTGGCTTTCCATCCAGCGCGGCGATTCGGGCAGCGTGCGGCGCCACCACAGCGTTTCCGCGCCCGAGCCGAAGCCCGCGACGATGCGCCACGCGAAGAACGTATGCCAGTCCTGCGCGGTGGCGCTCGCGAGCGACGCGACGCAATAGATCGCGAGCGCGCTCATCATGATGCGGCGGCGGCCGATGATGAAATAGCCGATATACGGATCGCGTAAGCCTGCATCTGGCGCGGCGTGGCGGCGCCGCGCATCAGGCCGTTGCGGATGCCCACGGCGCATACGTGTCCGAGCGACCACGGCTCGGCGACCGTGAGTTCGTGGCCGCGCGCGCAGGGCATCGAGCGTCGCTTGCGGGAAGTTGCCCTCCGCCGACATCTTCCCGAGCTGAATGTCGCGCGGATAAAACGAGCCGGGGAAATGATGAAGCCGAACGCGCGAGAAAAAGCGCGACGGCGCTACGGCGGCCGCGTGCATGCGCGACCATCTGCTGAACGTGCAATGGCGGATACCGACGCATCGGGAATGAGGCGATAACGCCGGCCGCCAGCCGGAGTAGACTGAAATCTCGCGGCGCGTTCGCTGCGAAAGGAGGTTGCGATGAGATTCGCTGAACTGTTCAGGCACGCGAGGCGGGGCGGCACGGTGGCTCACGCCGGTGAGGCAGAGCACCACGAAGAAAGCGGGAAGTCGGTCCAGAAGCAGGCGAAAAAGCTATGGGACGTTATTGGCCGCAATCGCCATAAGAAAGCGAAATGGCAGTAGCCGCAGTGACGATGAACGGCGAAACCCAGGAAGTGAGACTCCTGGGTTTTTTTGTGGTTGTAAAAATAATAAGGACTACGAGGATAACGCGCTCGATGAAAGTCAACTGAAAGAATATCGCCTGATTGATGACGTTTCCGCATGATTTTCTTTTATCGCGTTATTACCGATTCAGTGCGCGAAACGCGAGTGCTACTGTTTGTCGGCAAATCCTTAATTGCTGCATGTGCTTGGCTTGCGTCGCTCCACGATTCACTACAAAGCAAGGGGAGACTGATGATGTCAAAGGGCAAATCGTGGCGGGGAATGAACACCGTCATTGCAACGGGTACGGTGATGGCGGGGCTTGGCTTCTCGGCCGGGGCACACGCAGCGGGCGAGCCGATCAAGATCGGCGTCATCAGCGAAGAGTCCGCGGTGGCGGGCGCTTCGATCAGCAAAGCCGCGCAACTCGCGGCGGACGAGATCAATGCGAAAGGCGGCGTCGACGGCAGGCGAATCCAGATCATCGCGTATGACGACCATTCGTCGGCGTCGGACGGCGTGCGCGCGTTTCAGCGCGCGGCGAGTCAGGACAAAGTGGTCGCGATCATCGGCAGCTATATCAGTGAAGTCGCGCTGGCGATGGAGCCGTGGTCCGCACGCCTGAAAATGCCGTTCATCACGCCGGGCGCGGCGAGCAACGAAATTTCGAAGCGCGTGCACGACGACTACGATCACTACAAGTACACGTTCCACGGCTGGATGACATCGGCGTTCATCGCGCAATCCATCTGCGATTTCTCGCATGACGTGCTCGTTGGCGAGTTCAAGATGAAGACGACCGTCGTGATGAGCGAAGACGCCGCGTGGACGAAGCCGCTCGACGAACGCTTCCTCGAATGCCTGCCGAAAGCGGGCCTGACGGTGCTGGACCATATCCGCTTCAATCCTGACACATCGGACTTCACGCCGATCTTCAACCAGATCGAAGCGAAGCATCCGGACACGATCACCACGGGCATCAGTCATGTGGGCGTGCAGCCGACCGTGCAATGGCACGATCAGCAAGTGCCGATACCCATGTCGGGCCAAAGCTCGCAAGCCACGACGACGAGCTTCTGGAAGGACACCAATGGCGCGACGGAAGGCGTGATCACCGCATCGGCGGCGGCGCCCGGCGTCGCGATGACGCCCAAGACCGTGCCCTTCGTCGACTCGTATCAGAAGCACTTCAACGGCGTATCGCCTGCATATGACGGCTTCACGAGCTATGACCTCGTGTACATCATCGCGGATGCGATTCATCGCAGCAAGGGCTCGACCGATCCAGACAAGATGGTCGATGCGCTGGAGAAAACCGATTACGTCGGCACGATCGGACGCTGGCAGTTCTACGGCAAGAACGATCAGTTCACGCACGCGCTGAAATACGGTGAAGGCTATATCACCGGCATCAATCTGCAATGGCAGAACGGCAAGCAAGTGGCGATCTGGCCGAAGTCGGTGGCGAACGCGAAGGTCAAGTTCCCCGCTTTCGTGAAGGTGCAGGCGGCTTCGAACTGAGCGCCTCCTGGAGCATGCGTTCAGCGGTTCTCGCATGTCGCGGGAACCGATCCCACGTTACCAGGGGCCGCCCATGTTGCCACTGCAGATTCTCATCGACGGCTTCGCGATCAGTTCGCTCTATGCGCTCGGCGCGATAGGCTTCACGTTGATCTTCGGCGTATCCGGCGTGCTCAATCTCGCGCACGGCGGCGTGATGCTCATCGCCGCGCTACTCGGCTGGGCGCTCGCCGGCGAAGCGGGATTGGGCACGTATCTCGCCACGCCGCTCGGCGTGGTCTGCGGGATGGCCGCCGCTTTCATCACGTATTTCATGGTGGTGCGGCCCATTCAGCGTTCCACCGCGATACCGCGCGAGGAGAAAGAGATCTTCGTGCTCACGGGCACGCTGCTCTGGGGCATCATGATCCAGCAGGGTATGGCTTATCTCTTCTCCGATAACCCCATCACGATGCGTCCGCTCATTCCCGGCGTCGCGAGCATCGCGGGCGTGCGCGTGCCGTACAACGAGATCATGATCGCCGTGGTGTGCTGGGTCGTGATCGGCTTGCTGTGGCTCTTCGTGAATCGCACGAAGGCGGGCAAGGCGCTGCTCGCGGCCTCGATGAATCCGCGCGGCCTCACGCTGCTCGGCTTCGAGCTTTCGCGCATCTATCTGCTCGCGTGGACGATATATGGCGTGCTCGCGGGCATTGCGGGCGTGCTGCTCGCCTCGTTTCTCGGCGTGAGCACGAACAACACGGGGCAACTGACTGCGAGCGCGTTTTCCATCGTCGTGCTGGGCGGCCTCGGCAGCGTCTCGGGTTCGTTGATGGCCGCGTATGTGGTCGGCTATCTGGAGACCGTCACCGCGTATCTCATCTCGCCGACGCTGCGGCCGCTGCCCGCGCTGTTGCTGCTCGTGCTTGTGGTCTATGTGCGGCCGCAAGGCTTTCTCGGACGGCGCTGATCATGAAAGACATCGTTCGCTCGCGTCTGATCTGGTCCGCGGTCCTGCTCGCGATCGTCGCGGCGACGCTGCCGTGGTGGCTCACCGGATACATTCTTGGCGTGCTCACCGTCGCGTACTACTTCGGCGTCTTCGCGATGTCATGGGACCTGCTTTTCGGCTTCGCGGGCGAGGTCAACTTCGGTCCGACATTCCTGATCGGCCTGGGCGCTTACTCCGCGGCGATCCTCAACGCGCACGCCGCAGCGCCGATACCCATCTGCGTGATCGCGGGCGGTCTCGTCGCGCTCGTGGGCGGCCTGCTGCTCGCGGTGCCCGCGTTGCGTTTGCGCGGGCCATACTTCGGCCTCGTCACGCTCGTTGCCGTGCTGTTGTTGCAGAACGCGATCGTGATCTTCGCGGGCATCACGGGCGGCGAGATCGGCATGATGGTGCCCGATGTCATGTCCGTCGATGCAAGCAACAACTACTGGATCGCGCTCGCGTTCCTGATCGTCTGCGCGATCATCCTGTTCGGGCTGTCGCGCTCGGCGATCGGTCTCATTCTGCAGGCGAGCGGTCAGGACACCGTCGGCGCGCAGGCGCTCGGCTTCAATGTCGTGAAGCACAAGCTCGCGGCGTTTTGCATCAGCGCGGTGTTCTCGGGCGTCGCGGGTGCGATGCTCGTGTTCTATCAGGGCACGGCATCGGTGAGCACGGTCGTCGATATCGGCATCGGCGTGCAGATCATCATCGCGGCCGTGCTCGGCGGCCGGCGCACGATACTCGGCGCGGTGCTCGGCTCCATCTTTCTCATCGTCGCGGGCGAATTCCTGCGCCCGCTCGGGCAGATCAACACGTTCGTGGTGGCGGCCGTCGCGCTCGCGGTCATCCTGTTCTTTCCCGATGGGTTGCTCGGCAACATCCTGCGCGTGAGGGAACGCGAATGACCGATTCCCCTTTGCTGTCCGTGCGCGGTTTGACGAAACGCTTCGGCGGTCTCGTCGCGGTGAAGGACATCGGCTTCGATATCCGGCCCGGAGAAATACTCGGCCTGATCGGTCCCAACGGCTCGGGCAAGTCGACGGTGATGAAGCTCATCATGGGCATCGAGCGCCCGAACGCAGGATCGATCAAGGTCGATGGCGTCGAGATGGCCGGCTGGCTGCCGCATCGCATTGCGCGCGCGGGCGTAGGCATCGTGTTCCAGCATTCGCGGCCGCTGCATCGACAGACGGTGCTCGAACATATCAAGCTCGCGCTGTTGCCGGATTCGCTCTTGAAGCTCGCCGCCGATCCGCATGTCAACCGCCGCGCGCGCGAGATCGCGGAGCGCGTGGGCTTGAGCCGCGTGATGCATCGGCATCCGGCGACGCTGCCGTTCGCCGATCTGCGCCGCATGGAGATGGCGAAAGCGATCGCGCGCGATCCGCGCGTCGTGCTCGTCGACGAGCCTTTCGCGGGTCTCACCGCCGCCGAATCCGAAGCGTTCTCCGAGCTGATTCGCGGCTTTCGCGCGGAAGGGCGCGCGGTGCTGCTCGTCGATCACAACGTGAAGAGCCTCGCCGCGCTCGCGGATCGCGTGCTTGCAATGTATCTCGGCGAGTACGTCGCCGAAGGCACCGCCGATGAAGTGATGAAGAACGAGACCGTGCGGCGCGTGTATCTCGGCGGCAAGATCGAGGCGCGTGAGCGCGGCGCGGAAGTCGCGAACAACAGGCCGCCGATACTTCGGGTCGAGAACGTCGGCGTGCTCTATGGCAAGGCGCGCGCGCTCGACAGCGTGAGCATGCACGTTCGCGAAGGCGAGTTCGTATCGATCGTCGGATTGAACGGCGCGGGCAAGACGACGCTCTTCAACGCGATCTCGGGACTCGTGCCTTACGAAGGCGCCATTCGATACAGCGCGAAGGATCTGAAGGGCATGACGGGTGCGGCGATTGCGCGCGGGGGCATCGTGCAATGTCCGGAAACGCGCGAGCTTTTCGGCGATATGACCGTGCGCGAGAATCTCGATCTCGGCGGCTACCATCTCTCCGACAAGATGCGCGTCGATCAGCTCGAGTGGCTTTTCGAACTCTTCCCGATTCTCGAATCGCGTCAGACGCAGACCGCGCGCACGCTATCTGGCGGCGAGCAGCAGATGCTTGCGATCGCGCGCGCGCTGATGATGCAGCCGAAGCTCCTCATACTCGATGAACCGACGCTCGGGCTTGCGCCGGTGATTCTGGAGCAACTCTCGAAAGCGATGGAGCTGATGCAGAAGACCACGCCGATCACCGTGCTTCTGGGCGAACAGAACGTGACGTTCGCGCTGCCGCATGCGGATCGCGTGTACGTGCTCGAACATGCGCGCATCGTATGGGAAGGCAGCCCGGCGCGATTCGAGAAGGAGATGGGGCGAGGATTTCTCGAAGCGGTGCCATCGGAACCGGTGCAGGCGAGAGTGTAGAGCGAGAATGTAAAGCGCGTTCGTCATCGCTAAACAATCGCCGCTGTTGCGTAAAACACCACACGTATTGCACCGGATCACGCATTGCGATATTTGACGTGTTAAAACCGCGTGCATTCATGCGTAAAACCAATGCCTTCTTCACTCGGACAGCGAAGCGAAAGGCCACGCATGGAAGCCCATAAAAAAATCGCTAATACTTGAACGCGTCTAACACATCATGAAAACAATCGCATCGCGCGCCGTTGCCGGCATTGGCGCATCGGTCATCGCGCTAGTCTGTCAGTCCGCATTCGCGCAAAGCTCGGTCACGCTCTATGGCGTCGCCGATGTGAGCGTGCGCTATCTGACGAATGCCAACGCCAATAACGACGGCAAGCTGTACATGACGAACGGCGCGATCACCAATAGCCGTTGGGGACTGAAGGGCACCGAAGATCTCGGCGGCGGCCTGCAGGCCATCTTCCGATTGGAAAGCGGCGTGGAACTGGAGAACGGCCAGTTCGCCGACCCTTCGCGCGCATTCAATCGCGCGGCCTACGTCGGACTTGCGAGCCACTACGGCACGCTGACGCTCGGCCGCCAGAAGACGCCGCTCTTCGACATGCTCGGCGATACGTATGACCCGCTCACCGTCGGCAATTACTTCGAGAACGCATGGCTGCCGGTTGCACTCGGCGCGGGTCTCTATGCGGATAACGCCGTGAAGTACAACGGCACGTTCGCGGGTCTGACCATCGGCGCGATGTACTCGTTCGGCACGAACTACACCGCGACCGGTCCGGGCGGATTCTCGGGTCAAGTGCCGGGCCATCTCGGCGCGGGCAACATGTATGGCTTCACGGCGTCGTATGCGATGGGTCCGCTCTCCATCGGCGGCGGCTATCAGCAGAACAGCGACAACTCGTCGAACAAGCAGAAGATCTGGAACGCGAACCTGGTCTATACGCTCGGCGCGGCGAAACTGTATGCGGGCTATCTGCATTCGACGGACGACACCGGCTTCGTCGACAGCATCCTGCAGCAGCGCGGCCTCGTTGCGGGAACGGATATCCAGAAGGGCGCGGGCCGCCGCGACGACGGCCCGTTCGCGGGCATCACGTATCAGGTCACGCCCGCGCTCTTGCTCACCGGCGCGTTCTACTACGATCACATGAAGAACGCGGCCATCGGCGGCGGCGCGACGGGCAGCGGCAATCGTTACACGGGCGTCGCGCTCGCGGAGTACGCGCTGTCGAAGCGCACCGAAGTCTACGGCACGGTGGACTTCAACAAGGTGACGGGCGCGGCCGATGTCGAATTGCCAGGCCGCTCGAATCAGACCGGCGTATCGATCGGCTTGCGCAACATCTTCTGATCGCGCGTCAGCGCACGCGCAGCGTGTAGCGCGTGCGCTGACGATACACGTCGTCAGGACGCAGGATGGCGCGCCCGCCGTCCATGTTGATCTCGTTCGGGAAGCCGCCCGCTTCGAGACACAGCCCCGCCTGCTTGCAATAGTGCGAGCCTCCGCGCGCGGGCACGCCTTCCAGATAATTCCCTGAATAGAACTGCAAGCCGCGCGCATCGGTTGCGACGCTCAGTTCGCGTCCGCTCGATGGATCGAACAGCACGGCGACGCGGCGTGGTTCGCTGGCGTGGTCGTCGAAGGCATAGCAATGATCGAAGCCGCCCGCGATGGCGAATTGCGCGTGCGAGGCATCGAGCCGCGCGCCGATCGACGCGGGCGCGCGCAAATCGAACACGCTCTCCGTTACGTCTTCGCGCGCGACGGGAATCGACGAATCATCGATCGCCCAGTACGTATCCGCTGCAATCGAAATTTCATGCGCGCGAATGGTCGCTTCGCCGCTCAGGTTGAAGTACGCGTGATTCGTCAGGTTGACGGGCGTCGGCGCGTCGGTGCGCGCTTCGTAGTCGATGGATAACGTGCCGTCATCGGCGAGTGCATAGCGCACGCTCACGCTTAGATTGCCAGGAAAACCCGCCGCGCCCGCGGGCGAATCGAGCGTCATGAAGAGTGCGCCATCTGTGGTTTGCGCCCGCCACATCTGCCGATGAAAGCCTTCCGCGCCGCCATGCAGATGATTCACGCCTTCGTTGCGCTCGACCTGATGCGCGACGCCATCGAGCACGAAGCGCGCATCGCGGATGCGATTCGCCCAGCGCCCGATGATCGCGCCCATGAACGCGCTGCCGTTTCGATAGCGTTCGGGCGTGTCGTGGCCGAGCAGCACATCGGCGAAATGGCCTTCGCGATCCGGCGCGAGCCATGACACGAGCGTCGCGCCGAGATCGCTGATATCGACGCGCACGCCAGACGCATTGCGCAAGGTGTAGAGCTTTGCGTCGCCCCACGGGCGAACTTCGATGAGAGAAGAGGTCATGCGCGCGATCATCTCACGGCCGTGCAGCGACTTCATCGAGATGCAGCAGCAGGTCGGCCGGATCTTCATACACGCGCAGCGCGCCCGAGCGTTCGAGTTCATCGCTGCCATAGCCACCGGACAGCAGGCCGACGCCGAGCGAGCGGCAACGCCGCGCGGCCAGCATGTCCCAGATGCTGTCGCCGACGACGACCGTATGTTCGATCGGCACGTTCAGCCGTTCGGCCGCGGCGAGGAACAGATCGGGATCGGGCTTCGCGTACTTCACCATGTCGCGCGTGATGACCACCTGCTTCGCCGGATCGACGCCCAGCGCTTCGAGATTGACTTGCGCGGTTTCCATGCGTCCGCTCGTCGCGATGGCCCAGCGCGTGCCGGCGTTCGTCAGCGCGTCGAGCAGTTCGCGCGCGCCCGGCAGCGGACACACTTGCGCGCGCAGGCGCTTATACGCTTGCGCATGTAGCTGACGCAGATGCTCGACGCGGTCCGCGCTGATTTCTCCGTGCGTCTCGCGCAGCAGTTGATTCGTGAAGAGGCCGCCGCTCATGCCGATCTTGCGATGGATGCGCCAGACGGACAACTCGATGCCTTCCGCGTCGAGCGCTTCCTTCCACGCGAGCACATGTTGATAGACGCTATCGACGAGCGTGCCGTCGAGGTCGAACAGAAATGACGTTTCGATGCGCATGGTCAGCTCCACTTGAGGGTGTCGTATGGGCTTCATCATACGCACGATCCCGCGCGGGCGACGCCGCAGGTGCGATAATGAATGTTTGCGCCGAAAGGCGATAAGCGCGCGGAAAGCACGCACAGAGTCCTTGAATTCTGCATCAATCACGCATGACGGAGCTTATCTTGACCCGCATCGACAATCCCTCCCGCGATCAGGAGGCAGGCGTGGCCGACTCCACGCAAGACACGACCCGCATCGACGACACGCGCATCGGCGCCGTGCGTCCGCTGATTTCGCCCGCGCTCCTGCTCGACGAATTACCGGTGACGCCGGGCGTGCAGACGCTCGTCGAAGAGAGCCGCGCGCACATCGCGAATATTCTTCACGGGCGCGATGACAGGCTTGTCGTCGTGGTCGGCCCGTGTTCCATTCACGATCACGATCAGGCGATGGAATACGCGCAGCGTCTGAAAGCCGTCGCGGACCGGCTGCGTGATGATCTCTTCATCGTGATGCGCGTGTACTTCGAGAAGCCGCGCACGACGGTCGGCTGGAAGGGTTATATCAACGATCCGCGTCTCGACGGGAGTTTCCGCATCAACGAGGGCTTGCGCCGCGCGCGTGAGCTTTTGCTCGATATCAGCGGCCTTGGCTTGCCGACCGCGACGGAGTTTCTCGATCTGTTGAGCCCGCAATACATCGCCGATCTGATCGCGTGGGGCGCGATCGGCGCGCGCACGACGGAGAGCCAGAGTCATCGGCAACTGGCATCGGGCCTGAGTTGTCCGATCGGTTTCAAGAATGGCACCGATGGCGGCGTGCAGGTTGCGGCGGACGCGATTGTCGCCGCGCGAGCGAGCCACGCATTCATGGGCATGACGAAGATGGGCATGGCCGCGATCTTCGAGACGCGCGGCAACGACGATTGTCACGTCATTCTGCGTGGCGGCAAGACGGGGCCGAACTACGATGCAGAAAGCGTCGCGGCTGCGTGCGGCGCGCTTGCGGCGCTCGGACAGCGCGAGCAGGTGATGATCGATTGCTCGCACGCCAACTCGAACAAGTCGCATCTGCGTCAGGTGGATGTCGCGGAGGATATTGCGCGGCAACTGGAAGCGGGGGAGCGGCGGATTACGGGGGTGATGATCGAGAGTCATCTGGAGGAGGGACGGCAGGATTTGAAGCCCGGTGTGGCGCTTCGGCACGGTGTGTCGGTTACCGATGCATGTCTTGGATGGGCTCAAAGTGAGCCGGTGCTGGATTTGCTTGCTGAGGCTGTGAGGAAGCGGCGCGGGGGGTGAGGTTTTTGGCGCGCTTGCTCGGGCTTCTGTGGAATCCTGTATTCGCGTTGGTTTATTAGCATTGCCCCTATGCGGGGCGAAGCTAATAGACCGACACGAAAACAGGCTTCCACGACAACAAAAGCAAGGCAAGAAAAACCCCTACCTCACCGCCGCATTCAAAGCATCGATCAAAGCAAGCGGATCAAATGGCTTGCGCAACTGCACGGCACCAGGCAGAGCCTTCCGTTCATCGTCGCTGAGCGCGAGCTCATACCCAGTAACGAACACCACCCCCAACCCCGGCGTCTCGCGGCGAGCGGCAATCGCCAACTCCACCCCCGACCGCCCTGCAAGATCCACATCGGTCAGCAGCACTTCGAACCGATGCCCGCCTAACAAAGCCATCGCTTCATCGAAGCTGCCGGCATCGGCCAAATCGACACCAAAGGTACGCAACAACTCCGCAGTACTCGCACGCACGAGTTCGTCGTCTTCGACGAACAGCACCCGCATGCGAGCAAGCACATCCTCCTGCGCGAGGCCAGCGATAACCACCGGCGCCGGCACCCGTTGCGCCAACATCTGCCGCACCTTGCGCGCGAGCGCCTCATGCGTATAGGGCTTGCTCAACAATTCGATGCCTTCGTCGAGCCGTCCCGCATGCACGATCGCGTTGTCCGTATAACCCGAGGTGAACAGCACCGCGATACCCGGCACACGCTCGCGCGCCTTCCTCGCAAGCTCCGTGCTGCGCAACGGCCCCGGCATCACGACATCGGTAAAGAGCAGATCGATCGGCACGCCGCTCTCGACGATCGCAAGCGCGCTCTGCGCATCCTTCGCGCGCAGCACGCGATAACCCAGATCGGCGAGCAGTTCGACGACCGTCGCGCGTACTTCCTCATCGTCTTCCGCGACGAGAATGGTCTCGCTGCCGCCCTTCGCCGGACCGGAATCGACGTTCGTCTCCAGATCTTCTTGTTCACGCACGCGCGGCAGATAGAGGCGCACCGTCGTGCCGTGTCCCTGCTCGCTATACACCTTCACGTGCCCGCCAGATTGCTTGACGAAGCCGTACACCATCGAAAGGCCGAGACCCGTGCCCTGTCCCTCGCGCTTGGTCGTGAAGAACGGCTCGAACGCGCGCTGCTGCACTTCGGGCGACATGCCCGAGCCCGTGTCCGTCACGGCGACCATCACGTACTGGCCCGGCGCGACATCGGCGTTGCGCATCGCGTAGTTTTCGTCGAGCGATGCATTGCCCGCTTCGATCGTCAGCTTGCCGTGACCGGTCATCGCGTCGCGTGCATTGATCGCGAGATTGAGCAGCGCGTTCTCGACCTGAAACGGATCGACGAGCGTATTCCACAAGCCGCCCGACACGATGGTCTCGATCTCGATGCCGTCGCCGAGCGCGCGGCGAAACATGTCGTCGAGGCCGCGCACGAAGCGGCCCAGATTGACGACCTTCGGCGCGAGCGGCTGACGTCTGCCGAACGCGAGCAGTTGCGAGGCGAGATTCGCGCCGCGCGCGACGCCCGCGAGCGCATTCTTCACGCGCTGCTCGGGCTTGTCCTGTCCAGCGACGTCCTTCGCGAGCAACTGCAGATTGCCGCCGATGACCTGCAGCAGATTGTTGAAGTCATGCGCGACGCCGCCCGTCAGCTTGCCGATCGCTTCCATCTTCTGCGCCATGCGCAACGCTTCTTCCGCGTGCCGCAGCGCTTCGGCGGTCTCGCGGTCCGCGGTGACGTCGCGGCCCACGCCGTGGATGCGCCGCGTGCGCGGATCGAGCGACACCGTCCACGCGATCCAGCGCCAGCCGCCATCGGCGCGGGAAAGGCGGCACTCATAGCGCACGGGCAAGCCGCGCTCGCGCAGGCTGTCGAGTTCGGCGGCGGCGGCGCGCGCATCGTCCGGATGCACGAGATCCATCACCGTGTGCGAATGCAGGCGCTGGGAATCGAAGCCGAGCACGCTCGTCCATGAAGGGCTCACGCGCAAAAGCGCGCCCTCGAAGCTCGCGACGTAGAAGAGATCTTCGCTCAGCTCCCACAGACGGTCGCGATCGTCGACGGCGTCGGCCACGCGGCGTTCCAGCGTCTCGTTCAGATCGCGCAGGGCGTCCTGCGCCTTCGTGCGTTCGGCGATCTCGTTCTGCGCGGCCTGAAAAAGCCGCGCATTGTCGATGGCGATCGCCGCCTGCGATGCGATGCCCGTGACGATGCGCTCCGCGCGCTCGTTGAACACGCCCGGCTCCGGATGTCCGAAGAACAGCCCGCCGAGCACTTCGCCCGTGCGCGAGAGCACCGGCGCGGCGAGATAGCTGCGCACGGCGAGATGGCCTTGCGGCATACCGTGATGCGGCGCGTTGTGACCGTAGCGCTCGTCTTTCGTGATGTCGTCGGTGCGCACGATGCCCTGGCCCGCGAACGTCGGACCGAACACGGCGGTGTTGCGTGGCATCGGGAATTTCGCAAACGCGTCCATCGTCACGCCCGACAGCGTGTAGAGCGTATAGCGGCCGCCCTTGTCGTCGAGCACGTTGTAGAAGAACGAGCCGAAGGCGGCGCCTGTCAGCTCCGTCGCGGCGTCGACGACGACCTGCACCGCGCGGCTCAGTTCGAGCTCGCCCGCGACCGTCGTGCCCACGCGATTGAGAATTTCGAGCGTGCGCGATTCGTCGCGCAGTTTCTGCTCGGTCTCGTTACGCAAGCGCGCGAGGCGCAGATTGCTCGCCACGCGCGCAAGCAGTTCGCGCGCGGAAAACGGCTTGGTCAGATAGTCGTCCGCGCCAGCTTCGAGGCCGCCCACGCGGGCTTCCTCGCCCGCGCGCGCCGACAGCAGCACGACCGGCGTCTCGCGCAGCGTCTCGTCCTCGCGCAGCGCGGCGAGCAGCGCGAAGCCGTCGAGGCGCGGCATCATCACGTCGGAGACGATGACTTCCGGGCGCACTTCGCGGGCCATCGCGAGCGCGGCTTCGCCATCGGCGGCGGCGCTCACGTCGTGACCGGCCGCGGTAAGCATGCGGCGCATGTAGTCGCGCAAGTCGGCGTTGTCGTCGACGACCAGCACGCGGCCCGGCATCGCGTCGGGCGGCGTCGGCTCGTCGGCTGCGCTCACGCCGAGCGGCGCGTCGTCCTCGCTTCCGAGTTCGGGCGGTGTGCCGGCGTCCGGCATCCAGCGCATGGCCGCATCGACATACGAGCGCGCGCGGATGCTCGCTTCGGCGTGCGGTGCGTCATGCGCCGCGCTGGCGAACTCGCGCGGCGCGGGCAGTGTGATCGTGAAGCACGCGCCATCGCCGAGCCTGCTTTGCGCGCGGATCGAGCCGCCGTGCAGTTTCACGAGCTCTTGCACCATCGCGAGGCCGATGCCGCTGCCTTCCACCGAGCGGCCGCTCGCGCCCGCGACGCGATGGAAGCGCTCGAACACGCGCGCCAGTTCGTGCTCGGGAATGCCGATGCCGGTATCGCGCACGCACAGCTCGATGCCGTGATCATCGTTCGCATGCAAGGCAATGCGGATGACGCCATCGAACGTGAACTTGAACGCGTTCGACAGCAGGTTCATCACGATCTTTTCCCACATGTCGCGGTCGATGTCCGCGATCACGGGCGTCGGCGGAATGTCGATCTCGAGGCGCAGCCCGGCCGTTTCGATTGCCGAGCGAAACAGCGACGCGAGCTCGGCGGTGAACACGGCGAGATCGGTAGGCTGGCGATGAATCTCGATGCGTCCCGCCTCGATGCGTGAGAAGTCGAGCAGCGCATTCACGAGCTTGAGCAGCCGCAAGCCGTTGCGATGCATGATCTTGACGATGCGCAAATCCGCGCGGCTGACGCGCTCCGGATTCGCGAGCAGTTCCTCGAGCGGGCCGAGCATCAGCGTGAGCGGCGTCCTGAACTCGTGACTGATATTGGAGAAGAACGTGGTTTTAGCGCGGTCGATTTCGGCGAGCGCTTCGGCGCGTCGGCGCTCTTCGTCATAGGCGTGCGCGTAGCCGATCGCCGCGCCGATCTGGCCCGCGACCAGATTCATGAACGCGCGATAGCTCTCGTCGAAGAGCCGGTACGGATTGAGCGCCGCGATCAGCACGCCCGCCCGGCCGGTCTCGCCCGACGGCGCGATGGGCAGCAGCACCGCGCTCTGCGGCGGCGTGCTCCATGCGCCCGTCGGCAGCGGCGCGGTGAAGCGCTGGTCGAGACCGGTCACGACGCGTGCCTGGTTGTCGCGCAGCACGTCGGCGAACGGCCACGGATCTGCGTTCGCTGCGTGCAGAATCGCCGGCGCGGCCGGATGTCCCGCTTCGATGCCGCACGGGCCGACGAGCGTCGCCGTGTCGCCGCCGGGCTCGGCTGCGTAGAGCAGGGCGAAGGGCATGTCGCGCGACGCACTTTCGAGCGCGCGCATCGACAGTTCGCACGCCTCGCGCCAGTTGCGCGCATCCGCCGCCGACGCCGCCAGCTCGCGCAGCACGTTCAGTTGACGCTCGCCGAGCACGCGCTGGGTGTCGTCGCTGTTCGCGCAGATGATGCCGCCCGCGCCGCCGCGGTCATCGGGAATCGGGCTGTAGGAGAACGTGTAATACGTTTCCTCCGGGAAACCGTTGCGCTCCATGATGAGGAGCTTCTGTTCGACGTAAGTGCCTTCGACGCCCGTGAGCGCGGTGTCGAGCAGCGGGCCGATCTCGTTCCAGATTTCGCGCCACACGGAGGAGGTGGGCTGGCCGAGCGCTTGCGGATGCTTGCCGCCGATGATCGACTTGTACGCGTCGTTGTAGAAGAACAGCAGGTCGGGGCCCCAGCCGACCCAGATCGGCTGGCGCGACGTCAGCATGATGCGGATGGCCGTCTTCAGACTTTGTGGCCAATGCGCGGGCGCGCCGAGCGACGTCTGCGTCCAGTCGAAACCGCGGATGAGCGCGCCCATTTCGCCGCCGCCCAGCAGGAAGCTCGGGTCGAGCCCGCCCATCCTCGTATCCGCGATCAGATTGTCAGCTTTCATCGACGCTTGGTCTCCTCGCCCGGTTTCTCGATGTGGCGACGTCATGGCACGGAACGGTGCCGGTATTCGGTTCGAATCGGTCGCGCCGCGCTGCAAGGGGCGGCCGGAAACGATTTTCGGATTCTCGCACGGAAAACGCTTCCGTCGCGCCCGTCGTGCGTGCGGCAGGCCCGTGGTTAAAGGCGCTCGGGACGTTCGAGTGCGGCGCGGCCTGAGCCGTTGCGCGCCCGGCACCGTAGCAATTTGCCGACCTGCTCGACGCGCTCAATGGTTTCTCGATCGCTGCGCCGTGCATGGCGCGGTACGCAGTTTGCTAGGCGTTTCGCTGAATCGAGAAGAGTCGTATCACGATGGCTGCGTCGACGCGCGGGCCGCGATGCAGCCGATCCCCTACCCCTCGCGGCGCCCCCTTGAGCAAAACCATGTCCAGACCGATGCCCAAAACCACACCGACATCCGAAGCAGGGACATACGAGGGCTTCGACATCTACGCATCCTACGTAGTGAACGCGACGGGCATGCACATCGGTACGTTGAAGGTCGTGAGAAAGCGCGACAAGCGCGTGCTGTATCCGTTCGATGGCTGCGAGACGATCGGCCCGTTCGAATCGAGCGACGATGCGCGACGCGCGGCCGAGGCGCTCGGGCGGCGCATCGTCACGGCGGACATCGCCAGTCCGGAGCCGTGATCGCCCGACGAATCACGCACCCGACAGCACTATCAAAACACCGACGCTGCCAACAGCCGAATCAATCGGTTGTCGTTCGTGACGGTCGCGCACAGACGCCATCCAATTCGTGCGCTTCATGCCGCTGCTCAAGGCGCGCGCTGCGGCGCGTTCACTGGTCATGTGCGCCGCACCGCTCGCCGCCTTGTTCCGCGGTGTGGCGGGGGCGATTCGGCTGTTAGAGCGGTGCTTGAATTCGTCCAGTTGGATGTGATTGCCGAAATGTTCCATGACAATGCGGCGGATACGTGCGATGAGTCAATCGCGACGCCCGCGGCAAGCCATGCGCCGCGAATCCGCGAAAACCGAAAGACGCGGTAAGAGCGCCGCGCACCAGCCGTCGACCGGCAAGAACCGCCGGTGCTTCGGGGAAAACCCCAGCGTGCTTATCGTCCTAGGACATGCAGGGCGGCCCGCATGCGTCTGTATCTTGACCTCAAGGCGGTGCGATGCGCGCGAATTCGGGCGCGGCACCGGGTCACTGACGCATCCGGAAAACGACTATGAGTTACGTGCAACCCACCACGAGGCAAGACGCGCAGACGGCGTCCGATGATGCTCACGCGCGCGGCCCGATCAGGCGCGCGATGGCGGCATCGGCCGTCGGCAATGCGACCGAGTGGTTCGACTACGGCATCTACAGCTACGGCCTCACCTATATCTCGGCCGCGCTATTTCCAGGCAGCACCGCGCAGGCGACGCTTTTCGCGCTCGCGACCTTCGCGATTTCCTTCCTCGTGCGGCCGCTCGGCGGGCTTTTCTGGGGGCCGCTCGGCGACCGGCTCGGCCGCAAGCACGTGCTTGCGCTGACCATCATCATCATGTCGATGGCGACGCTCGTCGTCGGTCTCTTGCCTTCGTACGCGAGCATCGGCATATGGGCGCCGGTGGCGCTCATCGCGCTGCGCATGATCCAGGGCTTTTCGACGGGCGGCGAGTATGGCGGCGCGGCGACCTTCATGGCCGAGTACGCACCCGATCACAAGCGCGGCTTTTGCGGCAGCTTCCTTGAATTCGGCACGCTCGCGGGCTTCTCGCTCGGCGCGTTCCTGATGCTCGGCTGTTCGGTCCTGCTCGGCAACGACGCGATGCACGCATGGGGCTGGCGCTTGCCGTTCCTCGTTGCGGCGCCGCTCGGTCTGATCGGCCTGTATCTGCGCTCGAAGATGGAAGACACGCCGGTGTTCCGTGAGTGCGCGGAGGCCGCGGAGCGTGAGCAGCACAAGGGCGTGCCGCTGCGCGAGCTGTTCTCGCAATACTGGAAGCCGTTGCTGCAGCTCGGCGGCCTGGTCGTTGCGCTCAACGTCGTGAACTACGTGCTGCTCGCTTATATGCCGACCTTCATGAAGAAGGAGCTTGGCATGAGCGACAACCTTTCGCTGCTGCTTCCCTTGATCGGCATGTTGTCGATGATGGTGCTGCTGCCGTTCGCGGGCGCGCTGTCGGATCGTATCGGACGCAAGAAGGTGTGGTGGCTGTCGCTCGTAGGATTGTTCGTCGCCGCCGTGCCGATGTTTTCGCTGATGTCGCATGGCATCGCGGGCGCGCTGATCGGACTCGCCGTGCTGGGTCTGCTGTATGTGCCGCAACTCGCGAGCATCTCGGCGATGTTTCCTGCGATGTTTCCGACGCAAGCGCGTTATGCGGGCATGGCGATCGCCTATAACTTGTCGACGTCGATTTTCGGCGGCACCGCGCCGATGGTCACCGACTGGCTCATCGGTCGAACGGGTAACACGTTGGTGCCGGCTTATTACATGATGGCCGCTTGCTGCGTGGGCGCGGTTGCGTTGGTGTTCGTTACCGAGACGGTGGGGTGCTCGCTGCGTGGGCGTGAGGTTCCGGGGGGGAAGGCGGGGCTTCGGTCGGAGGGCTCGGTGGAGCAGAGGATGCCGGAGCATCGGCACGCTTGATGGTTTGATTTGGTTTGCTTGCTTTTGCTTTTGCCGGATCCCGTATTCAGGATTCCACATAAGAAGAAGCGAGCGAAAACCAAAGCACCAGCAACGCGACGAGCGTAATCAAAATGGGCGGGTTCTGCTCTGCGTGGAGCCCGTGAGTGTGGATCGCGCGATGAAAGGCGGCGCGGTCCTGGAGCCGGGCGAGCCGGTCAGCGCGAGCTTCGCGTGGACGACCCGCATCGGGCAATGCGTCGCGGACGGCGTTGACTCGCGCCCGCAACGTGAGGTCATCGGTCGATCATTGACCGAAGAAGACGTCGCAACGCGGCTTGTCGGCACAGCCGCCTTGACCGCGACCGCTCGCGGACGCGCTCATGCCGGCGGGCATGCCGCCGTATGCGGATTCGTCGGCTTGCGTCGCGGGCATGGCGGTGGTCTGCTGCTGATCGGGCATGACCTGCGTCACATACATCGGGCGCATCGTCTGAACCAGTTGCTGTTGATCCGCGGACATGCCTTGGGCATGCGCCGCGCCGACGCTGGTCGCGAGCGCGCAAGCGGCCATCATCGCGAAAAATTTCGGGGTGAGTTTCGCCTTCATGTTCCAGCTCCTTGAAACGAATGCACAAGCAGCCGGGAACGCGATTCTCGGACTCCTTGCAGCTTCTGTCGATGGATAGGATTCGAGCGCGGCGGCAAAGGGCCGAGTGTGTTCGTCGGACGCGGCAAGAACAACGCGTCTGACACGACGGATAGCGCTCAGGAGCTAAGTTACGGCGATGCACACGCGCAAGAAATCCCTATTTAGTGGGGATACTTTTGGTGGGATGAGCGGACAGTGCATACATTAAAGAACGCGCTCGGGCTTGCCTGGAAGCCCGAGCGCGCTGCAAGAACTGAATGCTTCGTTACGCTTAATACGACTTGGAGGCGCCGCCGCTCGACGTGCCCGAGCCGGAACTGCTCGAACCGCTCTTGCTGTTCTTGTGCATCTTGTTGCTTTGGGACGAGTCCATCGTGTTGGAACCCGACGCGCCCGAAGTCGAGCCCGTCACGCCGGCGCTATTCGGCGTGCTCATGCCGGTGCCGCCCTGACCGGCGCCATTACCTCCCGCCGTGCCGCCGCCTGCACCCGCTCCGCCGCCAGCCCCGCCACCCGCGCCCTGCGCGAACGCCGCGCCCGACAGACCCAGAATCAAGGCCGAAACAAGCAAGCTTCTCTTTGCGTTCTTCATGGTGTCCTCCCGTTGATCGATGATATTGATGCGCACCGCATCGCAAGAACGCTGCGGCGCCGCCCGACCATTAGCGCAATCGCCGTGCCGGCGCTAGGCCAGCGCCTCATCGCACCATTCGATAGCCCACGCGCGCGCGCAATGCACGGCGTCCCACTCGCTCGTGAAGACGTCGAGATCGCCGGATTCGAAGACTTCCATATGTGCGGCGTGATCGTCCGGCGAACGCGTGATTCGCGCGTGAGCGTAGTAGCCGCCGTCCTCGTCGTGACGCGCGGTGCAGTCGATATGAAACGCCTTGTAGTCGAAACGCATGAGAGGCTCCAGGAAGAAGTTGGCGAAGGCAGGTCCAAAGTGTGCGCTATCTGTTTGACTCAACGACTCCTGTGGGATACTGTATATGCATACAGTATAGCCATCAAGATGGATCTCTCCGAAAAGCTTGAAATCCTTGCCGACGCCGCGAAGTACGACGCATCGTGCGCAAGCGGCGGAGCGCCCAAGCGCGAGTCTCGCGGCATCGACGGACTGGGCGCCAGCACCGGCTCAGGCATCTGTCACAGCTTCACGCCGGACGGACGCTGCGTTTCGCTGCTCAAAATTTTGCTGACGAACTTTTGTCTGTACGACTGCCGCTATTGCATCAATCGCCGCTCGAGCAATGTGCCGCGCGCGCGCTTCACGCCGGAAGAAGTGGTCAGCCTTACACTCGATTTTTACCGCCGCAATTACATCGACGGCCTGTTTCTGAGCTCCGGCGTGATTCGTTCGTCGAACTACACGATGGAGCAGCTCGTGCTCGTCGCGAAGACGCTGCGCGAGAAACATCAGTTTCGCGGTTATATCCATCTGAAGACGATTCCCGATGCCGACCCCGAAATCATCGCGCAGGCGGGACGTTATGCCGACCGCCTGAGTGTGAACATCGAGTTGCCGACCGAAATCAGCCTGGAGCGTCTCGCGCCGGAAAAAAGCGGCCGCACGATCAAGCTGGCGATGGGCAATATCCGCGTCGCGCGCGAGGAATCGGAAGCCGAGCCGCGTGCGCCGCGTTTCGCGCCGGCGGGACAGAGCACGCAAATGATCGTCGGCGCCGATGAAACCGACGACCGCACCATCCTCGGCACCGCCGAAACGCTCTACGGCTCGTATCAGCTGAAGCGCGTCTATTACTCGGCGTTCAGCCCGATTCCCGACAGCCCGTCGGGGGTGCCGTCGAAAGCGCCGCCGCTTTTGCGCGAGCATCGCCTGTATCAGGCCGATTTTCTGATGCGCGGCTACGGATTCGCCGCCGCCGAACTGCTCGGCGATGCCGGCAACCTGCCGCTCGACGTCGACCCGAAACTCGCGTGGGCGCTCGCGCATCGTGAACGCTTTCCCGTCGATCTGAACGCCGCGCCCGCGCGCATGATCGCGCGTGTGCCGGGCATCGGCATGCGCAACGCGAAGCGCATCGTCGAGTTGCGGCGCACGCGGCGTGTGCGCTATCACGATCTCGTGCGGCTGCGCTGCGGCATGGACAAGGTGAAGCCCTTCGTCGTCACGGCGGATTATCGGCCGCCGCTTTCCGAGGCGTCGTCGGACACGCTGCGGCGCGCGCTCGCCACCGGTCCGGTGCAACTCTCGCTGATCTGATGCACGTCATCGCCATCGACGACGATTTCGACGCCTGGCGCGCCGCCGCGCTCGCTGCGCTCGCCCAAGGGCTCGCGCCCGAAGCGACCGACTGGCGCACGTCGCAGGCGGAGCCCGCGCTGTTCAACGAATCCGCGCCGCGTGTCGATTCGGGCGCCGCGCCGCAGATCCGCGTCTCGCGCGAACTCGCGGCGCTGTTGAAAGACGCCGCGCATTTCCGCGACGCGCGGCGCTGGAACTTTCTCTATCGCGTGTTGTGGCGCTGGGCCCAGGGCGACCGCTCGGTTGCATCGGCCGCGGACGAAGACGGCGCGCGCCTCTACAAGATGGCGAAGGCGGTGCGCCGCGCGCAGCACGACATGATCGCCTACGTGCGTTTTCGCCAGCGCGACGCGTCGCTCGGCGCGCCCGAATACGTCGCGTGGTACGAGCCAGATCACGATGTGCTCGCGTGGGGCGCGGAGCATTTCGCGGCGCGCATGGGACGCTCGACATGGCTCATCGCGACGCCCGAAGGCGCCGCCATGTTCGACGGCGAGCGCCTGAAGCTGGAGCGCCGCCGCGCCCTCGCATCGGAACATGCGAGCGACACGCCCGACGCCGCCGAAGCGCTCTGGATGACCTATTACCGCAGCATTTTCAATCCCGCCCGCCTCAACGAATCCGCGCTCGAACAGCACATGCCCGTGCGCTTCTGGAAGGGGCTACCCGAAGGCGCGCTGATTCCGAAGCTCGTGAGCGATGCGCGCGGCGGCGCGCGGCGCGTCGCACAGGCGCAGCGCGTCGGCGCGCTCGGCGGCAAGGCGGTTCAGGTCGAAGCGAACGAAGCGCAGCCCGAACGCGACGCGCCCACCTCGCTCGATACATGCCGTCGCTGCGATCTGTGGCGCAACGCGACGCAGGCGGTGGACGGCGCGGGTCCGCCGGATGCGCGCATCATGCTGCTCGGCGAACAGCCCGGCGATCAGGAGGACCTGAAGGGCGAGCCGTTCGTCGGCCCGGCGGGACAATTGCTCGACGACGCGATGCAACGCGCCGGCGTGCCGCGCGAGCAGGTGTATCTGACGAATGCGGTGAAGCATTTCAAATGGGAGCCGCGCGGCAAGCGTCGCTTGCACAAGACGCCCGCGCAGCAGGAAGTCGAGGCGTGTTCGTACTGGCTCGACCAGGAACTCCGGAGCATCGGTGCGCGCGTGATCGTCACGCTCGGCGCGACCGCGCTCGCCGCGCTGTTCGGCCGGCGGGCGACATTGTCGGCGCATGTCGGGCGCGTCGTGCCGTATGGTGACAAGCTCGTCGTTGCGACTTATCACCCGTCGTACGCACTTCGGCAGAACGACGAAGCCGCGCGCGAGCGCACTGTCGCGGCCATCGTGGCGGCGCTCGATCAGGCGCGCGAACTGGCGTCGAATTAACGAAGCTGACGAAGCGCGCTCAGAACGCCGCGCGCACCACGCCGCCGTCCGCGCGCAATGCCGCGCCGTTCGTCGCCGACGACAGTTCCGAGCACACGTAAGCCACCGTGTTCGCGATTTCCTCGGGCGTGATGAAGCGCTTGAGAATCGAGGTCGGGCGCGCTTCCTCGAAGAACTGCTTCTCGAAGTCCTCGAAGCTTTTTCCACCGGAGAGCTTTTCGACGAAATCCGTGACGCCTTCGGAGCTCGTCGGCCCCGGCAGCACCGAATTGACCGTGACGCCCGTGCCCGCGCACGTCTCCGCGAGTCCGCGCGAAAGCGCGAGCTGCGCGGTTTTCGTGAGACCGTAGTGAATCATCTCGACGGGAATCTGGATGCCGCTCTCGCTGCTGATGAACACGACGCGGCCCCAGTTCTTCTCCTTCATCTTCGGCAGATACGCGCGCGAAAGCCGCACGCCCGACATCACATTCACGTTGAAGAAACGCAGCCATTCGTCGTCGGAGATTTCTTCGAAAGGCTTCGGATCGAAGATGCCCATGTTGTTCACGAGGATATCGACGTGCGGAAAACGCTTCACGAGCGCGTCCACCTGCGCGGCTTCCGATATGTCGCCGGCGAAGCCTTCGGCCTGCGCGTCCGGAACGAGCTCGCGCAGCTTGGCGAGCGCCGCATCGACGGACGGCTGCGAGCGGCCGTTGACGATCACGCGCGCACCTTCGCGCGCTAGCGCCACGGCGATGGCATGTCCGATGCCCTTCGTCGATCCGGTTACGAGCGCGAGCTTGCTGGCGATCTTGAGATCCATGGTTGCTCCTTTGAACGGTTTTTTGCGGATTGCGTCGATGCGCCTGCGCGACGCGTTCCGACGATGTTAACCAGAAGCCGCTTGCTCTGCAGAGCCGACGCGATATGCCTCGGAGCGCCGCGCCACACGCCTGCGCGCTCGATGAAACGCCGCGACATAAATGCTCGATGGCCTCGCCGGCGGTCATCGTCCATAGTCTGGCCTGCGTGATCGAGAAACGAAGCAGCAGCGAGAACCGAGAGCCGCATCACGCATCCATCCACATCATTCCCGGCGCAGCCGGTACGGAGATGCAACATGTCGAACTCGATCAAATTCTCGTCGCTCAACGCAATCCTCAAGAAGGCGCGCGGCGCGGCGCTGGCCGGACTCGTCGTCGGCGCTGCGGTGCTGGCGGGTTTCGGCAGCAATCCGGCACAAGCGGCGAGCCAGTACAACCAGTACGGCGGCCAGTACGCGCAGACCGCCGCCGCGCCGGCGACGCGCCCCGACACCATTTACGTCTACGCATTCGCCAGCGACGCGAGCGAGGTCAAGCTCGACAATCACGGCATGATCTCGAAGATCGGCTCGGCATTCTCGGGCGATTCGCAGGCCCAGAAGCAGACGCAGGACGCCATCGCGGCGCGCGAGGAAGTCGCGAACGAGATCGTCGCGAAACTTCAGTCGATGGGCCTGCGCGCCATCCGCGCCGACGTGCCGCCGCCGCAAGACCAGAACGTGCTCGTCGTCGAAGGCAACTTCAATACGATCGATGCCGGCAATCGCCGCCGCCGCGTGCTGATTGGCCTCGGCGCGGGCGAAAGCAAGGTCGGCGCGACCGTGCAGCTCGTCTACAAGCCGGCGCACGGCGCGCCGCAAGTGCTCGAACAGTTCGACGCGAACGCAGACAGCGGCCACATGCCCGGCGTGGCGGAAATGGCGGGCGTCGGCGCGGTTGCCGGACATGTCGCGACCTCGCTCGCGGTGTCGGGCGGGCTGCATGGGGTGTCGGAGAAAAAGCACGCGGATGTGTCGTCGGACGAGAAGCGCCTCGGCGACAGCATCGCCAAACAGATCGCCAAGCTCGGTCAGGATCAGGGATGGATGCCGGCGAAGAGCTGACCGGTCACGCGCGCGATGCGCGGTCCGGAACCTGCTTACACTAGGGTTCCGGACGAATGTTCGCTTCGCGAGGCCGCGCATGCCGACGATTGCCTTGATTGCCCTGACGGTTGTCGTGACGCTCGTCGTCGTGCTCGTGATCGCGAACCTGACGAGCGGCGAGAAGAAAATCGAGCACAAGATCGAACGCCTGTACGCCAGCGACGATCCGCAGTTCCTCCGTTCGATGGGCTTGCTGCTCGGGCCGCCCGTCCTCGGGGAAAACCGCTTCGAGGTGCTCCTGAACGGCGACGAGATTTTTCCGTCGATGCTCGAAGGCATCCGCTCGGCGCGAGCGTCGATTACGTTCGAGACCTTCATCTACTGGTCGGGCGAGATCGGCGAGCAGATCGCCAGCGCATTGTCGGACAAGGCGCGCGCGGGCGTGGCGGTGCATGTGCTGCTCGACTGGGTCGGCTCGTCGAAGATGGACAAGCGCTACCTGCGCATGCTGCGCGACGCGGGCGCGGACGTGATCCAGTATCACAAGCCGCACTGGACCGGCCTCGGGCGCATGAACGACCGCACGCACCGCAAACTGCTCGTGATCGACGGGCGCATCGGCTTCACGGGCGGCGTGGGCATCGCCGAGGAATGGACCGGGCACGCCCAGGACGAGAAGCACTGGCGCGACACGCATTTTCGCGTCGAAGGCCCGGCGGTCGGCCAGATGCAGGCGGTCTTCATGGACAACTGGGTCAAGTCGACCGGTAACGTGCTGCACGGGGCGCAATATTTTCCGGAGATCGAAGCCGCGGGCGACGGTCTCGCGCACATGTTCAGCAGCTCGCCCTCGGGCGGCAGCGACGACATGCAGTTGATGTATCTCATGGCGATCACCGCCGCGACTCATTCCATTCATCTGTCGAGCGCGTACTTCGTGCCGGACAAGCTGACGATCAACGCGATCGTCGAGGCGGCGCGACGCGGCGTGGAAGTGCGCATCATCACGCCGGGCAAGCGCATCGACACGCATACGGTGCGCGAGGCGTCGCGCGCGTGCTGGGGCGATCTGCTCGCGGCGGGCGTCGAGATCTACGAGTATCAGCCGACGATGTTCCACTGCAAGCTCATCATCGTCGACGAATATCTGGTGTCGGTCGGCTCGACCAATTTCGACAGCCGCTCGTTCAAGCTCAACGACGAAGCCAACCTGAATATCTACGACCGCGATTTCGCGCGCCGGCAAACCGCGATCTTCTACGATGACGTCGCCCACGCGAAACGCATCACGCTCGATGAATGGCGCCGCCGTCCCCTCGCCGAAAAGCTCGTCGACCGCTTCGTCGCGCTGCTCGATCCGCAGCTTTGACGTTTGCGCGAGAGGTATCGCGAATATTTATCGTTGCGAGCCTAAGGACTCGCGCACGCGAGCGAGCATCGCGCTCGCACATTCGCTCGATATGGATGTCGTTTCGGAAGGTGCGGCGACGGGGTCGCAGCTCGACAGGCTGCAGGACATGATGTGTGATGAGATGCAGGGGTTCTTGCTGGCGATGCCTTTATCGGCGGATGCGTTTGGGGTGATGCTTGAGCGGGGGGAGGTGACGGTGCAGGGGTGGGGTTTTTGGTCTCTTTGGTTTTTGCTGGATCCGGCAAAAAATCAAAGCGAGGCACCGAATATGACAACATATAAGTATTTAGTAATCCTTCTATATGTGTAGAATCCTCGTCGCTGCGGCGAAGAGCAAACCACGCCGCGCGACCGAAGAGGCAAATAAAACAGAGAGGCCAAAATGGTCAAGAAAGATTCCCCGCATGTCTTGAGTTTCATCAATCTCAAAGGCGGTGTTGGCAAGACCACGACGGCTGTCGCCGTGGCGGAAATCCTCGCGCTCGAAGCGCGCAAGCGCGTGCTGCTGATCGACCTCGATCCGCAAACCAACGCGACCGTGAATCTGATTTCGGAAGCGACGTGGGATGCGCTGGACCGCGATGGCCGCACCATCGCGCAATTGTTCGACGACAGGATCAACCCGCACCTTCCACCAAAATTCGATATCGAGCGCGCCATCGTGCGTGGGGTGTCGAAGGTCGACGGCGGCATCGAACGGCTCGATCTGCTGCCTTCCAGCATCCGGTTGATCGAATTGCAGGACCATATTCCCGGCATCGCGATGAAGGGAAACTTCACCCACAACCCGCTCGATATTCTGAAGAATGCGTTGCAGCCCGTCATCGGCCAATACGATTACGTCATCATCGATTGCCCGCCCAGCCTCGGAACGGTCACGCGCAACGGCCTGCGCATTTCGACGGGATACGTGATTCCGACGATTCCCGACATCGTGTCGACATGGGGCATCTACCAGATCGTCGATAACGTCCGGCGTTTCGCCGCCGATATCGGGCAGACAATCGAACCGCTCGGCATCGTCGCGACCAAGGTGCAGCACAACAACCTTCACAAGCGCGTCATGAACGATCTCGCGCATGGCCGCCTGGGCAAATTTGACGCATTGGGCGTGCGGCAACCGCATTTCTTCGAGAGCACGATTCCGCAGTCCGTGGATGTCGCACGCGGCGCGGACCACACTCACGATCTGCGCACGCTCAACGGAAAATACGGCCCGCAAGCCTACGACGCGCTGAAAGGACTGACACAGGAAATCTGGACACTATGCGAAGCAATCAGCCAGTGATCGCGCTGCTGCAAGGTCTTGCGGCGCTGCTGGAAGAAGAGCGGTCGTGCAATCCTGCTTTCGCGGCGAAGCTTGACGCGCTCATGCGGCCGCGCGACGAACGCGCCAGTGCAAGACCGAAGCCGAAGGACATCGACCTTCCGGACGTACACATTGAACTCGCGGCGCGCGATGACGATGATTTCCGTGCCTGGCTGCGCACACAGCCCGCCGACGTCCTCAAGGCCATCATTCGCCGCGAAGATCTCGATCCCGCGCGCCGCGCGGCGAAGTGGAAAGACGAGAAGAAGCTGGCGAACTTCATCGCGGACGGGCTGCACGCGCGCATGTCGCGCGGCTCGGCATTCATCGGACGGGCGAAAGATCCATCCGCGCCAGAGTAGCGCAGGCCGCAGCGCACGCGTACCGCGTGCGCTTCTCAATCCATCGCCGCATGCGCCACCGATTCCTCGCCAGCCGCCTTCGCCGGCCGGATCAGCAACAACAACGGCACCACCAGCAACGTCGCCACGAACATCAGCTTGAAGTCGTTGAGATACGCGATCATCGACGCCTGCTGCGTGATGGTCTGATTCAGCATCGCCATGTCCTGCATCGAACCGCCGGACAGCATCGATTGCATCGCCGGATTGAACGGCGTCACCTGCGCGGCGAGGTCCGCGTGCGCGACCTGCGTGTTGCGCGTCATCAGCGTCTGCACGATCGAGATGCCGATACTGCTGCCGATATTGCGCATCAGGCTATACGTGGCGGTGCCGTCGGCGCGCAGCTCGGGCGTGAGCGTCGAAAACGTCAGCGCCGACAAAGGCACGAACACGAGCCCCAGCCCGAAGCCCTGAATCACGCCCGGCCACACGATGTCCGACTCCGACAACACTATCGTGTAATGCATCATCTGCCAGAGCGCGAGCGCCGAGATCAGAAAGCCCGACAGCAGCAGCAAACGCGCGTCGATGTGCTTCAGCAACCGCCCCGCGACGAGCATCGCGACCATCGTTCCCGCGCCGCTCGGCGCCGTGACGAGGCCCGTCGTCGCGACCGGATAGTTCATCAGGTTCTGCAGCATCGGCGGCAGTAGCGCGCGCGTCGCGTACATCACCGCGCCGATCACGAAGATGAAGCACGTGCCGGTCGCGAAGTTGCGGTCCTTCAGCAACTGGTACTTGAAGAACGAGCGCGCGCCGGCCGTCGCCGTATGCGCGATAAAAAAGACGAAGCTCACCGCCGCGAGCAGCGCCTCGATGCGGATTTCCATCGAGCCGAACCAGTCGAGCTGCTCGCCGCGATCGAGCATCGCCTGAAACGCGCCGATCGCAAGGCCGAGCGTCGCGAAGCCGAACGCATCGAACTTCACCGCGCGCCGCGCGGCCTGCGTGGGCAAAAAGGTCCACACGCCGAAGAGCGCGAACGCCCCGATCGGCACGTTGATGAAAAACACCCAGCGCCAGTTGTAGCTGTCGGTGAGCCAGCCGCCGAGCGTCGGACCGAGAATCGGCCCGACCATCACGCCCATGCCCCACACGGCCATCGCCTGACCCTGTTTCTCGCGCGGATTGATGTCGAGCAGGATCGATTGCGACAGCGGCACGAGCGACGCCCCGAATATGCCCTGCAAAAGCCGCGAGCCGACGATCTGCGCAAGCGTCTCGGACAAGCCGCAAAGCGCCGACGCCACCGTAAAACCCGCAATCGACAGGCACAGCAGCTTCTTCACGCTCAGCCGGTCCGACAGCCAGCCGGTGAGCGGCGTCGCGATCGCCGCCGCGACGATATACGACGTGAGCACCCACGTGATCTCGTCCTGCGACGCCGACAGGCTGCCCTGCATATGCGGCAGCGCCACGTTCGCGATGGTGCTGTCGAGCGTCTGGATCAGCGTCGCGAGCATGATCGAAACGGTCAGCATGCCGCGGTTCAGAGGCGCCGCGGCGCGTTCCGTGGGGACTTCGGAGGACATGGAGGCGGCCGCCCGCAAGCGGATTTTATAAGTAGGGTGATGATAAGCACGCTTATTATAGGGGATGCTCGATGCGGCGCAATGCGGTCAAGTACGGGGTCCGTGCCGGTGCACGCATCCAAAGCTCTTACCTATAATCGCGCGATGGAAACCCAACTCGACAAACGCTTCGGCTTCCTGGTCGCGGACGTGGACCGCCTGTGCGGCAATCGTTTCGACGTCTTGGCGAAGTCGTCGCTCAATCTCACGCGCGCGCAGTGCCGCGTGCTCGCGTATCTCTCGCATTACGGCGAGGTCAATCAGGCGCGGCTCGCGGGCCTGCTCGAAGTCGCGCCGATCTCCGCCGGACGGTTGCTCGACCGCATGGAAGAGGGCGGCTGGATCGAGCGGCGCCTCAATCCCGACGACCGCCGAGAGCGTCAGGTCCGCATGACCGCGAAGGCGGAAAAGGCGCTGGACCGCGCGCGGCGCGTCGGCGACGAGATCACGTCGGAGGCGCTCGCCGGTTTCAGCCGCCAGGAAAGCGAACAGTTGATCGCGCTGCTGCAACGCGTGCGCGGCAATCTGAGCCGCATCGTCGATCGCTGAAGCGGGCGGGAAATCGTTCGCTGACGGATCGCGCGGGCCGTGCTAACGTGCCGCGCGTGGATCGCAGATTACTCACGCGATTCCCGCAAGCGTCCTTGTCAACTGTCGCCATCCATCCGGAGAAGATCGATCATGAACAAACGCACCGCACCGTTGGCCATCGTCGCCATGTCAGTCGCCGCGCTCGTCGCCGCGCCCGTCGCGCAGGCGCAGGACACGGCCGCCCCGGCAGCGACACCCGCCTCCACGCCGAAGCAGATCAAGAAGGCCGAGCGCAAGGCGGCGCGCGCGAAGAAGAACGCCGAGTTGAAGGAACTGGAAAAGAACGGCTACAACCCGGCCGGCGAGCAGACCGACTATCCGCAAAATCTGCAGAACGCGCAGTCGAAGATCAACGCGCAGAAGGCCGGGAAGCCGGCGCCCGCGTCGGCGCCCTGACGTGCGGCGCGGACCCGATGTCCGCGCCTCGAACCAGTCGATATGACGAGGTCGCGTCGATTTGCGTACCGCGCGGCGCGTTCCTGAGCGTATCCATCGCCCACGTCCTTCGCCGGAATCCCTTTCCCCCAGTCGACTTGCTGAGACGGGAGCCTGCTGCGCTGGCTGTCCCAAAACTCGACGCGCCGCGCGAGTTGCCGTACTGTCATCACATACGCCGTGCGCTCGACACGAACGGCTGACGACGACAAGAGCAACGGGAGGGCGAGCATGCGCTGGCTGTCATGGCTGTTGATGTTCGTGTTGTGCGGCGCGCACGCCGCGTCGCGCTACTACGCGCCCATGTCGTTCTATCCGCACGATGCGGTGCGCATCTCGCGCTTCGCATCGACGCCCGGTGCGATGCAGGTGCCCTATGGCGCCGGCGCGAAAGTCGGCGAAGGCGAGTTCTATATCGTCTCGAATGCATCGTTCAAGGCCCTGACCGCGCAAGTGCAAGGCGACGGCACGATCGCGCTCGTGCAATCCGGATGGACGCCCGAGCTCGCCGCGAGCCAGATCTGGACCGTGGTCAAAGAAGGCAGCGGCTTTCGCCTCTTTTCGAAGCTCCACGGACGATACGTGACGCTCGGCGCGCGCGTGGATCTCGAAGAGGAATCAGGTGAAGCGCGGCAGAACTGGAGTATCGAAACCGATGCGAACGCGGTGACCATCGCCGCAACCGGCACGAAAACCGGTCTCGCCATCGAGCATCATGCGCTGCGCGATGGCGCGTTCGTCGAAGTGAACGCGCAGGCTGGGCAGTGGCGTCTGTACGAGGTCCAGAACGGCGGAGCCGATCACGCGTACCGCCCGCTCGATGCGGCCGCGCGCTCGACTTACGACAACGTGAACAGGCGCTATCACCTGAGCGCGTTCGCACCGGATGCGATCGAGGCCGACCGGCTGCGCGGCTTTCGCTGGACCGACTATCATCCGTCCGGGCTTTATGTGTCGAAGGGCGAGTCCGTGGTGATCGACGTGAGCGGTCTCGCCGACGACGGCCCCGATGGTCTCGTCATCATGGTCGGCAACAAGAACGGCTTTTACAAACGTCAGCCCGCGGGCGATCCGCAGATGATTCTCGCGACGGAAGGGCGCAACGAGTTCATCGCGTCGCGCGATGGCTTGCTCTACTTCGAATATATCGATAGCGGATTCAACGAGCGGCCGCGCAGGTCGATCGATGTTTCCGTGCGCGAAGGCGGGCGGCCGGCGCCGTTCTATATCGAAGGCACGACGACGCCCGGCGAATGGCGCGCGATGCTGCAACGTTACGCGGATGCGCCGCTCATCGAGATGGTCGGCCGGCGGACGATGTTCACCGTCGCGCGCACGATGTACGACAAGTCGGGCGCCGCGGACCCGGCCATGCTGCTCGGGTATGTCGAGCGGATCATGGGCTATCACGACGAAGTAGCCGGGCTGGACGGATCGAGCGCGCTCGACACGCCGTCGCCATTGCGCGTCCATTTCGTACAGGACGCCATTTCGACGCACGCGGAGTTGCAGGACGCGTATCTGTACGCGACGTACTACATGATCGGCCTGCCGTTGAACAGCGCGGCCGAAACCTTGCTCAAGCCCGCGAAGGCCGACGACTGGGGGGTGTGGCACGAGCTCGGCCATATGTATCAGCAATGGGACTGGACCTGGCCGGGCGTCACGGAGACGACGGTCAACATCTATTCGCTGCATGCGCTTCAGCGCCTGGGCACGCCGATGACCTCGCCGCTGCTGCAGGTTGCCGATACGCGCGGCAGGAAGAACCGGCTCGACCTCGCGACGCTGTATCTCGCGCAGCCGTCACGTAATTTTCTCGATGATGCGTCGTTTCCCGTGCCGTCCGAAGCGCTCTGGATCAGGCTCGTGATGTACGAGCAGTTGCGCCGCGCGCTCGGCGACGGGTTCTATGCGCGGCTGCACAAGTTGTATCGGCTGCATCCGCTGACGGAGGCAGAGGGCGGCGATCGGAACGAAGTGCAGACATTCGTGCTGCGCGCGTGCATCGCGGCGCATCTCGATCTCACCGAATTCTTCTCTCGATGGGGCTTGCCGATCGAGACGGCGACGCGCGCGGCGATCGCGGAGTTGAAGCTGAAGACGCCGTCGGTGGATTTGTCGCGGATGCGGATTTGAGGCGCGCGACGGCGGCGAGGTATGAGCGTTGGCGCTGGCTTACGCAAAAAAACACCGGCGCACGACAGGCGCCGGCGAAATTCCGGCTTACGAGGGCTGCCAGAATCCTGTCGATCCTTCATGCCGCATCGGCGAGCCGAATGCTGTGCGGTACTTCGCGGCGCGCTGGCCTGCGTTGCGTTACCGCAGTTGCAAGATGCGCGCCGGGCACATTGTCGATGCCGAACGCGGGCCGCGCGAGAAAGAAGCCCTGCGCGAGCACATGCGGCCACTGCGCGATCCACTGCGCCTGCGCAGCCGTCTCCACGCCCTCGACGACGATCGCCACGTCCAGGCGCGTCAGCAGCGTGAGCACCGACGAGAAGATCAGGCACGCGTTCGGGCAGCGCGGCGCTGCGGAAAGCAGCTCCTTCGCGATCTTCACGGTGCCGAAGTCGATCGGCCCGAGCGCGGCGAGACACGAATAGCCGGTGCCGAAGTCGTCCATCGCCACGCTCACGCCCTTGTTCCTGAGGCGCCGCACGACCTTCGGCATGGACGGCATGCGCGCCAGGTCCTCACTTTCCAGCAATTCGAGCTCGATGCCATCCGGTGTGACGCCATGCGAACGGCAGATCGCTTCCATGCGCTCGGCGAAGCCGGATAGCGCCGCCACGGATGGCGGCACGTTCACCGCAACCGAATAATGCGCGCCGCCGCGCGCGCGCCACGCCGCCATTTCCGACGCGACCCCGTCCAGCACGAACCATGTAAATTCGCGCATGATTTCGGCGTCCTTGAACGCATCGCTGAAAGCGCCCGGCAACATGACGCCGTGCTCCGGGTGACGCCAGCGAATGAGCGCTTCCATCTGCGCGAGCTCGCCGCTTCCGACTCGGTAGATTCCCTGATAGGCGATGCAGAATTCTCCGGCCCTGAGGCCTTCGAGCACGCGATGCCTGAATGCATGATTCGAGTTCGGCGCGGCCTTCGTGATGTGCGAGCCGTGTGTCGTTCTTTTCATGCTCTAACCATCCCTCCCAGTGGGTCGTGCAAGCGGTCGCACGACTCATGCCAGAGGCGACGCCAATAGGCGCATCCGCATAAGAAAGGGCTATGGAGCGGGAAACGTTTGCGCGCGGTTGCAACTGTCACGGTTGCCGCTGCGGGAGCCGTCGCGTTGCCCGCCCGATCCGCGATGCGTCGCGAATTATGTGGCGTGGCGCACACAAGCCGAAGCGCGCATCGGCCGACCGTTTTGCAGTTTTGCAGTTTTGGCCGATGCTTTCTGGAACTTTTGTAATCCCGACTAGTGCGCGCGTATGCGGCTTGCGATAACAAGTACCTGCGTTACGTCATTCACGCGGTCGCGGTTTCGGCAACGGGCCGCATGCGTTCGAGCGCGCTGCCGTCCTCGCGAAACAGATGCACATGACGAATGCTGAAGCCCGCGTTGAGGCGCTGGCCTTCGACCGCCGTCGATTCGCCCGACCCCTTCACCTGAATCACGAGTTCGTTCGGCAGACGGACATGCAATAGCGTTTCGCCGCCGAGATGCTCGATCACCATGACTTCGCCGGTGAGACCGCTGTCGATATCGCCGCCGCACGCCTCGATGAAATGCTCGGGCCGGATGCCGAGCGTGAGCATCTCGCCCGCTTTCACCGACGACGCCGCGAACGGCAGCGTGAGCGAATCGCCGCCGGGCAGCTCGATGGTGACGCCCGCGGCATCGACGCGCATCACGCGCACATCCATGAAGTTCATCTTTGGCGAGCCGATGAAACCCGCGACGAACCGATTGTGCGGCGTGCGATACAACTCGAGCGGCGACCCGATCTGCTCGACGCGCCCATGATTCAGCACGACGATGCGATCGGCCATCGTCATCGCTTCGGTCTGGTCGTGCGTGACGTAGATCATCGTCGCGTTGAGTTGCTTGTGCAGCTTGATGAGCTCGAGACGCATCTGCACGCGCAATGCGGCATCGAGATTGGAGAGCGGTTCGTCGAAGAGAAAGACCTTCGGCTCGCGCACGATCGAACGGCCTATTGCGACGCGCTGACGTTGCCCGCCGGAGAGCGCGCGCGGACGCCGTTCGAGCAACTGACCGATCTGCAATATCTCCGCCGCGCGATGCACGCGCTCCTTGATCTGCGCTTCCGGCAGCTTCAGCATGCGCAGCCCGAACGCGATGTTTTCGTACACCGACATGTGCGGATAGAGCGCATACGACTGAAACACCATCGCGACGCCGCGCTGCGACGGTTCGAGGTCCGTGACGTCTTCGCCGCCGATCAGCACTTGCCCCGAATCGCTGCGCTCGAGTCCGGCGATGGTGCGCAGCAAAGTGGATTTTCCGCATCCCGAAGGACCGACGAACACCATGAACTCCCGATCGGTCACTTCGATGTCGACGCCCTTCAGCACGTCGACGCCTGCAAACGCTTTGCGGATCTGCTGCAAGTGAACTGCGCTCATTACGTTGTCTCCTTGTGCTGCTGCGCAGCATCGGATGCATCGTCGAATTTGTTCTTGACAACCTGTTCGCGCCAAAATATACAATTGTAAAACCGAAATTACAAGTGAAACGAGGCAAGGCGCAGGACGAATCCGCAAGTCACACCCGCTCGAAAAAAACCAAGGAGACAGGCATGAAGAAGCGCTTCATCCCGGCCCGGCAACTCGGCCCGATCAAACACGTCGCGGCAGCCGTGCTATTGGCGGCAAGCGCGGCCTTCGCCGCATCGAACGCCCAGGCCTGGACGCTGAAGGAAGCGGCGCAGCCGTATTCGGGCACCACGATCAAGGCCGTATTTCTCGATCGTCCCGGCTACAAGGCCGCGCAGCAACTCATTCCGCAGTTCGAGAAAGAGACGGGCATCAAGGTGCGCTGGGAAGTGATTCCGTACGAGAACACGCGCGAGAAGGAAGTGCTGAACTTCGTCGGCGGCGGTGACCAGGACATCGTGCTCGTCGATGTCGTGTGGATCGGCGAATTCGCGAGCAACAAGTGGCTCGTGCCGATCAAGAAGTTCACCGACGATCCCAAGCTCGCGGACCCGAATCTCAATCTGAAGGGCTTTTTCCCGATCCTGCTCGATTCGTTCGGCACGTGGGACAAGGTCACCTACGGCCTGCCGTTCGATAACTACTCGGGCCTCATGTTCTACAACAAGTGCATGTTGAAGGACGCGGGCTTCGACCAGCCGCCGAAGACCTGGGACGAACTGCTCAACACCTACGCGCCGAAGCTCACAAAGGGCGACAAGTTCGCGTTCGCGTTGCAGTCGCGACGCGGCGAGACGCAATCGGCGGATAGCTTCATGCGCGTGCTATGGCCCAACGGCGGCTCGCTGCTCGATGCGAAGTTCAAGTCGAACCTGATGTCGCCGCAATCGCAGGCAGGCCTCGAATACCGGCAGAAGCTGATGAAGTACATGCCGCCGGGCATCGTCGATTTCGACCACGCCGAAGCGGTGAATGCGCTCGCGCAGGGCCAGGTCGCGATGATCACCGAATGGTCCGCGTTCTATCCGACGCTCACCGATCCGAGCAAATCGAAGCTTGGCAACTGTCTCGCGATCACCACCGAGCCGAAAGGCCCCGCCGGTCTGAAGCCCGCGCTCGGCGGCTTCTCGCTCGCGGTGAATGCGAAGTCGAACGCGAAGAAGCAGGCCGCATCGTGGCTCTTCATTCAATGGATCACATCCGAAGCGATGGCGAAGCCGTATCTCGAAGCGGGCGGCGTGCCGGCGCGCACGGCGGTGTACGAGGACAAGGCCGTGCAGGACAAGTATCCGTTCGTGAAGCCGATGGTCGAATCGTGGCAGGGCGGCGTGCCGGATTATCGGCCGCGCTTCCCGGAATGGCCGGCGGTGTCGGAAGTCATCGGCGAATGGGGCAGCAAGATGATGCTCGGCCAGGTGACGGTGAAGGAGGGCGCGCAGACCATCGGTCAGAAGACCGAGGACATCCTGAAGAAAGCGGGCTATTACGACGGCAAGAAGCCTCTGCTGAAGTAACACGTCCGTCATAAAGGAAACAGGAGGCGATCGAATGGCATCACCCGCAATGCACGCGCGAGGACCGCGCAAGCCCACGCGCTACTTCGGCATCCTGCCGCGTTCGCCCGCCTTCTGGTTCCTGATTCCGGCGATCGCCGCGCTCGCGATCATCGGCATCTATCCGCTGCTGCTCGCGCTCTATAACTCGTTTCATCAATACAAGCTCGCCGATCTGGGCTCGGGCACGCCGTTCATCGGCGTCGACAACTACATCGCGACGCTCACCGATCCGACCTTCTGGGAAGCGCTCGGACGCACCGCGCTGTTCCTGTGCCTCACGTTGCCGATCGAAGTGGCGCTCGGCCTGTTCGCCGCGCTGCTGCTTCATCGCACGGAATTGCCGTGGATGCGCGCGGCGGCGCGCGTGAGTCTCGTCATTCCGATGGCGACGACTTATGCGGTCGTGGGTCTCATCGGCCGCCTGATCTTCAACCGGCAATTCGGCGTGGCCAACTATCTGACGGGCTTGCTCGGCATGCCGCCGCAAGACTGGCTCGCGGACCCGACGCTCGCGTTCGTGTCCGTGATGATCATGGATATCTGGCAGTGGACGCCGTTCTGCGCGCTGATTCTGCTCGCAGGGCTTTCGATGGTGCCGAAGGAAGCCGAGGAAGCCGCGCGCCTCGAAACGCCCAAATGGAGCATGATCCTTTGGCACTTGCAGCGGCCTTATCTGTTGCCCGGCCTCACCGCGATCCTCATCTTGCGTTCCGCCGACATGCTCAAGATGTTCGATGCCGTCTTCACGATGACGCGCGGCGGCCCCGGCGCCGCGACGGAGTTCATCAGCGTCTATATCCAGCGCGTGGGCTTCCGTCTCTTCGATCAGGGCATGGCGTCCGCGCAGGCGATCATCCTGCTCATTCTGACGATCGTGCTGTCGCGTCTTTATATCCGCTTCGTTTATCGGGAGGCCGCGTGAGTTCGATCAACATGCAGACCACGCAACGCGCCAAGCGCGCGCGCGCCGCAAGAAAGCGCGTCACCGTATGGCATTTCATCGGTCTCGTCGTCGTGTTCATGTCGTCGGTGTTTCCGTTCTACTGGATGGTCACGACGAGCCTCAAGAGCCAGGCCGATGCGCTCGCCTATCCGCCGAAATGGTTGTTCTCGCCGACGTTTCATCACTACTCGGCGGCGCTCTTCGAGCATGACGTGGCGGGCAGCCTGCTGAACTCGCTCATCATCGCGAGCAGCACCACGGTGCTCGCGATCCTGCTCGGCGCGCCCGCCGCGTATGCGCTCGCGCGCTATGAATTCCGCGGCAAGGAAGACCTGTGGTTCTGGTTCATCTCGAACCGCATGGTGAGCCCCGTCGTGCTCGCGGTGCCGTTCTTCCTGATCGCGACGAAGCTCGATCTCGTCGATACGCATATCGTGCTGATCCTGCTCTATCTGACTTTCTCGCTGCCCATCGTCGTGTGGATCTGCACGGATCAGTTCCGCAATATTCCCGTCGAGCTGGACGAGGCCGCGCGTCTCGATGGCGCATCGCCGTGGCGCGTGTTCTGGCGCATCAATCTGCCGCTTGCGATGCCGGGCATCGTCGTGTCGGCGATCTTCGCGTTCATCTTCTCGTGGAACGATCTGCTCTACGCGCTCGTGCTGACGCGCAGCGACGCGATCACATCGCCGGTCGCCGCAACGAGCTACATGAGCGGCTATGAATTGCCATGGGGCGAAATCATGGCGACGGGCACGCTGATCGTATTGCCGATGGTCGTGTTCGCGCTGGCTGTTTCGGGCCGGCTGGTGCAAGGCCTGACGATGGGTGCAGTGAAATAAAATCGCCGCTTTTGACTGAACACCGGGACACCATGAGCAAGAGCGCACCGCCCATCGCTATCGCTGAAAGCGACGATTCCATCGACTCGGAGGAAGAACTGCAGGCGCGCGTCGCGTGGCATTACTACGTCGGCAATCTGACGCAGCAGGAGATCGCGCAGCGTATCGGCAGCAACCGGGTGCGCGTGAATCGCCTGCTCGCCGCGAGCCGCGAGTCCGGTCTCGTGCAGATCACGATCAACAGCAAGATCGCGCCGTGCGTCGCGCTGGAAGAAGCGCTCGCGAAGCGCTTCGGGCTCGAATGCGCGGTCGTCGTGCCGAGCGGCGCGAACAACGAAGCGAACAACGCGGCGCTCGGCATTGGGGCGGCGACATACTTCGCGAAGCAGATCGTCGCGGGGCAAACCATCGGGCTTGGCTGGGGCCGCACGATCCGCGCCGTGCTGCGCGCGATGCCGCAGCGCACGTATGGACCGGTGTCGGCGGTGTCGCTGCAAGGCGGCTTGTCGCATTGCCCGAGCATCAATACGTTCGATATCGTCTCCGACTTCGCGAACATCTGCCGCGCCGATGGTTATCTCTTTGCAGCGCCCATTTACGTGAGCAGCCAGAAGGCGCGTGACGTGATCCTGCAGGAAGAGACCGTGCGCGAAACGTACGAGCTTGCACGCAATGCGGATCTCGCGTTGCTCACCTGCGGCGATCTCACGGAATCGCTCGTCGTGACCTACGGCATCGACAATCCCGAGCAGTTGCGCACGCTGGAAAAGGCGGGCGCGGTGGGCGACATGCTCGGTCACTTCATGGATGAAGACGGCGAACTGATCGATCATCCGCTGAATCGCCGCACGGTTGCGATCGCGCTGGAAGACCTGCGCAAGATTAGACGCGTGATTCTCGTGAGCGGTGGCAAGAAGAAGTTTCATGTGACGCGCGCGGCGTTGCGCGGGCGCTATCCGTCGGTGCTCGTGACCGATGAAGACACCGCACGGCGTCTGTGCGACGAGCCTTGATGACGACACCATGACGACCATCGACAGAAACCGCGAATTCGCGGGCAAGACCGTGCTCGTCACGGGCGCGGGCAAGGGCATCGGCCATGCGACGGTGCATCTGCTGATCGAGCGGGGCGCGCGCGTGATCGCGCTGAGCCGCAGCGCCGCCGATCTCGACGCGTTGAAAGCGGAGACGGGCTGCGAAACCATCGCCGTGGATCTCGCCGATGCGAACGCCGCGCGTGACGCTGCGCGTTCGATTCAACCCGTCGATCTGCTCGTGAACAACGCGGGCATCGCCGTGCTCGAGCCGTTTCTCGATACGACCGTCGAAGCGTTCGACCTGACGATGAACGTGAACTTGCGCGCCGCGATGATCGTCGCGCAGGAGTGCGCGAAAAGCATGATCGCGCGCGGCGTGGGCGGGTCGATCGTCAATGTGTCGAGCCTGTCGGCGAACGTGGGCTTCGCGCTGCACGCGGCGTATTGCGCGTCCAAAGGCGGACTCGATGCGATGACGCGCGTGATGGCCAATGAACTCGGGCCGCACGGCATTCGCGTGAACGCCGTGCTCCCGACCGTCACGATGACGCCGATGGGCGAGCGCGCCTGGAGCGATCCCGCCAAGTCTGCACCGATGCTCGCGCGCATTCCGATGAACCGCTTCGCCGAGCCGGTGGAAGTGGCGCGCACGATCGCCCATCTGCTCGGCGAGGATTCGAGCATGGTGAGCGGCGTCAGCCTGCTGGTCGATGGCGGATTCCAGTCCTGCTGAACCCACCCATTTCTCTATCAAAGGAACGACGATGGAAGCACTGGTTCTCGAGGAAGCAAAACGCATCAGCTTGCGTCCGTTCAGCTTGCCGCAGGTCGTCGGCCCGCGCGACGTGCGCATCAAGATTCATACGGTGGGCATTTGCGGCAGCGACATTCACTATTATCAGCACGGCCGCATCGGGCCGTTCGTCGTCAACGAGCCGATGGTGCTGGGGCATGAAGCGTCGGGCACGGTCGTCGAAGTGGGCGAGGACGTGAAGCATCTGAAGACGGGCGACCGCGTCTGCATGGAGCCGGGTGTGCCGGACATGGAATCGCGTGCATCGCGCGAGGGTCTCTATAACCTCGATCCGAAAGTGCGCTTTTGGGCGACGCCGCCCGTGCATGGTTGTCTCGCGCCTTATGTCGTGCATCCGGCGGCGTTCACCTACAAGCTGCCCGATAACGTGAGCTTCGCGGAAGGCGCGATCGTCGAGCCGTTGTCGATCGGCTTGCAGGCCGCGAAGAAAGCCGCGATCAAGCCGGGCGATGTGGCGGTCATTCTCGGCGCGGGCACCATTGGCATGATGTGCGCGCTTGCGGCGCTCGCGGGCGGATGCAGCCGCGCGATCGTCTGCGATCTCGTGCCGGAGAAGCTCGATCTCATCGGCGGCGTGCAAGGCGTAACGGCCGTGAATATCCGCGAACGGCGCGTGCTCGATGTCGTGCGTGAACTGACCGACGGCTGGGGCGCGAACATCGTGTTCGAAGCGAGCGGCAACGAGAAGGCGTTCGACGGCATCGTCGATCTGTTGTGTCCCGGCGGCTGTCTCGTGCTCGTCGGCATGCCGCAGCATGCGATACCGCTCGATGTCGTCGCGGTGCAGATCAAGGAAGCGCGCATCGAATCCGTGTTCCGTTACGCGAATATCTTTCCGCGCGCGATTCAGTTGATTGCATCGGGCAAGCTCGATGTGAAGCCGTTCATCTCGCGCACGTTCCCGTTTGCGGAAGGCATCAAGGCGTTCGAGGAAGCCGCGAGCGGCGTGCCGACCGACGTGAAGGTGCAGATCGTACTGGAAGAGTGAATCGTCATTCATATAACGACACGGAGACACGTCATGGCCGATGAACAAATGACGGCAATCGTATGCCGCGCGCCGAAAGACTACCGCGTGGAACGCGTGCAGCGTCCGCGTCCCGCGCGCAACGAGCTCGTGATTCGCATCGCCGCGTGCGGCATCTGCGCGAGCGACTGCAAATGCTGGTCGGGCGCGAAGATGTTCTGGGGCGGGCCGAATCCGTGGGTGAAAGCGCCGGTCATACCGGGCCACGAATTCTTCGGCTATGTGGAAGAGCTAGGCGAGGGCGCCGAAGAACACTTCGGCGTGAAGAAGGGCGATCGGGTTATCGCCGAACAGATCGTGCCGTGCGCGAAATGCCGCTATTGCAAATCGGGCGAATACTGGATGTGCGAGGTTCATAACATCTTCGGCTTTCAGCGCGAAGTGGCCGATGGCGGCATGGCCGAATACATGCGCTTCCCACCGACGGCGATCGTCCATAAGATTCCCGACGGCATCTCGCTTGAAGACGCGGCGATCATCGAGCCGCTCGCATGCGCGATTCATACGGTGAATCGCGGCGATATTCAATTGAGCGATGTCGTCGTGATCGCGGGTGCGGGACCGCTCGGCCTGATGATGGCGCAGGTCGCGCATCTGAAAACGCCGAAGAAGCTCGTCGTGATCGATCTCGTCGATGAACGTCTCGCGTTGGCGCGCGAATATGGCGCGGATATCACGATCAACCCGAAGACCGACGACGCATTGGAAATGATCCGCTCCATTACGGATCGCTACGGCTGCGACGTGTATATCGAAACGACGGGCGCGCCGGCGGGCGTGTCGCAAGGGCTCGAGTTGATCCGCAAGCTTGGCCGTTTCGTCGAGTTCTCGGTATTCGGCGCCGATACGACCGTCGACTGGTCGATCATCGGCGACCGCAAGGAACTCGATGTGCGGGGCGCGCATCTCGGACCGTATTGCTATCCGATCGCGATCGATCTGCTCGCGCGCGGCCTCGTTACGTCGAAAGGCATCGTCACGCACGGCTTTACGCTCGACGAATGGGACGAGGCTATCGCGATCGCGAATTCACTCGACTCGATCAAGGTGCTGCTGAAACCGAAATGAAGGCAGATACCTCGGCTCATGCTCCCGACGCATGCAGGAATCGTGACTGCGCTGCGGCGAAATTGCTTTGCCATACGCGTTCGAGACGCGCGTTGAGTTCGCGAGTCGTTCAAGCCCTGATGAACTGAGCGTGATGCGCCGCGTGTGAATGACGCGGCGCATTGCTCATGAAAGCGATACGCCCAGCAACTTGCCGAGCCCGAACGTGCAGCCCGCGGCGATCATGCCGATCAACACCTGGCGCACGGCGGAGAAGAGCGCGCCGCGGCCATTGAACAGCGACGTGAACACGCCGATGCCAGCAAGCCCGAGGCCGCTCAAGGCAATGCACTGCGCGATCGCTTCTGCTCCGCTCGTCCACAGAAACGCGATGGCCGGAAAGATCGCGCCGATCGCGAATAGCGTGAACGATGCGAGCGCGGCCGTCCACGGATTGCCGCCCAGCTCGCGCGGATCGAGACCGAGTTCTTCGCGCGTCAGTGTATCGAGCGCCTTGTCCTTGTCGCGCATGATCTGTGCGGCGACGCGTCTCGCTTCAGTTGCATCGATGCCCTTCGCCTGATAGATGAGCGCGAGCTCGTGACGTTCCGCATCGGGCATGTGATCGAGCTCGTCGCTTTCCTTCGCGATCTGCGTGCGCGCGAGCTCGCGTGCATTCGTGACGGAGAGCCACTCGCCGAGCGCCATCGAGGCCGCGCCCGCGATGAGTCCCGCGAACGCCGTGAGCAGGACCGTTCTGCTGTCGCTGCCCGCGCCCGCGACGCCCATGATGAGACAGAAGTTCGACACGAGCCCATCGTTCGCGCCGAGCACCGCCGCGCGCAAATCGTTGCCCGACGCCACACCGCGATGCCACGATTCCGCCGCTGCAATCGCACCGCCTTTGCTCAAACCCTTGTTGCGGTTCGCCACTTCCTGCACGATATCCGCGTGATGCCGCTCTTCCGCCGACATCTGCGCCGCATCGGGTTGCCCCGCGTATTTGTCGCGATCCGCCATTTCATTGGCGGCGACGGAGCGCAGCACGAAATCCGGGCCGAACGCACGCGCGAGCGCGCGCATCATTCGCGTTTTCGCACCGACGCGATGCACGCGCACCGGCACGCCATTTGCCTTGAGCTTGGCGGCCCATATGTCGGCATGGCGGCGCTCGGCTGCGGCAAGTTCGGAATACACGCGCCGCTTGTCTTCCTGCTTTTCGGCTTGCGCGAGCGTGTCATAGAGCGCCGCGCTGTCGAGTTCATCGGCGAGATTGGAGCTGAAGCGTTTGAGTTCTGTCTGGGACGCCATGACGTCACCTTTTATCGTTCGTCTCGTACTTGCTAGAGTAAAGACGAAGCTCATGTCATGACGTTAATACCCCCACAAGTCGCGATGAGTGAGAATGGAATCGCGTCTCATGGTCGTCATCGTTTAGACGACGCCGGATTGCGACGAGCCGGGAACATGCGTTCGAGGGTTCCATCGCGCAAGACGAATCGATGAAAGAGCGCCGCGCCGACATGCAGGGCGACCAGCGCAAGCAGGACCCACGCGATGTTCCGGTGCCAGTCGCCGAGCGCGTGACCGATGGACGAGCCGGCTGGCGACAGCGGCGGCATGGGCATGAACGCGAAGAGCGTGACCGGCCACCCGCGCGACGACGCGTTGGCCCAGCCCATCAATGGAACGGCGAGCAACAGGATATACAGCAGCCAGTGCGTGAATCGCGCGACGATGCGCAGAACTGGCGGCACCGTGCCGGGTTCGGGCGGCACGTCATGCGTGCTGCGCCAGAGAAGCCGAAGGACGACGAGCAGAATGATCACCATGCCGACGCCCAGATGCCATGCAATCAAGCCGATGGGCTTCGTGTCGCGATGCACGTCGGGCATCGTCCAGGCAAGCAGGTATTGAAGCAAAAGCAGCGCGGCGGTGAGCCAGTGAAACACTCGGGCGGGCGCATTGTAGACAGACGCGGACAGGTTGCGCATAAACGGGTTCTCCGATGAAACGAGGCACGGCCGCGCTCGCGCGGACCAGTCCGCAATCATCGGAGAGAAAGCTTATGCGGGCCTTATGGCGAGGAAAAACATGCGGATTGGACAATCAAATATCGAGAACCAGTTCATTCGAGCACGCGCGCGATACGCAGAGCATGATCTCCGGCGCCTGTTCGTCATCATCGAGCACGAAATCGCGATGATCGGCCTCGCCCGAAAACAGGCGCGTTCTGCACGAACCGCATGTTCCCGCTTCGCACGAACTCGGCGTGTCGATTCCGTTGGCGCGCAATGCGTCGAGTATGGTTTCGCCGGGCGCGACGTTCAAGAACGGTTGATTCGGCGCGCTGGCGGAAATCGCATGACGAATCGGCTGGTCATAACTATGCGAATGTCCGGCGAGCAGGACGATGCCCGCTGCGTGGCGGCCTGGACCATCGCGCGTGCATCGAGCGCGTTGCTGGGTCTCGCGGGCGTGTTCGGCTGACGTTCAGCCAGCGAGCATTGCATCGACATCGACGACGATCTTGCCGTGCGTCGTGCCATCCAATAGCGCTTCATAAGCGCGCTCCGCATTGCGCAGATCGAAACGTCTCGGATCGACGCGTGGCGTGATCTTGCCTGCTTCGGCGAGCCGCGTAGCTTCGCGCAGCATCTCGCCATGATGCGCGCGATGCTGTCCCGTCAATAGCGGATGCAACGTGAATACGCCCGAATAACTCGCCTCGCGAAACGACAGCGGCGCGAGCGCATGCGTGCCCCATCCCAGCGCGCTGACTACATGGCCGAAGTGCCTGACCGCTGCAAACGATGCATCGAGCGAAGGGCCGCCTGCCGTATCGACGACGAGATCGAAACCTGTCCCGCCCGTATGCGCGGCGACATATTGCTCGACGTTCGTCGCGCGGTAATCGATCGGCGTCGCGCCGAGGCTCCGAATGTATTCATGATCGCGCTCGCTCGCGGTCGCGAATACTTGCGCGCCGAGTGCGCGTGCGAGTTGCACGGAGATATGACCCACGCCGCCCGCGCCGCCTTGCACGAGCGCGGTTTGTCCTGCGTGCAAATGTGCGCGATCGACGATGCCCGCATAAGACGTAATGAACGCAAGCGGCAGGGCGGCGGCGCTGCGCATCGAAAGGTTCGTGGGCTTGTGCGCGAGCAGTGCGGCATCGACGGCTGCGTATTGCGCGAGCGAGCCCTGAATGCCGCCGACACCGCCCGTCATGCCATATACCGCATCGCCCGGCTTGAACCCATCGACTCCCCCGCCCACTGCTTCGACGATGCCGGCCATATCGATGCCGGGCACGAGCGGAAGCGGATGTTTCGCATGCGCTGCGGCGCCGGCGCGAATCTTCGTATCGAGCGGATTGAGCCCGCTCGCCGCAATACGCACGAGCACTTCCCCCGGCTTGGCCTCGGGGCGATCGAGCTGGATCAATTCGAGCGGACCGTTATGACGATCGAGAACGAGTGCTTGCATGGTGGACATCGGCGGCTCCGGGAGAGATTGAACGTTGATAGCGATGCGCTCATACTCCGCCATGCATGCGAGCATGTAAATCGACAGGTGTGCACGGTGGTCATACGAAAATGAATGGACCAGATCTCGAATGGAGCGACGTCCGCGTGTTTCTGGCGATCGCGCGAAGCGGCACGCTAGGCGCGGCCGCACGAATGATCGGACAGACGCAACCGACGATGGGACGACGCCTGCGCGCGCTCGAAGAGGCGCTGGGACACGTGCTGTTCCAGCGTACGAGCGATGGTTTCGTGCTCACCGACGAAGGCGCGGCCGTGCTCGCGTATGCGGAGCGCATGGAAGAAGAGGCGCTTGGCTTTACGCGCGCACTCGCCGGACAGGACGCGAAGCTCACGGGCTTGCTGCGCATTTCGTCGTCGGACTGGTTCGGCGTGCATGTGCTCACGCCGGTATTCGCGCGCTTTCTGGCGAAGCATCCAGAGGTAGCGATCGAACTCATCACCGATGCGCGCCGTTATAACCTTGCGCGGCGCGAGGCGGATCTGGTCTTTCGAATCACGCCATTCGATGAACCCGACGTCGTGCAGCGCAAGCTCATGCGTATCGACTACGCGCTGTATGGGCGCGCGAATCTCGCATCGCCCGAAATAGGCAATGGAGAAGGGCAGACGCTCATCAGCATGGATAGCGCGTTCGATCAATTGCCCGATGTGCTCTGGATAAAACGCATGATGCCCAAAGCGAAGGTTATCTTCGGCAGCAACAATCGCGACGCGCAGGCGCATATGTGCGCTGAAGGCGCGGGCTTCGCGGTCTTGCCCTGTCCTTTGGGCGATGCGGACCAGCGCCTCATGCGCTTCGATCTCGGAGAAGCGCCGCCCGGACGCGATGTATGGCTCGGTTATCACCGCGATCTCAAGCGCGTCGCGCGCTTGCGTGCGTTGCTCGAAGAAACCGTGACGCTCGGTGAGAAATAACTTCCGAATAACATTTGCAATTAACCGCAACTAACCGTCTTTCGTGTTGAACGACAGGCAGATTGCCGACGTGCTGACGTTCATTCGCGGCGCCTGGAACAACAACACGCCGGCTGTGCAGCCCGACGATGTGACCAGGATACGAAAGGCGACGCAGGCGTCGCGCTGACACGCGCCGTTGTTTGCGCTGCTGCGGAATCAGGACGCAAAATCGACGACGTCCAGATGAACGGAACTGGAAGGATGCGCGAGAAACTTTCGATGCACGCGTGCGCTGATACGCTCATAGCCGTCGCTCAAGGCTTTCAGCAAACGCTCGTCGCTCGCGCCTGTCGGCGCCCAGAAGCACTGTTCCAATGCCTTGCGCGTGATGTTGCATTGGATCGCCTGCTCGCGAGAGAACGCAACGAAGCTGACGGAAGCGCGGTCCGCCGCAATGGTGGCATGGATCGAGATCTTGCTTGTCATGATTCGACAGGAGAGTACGTTCACTGGTTTTTATTGTGTCAGAAATCGGCGAGTTCGCGCATCTTCGAATAGGGCTGAAACGTGCGCAAACGGCCACATGACCAAGTGAACACGTTCTTCGCCATTTCGCCGCGGCAGCGAGCGCGGCCACCGTGACAGCAAGTTTTCACGAATCGAACGTTCGTTCTTGCAAGCGAACTTTAATTGCCTGCTGATTACTTCGATTGTCCACTACGCTGCTTGCAACCGGCCGCCGCCTAGGCGCGACGGTGCGCTGGCGCGATGTTCTAGCTTGTCCACGAAAAAATGAAAACAAAATCATGCTCACGTGTACTACTCTAGGAACGATCATCCGAAGCGGCGCGGCGTACCGGCTCAGGAAGCGGGTCGTGCGGCGCATTTCCCGGAACTCCACCGGCAACGTCCACTCCGGCTTCTTCTGTTGCGGCGTGCGTTGTCGCCACCAGGAGCGGAACATGAAGCATCCATCGTTGATGGATCCCTGGAGCCGTACCCTGACATTGCTCGACAGCCGTTCGAGCCGCCCGTTGGAAATGAATGACAAGTTTGCTTTGATGACGCGATCGCTCGTACGCAATGTGCCCGGCAAGAGCGCATGCACAGGACCGTCTGAGGGACATTGCGTCAATATTCGCGTGCTGGAGCGCCTGAGCGATTCGACGCTCGCGCTGTCCTGGCACGATCCCACTTCGTTCAACTATTCGGAGCAGGTCTGGGCGCTTTGCACGGCCCGCAAGCGCGGAACCTGCGCGCTGAGCGGACAGGCGATTCGACGTGGACAGCCGGTTTATCGGCCAAGGCGAGTCGGCAGCTCGGTACCTTTGAATAGCGGCGCGATGATTCTGGCGCTTGCGCTGACGCCCGCGGAAGAGGAATCGAGCCTCGTTTCCGATTGATAGGCTTCGAACTATCGTGACGCGTGTGCAACGCACGCGTCTGTCATTCAATCGCGCCGGCGCGAGGACGGAGCATGCACGATGTTTGCGTGACGTCGCGATGACATTATCAGGCCCGGGCGTACATCCGATACGTGCATCAAAGACGCTGATGATATGCACTTTAAAAAACCGAATGTCGGCAAACAATAAATAATCTTGCACAAGAGTGCTTATCATCGCATTGCCCGATTAAGATTCGCTTGTGGCGGAAATAAAGCATCGAATAGATTCATTAGATGAACGGCAATGCACGTCGCCGCGCTGCCTGGCAGGGTTATGCATGACGATAAAGGAGGGAAAATGGCTACGTTGGCACAACTGGAAGGCCAGATTCAGAAACTGCAGCGCCGCGCGGATGCATTGCGCGAGAAAAAATCGGTGGAAGTCATCGCCCAGATTCGGGCAATGATGGACGAGTATGGCCTGACTGCAGCCGATCTCGTGAATGCCGGCTCAGGGACCGGCAAGAAGCGCGGCCGTCCGCCCGGCGCGAGGAATTCGTCCGGCGCCGCGAAAAAAACTACGTCCAAGCTTCCGCCCAAGTATCGCGACCCGGAAACGGGCGCCACGTGGAGCGGTCATGCGCGGCCGCCCGGATGGATCAAGGACGCGCCGGACCGCAGCGTGTATTTGATCAATGGCGCCGCCGGTTCCGCATCACGCACGAGCGCGCCGAAGAAAAGCGCTCGACGGGGACACGCGGTATCGGGGTCGCGTGCTTCGCGCGCGGCGTCCAAGAAACCAGCGAAACGCGTCGGCCGAACAGCGGCAAAGAAAGCCACGCGCAAGAACGTCCAAAGCGCTGCTGGCTGATACCCGCGATCCGTCAGCCGAGCAAGGGACTGCGGGCGTTCGAATAGCCACTTGCGCGGTCGTAGGCGAGCCCGATCTGCAATACGCCCAGATCTCCTTGTGTCGGACCGATGATCTGCAATCCGGCCGGCAGACCGTTCGAGCCGAAGCCGGCCGGCGCGCTCAGTGCGGGCAACGAAGCCATCGTCGCCGGAACGACGGTTTCCATCCAGCGGTGATAGGTATCCATCTCCCGACCCGCGATGACGCGGGGCCAGTCCAGTTCGGCGTCGAAGGGAAATACCTGAGCCGAGGGCATCACGAGAAAATCGAAGCGATCGAACAGCGCGTTGATTGCCTGATACCAGGCTGCGCGGACGCGAACGGCCCGCGATACATCTTCTCCCGATAACTTCAGCCCTCGTTCAATTTCCCATATTGCTTCGGGTTTGAGCAGCTTGCGCTTCTCGGCATCGCGATAGAGAGGCGCATTCGTGCCGGAGAACGTGAGGCTACGCAAATCCATCCACGCGTTCCAGAGATGATCGAAATCGAAGTCGAGAATTGCGGGCTCGACGATGCAACCCGCAGTCTCGAAGTGCCGAAGCGCCGATGCATACGTGTCCATCAAACCTGCTTCGATCGGCAAACGTCCATTCAAATCGCCCAGCCAGCCAATGCGTGCGCCGCGTCTGTCGCGCTCCAGCGCGTTGGCGAAATCGGCAGGGTTATCGCTTCTGCGCGATAGCGGCGCACGCGCATCGAAGCCCGCCTGCACGGATAGCAATAAGCCGAGATCGGGAATGTTTCGCGCAATCGGGCCGGCTACGCTGAATTGCTGGAAGAACACATCGTCGCTGGGTGCATAAGGTACGCATCCCGGCGTCGTGCGAAAACCAAAGACATTGTTGAATGCGGCAGGCGTGCGCAGTGAACCCATCATGTCCGAGCCGTCCGCGCACGGCAGCATGCGCAGCGCAACGGACACGGCTGCGCCGCCACTGCTGCCGCCTGCCGAGCGCGATGGATCGAATGCGTTGCGCGTGGTCCCGTACACCGGGTTATAGGTGTGACCGCCCAGGCCGAATTCTGGTGAATTGGTGCGGCCGATAAAGAGTGCGCCTGCTTTGCGCGCGCGTTCGAATACCACCGCATCGACCTGACTCACAACGTCTGCGTAAATGGGCGAGCCTTTCGTCGTGACCATGCCAGCGACTGGCAATATGTCTTTGGGCGCTTGCGGAAAGCCATGCAGCGGGCCGAGGCTTACGCCTTTGGCTAACTGTGCGTCGCGTTCGGTGGCGAGCGCGAGCACGGCATCGCGATTCTGCATCGCGACGATCGCATTGACCATCGGGTTGAGGCGATCGATCTGCGCGAGGTAGGCGTTCATCACTTCGACGCAGGAAATGTCGCGCGCGTGAATCGCTCGCGAAAGCGCGACGGCATCGAGTGAAACGATATCGTCGATGGGCGGGCGGGCGGAGTTTGCGTCGGGTGCGGTCATGGTCTTGTCGTGAACGAGCTTATTCAGCGATGAAACTCGGGAAGCACATGTGCGGCGATTTCTTCGATGATATCGCGCGCGGGCCGTCGCTCCGATGCGATGTTGAGCGTGACATGATGCGTGCCGCTCTCGCGCATATCGCGCAATACGGTTGCGAGCCCGCGACGCCCCGTGCGATAACCGAGCGAAATATCGGTCGCGGGCGCGTCGGCATCTTCGACGAGATCGAGTCGCATGGCGACGCCGAACGCGCGAAAGGCGCCGAAAGCCGCGCGATCGACGGCGGCGCGCCACATGCTATAGCGCCCGCGCTGCGCTTGCGGCTCGCGATGATAGGTCATCCAGCCGAGCGAATGACGCGCAATCCAGTCGACACTCTGACCGCCCGAACCCACGGCAAGCATTGGAATCGATGCATGCGGGCGAGGCAACAGATAGAACTCGGGCGCGCCTTCGGGTAACGCGTCCGGAATCACGCGTGAAGGCAAGCTAACGGCTGCCGCGAGCGTTTGCCAATGTCTTTTATATAGATCGCGGCGCTCTTCGGCATCGCGGCCGAATGCGGCATATTCTTGTGGCCGATCGCCCGAACCGACGCCGAGAATGAAGCGTCCCCGAGAGAGCGCGTCAACCGAAATCGCGCCCTTCGCGACATGAAGCGGATGCCTGAGCGTCAATACGATCGCGCCGCTGATGAGCGCGATGCGTTCCGTATTCGATGCAAGCGCGCCGAGCAGCACCCACGGATCGAGATGTCCGACCGGATCGGGATAGTCGATGCTATTGAGCGGCACGTCGCGCACCCAAAGGGCACGAAAGCCGAGTCGGTCGGCGAGTTGCGCGAGTGCTATTTGCTCGCCGAAGTCGACGACGCCTTGATCCTCACCGGTTATTGGCAACGTAATGCCGATGGATAGCTTGCCTTGAGCGAACACGGCGTCAGCGATCGAAGAGGAAGCCGGAATGTTATCGCTTGCGGTCATGACACGCAGTGCGTCAGGAGTGGGCTCGACGCCGATGGTATCACTGCCTTCGACAAACATGCCCGGCGCGACGGACGCGCCGGGCATGTCGAATCATCGAGCCTTCAAACCGCAGGCACGACACTGCGCCGCGTGACGAGCGAAACGGCAAAGGTCACCACGATATTCAAGACGAGCGCAATCAAGCCGATATAAATCGGCCAGGCCGCGTCACCGAGATGCACAACATAGACCGGCTTGAGCCCTTGCGAAATCGCGAGACCCGTGCCCAGCACGATGCCGAATAACCAGCCGAGAAAGAGGCCCGGCGTAGTCAATCGACGAGTGAAGAGCGTGAATACGATAGCCGGGAAGATCTGCAGGATCCAAACGCCGCCGAGCAGTTGCAGATCGATCGCATACTGCGTGGGGAGGAACACGATGAAGAGCAGCGCGCCGAACTTCACGACGAGCGACGCGACCTTCGCGGTCGATGCTTCGGCAGCGGGCGACATGTCCGGTGATATCAACGGACGCCACAAGTTGCGCGTGAAGAGATTCGCCGCACCGATCGACATGATCGCGGCCGGCACGAGCGCGCTGATCGCGATCGCCGCCGCTGCAAAGCCGACGAACCACGAAGGGAACAGTGTGCCAAACAACGCCGGCACGACATCGGACGCAGATTTCACATGCACGCCCGCCGCGATCGCCATATAACCCAATAGCGCAATCAGGCCGAGCAACAACGTATAGGCGGGCAGAAAGATCGCGTTCTTGCGCACTGTCGTCGCCGACGACGAAGACAGCACCGCGGTCATCGTATGCGGATACATGAAGGCGGCAAGCGCGGAGCCGAGCGCGAGCGATGCGTACGCCGTGAATTGACCTGGCTTGAGAATGATGCCTGTTGAACCGCCTTTTGCCTTGAAGTATTGATCGGCGGAATCGAACACATGAGCATAACCGCCGAGCTTCAGTGGAATCAGCCACACTGCCGCTATCACGACGATATAGATCATGATGTCCTTGACGAACGCGATCATGGCGGGCGCGCGCAAGCCGCTCGTGTAGGTGTAGAGCGCGAGGATCACGAACGCGACGATGAGCGGCAACTCGCCCGTCACGCCGAGGCCTTTGATGACCACCTGCATGCCGACGAGTTGCAGCGCGATATACGGCATCGTCGCGACGATGCCCGTCAGCGCGACCGCGGCCGGAAACCACTTGCCGCCGTATTCGCCGTGCACGTAGTCGGCGCCGGTGATGTGATTCTTCGCGTGTGCGATCTTCCATAGCTTGGGCATTACCGCGAACACGAACGGATAGACAATGATCGTATAGGGCAACGCAAAGAAGCCGTAAGCCCCGACGGAATAAACCAGCGCGGGCACGGCGATCACGGTATAAGCCGTATAGAAATCTCCGCCGACGAGAAACCATGAGATCAAGACGCCGAACTGGCGGCCGCCCAGGCCCCATTCGTGAAGCTGCGTAAGGTCGCCGCGTTTCCAGCGCGCGGCAAAGAAGCCGACGACGGTCACGAGCACGAAGAACGCGATGAAAATGGTCATCGCCACCGGATCGACTGGCGTGAGTTCGTTCATTTCAGGCCCCTGTACACGACATAAAGCAGGACCGACGTGAGCGGCACCCACAGAAACTGATACCAGTAGAAGAACGGGATTCCCGCAAATGAAGGGCGCGTGTCGTTATAGAACGGCAGCCATAACAGGGCGACGTAGGGTATGAGAAGCGCGACCCAGAGCCAGGGGCTGCGAGGTGCATCATTGTCAGGTTGCAAAGCTTCTTCTCCTCGTGAATCAGCGCTGATAAGAACGTGCCGGCGCACGGCCTCCACCTTCATTTCGCTGATACGAGCAAGCGCCGCGCCGCCAACGGGAGCGCATTATCCAGCTTATTTTGTTTTAGTGCCCAACGCACAGAGCCGATGGAATGCGCTTGAATCAGCACGCTTACGCAGTGCTTTCCTTGCAATGGCGCGTTAGCGAACTGAAGCGCGGTCTGCCAGGAAGATGCCTTCATTCAGGCGCATCAACGATTACGAATCAATGACGGCGTGACCGGAAAAAGATCGCCTGCCGACGAGCATCGCGCGCTTGCCGCCGAAGCCCGCGACCTTGCGATATTCGAATCCGCTTTGCACGAGTGCGCGTTTGACAGCGCCGGCGCTGGTATAAGTGGCGAACGTCGCATTGTCGTTGGCGATGCGAGCGAGCGACGTGAAGATCGCGGGCGTCCACATATCCGGATTCTTCGCGGGCGCGAAGCCGTCGAGATAAATGGCGTCCGCTGCGGCGCCATGATCGGCTAAACATGGCAAGAGCCGGGCAGCATCGCCCAGCGCGAGCGTCAACGTGACGGCGCCAGCGTCGAATTCGAGCCGATGCATGCCGGCCTCGAGCGGTGGCCATGCCGAAGCGAGCAAACCGGCGAGCGGAGCGACAGCGTCGTCGTCAATGATCGCGGCATGCGCCGTGCGCAGATCGTTTGCGCTGAACGGATATTTTTCTATCGAAACGAAGTTAAGTGTCGTCGTGCGATAAGCGTCGTTGCGCCAGGCCGCCCAGGTCGCCAGGAAATTGATGCCCATGCCGAAGCCGGTCTCGATCACGGTGAAGCATGACTTGCCGCGCCAGCGATCGGGCAAGCCATTGCCCTCGATAAAGACGTGGCGCGCCTGAGCCAGCGCGCCCGCCGCACTGTGATAGATATCGTCGTGACGCGGCGAGTACGGCGTTCCATCGTCGCGAAAGACGAGCGGTGCCGAAATCAGCGCGTCGTTCATTACTCAGGCATCGGGCGACGATTGATCGAGCGTGATGCCGAGTTCGCTTGCCATGCGCTGAACCATCGCGCGCAACTGCGCGACTTCGTGAGCAAGGCGCTTCTGCTCCGACTTCAGGGATTCGAACTCGGAAAGCGAAAAGGATTCGCCGCCTTGCATGTCACGCGCGGGAAAATCGCTGATGCTGACTTCGCCGCACAGCAGATGCGTCCATCGGCTTTCACGCTCGCCGGGCGTGCGCGGCAGCTTCACGACGCGCGGCGGATCGTTTTCTGCGAGTTCATCGAGAAAACTTTCCACCGACGATATATCCGCAAACGAATGCAGCCTCGCGCTGTTCGCGCGCAATTCCGCCGCCGTTTGCGGACCGCGCAGAAAAAGCGTCGCGAGCAGCGCAACCGACTGGCTCGGCACGCCGAGCACGCGGTTCACGTTATGTTCGAAGCGCGGCACGCGGCTGCTGCTTCCTTCGATGACGAGGCTCAGGCGCTTCAGGCCATCGATGGTCGTCAGCACTTCGTCCTCGCTGACGTTCATCACCGGCGCGCGCGCGGTCTTCTGATTACAGCCGGAGGTTAGGGAATTCAACGAAAGAGGATAAGTGTCCGGCACGGTATGCTGTTTTTCGACGAGCACGCCGAGCACGCGCGCTTCGAGAGGCGTGAGTTCGCGCAGGGCGGGACGGGGTGCGGCTTCGGAAGGCGTGTTCATGGGCGTGTGTGACGTGCGGGAAGACGCCTATGATACCGGCGTGGCCACGCGGATCTGAAACTCGCGCACCGTCGTGCAGCATCGAGCCTATACACCGAATGTGCAGATCGCTCCAGGCATGCGCGGTTTTGGTGCAGGCACTGAGGATCACGCCGCCTCGAACGCTGGTTTTACAAGGAGACGAATCGCTCATAACATTGGCATTGAAGTTGCTTTTTCATTCGATACTGGGCTGCCCGCGCAATGCTTCGAGGTTGCCTGTCGACGTATCCGGATCGGGGATACGCCGGGTGGTTCGGGCTATTGAAGCGTCTTGCGAGTGCGGCCAGAAATACGAGCGACGGGAATCGCCACCACATGCACTTCATTTGGAAGACCGGCTATGACGCAAGCATTCTTCAACGAGATGTTCGAGCGCAGCGATCTGGAGGCGCATGGCTTGCCGGCGGCGGCGTTTCGCGGCGTGGGCGATCCGCGCACGCATTACCGCGACTTCATGACCTGGCTTTCCGTGCAGAACGATCAACAGATCGATATCAAGCGCGCTGAAGCAGATCTCAACTTCCGGCGCGTCGGCATCACATTCGCGGTGTATGGAACGAGCGACCTGCCCGGCATCATTCCCGAGCGCACGATTCCCTTCGATGTCATTCCGCGCATCTTTCCCGCCGACGAATGGCGCGCACTCGAGCGCGGACTGCGGCAGCGCGTGAATGCGCTGAACCGGTTCATTCACGACATCTATCACGAGCAGGACATCATTCGCGCGAGCATCATTCCCGAGGCGCAGATTCTCGGCAACGCGCAGTATCGTCCGGAGATGCGCGGCGTCGATGTCGTCCGCGATATCTATGCGCATATCGCCGGCATCGATATCGTGCGTGCGGGACAGGGCGAGTTCTATGTGCTCGAAGACAACCTGCGCGTACCGTCGGGCGTCTCGTACATGCTCGAAAATCGCAAGATGATGATGCGGCTTTTTCCCGATCTATTCGCACGCAATCGCGTCGCGCCGGTCGCGCATTATCCGGACTTGCTGCTCGACACGTTGCGCGCGGCCGCGCCTGCCGCCGCCGAAAATCCGACCATCGTCGTGATGACGCCGGGCATGTATAACTCGGCGTATTTCGAGCACGCTTTTCTTGCGCAGCAGATGGGCGTCGAGCTCGTCGAAGGGCAGGATCTCTTCGTCGAAAACGAATACCTGTATATGCGAACGACACAGGGGCCGCAGCGCGTCGACGTGATCTATCGCCGAATCGACGACGACTTTCTCGATCCGCACGTGTTCCGCCCCGATTCGGCGCTCGGTGTGCCCGGATTGATCGGCGCGTATCGGGCAGGCAATGTCGCGTTGTGCAATGCAGTGGGCACCGGCATCGCCGATGATAAGTCGATTTATCCCTACGTACCGGACATGGTGCGTTTCTATCTCGGCGAAGAGCCGATTCTGAACAACGTGCCCACATGGATGTGCCGCAAGCCCGATGATCTCGCATACGTGCTCGATCATTTGCCCGAGCTCGTCGTCAAGGAGACGCATGGCGCGGGCGGTTATGGCATGCTAGTCGGCCCAGCGTCGACGGCGGCGCAGATCGCCGGATTCCGCGCGGTGCTCGAAGCGCATCCGGAGAAATACATCGCGCAACCGACGCTCGCGCTTTCCACATGTCCCACTTATGTGGAGGCGGGCATTGCGCCGCGTCATATCGATCTGCGTCCCTTCGTGCTGTCGGGAACCGAAGTGCGAATGGTGCCGGGCGGCCTGACGCGCGTCGCGCTGCGGGAAGGGTCGCTCGTCGTGAATTCGTCGCAGGGCGGCGGCACGAAGGACACGTGGGTACTGGAGCGCTAGAAAACATTCATAGCCGCTCTGACGACAACGACAAACAAATCGGGAAGACCCATGCTGAGCCGTACCGCGGATCATCTTTTCTGGATGGCGCGCTATACCGAACGCGCTGAAAACACCGCCCGGATGCTCGATGCGACTTATCAGCTCTCGCTTTTACCGCAATCCGATGAATACGCGGAGCTGGGCTGGCGCGCGATGCTGTCGATATCGGAGTTGAGCGGCATCTATTCGGCCGCGCATCACGGCATGAAAAGCCGCGAGGTGATCGACTTCATGGCGCGCGATCTGACGAACCCGTCGTCGATCGTCAGTTGCCTGCGCGCCGCGCGCGAGAACGCGCGAGCCGTGCGCAGTTCCACTAATAGCGAGCTATGGGAATCGCTCAATACGACCTGGCTCGATTGTCAGCGCATGCTCGCCGACGGCATTCTCGAGCGCGAGCCTTATGCCTTCTTCGAATGGGTGAAGTTCCGCTCGCATCTGTCGCGTGGCGTGCAGCTAGGCACGCTCGTGAAAGACGATGCGTTCTATTTCATGCGCCTCGGGACCTTTATTGAACGCGCGGACAATACGGCCCGCATTCTCGACGTGAAATTCGAAATGATGGAGCAACGTGCCGATACTTCGGCACAACCGTTCGATTATCACCATTGGGTTGCGGTGCTGGGTTCAGTATCAGGTCTGGAGGTGTATCGGCGAGTCTATCGCGATGTCATCACACCGGAGCGTGTCGCGGGCCTGCTGATTCTTTATGGCGACTGGCCCCGTTCGCTGGCGGCCAGCATTGCGGAAGTGGAGCAGTTGATCGGCCACGTGACGAAAGGGCGCGATACGGACGCGGCGCGGCTCGCGGCGCATCTGAGCGCGGAATTGAAGAACGGGCACATCGTCGACATTCTGCGAGGCGGACTGCACGCTTATCTCGTGAATTTCCTGGCGCGCGTGAACGATCTCGCGAGCCGCGTGAGCCGCGAGTTTCTATTGCCGATTGCGCCGGAAGCGCCTGCCGCGCCGGAGCAAACGCAGACGCAGACGCAAACGCAGACGCAGACGCAAGGCAACGGTTGAGCGCGCGCTCAGCGTTTGGCCGCCGCCGTGACCACGCGATGAACGAAGCGCAGTTTGTCGATGACGGCAGGCGCCAGCGCGAACGGATAACCGTCCGGCATGCCGAGGCTGCGGTTCAGGCTGTTGAGCACATACGTGAGCGGAAACCAGCGGTTCATCAGGTTATCGAACGTGGTTTCCTCGATAGGTGTCTGGTCGGTGAGCGTGGGCTCGTGTGGGCTATCGGGCACGAGCACGAGGCCGCACGAAATCGCGGTGTCGAGCGTATCGACGATATGCAGGTAATGCGCCCACGTTTCCGCCCAGTCCTCCCACGGATGCATCGTGGCATAGGCGCTGATGAAGTTGTCTTCCCATCGGGCAGGCGGGCCTTCCTTGTAGTGACGATCGAGCGCGGCGGCATAGTCGGCTTGTTCGTCGCCGAATGCGGTGCGAAACGGCGCAATGCGCCCGGTGTCGGCGATCAGGCGGTCGAAAAAATAGTGCCCCGATTCATGGCGAAGATGGCCGAGCAGCGTGCGATACGGCTCGTGCAGCGCGGAACGTGTTTGCTCGCGATGCGCATCGTCGGCTTCGGCAATGTTGAGCGTGATGATGCCGTCGTTATGACCCGTCATCACGCCGTGGCCTTGCGCATCGCCTTCGAGAAACTGGAATTCGAGGCCGTGCTCGGGATCTTCCTGACGCGACGCCACGGGCAGGCCCAGTTCCGCGAACGTGTAGAGAAGGCGGCGCTTGGCGCTCTCTATGCGATACCAGTAGAGGCGGTTATCAGGATTCGAGAGGTTGGGAATGGTGCTCGTCAATTCACAGGAGCGGCAAAGCCTATCGGATGAATCGGCAGTATCGGACGTATCGTTGGGCGCGGGCACGACCCAGTTGCACACGTTTTCGACCGCGTAGTTGCGGCACGGCCGATACAACGAATCCTTGGCGAGCGGATGAAGGCTGCGCCAGCGGCCGTCGCCGGTTTCCTCGAACGCACTGATCTGATTGATTTCGGGCACGTAGCCAAGCTGCGCGCCGCACTTTTCGCAATGCGTGTTTTCGAAGAACACCAACTGATTGCAGCGGTTGCAGTGAAAGGTTTTCATCGTGTGGCCGGTAGAGGTGGGATCGCGGAATGTTCCGTGCACGCGCTGTCGTGCAGTGCAAGCATCGTGCCGCGGCAAGATCGCGTTTTCATGTCGCGAGCCACGGCGTCAATTGAACAAAGGAGTCGGGTGTGTCCATTCGTGTTGCATTGAACCATGTCACGCATTATCAATACGACCGGCTCGTCGGCCTGTCGCCGCAAGTCGTGCGTCTGCGGCCCGCGCCGCATTGCCGCACGCCGATCGTGTCATATTCGATGCGTGTCGAGCCTGACGATCATTTCATCAACTGGCAGCAGGATGCGTTCGCGAACTATCAGGCGCGCCTGGTTTTTCCCGAGAAAACGAGCGAATTCAAGGTGACGGTGGATCTCGTCGCCGAAATGGCGGTTTATAACCCGTTCGACTTCTTTCTCGAACCGGCCGCCCAGACGTTCCCGTTCAGCTATGCGCCCGAATTGCTGCACGATCTCGCGCCCTACATGGTCAAGCGCGAACCGACGCCGCGTTTTGCGGCATTCGTCGAAAGTATCGACCGGACGCCGCGCACGACCATCGATTTTTTCGTCGAACTCAATCAGCGCCTGGCGGACGAAATCCGCTATCTGATTCGCATGGAACCCGGTGTGCAGACGCCGGAGGAAACGCTCGAAAACGCGGCGGGCTCATGCCGCGATTCGGCCTGGCTGCTCGTCGAGACGCTGCGTCATCTCGGTCTGGCAGCCCGCTTCGTGTCGGGCTATCTCCTGCAACTCGCACCGGACGCCAAATCGCTCGACGGCCCGAGCGGCACGGAAGTCGACTTCACCGATTTGCACGCGTGGTGCGAAGTGTTCCTGCCGGGCGCGGGCTGGATCGGCTTCGATCCGACCTCGGGTTTGCTCGCGGGCGAAGGACATATTCCGGTCGCGTGCACGCCGGAGCCAGACAGCGCGGCGCCCGTCTCCGGCGCGGTCGAGAAGTGCGAAGTGGAATTCGTTCACACGATGTCGATCGAGCGCGTGCTCGAAACGCCGCGCGTGACGAAACCGTACAGCGAGCAGGACTGGAGCGCGGTGCTGCGCATGGGCGAGCAGGTGGACGCGCAGCTCAGCGCATCGGACGTGCGCCTGACAATGGGCGGCGAGCCGACTTACGTATCGGTGCGCGACCGCGACGAGCCCGAATGGAACACCGACGCGCTCGGCCCGACGAAGCGCGCCTACGCCGTATCACTGATGGACAAGCTGCGCGCGCAGTACGGCGTGAATGGCTTTCTGCACATCGGACAGGGGAAGTGGTATCCGGGCGAGCAATTGCCGCGCTGGGCGCTGTCGCTGTTCTGGCGCGCGGACGGGGAACCGTGCTGGCACGATCCCTCGCTTTTCGCGGATGAGCGGCAACCCGCGTCATACACGGCGGACGACGCCGCGCGCTTCATTCGCCATCTCGCGGGCAAGCTGTCTTTGAATGCAAAATTCATTGAACCGGCATACGAAGACACGTGGTACTACCTGTGGCGCGAGCGCCGCTTGCCGGTGAATGTCGATCCGTTCGATTCGCGCCTCGACGACGAGCTCGAACGCGCGCGCCTGCGCCGCGTGTTCGATGCGGGCCTGCCGTCCGTCACGGGCTATGCGCTGCCGATCGCGCGCGAGGATGACCCCGCGGCGGAGCCGGGCTGGGTGAGCGGGCCGTGGTTCTTCCGCGACGAGCGCATGTATCTGGTTCCCGGCGATTCGCCGATGGGCTATCGCCTGCCGCTCGACTCGCTGCCGTGGGTGTCGGAGGACGATTATCCCTGGCAGCACGCACACGATCCGTTCGGTCCGTCGGCGCCGTTGCGCACCGCGACTGAATTACGCATGCAATATGCGGATCTGGATGTTGCATCACGCATGCAAAATGCCGATGCGAGCGCGAGCGCGACCGCGACCGCGACCGCGAGCGCGACGCGATACGCGGGCACAGCGCCCGGCGCGTCGCGGGAGCGCGTGCCGGAGCGTGGCGAGTCGGCCAACTGGACCGCGCGCACGGCGGTATGCGTGGAGGCGCGCGACCCGGCGCGCGCGGCCGGTCCGCAAGCGGAAGCCGCTGCACTCGACAAGCACGGCAACGGCAACAAGCTCATGCACGTGTTCATGCCCCCGCTCGCCGCGCTCGATGACTATCTCGATCTCCTGGCCGCCGTCGAAGCGACCGCTGCCGACCTCGGCATTCCCGTGATCGTCGAAGGTTATCCGCCGCCTCGCGATGCGCGTCTGAAGATGCTCCAGGTGACGCCCGACCCTGGCGTGATCGAAGTCAACATTCATCCGGCGGCGAACTGGAACGACCTGGTCGAGCACACCGAGTTTCTCTACGGCGTGGCGCACGAGTCGTATCTGAGCCCCGAGAAGTTCATGCTCGACGGCCGCCACACCGGCACCGGCGGCGGCAATCACTTCGTGCTCGGCGGCGCGACGCCCGCCGACAGTCCGTTCCTGCGCCGCCCGGATCTGCTCGCGAGCCTGATCGCTTATTGGCATAACCATCCGTCCTTGTCGATGCTGTTTTCGGGGCTTTTCATCGGGCCGACGAGTCAGGCGCCGCGCGTCGACGAAGCGCGAAACGACCAGGTCTACGAGCTCGAGATAGCATTCGCCGAATTGCAGCGTCAACTCGACTTGCTCGGCGGACGCGGCAGTGCGACCGTCCCGCCGTGGCTCATCGACCGCATTCTGCGCAACGTCCTGATCGACGTGACGGGCAACACGCACCGCGCGGAGTTCTGCATCGACAAGCTGTATTCGCCCGATGGTCCGACAGGCCGTCTCGGCCTGCTGGAATTGCGCGGCTTCGAGATGCCGCCGCATGCGCGCATGAGTCTCGTGCAGCAATTGCTGTTGCGCGCGCTCGTTGCGCGATTCTGGGAGACGCCCTACACCGCGCGCCTCACGCGTTGGGGCACGGAAATACATGACCGCTTCATGCTCGGCACCTTCGTGCAGATGGACTTCGACGACGTGCTCGCCGAATTGCGCGACGCGGGCTTCGCATTCGAGCGAAGCTGGTTCGCGCCGCACTTCGAGTTCCGCTTTCCGCTCGTCGGCGCATACGATACGAACGGCATCGCGCTCACGATCCGCAACGCGCTGGAGCCGTGGCATGTGATGGGCGAAGAGGGGGCCATTGGCGGCACGGTGCGTTTTGTCGATTCATCGGTCGAACGTCTCGAGGTGCGCGTGCTCGGCCTGAACGGCAATCGTCATGTCGTGACCGTGAACGGCGAGGCGCTGCCGTTGCAACCGACGGGACGCGTGAGCGAATACGTCGCGGGCGTGCGTTTTCGCGCGTGGTCGCAGGCGGCGGCGCTGCATCCGACGATCGGCGTGCATGCGCCGCTCACATTCGATATCGTCGATACATGGACGGGACGCGCGATCGGCGGATGCCAGTATCACGTCGCGCATCCGGGCGGGCGCAACTACCAGACCTTCCCGGTGAATGCCTATGAAGCCGAAAGCCGCAGGCGCGCGCGCTTCTTCGCGACGGGTCATACGCCCGGCGCAATGCAGGTCGAAGCGCGCGAACGCAGCCTCGAATTTCCGTTCACGCTCGACCTGCGTTATCGTTGAAGCGCAAACATCATTCGAATAAAGACCGGGACGACCTTGGCTTATCAATCGACCTTGCCCTTCGACACCGCCGCGGCACGCATCGATGCGCTCGCTCTGCTGCGCACGCTGCCGGCGCGCGAGGGACATTGGGACGAGCTGCGCGATGCATCGGGCCAGTTGCGCGAACCCTGGCGGCACTTCTTCGAGCTGCTCGGCGAACAGGGCATCGCGCGCCTCGGCGATGGCGTGGCGGCCGTCGCACAGCAGGTGCGCGACAACGACATCACGTACAACGTCTATGCCGATAACGGCAAGCCGCGCGCGTGGTCGCTCGATCTGCTGCCGTTGATCATCGACGAGGACGAGTGGGCGGTCATCGAGCGCGGCGTCGCGCAGCGCGCGCGGCTGATGGAAGCGATCGTCGCCGACATCTACGGTCCACAAACGCTGCTGCATCGCGGACTGCTGCCGGGCGCGCTCGTGTTCGGGCATCCCGGCTATCTGCGCGCGATGAAGGGCTTCATGCCTCCCTTCGGCCGCTTCCTGCAGATCGTCGCGGTGGATCTCGCGCGTGCGCCATCGGGCGCATGGACGGTCATCGCGCATCGCACGGAAGTGCCTTCAGGGCTCGGGTATGTGCTCGAGAACCGCCTGATCGTCGCGAGCCTTTTCGCCGATCCGTTTCGCGCGATGCGCGTGAGCCGTCTCGCGCCGATCTATTCGCAACTCATCGCGACCATCGCGCAAGGCGCGCGCGAAACGATGCGCGATGACGAAGGCGGCCGCAGCGATGCATCGGGCGATGCGCCGCATATCGCGTTGCTGAGTCCCGGCCCATTCAGCGAAACGTGGTTCGAGCACGTGTTCCTTGCGCGCTATCTCGGCGTGACGCTCGTCGAAGGCAAGGATCTCACGGTGCGTCACGACAAGCTCTATCTGAAGACATTGGCTGGCCTGTCGCGCGTGCATGCAGTGTTGCGGCGTCTCGATGATGCGTTTTGCGATCCCGTCGAATTGCGCGCGGATTCGACCATCGGCGTACCGGGTCTTTTGCAGGTGATGCGCGCGGGCAACGTGATGGTGTCGAACGTGCCGGGCGCGGGCTTCACCGAATCGCCCGCGCTCAATGCGTTCTTGCCGGGCCTTGCAAAGACATTGCTCGATGAAGCGCTCGAATTGCCGACCGTGCCGACATGGTGGTGCGGCGAGGAAACCGCACGCCGCGAAGCCTTCGAGCGTCTCGACAGTGCGCTCATCGCGCCGACATGGCCGGGCGCGCAAGCAGATCAGGCGCCGGGTATCGATGCGGGCGTGCAGGAACTCGCGGCATGGCGTGAGCGCATCGAACGCGCGCCGGATGTTTTCACGGTGCAGGAGAATCTGCCTTTCTCCACGACGCCGCGTTTTCATGACGGCGCGCTCGGCTCGCGTCCCTGCGTGTTGCGCGCCTATGCGATCGCCAATATCGACGGAAGCTGGAGCGTGTTGCCCGGCGGCTTCACACGGCTCGCAGCCGACAAGCGCGCGACGGTGTCGATGCAATTCGGCGGCAGCAGCGTCGATACATGGGTGATGTCGAGTCAGGCCGGCGGCGGCGTATCGTTGCGCCCCGCGCCGATGAAGCCCGGCGATTTGCGCAAGCATCGGATCGTATCGAGCCGCGCCGCGGAAAATCTCTTCTGGGCAGGACGTTATGGCGAGCGCGCCGAAAACAACGTGCGCCTGTGCCGTCTCCTGCTCGGCATGCTCGATGGCAGCGACGCCGAAGCGCTCTTTCCTACGCTCACCGAACTCGCCTCGCAATGCGGACTGATTGAATCGGCCGATACGCTCGCGCACGCGACGCCGCAAGCATTCGAGCGCGCGCTCGTCGCGGGGTTGCCGGAATCGAGCTTGGCGACGAGCATCGGCGGCAATCTCGCGGATCAGGCGCGCGCATGCGGCGAGATACGCGACCGTTTGTCGACGGATCACTGGCGCACGATTCTCGCATCGCGCAACGACTTCCGCGATGCACTCGCGCGCGTTGCATTCGCCGATGCCGAAGTGGAAGGCGTGGTCCGCATCGGCCGCGATTACGATCGCCTGATGCTCGCGGGCGCGCTCGAACATCTCGCCACGCAACTGTGCGCGATCAGCGGCGCGCAGGGCGATCGCATGACGCGCGACGAAGCGTGGCGGCTTCTGTTCATCGGCCGGCATATCGAACGTGTCTCGACGATGGCCACGATTCTGCGTGTCGTCGCGGAGCGCGGCACACTCGCATCGTCCGCGGCCTTCGACCTGTTATTGCAGCTCTTCGACAGCACGCTCACGTATCGGTCGCTGTATCCCGGCAGACTCGAAGTGCCCGCGCTGATCGATCTGATCGTCGTCGATCAAACCAATCCGCGCGGGTTGTACGGCGTGTACGCGCGCCTGCGCACGAAACTCGACGAGATCGCGGCGGCGGCGGGCGGCGCGCGCCGCGCTCAAGCGATGCGTTTCGCGGATCTGCTCGTTCACGCCGATGCGTTGCCGGACCTCACCGCGCTTTGTGAAGCGCGCGAAGATGGCCGCTGCGACGCATTGATCGCGCTGTGCGACCGGCTCGTCGCATCGGTCGGCGCGGCATCGAACGAAGTGAGCGCGCGCTATTTCAGCCATGCGAACACGCTGGCCGCGCAGGTGACGTCATGAGGATGACACCATGAGTCCGAGTGCGAACGACACCGTGCTCGCGGTCACGCATCGCACGACGTATCGCTACTCGACACCCGTCGAGATCGCTCAGCATCTCGCGACCATCCGTCCGCTGCATTGCCCGTGGCAGCAGGTGATCTCGCATACGGAACGCATCGAGCCGGTGCCGTCGTACGTGCATAGCCGTGTCGATGCATTCGGCAACGACGTGCTGTACTTTTCGCTCGATGCACCGCATGAACGCCTCTCGATGACGAGCGAGACCACGGTGCGCCTGACCCCGCGCTGGCGTTCGCTCGACGCTGGCGCGACGCCGCCCTGGGAAGAAGTCGCGCAACGGTTGCGCTATCGCGCGGGCGGATCGTTTCATCCGGAAAGCGAGTTTTGCTACGCATCGCCCAACGTCTCGCTCGATCATGAATTGCGCGACTATGCACAATCGAGTTTCAATAAAGGCACGCCGCTCGTTGCAGGCGCTATCGATCTGATGCATCGCATTCATGCGGATTTCGAATACCGGCCTTCGGTCACCGCGTTCGATACGCCCGCGTCGCGCGCGTTCGATCTGCGTCATGGCGTGTGTCAGGATTTCTCGCAGGTGATGATCGGTTGCCTGCGTGCGCTTGGGCTTCCGGCGCGTTACGTGAGCGGCTATTTGCGCAACGATCCGCCGCCGGGACATGCGCGTCTGATCGGCGCGGACGCGTCGCATGCGTGGGTGTCGGTGCATTGCCCGCAAAGCGGATGGATCGATCTCGATCCGACCAATGACGTGCTCGCGGATCTGGATCACGTCACGCTCGCGACAGGGCGCGATTACAGCGATGTGTCATTGCTGCGGGGGATGATCCTCGGGGGTGGGGCGCATCATGTCGATGTCGCGGTGAATGTGCTGGCGCTTTGAGCATCACACAGCGCGCCGCGCGATCCTGCGTTAATGTTCAGGGTTTGGTCGCTCATGCGCGGAGCGCATGCCCTTTCATTCTGCAAGGAGATCCACCCGATGGAATACGTGAAACTCGGCTCGACCGGTCTCGACGTGTCGCGTTTGTGTCTTGGCTGCATGACCTATGGCGCGTCCGATCGCGGCACGCATCCCTGGACGCTCGATGAGGAAAAGAGCCGTCCGCTCATCAGGCAAGCGCTGGAAGCGGGCATCAATTTCTTCGACACGGCCAATACCTATTCCGACGGCACATCGGAGGAAATCGTCGGCCGTGCGTTGCGCGATTTCACGAAGCGCGACGACATCGTGATCGCGACGAAGGTGTTCAATCGCATGCGTCCCGGCCCGAACGGCGCGGGACTATCGCGCAAGGCGATCTTCAACGAGATCGATAACAGCCTGAAGCGTCTCGGCACCGATTGCGTCGATCTGTACCAGATTCATCGATGGGATTACAGGACGCCGATCGAGGAAACGCTCGAAGCGCTGCATGATGTCGTGAAGGCGGGCAAGGCGCGGTATATCGGCGCATCGTCGATGTATGCGTGGCAGTTCAGCAAGGCGCTTTACACGTCGCGCGCGAATGGCTGGACCGAGTTCAGGACGATGCAGAACCATCTGAATCTGCTGTATCGCGAGGAAGAGCGCGAGATGATGCCGCTGTGCAAGGATCAGGGCATCGGCATGCTGCCGTGGAGCCCGCTCGCGCGCGGCCGTCTCACGCGCGACTGGGATACGACGAGCGCGCGACAGGAATCCGACGCCTTCGGCAGCACGCTGTATCGCACCGACGACGCGGATCGCGCCGTGGTCGAAGCCGTCGCCGCGGTGGCGCAGGCGCGCGGCGTGCCGCGTGCGCAGGTCGCGCTCGCGTGGGTCGCGCAAAAGGCGCCGGTCACCGCGCCGATCGTCGGTGCATCGAAGCCGAATCATCTGAGCGATGCGGTCGCGGCGCTATCGCTGAATCTCACGGCGGAGGAGATCGCGCAGCTCGAAGCGCCGTATGTGCCGCATGCGGTTTCCGGCTTCAAGTGATGACGCATCGAACGCCGGCACGCACGCGGCTCACAACTGCGATTCGATCGGCAGAAGGCCGAGCATCCAGATGCCCGCGCGTTTGAATGCAGACACGTCCGGCTCCGTGTCGAGCACGGTCGTGTCGCCGTTTGCAGCGGTATCGATCCACACCATGCGCGTGCCGCCATTGCCGTCATCGCGCAGTTCGACACGCCACGCGATACGATCGATATTGCTCCCGATGCCATCCGCCACTTGCGCGGCCGCGGCCTCGCTCTCGCAATACACGCCTATCTCCGTGTTCAACTCGACCGAGCGCGGATCGAGATTCATCGAGCCGATGAAGATGCGCTTGCGATCGAACACATAAGTCTTCGCATGCAGCGACGCCTTCGATGATCCGAACGTCGACTTCTTCGTGGTCTTGTCGTTATCGGGCGATGCGATGGGTTTCAGCTCATACAGGTTCACGCCCGCTTCGAGCATATCCCGGCGATAGCGCTGATAGCCCGCATGCACCGCCGCGACATCGGTGGCGGCGAGCGAATTCGTCAGCACGGTGACGCGCACGCCACGCGATGTCATCGAGCGCAGCCATTGCACGCCTTCCTTGCGCGGCACGAAGTATGGCGACACGATCAGCATGTCCTTCTCGGGCGCGAGATTCAGGGCCCTGAATTGCGACATCAGATGCCCTTCCGTGTCGCCGGGCGCGCGGGTGATTTTCGCGGGATCGTCGTAGAGCAGGGTGGCCTTGCCCCACGAGAATGCGGTGTCGTGCGCACGAATCACATCGGCGAGGCGTTCGCGCACTTGCGCGACATAAGGCGAGTGCTGCTCCGACAACAAGTACGCGTCGAGCTTCTTGCGATAGTCCGCGAGCGCGTCGGGATCGGCATGACGTCCCATCAGATTCTCGATGGGATATGCCGCATCCGAGTTCCAGTACAGGTCGAATGCGGTGGATACCTCGCGCACGACAGGCCCATGCACGAGCACATCGAGATCGCCGAACGAGACCGTGCTCGACGCACCGAAATATTCGTCGCCGATATTGCGTCCACCCAGAATCGCAGCCTCGTTGTCCGCGATGAACGCCTTGTTGTGCATGCGCCGGTTCACGCGAAAGAACTCGACCGCGGACCCGAGTGTCTTGAACGTGCGGCTCGCGACCGGATTGAAGAGACGCACTTGCACGTTCGGATGCGATGTGAGCGCGAGCAGGAACTGATCGTCGGCATTGGTGCCGAGATCGTCGAGCAAGAGGCGCACGCGCACGCCGCGATCGGCGGCGCGCATGATGGATGCGGCCATCTCGCGGCCCGTCAGATCGCCATGCCAGATGTAGTACTGGAGATCGAGCGTGCGCTCCGCGCGCTCGCTCAGGATCACGCGCGCGATGAGCGCGTCCATGCCGTCGACGAGCAAGTGAAACGCGTTGTCGCCGGGATGCGCGGCTTCGCTCGATGCGAACGCCATGCCGAGGCGCGTGTTCGCGGTATCGGTCAAGGCGTGAGTCTGCATGCGTCCGCTTTGCGGGGGAAGGCTCGCGCAAGCCGTCATCAGCAGCGTCAATGCAATGAACCAGCTACGCAGTCTCATCGTGTGCTCTCCGTGCGGCAGGTGCGGCGCTAAGGCATGCTCTTCTCGCGACGCGACCCTTCACGCAATCGCGCCCGCACGAAACTGACATGCTCACGCAGGACGTAGAGCGCATCGGCATGGGCGAGCGGAAGCCTGAGCGTGTCGAGCGATTCCTCGATGTAGTCGAGCTCGACGAGCAGCGCGCGCCGCTCCTCTTCGTTCGTGACGCGCATGGCGCTGCGTTCCACCGCGATGAGCGCGCCGTAATAGCGATAGATCCGCGAGCGCACGCGCCATCGATACATCGCGGGCACGAGACGCAGCGCCGGAAAGATCAGCACCGCGACGGGCAGCAACAGCAAGAGCGCGCGATCCGCGATGTTCGCGAGCCAGAACGGCAGCATGCGATACAGGAAGCTCTTGCCCGAGCGGTAATAACGGCTTGCGTCCTCGCTGATCGGAAACTCGTGCGCGACAGGCGTTGGAAACTGTCCCGCGCGTTGCAGCAGGCCGGCCGTGCCGTGCACTTCCTGCGCGGCCTCGATGAGCAGATCGGACAGCGCCGGATGCAGGCTTTGCCGCGCGACCAGTTCGACCGTCGGGCCAATCAGATGCACCGTCTCGGGCGGAATGCGCCGGCCGAGATCGAGCACGCCGGGCGGCAATTCGATCTCGTCGAGATACGGGAAAAGGCGCGTGTAGGCGCGCGCTTCCCTGAAGTCCATCGCCGAGATTCCGGGCACGTGCAGCAGGCGCAGCATCAGGCCGCGCGTGGCCGAATCGCCGGAAAGAAACACCGCGTCGGCTTCGTTGCTGACGAGCTGGGTAGCGGCTTGCAGGCCATCGGTGGGAAGCAGTTGCGTTTGGTCGCCCGGATAGATGCCGTTCGCCGCCAGGAGCTTCAGCGACAGCATGCGCGTGCCGCTACCCTCGCGGCCTATCGCGATGCGCTTGCCTTCGAGTTGCGACAGCAGCGTGAGCCCCTTGCCGCGATAGAACACGACGAGCGGCACATACGACACGCTTCCGAGCGACATCAGTTGCGACGCCTGTTCCTTCGTCGCGATGCCGCCCTGCACGAGCGCGAGATCGACATGCTGTTTCGGATCGAGCAGGCGTTCGAGGTTCTGCACCGAGCCATCCGAAGGCAGCACCTTCAGCGTGATGCCATTGCGCGCGAGAATCTTCGCGTATTCCTGCGAGATGACATAGAACGAGCTGTCGGTCTGTCCCGCGCTCATCGTGATGGTCCGGGGCGGCGCGGGATCGACGAGCCAGTACACGAGCGCGACGATGATCGCAATGATCAGCACGACCGGACCGGCGGTCCACGTGATGTCGTGCAGGACGCCTTTGGCATGATCGCGAGGCAGATGCGGGCGCTTCATGCGATCCCTCATCATGAGCGGAGGGTCTTGACTGCCTGCGTGTCGCGAAAGACATGGAGCATGTCGTGCCTGTGCCGGAAGCCGCGTTGACTGGCAGTGTAACGCCGTATGCCGAATAAACGACAAGGCCGGCGCGCAGGCGGCCGGCCTTTCGATTCCGATGATGCCCGTTCAGATCCAGTGCGCGGGCACCCACACTGCGCCGACGAAGTGGCCCGGAACCCAGATCGCGCGACGCGGCACGACGTAGACGGTCTTGACGGGCGGCGGGGGCGGCGCGGCGTACACGGTCTTCACGGGCGGCTTCGGCGCGACATACACGGTCTTGGCGGGCACCGGCGCGACATAGACCGTCTTCGCGGGCGGCGGCGGGGGCGGCGTCACCACGACAGTCGACGAGGGCGGCGGCGGCGTCACCACGACCGTCGACGGAGCCGGAGGCGGCGCGACCACCACGGTCGCCGAAGGCGGCGGGGGCGGCGGCACGACCACCGGCGCCGCGATCACCGTGGTACCCGTGACGACCGGCGCCGTCGCGACCGCGACCGTCGTGCTCGATGTCACCGTGCTGCCGCCGCCGATGACCGTCGTGCTGTGCGAGCCGTTGGTGACCGTCGCGCTGCCCGACGTGGTGACCACGCCCGGCGCCACGCTCGTCGCGCTGCCCGCATGCGTCACGGTCCTGCCGTTCGCCGTGTTGACCGTGCCCGAGCGGTTGCACGTGTAGCCCCCGCAATTCGTCGATGCCGAGTGCGTCGACGTGTTGCCGTTCGGCCCCGTCACCGAGCCCGACGAGTTGTACTGGCCGGGCGCCGTGCGCGTCACGGTATCGCTGCCGGTCGCGGTCTTGCCGTTCGGGCCGGTCGCGCTGCCGGTGTGCGAGCAGCTGCCGCCTGCGCAGCTCGTGTCGCCCGCATGCTGCACGGAGCGGCCGTTCGGGCCGTAGGCCGTGCCGGAGTTGGAGAACTGGCCCGGCGCGGTGCGCGTCACGGTGCCGGAGTTGGTGGCGACGCGGCCCCAGGGATTTTCGACACCGCCCGCATGCGAGCAACTGCCGCCGCCGCACGAGCCGACATGCGCGCCCTGGTATTCGCCGCGACCCGTGTAGGCCGTGCCGCCGCGCGCCCAGCCGGCGAACGCGGAACTGCTGCAGAGCGTGAGGGCGGCCGCCGCTGCGATCACGAGCAGATGACGCGTGCGGCGCTTGCCGGAAGCCGCGTCGGAGGAAGACGCAACGCGGACGTTTGAAGCGAAAGTCGATTCGTTTTTCACGGGATGTCCTTCTCGGTTCCTTAGGCCACGTTGCGTTTCGTGTGGCGACGGAAGTGACTATAAATAAACGTCCGGGCGAAGTCCCGCGGCAACTTATTTCAAGTCATGTCACGTGCGTAATGCCTTGCGGCATAAGGTGCTGCGGGACGTGTGCGACATGAATCGGCGCATTGCGTCACACTCATGGCTTCGCTCCCAGGGTCATTCCTCACAACAAACGACACCACCATGCCCACCACGTCTACTCCGATCAAAGTCGCCGTCCTCGACGACTATCAGAACGTCGCGCTTTCGATGGCCGACTGGTCGCCGCTCGCCGGGCGCGCCGACATCACCGTGTTCAATGATCACGTCGCCGGGCGCGACGCGTTGCTCGAACGCCTGCGCCCGTTCGATATCGTCTGCGCGATGCGCGAGCGCACGCCGTTCCCGCGCGACATCATCGAGAGCCTGCCGAATCTCAAGCTGATCGCATCGACAGGCGCGGCGAATGCATCGATCGATCTGGATGCGGCCGCAGCACGCGGCGTCGAGGTGCGGCACACGGGCTACCAGTCGACGCCGACGATCGAGTTCACATGGGCGCTGATTCTCGCGATGATGCGTCATGTTCCCGCCGAAAACCGCTCGCTCAGAGACGGCGGCTGGCAGACCGCGCTCGGCGCCGAACTGGCCGGCAAGACGCTCGGGCTGCTCGGTCTCGGGCGCGTGGGATCGGCGGTCGGCGTGATCGGCCGAGCGTTTCGCATGAACGTGATCGCGTGGAGCCAGAACCTCACACGCGAGCGCGCGGAAGAAAAGGGCGTGGAGCTCGTCGATAAAGACACGCTCTTCAACACCTCCGACGTGCTCTCGATTCATTTGCGTCTCAGCGAGCGCACCCATCATCTCGTCGGTGCGAACGAGCTCGCGCAGATGAAGCCGACGAGCCGTCTCGTGAACACATCGCGCGGGCCTCTCGTCGACAGCGCCGCGCTCGTCGATGCATTGCGCTCGGGCAAACTCGCGGGCGCGGCCCTCGACGTGTACGACGAAGAACCGCTCGCCGCGAACGATCCGCTGCGTTCGCTGCCGAACGTGCTCGCGACGCCGCATATCGGTTATGTGTCGGAGGAGTTGTATCGCACCTTCTATGGCGATACGGTGCGCAACATCGTCGAATGGCTGGATGCGCGCAAGGCCTGAGTCACTTCGGAGACAGCAAAGAAAACAGCGTCTCGATGGCCGTGCTCGCGCGGCGCTTGCCGTCCGGACGTCCCATGGCGAGATCCATGACCGCAAGCCCAACGACGAGCGCGTGCACCATCGCAACATGCTCCTTCGTGACGACGAGGCCCATAGCTTCGAGCATGCGCGTGATGCGCACGGCGACGCCTTCGGCCAGTTCGCGAAACAGGTTGCGAATGGTCGGCTCTTCGTCGGCGGCTTGCGCGAGCGCCATCAGCACGCGCGTGTTTTCATGGCGCATCGCGACGTTGGCGATGGATGCCGCCGTGACCTTGGGCGACGCTTCGCCCGCGAAGGCATCGACGGCGGCAAGCTGGCCATCGATCGCGGCGCGCGCAACGGCTTCGATCAATGCGAGGCGCGTGGGGAAATAATAGGTCAGGTGGCTTTGGCGCATGCCCGCTCGCGCCGCCACGCGCGGTTGTGTAAAGCCCGAATACCCTTCTTCACGCAATGTATCGAGCGCGGCTTCGAGTATGGTCTGTCGGCGATCCTGCACGAGGCGCAATCCGTGATTTGGTTGATTTACCAACCTTAGCCTGCGCCATGCATCGCGTCAACCTGAAGGCGGCTGCGGGTTATGCGCGGGATTGGTGTCGAACTTGCGGATATCCAGGATCGCATCGCTGCCGAGTGATCGGAGATCGGCTTCGAGTGCATCGGCAAGCGCCTTGTCATAGACTTCGTCGCCATTCACGTAGAGCGTGAACGCTTCGAGATATTTGGCTTTTTTCGCGGGATTCTCGATGGTTTCGCGCGTCCATCGATATAGCGGATAACGCTCGATGCCATCGCGCTCCGCTTGCGCCACGTAATCGGCGAACGCGTCGTACTGGCATTTCATCAGAGCATCGTGCCTGATGAGCAGCGCGTTGATCGCCGCGAGCTTTTCATTCGACGGGTCGCGACGCGCCAATACCGCATGGTCGGGCGCGAGCCGGATTCGAATCTGGTATTGCCACGATTCGGTCATGATGTCCTTTCAGCTTTGAAAGAGATGAAAACACGGGCGTGCGTATCGGGCGATTCATGCACTACACTTCCTCTCGCATCGCGAAGCAGGCCGGCCATCGACGTTCATCATTGCAGGCGACGAACAAGAGGAGGGTAACGATGAGTCTTCGACATTCGATGTATTGCCCATGTTGCGACACCGCGCCGGGCAGTGCAAGCCGGCGCGCGTTTCTCGCGCTCGCGGGCCAGGGCGCTGCCGCGCTCGCGCTTTTTCCGCAGCTCGCATATGCCGACAGCGACGTGCCGTCCATTCCCTACGACTCCGTTCCCGATCCCGTGCGCCTGCCGCGCGACGTGTATTTCGGCGAATGCTCCGGCGTCGCGCTCAATTCGGCGGGGCATATCTTCGTGCTTTCGCGCGGCAATACGACCGGTCCCGCTTATGGCGCGGCCGCGGCCCAGTTGCTCGAATTCGATCGCAATGGGCGTTTCGTGCGCGAGATCGGCCATAACCTGTATGCGTGGTCGTTCGCGCATACGGTGAAGGTGGATCGGCAGGACAACGTCTGGGTCACGGATAAGGGCTCGGACATGATCATCAAGTTCACGCCGGAAGGGCGCGTCGCGATGGTATTCGGCCGCAAGCAGGAAGCATCGGACGAAGAGACCGCGCCGCTCAAGCATCCGAATCCGCCATTGCCTTCCGAGCCCGGGCGCTTTCGTCAGGTGACCGATGTCGCGTGGGATGCGGCGGGCAATACCTATATCAGCGATGGCTATATCAACTCGCGCGTCGCGAAGGTCGACCGCGACGGAAACTGGCTGAAATCATGGGGTGAGCGCGGCAAGGGGCCGGGACAGTTTCATACGCCGCACAGCATCGCCGTCGATGCGAACGGCATGGTCTATGTCGCCGATCGCAGCAATCGCCGCATTCAGGTTTTCGATGGCGAAGGCAATTTCCAGCGTCAATTCACGATCGACGTGCCCGTGCCGCCCGATGCGCGTCCGGCTATCGGCAATATGCCCGATGAAGCCGCGATTGCAGCGGGCACGTTCGCACCGGGTTCGCCTTGGGCCATTTGCATATCGCCGGGACCGAATCAGGTTTTGTATTGCTCCGATGCGTTTCCCGGACGCATCTACAAGCTATCGCTCGATGGCAAGCTGCTCGGCGTGCTCGGGCGGTCCGGCAAACAGTTGAAGCAGTTCGGATGGATTCATGAAATGGCGTGTCCGGCCGAGAATACGTTGTACGTCGCCGAGTTGCTCAACTGGCGCGTGCAAAAGCTCGTGCTGCATGCGTGATCCATATCACTTGGGCGCGGCCTTCGCCCGCATCGACATGATCGGCCTGGGCTGTGCATCGCAACGATTCTCGCGCCACGAACGCAGCGTATCGAGCGCGACCGAATTGCGCACATAGCGATGCCATACGAACGCGAGATCGAAGATCAGAATCGCGAGCCACCACCCATACAGAAAGAACGCGCCGCCCAGCACGACGGGCCATAGCGGCTTGCCCGCCAGATCGCCCCAGAGCCGCACACCGACGATCAGCGCCATCATCAGCGCACCGAGCGTGACGAGCACACGCCGGCCGATACGCGGCTTGCGTGGCGCGAGCCAGCCGCTTATCGCGCATACGAGCGCGGCGAGCACGAAGACCGCTTTGCCGACGACGGGATCGGCGACATCGCGATGCAGCAGATCCGCAAACGGGCTCGCGAGAAACGCGGCCACGCCGCTGATCAATACGAACCAGAAGATCGCTGCACCCGCGACGAACGCGAGCAGCGCCACGATGCGCCAGCGCAGCCACGCACTCGTGCGTTTCGCGCCGCGCGCTTTCACGAGACGCGGAAGCCGCGCTGCGACCGTCGTGCCCATCAACAGGCAGGCGAGCGCGAACACCGAGCGCGTGAGATAGATGAACTCGGGCGTGGTGCTCGTTCCGCCCGCGCCGGAATCAGACGACGCCGTGACCGCCTTGTAGATGAAGAACACCGCGAGCAGATGCAGCGCGAAGCTCAGCAGATAGGGAATCGCCGTGCCGATAGTGCTGCGAAAACGCCTGTTTTGCGGGGCTTTTGCGGTGTTTCCGCCGAACACGACGTTTTCGATGAAGTGACCGAAGACCTCGTCATCGGTCCAATAGTCGGTGTGCGCCTTGCCGGGCAGCCAGTAGCGCGAAAAGCCGATGTCATGCGACGGCTCGAATTCGAACGCACGGCAGCCGCGATGATCGAGATAGGCGCGCGCGGTATCGAGCGCGAAGCCCACGGGGTCGCCGTAGTCGTAGTAGTTGCGCCACCTGATGCGCGAGGGCAGCGTCATCGGGCCGCCGGGGCGCTCGACCTGCGTGACTGCGTCGCCTTGCAGTTCGCTTTTCAGCGCCATGCCTTCCCATAGCTTCGGCCACAACAGGATGTGCTTGTCGATCGGCGAGCCGATGGTCATGAAGCCGCGCAAGCTTTGCACCCAGTCCGTGCTGATGACGTCGTTGCTGTCTTTCGGATTGTGCACCGTCGGCGCGGAAAGGGCCTGCAAAATGCCGAGAAAACTGATCACGGTGCCTTCGCTGTGCGCGACGATATACACCTCGGGAGCGCACTGGCAGCGCGCGGTGACGAGTGCGACGAGCCGCTCCATCACGCGATGAAAACGAAATACGATCGTGTCGCGATGCTGCTTGAAATCCGCGACGAGCTGCACGTCGCCGACATAGTCGCGCAGCATCGGCGCGAGATCGAACTTGAAGATGCCGGCTTTCTCCGCGACCGCGAGCAGGCTTTGCATGACGGCCACGGTCTCGACGATCTCCTCGACGACACCGGACGCCAGCGAGAAATCGTCGGGTTCGAGCTTGCGTTCGTCGACGTTGAGCATGTATGCCGCTTGCGCGCGGCTCACGATCGAGAGGCCCCACGCCTTGCTTTCTTCGAGCGTGTCGTCCTGCTTCACGACTTCGCGCGGAATGTCGGCCCAATACACTTCGGCGAATCCGAGCGCGGAATAGAACTCGCGCTGTTCCGGCGTGTAAGGACCGCCCGGTGGAAGATCGAGTTGACGCACGTCCACTTCGCCGACGCCCGCGATATCGAAATAACCGAGCGGCATGACCGGCAACGGCGGGTCGTAGCGCGCACCGAACTGGCTCGCCACCGACCGCACCGTGTCGCTATGCAACTGATTGCCGATGCCATGTATCGCGACGACGATCTTCTGCACGCGCGGTGCGATCGGCACATCGGGCGTGGGTGCCGCTTGCGCGTCGGGGGATGATGCGTTCATGAGCGTCTCCCGCTTCTTCATGTCTCGACCGTTGCGCGCTGTGCTTGTTCCTGCATCCGCGCCTCAAGCCGCTCGATGCAGATTAGTTCATTTTTGAGCCGGCGGAACGAAATGATCGCCCGAAGGCGTTCAGCATGTGCCGATGGCATTTTGCATGCGTGATCTTGCATGCAAGATGCACGCACGGTCGAATGCATGCAATATCAGCCGCCGCGCGCAAGCCCGGTTTCCATCGCCACGCCGTTCCACAGGTGCATCGCCGCGTAAGCGCGCCACGGACGCCAGCGTTCGGTGCGAGCGCGCTGCTGCGCAGGCTTGGCGAGCGACGGGTCGCGCCGCGCTATCGATTGCATGAGGACGAGATCGGCGTCGGGCCACGCGTCGGAATCGCGCAGGGCACGCATCGCGACATAGCCGACGGTCCACGGCCCGATGCCCGGCATCGCGAGCATCTCGCGTTTGACGAACTCGGGATCGGCGCCCGGTTCATCGAGCGGCAGCGCGCCCGTCGCGACCGCCTGTGCAAAGCGCCGCACGGTCTCAATGCGCTTCGTCGGCATGCCTATCTTGTCCAGATCGGCGGCGGCGAGTTCGGCGGGCGTCGGAAAGCGCCATGCGGTGCCTTCGTGCGGATGGCCTTCGATCCTTCTGCCCGCGCGCTGCACGATGCGGTTCATGATCGTCGACGCGCCTTTCACGCTCACCTGTTGCCCGACGATGGTCCGCACCACGAGCTCGAAGCCGGACCACGCGCCCGGCACGCGCAGGCCGGGCGCGGCTTCCACGAGCGGTGCGAGCACCGGATCGCCGGCGAGGCAGCGGGCGATCTCGCGCGGATCGGCGTGCAGGTCGAACATGCGCGCGATCGGCGCGGCGAGTTCGTCCGCATGGCGCGCCACGGCGCCCTCGACGCTCACGACGAGCCGATGCTTGCGTTCGTGCTGCCGGACTTCGACGGTGCCGTCCGCGCCGCGCCATTCAATGGCGCGCCGATACACCCCGTCCTCGACCGACTCGACACCCGCCGATGCGCGCCCGCCGATGAATTTGAGCATGCGCGCCCAGTCGAAAGGCCGCCGGAAGGGAAGCTCGAGCGTGGCGGTCGATGTGTCGAATGTCGAATGCATTTTGAATGCCGATTTGCGCGATGGTCGAATGCATGCCGATCTTACTCCGGCAGGCGCTCATTCCTCGCTAAGTCTCGGCGGCCACAATGCCTCACATAGGCAGCAGGTAACCAGCAGCAATAGTCAATATCACAAGGAGCCGGACATGAACGTCTTCTCGATCAGCATCGTCGCCATCGTCATCGTCGCCGCGCTGGCGGCCGTCGCGCCGGTCACGCGCTATACGCAGCACGAGTTCGCCGTTTTGAGCGCGCATGTGGCAAACACGCGCGGCCAGGTTCGGATCGGCGCGGGAAGCGGACTCACGGCTTGAGCGACGCGCCCGGATCAGGGACGTTGCGCCAGTTCCATCGAGCGCGCGTTGAGCAAGCGCTTGAACTCGGGATCCTGCGAAAGCAGGTGGCGCGCGCTCGCGACCAGTTGCGGGCTGCGGTCCCATTGATCGGAGCGCACGACGCAGCGCGCAAGCGAATCGGCGTAAACGGGATCGATGCTCTCGCGGTCATGCACCGCGGTGAGCCGGGCGATGCGGGCCTTCTCGTCGTGCGTCAGTTCGCGTGCGAGGCAATCGACTGTCGCGCGGTCCATTGCGGCCTGCGAAGTGTCGAAGTCCGGTGAGTGATAGAAAGAAAACCCCGCGATGACGAGCACCGCGCCGAGCGCGGTGCCTACCCTTCGAATCTTGTTCATTGTCTCCCCCGATCGAAGGCTCTGACGCCTTACTTTCGGGGGAAATGAGCGATCGTACTATTCGCTAGCGCTCATCCTGCGGCGACTTGTTCGCCGCGCGCTTTTTTGGCGTGTCGGGTTTCACCGTGAATAAAGTGCGCTCGGCGAGCACCGCATCGCGCTTGGACAGCAAGTGCTTGCGCAGGATGTCGCCCATGCGCCTGGCATCGCGGGTTTCGAGCGCCTCGATCATCTCTTCGTGGTCGCGAATGGCGCTGTCCCACTTCGGCGTCTGAAAGTTGGAGCGGAAGCGCAGCGCCATCAGACGCCGGTTGATCGAAATGTAGGTCTGGCGTAGCGCCGTATTGCGCGCGGCCTCGTTGATCTTGTCGTGAATCGCCTGATTGCGGCTGTAGTAGCCGGAGAGGTCGTTTTGCGCGCGACACGCGAGCATCGCGTAATGCAGCGCTTTGATCTCGGCGATCTCGATCGGCGTAATGCGCTCGCACGCCAGCTCGCCGGAGAACGCTTCGAGTCCGCTCATCAGTTCGAACATCTCACGGATTTCGAACTCGCTCATCTGCGATACCGACGCGCCACGGTTCGGCGAGATATCGATCAGGCCTTCAGCGGCCAACACCTTCAGCGCCTCACGCAGCGGCGTGCGTGAAATGCCGAGCGTCTCGCACAGCTTGCGCTCGTTGAGCTTCACGCCGGGCGCGAGCAAGCCCTCGACGATGAAGCCGCGCAGATGATCGACGACGGTGTCATGCAGACGAAGCCGCTCCAGCTTCGGCAGCGCGGACGAAACGTGTGCTTCTGGCAAATCGGGATTTTGCATTCAATACCTCGAATTCGTTTTCTGCAATTTTAGCCCAGCGCTTGTGGAAAAAACCGCCAGCGGGTTATCCCTAGGCCATTCGGACTATGTATTCCTTTACGCGTCCGGTTCGCTGCGTTATTGTATTTTGCATGCAAAATTACATTATAGAGGACGCGGACCTATGCTGAAGCTCGACTCTCATCCTGCTGGCCGTCACTTCCTGCAGATCCCGGGGCCGAGCCCGGTGCCCGATCGCATCCTGCGGGCGATGAGTTATCCGACGATCGACCACCGCGGCCCGGAGTTCGGCGCGCTGGGCCTGAAAGTGCTCGACGGCATCAAGAAGATCTTCAAGACGGGTCAGCCGGTGGTGATCTATCCGGCATCGGGCACGGGTGCATGGGAGGCGGCGCTTTGCAACACCTTGAGTCCCGGCGACACGGTGCTCATGTACGAGACCGGCCACTTCGCGACGCTGTGGAAGAAGATGGCGGAGAGCCTCGGACTGAAGCCCGAGTTTCTGGGCATGCCCGGCATCGAAGGATGGCGGCGCGGCGTGCAGGCCGACATGATCGAGAAGCGCCTTCGGGACGACACGCAGCACACGATCAAGGCCGTGTGCGTCGTGCATAACGAAACGTCGACGGGCGTGACCTCCGATATCGCCGCGGTGCGGCGCGCCGTCGACGCCGCGGCGCATCCCGCGCTGCTGATGGTCGACACGATCTCGGGTCTCGCATCCGCCGACTATCGTCATGACGAATGGGGCGTCGACGTGACCGTTTCCGGCTCGCAGAAGGGCTTGATGCTGCCGCCGGGGATCAGCTTCAACGCGGTATCGGAGAAAGCGCGCGAGGCATCGAAACATGCAAGGCTGCCGCGCGCGTTCTGGGACTGGGCCGACATCATCGAGATGAACAAGCAGGGCTACTGGCCGTACACGCCGAATACGAACCTGCTTTACGGCCTGTCGGAAGCGCTCGACATGATTCTGGGCGAAGGGCTCGACAACGTGTTCGCGCGCCATCAGCGGCTCGCGGCTGCGTGCCGCGCGGCGGTCGCCGCGTGGGGACTCGAGATCCAATGCGCGGACCCGTCCGTCTATTCGCCGGTGCTCACGGGCGTGATGACGCCCGAAGGCGTCGATGCCGATGCCGTGCGCAAGCTCATTTACGAACACTTCGACATGTCGCTCGGCACGGGGCTCGGCAAGCTGAAGGGCCGCATGTTCCGCATCGGGCATCTGGGCGATTGCAACGACCTCACGCTGATGGCCGCGCTTACCGGCTGTGAAATGGGCCTGAAGCTCGCGGGCATCGAGTTGAAGGGCAGCGGTGTCGCCGCGGCGATGGACTATCTGACCAGCCATGTCGCGAAGCCCGCGCTGAAGGCGGCGGCATGAGCGCCGCATTCGACGCCAACGCGCTCGCAGGGCTTTTCGTCGAGGCGCGCGCGCATCGCGCGAAGCTCGACGCCTTGCCCGAAGGCGCGCGCCCCGATGGCCCGATTCAGGGCGCACCGCTTCCCGCCGATGGCATGCATAAGCACGGCGATCGGCGTGATCGAGGGTTTGCCTGCCGTCGAATTGCATAACGCATAACGCATAACGCATTCATAAGGCCAGGTCCGCACGACATTCCGGCACTCACCCGACAGCGACGATGCTCAATTCCCCTACAGACCGGCTCGTCAAGCCGATTCATCTGATGCCCGCTTCCGCGCGTGCGCGGCTCGCGTCCACGCCGACGCCGCTGCAGGCGCGCTTGCAGCGCGAACTGAAGGGCGATGTGTTGTTCGATCGCGCATCGCGCGGGCGCTACGCCACCGATGCATCGATCTATCAGATCATGCCGCTCGGCGTCGTCGTGCCGAAAGATCAAGACGACTTGCGCCTCGCGTTGCAGATCGCACGCGATAGCCATGCAAGCGTGCTTGCGCGCGGCGCGGGCACGAGCCAGTGCGGGCAGACGACGGGCGAGGCGCTCGTCATCGACACGACCAAGTGGCTCAACAACATCGTTCGCTTCGACAAGGACGCGCGCACGGTGACGGTCGAGCCGGGCGTCGTGCTCGATCATCTGAACGCGTGGCTCAAGCCGCATGGCCTGTGGTTTCCGGTGGATGTGTCGACGAGCGCGCAATGCACCATCGGCGGCATGGCGGGCAACAACTCGTGCGGCTCGCGCTCGATGGAATACGGGATCATGGTGCATAACGTCGAGGCGATCGAAGCGATCCTCGCCGATGGTCACGAAGCCGCTTTCGGCAGGCTCTCGACCATGACGATAGAAGCGCGCACGCGCGATCTCGTCGACGGAATTCGCAGCATTGCGATGCGCGAACAGCAGGAAATGCGCGAGCGCATACCGAAGGTGCTGCGGCGCGTGGCCGGCTACAACCTCGATCTATTCGATTGTCAGAGTCCGCTTGCTTTCAGCGCCGACGGTGAGCCCAATCTCGCCAATCTGCTCGTCGGATCGGAGGGCACGCTCGCATTCAGCCGTCAACTGACGTTGAAGCTCGCACCGCTGCCCGCGCACAAGACGCTGGGCGTCGTGAACTTCCCGAGCTTCTACGATGCGATGGAGATGACGCAGCACATCGTGAAGCTCGGACCCGTCGCGGTGGAACTGGTCGATCGCACGATGATTGATCTCGCGATGTCGAATCCGGCTTTCAAACCCGTCATCGAAAAAGCGCTGGTCGGCCGGCCGCAAGCGGTGTTGCTCGTCGAATTCGCGGGCGCGGATCGCGACGCACAAGTCGCGAAGCTCGCGCAGCTCGTCGAACTGATGGACGATCTCGGCTTGCCTGGCTCCGTCGTGCAGATGCCCGGCGCCGGTGCGCAAAAGGCGCTGTGGGACGTGCGCAAGGCGGGCCTGAACATCATGATGAGCATGAAGGGCGATGGCAAGCCGGTGTCCTTCATCGAAGACTGCGCGGTGCCGCTCGAACATCTCGCCGAATACACGAGCCGTCTCACCGAAGTTTTCAGGAAGCACGGAACGGAAGGAACGTGGTACGCGCATGCGAGCGTGGGCACGCTGCATGTACGGCCGATTCTCGACATGCGCCGCGACGGGGCCATCAAGATGCGCGCGATCGCAGAAGAGGCGGCCGCGATGGTGCGCGAATACAAGGGCGCATTCTCGGGCGAACACGGCGATGGTCTGTGCCGCGGCGAATGGGTCGCATGGCAGTACGGTCCGCGCATCAACGAGGCGTTTCGGGATATCAAGCAGCTCTTCGATCCCGAGAACCAGTTGAGCCCGGATCGCATCGTCGCGCCGCCGAAGATGGACGATGCGAGCAACTTCCGCTTTCCGCCTTCGTATCGCGAACGCGCATTGACGCCGCGTCTCGACTGGTCCGCATGGAACGTCACGCGCGATCCGCTGACGGGCGAAGAGGGCTCGCCTGGCTCGGGCGGCGATCTGTCGGGCGGACTCGCGAAAGCGGTCGAGATGTGCAACAACAACGGCCATTGCCGCAAGTTCGATGCGGGCACGATGTGCCCGAGCTATCGCATCACGAAGGACGAGCAGCATCTCACGCGTGGCCGCGCGAATACGTTGCGGCTGGCGTTGTCGGGACAGTTGGGCGATGACGGCCTCGCCAGTCGGGACGTGAAGGACGTGCTCGATCTGTGCGTATCGTGCAAGGGCTGCAAGCGCGATTGTCCGACGGGCGTCGATATGGCGCGCATCAAGATCGAGGCGCGCGCCGCGTGGACAGCGCGTCACGGCGTGCGCCTGCGCGAGCGACTGATCGCTTTTCTGCCGCGTTACGCGCCGTATGCTAGCCGCATGCCGGCTTTGTCGAAAGCAATCGAAGAAAGCATGCCAGACGTCGCACGTTGGCTCAAGACGAAGATCGGCCTCGCGCCGCAACGCGCGTTGCCACGCTTCACGAAGCCTTTTCTGCAAGGCGCGCAGAGCAAGCCATCAGCATCGCTAAGCAATGAAGTGTTGCTCTTCGTCGACACCTTCAACAACTACATGGAGCCCGACAACGCGCGTGCGGCGAAGCGCGTGCTGGAAGCCGCGGGCTACACGGTTCATCTCAACGTGAAGGCGGGGGAGCGGCCCCTATGTTGCGGGCGCACGTTCCTCTCCGCCGGTCTCGTCGATGAAGCAAAGGCCGAAGCGCGCCGCGCGCTCGATGCGCTCATGCCTTATGTCGAACGCGGTGTGGCGATCGTCGGACTGGAGCCGTCGTGCCTGCTTTCCTTGCGCGACGAGTTCCTCGGTTATGGCTATGGCGATGCCGCTAAACAGCTCGCGAAGGCATCGTTTCTCTTCGAGGAATTCCTCGTGCGAGAAGAGGCGGCAGGGCGATTGAAACTTAAGCTCAAGGCGCTCGATCGATCGAATGCGATGTTGCACGGACATTGCCATCAGAAAGCGTTCGATGCCGTGCGTCCCGTCGAGAAAGTGCTCGGCTGGATACCCGGCCTCGACGTAAAGACGATCGAGTCATCGTGCTGCGGCATGGCCGGCAGCTTCGGCTATGAAGCGGAGCATTACGACGCATCGCAGGCAATGGCGGAGCTGTCGCTGCTGCCGGCCGTGCGCGCGGCGCGCGATGCGCTGATCGTCGCTGACGGCACGAGTTGCCGTCATCAGATCGCGGATGGCGCGCAAAGGGAAGCGCTGCATGTCGCACGTGTGCTCGACATGGCGCTCGATGCAAAGGACTGACGACAGCGAGACGAGAGATTTTCTTTCAACGATGCAAAACAGCGGACAGTGACGAGCCGCGACCAGGAGACAAGCCAATGACATCACCGCGCAAACCACGCATCCGCAAGCTGCGCCGCCGAACGCAATAGCGCGCCTATCGAGCCGCAACCTTCATCCGACGTACCCAAGCGAAGTTCCGCATGCCGTGACATCCGGCGCCATTCCACGATGAAGGCGTCGGCCCGCGCACGCGGTTACCAAGGAGACGATGATGTTCCGTCGAGCCACCACGCGCGTTTTGCTGCTGCTATGCGCGATGTATTTCATCACCTATATCGACCGGGTCAATGTCAGTACCGCGGCGAGTCAGTTCGGCGTCGAACTCGGCCTCTCGCACACGCAGGTCGGTTTCGTGTTTTCCGCATTCGCGTATCCGTATCTCGTGTTTCAGATCATCGGCGGATGGGTGGGCGACCGCTTCGGGCCGCGCCGCACGCTCACGCTGTGCGCGATCATCTGGGCGGGCGCCACGGTGCTGACCGGTCTCGCGGGCGGCTTCGCTTCGCTGATCGTCGCGCGCGTGCTGCTCGGGCTCGGTGAAGGCGCGACCTTCCCGACCGCGACGCGCGCAATGTCCAACTGGATGCCCGCGGACCAGCGCGGCTTTGCACAAGGCATTACGCATGCAGCATCACGGATCGGCAATGCGGTGGCGCCGCCGCTCATCGTCTGGCTCATGGTTGCGACGAGCTGGCGCGGCGCGTTCGTCATCACCGGGATCATCAGCTTCCTGTGGGCGTTGGCGTGGGTGTTCTACTTCCGCGACAATCCGCGCGATCATCCGCGCATTACGGAAACCGAATGCGCGACGCTCGCGACTTACTCGGGCGTGAAGCAACGCACGCCCGTGCCGTGGCGCACGCTGCTCGGGCGGATGGCGCCCGTCACCGCGGTGTACTTCTGCTACGGCTGGGTGCTGTGGCTCTTTCTCGGCTGGATCCCGCAGTACTTCCTGCACAACTATCACATGCAGCTCGGCAAGTCGGCGCTGTTCGCTTCGGGCGTGTTCTTCGCGGGCGTGCTCGGCGACTGGCTCGGCGGCTCGGTGACGGACCGCATCCTCAGAAAGAGCGGCAACGTGCGCCTCGCGCGCAACGTGATGGTGGGCGTGTGCATGGCGCTGACGCTGCTGTCGCTCGCGCCGATCATGCTGATCTCCGATATCTCGATCGGGCTCGTGGCCGTGTGCCTGTCGGCCGGCTTCTTCTTCAACGAGATGACGATTGGCCCGATGTGGTCCGTGCCGATGGATATCGCGCCGAAGCATGCGGGCACCGCGTCCGGCATCATGAATTCCGGCTCGGCGCTCGCGGCGATCATCAGTCCGGTACTGGGCGGCTGGCTCATCGACCGCACCGGCAACTGGAACCTGCCATTCACGGTGTCGATGATCCTGATGGCGGTCGGCATCATCCTCTCGTTCACGATGCGCCCGGACCGCGCGCTCGAAGAGGAAAAGGACAAGGGAAAAGACGACCCGGCGCCCGCGCGCAAGTTCGTCTGATCGTGCAAGCACGGCGGTTCGATGCATTTTGCATGCATTGAACCGCATCGAATAACGCATGCAGCATTCAATTCAAGGAGGCGCTGTGGCCGAGCCATCCATTCTGATCGAGCGCGACGGCGATATCGCGACGGTCGTCATCGACCGGCCCGAGAAGCTCAACGCGATGACGAAGTATCTCTGGCGCTCGCTGGGCGACACCATCGAGACGCTGTCCGGCGACGATTCGCTGCGCTGCATCGTGCTGCGCGGCGCGGGCGAGAAGGCGTTCTCGCCGGGCAACGACATCGGAGAGTTCCGCACGGATCGCGCCAATGTCGAGCAGGCGCGTGCCTACGGCGCGATCATGCATCGCACTTTGCATGCATTACGCGAATGCCGCCATCCGATCGTCGCGATGATCCACGGCATCTGCGTCGGCGGCGGCCTCGAAATCGCGGCGATGTGCGATCTGCGCATCTGCGCTGAATCGAGCCGCTTCGGCGTGCCCATCAAGAACCTCGGCCTCGTCATGGCGCATGCCGAAATGGAAGGTCTCGTGCGTCTCGCGGGGCCCGCCGCCGCGCTCGAGATTCTTCTCGAAGGACGCATCTTCGACGCGCGGGAAGCGCTTGCGAAAGGACTCGTCACGCGCGTCGTCGCAGACGGCGAAGTCACCGCGCATGCTTACGAAACCGCGCGGCGCATCGCGGACGGCGCGCCGCTCGTCGCGCGCTGGCACAAGCAGTTCGTGGGCCGCGTGATGGAGCCCGCGCCGCTCACCGACGCGGAACGCGACGAAGGCTTCGCCTGCTTTGGCACCGAGGATTTCCGCACGGGCTATCAGGCTTTCCTCGACAAGATCAAACCGCAATTCAAGGGACGTTGACATGACAGACATGAAACCAGGCGCGGGACCGCTTGCAGGCATGCGCGTGATCGAACTCGCGCACATCATGTCCGGGCCCATCTGCGGGATGATGCTCGCCGACATGGGCGCCGATGTGATCAAGGTCGAAAAGATCCCCAATGGCGACGATTGCAGGCGTTTCGCACCGATTCTCGCGAGCGGCGAATCGGCATCGTTCATGATCGTGAACCGCAACAAGCGGGGCATCGCGCTCAACCTGAAGACCGCAGGCGGCAAGGAAGTGCTGAGGAAGATGCTCGCGAGCGCGGACGTCGTGACGGAAAACTATCGGCGCGGCACGATGGAAAAGCTCGGCATGGGCTACGAAAGCCTCAAGGCGATGAACCCCGGCCTCATTTACTGTGCGATATCGGGTTATGGCCGCAGCGGGCCGATGGCCGACAAGGGCGGCTTCGATCTGATCGCGCAAGGCTTGAGCGGCCTGATGAGCATGACGGGCGAGCCGGGGCAGGCGCCGATCAAGGCGGGTTCTCCCGTCACCGATATCAACGCGGGGATTCTGGCGGCGCTCGGCATCAGCGCGGCCTATGCGCGCAAGCAGGCGACTGGCCTTGGCCAGATGGTCGATACGTCGCTCTTCGAAGCCGGCCTGCAGCAAATGTACTGGGCCTTCGCGAACTACTTCGCCGACGGCACCGTATTGCCGAAAGCGGGCTCCGCGAATCCGACGAGCGCGCCGTATCAGGCGTTTCGCACGCGCGATGGCTGGGTCAATATCGGCGCGGCGAATCAGAGCAACTACGAGCGTCTCGTCGGCGTGTTGAACATTCCCGGTATCGCCGATGACCAGCGCTTTCAGACGAACGCGGGCCGCCTGAAGCATCGCGAGGCGCTGGTCGAGATCCTGAGCGCGCGGCTCGCCGAGCGCACCACGGACGAGTGGCTCGCGAGCTTCGACGAGATCGGCCTTCCGAGCGGCGCGGTGCTTGGCGTGCCCGAGGCGTCGTCGCACGAGCAGGCGATCGCGCGGGGGATGATCGTGGAGACGGCGCATCCGCTCGCGGGCCCGATGCGCGGCATCGGCTTGCCGATTCACTTCTCCGAGGGATGCACGAAGGCCTCACGTCCCGCGCCGCTTCTCGGGCAGCACACCGGCGAAGTCCTCGGCGAGTACGGCTTCGACGACGCGCGCATCCAGGCGCTCAAGGACGAAGGCGCGATTCTCGAAACCGAGGTTCCGGCGTGACGTCGACGGGCGAGCGGATGGTTTTATGCATTCGTCATGCAAAATGCGGCGCTATGATCGATGCCTGATTCCACTTCATCGCCACGATTCGCCATGACGCTCGCACCTCCTCCCGCCGCCCGAGTGGGCGACACGCTCGCATCCGTCGCCACGCCTTCCCTGACGCTCGACCTCGACGCGTTCGACGCCAATCTTGCGGCGATGTCCGCGTTCGCGGCGCGACATGGCGTCGCCTTGCGGCCGCATGCCAAGGCGCACAAGTCCAGCGAGATCGCGAAGCGTCAGATCGAAGCGGGCGCGGTCGGCGTGTGTTGCCAGAAGCTGTCGGAGGCCTATCCATTCGCGGCGGCGGGCATTGCGAGCATTCATGTGAGCAACGAGTTCGTCGGCGCGGACAAGCTGGCGATGGCCGTCGAACTCGCATCCCATGTGCGGCTGTCGGTGTGCGTGGATGCGTTGCCGCAAGTGCGGGCACTCGGCGAAGCGGCCGCGCGCGCCGGCGTGACGATCGACGTCCTGCCCGAAATCGACGCCGGTCAGCATCGCTGCGGCGTGACGAGCGAAGACGCGCTGCTTGCACTCGTCGATGGCATCGCCGCGCAAAACGCGTTGAGGCTCGCGGGCATTCAGGCTTATCACGGCGGCATCCAGCATGTGGCCGACTGGAGTGCGCGCAAGACCGAAGCGCAGCGCGCCGCGGACATTGCCGCACGCTATGTCCGCGCGCTCGATGCACGCGGCGTGCGTTGCGCCATCGTGACGGGCGGCGGCACCGGCACCGTCGAATTCGATGCAGCCAGCGGCGTCTTCACCGAACTGCAACCCGGCTCGTATCTCTTCATGGACGGCGACTACGGCGGCATTGGCTGGAGCGGCGAACTGCGCTGGCGTCATAGCCTTTTCGTGCTGTCGACGGTCATGAGCGCGACGCGTCCCGGCATGGCCGTATGCGATGCAGGTCTCAAAGGTCTCGCGGTCGATTCGGGCTTGCCGCGCAGCGCGCATTGGCTCGATGCGAGTATCGAGGCCGCGTTGACTTATGTGTCCGCAAACGACGAGCACGGCATGCTGCAAGCGCAGCACGCGCCCGACGACGACTTCGCGCGGCTCGTCGGCCAACGTCTCCTGTTGCCGCCGGGACATTGCGATCCGACCGTGAATCTCTACGACGAATACGTGTGCTATCGCGGCGAGCGCGTGACGGACATATGGCCGATCGACGCGCGCGGTCTCTCGCGTTAGGCAGACTGTTCCTTGAGCGGATAGATCGTCGCGATCAACGCATCGAGATCCGCGACGATCAACCCGACGACGAACTGCGCCACTTGCTGCGCGCCGTGCGTCGGCTCTTGCGCCGTGAGCATGGCCTTCAACTCGCCCGCCGAAGAACGCACGCGCGCGAGCTTCGCATCGTCCTGACGATTCGAGGCGAGCACGCTCGCGAGCGCCTCGAACAAGGCCTGTAGCTCGCGACCCGTCGCGCCGAGCCGTGCCGCGCAGGCATCGCGGTCCGGGCGCGATACCGCCTTTGCAAGAAACAGCGCATCGCTATGCAGACGCCGCAGAAAGGGCGCGGCCTTGTCGATGGCGTCCGAGCGGCGATTCTGCACGAGCACGATGATGTGTTCGCGCTCGGCCTCCTTCAACGCGTCGTCGAGTGCTTTCTGCGCGTCCGTGCTTTGCGTTTCGAGGCGCTGTGCGCGGGCATCGTCGTGATCGCCCGACAGGTACAGCCCGATCAACTGGCCGAGGCTCCTCAACGTATCCGCGACGCTGCGATGCGCGGCGTCGAGCGCACGATTCGGCCACAGCGCCGACACGACGAACGACGATGCCGCGCCGATCAATATCTCCAGCACGCGATGCATCGGCCGTTCGTATGGCGAGCCCGGACTCGCGGGAATCAGCACGACGATCACGAGCGTCACGCACGCGAGCCTGAACGCAGGCCGCTTCGCACTCAACGCGGCAAGCGGCAGGAGAGCGATGGTGAAGACCGCGAGCGGCGCCGCGCCGTGCTGCATCGCAACGATGCCGAGCACGCCGGCGACCGCGCCGATGAATGCGCCGATGATCTGATCGCGCGCGGTATCGACGGCTTGCGTGAGGCTCGGCTGCGTCACGATCACGAGCGTCGTGATGAGCGCCCAGTATCCTTCGGGCAGCGCGGCGAGGCGGGCGGCGCCGTAACTGATGGCGCAACTCATCAGGGTGCGCAGGAGCCGTCTGGCTTCGGGTGCGCCGAAGAAGGCGTGCAGGCGGCGTCGAGTGCGAATGATCGCTGTCATGCGGTCTCTTTCGATGCTGAAACGGAAGGGGTAGCGACGGCGCGACACGCGCGCGCACTGCATTATGCCAATGCAGTGCAAGGCGAGATGGAAGACGGGGAATCAGCGGAAGAAAGGAACAAGAGAAACAAGGCGGTGCGCATGTTCTCGCTTGCAGAACACGCGTACCGCCCTGGTATCGCGAACAACCGAAGTCTCGACGAAACGTCAGGGTGTGTCGTCAGGTAAGCATCGGCACCGCTTCGATCAGCGCAAGCCCGAGTAACGCCCCGAGGGTCGCGCCGATGAGCTTCGGATGCCAGCGGTCCAGATGCAGCGCCGTGAGCAGCGCGCCGATCAGGACGACGCCTAGCAAAGCGAAAACGACGACCAGATAGCCGATTTCGAACTCGTTATTGATAAGCACGACGTTGGCCTCCCGCCGGCTTGAAACCGGCTGACTTGCGCATTGCGCCGCGCTGCGGCATACATCGCGATCCGCGCGCGCGGCAATTCAATTATATGTCACGTTGTGATGTATTCAAGTCGTTAAACCGGCGTACGGATCGCGCACTTAACGGCCCGGCCCGGCGTTGAGCGGCAAGGTCGAGGCGCGCGCGCTGTCGGCGGTCATCTTCGATGCGCTCGGCTTGTAACCGTTCGACAGCAGCAGGAAGGCCATGATGTCGGCGTAGTCCTGATCCTTGAGCTTGCCCGGACGATCGGCGGGCATGTTGGTGGCCATGTAGTTGAAGATGCCGCCGACCGTCAGATGAGAATTCGATGCCGGTGCGAACGAAGGTCCTTGCAACGCGGGCGCCGTCACACCCTGAAGCTGCGCGCCGTGACACTTCGCGCACGCGCTCGAATAGAGCGTCTTGCCGTGCGTCGTCTGCGCCTGTTCGAACGAGGGAGGCGTGACGCTTCCTTCGTTCGCGACCTTGATGACGCGGCCCGCGCGCGCAGCGTTCATATCCGCGAGGACGACGCCATCGGGCGTGCTGCGACGGCGTGCAGTCGAAGCAGTCTGCGCGGGCAGAAGCCATTGCTTCGTCAATGCCTGCAGGCGGCCATCGTTGCTCATGGACGCGAGCGCATCGTCGATGCGCGCGCGCAACGCAGCGGTTTTATCGCCGAATGCGAACGTCAGTTGCCACTCCGCATACGGCGAGTGGGTGGCCGCCACCGCGAAGCTGCGCGCGGGATGCGCGATGCGATATGCGACGACCGCGGGATACCAGACGATCGCGCGTTGCGCACGTCCGTTCGCGACCGCTTCGACCGTCGCCGCCGATGTGTTTTCGAGATCGAGCGTCACGTCGGACTCTTGCACGGCGATCAGTTGCGCGGGACTCGCATAGGTCGCGGCGATCGTGCGCTTTGCGGCGTCCTTCAAGTCGGCGCCGGGCGCTTCGATGCTCACATAGCCCGCGCGCAGATAGCCGCGCGAGAAGCGCATCTTGCCGCCGGATGCATCGGCGACGGCGGAGCGCGGAAAACCCGCGATCACATCGCAATTGCGTGCGAGTGTCTTGTCGAGTTCCTTGAGCGATACGCCATCGTCGTCACCCTCACCGATACCGTTCGCAACGAACGTCGCCGCGATATTGGCACGCGCGAAGACGGCCTGCGCGACGCTGCGATCCAGCGCCGCCGACGGACTGCCGGGAAACGTGCAGATTCTCACGGCGGCTTCGGATGGCGAAGGCGTGAGCGCGACGCATGCGGCAAGCATGCTCGCCGCGCGAAGGGAGTTGAATGAATGATTCATGTCTATGCGTCCGATGATGTCGATAAACTCCGCGAACGCGCGCTAAAACGTGCTCGCGGTTCGATCAGAGGTTTTCAGGTGCGATTGAGCGCGAACACATAGAGCGTGCCGCCGCGCGGCACCTTGTCCGCTGCCTTCGCCATCGGTCCGCCCCAGATCGGGTTCGCGCCGCCATAACCCGCAAGAATTGCTACGTATTCCTTGCCGTCGATCTCATAGACCGAAGGCTGAGCGATGATGCCGCTCGCGAGCTTGGGGCTTTGCCACAGGACCTTGCCGCTCTTTTCATCGAACGCGTAGAGATGACCATCGAGCGAGCCGCTGAATGCGAGGCCGCCCGCCGTCGTTGCGACGCCGCCGTTCCAGGGCAGCTTCGTCCAGTGGCTCCAGACCTTCTTGCCCGTATCGACGTCGATCGCCTGCAGTTCACCGTAGCCCTTGCTGTTCGGCTCGGGCTTGATCTCGAAGCCTTCGCCGAGATAGGGCAGACCTTCCATGTACGTCACCGACTTGCCCGAGAGGGACATGCACGCATGCAGCGCCGGCACGATCGCAAGACGCTTTTCCGGATCGTATGAAACAGACCACCAGTTCTTGCCGCCCAAAAAACTCGGGCATGTGTCGATGGTGGTGCCCGTCTTCGGATACTTGGAGGCATCCTGAATCGGCTTGCCATCGTCCGTATAGCCCGTGACCGATGTCGCGGTGACGAACGGGCGCGCATAGATCAGCTTGCCGTTGCTGCGGTCGATCGCATGAAAGAAGCCGTTGCGGTCCGCATGAATGATCGCGTCGTACTCCTTGCCCTGGTACTTGATGTTCGCGAGCACGGGCGTATTGACGCCGTCATAGTCCCACGTGTCGTGCGACGTGTATTGATAGTGCCACTTGAGATCGCCGGTCTTCGGATCGAGCGCGAGCAGCGAATCGGAATAGAGATTGTCGCCGGGGCGAAGATCGGCAAGCCAAGGCCCCGGATTGCCGACGCCCCAGTAGAGCGTCTTGCTCTTCGCGTCATAGGTGCCGGTGAGCCACGCGGGCGCGCCGCCATGATCCTGCATGCCATCGGGCCACGTGTTGCCGCCGGGCTCCTTCGCACCGGGCACGGTATAGCGCTTCCACAGCACCTTGCCGTCATTCGGATCGAGTGCCGCGATGAAGCCGCGCGCGCCGTACTCGCCGCCCGAGCTGCCGACGACGAGCGCGCCATCGAGCGCGAGCGGCGCAAGCGAGAACGCGTAGCCTACGCCCGGATCGAACATCGCTTTCTTCCATACGAGCGCGCCCGTTTGCGCATCGAGCGCGGCCACTTCGCCGTTCAGCATCGCGACATAGACGTTCTTGCCGTATAACGCGACACCGCGATTGACCACGTCGCAACACGCGGTCTTGAACGATCGCGCATCGAGATTCGGTTCATATTTCCAGAGCTGCTTGCCCGTTGCGGCATCGAAGGCATAGACATTGTCCTTTGGCGTCGTCACGAAGAGAAAGCGTCCGTTGACGATGGGCGTCGCTTCGAAGCCTTGCTGCAGATCCTTCGGAAATTTGTAGCTCCACACCTGCTTCAGGCCCTTCACGTTGCCGGTGTCGATCTGCTTGAGCGGCGAGTGTGCATGACCGTTATACGTGCGGTAGTACGTGAGCCAGCCCGGATCGTCTTGGGCGCTCGTGAGACGTTCATAGCTGACATCCGGATACTGCGCCGGCGTGCTGCCTGCCGCGATGGCCTGATGTTGCGCCACGCCGAATGCCGCAACGGCGCCTGCTGCAAGCGCCGCGATGCGCATGGCCGGACTGAAGCGAGTCTTCATCGTTGTCTCCTGGGTATTGTCGGTACGACGTATTCCTGAATCTCGATAGCAATGCGAAACGGTAGCGACTTCATCAAGGCAAGTCATGTGCCATTCACGATTCATGCGCGCGTGCGCCTTGCCGCATGCGGATCTCATGCGCCAAGTGATGCATGCGAGCGCCCTATGACGTTCATGCCGGTGTGTTGCATCGTGGAGCAGTGGGACGTTGGGCGTGTTGCCCGATGTGACAACGCGCTTCAGTCGAGCCAGCCGAGACGGCGCGCTTCTTCGATGAAGCGATACACATCCGCCGCAAGTCCCGACATGTCGAAGCGCGCTTCGATCTCGCCGATGATGTGGTCGAGCTCGCGCGTGCCATCGCAGCGTGCGAGTATCTCGCCCGCGCTGCGGTTCAGTTCGACGCTGCCGTGGGGATGCACGATCTCGCACGAGCGCATATCCGCGTGCCAATGCAGCTTCAATGGCGCGCGCAGACTCGGGCGCGTGGGCGCGCCCGCACGTGCGGTCGTTGTGTCCATGTGGAGCAGGGGAGGAGAGTGCAAGCCCGAATGCCGCGAGGCATCCGGGCCTCGGTCACCGACGCATCAGCGCGTGGCGATATACATCGTGATCTCGAAGCCGAAGCGCAGATCGGTGAAGGCAGGCGTCGTCCATTGCATGTTCATCTCCTGGGTGATGTTCGAGTGAGATCGCGAACGGTTCGCAATCGGACGTCGAAAATGCAAGCTCCGTGCCTTCGCTGAAAGGACCGTGCATGTGCACGCTTCTGGCTTTCAGATTGGTTTCGAAGGAGCGCTACCGCCGTGTCTCTTCGGTGCACAGGTGTATCGAAGTGGAACACTGCACGGAACAACTCATTGCTCCATCGATGAACAGACGGGCATCTTGCGATAGATCGTATTGCGGGAAACCCCTAAAGCACGCGCGGCCGCGGATACATTGCCGCGATGACGCGCGAGCGCCGCAGCGATCACGGATGCCGTGACTTCCTGCAGACGCCCCGAAGCGAGCGCGGATGAAGCGCATGCTTCGGACAGGTTCTGCGCATCGATGCGGGGTTCGTCGAAGAAGTCGTCCGGAAGATGCTCGCGGCGAATGCAACCGTCGTCGTCCACCATCGCGGCGGCGGTGCGCAGCAGATTGCACAGTTGCCGGAAATTGCCGGGCCACGCGTAGCGCTCGAAGAGCGCCATCACTTCGTCGTCGATGGACAGGCGCATGCCGCACGTTTCATCGACGCTCACGGCGTGCAGCATCTTCGTGATCACGGCCGCGAGGTCGGTGCGCTCGCGCAACGGCGGCAGCTTCACGACGAGCCCGTTCAAGCGGTAATACAGGTCCTCGCGAAAGCGGTTCTGCTCGATCATCTCGCGCAAGTTGCGATGCGTCGCGCAAATGATGGCGACATCGACCGGTATCGATTTGCTCGAACCGAGCGGATCGACGACGCGTTCCTGCAATACGCGCAAGAGGCGCACTTGCAGCGGATAGGGCATGTCGCCGATTTCGTCGAGAAAAAGCGTGCCGCCGTTCGCCTGCAATAACTTGCCGGCCGCGCCCTTGCGCCGTGCGCCCGTGAACGCGCCTTCCTCGTAACCGAAGAGTTCCGATTCGATCAGGTTCTCCGGAATCGATGCGCAATTCACCGCGACGAACGGCCCCGCGCGGCGCGGCGAGTCGCCGTGGATGGCTTGCGCGAGCAGTTCCTTGCCCGTACCGGTTTCCCCCGTGATGAGGATCGGTATGCCCTTGCCGATGACCTTGCGCACCTTGCCGATCACGGCGGCCACTTTCGGGTCGCCCGTGTCGAGTGCCGCGAGCTTCGACGATGCATCGATCGCAGCCGATACACGCGGCGCAGACCTGACCGTTGCCGGAGCAGACGTCATCTCGGCGATCGGCGCGCGGTTCAGGCGCACGCGCGCGCATACGACGGTTCCGTTGTTCAGATCGAGGGTGATATGCGGCGCGCGGCACGAACGCGAACGATCGATCAGTTGCGCGCTCGTCAATCCGAATAGCGATGAGAGCGTATGCGCGCGCAATGCCGAGAGCGGCAGGCCGAATTGGAACTGCGCGCTGCGATTGGCCGAGAGAAAACGCCCATCGCACGTAAAGGCCATGATGCCTTCCATCAACGTGCCGAGGAATTCGTGCCGGCCATGAAACGCGATTTGCAACATCCCCTGAAAAGCGCTGGAAAACAGATGGTTTTCGATCATCTGCACGGACATGCGCGCGAGCGCCATCGTGTGGCGATGGTAGCTGCGATGATCGCCCGTTACATCGAGCACGCCGATCAGATCGCCGTAGGGATCGAGAATCGGCACGCTGGAGCATGTGAGAAAACGGTTCGCGGCGAGATAGTGCTGGTCGCCATGCACGACCGTGGCCGTGCGTTCCGCGATAGCCGTGCCGATCGCGTTGGTTCCTTGCCGTTCCTCGGCCCAGTTCGCGCCGGCCCTGAGAGCGACCTTCTCCGCTCGCGCGAGGAAGTCGTCATCGCCCGTCGAATGAAGGATGAGTCCTTGCGCATCCGTCAGCACGATCATGCTTTGCGTATTGACGATCTGGTCGCGCAACGTTTCCATCACCGGTGTGGCGTGCGCGCAAAGCACGCGGTTCTGTTCGAGCTTGAGCAGGAGTTCGCCTTCGGTCAGCACATCGTAGTCGGGTCGCGTCGACGCGTTCAGGCCGAACGTCTCCGAGCGCTCATGCGCCTGGCGGATCGAGGGAATGAGCCAGCCGTTCTCTCGTTCATCCTGGGAAGCCGCGGTTTCGCGGATATCGTCTTGCATCGTCTCCTCCGTGTGCAAGTGCCGGTCGTATCGCCGGACATCTGAGCGCGGACAGGAGCAAGTCCTGCGCCAAGGAGTGAGACGAAGGCGGTGTGTCGGCAAAACGAAAGGCTGCGCGCGTCGTGATCCTTTGCATCAAAAATGGCAGATGGCGTTTTGCGTTATGCGTTTTGCATGCTGAATCACAAACCGGTCCTGCCCGCCATGAGCACGAGACGCAGGCCGAGCGCAGTGATCACGCTCGCGGCGATGCGGTCGATCCACTTCTTCGCGCGCAGATACATTTCGCGCGGACGCTCGCTGGAGAAACCCAGCGCGACGATGGTGTACCAGCCGGTCTCGATGGCGAAGACCATCGGCGGCAACACGATGTAGCACCACAGCGGAGGATGTTGCGGCAAGAGCGCGGCGAAGATGCTGCCGTACCAGATCGCGGTTTTCGGATTGCTCAATTGCGTCGTAAGCCCGAGCCAGAACGATTTGCGTGCGCTTCTCGTGAGCACGGGTGCATCGTCTCGAGCCGGCATGTGCATCGGCTGCGCGGCGCCGCGCCAGATTTTCGATGCGATATAGATCAGATAGAGGCCGCCCGCAATCTTCAGTCCGATGTAGAGCCATTCGACGGCGACGAGCAGCGTGTAGAGCCCCGCGAGCGCGAGGCCGCCGAAGAAGATACCGCCCACGCCCATGCCGAGCGCGGTCGCGAGACCATCGGCGCGCGATATGCCGATGGCGTTGCGCGCCACGATCACGAAGCTCGGTCCGGGGATCATCGCGCCCAGCAGCAGGGAGAAAAGAATGGCGAGTACGGCGTGGGATGCGGTCATCGGCTTGTCTCCTTCGGAAGGCGTTTTGGATGCGAAATGCAACCGGCGCGATTGCATGCATGATACGGCGCGCTACGCGCCGCCGCTCGCGACGCTGTTTTCGTGGATCGCGCGATTGCGTCCGGCGCGTTTGGCGAGATAGAGCGCGGAATCGGCGCCGTTGAGCAGCTTGAGCGCGTTGTCGGCGAGGCGCGGCGAGGTCGTCGCGCAGCCGATGCTGATGGTCAGCACGCCCTTGGGCGCGGCGCTGTTCGCGATGGCGAGTCCTTCCACTTTCAGCCTCAGGCGTTCCGCGAACGTGAACGCGCCGTTCGCGGCGGTGCCTGGCAGCACGACGACGAATTCCTCGCCGCCATAGCGCGCGACGATATCGCCGGGACGCTTTGCGGAATTCTGTATGCAATCGGCCACCGTGGTGAGCGCATCGTCGCCCATCGCGTGACCGTACGTGTCGTTATAGAGCTTGAAGTAATCGACGTCGACGAACAGTGCGGAAAGCGGCTGATCGGCGCGGCGTGCACGCCGCCATTCCTCGTCGAGCCGGCGGTCGAGCGCGCGGCGATTGCACAGCCCGGTGAGCGCATCGGTGCCCGCGAGCCGTTGCAGCTTTTCCTGCGCGATCGCACGCGAGCGCAGCGAGATCGCAAGCAGCCAGGAGATGATGACGAAGCCGCCGCCGAACATCAGCGTCAGGCCGCCTATCACGATGCCGCGCTGGCGCCATGCCGCGAGCACGTCGTTTTCGGCGGGTGCGACGGCCGCGATCAGATGCGTGCCCGGCACGCGCTGGAAGGTATAGAGCCGCCGCACGCCGTCGATTGGCGAACTCGAGATATAAGAACCGGAGGGTGCGTCCTTCATCAGGGCGAAGCTCGGCGACTTCGCGACGTATCCCGCTTCGTCCGGCCGTAGCGCGGGCTTGCGCGCGATCATCACGCCGTCCTGCTGCACGATGAACACCGAGCCGGACCGGCCGACGTTCACGCGCGAAAGCAGGCTGTCGAAGTAGGCGACGTTCAACGCGATGACGGCGACGCCCGCGAACGAGCCATCCGGTGCATCGATGCGCCGGCTCATCGCGAGCGAGGTCACACCCTTGCGCAACCGCGACGCATAGGGTCCGGAGATGAACAGGCCCGCGTCGCGTTGTCCGGCGTGAATCTTGAAGTAATCGCGATCGTCGAAGAGCAGATCGGCATGCTGCGAAGGATCGCGTTCGAGAACGATACGTCCTTCGCGATTCATCACGAACGCGCCGCCGACATAGTTCATGCCGGTCGCGCCATCGAAAACGACGAGCTTGCGCAGATCCGGCGGGAGCGCCATCACGGCGGGATTTTGCACGCCGCTCACGATGGTGCGTAGCGACAGGTCGCTCGCTTCGACGTTGCGCGCGATATCGGCGCTCAGGGTGGCGACCAGATTGGCCGATGCGAAATGCGCGTTCTGCAGCGCTTGTGCGCGTCCTTGCCAGAGCGCGGCGAACGACAGCGCGGCCATGGATATGGCGATGGCGGTGCCGAGAAGTCCGGCGAGCACCGGAAATCGCGAGAAGGACTCGGCGAAACGCATTGCAGCGGTGCTGTTGCGTCGCAACAGCCGGCGACTGACCACGCGTCCGGTCTTGCGAACGGCATTCAATCTGGCGGGCATTCAGGTTCTCCGCACGGCGCCCTTTCCTTGACGACTGCGTCGGAAACTCCGTGATGGACGGACTGGAAATGACTCTGACGCGCTTTTGATCTGTGTGCCGCGCGTTATCGTATGTCGATTGTAGTCGGTCGCGATCTGTGTTTCAGAACGACCGTTCCGAAGATTCGCTTGTCGGTGATGGCAGGACTCCGTAATATCGTCATCGGATATTGGAGTATCGATCTATTTGACGAGATGCAGCCGTTTCGTGATGATCGTGCCTTCCTTGCGATCGATGAGCCACGCAGCATTGACGCTCCCATTCAACGTCGATGTCCTGCGCGTGATGTCCGTCGGCTCTTCGTCGGTGGGCTCAATGTGTTCGATGTCATCTTCCAGATAGGGCGGCGCGAGCGTGCAGATGAGCACGATGGCGAAGTCGTCGTTGCCGTGCTCGTGATCGAAGCTGGGCAGCATCATGCGGCCCCGAACCGTCGTTTTGATGCCGCCTTGCGGTTGCAACTGGATGACGTCGAAGGTCTGGACGAATCCCTTCGCCTTCGCCTCGGGCGCTACGACGAGCTTGCGGCCGCTTTGCCCTATCACCGTCTGCTTGAGCAGAATGGCGTCCGGATGATCAGGCGCCGCCAGCGACACGTTCACCGTGAGCACCTTTTTCTTCGCCAGATAGCGCACGCCGTATGAAACCGGAATCACGAACGTGAATGTGCGCGCCGCTTGGGCGGGGGTCTGACCCGCGCTCGCGACAGCCGACGCGCCTTGCCGGGATTGACGGAACGGATGCGAGAGAAACGCCCGCACGCGACTCGTGATCGACGACGGCTGTCCCGGCGCCGGATGGCCCGCGAGCGCGTCGCGGACATGCTCGGGATCGTCGCCCGTGAAGTTCGGCGCAAGCACATCGGCGGTCGAGATGTTCTGCCCGGATGCGCCGCTCGCGCCATCAACGGCACTTGCTGCATGGCGGCCAGACGCCGCGGCGGCCAAGGCGGAGACCGTGCCGCACGACAACGCGAAGGTCACACAAAGAACGGCGCCATGCCCACGTTTGAGAAAGAACACCTGCCACTCCTCGCGCATCAAGCGGGGTCACGATGAAGTGGCTATCTTAAAACGAAGCGGATAAATCGGCATCTTGCATGCGTAATGATGAATTCAATCCAAGCGCGCGTATTCATCTATTGCCGCGAGCGACCCGTTCTGTAATTTCGTCGCGGCGCGTACGAGCACTTCGCGAAGAACCGGGTTGCGTGCGAGCGCTGCAGGGAACACGTCGCTCACGGCAAGCAGCGCATCGACGAGGCTTTCCGGCGTGCCGGCGCATTCTGCCGCTTTCGTGAGACGTTCGGCAAGCGGATCGCTGATCGCGTAGCGCGTGCCGTCGTCCGCGCGGCCGCGCAGGAACGTGAACCACGCCGCGACCGCCAGCGCGAGCCGCTCGATCGGCTGACCCGCATCGAGCCGTGCCTCAATGGTCGACAAAATGCGCGGCGGCATCTTCTGGCTGCCGTCCATCGCGATCTGCGCGCAGCGGTGTTTCAACGCCGGGTTCGCATAGCGGTCGAGCAGGGCGTCGCGGTAGGCGGCGAGATCGAACGATGGCGGAACGTCGAGCGTCGGTGCGATTTCGCGCGTCATCATCGCGTGGATGAGCGAGCCGAGCGGCGCGTGGCCAACCGCGTCGCTGATGGTTTCGAATCCCGCGAGCATCGAGAGATAGGCGAGCGCCGAGTGCGTCGCGTTCAGCATGCGCAGCTTGGCGATTTCGAACGGCGCGACATCGTCGACGAGTTGCGCGCCGGCCGTTTCCCACGCCGGGCGTCCGGCCGGAAAGCGATCTTCGATGACCCATTGACGAAACGGCTCGCACGGCACGGGCGCTTCGTCGCGCACGCCGAGCGCGGCTTGCGCGGCTGCGCGGTCGGCTTCCGTGGTGGCGGGGACGATGCGGTCCACCATCGTCGATGGAAATGCGACGTGCGTTTCGATCCACTTGGCGAGCGCCGGGTCGAGCCGGCGCGCGAAAGAGCAGACGGCTTGCCGCAATGCTTCGCCGTTCTGCGAGAGGTTGTCGCACGAGAGAACGGTGAACGGTGGCGTGCCCGCGTGGCGGCGCGCCTTCAACGCGGCGCAGAGGATGCCCGGCACCGTCGAAGGCTCGTCAGGATGCGCGAGATCGTGCGCGACGCCCGGATGAGCGAAGTCGGCGTCGCCGGTCTGCGGATCGCGGCAGTAGCCCTTTTCGGTGACCGTCAACGAGACGATGCGCACGCGCTCGTCGGCAAAGAGTTCGAGGAGACGCGCGCGGTCGAAGGGCATCGCCAGCACTTCGCGCAATGCGCGCACGACCGTCACGCGCTCGCCGTCCGGCCCGCGTTCGACGACGCTGTAAAGCCCGTCCTGCGCCATCAGTGCGTCGCGCTTGCTCACATCGCCTTGCAGCGTGACGCCGCAGATGCCCCAGTCGCCCGGTTGCGCGAGCATCGCCTCTTCCGTGTAGAGCGCTTCATGCGCGCGATGGAAGTTGCCGATGCCCAGATGCACGATGCCGATGGCCGGCTCGCGCCACTCCGGTGACAGGCAGTGCGCTTTGAGCGTGCTCAGCGAAGAACGGGAAAGCATTGATTTCTCAGTCATTTTCGATGGCATTTTGCATTAAGAATGGGGAAAACCCGCGATTGACTACGTGACATACTGGTATGGTAGTATCCGACACATCGAATGCCCATTCAAGGAATCCCTATGAAAATCATCCGCGCCGACGTGATCGTGACGTGCCCCGGCCGAAACTTCGTCACGTTGAAAGTGGAGACGGACGAGGGCATTCACGGCATCGGCGATGCGACGCTCAACGGCCGCGAACTGGCCGTCGCCTCGTATCTGAAGGATCACGTGTGTCCGCTTCTGATCGGGCGCGATGCCAGCCGCATCGAGGACACGTGGCAGTTCCTGTACAAGGGCGCGTACTGGCGGCGCGGTCCCGTGACGATGACCGCGATCGCTGCCGTCGACATGGCGCTCTGGGACATCTTGGGCAAGGCGGCGAACATGCCGCTCTACAAGCTGCTCGGCGGCGCGTCGCGCGAAGGCGTGATGGTCTATGGGCACGCCACGGGCCGCGATATCCCCGAAGCGCTCGACCGCTATGCCGAGCATATCGAAGAGGGCTACAAGGCGATCCGCATCCAGTGCGGCGTGCCGGACATGCGTTCGGTGTACGGTGTCTCGAAGGGCGAAGGCATGTACGAGCCAGCGACGAAGGGCTCGGTGGAAGAGCAAAGCTGGTCTTCCGAAAAGTACCTGGATTTCGTGCCAAAACTCTTCGAAGCCGTGCGCGACAAGTTCGGCTTCGACACGCATCTGCTGCACGACGTGCATCACCGTCTCACGCCGATCGAAGCCGCGCGGCTGGGCAAATCGGTCGAGCCGTATCGTCTGTTCTGGATGGAAGATCCGACCCCCGCCGAGAACCAGGCCGGCTTCCGCCTGATCCGCGAGCACACCGTCACGCCGATCGCGGTGGGCGAAGTGTTCAACAGCATCTGGGACTGCAAGCAACTGATCGAAGAGCAGTTGATCGACTACATCCGCGCGACGCTCACGCATGCGGGCGGCATCACGCATCTGAAACGCATCGCGGATTTCGCTTCGCTTTATCAGGTGCGCACCGGCTGTCATGGCCCCTCCGATCTGTCGCCGGTATGCATGGGCGCGGCGCTGCACTTCGATCTCTGGGTGCCCAACTTCGGCGTGCAGGAGTACATGGGCTTCCCGGATGAAGCGCTCGACGTGTTTCCGCATGCGTGGTCGTTCGATCGCGGAATGATGCATCCGGGCGAGGCGCCGGGGCACGGCGTGGATATCGACGAGAAGCTTGCCGCGAAGTATCCGTACGACCCGGCCTATCTGCCGGTGGCGCGCCTCGAAGACGGCACGCTCTGGAACTGGTGAGCGCGCAACTGCACAACTGCATTAAGCATCCAAAAGACAAGATACCGGAGAGAGACATGGCAGACAGGGAAACCAGCGCGATGCTGCGCCGTGTGGCCGCCGCATCGACCATCGGCACGGCCGCGGAGTATTACGACTTCTTCGTCTACGGCACGGCGGCGGTGCTCGTGTTCGGCGCGAAGTTCTTTCCGAGCCACGATCCGCTGATCGGCACGCTCGCCGCGTTCGCCACCTATGCGGTCGGTTTCGTGGCGCGGCCCATCGGCGGGATCGTGTTCGGGCATTTCGGCGACAAGATCGGCCGCAAGAAGGCGCTCATCGTCACCATTCTGATCGTGGGACTCGGCACGTTCGCCATCGGTCTGCTGCCGGATTATTCGCAGATCGGTTTCTGGGCGCCGGCGGCACTCGTGCTGATCCGCGTCCTTCAAGGCTTCGGCGTGGGCGGCGAGCAGGCGGGCGCCGTGCTGCTCACCGCCGAATACGCGCCGCCGCGCGAACGCGGCTTCTTCGCGAGTCTCGTTCAGCTCGGCGCGCCCGCGGGCTTTCTGATCCCATCGGGCATCTTCGCCGTGCTCACCGCCGCGCTCACGCACGAACAACTGATGGACTGGGGCTGGCGTCTGCCATTTCTCGGCAGCATCGTGCTGGTCGCGGTCGGGCTTTATATCCGGCTGCGCACGGAAGAATCGCCCGTGTTCGCAGCGATCCGCGCAACCAGGGCGGTCGAGTCGCGGCCCGTCGTGGAAGTCGTGAAGCAGCACGGCGCGACGATCGTGAAGGGCGTCGGCGCGAAGCTGATCGAAGCCTGCACGTTCGCGATGTACACGATGATCGTGCTCGCCTACGGCCGCGCGCATGGCATCGCGGATGCGCTCTTGCTCCAGAGCATCATCGTCGCGGTGGTGCTCGAGCTGATCGCGATTCCGCTCGCGGGCGCACTGTCGGATCGCATCGGCCGGCGCACGACGTTCATCGCGGGCGCGGTATTGCACGTGCTGCTCGTGGTGCCGCTCTTTCATGCGATCGACAGCGGCAGCCGCCTCGCGATTCAAACCGTGATGATTCTCGCGATCACGGTCGGTCATAGCCTGTGTTATGCGCCTCAGGCGTCGCTCTTTCCCGAGCTGTTTCCGGCGCGCGTGCGCTGCAGCGGCATCGCGCTCATCTGGCAGATCGGCTCGCTGATCGGCAGCGGCGTGCTCGGGCTCGTCGCGGTGAAGCTGATCCAGGCGACGGGCGGCAGCTCGATCGGGCTTATCGCCTATGTGGCCGTGCTCGGCATCGTCTCGACGATTTCGCTCCTGCTTCTGCCTGAGACCGCGCCGGTGCGAATCGGCGGTGATCTGCACGACTGGGGCGCGCCGCAACACGACACTGCCGCCGCCGAATCGCAGGCCGCTGAGCGCATTCAAAACGCGTAACACAAAACGCAATCCGCAACCCAGGACACCGATCATGCTCGCAGCCGTTCTTCACGAACCGAAAAAGCTCGTCATCGACGAGATCGACACACCCGAGCCGCAACCCGGGCAGGTGCAGATCCGCGTGCGCGCGGGCGGCATCTGCGGATCGGATCTCTCGTATTACTTCAAGGGCAAGAGCGGCGACTTCGCGGTGCGCGAGCCGTTCGTGCTCGGTCATGAAGTGGCGGGCGAAATCGCCGCGTTGGGCGACGGCGTGACCGGGCTCGCCGTCGGCCAGCGCGTCGCGGTCAACCCGGGCCTGAATTGCGGCACGTGCCGTTTCTGCGTAAAAGGCATGCCGAATCACTGCCTGAACATGCGCTTCATGGGCAGTGCGTCGACGTTTCCACACATGCAGGGCATGTTCCGGCAGTACATCACAGCGGCCGCGCGGCAATGCGTTGCGGTGCCGGACACGCTCGACTTCGCGCAGGCGTCGATGGCCGAGCCGCTCGCCGTCGCGCTGCACGCGTTGAAGCTCGCGGGTTCGCTCGTCGGCGCGAAGCTGCTGCTCGTGGGCTGCGGGCCGATCGGCTGCATCGTGCTCGCGGCGGCGCGGCGTGCGGGCGCACATCGCATCGTCGCGCTCGATCTCGCTGAAAAGGCGCTCGCGATGGCCGCGTCGCTCGGCGCGGACGAAACCGTGCTGACGAACGATCAGGCGCCTATCGACGCATGGTCAAGGGAGCGCGGCACGTTCGATGTGGTGATCGAGGCATCGGGCAGCCCGGCCGGTCTCGATACGGCGCTGCGCTCGGTGCGCGCCGGCGGCACGGTGATCCAGCTCGGCAATCTGCCCGCGGGCCAGTCGCCCGTCGCGGCCAATCTCGTGATGGCGAAGGAGTTGCGCTATCAGGGCTCGTTCCGCTTCACCGACGAATACGCAACGGCCGCCGATGAAATCGCGTCGCAGCGCATCGATCTTCGCCCTTTGATGACGCACGCCTTTCCGCTGGCGGAAGCGAATCGCGCATTCGAAGTCGCGCTGGACCGCAATCAGTCGATGAAAGTGCATCTGCAATTCGACTGACGCGCGCCGCTCGAAACGGCATTCAGAATTCATCATTCATAGAACCGCCCGGACCCAAGGTAAGAAGAGGCGGTGCATCGGAGACTCACCATGATCAAAAGTCAGCGATGGTTCGTCGTCGGCCTGCTGTTTCTCGCGGGCGTCGTCAACTATCTCGACCGTGCGGCGCTCTCGATCGCCGCGCCGCTCATTCAGAAAGACCTGCATTTCACGCACGCGCAGATGGGCATCGTGTTCAGCAGCTTTTTCATCGGGTATGCATTATTCAATTTTGTCGGCGGCGTGCTGTCGGACAAGATCGGTGCGAAGAAGGTGTTCGGCGGCGCAATGGGCATCTGGTCGCTTTTTTGCGGTGCAACCGCCCTGGCGAGCAGCCTCGTTTCGCTGATCGTGCTGCGCGTGCTCTTCGGCATGGGCGAGGGGCCATTCAGTTCGTCGAACAGCAAGATGGTGAACAACTGGTTCCCGCGCCGTGAAGTGGCGAGCGCCATTGGCGTCATCAGTTCGGGAACGCCGCTCGGCGGCGCGCTGGCCGGTCCGGTCGTCGGCTATATGGCGATCACGTTCGGCTGGCGTTGGGCGTTCGTCATCATCATGATGATCGGCTTTGCGTGGCTCGTGCTGTGGGCGCTGACGACGACCGAGCATCCGCAACAGAACAAGCGCGTGACACAGGCGGAGCTCGATCTGATCGTCGCGGGCCAGCAGGACGCGCCGTCGATGGAACACGGCGCGCACGGCAAAAAGGCGAATCTCGGCTTCTATCTGCGTCAGCCGATCATCCTCGCCACGGCGTTCGCGTTCTTCTCATACAACTACGTGCTGTTCTTCTTTCTCTCGTGGTTTCCGACGTATCTCACCGAAGCGCATCACATGTCATTGCGCGACATGAGCTTCGCGACGGTCATTCCGTGGCTGCTCGGCAGCATCGGGCTCGCAGCGGGCGGCTTCATCACCGATGCGATCCTGCGCATCACCGGCAAGCCGCTGATGTCGCGCCGCATCGTGTTGACGGTGTGTCTCGGCATGGCTGCGCTGTGCGTCGCGTTCGCGGGCCGCGTGGAGAGCACGCAGGGTGCGGTGGCGTTGATGTCGGTCACGATCTTCTTTCTCTACGTGACGGGCTCGGTGTATTGGGCCGTGATTCAGGACACGGTGCGGCGCGAGAACGTCGGCGGCGTCGGCGGCTTCGTGCATCTGCTCGCGAATCTCGCGGGCGTGATCGGGCCGGCGGTGACGGGCTTCATCGTCGAGGCGACGCATGGCGCTTATGGCAGCGCATTCGTATTGGCCGGCGTGATCGCGGTGCTCGGCGCGCTGTGTTCGTTGATGTTCATCCGCGAGCCGAAAACGCGCGCGAAGCGTGAAAGCGCGGCAAGAGCTGCGTGATAGTATCGAGACGCGGCGCGCATTCATGCGCCGCGCTCATCAACAAGGTTTCGATCATGCAAGACGGTATCGTGTCGAATGGCTCAACAATGCGGCGTGCGCGCGTGCGCAGACCGCTCGCGTCGCAGAAGATCGAGTTGCCCGATCTGACTTCGCTGATTTCGCACGAGTCGCACGAACCCATCGGCAAGCAGATTTTTCGGGCGTTGCGTCAGGCCATTTTTGCGGGGCAGCTCGTGCCCGGCACGCCGCTCTCGGAAAAGGAAGTATCGGAGATGTTCCAGGTTTCGCGGCAGCCGGTGCGCGAGACCTTCATCAAGCTCGTCGAAGCGGGCGTGCTGCAAGTGCTGCCGCAGCGCGGCACCTTCGTGAAGAAGATTTCGCCGCGACAGGTGCGCGAAGGGCGCTTCATTCGAGAGGCGATCGAAACAGCCGTTGCGCGCAAGGCGGCGGTCGCCATCACGGATTCACAGCTCGACGATCTCGCCGCGAACCTGCGCGAGCAGAAGACGGCATCGAAAGTGAACGACACTAGCGCGTTTCTCACGCTCGACGAACAGTTCCACATGCAGATCGCGCAATCAATCGACTGCGTCGCCGCGTGGGACACCATTCAGGACATCAAGGCGCAGATGGACCGCGTGCGCTATCTGAGCTTGCCGGACGTGTCGCCGCTCGATCTGCTCATCAAGCAGCATGCACGCATCGTGAGCGCGCTGAAGGCGCATGATCCCGATGGCGCGGAAGAAGCGATGCGCGCGCATCTGCGTGAGATTCTGGTCTCGCTGCATCCGATTGCGGCGCGCAATCCGGACTGGTTCGAGCCGGATGAGCCCGAGCGGGTGGCGTTGGGTTCATGAAAAAAAGAGCGGCGCGCGCCGCTCTTTTTTCGTTCGATGAAGATGTTCGTCACGTCTTGGCCGTCACCGCATGCGCGTCGCCGTTCCGCGTCTTGCGGCTCAAAAGAAGCGTGATGACCGCGGACATCGCGAGCGTCGCGCCGACCACATACAAGCCCGCCGAATAGCTGCCCGTGCTGTTCTTGAGCCAGCCGATCGCGAACGGTCCGACAAAGCCGCCGAGATTGCCGATCGAGTTGATCATCGCGATACCCGCCGCCGCGCCGGCGCCCGAGAGGAACATGCTAGGCATCGCCCAGAGCGGCGCCTTCGCCGCGCTGATGCCCACGTTCACGACGATGAGCGCGAGGATCACGAAGAGCGCGGTGCTTGCCTGACCCGCGAAGATGAAGCCGATGCAAGCAAGCGCGCAAGGAATCACGACGTGCCAGGTGCGTTCCTGCGTACGGTCCGAATGCTTCGCCCAGAGGATCATCGCGACGACGGCGACCACGCTCGGAATGCCGGTGATGAGACCCGTCTCCAGCGCTGTGAAGCCGAACTGTCGAATGATGAGCGGCGCCCACAATCCAAGCGTATAGAGACCCGCCGACGTGCCGAAGTAGATCAATGCGAGCGCGAGCACACGCGGATCGCGCAGCGCGCTCCATGCGCCCGCCGTGTGCCCTGCGTGAGACTGTTTCGCATCGGCTTCGCTCTTCAGCTTGGCGATGAGCCATTCGCGTTCATCGCTGGCGAGCCAGTGCGCTTTGGAGGGCGTATCGGTGAGGAACTTGAGCACGACGAAGCCGAGCACGATCGCGGGCAGTGCTTCGATGATGTAGAGAATCTGCCAGTCGGCGAGACCGAATATCGGCGGCAATTGCATGATCGCGCCGGAGAGCGGCGAGCCGATCGCGGTCGAGATTGGCGCGGCGGCCATGAACCATGCGGCCGCGACCGCGCGCTGCTTCGCGGGGAACCACAGGCTCAGATACAGAATGACGCCGGGGAAAAATCCTGCTTCGGCGACGCCGAGCAGAAAGCGCAGCGCATAGAAGCTCGTCGGTCCGGTGACGAACGCGGAAGCCACCGACACGATGCCCCACGTCACCATCACGCGTGCGATCCAGATGCGGGCGCCCACCTTGTGCAAGATCAGGTTCGACGGCACTTCGAACAGAAAGTAGCCGATGAAGAACAAGCCGCCGCCGAGACCGAACGCAGTGGGTGAGAGGCCGATGGCCTTGTTCATCGTCATCGCGGCGAAGCCCACGTTGACGCGGTCCAGAAAGCTGATGAAGTAGAGCAGCATCACGAACGGAATGATGCGCCATGCTAGCTTGCGCGAGACGCGCGCTTCGACATTGGATTCGATGCTGGATTGCATGTGTCTCCTCCTGGGAGGCAGAGCGTTGCGCTCTCGATGAAGGACGCGAACGCGTCCCCGCTGCCCGCGATGTGCATTGCATCGCGGGTCAGTTGCGTTTGATTGCCCGGATGAAACTCGATCGGGCTTTAAACCGCGGCGGCTTCCACGCGCTCGACCAACGCGCACACGGCGGCCGTCACCTGCGCGGTGGTCGCTTTGCCGCCGAGATCGCCGGTATGGAGCGCGGGATCGGCGGTGACGGCTTCGACCGCGGCCATTACGCGCTGGGCGGCTTCGAGTTCGCCGAGATGCTCGAGCAGCATGACGACGGACCAGAACGTGCCGATCGGATTCGCGAGCCCCTTGCCCATGATGTCGAACGCGGAACCGTGGATCGGTTCGAACATCGACGGATAGCGGCGCTCGGGATCGATGTTGCCCGTCGGCGCGATGCCGAGACTGCCCGCGAGCGCGGCGGCCAGATCGCTGAGGATGTCGGCGTGCAGGTTCGTCGCGACGATGGTGTCGAGCGTGGCGGGACGGTTGACCATGCGCGCGGTGGCGGCATCGACGAGTTCCTTGTCCCACTTCACGTCCGGAAATTCCTTCGAGATCGCGAGCGCGACTTCGTCCCACATGACCATCGCGTGACGCTGCGCGTTGCTCTTCGTGATGACGGTCAGCAGCTTGCGCGGACGCGACTGCGCGAGTTTGAATGCAAAACGCATAATGCGTTCGACACCGCCGCGCGTCATGATCGACACGTCGGTCGCGGCTTCGATCGGATGCCCTTGATGCACGCGGCCGCCGACGCCCGAATATTCGCCTTCCGAGTTCTCGCGCACGATCACCCAGTTCAGGTCCTCGGGCCTGCAGCGCTTGAGCGGCGCGTCGATGCCCGGCAGGATGCGCGTGGGGCGCACGTTCGCGTACTGGTCGAAGCCCTGGCAGATCTTCAGGCGCAGACCCCATAGCGTGATGTGATCGGGGACGTCGGGGTCGCCGGCGGAACCGAAGAGAATCGCATCCTTGTCGCGGATCGCGTCCAGGCCATCGGCGGGCATCATCACGCCGTGCTGGCGGTAGTAGTCCGCGCCCCAATCGAAATTCTCGAATTGGAATTCAAAATTTTGCGTGCTGCGTGCAATCGCTTCGAGGACTTGTTGGCCTGCGGGCACGACTTCCTTGCCGATGCCGTCGCCGGGGATGGTTGCGATGCGATAGGTCTTCATGTGTCGTCTCCGTGTTCCACGTGTGTTGGGTGTGTTTCGATGTGGGTCCACTGTACACAACCGTTGGCGCTGTAACCGGCGCTGAACTCAAAGCATCTTTAACTTTGATTCATAAGTGAGGCAATCTCGCCGAATCGGTGAAGGCGTTGAATTCGCGCTTTTTTCAAGCGCGGGCGGCATTGCGGCGCATCATTCCCGCCAAACCACAGCGCTATACTGACGATCCTCTCAACGCTTCCCGACTCGCGGCTTTTCCCCGCGGCGCAAGTCCATAAATTGGCTGAACACGATCTCGAAAAACTCAAAATCGACCGGGGACCGTCCGCCGCCACGCCGCGGCGCCGGCGCAACTGGCTTCGTTACGCGATCATCGTCGCGATCCTGCTCGCGCTCATTGCCGTGGCGCTTCGCATGACCGGCCCGCAGGCTGTGGAGACGGCGACCGTCACCTCCGTTTATCCGTCGCAGAGCTACACGCTCCTGAACGCCACCGGCTATGTCGTGCCGCAGCGCAAGGCGGCGGTGGCGTCGAAGGGACAGGGGCGCGTCGAATGGCTCGGCGTGCTCGAAGGCACCGTGGTGAAGGAAGGGCAGATCATCGCGCGGCTCGAAAGCGATGACGTCGCCGCATCGCTCGCACAGACGCGAGCGCAGGTGAAGGTCGCGCGGGCCAATCTCGAGCTTCAGCGCGCCGAGTTGAAGAACGCGGAAGTCGATCTCAAGCGCTTCAGGATCCTCGCCCCGCAAGGCGCGATTCCCGTGACGCAATACGACGCGGCGCTCGCCCGTTACGACAAGGCCAAAGCCTCCGTCAACAGCGACGAAGCCGCGATCGTTGCCGCGCTCGCCAACGCGCAGGCCGCGCAAGTGGCCGTCGATCAGACCGTGATCCGCGCGCCGTTCGACGGCGTCGTGTTGGTGAAACACGCGAACGTGGGCGACAACATCACGCCGTTTTCGTCGGCGTCGGACAGCAAGGGCGCGGTCGTCACGATCGCCGACATGAAGACGCTCGAAGTCGAGGCCGATGTCGCCGAGTCGAACATCTCGCGCATCACCGTGGACCAGCCTTGTGAAATTCAGCTCGATGCGCTGCCCGACGCGCGCTTCGCGGGCCGCGTATCGCGTATCGTGCCGACGGTCGATCGCTCGAAAGCGACCGTGCTCGTGAAAGTGCGCTTCGTCGATCGCGACGCGCGCGTGCTGCCCGACATGTCCGCGAAAGTCGCGTTCCTCTCGAAGCCCGTACCGCCCGAGGAGAAGAAAGCCGTCGTCGCCGTGCAGCCGTCGGCGGTCGTCACGCGCGATGGCAGGAAAGTGGTCTACGTCATCGATCACGACACGGCGCGCGAAATGCACGTGACGACAGGCGAGCGCATCGGCGATCTGCTCGCGGTGCAAGGCGTGAAGCCCGGCGATGTCGTGGTGCTGTCGCCCGGCGACAAGCTCAAAGACGGCGCCAAAGTTACTCTGGCGAAGAAATAGCGTGAGCACGCCACCTCTGGTTCAGATCAGCCACGTCGTGAAGTCGTATCGGCGCGGCGTGCAGACGGTGCCCGTGCTGACCGACATCACGCTGTCCATCGGCCAGGGCGATTTCGTCGCGCTGATGGGGCCGTCCGGTTCCGGAAAAAGCACGCTGCTCAACCTGATCGCGGGCATCGACCGGCCCGACAGCGGCGAATTGCTGGTCGGCGGGCTGGATATCACGCGCCTGCCCGAAGCGGCGCTCGCGGACTGGCGCGCCGCGCACGTCGGCTTCATCTTCCAGTTCTATAACCTGATGCCAGTGCTGTCCGCATTCGAAAATGTGGAACTGCCGCTGATGCTCACGCGCCTCACGCGCCACGAACGGCGCGAACGCGTCGCGATGGTGCTCGACATGGTAAGAATGGCCGATCGCATGAGCCACTATCCGTCGGAGCTGTCGGGCGGGCAGCAGCAGCGTGTCGCCATCGCGCGGGCGCTGATTACGGACCCGACGCTGATCGTCGCCGATGAACCCACGGGCGACCTCGACCGCAACTCCGCCGCCGATGTCCTCGCGATGCTGCAGCGCCTGAACGACAAGCTCGGCAAGACCATCATCATGGTGACGCACGACGCGCATGCGGCGGGCGCGGCGAAGTCGCTCGTGCATCTGGAGAAAGGCGAACTGATCGATGGAACCCCGCGCGAGCCATCATGACCGTGCTCAAGCTGATCCTGCGCAACGCGCTGCGTCACAAGCTGCGCACCACATTGACGGTGCTCGGCCTCACCATCGCCGTGCTCGCCTACGGTCTGCTGCACACGGTCGTGGATGCCTGGTACGCGGGCGCGGCGGCGGCATCGAACGCGCGGCTCGTCACGCGCAATGCGATCTCGCTCGTGTTTCCGTTGCCGCTCGCCTACGAGAACCGCATTCGCGGCGTCGACGGCGTGACGCTGGTCGCGCGCTCGAACTGGTTCGGCGGCGTCTATCGCGATCCGAAGAACTTCTTCGCGCAGTTCGCCGTGTCGGACAACTATCTCGATCTCTATCCCGAGTTCATCGTTTCCGAACAGGCGCGTTCCGATTATCAACGCGACCGCAAAGGCTGCCTGATCGGGCGGCAGCTCGCGGATCTATATGGCTTCAAGGTCGGCGACGTCATTCCGCTCAAAGGCACGATCTATCCAGGCACGTGGGACTTCGTCGTGCGCGGCATCATGGAAGGGCGCGATGAATCGACCATCACGCGGCAACTGATTTTTCACTACGATTACCTGAACGAGTCGATCCGAAAAACAACGAAACGCAATGTCGATCAGGTCGGCGTGTATGTGGTCGGCATCAAGGACCCGGACGATGCTGCCGCCGTCTCGCGCAATATCGACGATGTATTCAAGAACTCCCTCGCCGAAACGCTGACCGAGACGGAGCAGGCGTTTCAGCTCGGCTTCGTCGCGATGTCGAATCAGATCATCGCGGCGATACGCGTCGTGTCATATGTCGTCATCCTGATCATCATGGCGGTGATGGCGAATGCAATGGCGATGAGCGCGCGCGAGCGCATCACCGAATACGCGACCTTGAAGGCGCTCGGTTTCGGCCCGGCGTTTCTTTCGACGCTCGTATTCGGCGAATCGCTCGCGATCTGCGCGATCGGCGGCGGCATCGGCATTCTTGCGACGCCGCCGATGGCCGAAGTCTTCAAGCGCGCGACGGGCGGCGTGTTCCCGGTCTTCATGGTGTCGCACGAAACGATGCTGTTGCAGGCCGCGTGCGCGCTCGTCGTCGCGTTCGCGGCGGCGATCGTGCCGGCGGTGCAGGCAAGCCGCGTGCGCATCGTCGAAGGCCTGCGGGCGATCGGCTGAGGGCGCGCGATGGCCATTCCGGTTTCTTACGTCGCACGCAATCTCTGGGCGCGCCGTCTCACGACGATGCTCACCGCAGGCGGGCTCGCGCTCGTCGTGTTCGTGTTCGCGACCGTGCTGATGCTCGATGCGGGCCTGAAGAAAACGCTCGTCTCGACGGGCGAGCGCGACAATGTCGTCGTGATCCGCAAGGGCGCGGAGACCGAGATCCAAAGCGCGATCGACCGCGGCCAGGCCAAGGTGATGGAAATGCACCCATCGGTCGCGATGAACGGCGACGGCGAGCCGCTCGCGTCAAAGGAAACCGTCGTGCTGATTTCGCTCACCAAGCTCGGCACGAACACGCCCGCGAACGTCGTGATACGCGGCGTCTCGCCGATGGGCCTGCAACTGCGTCCGCAAGTGCAGCTCACGGCGGGACGCATGTTCAGGCGCGGATCGTCGGAGATCATCGTCGGCAGCGGCATCGCAAAGGGATTCGGCGGCACGCGCATCGGCGACCATCTGCGTTTCGCGCAACGCGACTGGACCGTGGTCGGCCATTTCGATGCGGGCGGCAGCGGCTTCGATTCCGAAATCTGGGGCGATGTCGATCAGTTGATGCAATCGTTCCGGCGCACCACTTTTTCGTCGATGGTCGTGCGTCTCGCGCGCAGCGACGCGCTCGGGCGCTTCCGCGCCGACATCGACGTGGACCCGCGTCTCACCGAAGAAGCGAAACGCGAGCAGGTTTTTTACGGCGATCAGTCGAAGGCGCTGTCGTCGTTCATCAATATTCTCGGCATCACGCTGTCGAGCATCTTTTCGATCGCGGCGATGATCGGCGCGATGATCACGATGTACGCGTCGGTGGCGAATCGCGTCGCGGAGATCGGGACCTTGCGGGCGCTCGGATTCAAGCGCTTCGACGTGCTCGGCGCGTTTCTGCTCGAAGCGCTGCTGCTCGGGCTCGTCGGCGGCGTCGCGGGGCTTTGCTGCGCCGCGCTGATGCAGTTCGCTTCCTTTTCCACGACCAATTTTCAGACCTTCGCGGACTTGTCGTTCCGATTTATTCTGACGCCTTCGGTGATCGCGCAGACGCTCGGCTTCTCGCTCGTGATGGGCCTGGTCGGTGGATTCCTGCCCGCGTTGCGGGCTTCGCGGATGAATATCGTCGACGCGCTGCGGGCGCGTTGAACGTCGCGACGATTCGATTTTCTGGAATCGTCCGTACCGAACTTTCAAATATTCGGAAACGGCGGCACGGCGTAGAGTTGGCCTGACTCCACCTCGATTCAGGAAGGAAACTCATCATGCCGCTCGTCAGAATTTCGCTCCTCAAAGGCAAGCCGCGCGATCATGTCCGCGCCATTTCCAACAGCGTGCACGAGGCGCTCGTCGAAGCGTTCAAGGTGCCCGCCGACGATCGTTTCCAGTTGATCGAGCAGCGCGAGCGCGACGATTTCATCTACGATCCGGGTTATCTTGGCGTCGAACGCAGCGACGATCTCGTGTTCATCCACATCACGGCGAGCGACTGGCGCGATCTGCCGACCAAGAAGGCGTTCTATAAAACGCTGGTCGCGAAGCTCGGGGAATCGCCCGGCCTGCGGCCCGACGACGTCATGATCGCGCTCGCGCCGAATCGGCGCGAAGACTGGTCGTTCGGCCGCGGCATCGCGCAGTACGTGGAGGACGCGGGCTGAACGACAACCTCGGAGACAAACCACGATGAACCCGACGACCCTGAAAGGCGCGTGCCATTGCGGCGCGGTTACGTTCGAAGCCGATACGCCGATCGAACCGGCCAAGCGCTGCAATTGCAGTTACTGCCGGCGGCGCGGCGCGGTTATGTCGCCGCCGTTCACCAGAGACAAGCTGCGCATTCTTTCGGGCGAAGACGACCTCGCGCTCTATCAGTTCAACACGCAGGTCGCGCAGCATTTTTTCTGCAAGCATTGTGGAATCTACACGTTTCATCAGACGCGCTCGAATCCGCAGGAGTGGCGCGTGAACCTCGGCTGCATCGACGGCGTGGACGCGTATGCGCTCGCTTCGACCGTCGCCGATGGTGCGAGCAGTTCCGTCGTGAGAGACGCATGACAGCGCGTCCGTGTGAATAAAAAGTGGAACGCGGGTCGCCGGGAACGCAGCATGCTGCAACCCGGCACCCACAAGCCGTTCGCCTTCGATCTTCCGAAGCGCAACCGTTTGCCGACGAACGGCGTTCGATAACTACATTTACATGGAGCGTCGCCATGGCACGACCCCCTTCGAACGAACCCGACGCGGTACGCCGGCGTCTACTCGCGGCGCTGGCCAGCACCGCGATGTTGTCCGCGTGCGGCGGCGGCGGCGGCGACGACAACTCCGGCGTCGTCCCGCCGACGAGCCCTATCGGCAATATCCCGCCCGATCGCGCGAACCTGCCGCGTCCCGCGTTGCCCGCGCCGGCGACTTCGGGCGTCGATCACATCGTGCTCGTCACGATGGAAAACCGCTCTTTCGATCACTTGCTCGGCTGGGTGCCGGGCGCGGAGGGCGGGCAAGCGGGCAGGCAGTTCACCGATGCGTTCGGCGAGACGCATCCGACCTTCGCGCTGTCCGCCAATGCCGCATACGGCTTTCAGGGTTGTCAGTTCGCCGACCCCGATCACGAATACGACGCGGGCCGCGCGCATCTCGCGAACGGCGCGATGAACGGCTTTCTGCTCACGCCCGGCACGAACAAGACGCGTGGCGACCTCTTGCCGATCGGCTATTTCACGGGCAGCGATCTCGAGTTCTATCGGCAGGCGGCCGCGCAGTACACCGTCTGCGATTACTACATGAGCGGCATCCTTGCCGACACGTTCCCGAACCGCATGTATCTGCACAGCGGCGAAACGGATCGCCTGAGCGACACGATCGACACATCGTCGCTCTCGACCATCTGGGACCGGCTCGACGCGAAGAACGTCTCGTCGAAGTACTACTTCCACGACGTGCCGTTCACGGCGCTGTACGGCACACGTTATGTCGACCGCTCGAAGGTCTTTGCCGATTTTCTTGCCGATGCGGCCGGCGGCAATCTGCCGTCGTTCTGCATGGTCGATCCGAGTTTCGGCGGCGAAGCGAACGGCACGTCCAACGACGATCATCCGCACGCGGACGTGCGCAACGGTCAGGCGCTGCTCGGGCAAATCTACGAAGCGCTGCGCGCGGGACCGAACTGGAGCACGACGCTCATGATCGTCGTCTACGACGAGTGGGGCGGCTTCTTCGATCATGTCGCGCCGCCGGTGAAGTCGCTGTCGGTCGCGGAACAGAAGGTAGGCAACGACGGGCGTCTCGGCTTTCGCGTGCCCTGCGTGCTGCTCGGTCCGCGCGTGCGGGCGAACAACGTGGCGCGCTATCCGTTCGATCCGAGCTCGATCCATCAACTGCTCGCATGGCGCTTCGGGCTCGATCCGCTGGGCGTGCGCGCAAGCGATCCAGGCACGTTCAACATGGCCTATGCGCTCGATCTGAGCGACGCGCCGCGCACCGATGCGCCTACGCTCGCGGTGCCGCCAGGACCATTCGGCCTCGCATGCTCGAACACGCTCGCGAGCGGAACGGGCATTGGCGCCATCGACAAGTCGCAGACCGCGAAAGCGGCGGAGGGCGCATCGCAAACACCGACACCGGGCGGGCGCTTCGCCGATCTGCGCGCAAAGGCCACGGCGCTGGGCTTTCCTTCCTGACGCGCTTCTCTCGCCATCCGAAACGAAGCGCCGCACGATGCGCGCCGCGCGCCTTTACAAAGCCGCTGGATTGCAATATTGCTGAAGGCGGGCTTTGGCGTCGCGGAGGGTGAGCCATGAGAGCGCTGATGAACGCACGGCGGCGCCGCACGAGAAATCGCTTGCGCCTCGCGATGCTCGCCATCGTGCCGATGCTCGGCGCGGGCAACGCGTCGGCGACAGAAGGCGCGCTCGGGCGGCCCGTCGCGGGAACGAGCGTGCTGTCGGGCATAGGCATCGTGCCGACCGAGCCGGTATGGATCGCGAACCTGGAGACCGTGTATCTCGATGGCTCGATCGGCGGCGATCGTCAGGTGCCCATCGCGGGGCAGCGTTCGCTGGGCATCGACGGCGAACTGTCGCTCACGCTCGTGAGCCTTCTGAAAGTGTGGGGCAGCTATGGCGGCTGGGCTTTCGCCTCGGGCTTTACGCTGCCTTACATCTGGGAAAAGGTCACGGGGACGTTCGCGGTCGGCCAGGCTAACCGAACGACGAGCGACCGCGCGTCCAATCTCTACGACATGCTCTTCACGCCGCTCGAAGCGGGCTACCAGATTTCGGAGAACGATCACATCGCGCTGTCCTTCAACATCTGGGCGCCGACCGGCAAATACAACGTGACTTCGCTCGCGAATCCGAGCCTCAACAACTGGACCTTCGTGCCGCAGATCGCGTACACGAAGACCGTGCCGAAGTACGGCCTGGAATTCGATGCGGTGATGGGCTTCCAGTTCTACACGAAGAACACCGCGACGGATTATCAGAACGCGCCCTTGTTCACGCTCGACGTGATGGGTCTGAAGAAGTTCGCGAACGGTGTCGGCGTGGGCGTCGTGATGGGCACGGTGCAGCAGCTCGGCAACGATAGCGGCCCGGCCGCCGACCGGCTCGACGGCTTCGTCGGGCATGATTTCACGATCGGGCCGATCGTCACTTACGAGACCACGCTCGGCGGCAAGAGGCCGCTTTCCGCAAGTCTGCGCTGGGTGCCTTCGGTCGTGAGCACCAACCGGCTGAAGAGCACGAAGACCTTCATGGCGACGGCCACGCTCGTGTTCTGAGGGCTTGGGCTTTATTCCGGTCCGCCGATTACCCAGAGATAATAAGGATTCCTTCGATCAGCCTGCATTGCCGCGCCGATGTCGCGCGTCCACGCCTCGCGGTCGCCGCGATACGCGTCGAGGCCCGCGCGATAGAACGCATGCAGCGTGCGGCGTTCGGCGGCGAGCGTGTCGATGAACGACGCGTCCGCGCCCGCCAGCGGCGGCTCGCTTTGCAGCGCGAGCATGTGCGCGAGCGTCGCCGCAAAATCGCCACGGCGCACCCACGGCGCATATTCGATGCGCGGATCGTCGTCGGTGACGGGCGGCGCGTCTTCCGCGTAGTAGGCGAGCGCCGAGCGGTCCGCGACCCACGTCGCCGCGAACGCTTCCGGCGATGCGATGCCGACTTCGCGCAATGCGCGCGCGACCTCGGGATGCGCGAAGCGCTCGCGCAGGCGCGGCACGTCGAGCGGCATCGGCTGCATGGAACCGACGAGCATCATCTCGTGGAACTCGGTCGTCCAGAGCGCCGCTTGCGGAAACACCTGCAGGAAGCTCTGGATGAGCGAGCGCGTCTGATCCTCGTTCTGCGTCGCGAGCGGCAGCCATTGCGCGACGATGCCGCCATCGTTCAGACGCGCGGCCGCGAGGCGATAGAAGTCCGTCGAGTACAAATTGACGACGCCCGCGGCCGACGGCGGCGGCGGCTCAAGCGTGACGAGATCGTAACGCTCGTCGCGCGCGAGCAATTCGCGGCGGCCATCCGCGAGACGTATCTCGATGCGCGGATCAGCGCTCATGCCCAGGTTGCCGTCGAAGCGCGACGACGCGCGCACGACCGCCGGCAACAGCTCCGCGACGACGCGCTTGTCGAGCGTCGGCCACGTGAGCAGCGCGCCGCCCGTGATGCCCGTGCCGAGGCCGATCACGAGCGCCGAGCGCGGCGTGCCCGCGTGCACCATCAGCGGCGCGAGCGCTTGCAGGCGCATGTAGCGGCGCGAGGTCATCGCGTCGCCCGAGTTGGACACGCCTTGTATGTAGAGACGGCGAAAGCGTTGCGCGCCATCGCCCTGATTGAGCACGGCCACCGTGCCGCCCGCGCTTTCCTCGTAATACGCGAGCGCGCCGCCGTGCGCCTTCGCGAGCAGCGCGCCGAGGCGATCGGCGGGCGTGACGATCGCAACGATCGCCGACAACGCCGCAATCGACCCGCACGCGACGATGCCCGTGCGCCGGACGGCGCCGCCGCTCAATGCCGCCGACAAGCCGATGAGTCCCGCCGCGACCGCGAGCACGCCGAGCGAGCGGACGAGCCCGAGCGACGGCACGAGCACGAAGCCCGCGAACAGCGTGCCCGCGATGCCGCCCGCCGTGTTCAGCGCGAGCACGCGGCCGACATCCGCGCCGATGCCGGATTTCGGCTCGCCGGCGCGTCCGCTGGCCGCCATGCGCAGCGCGAAGGGGAATGCGGCGCCGAGCAGCAGCGTCGGCACGAGCACGATCGCGCAGGCGGCGACGGCGAAGCTCGCGCACATCGACGTGAGCACGTTGCCGGTCGCGGCGAGCGCGAGCGCCGCTGCGTGGCGTTGCGCCCCGGCGAGCCAGCCGCCCGCACCCGCGACGCCGCCGAGCGCGGCGAGTCCCGCCATGCCGATGAGCACGCCGAACGCGCTCCAGGGATCGCGCGCGCCGTCGGCGTAACGCGCGGCGATCGCGCTGCCGAGCGCAAGGCCTGCCAGATACGTCGCGAGCACGATCGAGAATGCGAAGCTGCGCGTGCTGATGAATTGCGCGATCGCCTGCGACCAGACGACTTCATAGCCGAGCGCGATACCGCCCGCGACCGCATACAGCGCAACCGCGATGCGTGCGTGCGCGGCATCGGGCGAAGTCTGCGTGCGCGGCGTATCGGCGGCGATGGCCGTCGCAAGGCTCGGCCGCGCGCGACGCGCGATCGCGAGCGCGCCGAGCGCCGCAACGGCGTTCAACGCGGCGGCCGCCCACGCGCTGCCTTGTACGCCGAGCGGCGGAATCAGCAGGAACGCGGGCAAGAGCGCGCCGGTGATCGCGCCCGCGGTGTTCGCCGCATAGAGCCGCCCGCCCGCGCCGCCCACGCCGTGCGGCGACGGCGCGAGCGCGCGCGTGAGCACGGGCACCGTGCCGCCCATCGCGATGGCGGGAAGGCCGACGCACGCGAAAGGCAAGGCCCACGCGATCGGCCCGGCGTGGGCCTGCAACGTGGCGAAGAGGGCGGCGCTGTGTGCGAGCGCATGCGTCGCGCCGATGCCGAGCACGAGCGCCGCGACTTCGAGCGCGGCACAAAGCAGAAAGGGCTGCGCGACGCGATCGGCGAGCTTGCCGAAGCGCCATCCGCCGATGGCGAGTCCCGCGAAGAACGCGCTGATCGCGATGGTGACCGCCTGCACCTCGACGCCCACGACGAGCGTGAGCTGCTTCACCCACAGCACCTGATAGATGAGCGCGGCCGTCCCGGATGCGAACAGCAGCAGCGCAGGCCACGTGACACGCGTGCCCCGCGTCGTGCTGCCCGCACGACTGGAAACCGGCTTGCGATGCTCCGCGCTGAGATGGCTCATCGTGCGCGTCCGGCGCTTACTTGCCCGTCGCGCTCAGGCTCTTCATCAGCGAGTCCGTCATCTGGTCGATGCTGAAGCTCGCCGGACGCTGGCTCGGCGGATAGTCCTTGAACGACGCCAGGAACGGCGCGACCTTGGACACCGCATATTGCGCGATATACGCGTTCTTCGTGACCCAGTCGTAATACTGGTCCGAGACCTCGTCCGCGCGCTCGTAGGGGTCCATGCGCAGGTTGAAGACCTTCGGCACGCGCAGGCAGGTGAACGGATTGGCCCATACCTGGAATCCGCCCGGCGCGCGCTGCTCGCAGAAGACGACCTTCCAGTTGTCGTGACGCATCGCGACGAGCAGGCCGTCGTCGTTGAAATAGAAGAACTCGTGGCGCGGGCTTTCCTTCGACTGGCCCGTGAGATAGGGCAGGAAGTTGTATCCGTCGAGACGATTCTTGAAGTTCTTGCCGCCGATCGACGCGCCTTTCGCGAGACGATCGCTGATGTTCGTGTCGCCGGCGGCGGCGAGCAGCGTCGGGAACCAGTCGAGGCCGGACATCATCTGCGTCGACACGACGCCGGGCTTGATATGACCCGGCCATCGGACCAGCGCGGGCACGCGGAAGGCGCCTTCCCAGTTCGTGTTCTTTTCGCTGCGGAACGGCGTGGTGGCGGCATCGGGCCAGGAGAACTGGTTCGGCCCGTTATCCGTCGTATAGACGACGATGGTGTTATCCGCGATCTTCAGATCGTCGAGCGACTTGAGCAGCTTGCCGACGTCGCCGTCGTGCTCGATCATGCCGTCCGCGTAGTCGTTGCCGGGCATGCCGCTCTGACCTTGCATCGAGGGCCGTATGTGCGTGTACATGTGCATGCGCGTCGTGTTCATCCACACGAAGAATGGCTTGCTCGCCTTCACCTGTTTCTGCATGAAGTCGATGGCGGCTTGCGTCGTTTCGTCGTCGATGGTCTCCATGCGCTTGGTCGTGAGCGGGCCGGTGTCCTCGACCTTGCCGTCCGCGAACGAATGGATCACGCCGCGCGGCGCGTTGGCCTTGACCCACGCCTTATCGTTCTTCGGGTAGTAGGGACGTTCGGGCTCTTCCTCCGCATTCAGGTGATAGAGATTGCCGAAGAACTCGTCGAAGCCATGCGCGGTCGGCAGATATTCGTTGCGGTCGCCGAGGTGATTCTTGCCGAACTGGCCGGTTGCATAGCCGAGCGGCTTCAATGCCTGCGCAATCGTGATGTTCGACGCCTGCAGGCCCACGGTCGCGCCCGGAACGCCGACTTTCGAGAGACCGGTGCGCAGCGTCACTTCGCCGGTGATGAACGTCGAGCGGCCCGCCGTGCAACTGTTCTCCGCGTAGTAGTCGGTGAACAGCATGCCTTCGTTCGCGATGCGGTCGATGTTCGGCGTCTCGTAGCCCATCACGCCCTTGCTATATGCGCTGATGTTGGTCTGCCCGATGTCGTCGCCGAAAATCACGAGGATGTTCGGCTTGTTCGAGCTTTGTTTCTGGTTGTTCTGCGTGTTCTGCGCGGCGGGGGTCGGTTTAGCGGGCGCGGCGGGTTTTGCGGCGTTCTGCGTCTGCGCGGTCGAGATCATCGGCGGGACGATCAGCACGCACACCGCCGCAATCGCGGCGAGCGCGCCGGTGATGTAGCGAACGCGTCGAAGCTTCGTTTGTGTCATCGTTGTTCTCCCAAGGCCGCTTGCCCCGTTGAAACCGCTACTGCCCCGCGCGTGGCGGATAAATCACGTTCCAGTCGTCCTTCATGCTCACGACGATCCAGCCTTTCGCGAGCGCTTCGTCCCACGCGCGGTCGAGCTCGCCGACTTTCGATTGCCGGTCGTAGGCGAACGCGAGCACCGCATCGTCGTGATGCACGAGCAGCGCGAGATGCGGACCCGTTTGCGCCGCGGTGTACTGGAGCATCTGCATCTTGCGGCCGGCGATGACGAACGCGGCAAAGAGCGCCGCCGCGAGCGCGAAGAGAAGCTCAGCGCGCTGCCGTATCGATCGATGTGTGTCCATGCGTCCGATCCCACGAATCCTTGTCCATCACGAGCCGGAATCCCAGGTGCGACATGCTGTTGAACGGATCGGTGCCGCGCCGCGCGCTCGGGCGATAGCTGAGGCAATACGCTTCGTTGCACAGGAACGAGCCGCCGCGCGTGACGCGCTTGGGCGCCGCCACGGGCACGCCGGGATCGGCGGGGTCCCATGATTCGGACGGCCCTTTGGGTTCATCGACGATGCCGCCCGCCGACGCCTCGCGCCGGAACTGATCCGCGCGATACCAGTCGGCGGTCCATTGCCACGCGTTGCCGGTCATGTCGGCGAGGCCGTAGCCGTTCGCGGGAAAGCTGCCGACAGGACTCGTGCCCGCCGCGCCGCCCGCCTTTGCATTGACGACGGGAAACGGCTGGGGCTGCTGTCCTTGCCAGACGTTCGCCATCTGCCTGCCATCGGGCGTGAACTGATTGCCCCACGCATAGGTGGCCTGATCGAGCCCGCCGCGCGCGGCGAACTCCCATTCGGCTTCGGTGGGCAGACGCTTGCCCGCCCATTTCGCGTAAGCCTCGGCATCCTCATACGAGACCTGCACGACGGGATGATCGTCCTTGCCGTCGATGCTGCTCGCAGGTCCTGTCGGATGACGCCAGTCCGCGCCGGGCACGAAGCGCCACCAGCGCGAGAAGTCCTGCAGCGGCACTTGCTCTTTCGTGCCGACGAAGACCATCGCGCCGGGCACGAGCGCGCGTTCGGGCGGGCGCGGCGTGCCGGGCGGCAACTGCACCTTGAGGGTTTCCCAGTCGGGCTTCTTTTCGGCGGTGGTGACGTAGCCCGTCGCCGCGACGAAGGCGCGGAACTGTGCGTTCGTCACGTGATGCTCGTCCATCCAGAAGCCTTGGATGCGGACCCTGTGCGCAGGGCGCTCGTTCGCTTGCGCGAGCTTGCTGTCGCTGCCCATCAGGAATTCGCCGCCGGGCACCCACGCCATGTCCTTCGGGCCATGCACGCCATCGCCGAGGACGATGCGGACCTGCGGGCGCGCATGCTCCGTCATCGCCCAACTGACCGCATAGCCGACGAGCGCGGGGCACAGAAGCAGCAGCACGGCCCACAGCGTGACGCGGCGCATTCTCGAGCCGCGCGCGTCCGTGTTCTGCCTTCGCTTCGTCGACGTGTCCGTCATGGGTGTGACTCCGCTTGCGTCCTGGTTACCGCATGGGCTTCCGCATGGGCTTCCGCATGGGCCTGCAATCGGTCCCACCAATATACGAACGATTAGGCGAATTCAATGTTTTTTTGCGGCCGTGTCGCGCGTGCGCGAGCCGGTCGATTCGAGCCGAATATCGCTTCCAAAAGCGCATTCCGTTTCAAAAAGCAAAGCAATGCGATGCTTTGACGAAAGCGCGTGGGTCCAGTAACTTGTCGCTCACGCGGGCAAGAGCAACCCAACGGATACGAGCCAGTCATGCGCGATACCATCCGGCGTTTCGAAGCGAGCATCGGGCAAGCGGTCGTGGGACAGGAAGCCGTCGTTCGGCAAATCCTGATCGCGCTGCTCGCCGATGGTCACGTGCTGCTCGAAAGCCTGCCGGGTCTCGCGAAAACGCGCACCGTGAAAGCGATTGCCGCGCGCCTCGCCGCCACGATGAAGCGCATCCAGTTCACGCCCGATCTCCTGCCTTCCGACATCACCGGCGGCGAAACGCTATTGCAATCGGGCACGGAGCGCACGCTCGCGTTTCAGCCCGGACCGATCTTCGGCAATCTGATCCTCGCGGACGAAATCAACCGCGCGCCCGCGAAGGTCCAATCCGCGTTGCTCGAAGCAATGGAAGAGCGGCAGATCTCGGTCGCCGGCAAGACCCATGCGATGCCCGGTCTCTTTCTCGTGATGGCGACGCAGAACCCCATCGAACAGGAAGGCACGTATCCGTTGCCCGAAGCGCAGATGGACCGCTTTCTGCTGAAGGTGCTGATCACGTATCCGTCGCCGCAAAGCGAGTGCGAGATGTTGCGTCTGTTGCGGCGTGAGAACGAAGGCGAGAAGGCGTACTTCGACACGCTCTCGCAGGAAGATATCTTTGCCGCGCGCGAGGCGGCGCGGCGCGTGAACGTGTCGCCCGCCATCGACGAATACATCGTGTCGATCGTCGATGCGACGCGGCATGGCGCGGGCATCGACGCCGATCTCGGCAAGTGGATCGAAGTGGGTGCGAGCCCGCGCGGCGCGATCGGGCTGGATCGTGCGAGCCGTGTGCATGCGTGGCTCGACGAGCGCGAGTTCGTCACGCCCGATGACGTGCGCGCGGTGATTCATCCGGTGCTGCGTCATCGTCTGCTGCTGTCGTATGAGGCGAACGCGGACAACATCGGCGCGGACGACGTGATCGACCGGCTGGTCGAGAAGGTGGCCGTGCCTGCGTAGACCCAGAGGAACGTTTCGATGGCGACGAACGCGGAGGACCCGATCGGAAGCGTCTATGTCGATGCCGCGCATCTCGCGCGGCTCGAATTCCGCGCGCGCGGGCTGAGCTTTCTCGCGCCCGCGCCGGTGTCGAGCATTCTGTCGGGCCGGCACGCGTCACGCATGCGCGGGCGCGGGCTGAACTTCGAGGAATTGCGCGGCTATCTGCCAGGCGACGATATCCGTCATCTCGACTGGCGCGTGAGCCTGCGCACCGGCAAGCCGCACGTGCGTGTGTACACCGAGGAACGCGATCGTCCGTTGCTCGTGATGGTCGATCAACGCATGAGCATGTTCTTCGGATCGAGCCGCGCGTTCAAGTCGGTCGTCGCGGCCGAAGCGGCCGCGCTCGCGATATGGATGGGCTTCGCGGCCGGCGATCGCGTCGGCGGCGTGGTGTTCGGTGACGACGACATCGTGCGCGTGCGGCCTTTGCGCAGCAGGACGCGCATCGAGACATTGTTCGGCGCGATCGGCGGAATGAACCGCGCGCTCGCCGCCGAAAGTCCCGCGCGCACCAACTACGCACAACTGAACGCTGCGATAGAAGGCGTGCTGCAGATCGCGGGACATGATTTCCTCGTATGCATCATGAGCGATTTCGCGGGCGCCGACGAACGCACGCGCCAGCTTCTTCGGCAACTCGCGGCCCACAACGACGTGATCGCCGCGCTGGTCTTCGATCCGATGTGGCAGCGCATGCCGGAGCATCGCGCGCTCGTCGTGAGCGAAGGGCGCTTGCAGGTGGAACTGCGCATCGAGAACGGGCGCGTTCGCGCGCCGCTCGCGAGCCTCTTCGAGGGCCGCGCCGCCGAGATCGCGGAACTGCTGCGCGCGAGCGGCGTGCCGTTGATGGCTTTGTCGACGGCCGAGCCGGTCGTGGATCAGGTGCGCAAGCTGATCGGCGCGAGGCCGCGTCATGCGTTGGGAGGCGGCATATGAACGACGCGCTGCAATCGCTGCGTGAATTGCCGTTGCCCGCGCCGGTTTCGTATGCGCCGCAGACCATCGGCTGGGTGTTCGTTGCGTTGTTGATCGTCGTGATTGCGCTCGCCGTGATGGGGTTCGCGTGGAAGCGTCATGAGAAGTCGCGTTATCGGCGTGAGGCATTGGCTGAGCTCGCGTGCATCGAAATGAAATTGCGCGATGAAACCACGCGCGCGACGGCGCTTGCTGAAATCGCGCCGCTCATCAAACGGACCGCACTTGCAGCCGCGCCGCGTTCGGAAGTGGCCTCGCTGAGCGGCGCAGCATGGCTCGCGTATCTGAAGAAGACGCACGGTGCGTTCGACGACGAAAGCGGCGCGCTGATGTACTCGGCAAGCTATGCGCCGCGCGATCGGCTTGCTCGCGTCACACCGCAGCAGACGCAGCGTCTCGTGCAAGCCGCGCGCGACTGGATCGGCCAACATCATGTGGAAGTTTGAGTTTCCGTGGATGTTCCTGCTCCTGCCGCTGCCCGCGCTCGTGTGGTGGCTCGCGCCCGCGTATCGCACGACGGCGTCCGCGGTGCGCATGCCGTTCTTCCGCGAAATGGCCGAAGCCGCGGGAGAGAAGCCCGCGCCCGGCGGCGTGCGCCTGCGCAGCAACTGGCTGCAACGCCTGCTGATGCCCTTGCTCTGGATCCTGCTGCTGGTCGCGGCTGCACGGCCCGTATTCGTCGAAGCGCCCGTCACGCGCGACATGGCCGCGCGCGATCTGCTGCTGGCCATCGACCTGTCGCAGTCGATGAGCGAGCGCGATTTCATCGACACCGCCACGAACGAGCGCATGGACCGCCTGAGCGCGGTGAAGCGCGTGGTCGCGGATTTCATCGCGAAGCGCAAGGGCGATCGTATCGGGCTCGTCGTGTTCGGCGATGCCGCGTATCCGCAAGCGCCGCTCACGCTCGATCACGACAGCGTGCTGATGCTCCTCGACGCGATGCGTATCGGCATGGCGGGGCCGCGCACGGCGATCGGCGATGCGCTGGGTCTCGCCGTGAAACTAATGGAGAACACGCCCGCGCAGGAGAAAGTGCTCGTGCTGCTCACCGACGGCAACGACACCGCGAGCGCGATTCCGCCGGAGCAGGCAGCGCGCATCGCGAAGCGGCATGGGATCGTCGTGCATACCATCGGCATCGGCGATCCGGGCACGCAAGGCGAAGACAAGGTCGATCTCGACGCGCTCGCGCGCATCGCGAAGATCACGGGCGGCAGCGCTTTTCATGCGCTAGGCCGCGAACAGGATCTGGCCGCCGTCTATGCGGCGATCGACAGGTTGACGCCCGAGAAGATCAGTCATGCGATCTATCGGCCGCGGCGCGAATTCTATTGGGTGCCGCTCGCGCTGGCCGTATCGATACTCACGCTGTATCACGTGCTCGCGTATCTCATCGCGTTGCTGCGCGCACCGCGCCGCGCCGTGCCGATGAAGGAGGCGGAGGCCTGACATGGCCATCGATCTCACCGCATTTCATTTTCTGCGGCCGATGTGGCTGCTGCTGCTGATTCCCGCCGCGCTGCTGCCTTTCGTCTGGCTGCGGCGCAACGATGTGCGCGCGCGCTGGCGCAATCTCATCGCGCCGCAGTTGCTGGATCATCTGATCGTCGGCGAGACGACGCGGCGTCGCGTGCAGCCGGTGCATACGCTGTCCGCGCTGATCGCGCTCGGTGCGATTGCCGTCGCGGGACCGACATGGCAGCAGGAACGTCCGCCATTCGATCAGGACAAGGCGCCGCTCGTCGTCGTGCTCGAACTCGCGCGTTCGATGGATGCAGCGGATATCGCGCCGACGCGCATCGAACGCGCGAAGCAGAAGGTTCTCGATCTCTCGGCGGCGAGAAAGGGCGCGCGCACGGGGCTCGTCGTGTTCGCATCGAGCGCGCATCTCGTCGTGCCGCCGACCGAGGATCCGGCCATGCTCGAGCTCTATGTGCCCGCGCTCGCGCCTGAACTCATGCCGCGCGATGGCAGGAACGCGGCGGCGGGTCTCGCCATCGCCGAGCGCATGCTGCAAAAGGATGAGGCGGCGGGCACGATCGTCTTCATGAGCGATGGCTTCGACGAAAGCCGCACCGACGAATTCGTGCGGATCGCGAAGGCGTCGAAACATCAGTTGCTATGGCTCGCGGTGGGCACGGAGAACGGCGGCGCGATACGCAAGCCGAACGGCGAGCTCGCGACGGATGAGGCGGGCCGTCCGGTCACGGGCGCGTTCGATGCGCCGGCGATCCGCAAGATCACGCAGGCAGCGTCGATTCCGCTCGCGAGCATGCGCTCGGATGATGAGGATATCGAATGGATTCAGCGACGCGCGCAGGTTTATCTGGAGGCGGCGCAGGAGGAGAAGATCGTGCCGCGCTGGAAGGAAACGGGTTACTGGCTGATCGTGCCGATTCTCGTCATCGCGCTCTATTGCTTCAGGCGTGGATGGACGGTGAAATGGCTGCCCGTCCTGCTGATCGCGTGCGGAGCAATGGGCGTGCAGAACGAGGTGCGCGCGGCGTCGTTCGAATGGCTCGATCTGTTCGCCACACACGATCAGCAAGGACGATGGCGCTTCGACCACGGCGATTACAAACGCGCCGCGCAACGCTTCGACGATCCGATGTGGAAAGGCCGCGCGCAATATCTCGCCGGCGATTATGCGGACGCGCTCGACACCTTCTCGCGCATGGATACGGCGGAAGCGGACTTTTATATCGGCAACACGCTCGCGCATCTGAAAGACTATGAAGGCGCGCTGAAGGCCTACGACAACGCGCTCGCCCGGCGCGCCGATTTCGCCGATGCGCGCGCAAACCGCGAACTGGTGCAGAAGCTCATCAAGGATCAGAAAGACGAAGGCGATGAATCGACCACGCTGAAGCCCGATCAGGTCGACATTCAAAAGAAGAAGAGCAACGAGGGCAAGCAAGTGCTCGTGCAGGGGCAGCGTCCATCGGAAGAGGCGTGGATGCGCAATCTGAACACGTCGCCGGCTGCGTTTTTGCATCTGCGTTTCGCCCAGGAAGCGGGAGGCGGGCCGTGATGCGCCGCTGCTTCGCGATGCTCCTTCTGTGGCTCGCATGCTCGATCGCCTGCGCCGACGATGCACCGCGCACGATGCTGCGCGCCCACCTCGAACCATCGGGGCCGGTCGTCGCGGGCAGCGCGGTCAAGCTCGTCGTCGATGCACTGACGACGACCTGGTTCACCGCTGCACCCGACTGGCCCCTCTTCGAGATCCACGACGCATTCGTCACGCTGCCCGACGAAAACGCGTTGAATGTCAACGACACGATCAATGGCGTGCGATGGTTCGGCGTGAGCCGCGTGTATCGCATCGTGCCGCGCGCGTCGGGCGCATTCGATGTGCCCGCGTTCAGCATCACGCTGCATCCGGGCGGCATGGATACGCCTGTGAAGCTGGACACGCCGCCGCTGCGATTCACCGCGACGCTGCCACCGGGCGCGGAGGGCATGACGCCGTTCTTTCCCGCGCCGAATGTCGCGGCGACGCAGCGCATCGAGCCGGGTGGCGGCGGCATGCTGGAAGTCGGCGGCGCGGTGACGCGCATCGTCACGCAGCGCGCCGATGCGACCGAGTCGATGCTGATCGCGCCGGTTGGCTTCGGCGATATCGAAGGCTTGCGGCGCTATCCGAAGCCGCCCGCGACGCGTAACATCGCCGACGATCGCACGGGTCTCGTGGCGGGGGAGCGCACCGATACCGTGACCTATGTCGTGAACAAACGCGGGCGATACGAGCTTCCGCCGATCGATATCGAATGGTGGAACACGCAAGCGCGTCGACGTGAAATCATTCATCTGCCTGCGATACGCTTCACGGCGCACGCGGCGCGCGAGAAGCCGCTATGGGAGATTCCCGCCGATGCGCTCGCCGGCGCTGCGCGCCATACGGTGATCTTCCTGAACGCGCGCGATATCGTGATCGCGTGCATCGTGCTGGCTTGCATCGTGGCGGGCGTGTGGTTCTATCCGCGCTTGCGCGTGTGGCTCGAACGGTTGTCGCGCTGGTGGATCGCGGAGCGCAGGAAGCGCGCGGAAGGAGAGTTCGCGGCGTGGCGTGCGTTGAAGCGTGCCGTGGATTCGGGCGTCATGCGGCGCGTGATTCCGGCGCTTTATCGATGGATGGATGTGAACCCGCGCTTCAGGCGTCCGGCGCTGCTCGACCAGCTCTCGGAACCCGATTTGCAAGATCTGGCGAAGGCCGTCGAAACGCATTACGAAAAGGCGACGGAGTCCGGCGCGCGCATGAAGCTGCATCGGCGGATGCGATGGCAACATTCGCGCCGCCCGAGAGGGCCGGCGCTGCCGCCGCTCAATGAAGGTCCTTGATTATCGATGAGGAAATACGGCCATGACTCGTCTGACTCAGAAGCTCGCGTGCATCGTCGCGCTCGCCTTGCTCTCTACCTCGCTCGCGCTAGCGTGTACGCGCGCGCTGTATGTCGGCGACAAGGGACTCGTGATCACGGGCCGCACGATGGACTGGTCCGAAGACATGCGCTCGAATCTCTGGGTCATGCCCGCGGGCATCGAACGCGATGGCAACGCGGGTCCGAAGTCGATCAAGTGGAAATCGAAGTACGGGAGCGTGGTGGTATCGGGCTACGAGATCGGCACGGTCGATGGCATGAACGAACGCGGGCTCGTCGCCAATGCGCTCTATCTCGCGGAGACCGACTACGGCAAGCCCGACCCGAAGCGCGATCCGATGTCGATCAGCCTGTGGGCGCAATACGCGCTCGATAACTTCGCGACCGTGGGGCAAGCCGTCTATGTGCTCTCGCGCGAGCCGTTTCAGATCATCGCGCCGCCGCTGCCCAACGGCAAACCGCTGACGATTCATCTTTCACTGTCCGATGCACGCGGCGATTCAGCGATCTTCGAATACATCAACGGCAAGCTCCTGATTCATCAAGGCAAGAAGTACAAGGTCATGACGAACTCGCCGATCTACGACGAGCAGCTCGCGATCGATACCTACTGGAAAAGCGTCGGCGGCGCCGGTTTTTTGCCGGGCACGAACCGCGCGGCGGACCGCTTCGTGCGCGCATCTTTTCTACTCGATGCCATTCCGAAGCAGGCCGATCCGAACTATATGGCGGGCGTGCCGCAAAAGTCGTACGCGTTTCAGGCGGTGGCGAGCGTGATGAGCCTGATGCGTTCGGTGAGCGTGCCGCTCGGCATCAGCACGGCGCAGCAGCCGAATCTTTCATCGACGATATGGCGCACGGTGTCGGACCAGCAGAACATGATCTATTACTTCGATTCGGCGACGCGGCCCGATACGTTCTGGGTGTCGTTGAAGAAGCTCAACCTGAATCCTGGCGCGCCGGTGATGAAGCTCACGATCGATTCGGGCCAGGTTTTTTCGGGCGAGACAGCGGGCAGTTTCGTCGCGACGCCCGCGTTCGCGTTCATGCCGGCGAAGGCGCCTTGAGGGGCGTCTACAAGAAAACGGGGCATCGATTTCCCCCGCGCAGGTAAAATAGCGAGCTTTTGCCCCCGGTGATCCTGTGCAAGGCTCCAAGCGCACGGCATTCAGCGGCCCGGCGCTCGTTCGCCTGCTGGCACATTTTGCCGATCTCGACGTTCACGAACCCGCTCAATCGCTTTCGGACCGCCTGAGCCAATGGCTCGGCTGGACCGATGCGATCGCGCTCTCGACCGCGCTCGCGTCCGATCCGCCCGCCGTCTCCGGCGCGCGATCCGTAGCACGCAACGTGGAAGAGGAGTGCGTGCGCGTGCGGACATCGCTCGCGGGCGCATTGGCTCGCGAGGACGCGGCCGCGCATCGCAGGCATCGGGCCGCCGCGCAACCGGTGACGGATCAGCCTGCGGCTGATTACGCGGACTACCGCCAGCGCTACGTGTCCTTGCAGCAGGCGATGGACACCGATATCGGCGCGCTGCGCACTCGTCTCAGATCGACGCTCGCTGCCAGATCGCCGGACATGGCGCGCTTAGCCGTTGTCGATGCCGTGATGGAACAGGCGCTGAGCGCGCGCGAGCGCAGTTTGCTCGCGCATGTGCCCGCCTTGCTCGGCAAACACTTCGAGCGCCTGAAGCGCGCGCACGCTGCGGCGGAAGCAACGCCGCCCAACGCGTGGCTCGAAGTGTTCCGCAAGGATCTGCAAAGCGTATTGCTCGCCGAACTGGATGTTCGTTTTCAACCGATCGAAGGCTTGCTCGCGGCTCTTCGCATCCGCTAACTGGCTCGCTATGCCCCGAAATCTATTGAACATCGCCGTCTTTTCGATTGGCCTCGCCGCGATCTGCGGCATCGGTATCGCGTATGTCGGCTCGAATGCGCTCGCGTTCGCCGTCACGGTCGTGATCGCCGGATGCTATCTCGCGGGCGCCGCCGAACTGCGCCGCTTTCAGCAAACCACCAGTAGCCTGGAGCAAGCCGTCGCGCAGCTCGCAAGCGCGCCGCGCAGCCTGGCCGTATGGCTCGACACGCTTCATCCGAGCCTGCGCAATACGGTGCGGCTGCGTATCGAAGGCGAGCGCGCCGCATTGCCGGGCCCGGCGCTCGCGCCGTATCTCGTCGGCTTGCTGGTGCTGCTCGGCATGCTCGGCACGCTGCTCGGCATGGTCGCGACGTTGCGCGGCACGGGCACCGCGCTGCAGAGCGCATCGGATCTGACGGCGATCCGGGCGTCGCTCGCCGCGCCCGTGACGGGACTCGGCTTCGCGTTCGGCACGTCGATCGCGGGCGTCGCGGGCTCCGCTATGCTCGGCCTCTTGTCCACGCTGTGCCGGCGCGAGCGCCTGCATGTCACGCAGCAGCTCGACATGAAAATCGCCGGCACGCTGCGTGTTTTCACGCAGGCGCATCAGCGCGAAGAGACGTTCAAGCTGTTGCGGATGCAGACGGAACTGATGCCGAAGCTCGTCGATCGTCTTCAGTCGATGACGCTCGCGATCGAGCAGCAGAGCCTTGCCGCGAGCGAGCGGCAGAGCGCGAGTCAGGAGGCGTTTCACGCGAAGACGGAGACTGCATACCGGCGGCTCGCGACATCGGTCGAATTGTCGTTGAAGCAGAGCGTCGCGGACAGCGCGCGGGCCGCGAGCGCCGCGCTGCAACCGATCATGCAGACGACGATGGACGGCATCGCGCGCGAAGTCAGCGCCTTGCACGGCAGCGTCGAGCAGGCGGTCGCGCGTCAGCTCGAAGGATTGTCCAGCGGATTCGAGGCGTCGTCGGAGAAGGTCGCTCGGATCTGGAACGCGTCGCTCTCGAAGCATGCGGAGTCGAACGCGGCGCTCGTCGGCGAAATGGGCGTATCGCTCGATCGCTTCGCGCATGCCTTCGATCAGCGCGCAGCAAGTCTCGTCGATGGCGTGTCGGTGCAGATGGATCGCGTGTCGGGCGCGCTGGAGTCGTCGGTGGCCAAGCACGGGCAATCGAGCGATGCCCTCGTTGCGCGCATGGACGCATCGCTGGATCGTTTCGCACAGACGTTCGATGCGCGTTCTTCCGGTTTGATCGATGTCGTTTCGACACGCCTCGAAACCGCGACGGGCAATCTGTCGCAAGCGTGGACCGACGCGCTCGCACAGCATGCGCGCTTCAATGAACAAGCAGCCGGGCAGAACCAGAACGCATTGACGGCCGCTGCGGCGAGCTTCAAGGAACACGCCGCGTCGCTGGTGCAATCGGTGGATCAGCGAAGCGAAGAGCGCCTTGCCACATGGAGCGGCACGCTCGAAACGATGGCCGCGTCGTTGCGCGAGCAATGGCAGGCAACGAGCGCGGTGGCGGCGAATCGTCAGCAGGACATCTGCGATGCGCTCGCGCAAACCGCGCAGGACATGTCCGCGCAATCGCAGGCCCATGCGAGCGCGACGATCGCGGAGATCGGGCGTCTCGTGCAGGCCGCATCCGAGGCGCCGAAGGCCGCGGCCGAAGTGGTCGCCGAGATGCGTCAGAAGCTTTCCGATTCGATGGTGCGCGATACCGCGATGCTCGACGAGCGCAGCCGTTTGCTCGCGACAGTCGAAACCTTGCTCGATGCCGTGAATCTCGCATCGAACGAGCAACGCGCCGCCATCGACGCACTGGTCGATACCTCGGCGACCTTGCTCGAACGCGTCGGCACGCAGTTCACCGGCACGGTCGAAACCGAAGGCGGCAAGCTCGGCGCGATGGCCGCGCAAGTGACGACGAGCGCGGTCGAAATGGCCAGCATGTCGGATGCGTTCGGCGCGGCGGTGCAGTCGTTCGGCGCATCGAACGAGAAGCTCGTCGCGCATCTGGAACGCATCGAAAGCGCGCTCGACAAATCGCTCGCACGCAGCGATGAGCAGCTCGCGTATTACGTCGCGCAGGCGAAGGAAGTCATCGATCTGAGCATGCTGTCGCAAAAGCAGATCGTCGAGGACTTGCAGCATATCGCGGGCCATCGCGTGGCCGGAGCGCGCGCGGCATGAACGAGGACATCGACGGCGGCACGGAATACGCCGCGCCAATCTGGGCCGCATTCGCCGATCTGATGTCGGTGCTGCTCGGCGCGTTCGTGCTGATACTCGTCGGCGTGATCGGCGTGCAATTGCAGCTCGAAAACAAGCTCGACGAAGAAGTGAAGCATCGGCAGGAAGAAACGCAGCGCCGCCTGACGCTGGAGCAGGCGCTCGCGGGGCCGCTCGCGTCGGGGCGCGTGACGCTCGTGAACGGGCGCATCGGCATCAGCGGAAGCGTGCTCTTCGCGCTCAACTCGGATCAGTTGCAGCCGCAGGGCCGCGACGTGCTGAAAAGCCTGGCCGGACCGCTTTCCACGTATCTTCGCGCGCATGAAGAGATTCTCATGGTGAGCGGTTTCGCCGACGATCAGCAGGTTCACGAAAACAATCGCCGCTTCGCGGACAACTGGGAGCTGTCCGCGAAGCGCGCATTGACGGTGACGCGCGCGTTGATCGATGCGGGCGTGCCTTCTCCTTCCGTGTTCGCGGCGGCGTTCGGCTCCGAGCAGCCGGTGAGTTCCAACGCCGATCCTGAAGGGCGCGCGAAGAACCGGCGCGTCGAGATTTCGGCCGTGCCGCGGCCGACCAACGGCGACGCGAAGGCGCATGAATAACGCGGCATCGGCACGCGCGATGCTCGACGCATGGCGCGCGAACGGCGACGACCGCGCGAATCCCGTGCGCTTCCATCTCATCGATGCATTGGACCGGCGCGCGGGCGCGTATGAAGGCGAGGCGCGTCGCATGCTCGATGAACGGCTCGAGCAATTGCTCGATGCGTATCGGCGCGATATCGATTCGATGAAAGTGGCTGCTGCGAAGGACGATCCGGCACACGGCCCGCTCGCGGCGCTCGTCGATGACATCGCCAGGGCGACTTCGACGAACGAGACTTCGCACGCGGAGTTGCTCGATTATTTCCGTGCGGTGTGGTCGAAGGTCAGCGCGGAAAAGCAGTTGCGCGATTCGTTCGCGCAAGTGCCGAAGAATGCGGGGCCGCTCAATTCGAGCAGTCTCGTGCATCGGTCGCTGTCGTTGATGCGCGAGTTATCGCCGGAATATCTTCAGCAATTTCTCGCGTACATCGATGCGCTTTCGTGGATGGAAGCGATGAACGGTCCTGTATCGACCGTTTCGAAAGATGCGCCGGGCGCGAAGAAAAGCGCACGCAAGAAGAAATAAAAAACGCCGCGCGATTCGTGCAACCGCGCGGCGCAATCACGCATTACGCCAGCCAGCCTTTGATCGTGCTCGCCATCACGTTCGTGGAGATGCCATAGCGGTCGTGCAGGGTGGGCAGCGCGCCTGCGTCGAGGAACGCATCGGGCAATGCGATCTGACGGAACGCCGGCGTCACGCCCGCCGTCAGCAGCGCGGTCGCCACCGCTTCGCCCAGTCCGCCGATCACCGTATGATTTTCCGCGACCACGACGAGACGTCCCGAACGCTTCGCCTCGCGGATGATCGTGTCCGTATCGAGCGGCTTGATCGTCGGCACGTGCAGCACGGCGACATCGACGTTATCGGCTTGCAGCGCCTTGGCGGTTTCGAGCGCGCGCATCGTCATGATGCCCGACGAGATGACGAGCACGTCGCGGCCGTCGCGCAGCAGTTTCGCCTTGCCGAGCTCGAACGTGTAGTCGTATTCGTCGAGCACGGCGGGCACGTTGCCGCGCAACAGACGCGCATACACGGGACCCTTGTGCGCGGCGATCGCGGGCACCATCTGCTCGATATCGAGCGCATCGCACGGATCGATCACGGTCATGTTCGGCATCGCGCGCATCAACGCGAGGTCTTCCGCCGCCTGATGGCTCGGGCCGTAGCCCGTCGTGAGTCCGGGCAGCGCGGCGACGATCTTCACATCCAGATTGTCTTCGGCGATCGTCTGATGGATGAAGTCATACGCCCGGCGCGTCGCGAATACCGCATAGGTCGTGACGAACGGCTGTGCGCCTTCATGCGCGAAGCCCGACGCCGCGCCCATCAGCAATTGCTCGGCCATGCCCATCTGATAGTAACGATCGGGAAATTCCTTCGCGAGGATATGCAGGTCCGTGTACTTGCCGAGATCGGCCGTCATGCCGATGACGTTGCTCTTCGTGCGAGCCAGTTCGACGAGCGCATGGCCGAACGGTGCGGAACGCGTGACCTGTCCTTCGTTCGCGATGGAGGCGATCATCGCCGATGTCTTGAGGCGCGTGCTCATGCTTGTCTCCCTGCTTCGAGTGCTTCGAGCGCCAGTTGCCATTCGTCGGCATCGACGCGGATAAAGTGGTTTTTCTCGCGCTGTTCGAGAAACGGCACGCCGCAGCCCATCTTCGTATCGCACACGATGATGCGCGGCTTCGCTTCCTTCGAAGTGCGCGCGTTGTCGAAGGCCCGCTTCACGGCGTCGATATCGTTGCCGTTCACGCGCTGCACGTACCAGCCGAACGCTTCGAGCTTCTCGACGAGCGGCTCGAAGGCCATGATCTGTGTCGAAGGGCCATCGGCTTGCTGGTTGTTCACGTCGACCATCGCGATGAGGTTATCGAGCTTCCAGTGCGCCGCCGACATCAGGCCTTCCCAGACCGAGCCTTCATCGAGCTCGCCATCGGAAAAGAGCGTGTAGACGAAGGACTTCGATCCCTTGCGCTTGAGGCCGAGGCCGCGGCCCACCGCGATGGTGAGACCTTGCCCCAGCGAGCCGCCGGACATTTCCATGCCGGGCGTATAGCTCGCCATGCCGGACATGGGCAGGCGGCTGTCGTCGCTGCCGTAGGTTTCGAGTTCCTCTTGCGGCAGGATGCCCGCTTCGAACAGCGCGGCGTACAGCGCGATCGCATAGTGACCGTTCGACAGCAGGAAGCGGTCGCGATCTTCCCATTGCGGATCTTCGGGGCGGTAGTTCATCGCGCCGAAGTAGGCGACGGCCAGCACGTCGGCGATATCGAGCGCCTGGCCGATATAGCCCTGGCCTTGCACTTCGCCCATCAGCAGGGCGTTGCGGCGAATACGGTGGGCGCGCTCAGCGAGCGTCACCTCCTCGATGACGGGAGTACTCATGTGTTGTCTCCTTGAGTGAATTGGATTTAGCGATTGACCGTCTTGGCCGGCACGAAGAACACGAGCACCGCGCCCAGCACGACAGCCAACGAGATGAAGATCAGGCCCGCGGTCGATTTGCCCGTGAAGTCATTGAGCCAGCCGACGATCGCCGGGGAGAAGAAGCCCGCGAGATTGGCGAAGCAGTTGACCGCCGCAATGCCCGCCGCAGCCGACATGCCGCCCAGCACTGCCGTAGGCAGCGACCAGAATTGCGACGACGACGCGAGAATGCCTGCTGCCGCGACGCTCACGCAGACGATCGAGGCGCCCACGCTGCCGAGCATCGGCAAGGTAGCGAAGCCGGCTGCGGAGATGAGCATCGGAATCGCGAGATGCAGGCGGCGTTCGCGGCGCTTGTCCGCGCTTGCGCCGACCAGCGGCAGTGCGACGATGGCGCAGAGATACGGAATCGCGGTGAGAATGCCGACCCACAGCGGGTCAGCTACACCGGTGCGGCGGATGATCGTCGGCAGCCAGAACGTGAGGCCGTATTGACCCAGCACGACGCAGAAGTAGATCGCGGCCATCAGCCACAGACGACGATCGCCGATGAACGAACGGATCGATACGTGCTGGACCGTCTGCGCGTTGTCCTTCTCGACATTGCGGGCGAGCAGGGCTTTTTCCGCATCGGTGAGCCACTTCGCGCCGGCGATGCCGTTGTCGAGATAGAACAGGATCGCGACGCCGAGGAAGAGCGAAGGCAGGGCTTCGAGCATGAAGAGCCACTTCCAGCCGGCGAGCCCGTGCACGTTCTGGAATGCATGCATGATGTAGCCGGAAAGCGGCCCGCCGACGATGCCCGCGAGCGGAATCGCCATGAAGAACAGCGAGAGCGCTTTGGCGCGGCGCGCGGCGGGAAACCAGTACGTCAGATAGAGAATCACGCCGGGCGCGAAGCCCGCTTCGGCGACCCCGAGCAGAAAGCGCAGGACATAGAACATCGTGGGCGACTTGACGAACACGAAGCTCGCGGAAATTACGGCCCACGTCAGCATGATGCGTGCGAGCCAGTTGCGCGCGCCCACCTTATGCAGGATCACGTTGCTGGGCACTTCGAAGAGGAAGTAGCCGAGAAAGAAGATACCCGCGCCGATGCCATAGATGGTTTCGGAGAAGCGCAGATCGTTGAGCATCTGCAGCTTGGCGAAGCCGACGTTGACGCGATCGAGATACGCGCCCAGATAACACAGCATCAGAAACGGAATGAGGCGGCGTCCGACCTTGGCATAGGTCTTTGCCTCGAAGCTCGTTGCATCATCGGATGATGCGAACTGAGCGCTTGCCGACGATGCGGCGAGTTTGGATTTCATGAGTTTGTCTCCAGCCATGTCAGGCGCCCTGGTTATCCAGGTGCGCCTGCGTGCGATCAGTGAATCAACATGCCGCCATTCACGTCGAGCGTGATACCCGTGAGATACGAAGACAGATCGCTCGAAAGAAAGAGGCACGCATTGGCGATATCAGCGGCATCGCCGAGACGGCCGAGCGGAATGCCTTTGATGATGTCCGCGCGCAGGTCGGGCGTGAGCTTGTCGCCGGTGATATCGGTTTGAATCAGGCCCGGCGTGATCGAATTGACGCGGATGCCGTCGCCGCCGAATTCACGCGCCATTGCTTTGGCGAGACCGAGCACACCGGCCTTCGCCGCGCTGTAATGCGGTCCGCCGAAGATGCCGCCGCCGCGCTGCGCCGACACCGACGACATGCACACGATGCTGCCGCGCTGCTGCTTTTTCATCTGCGGAATGACGGCTTGCGACATATACAGCGTGCCGCGCAGATTGACGTCGATCACGGCGTCGAAGTTATCCGCGCCGATTTCCAGCGTCTTGATGGGCTGCGTGATGCCTGCGTTGTTGATGAGCGCGTCGATGCGCCCGTACTTTTCGATCGTCGCGTCGGCGGCGGCGACGCATGCGGTTTTATCGGTGACATCGCAGGCGAGGCCGAGATGGCCTTCGCCCAGATCGTTCGCGGCGCTTTGCGCGTCGGCTTCCTTCAAATCCAGCACGACGATGCGCGCGCCCTGTGCGGCAAGCGCCTTTGCCGTCGCCTTGCCGATGCCGCGCGCCGAAGCCGCGCCCGTGACGATCACTACCTGATTCTCGAGCAACATCGTTGTCTCCGTTGGTTGTCTGGTGTAGACGCAGTGTCTTCGCCTTCGACCTGACGATCAACGCAGTTTGTCTCAACTGTTGCTGAGAAATTTTCAGGTATCGGTGCGGCGCTCGATTTGCTGATCCATCCACGCGAGAAACTTCGCTACGCGCGGCAATCCGGCGTTCTGACTGGGGTAAACCAGATGATGTGCGCCGACTTCGACCGCAAATTCCCTGCTGAAAACAGGCACCAGCGAGCCGCGTTCCAGATGGACGGAGGCGAGCATCGTGCTTTCGAGCGCGATGCCGTGACCGAGCGCAGCCGCTTCGAGCGACATGTACGAGCGGTCGAATGAAAAATCGAACGCCTTGCGCTTCACGGCCACGCCGAATTTGCCGAACCACTGCTGCCATTGCACGAGCGGCGATTCGGAAAAGATCAGGCGTCGTTCGAGAAGATCGTCGGGAGAAGCCACGGGAAAGCGCTCCAGATAGGCGCGCGATGCGAGCGGCGCGATGGTCTCGTGGCGCAGGGTTTTGATTTCGACATCGGTCCAGTGTGCATAGCCATGACGCACGTCGATGTCGAAATAACCCGATGTGAACGACACGTTTTCATAAGAGCACGCGAGGTTCATCTGGATGTCGCCGTTTGCTTCCTGAAACGCGGCGAGACGCGGCAGCAGCCACATGAGACCGAAGCTCGGGCTCGAATGAATGCGCAATATTTCGACCGACGTTTCGCTCGATGCACGCTCGGTCGCGCGATTCAGCTCGGCGAGCGCGCCGGTCACGTCGGAGAGATATTGCGTGCCGGTGGGCGTGAGCACGAGACCGCGGCCGAGCCGCGTGAACAACGGACGGCCGACGATGCCTTCCAGATTCGCCAGTTGATGGCTGACGGCGGAAGGGGTGAGGCCGAGTTCGTCGGCGGCGCGGTTGACGCTCTTGGTGCGCGCGACGCTTTCGAACGCGATGATGGATTTCAGCGGAGGGAGGCGCATGGGTGATTATTTTGGCTCTTTCGGCACACGCCCCATCAGGAAGAACTCGTCATTCGGCCGCATCGAAATCACATTCGCCATGCGGTTCGATAACCCGAAGAACGCGGTGATCGCCGCGATATCCCACGCATCTTCAGCGCTGAAGCCATGCGCGTGCAGTGCGGCGAAATCCTGATCGTTCACGGCGCCCGACGCGCGGCACACTTTCAGCGCGAAATCGAGCATGGCCTTCTGACGTGGCGTGATATCCGCCTTGCGATGATTCACCGCCACCTGATCCGCGACCAGCGCGTTCTTCTCGTAGATCCGCAAGATGGCCCCATGCGCGACGACGCAATAGAGGCAATCGTTCACCGCGCTCGTCGCGACGACGATCATCTCGCGCTCGCCCTTGGTGAGCCCGCCATCCTTCAGCATCAGCGCATCGTGGTACGCGAAGAACGCGCGAAACTCATCGGGCCGATGCGCCAGCGTGAGAAAAACATTCGGCACGAAGCCCGCCTTGTCCTGCACTTCGAGAATGCGCGCGCGGATATCGTCGGGCCAGTCTTGCGGTTCGGGAACGGGATAGCGGCTGATGGGCGGTTGCGTCATGACGTCCTCGAAGGCGTTGATCGAAGACCCATTGTAGAGCGGCGAGGTTCAGCGTGTGATGGTCAGCGACGACAACAGCTTGAGCAGGCTGTCCACATTCACCGGCTTCACGAAGTGATAATCGAAGCCCGCCGATTGCGCGCGCAAGCGGTCTTCGGCTTGCCCGTAGCCGGTGATCGCGATCAATAGCGGCATCGTATCGCCCTTGCGGCGCAGGCGTCGCGCGAGTTCATAGCCGTCGATATCGGGCAGGCCGATATCGAGCAGCGCCACATCGGGTTGCAGCAACGGCGCGGACTCCAGTGCTTCGGCCGACGAATACGCGACGCGCGCGACATGTCCCTCCGACTCGCATAGCATCGCGAGCGAATCGGCGGCATCGCGGTTATCGTCGACGACGAGAATGCGCAGCGCCGTGCGCGCCTCGCGCATGCTCGTCTCCGAAAGCGCGAGCGCCGAATGCCGTTCATGATGATGCAGACGCGGCAAGCGCACGGTCACGGTCGTGCCGAGGCCCGGCCCGGGGCTTTGCACGGTGATCGTGCCTTTGTGCATCTCGACGAGCTTCTTCACGAGCGAAAGCCCGATGCCGAGGCCGCCGTTCGAGCGGTCGAGCGTGCGCTCGCCTTGCGAAAACAGCTCGAATACCTTCGGCAACAGGTCCGCTGAAATGCCGGTGCCCGTATCGGCGATGACGATCGACACCGATCCGTCATCCGCCTGCACGCTCACGCTGATGCGGCCTTCCTCCGGCGTGTACTTGCTCGCATTGTTCAGCACGTTCACGAGGATCTGCGAGAGCCGCGTGGGATCGCCGCATACCCACGTGGTCGCGTCGGATACGTCGACCTGTATGTTCTGCGAGCGCGATTCGATCATGCCCGCGATCGCTTCCACCGCGTGATACACCGCCGTGCCGACGAGGATCGGTTCGAGTTGCAGCGCGATGCGTCCCTGCGTGATGCGCGACACTTCGAGCAGGTCATCGACGATGCGCGTCATGTGTTCCACTTGCCTGCGCATCAGATCGATCAGCTCGTGCAACTGCGTCTCGTCGTCCTGATTCTTTTGCAGGAGCGCGATGGCCGTGCGCAATGGCGCAAGCGGATTGCGCAGCTCATGCGCAAGCATCGCGAGGAACTCATCCTTGCGGCGTCCGGCTTCGCGCAACACGAGCTCCATGTGCTTGCGCTCGGTGATATCTATCACGCTGCCGATGATGCGCAACGGCTCGCCTTCCTTGTTGCGCTGAAGCAGGGCGCTGCCCTGCATCCATTGCTCGCCATGCTTGTTGCGCACGCGGAATTCAAAATGTCCTTCAGGGTTTTCGCCATTCGCGAGGCTGCGCACGTAGCGATCGAGCGTCGCGCTGTCGTCGGGATGCACGCGCGCGAGCGCCGCTTCATAGCTGAGCGTTTCGGTGATCCGACGCTCGCCGCCGGTTTCGAGCGACAGCGTCCATGTAGCGAGTTCGAGCGATGCGATATGAATGTTCGCGGCCTGCATCGCCACCATGAGGCGCAGGCTGCGCGCTTCGATCGCGGCCTGGGCTTCATAGCGCGGCGTGACATCGCTCGTCGTGCCGAACCATTCCTGCAGGTGGCCTTTGTCGTCATAGAGCGGTGCGGCGTGGGCCTCAACCATGCGATAGGCGCCATCGCGCCGGTACATGCGGAAGGTGAGCGTGCGCGCGGCGCCTTCGCGCAATGCTTCGAGCCATGCGTGATGCGTGCGCTCGCGATCGTCGGGATGGATGTAATCGAGCCAGCCCCATCCCGACAATGTTTCGGGCGGCGTGCCCGTGAATCGCTCCCATTCGCCGCCGGAAGGAAGGATCTCGCCGTTCGCGTTGGCGGACCAGACGAGCGCGCCCGTCGTCTCGGCCAAAGCGCGATACCGTCGCTCCGAAAGGCTCAGGCGTTCTTCATCGGCGCGTTGCGCGCTGATGTCGAAGCTCACGCCATAGACGCGCGTGAGCACGCCATGACGGTCGAACTCGGGATGCCCGCGCATGCGCAGCCAGCGGCGTGTTCCCTGATCGCCTTCTAGCACGAAGTCGAATTCGAACGGGCCGCCGTCGCGCAACGCCTCGGTGAGCTTGCGCTGAAACGGCTCGCGATATTCCGGTGCGACGCGGTCCCATAGTTCCGCAAGCAGCACGGCTTCGGTGCCCGATGGAAAGGAATACAGCGCGGCATTTTGCGCGGTCATGCGCACGACACGCGTTTTCATGTCCCATTCCCACGCGCCCATGCGCGCGCCGGCGAACGCGGCCTGCAGACGCCGCTCGCTCGCCTCATACATCTCCCATGCGTGACGGCACTGGTGTATGTCGATGGCGACGCCGACCGTATCGGCGATGTGGCCTTCCTCGTCGCGCCGCGCCTGAAGGTGGAGGGTATGCCAGCGAAACGCGGCATCGGCGCGCAAGAGGCGCACGTCGACGTTGCGCAAAAGCGTGCCGTCGCGCATCTGGCGGAGTGCATCGAGAACGGGCGGGATGTCGTCGGGGTGAACAAAAGCCTGCCAATGCCGACCGACTAACTCCGGAAAAGGAACGCCGAGATAGCGGCATGCCCAGGGATTCGCATACTGGATCACCCCGTCGCGCGCCGCGCGCCATACGAACGACGGCAGGAAATGGGCAGGATCGTGCATGGGCGTCCTTGCTTCCTCATGCGGGCAATACGCGTCGCCCGGCGCGGCATCGTTGGCTGCGATAGCTTTAGGGATACCATACAACAAAAGCGAATGGACTAAACCGGCTCGCGCTCCCGTGCAGTTGACCCTTTAACGACTGCGCCATTCTTCTAATGAATCACGCGTAGGGTTCTGCATTGGACACAACGCTTCACGCGCAGTCCACAATCAACCCGCTTCGCCGACTTCCTTCGGGTCCGGCAACTTTCCTTCCTCTCCGTCGTTCCGGCGCTCAGGCGGCGCGGGCTCGTTCGTCATTGCGCGCTTTTGCTCGCCGGACAGACGGCGATCCGCCGTGTTGGGATCCTCGGGCGTCTGCTTGGGCGGCGTTGCACGGTCCGTTTGCTCGGTCATGACTGGCTCCTTGTCGTCGTCATTGATGAAATGACCTGCTCGCATCGGACGTGCCCGGCCTCGATAGCGGGCATAGCCGATGCTCGACCGCCTGCCTATTGTTTTACGAATCGCTTTATGCAGAACACAAAAAGGACACTCATCGTTTTCGCTGGTTGCGCATGCGCAATCTCGATGGCGCTGCGCGCATCGGCGGCATCGATCGTTTCCGCAGCTTATGGCGCGACGCAGCAAGGGCAGGCCGTCGTGCAGTACACGCTCTCGAACGCGCGCGGCGTGTCGATGAGCTGCATCACGTATGGCGGCATTGTCACGCGGCTCGATGTGCCGGACCGGCGAGGCCGTCGCGCGGATATCGTGCTCGGCTTCGGCTCGCTCAACGACTACGAGAAGTACAACGGCAAGCTTCATTTTGGCGGTTTGATCGGGCGCTATGCGAACCGCATCGCCGATGGACGCTTCGAGCTCGATGGACACACCTACAAGCTCCCCGTCAACGAGCCGCCGAACACGTTGCACGGCGGCCCGCATGGTTTCGACGAGAAAGTCTGGACCGTGGTCAGGACGTTTCAGGGTGCGCAGGGCGCGGGCGTGCAGCTTCGTTACGTGAGCAACGATGGCGAGAACGGCTTTCCCGGCACGCTGACCGTCGATGTCACGTATACGCTCACGGACGACAACGACGTGCGCATCGACTATCGCGCGAAGACGGACAAGCCGACGGTCCTGAACCTCACCAATCACACTTACTTCAATCTCGCGGGCGAGGGCAGCGGCAGTGTCGAAGGGCAACTGGTCATGATCGCGGGATCGGCCTATACCCCGACGCGTCCCGATTCCATTCCGACGGGCGAGATCGCGAGCGTCGAGAACACGCCACTGGACCTGCGCGCGCTGACGCCGATCAGCGCACGGCTGCGATCGGCGAATCAGCAGATGCGTTACGCGCGCGGCTATGACCAGAACTGGAAGCTCAACAAGAACGGCCAGCACAACGCCGAAGCGACGTTCGCGGCGCGCGCCTACGATCCGTCGAGCGGACGCGTGCTCGATGTGTACACGACGCAACCGGGCCTGCAGTTCTATACGGGCAATGGTCTGGATGGAAGTGTCGTCGGCGCGTCGGGCGCGGCGTACCGGCAGACTGACGGCTTTGCGCTCGAAACGCAGCATTTTCCGGACTCGCCGAATCATCCGGCGTTTCCGTCGACGGAACTCAAGCCCGGCGACGAGTTTCACGAAATCACGGTCTGGAAGATCGGCGTGCGTTGATCGTCGAAGTCGGCGCGAGTTCGAGCGGCGCGAAGCTTTCGCGTCCCGCACATGGCCTCGCGCATCGTCGGCGAAGCAGGTGCGGGACGCGAAGCCCCGTTGTCATAGCGCTTTCGGCGCCGCGGTCATAAAACCGCACGGTCGATCGCGCTCTCTCAGGCCGCCCTCGTAATGGATCGGCTATCCAGCGGTTGGAATTGCGTTTTGCATACGAAATGCTTTGTTGTATTTTGCATTCCGCAATCTTGTCGCGATTACGCGGCAGCCTTGTCCGGACCGGCGCCAGCGTGTTCCTGTGCGAGAAGATCGAGAAGCCGCAGCACGCGCGCACGTTGCGTCGACACGAGATCGCTTTCGTCGCCGAGCGCGGCCACCCGCCTCTTCCAGTAGCCGCGATCCAGACACGCGAACGTTCTCGCGTTACCCGATAGCGCGAGCGAGCGGATCATATGCTCGAGATGATCCAGTTGCGCATCGGCCATGCGGGCCGGCTTGAGCGCCACTGGCGCGGTGCGCGCGGCGCGCGTGACCGGCAAGACTTTCGACTTTCCCATTTTTTTGACGCCCCGACGTCTTGTTTTTCGTGTTGCCTGTGGCTGTGCTCTTTATTGAACCGGCCGTAAACCACAGTGAAGCAAGGAGGCAGCGACGTGACAGCAGCACGACGGCTGGAATCGCCGACCTGGACGTCCGCAACGAGGCACTCGCTGCTCCTTGCCTTGCACGATATACCTGCATTTCGAAAAGGCTTTACCATGCGTCTCATTTGCCGGCGCACTTCGTGCGCGCCCGATCCATCCAGGGACGACTCGACCCATCGCTGATTTCATGCCCGCCGATTCCGATCCGCCGACCTTGTTCACGCATTTTTCCACGCAAGCGTTTGCGCGTGAACGGCAATTGCTCGCATGGCGCGACCGCGTCGGGCATGTCGTCGATGTCCTGCCGGCGAAGGATCAGATCGAGCGCGGCTTTTCGGGCAGCATCGACCTGCATGCGGCGGGCGGGCTCGTATTCACGGAAGCGCGCACCGAAGCGCTCGTGCTCGAGCGCTCGATCGCGCGCGTGTCGACCGATACGCGCCGCGATTTCGCGTTCCACGTGTACGCGGAAGGTGAGACCGGCAACGTTAGCGGTCTCAACGTGAAGCGCAGCGCGCGAGGTTCGGTGCGCGGCATCGCCGCGTTCGACCTGAATCAGCGTTTTCGCATCGAGCGCCCGGCGTGTCGCGTGTTGACGATGTTCTTGCCGCGCGCGCTCGTCGCCGCGCATGTCGACGATTGCGATGCGCTGCACGGGCGCGTCGTGCCCGACGACGCGCCGCTCGCGCGATTCCTGTTCCAGCATTTCGATGCGACCGCGCGCGGATTGCCGGCGCTCGAACACCCCGATGCAATCGATGCGCTCGATGCCGGCGCACGATTGCTGCTCGCCGCCTTCGCGGACAAGCCGCATGCCTTGCATGATTCACGCGCGGCGTTGCAAACGGCGGTGAAGGAGCAGGTGAAGCGTTATGTCGATACGCATCTGCACGAAGCCGATCTCACGCCGATGAAAATCGTCGAAGCGCTCGCCCTGAAGCGCGCGACGATCTATCGATGGTTCGAACAGGAGGGCGGCCTCGCCGCCTACATCCGGCATCGACGCTTGCGTGAAGCTGCCGATGACATCGCGCGCTTTCCGAACCTGCAGATTGCGGATATCGCGTTCGGTCTCGGCTTCAAGAGCGCGTCGGATTTCACGCGCGCATTTCGCCGTGCGTTCGACGTGAGTCCGCTGGAAATGCGTCTGCGTGCGCTCGAACTGCTGCGCGCGACGCACGACGATCCGGTCATGCGCTCGCGCGCCGCGCACTCGCGGGGCGCTCGGGAAAGCGGCTGAGCGCGAACAGCGTGACGCAGTTCGCGGCCAGCAGATACCAGGCGGGCGTCATCGCGTTGCCCGTCGCGCCGATGAGCCATGCGACCGCGAGCGGCGAGAATCCCCCGAAGATCACGACGCCGAACGTGTAGATCACCGCGAGGCTCGCCGCGCGCCGATGCTTCGGAAAGGCTTCGAGCATGAGCACCGAACCGGCGCCCGCGTTGTTCAGCGCGAGCGCCACGTAGAGCAGGATGATCGCGAGCGCGAGCTCGTCGGGCGCGCCCTGCGTGAGCGCGTGAAACGCGGGATAAACCGTCGCGAGCGCCGCTGCGAGCGATGCGTATTGCAGCGTCTTGCGGCTTCCAAGCCGGTCCGCCGCAAGCGCGACGAGCGGCGTGACGACGAGTATCACGAGCCCGGAGAGCGACGCGATCGCGAGGCTGATCGTCGCGGGCCGATGCAGCGTGTGCGTGAGATAGCTCGGCATGTAGAGCACGGCGATATAGATGCTCGCCGAAGGCGCGGCCATCATCAGCATGCCGCAGACGAGCGGGCGCGCGTGTTCGCGAAGCACGATGGCAAGCGGCGTGCGCGTGGGCCGCGATGGCGAAGCCGGTGCGCCGGGCGCGCGCCGCAGGAACCATCCGAGCGGCGCGATCAATCCACCGATGACGAAGGGCACGCGCCATCCCCATTGCGCGAGTTCGGCGGGCGAGAGCAGCGCCGACGTGCATGCGCCGACCAGCGCCGCCACGCATGCGGCCGCGCCCTGACTCGCGCCGCGCCAACTGACGATGAAGCAGCGCCGCTCGTAAGCTACCGACTCCATCAGCAGCGCGGACGCCGGACCGATCTCGCCGCCCGCCGCGAGCCCTTGCAGCAGCCGCGCGAATACGATCAGCACGGTCGCGCCGGCGCCGATTGCGGCATGCGTGGGCAGACACGCGATCATCCAGGTGCCCGCGGCCATCAGGCCGATCGAGAGCCGCATGCCGGCCTCTCGTCCGCGGCGGTCCGCATGGCGGCCGATCAGCACTGCGCCGATCGGCCGCATCACGAAACCCGCGCCGAACGTCGCAAGCGAGAGCAATAGCGACGAAGCGGCGTCGTGCGCGGGGAAAAACAGCCGGCCGATGATCGCCGCGGAAAAGCCGTACACAGTGAAGTCGTAAGCGACGAAGCCGTTGCTGATGACCGTCGCCACGATGATGCGCGTCAGATTCGGCGATGCGTTGCGAGTATCGGTGTTTGTCATGAATGAACGGAGATTGATGCGCATGAGCCCGGCCATCGAGGTAACGGCCGCATTATCCAGATCTTTCGATGCTTGGTCGCGATCATCCACCAATACGCGCGTGTGCGCGCACGCGTAATATACGTTCACCTTTTGCGCAGCTTTCGAATCGATGTCTTCTGATTCCGCAAACGAACGAGGATTCGCTTTCATGGATGACGCCACGCGCGAATTCGACCGCTTGCGCCCGCGCTTGCAGGGCATCGCATATCGGATGCTCGGATCGGTCGCGGAAGCCGAAGACATCGTGCAGGATGTGTGGCTGCGCTGGCACGCGGCGGCGCGCGATGCGATCGAGAATGCGGAGGCGTGGCTCGTCGCGGTGACGACGCGCCATTCGATCGACCGCCTGCGCGCGGCGAAAGTGCAGCGCGAGCACTACCTGGGCATCTGGCTGCCCGAGCCGCAGATCACCGAGCCGCCCGCAACGCCCGAAGAAGTCACGGAGCACGCGGACGACGTGTCGGTTGCGTTTCTGATATTGCTCGAACGTCTCACGCCCGAGGCGCGCGCGGCGTTTCTGCTGCGCGAAGTCTTCGATGCGGATTATCCGGAAGTCGCGAATATCATCGGCAAGACAGAGGCCGCGTGCCGTCAACTCGTGAGCCGCGCGAAAGCCCAATTGCGCGAGGAGCGTCCGCGCCGTTCGGTGCCGCGCGAGATTCATCGGCGTGTGTTGCATACCTTCGCGCGTGCGATCGAACTGGGCGATTTCACCGCGATTCACGCGATGCTCGCGGACGACGCGACGCTCGTCGGCGATGGCGGCGGCCGTGTGCCGAGCTTTCCGAAGCCGCTTCTCGGCAGCACGCGCATCGCACAGCTTTTCTATGCGGGGTTCCTGCGCTATGGAGAGTCCGTGCATGTCGAGCTCGTCATGCTCAACGGCGAATGGGCGCTCTTGCGCTTTATCGAGGGCAAGCTCGAATCCGCGCAGACGTATGAGATCGAAGACGAGCGCATCGTGCGCATTCAGGTGCAACGCAATCCCGAGAAGCTTCAGCGCATCGCGGCGCTCTATGGCAGCGTGTAATGAATGGCAGACGATTGATGCGTGCGAGGCAATAGCGTGGGCACGCGCGCGCGTCTACCGGGAGAACGACTTCGAAATTACGATGACAGCCATGCCGAACCCCAACCACGCATGGAGCCATCATGACGCAGCGAATCAACTACATTCAACAATCGCCGGAACTGTTCAAGAAGTTCTATGAATTCAGCCAGGCGGTGAAGGAGTGCTCGATCGAGCAGTCGACGCGCGATCTCGTTACGCTGCGCGCATCGCAGATGAACGGCTGCGCGTTCTGCGTCGACATGCACGTGAAGGAAGCGAAGATTCACGGTGAGCGCGAGCTGCGCACGCACCACGTCGCGATCTGGCGTGAATCGACTTTGTTCTCGCCGCGCGAGCGCGCCGCGCTGGCGTGGACCGAAGTGCTGACGCGCTTGCCCGAGCATGGCGTGCCCGACGAACTCTTTGCACGCGTGCGCGAGCAGTTTTCCGAGAAGGAGCTTTCGGACCTGACGTACATCATCATCGAAATCAACGGATGGAATCGCGCGAATGTCGCGTTCCAGACGGTGCCGGGCTCGTCCGACAAAGTGTTCGGGCTCGACAAGGCGAACCTGTCGTAAGCGCCTCGGCGCCGGCATTCGCTCAACGGAGGACCGATCATGCACAGCATCAAACGCGTGGGACTGGCGCTCGTCGTCGGATGTGCGGCGCTCGCCGCGAACACGGCGCAGGCCGCGCCGGAGGCCATCGTCAAGGAGCTCATGACGAAGCCGCTTCCCGACTATCCCGGCAAGGAAGCGCTGATGATCAGCGTGGAATATCCGCCGGGCGCGGTCGATCCGGTGCATCGTCACGATGCGCACGCCTATCTCTACGTGCTCGAAGGCACGATCGTCATGCAGGTCAAGGGCGGCAAGGCCGTGACGCTCAAGCCCGGCGACACCTTCTATGAAGGCCCCGACGATATCCACACGGTGGGCCGCAATGCGAGCAACACGAAGCGCGCGAAGTTCATCGTGCTGCTTCTGAAGGACAAGGGCAAGCCGGTTCTGACGCCGGTGCAATGAGCGAAAGCGTGACGCGCAAAAACATTTTTTGCATCGGCGCGTCACAAACGCTGCGGCACGAACGTCTGGTCAGATAGAGCCACTACGTATCGTGCCGCCATGCCATCAGACCTTGCGTACCATTCCGACGATTCCCTCGCCTATAGCTTCGCGACGAGCTATGCGGGCGTTGTTTCGTTTCTGGCCGTCGCCAATGAAGGCAGCTTCGCGAAAGCGAGCGATCGCCTCGGCATCGGCCGTTCCGCCGTTAGCCGCAACGTGCAGAAGCTCGAAGCGCAGCTCGATGCGCGTCTCTTTCTGCGCACGACGCGCAGCACGTCGCTGACGCGCGAGGGCGAGCTCTTCTACAAGAATTGTCAGCCGGGCGTGGAGCGCATCGTGCAGGCGCTCGAAGACATGCGCGAGCTGCGCAACGGGCCGCCGCGCGGCCACTTGCGCATCGCATCGACGCCGGGATTCGGCCGCAAGGTCGTCGCGCCGCTTCTGGCCGGCTTCAATGCGCGCTATCCCGACATCGCGCTCGAGCTTCTGCTCAATGACCGTCCGTGCGATTTCACGGCAGAGCGCGTCGATGTCGCGTTTCGCGACGGTCGCATGGAAGACAGCGAAGTCGTCGCGAAGCAGTTGATCCCGATGCAGATGATCGTGTGCGCGTCGCCGCACTATGCGCGTGAGCATGGTTTGCCGCGCCGTGTCGACGATCTGGATCAGCATCGCTGCATCAATCTGCGTACATCGAGCGGGCGCATCGCCGACTGGGAATTCAGGGTCGATGGCGTTGCGCAGAAGCGCTCGCCCGCCGCGCGGCAAACGTTCAACGATATCGATCTGATGCTGCAAGCGGTGCTCGACGGGCAGGGCATCGCGCAACTGCCCGCGTATCTCGTGTGCGATGCGGTGAAGGCCGGGTGTCTCGTCATGTGTCTCGCGCAACACGCGCCCGACGATGGCGGTCACTATCTATGTTATTTGAGCCGCAAGCACTTGCCTGCGCGCGTGCGCGTTTTCGTCGATTACATGACGGAGCACGCGCGTGCGCTCGATATGCACTGCCTCAACACGACGATAACGAACAAGCGCGCGCCAGCGCTGATGCCCGTCGATTGATTGATGCATCGAAGGCAACACCGCGCGTCCGGTAACGGCGCTACCGGATGCATGCGCGCAGGCCTAGGATACGTTCAGGCGGTTCAGTTCAAAGGAGACAACATGGAGCCGCTCGTTCCGCCGCCGGTCAGCCTGCTCGACAAGTACCGAGGCGACGACGTCAAACCGCTGTATGCGACGACCGTCACCGTCACGGGCGGCGATGCGGGTCATGGCCGCGCCTCGGGCGTGGCACGCTCCGACGACGGCAATCTCGACATCGGCCTGCGCATGCCCGAAGCGCTCGGCGGCCCCGGCGGCGGCACGAATCCGGAGCAGTTGTTCGCCGCGGGCTATGCCGCCTGCTTTCATGGCGCGCTGGTTCTGCTGGCGGAACACGCGGGCATCGCGGTGAAGGGCGCGAGCGTGGCCGTCACGGTCGAATTCGCCCGCGATCCAATGGATGGCCTCTTTCTGCTCACCGCGCGCACATGCGTGCGGATACCTGACGTGGAACGTGCGGTGGCCGAAGAACTCGTGCGCAACACGGAACGCTTTTGCCCGTACACGAAGATGGCGCGCAAGGGCATCGCGAACGTCGTCGCGCTCGACATGCCGTGATCATTCGACCGGCACGCGCGCAGCCTGATCGAGTTCGTTTGCTTCAGCCGATGCATCGCGCCGGCTCAATGCGCCCAGCGCGAACGCGGCAATGAACGCGGGAAGCGCGAGCAGCGTGAAGACCGCGCCGAACTGCAGACCCATGCTCATCAGGAGGCCACCCGTCATCGCGCCCGCGACCGCGCCCATGCGCCCGATGCCGAGCATCCATGCGACGCCCGTTGCGCGGCTTCGCGTCGGATAGAACGACGCTGCGAGCGCCGACATCGACGTGACCGCGCTCGTCACGGCGGTGCCTGTCAGGAAGATCAGCACGGCGAGCCAGAAGTGATCCGATACGCCGCGTCCGATGGTGAGCACGAGCGCCGCCGCGAGCACGTAGGCGCATGCGTTGACGCGTCTCGGGTTGGCCTTGTCCATCACCCAGCCGAGACACAGGTTGCCGAGAATGCCGCCGAGCGGAAAGAGCGATGTCGTGAGCGCCGCACGTTCGGCGGAGAAGCCCGCGTCCCGGAAGAGCGTCGGCAGCCAGTTGGTCAGCAGATAGAAGATCATCAGGCCCATGAAGTAGGCGAGCCATAACATCGACGTGCCGAAGCGATAGGGCCGCGAAACGATGATCCCGAGCGAAGATTTATCGGCATTGCCCGTGCGTGTATCGGCGGAGGTGAACGTGATCGGCGATCCCTCTGCGAGACGCGCATCGTTCGAGATGCGCCGCAAGACACGCGCGATCTTATCGGCGGGGCGTTTTCTCACGACCATGAACTGCGCGGACTCGGGCAGCATGCAGAGCAACAGCACCGTAAGCACGATCGGGCCGATGCCGCCGGCAACGAGCACGCTCTGCCAGCCGAAATGCGGGATGAGCCAAGCGGCGCACAGTCCGCCGAGCGAGAGGCCCACGGAGAAGCCGCAAAACATCGTGTTGACGGCGACCGCGCGGCTGCGTGCCGGTGCGTACTCGGACATCAGCGTGACCGCATTGGGCATCGCCGCGCCCAGGCCGAGACCGGTGAGAAAGCGCCACGCGGTCAGTGCTTCGACCGATGTCGCCTGCGCCGATGCGAGGCTCCACACGCCGAAAAAGAACACCGAAAGCGTAAGCACGGCTTTGCGCCCGATGCGGTCAGCGAGCGGTCCCGCCGCGAGCGCGCCGATGCCGAGGCCAACGAGCGCCGCGCTCATCACCGGTCCCAATGCGGCGCGCGTGATGCCCCAGCCCCCGATCAGCGATGGCGCGATGAAGCCGATTGCGGCGGTATCGAAGCCATCGGCTGCCACCACGAGAAAGCACAGGATCAGGATGATCCATTGATACGGCGAGAAGCGCTCGCCGTCGATGAAGCTCTGGACCTCGATGGTCCCGAAGTTCCCGAAGTTCCCGAAGTTCTTTTCCATGCCGGTATGTCTCCATTGATGCACGTATGAGTAATCGAGCGATCGCGGCCTTCGTCGTGCCGCTGTCCGTCCCGCTGTCCGTGCCGCTGTGCCACGCTCTTCAGCGCACGGCGGGCGAAAGGCTCCTGAACTCCACGCGCCTGATGATGCGGCTCTCCTGCGCGACGATGAGATGCGCCGACGCCTGCAGATAAGCGGGCCATTCGGGATCGTTGTCGCGCGCGGTGCGCCGCTGGTCGTAATCCGCGATGCTTTCATAGCCCCACAGATGCACGACCTGATTCAACGCACCGATATCGCTCATGTAGAAGCCCACGGGCGCGCCGAGATACTTGAGCTGAATCGGCATGGCGAGACGATCGAATACGTCGATGAATTCGGCCATGCCGCGCGGCTTGATCGTATAGATGCGGTGATCGATGAAAGGCTTGCTCATGCAGCGCTCCTCAGTTCGTTGGTCTTCGCGCGTGTTTCGATGCGGCCCGCGAGATGCAATCCGGTGAGATAACCGAATGTCATGATCGGGCCGAGCGTAATTCCCGCGCCGGGATAGTTGCCGCCCATGACGCTCGCGCGATCGTTGCCCACGGCATAGAGTCCCGGAATCGGCTCGCTGCCATCGAGTACCTGGCCTTGTGGATTCGTTGCGATGCCGTCGAACGTGCCGAGATCGCCCATCACGACCTTGAGCGCGTAATACGGGCCATCGCCGATGGGCGCGACGCAGGGATTCGGCTTATGCGCCGCATCGCCGAGATAACGGTTGAACGACGTCGTGCCGCGGCCGAATGCGGCGTCCTTGCCTTGCACGGCATCGCGGTTGTATTCGCGCACGGTTGCTTCCAGCGCGGCGGCGTCGATGCCCGCGCGCGTCGCAAGTTCCATCAGCGTGCGGCCCTTGACGAGATAGCCGCTTTTCAGATGAGCGCCGAGCGGTATCGGCGCGGGCTTCGCGAAGCCGAGGCCGTATTTGCGGATCGTCGCGTGATCGCATATCAGCCACATCGCCGTTTCTTTTTCATCGCGGCAGGCTTCGATCATCGCCGCGCCGACATCGTGATAAGAGTTCGATTCGTTGGTGAAGCGCACGCCGCCGCGCGTCACGCCGATCACGCCCGGCTTGTAGCGATCAAGCAGATGCGGAAACACGCCGTATTTGCCGTCTTTGAGCGGCACGCGCGAGACCGGCATCCATGCGGCGGGCTGTGGATAGCGAATATCGACGCGCCCGCCCACGCGCTCCGCCATGCGTGCGCCGTCGCCGGTGTTGCCCGCGGGCACCGGCGATACATGTTCGCCGCCGCGCCGCACATGCGGATAAGCCTTCGCGATGCGCGCGACATCGTGCGAGAAGCCGCCGCAAGCCAGCACGACACCGCGCCGCGCGGTGATGCGTGTCTCGCGTCCATCGGCGATGACGATGGCGCCGGCCACGCGGCCCTTGACCGTGACGAGTTCTTTCGCTCCGGTGCGCGTATGAATCGGAATGCCTAGATCGAGCGCGGATTTGGCGAGACGCGCGGCAAGTGCATTGCCGCTCGTGATCTGTACGCCGCGTCTATAAAGCGCGAGTTCCTTGATATGACTCGCGAGGCGCTTTGCGACATACCACGCGGAGGCAAGCGATCTAGTCGCGTTGAAGAAATGCTTGAGATCGGCGCTCGACGAATTGAACATCATGCCGATGAACGTGATCGTCTTGAGCGGCGGACGCAGCCGTGCGATGTCACGGCCCAGCGCGCGCGCATCGAAAGGCTTCGCGACGACGGAGCGGCCCACGTCGACACCGCCGGGTGCATCGGGATGATAGTCGGGATAGAGCGTCGGCAAGAACTTCACCGAAGTCTCGCGCTCGAAGAAATCGATCATGCGCGGACCGTTGTCCAGGAATGCATCGACGGCGGCCTCGTCGTACATCGCGCCTGTTTCGCCGCGCAGATAGCGCACGGCCGCATCGCGCGTGTCGTGGATGCCCGCATCCTTCGCATGGCGGTTGCCGGGTATCCACAGCACGCCGCCCGAGAACGCGGTCGTGCCGCCGAAGTATTCCTCTTTCTCGACGACGATGACGTCGAGCCCTTGCTTCTTCGCTGTGATGGCCGTGGAAAGGCCGCCAGCGCCCGAGCCGATCACGAGCACGTCGCAAGCGAGATCGGACGACCGCGTTACGGTAGTCATGATGTTGTCCTTTGATTGAGGCAGGGCGCATGACGCGCCCGCGATATTCAGGCAGTGCGCGCCGCTTCGAAGCCCGGACGCGGAACGAGATCCATCAGCATGCATTCGAAGCCGCCGTCGACGGCAAGCTCCGCGCCGTTCACATAAGCCGCGCGACGGCTTGCAAGGAATGCGACGACCTCTGCGATATCACCCGGTTCGCCGATGCGCCGGCTTGCGGTCATCGCGCTGCGGCGTGCTTCGACATCGCCTTGCTCATAGAACGCCTTTGATAGCGGCGTGCGGATCATGCCGGGGCATATCGTGTTGCTGCGCACGCCGCGCGCGCCCCATTCGGCGGCGATTTGCCGTGACAGCATGGCGATGCCGGCCTTGCTTGGGCTATACGCGCCGCTCCATGTTTGCGGATGATGCGCCGCGACCGAGGCGATATGCACGATGCTGCCCGCGCCGCGAGCGAGCATGCCGCGCCCGAATGCCTGCGCGCATAACATATAGCCCGTGAGATTGACGGCGAGCATCGCGTTCCACGCATCGAGCCCGATATCCTCGATTCCGCCCGCTCTCAGCAGGCCCGCGTTATTGACGAGCACGTCGGCGTGGCCGAATTTGCGTTCGACGTGATCGCGTGCGCGATTCACGCTCGCTGCATCGGCGATATCGCAGGCAAGGGCTATTGCATCCACGCCATTTGCACGCAGCGCTTCGGCCGCTTCATGACAACCTGCTTCATCGCGATCGAGCAACGCGAGGCGTGCGCCTGCATCGGCGAAAGTCTTTGCAATGGCGCGGCCGATGCCGCCCGCCGCACCCGTCACTACACAGGTGCTCGATTCGAGGCCGAGCCAATGCGGCGCGGTGTGATCCCGCGCAACCTGATTAGTCATCCTTGTCTCCTGAGTCCATTCGATGCGAAGGCGCAATTACCTTTCGCCGTGAAAAAAGTATATTCACGGCCGCGCACGAAAAATTGGACAAAGGCAGCAGACAACAGGACAATTTGTGCATCAGGAGATGCACGACATGAGGAAAATCCCTAACTACAACTTGTACGGGGAATCGGCGCGTCCGCCGTGGTATGACGCGTTCAACTTCGAATGGATCGTCGAGCGCAGTGCGCCGAACGACTGGCATATCGACGCGCATCGGCATGACGCGCTCTTGCAATTTCTGTACATTCGCGGCGGCGGCGGAGAAGTGCTGATCGAGAACGTCATGATCGAGATCGTGCCGCCGTGCGTCATCATGTTGCCCGCGCAAACGGTGCATGGATTCAACTTCGCGCCGGACGTCGATGGTCTCGTCGTGACCGTCGCGCAAAGATCAATCGAAGCGCTTGCATCGATCGCGGCGCCGGGACTCATTCCCATTCTGCAGCGTGCGGGCGTGTCCCGCGTCAGCGCTCAGTCGGTGAAGGAGAGCGCGTTCGTGCCGATCCTCGAATTGCTGGAGAAAGAGTTTCGCGCAACGGATCGCGGCCACATGGCGGCGGGCATGTCGCTGTTGATTGCACTTTTCGTGCAGGTGGCGCGCATGTGCGAGAGTGCGTCGGCGCCGAGCGTTGCATCGACGGAAAGACGCGCGCAGCAGATCAAGCGCTTCAGGCAACTCGTGGCCGCGCATTTTCGCGAGCATCGACCGGTCGAGTTCTATGCGGACAAGCTCGGCATGACTGTTACGCAGCTCGGACGCATTTGCCGCGAGGAAATATCGAGCTCGCCGCTTGCGATGATCAACGAGCATCTCGTACGCGAAGCACAGCGCGATCTCGTCTATTCGACGATGTCGGTCAAGCAGATCGCGCATGGGCTCGGTTTCTCCGATATCGCGTATTTCAGCCGCTATTTCCGCAAGCAGACCGGCGTGACGCCGACGCAATTCCAGGCCGAGGCGCACAAGGCGCTGGCTATCCAATAGCAGACGCGCGCTCGCATTCGAGGGTTGCCACGGGCTTGCAAGCGTGCGAAGCTTCGCCGTGCTTTGAAAATAAAAAGACCAAACGCGGCCCGAGCGAGACCAGTCCGGTTCAATCACCCTTCCGAGGAGGGAGCATGATCGCACTGTCATTGCATCGCGCGGCGCATGAGGCATCGCGGCGTTTCCGGTTCAAGGCGCACCGAATGCTGAGCGCCTGGCTCGTGTTGAGCGCCGCCACCACGCTGGCTTATGCCGACGCGCAAACGGGTTATGCGCTGCCGCCTCCGCCCAGCGAGTTATACGGCGATCTCTTCGTGGCCGTGCAGACGGGAGGCGTATATCCCGATCAGAAGACGTTCGTCGATGCGGTGCCCAAGATCGATCCCGCGCAGATCGTGCAGGCTTATCAACAGCAGAAACTGGCGCCGGGCTTCGTGCTCAAGGATTTCGTCGCGCAATACTTCACGCCGCCGACGGACCAGATCATCACGCCACCGAAGAATCAGAGCTTGCGTGAGCATATCGACTGGCTTTGGCCCGAGCTCACCCGTTTGACGACGACCGCGAACGTGCCGCTCAACAGCTCGCTGATTCCGATGCCGAAGCAGTACGTCGTTCCGGGCGGACGCTTTCGAGAAGGTTACTACTGGGACACCTATTTCACGATGCTGGGTCTTCAGGAAGCGGGCCGCGAAGATCTCGTCGACGACATGCTCGATAACTTCGCGTATCTGATCGATACCATCGGGCATATTCCAAACGGCAATCGCACGTATTACGTGAGCCGGTCGCAGCCGCCGTTCTTCTCCTACATGGTCGAACTTGCCGCGCACAAGGAAGGCGGGCGCGTCTATCAGAAGTATTTGCCGCAATTGCGCCGCGAACACGACTACTGGATGCAGGGCGCGAATGCGCTGCAACCGGGCGACGCGGTGCGCAATGTCGTGATGCTGCCGGACAAGACGGTGCTCAATCGTTATTGGGACGAGCGCGATACGCCGCGCGACGAGTCGTATCTGGAAGACGTGAACACGGCGAAGCAGGTCACGAACCGCCCGGCGAACGAGGTTTATCGCGACCTGCGCGCGGCGGCCGAAAGCGGCTGGGATTTCAGCTCGCGCTGGTTCGGCGACAACATGACGCTCGCGACGATACGCACGACATCGATCATTCCCGTCGATCTGAACAGCCTGATGTTCCACCTCGAAACGACTATCGCCATCGGCTGCGGCGAGGCGCGTGATTTCCGTTGCGTCGGCGAGTTCGTTGGACACGCGGCAAAGCGGGCCATCGGCATCAACCGGTATCTATGGAACAAGAACGGCTACTACGGCGATTACGACTGGAAGCTCGGGCAGCCGCGCAACAATCCATCCGCGGCGATGCTGTATCCGCTCTTTGCGAACGCGGCGTGGCCGGAGCGCGCGCACAAGACCGCGGAGACCGTCGAGGCGTTGTTGCTGAAACCGGGCGGCCTCACGACGACCACGTACAACACGACGCAGCAATGGGACGCGCCGAACGGCTGGGCGCCATTGCACTGGATCGCGGTGCAGGGCTTGCGTCGCTATGGACGCGGCGACCTCGCACAGCAGATCGGCACGCGTTTTCTTGCTGACGTGAATAACGTCTACAAGACGCAGCAAAAGCTCGTCGAGAAGTACATCGTGGAAGGCCAGGGAACCGGCGGCGGAGGAGGCGGCGAGTATCCGTTGCAGGATGGCTTCGGATGGACGAACGGCGTGACGCTGAAACTGCTCGATCTCTATGCGCCGGGGCAATAAAGCGTCGATTCAATCGACATCGCCGCCTTTCATCATGCGGCGATGTCATTGCCGGTCTGCGCTGCGCTAGCTTTCCTTCGCCTGTTTTTGCCGTCGATACGCGGGCACCGGCAAGCCGCCCCAGCCCCAGTTCTCCAGTTCCACTTCCTGAATGACGACGAACGTGGATTCGAGCGGTTTGTTCAATACATCACGCAACAGCTCGCTCACGCCTTTGATGAGTTGCGCTTTTTCATCGGCGGTGACGGCGTTCGTCCCCGGTTTATTGCCTTCGCGTGTCACTTGAATGGTAACGATCGGCATGGCGATCTCCTTGAAGTGGAAACTGCGAAGCGCCCCGCGAAGGGCGCGTTCGCAAGCAGCAAGCGGCAAAGCAATCGATCAATGACCCGCGCTTTGGCCGCCATCGACGTGCAGGATTTCGCCGGTCACGAACGACGCGGAATCGAGATACAGCACGGCATTGGCGATATCGCTCATTTCGCCCATATGGCCCACCGGATGCAGGGCGCCGAGCGCTTCATGCGTTTCGGGCGCGTGCATCGGCGACTTGATGATGCCGGGCGACACGGCATTCGCGCGAATGCCGGCCTTCGCATATTCGATCGCAAGCGACTTCGTCGCGGCATTCAAACCGCCCTTCGTCAGCGAGGCCAGCACGGAAGGCACGCCGCTTACCGCATGATCCACGAGACTCGTCGTGATGTTGACGATATGCCCGCTCTTGTTCTTTTCCATCTGCTCGATGGCGAGTTGCGTGATATGGAAGAAGCCGTTCACGTTCACGTTGAGGATCGCGGCATAGTCTTCCTGCGTGTACTGCGTGAAGGGCTTGGCGATGAAGATGCCTGCATTGTTGACGAGCGTATCGACGCGCCCGAAGTTAGCGATGGCTGCTTCCACGGCGCGCTGCGCGGTGGCGCGATCACCGATATCCCCGGCGACGGCGATGACATTCGGATCGTCGGCCTGCTGAATCGAACGGGCGGTCGCGACGACGCGATAACCTTGCGCGCGAAATGCACTGACGATTGCTGCGCCGATGCCTTGCGATGCCCCGGTAACAATAGCGACTTTGTTTGCGTTGCTCATGATGAACCTCGATAGATGATGTGTTGGGCCTGTTGCGGATCGGACCGAAGGCTCCGATGGGTCGTAATCTAGGCCTTTCGAGGTTCGTTGCGTACACACGCGGTGGACAATCAGTCGTGCGCGCGAGGAACAAATGCGTACCGTGCATTAGGATCAGACGATTTCGGTTTCATCGAAAAGGGAGAAAGCTCGTGGCCTTGTCTGAAGTGAAGGCATTCGTATTCGACGTATTCGGCACCGTGGTCGACTGGCGCGGCGGCGTCGCGCGCGAGGCTGCGCCGTTCCTGCGGCGACATGGCGAGGCGGGCGCACGGCCCGAAGCGTTCGCCGATGCATGGCGCAGCCGCTATGTGCCCGCGATGCGCAAGGTCATCAGCGGCGAGCGCTCCTTCGTGCGGCTCGACGTGCTGCACCGCGAGAATCTCGTGGATGTGCTGCCTGAGTTCGGCATCGACCCGAATGGCATTGCCACGGAAGAACTCGACGAATTGAATCTCGCGTGGCATCGCCTCGATCCGTGGCCGGATTCGGTGTCGGGTCTGCAAAGGTTGAAGGCCCGCCATATCATCGCGCCGCTTTCAAACGGTAATGTCCGGCTGATGGTGGATATGGCCAAACGCGCGGGCTTGCCTTGGGATGCGATTCTCGGTGCGGAAGTCGCGCGGATTTACAAGCCCGATCCTCAGGCGTATCTGCGCACCGCGGAAGTGTTGATGCTGAAACCGGAAGAGGTGTCTCTCGTCGCCGCGCATAACGACGATCTCGCCGCTGCAAGAAAATGCGGCTTGCGCACGGCATTCGTCGCGCGTCCGTATGAGCGCGGTGCGGGTCAGACGGTCGATCTGAAAGCCGAGAGCGACTGGGATGTCGTCGCGAACGACATGAATGAACTGGCCGATGCCGTGGGCGCCTGAGTCCCGAGCGCCGCCGACATCGGCCGGTATAAAAGCCTTAAGCGACGCCTTCGACGATACGGAAGTCGCGCACCACGGAATCGCCCAGCACTTCCAGCGCGTGCTGATACGTTGCGCTGTTATAGGCGGCGACAGCCGCGTCGATCGAATCGAATTCGATCACGACCGTGCGCTCGATGACGCCTTCGCCCTGCGTCATCGACGCGACGCCGCGAACGAGAGGACGTCCGCCGCCTTCAGCAATGGCCTGCGTTGCGATCTTCGCGTATTCCGCGGTCTGCTCGGGCTTAATGATCGTCTTGTACACGCTGACCCAATAACCTTTTGCCATCTTTATCTCCAGTGTTTGACGGGCGCTTCGCGCCATGAGGTGTCCGGCGGCCAGCATAGCAAATTCTTCTGCTCGAAGAATGCGCGACGATTCCGCGCGTTTTCGTGAAAGGTGCTTTCCGGCGCTCGGGGTTAACCCGAAAGGACCAGCGTTTTAGACTTCTGTCACTGCTTCGAACAACACTATGTTCGAAACCAGGCACCTCATAAACACTGGAGTTTCATCATGAAGTCGATCATCCGCGCGGCAGTCGTCGCGACCGCTCTCGTCATTCCCGTGGCTTCGTTTGCTCAAAGCCAGATCACGCGCGCTCAGGTGCGTGCGGAGCTCGCTGAACTGGCCAGTGCGGGTTATCACGTTGGCGACGGCGATCAGGCGCACTATCCCGAGGCGATCCAGGCGGCCGAGGCGAAGCTCGCTGCACGCAATGGCGCGACGGCTTATGGCGGCGCGGCTAACGGCACGTCGCAGTCCGGCGCGGCGCGCGTGCCGCAATCCGACTGGAACGCAATGTACTCGCGTTAAGACGTTCTCAATCGGCTGCGTATTTGCGGTCGAGTTCGTCGAAGAGCGGCTTGTTGACGAGCCGCTGACGCTCGGCGAACGGCGCGACCACGGCAGGATCTTCATCGAGCCGTCCTTGCGATTTCAAAGCGCCGAGCGCCGTCTGCATGCCGCGCACGGCGCTTTGCAATGCCGCATTGGCATACAGCACGAGGCTGAAGCCTAGACGCGCGAGATCCGCCTGATCCGTGACCGGCGTCTTGCCGCCTATCACGATGTTGATGAGCTGCGGCGCATCGAGCAACTTCGGCAGCGATGCGATCTGCTCCGGCGTTTCGATCGCTTCGACAAAGAGAATGTCCGCACCGGCATCGACGAATGCGCGCGCGCGCTCGATCGCCGCATCGAAGCCTTCCACCGCGCATGCATCGGTGCGCGCGATGATCTGGAAGTTATCGTCTTCGCGCGCATCCACGGCCGCGCGAATCTTGCCCACCATTTCGTTCGTCGAGATCACGGCTTTGCCCGCGAAATGGCCGCATTTCTTCGGCATCACCTGATCTTCGAGCTGAATCGCATCGGCGCCCGCGCGCTCGAGCGTGCGTACCGTATGACGCACGTTGAGCGCATTGCCGAAGCCCGTATCCGCATCGACGATGAGCGGCAGGTCCACCGCATCGCGAATGCGCGACGTATGCTCCGCGATTTCCGCAAGGCCCATGAACCCGAGATCGGGCATGCCGAGCGACATGTTCGTCACGCCCGCGCCAGTGATATAGATCGCTTCGAAACCCAGATCGGCGACGATGCGCGCGCTCATCGCGTTGAAGGCGCCGGGCAATAGCAGGCCGCGCCGCGCGTTGACCCGTTCGCGAAAGGCGGCGCGGCGGCGGGAGGAAGAAGTGGTCATGGCTTCGGTTCCGGAAATGGAGTTCGTGTTCGGGGCGTTGTCTGCAATGTTATCGCGTGCGGCTATCGGGTGCTCATGCGCGCATACGCGGGCATTTCGAGTGCATAGCGGGACGCGAATCGGTTCGCGGTCTTGCTCGAAGCAGGAACGCATCGCAAGATACGATCTTGCCCGATCGGAGACAAACATGAACGAACCGCTGAACGATCTGCCTTTGCCTGAAGGCATCCGCTCGCGCATGATCGACAATGGCAATGGCCTTTCGATGCATGTGCTCGAAGCCGGATTCGATGCGCCTGGCCGGCCCTGCATCGTGCTTCTGCACGGCTTTCCCGAACTCGCTTTTAGCTGGCGCAAGATCATGAAGCCGCTTGCGGATGCGGGTTTTCATGTGATTGCGCCGGATCAGCGCGGTTATGGACGCACCCTCGGCGGCACGGCCTTGTTCGACGCCGATCTGAACGAATTCACCTTCCCGAATCTCGTGCGCGACGTGCTGGGTCTGGTGTCGGCCTTGGGTTATCGCAGGGTTGCATCGGTGATCGGTCACGACTTCGGTTCGCCCGTCGCTGCGTGGTGCGCGTTGATTCGTCCCGATGTATTCGCGTCCGTCGTGATGATGAGCGCGCCGTTCGCGGGGCCGCCCGCGTTCCCGTACAACACGGCGAAAAACGATGCAACGCTCTCGCGGGTCGAAACGGCGCCGTCCGTCATGGCTGAAGCGGTGGCGTCGCTCGCGTCGCTCGATCCGCCGCGCAAGCACTATCAATGGTATTACTCGGGCGCGGAGGCCAACGACGACATGCGGCATGCGCCGCAAGGAATCGCCGCGTTCCTGCGTGCGTACTATCACGTGAAGAGTGCGGACTGGGCAGGCAATCATCCGCATCCGCTCGAATCGGTGACAGCCGATCAACTCGCGTTGCTGCCGACGTACTACGTGATGAACGCCGACGCCACGATGCCGCAGACCGTCGCCGAGCACATGCCGGATGCAGATCAGATCGCGGCATGCGCGTGGCTCGCCGATCACGACTTGAATATCTATGCGGGCGAATACGCGCGTACCGGATTTCAGGGCGGATTGAACTGGTATCGCTGCGGCACCGACCCACGCTATGCGGATGGATTGCGCCTTTGGTCGGGCCGCACGATCGACGTGCCGTCGTGCTTCATCGCGGGTGCGAGCGATTGGGGCTATTACCAGCGTCCCGGCGATTTCGAAGCGATGCGCGCGCTGACCTGTACCGACTTTCGCGCGACGCATCTGATCGAAGGGGCGGGGCATTGGGTGCAGCAGGAGCAGCCGCGCACGGTGGCGAGCCGCATTCTGCGCTTTCTGCGGCAGGACGCACCGGCGTAAATGTATCCATACGTTTCCTGATGTAAGAGTTGCCGCGATAACGCCGGTCTGACGGAACTTCGCGCAAAGCACGCTTGTCCACGAGCCTCGCGGCCTTTGAAGGTCGGCATCAACCGCGAGGAGAGTTTCGATGGAAAGAGGACGTGTTGCCGCGCTCGACGCAGGCCGGGCGCTCGCGATCGTCGGGGTGGTCGCAGTACACCTGTCGTTTCAGTTTCCCAATCTGCCGGGCGCCGTGACGCTCGCGGCGCGCATGGGCCAATATGGCGTGCAGTTGTTCTTCGTGATCAGCGCGATCACGATCTTCATGACACTGGAAATGGATCATGCGCGCTGCGCGGATGCCCGTCATGTCACGTTGCGCTTCTATATCAAACGCTTTTTTCGCATAGCGCCGATGTATTACGCGGCGATTGCGATCTATGGCCTCATCAGTTTCGGCGCTATGCGCTCGGGCGTCGAGCGCGCCTGGGTTCTCGGTGCGCACGGACCGATGGACATCCTGCTCAACATGGTCTTCCTCCACGCGCTTTCGCCGACGGCGATCAATAACGTTGTGCCGGGAGGATGGTCGATCGGCGTGGAAATGCTCTTTTACATGATTGCGCCGCTGCTGTTCTTTCTGGCGATGAACCGCGTGCGTCTGCTGCTGGCGACCGTCGTGCTGCTCGGCATGTCGTTCGCCGTCATGTCGATGAGCGATTGCAACGGCACGCTCGAATGCAACGTCGCCAACAACAGCTTCAGCTATTTCTGGCCGCCTGTGCAAGGGCCATGCTTCATCGTCGGCATGTGGGCGTGGTATGCATTCCGTTCGCATTTGCTGGGCGCATCGGTGACGAAGCGCGTATCGTTGCTGTATTTTTCGCTCGCTTTGGGCTTCGCGCTCATGACAGGCGCACTCGGCGTATGGCTCGACAAGGCGCATGCGCTCGCGCCTGTGTTCGCCGCTTGCAGCGCCGTCGCGTTTCTGTTGTTCGTCTGTTCGCGGCATGCCCGCAAGCATCGCGACGATGCGCGAATAGCGCCGCTCAACACGTTCATCCGCCGCTGCGCCGCCGCGCTCGGCCGCGAAAGCTATGGCATTTATCTTTGGCACTTCATCTGCGTCTACGCGACGTTTCATTTCTTCGATCGCGCATTCGGCGAGAAGAATGGAGAAACGTCGCTGGCGCTGTTCGGCGCGACGCTGATCGCCGTGCTCACCGTCTCTTATGGACTGTCACGCGTATCCGACCGGCTGATTCAGGGACGCGCGACGCGCCTGTCGGCACGCCTGCTTGCATCGGTCGATCGTCGTTTTCATCTGACGCGCGACGCATAGCGTCAAGTGGCGTTCGGCGTCGCAGGGAAGGACAGATGCGCACGCCGGCCTCGCGTGCGATACAACACGATGCTCGCAACGAGCGTCGCCACTTCCGTTACGGCGACGGTCATCCAGATGCCGCGTGGCCCGAGCCATTCGGTGAGAAGCCACAGCATCATCAACAGCAATAGCCAACTGCGCAGCAGTGCGACGATCATCGATGCAAGGGGCGCTTCGATGGCGGTGAGATATCCGCTGATCGCGACATTGACCGCGGCGGGCAGGAACGCCAGCGCGCACCACGGCAATGCGTCACGCAGCAACGCCTGGGCTGCGGGACTATCGGGGAGGAATAGCGTGCCGAGGGGTTGCGCGAGCGTGAGAATGGCGAGGGCAGCAGCAAGCGCGAAGCCGGCCGTCACGGTCATGCCGATGGAAAATGCGCGCGTCACCGCGTGCTCATTGCGCGCGCCACGCTCGAAGCTCACGATCGGCTGCATGCTTTGCACGAGTGCGACCATCGTGACGGATGCGATCATCGTCATGTATTCGACGACGGCGAACGCGACGAGTCCCGTATCGCCGAGCCAGCGCAGCACCGCGTGATTGAAGGCGAAGAGCGTGACGCTCGGTGCGATCTCGCCCAGAAACTCCGATACGCCGTTATAGGCCATCCGCCACGCGTGATCGAGCCGCGCAAATGCGCGCGCAACGGGACGAACGCGTTGCGCCTTGACGAAGTGATATGCCAGCATCGGCATGCACGGGAGCGCCTGACTGATGCCCGATGCGATGGCCGCGCCGCGCATGCCCCATTGCATGTGGCTCACCATCCACCATGTCAGCGCGACATCGGCGATACCGCCCGCGATCAGGCACGCGAGCCCGAACTTCGCCGCGCCTTCGATGCGCAAGAAGAGCTCGAGCGCATAGCATGCAGTAGGAAACAGGACGAACGGCGCATAAGCATGCAGGAAAGTCTTCGCGAGCAATGCGAGTTCGCCGCGGGCGCCGGTCCAATGCACGAAGGTGTCGGCATAAAAATGGATCGCAAGCGTGAACGCCACGCCACACAGAACGAGCAGCCATAGCGCCTGCGTGAATGCTTCCGCGGCGTCGCGCTCACGCCGCTCGCCGAGCAGGCGCGAGACGAGCGTCGATCCGCCGACACCGATCATCACGCTGAACGCATAGGGCAGGTAAAGCAACGGGACGAGCAGATTCAATGCGGCGAGTGCATCGGCGCCGACATGGCGTCCAATGAATATGCCGCTGATGACGGAATGCATGCAGTAGACCCATGCGGCGAGCACGGTAGGCACTGCGTAGTTCGAGAATCGACGAACGAGGGAAGTGTTGTTGTGCGAGACCATGACTGACAACCCGACGTTACTCGCTAGGCACGCCAGAACGCAGCACGCGACATCTTCGATGAGCGAGTCGAGCTATGGCATGGCGCAAAAGCGCTGATATGGGCGCACCGATAAAAGCCCGGCGAGCCGCATATGAATGAGACAAGACTGCGTAGCGCGCGGTCTGGCGGCGCGAGAATACGCCAGCGGGCTACGAGAGGAAACGCATGACGGGGCTAATGGCGCGAGAAGCGCGAATGCCGCTTCAGGCTTTCACGATGCATCGATTACGATGCGGTGGTTGGAGTGACGAACGCGAATGAAGGTTCCTCGCCGCGCTTTTAAGCGAATCATGATTCACGCGGCACGCAACGACACGCTAAGCGCCCGACGCCTCCAGCGGCCTGTCCGTTTTCGCTCGCAAACCATACGCCGTCAGCATGCGATACAGCGTGACGCGCGACACACCCAGCTCTTCCGCCGCTTCACCGAGGCGTCCGCGATGGCGCAGCAGCGCGACTTCGATCGCCTGCCGCTCGGCCGCTTCACGCGCTTGTGCGAGCGTCATCGGCGCAGCTTCGGCATATTCGCCGAGTTCGAGATCGCTTGCGAGAATCTGCCGCGCTTCCGACATCACGATGGCGCGGCGCACGCGATTGATCAGCTCGCGCACATTGCCGGGCCAGCCATAGTTATGAATCGCCGCGATAGCGCAAGGCGCGAAGCCGCGCAGCCGCCGGCTTGCATCCTTTCTGAAGCGTTCGAGCATGTGATTCGCAAGCAGTTCGATATCCTTGCCGCGCACGCGCAGCGGCGGCTCGTCGATCTGCAATACGCACAGGCGATGGTACAAGTCCGCGCGGAAGCGTCCTTCGAGCATCGCCGTTTGCATGTCGACGTGAGTCGCCGAGATGATGCGCACATCGACAGGCGTCGAGCCTTGTCCGCCGAGGCGTTCGATCTTGCGCTCCTGCAAGAAGCGCAGAAGGCTCGCCTGGCTTTCGAGCGGCAAGTCGCCGATCTCATCGAGAAAGAGCGTGCCGCCGTCGGCTGCTTCCACGCGGCCGATCTTGCGCTGATTCGCGCCGGTGAACGCGCCGCGCTCATAACCGAAGAGTTCCGATTGCAGCAGATGCGCGGGAATCGCCCCGCAGTTGATGGCGACGAACGGATGATCGCGCCGCACCGAACGCTCATGGATCGCCACCGCGGTGAGTTCCTTGCCCGTGCCCGATTCGCCCGAAATGAACACGGGTGCATCGGTCATCGCGACTTTGCGGATCGAGCGATACAGCGCCTGCATCGCATCGCAGGAGCCGACCATGCCGCCTTCCTTGCAGTCGTCCTTGCGCGGGTCGTTGCTGGCGGCATCGTGCAACGACACCATGCCGTATGCGTGCCCGACCGCATCGACGAGTCGGTCCGCGGAAGCGGGCACCGTCACATAATCGAAACAGAAGTCGCGGATAAGACGGCAAATATCAGGGCTGTCGACATGCTCGGCATCGACCGCCGCGACCCAGCCAATCTGATAGCTTGCGAGCATTCCGGTGAGCGTGGCCGCCTCTTTTGCAAAGCCCCGGCTCGTCAGATCGACGATGCCCGCGGCTGCACGCTTGCCATGCCTGGCGGATTTGAGTGGCTTGGTCGGATCGATACGCTCGATAGTCCACCCGCGCGCATGCAAGCGCTCGGACAGATCCTCGGAAACCGCCCGCCCAGCGAAATAGAGTGTCCTGGCTTCCCCGTACATGGCTCTTTTCCCGGCTTTTTTAGATGTAGCGCCAAGTATGCGCCCGGTTCTGTCAGTGCTGAAAGGCTCGCAAACGATAAGCCGATTTTGAATGTTTACATTGATCGGCGGAATTGATTAAAAACGTCATAGCATTTTTTGCGAGACGATCGTGCAGAATTGCGTTGAACATCCGTGCTTTATCTGCGGCGGGTTATGCTGACTGGGCGAGCGGTGGCCGAAGTGTCGGAATGAATTACCTATCCACTTATGAATACGTGCGCTCTAGCAGAGAAATCTAGCGATGAATTAATTTGGAAGCGCTGAAATATCAGATAATAAATACTGTGATTACTGAATTGCGACGCACGCGCGGCAGGCGTAAAGTCTGTGGCTGCGTCATCGTCTGATGAATACCCGTTCGAACATGGTTAAGACAGAGAACTCCACTTCAACGTATCAGCCGCGTTTGCTTCTCGTCGACGACGATCCGGCCACGATCCGCATCCTTGGCGAAATGCTGGCGGAATTTCCCGACCAGCGTTTTGCCACCACCGGCGAGGCTGCGCTCGCGCTGGCCCGTGAAGCAACGCCGGATCTCATTCTTCTCGATGCCAACTTGCCCACTATGACGGGCTTCGATGTCTGCGAGATCCTCAAGAAGGATGCAAAGCTCGCGCGCGTACCGGTGATCTTCGTCACGAGTCACGACGCGCCCGCGCTCGAAGTCGATGCGTTTCGCATGGGAGCGGCCGACTATGTCATCAAGCCGCTCGTCGCGCCACGCCTGCAGGCGCGCGTGCGCGCACAGCTTCGTTTGCGGCGTCGTGTGATGGAAGCGCACGCGCGCTTGCACCGCGAAGGCGCGAAGCCTGTGTCCAAACCTACCGGCGTGCGCGTGCTCGGCATCCTCGCGAGCGATACCGCGCAGGCGCACCGTCAGGCGCTCGAAGCGATCGGCGCGGTCGACGTGGTGACAGATTGCGAAGCCGCGCTGCGTGTCGCCGAACGCAAACAGCCGGACGCTATCGTGCTGGACACCGCCTGCTGCAATGACCCGTGCGAGGCCGTGCGTTCATTGCTGGCGCAGTATGGTCATGTACCCATCGTCGTGCTCGCCGACGCGCGCGATGCCGCAACCGAGCAGTGCACGCTCGACGCCGGCGCGGCCGATGTCATCGCGAAACCGGCGAAATCCGTCGTGCTGGAGGCGCGTGTGCAGGGCGCACTCGATTCCGCGCGCAAGGCGCGAGAGGAACTGCGCGCGTGGCTGGAATCGTCGGGCGGGGACAACGTTCATCCGTTTCCGGTGTAACTTCTTTTCAGGCCTGCTCGAGCATGTCGCGCGCGATCTTCGAAGCGCGCGCGAAATCGAGCGCACGCACGCGTGCGAGGAAATGCTGGAAGTCCTCGCGATATCCATTCGGCGCGTGCGGCGAAAGGCTCTCGGATAGCGCGATTGCCTGCAGGTTCGACGCATCGAGCAACTCGACGATCGCGGCAAGACGTGCGCGCCAGTCTTCGTTTCGAAGCGGTGGCGCGCTCGTATCCGCATTCGCAGAGGTGTGTGGCGTTCCGAATGCATTGATGAGCTGATCAGCGCTCGATGCAAGCAACTGTTCCATGCGCGCCAATTGCGCGCGCGTGTCATCGAGCGCATGCGCGTCATCGCCGTTATCGAGCAGCTTGCGTTCGAGTGCGCTCGCGAGATGCGCGAGCGCCGCCGCGCCGACCGTGCCCGCGCTGCCCTTGATTGCGTGCAGCGCCGAAGCGGCGCCTTGCGCGTCCTGCGCCGCGAGTGTTTCAGCGAGGCGATTCATGTGCTTGCGGCCTTGCGCGCCGAAGCCGCTGGCCGCGCTTCGAATCAGATCGGTATTGCCACCGAAACGCGCGACGATCGAATCGCGTGGCTCGATGATCGACGCCATGTCCGCATCTGTTGTTTGCGCTTCGATCGGCGCGCGTTCCACCTGCATGCGCAATGCGGCAACGAGACATTCGACGTCGATCGGCTTGCCGACATGATCGTTCATGCCGGCCCGCAGACACGCGTCGCGATCCGCGCCTGACGCATTGGCCGTCATCGCGACGATCGGCAGCGCGGCGAAACGGCCATCCGCGCGAATGAGGCGCGTGGCTTCGAGGCCGTCGAGATCGGGCATCTGCACGTCCATCAGCACCGCATCGAACAGGCTATTGGCGGCGATGACCCGATCCACGCCCTCGCGTCCGCTTTCAGCGAGCGTCACGTTCGCGCCTTCCGCACGCAGCACGCCTTCAGCGACCTGCCGGTTGAGCGCGTTGTCCTCGACGACGAGCAGCGCGAGGCCTTCGAGGCGGCGCGCTTTGGCTACGGGCGGCTGCGCCCGATGAGCGGCGTGGTTGATAGCGGCAGGCAACGCGGCGCGGATCGCCGCAGCGAGCTGCTTCGGCGTCACGGGCTTCGTCAGGAATCCGGCGAAGGGCGCGGCGCCGTTTTTCTGCGACTCTCTCAACACTTCGCGACCGAATGCCGTGACGAGCAGCACGAGCGGCGGCGCGACGCGTCCGTTCATCGCGACGACCTGCTTCGCGGCGTTCAACCCGTCGAGGCCAGGCATGCGCCAGTCGAGCAGGGCGATGTCGTAGGGCACATCGCTTCGTGCAGCGTCGGCGATGCGCGCGACCGCCGCGGTCCCGCTCGTGACGATATCCGCGTGCCAGCCGAGCGAGCGCACCGTGCGCGACAGGATTTCGCCCGCGATCGCGTTGTCGTCGGCGATGAGAATGCGCGCGTCATGATCGAAGAACGCGCCCTGGTCATGCACCGGCGCGTGGCCTGCGTCCACGCCGAGCGTGATGTCGAACCAGAAGCGGCTTCCTTCGCCCAGGCGGCTCTCGACTTCGAGCTGGCCACCCATCATCGCGACGAGCCGCTTGCTGATCACGAGTCCGAGGCCGGAGCCGCCATAGCGCCGCGAGGTCGATGCCTCGGCTTGCGTGAAGCCCTCGAAGATGCGCTCGATCTGTGCCTCGCCGATGCCGATGCCGCTGTCGCTCACCGCGATGCGCACGCGCACCGCTTCGCCCGCTGCATCGCTCGGCGTGTCGAGCCGGTGCACGCTCACGACGATCTGCCCGGCCGCCGTGAATTTGAGCGCGTTGCCCGCGAGGTTGATGAGCACCTGCTGAAGGCGAAAGCCATCGCCGACCAGCACGGCGGGCAGGGAAGGATCGAGATCGAAGAGCACTTCGACGTCTTTCGCGCCCTGATTGCCCGAGAGCACGATGCCGAGCTCCTCCATCATCTTTTCAGGCTCGAAAGGATGGCCGTCGAGTTCGAGCTTGCCTGCTTCGATCTTCGAATAATCGAGGATGTCGTTGAGCAGGTTCAGCAGAGACTTCGCGGCGGTTTCGGCCTTGCTCACGTAGTCCTGCTGGCGGTCGTCGAGCGATGTCAGTTGCACGAGATGCAGCATGCCGAGCACGGCGTTCATCGGCGTGCGGATTTCGTGGCTCATGTTCGCGAGAAACGACGACTTCGCCGCGCTCGCCGCGTCCGCCTGCTCTTTCGCGTTGCGCAGATGGTATTCGAGCTCGTACTCGTCGGTGATGTCGTAATTCACGCCGGTCATCGCGACGGGCGTGCCCTGCGCGTTGCGCTGCGTGCGCTGGCCGCTCTGGATGCGCCGCGTCGTGCCGTCTGGCAGGACGATACGAAACGGCGGTAGTTCTTCGGTTTCGCCCGCAGCCGCGGCGCGCAGGCGCGCCATGATGCCGTCGTGATCGTCGGGATGAATGCGCAGGCGCCAGTGCTCGAAATGCAGGCCGTTGTCGAGCAGCGCGGGCGGGTACTGATAGATCTCGAACATGCGCGCGTTCCAGTGCAGCTTGCCCGTCGCGAGATCCCACGACCAGATGCCCAGTTCGGCGATGTCCGCGGCGAGCAGCAACTGGTCGCGCGCATGCGCAAGTTCGCTGCGCTCTTTTCTTTGCCGCGAGATATCCGTAATGACAGATACAAAATGCAAAGCGCCATCCAGACGCATCGCGCCGGTCGTGACTTGCGCGGGAAAAGACGTGCCATCCTTACGCTGCCCCGCAAGCTCGCAGTCGGCGGTCGCAATCCCCGTCGGTCCCTTGAACTGCATGATGTATTCGTTATACGAATCCAGAAACGGCGGCGGCACCAGCATCCGCAGATTCTGGCCGATGACTTCGCTCGCCTGGTAGCCGAACACTTTCTCTCCCGCCGAGTTGAACGAGCGGATCGCGCCGCGCTCGTCCACGGTGATGATCGGACTGATGGCGGTGTCGAGCACGGTTTGCGTCGTTGCGAGGCTGCGCTCCAGTTCCTGCTCGATCTGGTTGCGTGCGTTGATCTGGCGCACGAGCGTCGAGCCGAACATCGCCAGCACGAACGCGAGCATGGCCGTGACGCAGGCGTGCCAGAGCGTATCGCGCCACCACGGCGCGAGGATTTCATCGCGTGCGAGCGCCGCAGCGACGAAGAGCGGATAGTCCTGCAGTTCGCGCAGGCTGTTGAGTCGTGTGACACCGTCCTGCGACGAGCTTGTCGTGAACACGCCCGCGCTGCGCTGTTCGAGATGCGTGCGGTAAAGCGCCGTGTCGATCACGTTCTTGCCGACAAAGCGGTCTTCGAACGGGCGGCGCACGACCATCACGCCCGAGTTCAGCACGAGCACCGCCGCGCCCGACTGCCCGAGATCGAGGCTGTCGTAGAAGCGCGAGAAGAAGTCGACGTCGATGGTCGCGAGCGCGACGCCCGCGAAGCTGCCGTCGGGCGCGTCGATGCGGCGCGACACCGGCACGATCCATTTGCCCGTCGAGCGGCTCTGCACCGGCGGTCCGATGTGCGTGCCCTGATCGGTATGCGTGCGGTGATATTCGAAATACTCGCGGTCGGAGTTATTGAAGCGCGAGTCGAGTTTCGACTGCGAATTGACGACCCACGCGCCGTTTTTATCGTAGATGAAGAGGCCGTTCAACTGCGGCAATTGCCGGACGCGTGACACCATCGAGCGATGAATGCGCGCGAGCGATTCCGGCGACATGCCGTCTTCTTCGACGCGCTCCAGCATGCCGATGAGCGTCGTGTCGGCCTCCTTGAACGTGTCGTTCGCGTGCTGCGCCATCGCGCGCGCGAGGTTGTACGTCGCCGTCGTCATTTCGTCGAGCTGCGCGCGGCGCGCGGCGAGGCTGCGCCATACGTCGGTGCCGATCAGAAGCACGCAGACGGCGACGATGAACGCCGTCATCCTGAAGGTGAGCGAATGGCGACTGAGCACGCCGTGGTCTCCGAAAGAGCGGTTGCAAGCTGCGGGATCGAACGCTGCCGTATCTTATCGTGCCCTTCGGAGAGGGTCGTTCGACGGGCAGGCGAGGGCCATCAGACCCGTTTACGGCGCGCAAGCGCGAAAGCTTGAGCCCGCGAGACGGGAAATATTTTCGCGGTGTCCGGCGTTAAGAGAGAGCATGGATTCGCCTTCGGCGACGCGCGCGCGTGTTTGCATCGCCCCATCTTTCAGGAGTGAAAGCGTTGGTTCGTGCCCGACAGACCTGTCGCCCGGCGCGCGGCTGAATTCGCGCCTCGCCTTGCCGCATAAGGGTTTCGATGAACTGGCACGGTGGCTGCGTCAGATGCCGACACCCGCCGCCTCAGCGAACCCCGAATGATCCGCGTTGCACGATCGCTCAGCCGGCATGTCATGGAACGACCCGTTGGTGCAGAAGGAGCGAATCATGTTGGGATACCTAATCAATATCGCGAGAGACCTCGTGTTGCCGATCCTGAAGGACCGGACCAAGACGCTGCTGGACCGCGCGGAGCATGGCCGTCGCGATACATATCTCGCATCGTCCGTCGATCTCGGCGAGCTCGAGCGCCGCATGCGCGAGTGCGAAACCGATGCCTGATTCTCAACGAAGCGAGAACGGAAGATGATCACCCTGAACGACGAATACGCCGACGCGCCTGTCATCGCGCTGCATTGCTCGGGCGCGGGCGCGAATCAATGGCGTTCGCTCGGCGAAACGCTCGATGCGCTCGATGTGCTCGCGACGCCGAAGACGCGCTATACGCTGATCGCGCCGGAGCATTACGGTTGCGACAGCGTCGGCCCGTGGAGCGGCGAGCACGCGTTCACGCTCGCGGACGAGGCGGCGCGCACGGTCGAAATCATGGATCGTCAGCGCGGCAAGGTGCATCTCGTCGGGCATTCGTATGGCGGCGGCGTCGCGTTGCGCGCGGCGCTCGAACGGCCGCATGGCATCGCGAGCATCACGCTTTACGAGCCGTCGGCGTTTCATCTGCTCGAGCGCATGGGCACGCGCGGCGCCGCGGAATTCGCCGAGATTCTCGCGATCGCGGCGCGCACGGCGGAGGGGGTCGTCGCGGGCGACCTGCGCGGCGCGGCGAGCTCGTTCGTCGATTACTGGAGCGGGCAAGGTGCGTGGTCTGCGCTGCGGCCTTCCGTGCAGGCGATGCTCACGCGCTGGGTGCCCAAAGCGCCGCTCGATTTTCGCGCGCTGATTCACGAGCCGACGCCGATGAGCGCTTACGCGAAGCTGCGCATTCCCACGCTCGTGATGCGCGGCGAGCACGCGCCCGCGCCGACGCGCCTGATCGCCGAAACTTTACCGGAGCTGATGCCGGCGGCGCAGTTGATCGTCGTGCCGGATGCGGGGCACATGGGGCCGCTCACGCACGCGCAGACGGTGAATGCCGCGATCGCGCGTCATATCGCCCAGTGCGACGCGCGCGCTGCGTGCTTATCCGAGTAGGCCGTCGCGCGACGGCGCGCTTTCGCCCTGACGCTCGATGAGCCGCGCGCGAAACCAGAACGTCCACGCGAGCAAGCCGCCGTAGATCACGTAGCTCACGACCGGCGACACGACGAGATAGCGCTCCACCGGCCACGTCCACGCGAACCAGAAGCGCAGCATCGTTTCGAGCGACAGCCCGACGCCCCACACGAACGTCATGAGGCGCAACGATGCGCGCAGCATCGCGCTTTCGCCCCAGTAGGCCTCGAAGCGCTCGGCGCCGTTCTCCTGCTCGCGCGTGACCGTTGCGCGCGCGAGATAGAAGATGAGCGGGCGTTCGAAAAATAGCGAAATCAGAAATACGATGCCCGTCGCGCCCGCCGCGAGCGATTCGCGCACGAGCAGGATGCGCGGGCTGCCGCCCATCGCCAGCATCACGATGGAAAGCGCGATGCCGAACAGCACGAGCGCGGAAAGCGCATCGACACGCCGCGAGCGCGCGAACTCGGCGACGCTCCACACGAGCGGCGGCGCGGCCGACGCGTAGAGCGCGCCGACATCGCCCCAATGAGGCAACGCCAGCCGATACGCGACCCACGGAAGCAGCACATTCGCGGCGAGTTCGAGCACGAGACCGGGCTTGATCTTTTTCATGGACCCAAGAGTGTGCGTTTGAGCGCGGTACCTCGATCCGAGTATAAAAGATCGGACGTGCGCGAATGTGCGCGCGCACGCGGTGAATCAGTGGAAAAGTCTGTAACGAAAGCGCCGCCGGCCGCTGTTTCGAGCGGCGGCGGCTGGAAGGCTCGGACCGGCGTTACTTCTTCGGCGGCGGCGCTCCGGGGATTGCGTTGACGCGCGCGGCATTCGCGGCGTTGGCGGCATTTGCCGCGTTGATCGCGTTCGTGTTGTAGGTCGGGGCGGCGTTGTAGTTCGGGCTGACGTTATAGCTTGGGTTCTGCGCAGGTGCGTTGGGCGTGTTGGAATAGTTGTTGGCCGCAGCGGCGTTCGGCTGCAGCGGTTTTGGCTGAAGCGTCTGATTGATGACGCCCATTTGCCCGAGCTTTTTCGCCGCCTGGCTGTCCGCGCTGGCTGCCGTGGCGAAGCAGAGTCCGGCTGCGCCGGCGATCAACGCAATATGCGTGGCGCGAAGCTGCGCGCGATTGCGATTTTTCTTCATGACGGCCTCCTGGTTCGTGCCCGCCGCGCGGATGCGCAGCCGACAGCTCTATTGTGTGCAAGGACGATGCCCGCGTGGAGAAGGGTTTTGCCTAGGTGCTCTCATGCGATCTGCGGCGTACTGCCTCACCTGACTTTGATATTTGTCTAACAAAAGGGTCGCGTCGGCCGGTAACATGTATTTCGATGTACCAACTAAACGCACCGGAGGACCCACCGCATGTTTCCAGAATACCGCGACCTGATCTCACGCCTGAAGACCGAAGACGGCCATTTTTCGCGTCTGTTCGAGCGCCATAACGATCTCGATCACCAGATCAGCAATATGGAGACGGGCGTGACGCCCGCCGACTCGTTTGCCATCGAATCGCTCAAGAAGGAAAAGCTGATGTTGAAGGACAAGTTGTATGCGGTATTGAGAAAGGCGCACGAAGCCGCCTGACGAAGAGACGAACGCAGAGACAGAGACACCAGAGCAACAACGAAGGGGAATGGATGAAGTTGATATTGCCGGGTGAGACGACCGAATCGAAGGATGGCGACCTCGCAGTTCGAACGGCGACAGACGGCATCGAACGCGAAGAAACGGGCCGCGCGGTCGAGGCGGCGCACGGCCTGCTGACGAACAGCATCGAAGACATACTGAAGACGCTCATCGCGCGGGGGCAGGAAGGCACGGAATCGCTCGTCGACACCGTTAGAACGCTGAGCGGCGGCATGTCGCCGGACGAAATCGCCACGCTGCGCGCCCATCTCTTCGATGTCGAGACCGTGCTGCGATCGGTCAGCGGCACGCCCGATCCCGACGACGAGTTGTCGCCGGCGTGGCGCGAAGGCGGCTATCCGTATCGGCACCTGATGTCGCGGCGCGCGTACGAGAAGCAAAAATACCGTCTTCAGGTCGAGTTGCTGAAGTTGCAGGCGTGGGTGAGGGACACCGGCCAGCGTGTCGTGATTCTTTTCGAGGGCCGGGACGCGGCGGGCAAGGGCGGCACCATCAAGCGTTTCATGGAGCATCTCAATCCGCGCGGCGCGCGCGTGGTCGCACTGGAAAAGCCGACGGAGCGCGAGCGCGGCCAGTGGTATTTCCAGCGCTACGTCGAACATTTCCCCACCGCGGGCGAAATCGTTCTCTTCGATCGCTCCTGGTACAACCGTGCGGGCGTGGAGCGCGTGATGGGCTTTTGTACACGAGGCGAATACGAGCAGTTCATGCAGCAGGTGCCCGCGTTCGAGCGGCATCTGTCGCAAAGCGGCACGCATGTCATCAAGCTATGGTTTTCGGTGAGCCGCGCCGAACAACGCCGCCGCTTCAAGGAGCGCGAGATTCATCCGCTCAAGCAGTGGAAGCTGAGTCCGGTCGATCTTGCGTCGCTCGACAAGTGGGACGCGTACACCGAAGCCAAGGAAGCGATGTTCGCGCATACCGACAGCGCCGACACACCCTGGACCGTCGTGCGCTCCGATTGCAAGAAGCGCGCGCGGCTCAACGCCTTGCGCTACGTGTTGCACAAGCTGCCGTATGCGAATAGCGACTTGAAAGCCATCGGCGCGGTCGATCCCCTCATCGTCGGGCGGCCGTTCTAGGCGGCGCTCACGCCTTCCAGCAGGGCGTGAGAGAGCAGGCGCGCGTGCGGCGTGAGGGCGTCGAAATCGCGTGCGCACAGATGCAGCCGGCGCGTCGCCCACGGCTCGGAGAGCGGCAGGATCGAAAGTTCCGGCCGCTCCAGCATGCGCGCCGACGCCTCCGACAAAATAACCAGTCCTATGCCCGCTTCGACGAGCGTGCCGACATTGTCTATGCTGCGCATGCGGATTCGATAGCCAATCTGCCTGCCGAGCCGCGACGCCCGCTCGGCCAGATGCATTTCGAGCGCGGCATCCGATAACCCGACGAACGCCTCGCCCACGATATCCGCGAACGCCACCGCGCCTTGTTCCGCGATCCGATGCGCACGGTTCGCGACGACCACCAGTTGATCCTGCGCGAGCAGATGCGTTTGAAGCCGTCCGAGATCCGCCGTATCGGAGACGACGCCCAGATCGGCGCGACCTTCGGCGATCGCCTGCACGATATCGACGCTCGGGCGCTCGTCGAGATCGATCGAAAGATCCGGATAATTCGCGAGAAACCGCGTGAGCCGCGGCGGCAGGAAGGCGGCAAGCGCGGCCGTGTTCGACATCAGCCGGACGCGGCCTTTGAGGCCGGTCGCGAACGAACGCAGTTCGCCGCGCATCTGCTCGACCTGGCCGAGTATCGCGCGCGCGTGGCGCACGAACGCGTCGCCGGCGGCGGTGGCCTGCACGCCGCGGCGGTTGCGCTCGAGCAGCGGCGCGCCGAGCGCGGCTTCCATTCCCGCGATGCGCTCGCTCGCCGACGCCAGCGCCAGATGCATCGCCTGCGCGCCCGCCGTGATGCTGCCGCGCTCGATCACGGTCAGGAAAAGCCGCATGTCGGTGAGATCGAAACGCATGGCGGCGCATTCGGTTTTGCCGAAGCCTCACATTGGAAATGCCAGATTGTAAGCGGCGGGCGGCGTCGTTAGCATCTGTCGCATGGAACCCCTTATTCTCGTGATCGGCGCCGGTTTTCTCGCGGGCGCGATGAACGCGCTGGCGGGCGGCGGCTCGTTCGTGAGCCTGCCCGCGATGATCGCCGCCGGCTTGCCACCGGTTCAGGCGAACGCTTCGAGCACCGTCGCGCTGTTTCCCGGCGGCGTGGTGAGTGCGTGGGCGTATCGCGACGGGCTCGGTCCGGTCGGCTCGGTATCGATCCGCAAGATGCTGCTCACCACGCTGATCGGCGGGTTTGTCGGGGCCGCGCTCTTGCTTTCCACGTCGTCGAAAACGTTTTCCTTCGTGCTGCCGTGGCTGCTGCTGTGCGCGAGTTTCACGCTCGCGTTCGGCCGAAAGCTGGGGGAAGTGCTGCGGCGGCGCTGGCATATCGGCGCCGGCGCGGTCCTGTCGATCCAGTTCGCGCTCGGGGTGTATGGCGGTTACTTCGGCGGCGCGGTGGGCATCATGATGATGGCCGTCTGGGGCCTGCTGGATGCGCGCGACCTCAAGAGCCTGAACGCGCCGCGCACGCTGCTCGTGAGCGCGGCCAACTCGGTCGCGGTTTTGACGTTCGCAGCGGCGCAGGCGGTGCGCTGGCCAGAAACGATCGCGATGCTCGTCGCGGCGATCGCAGGTGGCTATGGCGGGGCGCAAGTCGGCCGGCGCGCGCCGCCACAGTGGATACGCGCAGGCACCTTGCTCGTCAGCGCCGGCATCACGATCGCATTTTTCGTAAAGACGTATGGGCCGATGCTTCAGCATCGATGACGCGCGCGTCGACGTTCAGGGAGACCGTCATGATTCCCGCCTTGCTCGAAACTTTAGGTGCGCTTTCGCTGCTCGCGAGCGTCGCGGCGAAGATCATGCTGTTGCGCGATTCGCGCGAGGACGAGGCGGCCGACGCGCCCGAGGCTTCGACAGTCGTTGCGCATGAGTGCACGCCGTGTTTCCGATGCGGGGCTCATCGCGAGCGCCGCGTGCGTTCGGCGTTCAGTGCGCGTTGCGCTCGAGTGGCGGCAGGCCGAGCGGTTTTCGCGCGGACTCGTAAGCACGGATGAAGCGCGGATCGTCGTCGATTTCACGCGCCATCCACTGCGAGAGATCCTGACCGCAAGCCGGATCGGCGATATCGCGAAAGCACGGAGAACTTGCGGGCATCATGCTCGCTGCCCAGTAGAAGCCGAAGAGAACCTGTTTTTCGGCGGCCTCCATGACGAGGGCTTGCGGATCGGATCCGGAAAACCAGCGGCCGAGCTTGCTCGAGAGCGACGCCTCGGTTTCGTGGCTGTCGTACGAGAACACATAACCGCCACCCGCCTGCGCCGTATGAAAGTCATTCATGACGACGTCCGTGACGAAGCGCGCCGCTTTTGCATTGGTTGCGAACGTTTGCGCGTGCACATCGCAACTCAGAAACCAGAGTGAGACGAGCAATGCCTTAGTTTTGTGCCCAACGAGCGCCCGGCATTTTTTCCGATTGCCAGCCGAGTCGACTCGAATTAGAGGAAATATTTGCGCGCGCACTTAAACCGGCATCGAAAAATAAGCTATGGATTCTACCGATTTGTCGAATTGCCGGTGGAGAAACGAGTTATCGGACAGATGAATCAATGCTCTGCCTGAATGAGCTCGCCAATGCAAAACGGCCCATTCGGGCCGTTCCGTGCCTGAGGCGCGTGCGCTTGACTTACAGCGGCTGGATCGTCGAAGCTTGCTTGCCCTTGGGGCCTTGCTTGACTTCGAAGCTCACCTTCTGGTTCTCCTGCAGCGACTTGAAACCCTTGGATTGGATTTCGGAGAAATGTGCAAACAGGTCTTCACCGCCGTCGTCCGGCGTGATGAAACCAAAACCCTTTGCATCGTTGAACCACTTGACCGTACCTGTTGCCATTTTTTTCCAAACCCTTTGAGACGAATTTCGTTGAGGTTGCGCTTCGAATTGTCGAGCGGCATAGAGTTTTACCATGCCAAAACGCCGAGTTCAAATAAGCGTTTCTGCTAAGAGACGCGACATAAGCACGTCATACTCGCCGCCAAATGCCGACCGTACGGAATGTTTTTTGACCGGACTTTTTGGTCCGCTCGATGGATTATCCTCGACAACTCGGTCAGGCAAACGACAAAGGGCATCCTATCATGGCACACACGCTTTCCAGCGCCGGACAACGCATTGCGCCCGGAGCCGTGCGGCTCGCCTCGCCGGAGATTGCGCAGGCGCGCCGCGAACTTGCGGCTTGTTTTCGGCTCGCGGCGCTTCGTGGTTATGAAGAGGGCGTCTGCAATCACTTCTCGGCCGTGGTGCCTGGCCATGACGATCTGTTTCTCGTGAATCCCTTCGGATATGCATTCAGCGAGATTACGGCCTCGCGACTCCTGATCTGCGATTTCGATGGCCGTGTCATCGATGGCGAGGGAGAGCCCGAAGCGACTGCATTCTTCATTCACGCGCGCCTCCATAAGCTTATGCCTCGCGTGAAGGCGGCGTTCCATACGCATATGCCGAACGCGACCGCGCTGTGTCTGCTCGAAGGCCCGCCGCTTCTATGGCTCGGACAGACCGCGTTGAAGTTCTATGGCCGCACGGCCGTCGATGAACACTACAACGGCCTCGCGCTCGACAATGCCGAAGGTGATCGCATCGCCAGCGCGATGGGCGATGCCGACATCCTCTTTCTCAAGAATCACGGCGTGATCGTCGCGGGCGCGACCATCGCAGAAGCGTGGGACGATCTCTACTATCTGGAGCGCGCAGCGGAAGTGCAATTACGTGCGATGAGCGCGAACCGGCCGCTCAGGCCGGTGCCGCATGAGATCGCGCAGCGCACTTATGAGCAGATGCGCGCGGGCGATGCTGAAAGTGCGCGGGCGCATCTCGCGAGCGGGATGCGGGAGTTGCGCGCGCGAGGGATTGATTTCGAAGCGTGAAAATCACGCCGACGTTCGCCACTTGACGGAACACGTCGGAGATATTCGCGCTCGACAGAAAGATGTTGCCGCCGTCCGCCGCGTGTGGCGATGTCAAAGCACCCACCAAGGGCAAGCACGATGGTCAAGCTGATGATGATCCTGCTGGGCGTGGACTACCTGCGCAATCGCTCGCGTAGTCTGATGGTGACGGGCTGGCTGCTTCTGATCATCGGCATCGGCGTGTTCGTCGATGCCCTCGATGGCGCGCTCGGCTTTCCCATTGCATTCGTCGGCTGGCTGCTGCTGATCGAGGGCACGCTTACGCTTGCAGTCGCGTGGGCTGGCGTCGGCGGGCAGCGCAGGCTGCGTTATGCGAAAGGCATCGCGTTCGTGCTCACGGCGGCGCTGATCTTCGAGGGCAATCATCACGGCCACTTCATTCTCTCCATACTGATCGGACTCGCGTTCCTGTTCGATGGTCTTCTGCAAGCGACCTCGGCGCTTGTCGTGCGCTATCGGCGTTACCGGGTCGCGCTCGGCTTCGCGACCTTTGAAATGCTGCTCGGCATCTTCATGATTCAGCCTTATCCCACGCACTATAAAGGCACGGTGCCTTATTGCATCGGCGCATTCTTCATCTTCGCGGGTTGGAATCTGATCCTGATTGCGACGCGCGTGCGCAAGCTGACGAGCAATCCCGCCGTATGGGGCGATAGCAGCGCGGAAACGGCGAACGGAACCGGCGAGACGAACCATGTCGCGCGCCCGGCGCTGCAGGCGCGCGAATGGGACGGCCCGCCCGCCGACGATGAACCCGCGCTGACCGTGCATGTATGGACGCCGGTGGGATCGTCGAAGGCGCAAACACAGTGGCATCCGATCGTCGATCGATATATTGCGGCTGTCGATGGCAATGGCGTGATTTCGACGGGACACGCGGCGCTCGAATCGCCCGAAGGCATCTACGTGAGCCTTTATCCGGCAGTCGAGATCGACCGCTCGCCCGATGACTTCGCGCGGCTCTTGCGCGCCACGCGCGAAAACGACGTGCCCGGCATGTTTCAACAAAGTTATGCGGTCGAATCGAAAGCGTGGTGTCCGTCGACGACGCGCGTGCGCATCCGCAATTACGATCCGGTTCGTCTGGATAGCTTCTGGCGCAACTATCGCGAGGACACGACGTATAACCTTACGCATCGCAATTGTTCGAGCAGCGTGTCGCGCGCGCTGGACGCAGCACTGGAAGGCGCGGCAGGGCGCCTGTACGGCGCACGCGCGGGCTGGGGCGCGCTGTTTCGAATGATCGCGACGCCGGAGTTATGGGTCGCCGCGCAAGTGCGCAAGCGCGCGGTGACGATGGCCTGGACGCCCGGCCTCACCCTCGACTATGCGCGTGCGCTCAGCATGGTCGCCGATCCGCGGCCGTATGGCTGGTTGAAGGTGACGCGCATGGCGCTCGCGAAGATGCGTGAATCGCGGCGCGCATGGCGCGAGGAAGGCACGCATGCTTCGGGCGGTGGATCGAATATCGATCCGCCCGCACGCGTTTGATGCGATGTTTCAAGGTTATAGATCGAGCTCGTCTTCGGCCTTGCGCGCGCGACGCTCTTCGTTCGCACGGCGCGCGCGCAATCGCTGACGCGATAACTGGGCGATCACTTCGCCCGTCGATGCGCCCGGCGGAATTTCATTGCGAATGACCTTGGGCACCATCGGCAGTCCCATGCGCTGTCTGCGCAGCGCGCGGGCAATATGGGTGCGGCATTCCTGCCCGTGACAATCCCATTCGTCACGGATTCGCTCACAGTAGGGACATTGTTCCATCCTTACAGTTTATCGCGAAACGACGACGCCTCTCGTACGCTCAGACGTCCCAGACGCCGCTTTGCGCGACTCGCGTTGTATAGTCCTCGAACGAGCGCGCTTCGCGATGCAAGGCTAGGCGCACGCCATCGGAAGGCTTTTCATTGCGGCCGTCGAGCACGGTCGTGAACAGATAAAGTATCAGATCGGTTTCCGGCTTCGATACCCCCGCTTCGATAAGACCCGCGCGAAATGCATGTGCGGGCACGGGCGCAAGACGCAGGTCGCGCCGCGACGCTCGTGCGATGCATGCGAGCGCTTCGGCGAACGAGATCGCGCGAGGGCCGGTCAGCTCATATAGCCTGTTTTCGTGGCCTGGCTGTGTGAGTGCCGCGACGGCGGCATCGGCGATATCTTCCGCGTCGACGAAAGGTTCCTTGATATCGCCAACCGGCAAAGCGAGCGTGCCTTGGCGAATCGGGTCGAGCAGGAAGCTCTCGCTGAAGTTCTGCATGAACCAGCTGCAACGCAAGATCGTCCAGATTGCGCCCGAGCGTTGCAGCGCATCTTCGGCGGCTTGCGCTTCTTCTTCACCGCGTCCCGAAAGCAGTACGATCCGCTGCGCGCCGTTTGCAAGCGCCGTGTCGAAAAATGCGCTGACCGCATCGAGCGCGCCGGGAATCGCGAGATCGGGCTGATAGGTGACGTAGACGCGCTTCACGCCCGCGAGCACAGTGCTCCATGTCGCGCGATCGTTCCAGTCGAAGCGCGGCTGGGTTGAGCGCGCGCAAGCGCGAACTCCGATTCCGTGCGCGCGAAGTCTTTCCGCCACGCGCCGTCCTGTCTTGCCGTTCGCGCCAAGAACGAGGATGGGCGCCGCATCGAAATCCAAATGGGCCATGACTGCCTCCGGATATTAGAACGTGAGAGTTGCTCACGTTTTAAACATGATAGATACTCACGTTTGGCTGTCAAGTTTTTTGAGCCCGCAATCGTGCGGCAAAGGAGTCGACATGCAAGAGAAGCCGCCGCGCAAGAAGGGGGAAACGAGCGTTACCCGCAGGCAGCCCGCGCAGCAGCGCAGCCGCGAGCGCCTCGATCGCATTCTGGAGGCCGCGCAGCAGTTGATTGCGGAGAAGGGCAGCGAGCACGTGAAGATGAGCGAGATCGCCGAACTCGCGGAGATATCGATCGGCTCGATTTATCAGTATTTTCCCGACAAGCGCGCGATCGTGCGCACGCTCGCCGAGCTATACGCGGCCGAGAGCCGCCGTTGCGTGCGCGAAGCGCTCGAAGCCGTGCAAAACAAGGCGCAATTGCGCGAAGCGTTCGCGTCGCTTGTCGACCAGTACTATGAGATCGTGCGGGACAAGCCGGTGATGCGCGACATCTCGTCGGCGCTGCGCTCGGACAAGGAACTGATGAGCATCGAGATTGCGGAAAGCAAAGCGTGCGGCGCGCTGCTCGCAGCGGCGATCCGGCGCGTGACGCCGCGAGTGGAAAGCAAGCGCGTCAATGCGCTCGCGTTCCTGATCTGGCAGATGGGCGAGGAAACGATGCGGCTCGCCGTCGCGCATAAGCGAGGCGAGGGCACGCTACTGGTCGACGCCTATAAGCAGATGAGCCTGCGAGCGATCGAAGAGACCTGAAAACGGCACGCGCTCATCCACTCAGCTGATTCGACGTGCCCGGGCGCCGCTCGCGCTGATGATGATCGAGGCGGCGCCTCAACACCTTCTTGACGAGCCCTTTGAGGAAGTGGATCGAGCGGTCCGCACGCACATTCAGATCGAACGGCGCGAGCGCGACGACTTCGCGCCCGCCGCGCCCGGCGATCCTCTCGCGCGTCTCGCGATGATCGACGGCCATCGCCTCGAGCGTCTCGGACGCCTCTTTGAAAGAAGCGCGGTTCACTCGCGCGCAAACAAAGCACGCGCGGCGAAACGTCTTGTCGAAAACGGTGAGCCAGAAATCGTCCATCTCGTTGCCTTCGCAACGCGCGAGCGCTTCCTGGCCGTTGGCGCGCAGATCGCGAACGTCGCGCAGCGAAGCCAACTGCGTGATGCTGCCGAAGCGCCTGCGATAACCGATCAATGGCGTCGCGATGCGATAGATAGTGCTTGCGCGAAGATAGGTCGAGGGCACGACGGCTGCGTCCTCGTAATGTCGTCCGACGGGAAAAGGAGCGGCGTCGAACAGATCGGTGCGATAGACGCGCGCCCACGCGAAGCTATGGAACTTGTCGGCGAACTGCTGCAGCGTTTCGCGATTCATCGGATATCCGCCGCGTTCGCCCTGTTCGACGAGTTCGATTTGTTCGAGCTCGCGTCCGTCGTCGTCGATGATCCTGACGTTGTACTCGACCAGATCCCACTTGCGCTCGGCGAGGAGGGGCATGACCGCTTCGGTGAAACCATTCAGATAGATGTCGTCGCCATCGAGAAAACCGACATAAGGCGTGCGCACCGCTGCGAGACCGGTATTGCGCGCGGCGCTCAAGCCAGCGTTTGCCTGCTGCAGCAACTCGATATGCACGCCTCGATCACGTTCGACGATGGCGCGCGCGGCCGCATAGGTCTCGTCGCGGGAGCCGTCATCGACGACGATGATCTTTATCGCGTCGATATGAGGCTGCGACAGAAGGGACTCGAGCGCTTCCTCGATATATCCCTCGATGTTGTATGCCGCCACGACGATGCTGAGCAGCGGGCTCGTGTCTCGCAAGGAGTCACTCTCATACGGCATGGATGACGCTCCGTCGGTGATTGGATCTCTCTCTTCACACGCTGGATGCGAAGAGCGGTCGAGTCATGCAATTGGTCTGACGGATGCGGCCGGCTCGATCACCGTGAATGCCCGGACAACCACGAAAGCCGCCGCGCCGCTTGTAGTTGCGCATGTCAGGTCATATGGCCGGCCCCGGATGCCCGGCCTGACGTGAATGTCGATAGATTAACCGCTAAGAGCAGATTCTGCGCCTTCGGTTCCCCAACACCTCGCATGTTAGCGATGGAAGGAAACGAAGCTATGACACCTGCATGTTACCGGAACAAAAAAGATCAAAAGCAATTGCAATGCCATGATTCACGCCGCGCGCGGTCAATGATGCTTCTATCACGTCGAGCATCATATGTTTCCGATGGTGCCTTATCACGCGTTGCCGCGCCTGCACGAAACGGTGAAGCACGACATGCCGCCGCCCTATGCGAGCACGATCGCGGCCTATGCGGAGATCATTCCGGCCGCACCTTCGCGATCTACCGGATGAACGATGCCGTATTCGCAAGCGACGGCCTGTGCACGCACGAGCACGTTCATCTCAGCGACGGCTTCGTGATGGACTACGTGATCGAATGTCCCAGGCACAACGGACGCTTCGATATCCGCGACGGCCGCCCGCTATGCGCGCCCGTTTGCGAAAAGCCGACGACGTATCCCGCGAAAACGGAGGGCGGGCGCATCTTCATCGAAATCTGAAAGCGCGGCCGATGCATTAAACACGGAACATGCTGACCGCACGCGAGAGACGTTCGGCCTGATCGCGCAACTCGGCAGTCGAGTGTTCCGCTTCACCGACGAGCGCCGCGTTCTGCTGCGTCGCTTCGCCGATCAACATGACCGCGCTATTCACCTGTTCGATGCCGCTCGCCTGCTCGCGCGACGCAACGCCGATCTCGCCAACGATCGCATTCACGCGCGAGACGCGCTCCACGATGCCGTTCATCGTGCCGCTCGCTTCCTCGGCGATCTTGTAGCCGTGTGAGACTTTCGACGCCGATTCCGCGATCAATGCCTCGATCTCCTTCACGGCGCTCGCGCTGCGTTGCGCGAGCGCGCGCACTTCCGATGCGACCACGGCAAAGCCCTTGCCATGCTCGCCAGCGCGCGCCGCTTCGACGGCTGCGTTCAACGCAAGAATGTTGGTCTGGAACGCGATGCTTTCGATGGTCGCGGTGATATCGGCGATACGTCGCGCCGATGCATCGATCTCGCCCATCGTTTCGACGACGCGTCCCACCGCCTCGCCTCCCGCGCGTGCCGCATCCGATGCCGATGCGACGAGCGTGCCCGCCTGCGCGGTATTCGCCGCGTTCTGCTGCACGGTGGACGTGATTTCTTCCATGCTTGCAGCGGTTTCCTCGACACTCGCCGCCTGCGTAGCGATGCGCGTCGCGATATCGCTGCTGCCCGACGCGATGCGCGCGGTGCCCTCGTTCATGTCGGCCGATGCGCTGCGCACCTGCGCGACGATCTCCGCGAGCCCGCGCGCGATGCCGTCGATCGCGCGCATCAGGCGGCCGATATCGTCTTCGCGCGCGCTGTCGATACGCACGGTGAGATCGCCCGCGGCGATGCGTTCGGACGCACGCGTCACATCGTCGATGGGACGGCCGACGAGCTTCGTCACGGCATACAGCAACACGCCGACGAGCAGCGCCACGATGGCGACCCCGAGCATCAGAAAGCGGTCGCGGCTTTCGTGCACGTCGGCGAGCAGCTCGTCGCGATACGCAATGCCGCCGATCATCCATTGCCATTGCGGCACGGACATATAGACGATCTCTTTTGTGCCGCCATGCACGCGCGCATCCGCGCCCGCGATATCGGCGCCGTCGAACGTGAGCTTGCCTTCATGCGATTCGAGCATCTGTTTGAAGGGCGCGACGCGCTCATCGGCGAGCTCGCCTTTCGAGCCGGGATGCACCAGCAGCTTGCCGCGATTCGCGCCATTCGATGCATCGACGACGAAGTGATAACCGCTTGCGCCGATCACGAGTTTCGCGATGCCGTCCTGCAGCGCGGCGAATTCGGACGTGACGTCCACGCCCACGAAAAGCGCGCCGATCACGCGGCCCGACGCATCGGTGACCGGCCTGTACTCGGTGATGTACTGCTTGCCGAACAACGCCGCGATGCCGATATACGGCTTGCCCGCCATCATCGGCGCATACGCGGGGCCCTTGCGATCGAGCAGCGTGCCGATGGCGCGCGTGCCGTCCTGCTTCTTGAGCGATGTCGTCACGCGCACGAAGTCGTCGCCGGCGCGCGCAAAGATCGTCGCGATGGCGCCGCTTTCTTCGAGAAACGCATCGGGAATCGCGAAGTCGTTGTTCAACGGCTTGTCGCCGGCGAGAAAGGTCGGCGTCGCCACGCCGCCGACATCGACGGAGCGCGTCTCGTCGAGCGCGAAGGTCGTGGGCAGGCGATGCGCGAAGATCGTCGTGAAGCGCGTGACCTCGGCGCTCACGGACTTGTCGAACAGGCCGATCATCGTCGCGATCGAGCGATTCTCGCTTTCGACGCGCGCGAGGGCGTGCGTGTCCACTTGCTCGCCCGCGCTTCGCGTGACGGCGACGGTGAAAAAGGCAACGACGACGGCCGTGAGCGCGCAGGCGAGCACGGCGAATTTGGTCCCGACGTTCATGCGGGCCAGAGCAATACGGGGCATGGGGAGTGACTGAACGATAAGAGTAGTTATATCGACCCTTAACGGCAGAAATTGCGCTGCGCTTTAATTTTCTTGCCTTGCGGTGTCAGCGGCGCTGTCTCATCGCCAGCGCGACGCCCGAAAGCGTCAGCCCCATTGCGATCGCCTCGCGCGCGCCAAGCGGCTCGCCGAGCGCGAGCGCCGCCGCGACGATACCCAGGATCGGCACCAGCAACATGCCAATGGACGCGACATCGGCGGGCAAGTGGCGCAGCGTCGCGAACCATGCGAGATAGCACACGGCCATCGGCACCAGGCTCATGTAGACGAGCACGGCCCAGCCGTCCAACCCCAGCGCGGAAACGACCGGATGCTCGATGAAAAGGCCGAGCGCGATCATCGGCGCGCAGCCGATGCCGACCTGCCACGCGACCAGCGTGATCGGCGGGATGGGCATGGGCCCGTGCGAGAGCACCGTGCCGAGCGCGAACAACACCGCGGCCGAGAGCGCGAACGCGATGCCGGCGATCTTGCCGCCATCGAACGAAAGTCCGTGCGCACCGAGCAGCGCGACGACGCCCGCGAGACCCAGCGCGAGCGCGCAGAAGCCCGCGACCGATGGCTTGCGCTTCGCGATGGGCCACGCGAGCAGCATCGCCCAGATGGGCATGGTGTAGACGAGCAGCGCGCCTTCGCTGACCGAAAGCCATTTCATCGAGAGCGTGGAGAAGCCCATCCAGGCGAACACGTTGATGGCCGATGCAAGCAGAAGCCGTGGCACGAGCGCGGCGGGCACGCGCAGGTTCTCGCCGGCGAGTTTCGCGATGACGCCGAGCAGCACGGCGGCCGCGATGCCCGCGACGCCGCGCGAGAACAGCGGCGGCCATTCGCGCAACAGGACCTTCATGGCGGGCCAGTTCAGCGCCCAGCCGGTGGCGGTGACGAGCAGATAGATGAACCCCGTGAAGCGAGCAGGCATGGAAGACAGGATTTGTAGTTCGTTGTTGTCGTTCGTCGGGGTTCGATCATACAGGCGCTGTCTTCGGCCCGAAGGCCGGCATCGGCATTTTGCATGCAGAAGGCGGCATGCAAAGTGCCAACCGGTTTGGGAGCGCCGGACAACGCGCCGCACGAGGATTCCAAGAAAAAACGATTAACTCACTGCATCCCAAAAAGAAGAGCGTGGTCCGTGCCTCGGTAACGGCCAGACAACGGCGAGTAGGCCTGGATTAGGGCAAATACTAGGATAGCCAGTCGACAACAAACCCACTATTCTTCGAAAAAACGTTTTCCAAGACAGGCCGGCTTTGACGTCACAGCCCGCACAAAGCCATGTCCACGGCGCTCGTCGCCGTTCCACGCAACAAAGAACGCGGCACGACGAGCGCCGCCGCGTCCGGAGACTTTCATGAACACTGTCGTTGCCGGCGTCGTGCGAACCGCCAGCCGTTACCGCTGGACCGTGTGCGCGCTGCTTTTCTTCGCCACGGTCATCAACTACATGGACCGGCAGATTCTCGGTCTGCTCGCCCCGATGCTGCAGCACGACATCGGCTGGACGCAGGTGCAGTACGGCCGCATCGTGATCGCGTTCTCGGCGTTCTACGCGATCGGGCTGCTGTGCTTCGGGCGCATCGTCGACTGGCTCGGCACGCGCATCTCCTATGCGCTCGCGATGTTCGTCTGGAGCATCGCCGCGATGCTGCATGCGGCCGTCGGCTCGGTGACGGGCTTCGCGATGGTCCGCGCGCTGCTCGGCATCGGCGAAGGCGGCAACTTCCCTGCCGCCATCAAGACGACCGCCGAATGGTTCCCGCGCCGCGAACGCGCGCTCGCGACCGGCATCTTCAACTCCGGCGCGAACATCGGCGCGGTGTTCGCACCCGCGCTCATTCCGGCGCTCGCAGTGGCCTTCGGCTGGCGGTCGGCGTTCGTGATGGTCGGCGCGATCGGCCTGATCTGGCTCGTGGTGTGGTTCGTGATGTATCGCCAGCCGGACGGCCGCGCGCATGACGACGAAATCGCCAACGAAGGCGACGAAACCAATGCCGCCGATGCCGCCAACGCAAAAGCGGGCGCACCGGGCTTCAAGGAACTCATCAAGAAGCGCGAAACGTGGGCGTTCATCGTCGGCAAGTTCCTGACCGATCCGGTGTGGTGGTTCTATCTGTTCTGGCTGCCGAAGTGGCTCAACGAATCGCGCGGCATGGACATGCAGCACATCGGCTTGCCGCTCGTCGTGATCTATGCGATCACCACCATCGGCAGCATCGGCGGCGGCTGGATTTCGTCGGCGCTGCTGCGTGCGGGCTGGACCGTGAATGCGGCGCGCAAGACCGCGATGCTGATCTGCGCCTGCGCCGTGCTGCCGATCGCGTTCGTCTCGCAAGCCGAGAATCTGTGGGTCGCGGTGGCGATCGTCGGTCTTGCGGCAGCAGCGCATCAGGGCTGGTCCGCGAACCTCTTCACGACGGCATCGGATCTGTTCCCGCGGCGTGCGATCGGCGCGGTGGTCGGTATCGGCGGCATGGCCGGTTCGATCGGCGGCGTGCTGTTCTCCGAAGTGATCGGTCAGGTGCTGCAGCGCACGGGCCACTACTGGGTGCTGTTCGCGATCGGCGCATCGGCGTATCTCATCGCCTTCGCGATCATGCACGTGCTCACGCCGAAGATGACGCCGGCGAAGCTCTCGGCGTAATTGCAGTTCTTATTAGTCAAGCAATGCGCCGCGCCGCTCGCATGAGTCATACGCAGGCGGTGCGGCGTGCGTCATGCAGCCGCGGCAGTCGATTCACGCACGATGAGCCGCGGCTCGAACATGGAGTTGCCCGGGTCGGGATGACCGGCGAGGGCGTCGATGAGCTTCTGCATCGCCAGTTCGCCCATCTTCTCGCTTTGAATGTCGACGGTCGTGAGACCGGGCGCGGCGTAGGCGCCGTAAGGCACGTTGTCGATGCCGGTCACGGAGACATCTTGCGGCACGCGAATGCCGAGCGACGCGGCTTCCTTCATGAAGCCGAGCGCGATGAGATCGTTGTAGCAGATCACGGCTTGCGGTCGCTTCGGGCCGAGCATCACGCGCGAGCAGGCTTGTTCGCCAGCGAGCGAAGTGGGCGCATGGGCTTCGTAGATGTCGAGTTCGAGGCCTGCTTCGGCGAGACAGTCGCGCGCGCCGCGAATCCGTTCATCGTTGATGCGCGCTTGCTCGAAGCCGAGATACGCGATGCGGCGATGCCCGAGATCGAGCAGATGACGCGCGAGCATATATGTGGCGAGACGGCTGTTGATGCCGACGCTCGGAATCGGCAGTTCGGCGTTGCGCAGCAGCACGACGGGCTTGTCGAGATCGAGCATCCATTGCGCGTTTTCGTCGGCGAGGCGCGAGCTGACGAGCAAGCCGTCCACGCGCTGCGCAAGCGCTTCGATGAGCGGACGTTCGCGCGCCTGGTTCTCGTCGATATCGACGAGCAGCAGCGTGTAGTCGTGCCTCAGCGCAATGCGGTTCGCGCCCTTCACGACATGCGTGAAGTGCGGATTGCTGATGTCGAGGATCGTGATGCCGATGGTGCGCGTCTTGCCGGTGATCATCGAGCGCGCGAGCGGGTTCGAGCGATAGCCGAGCGAGTCGATGGCTTCCTTGAGCTTCGCCTCGACGGGCGCGGAGAAGCGCTGTGCGCCGTTGATGTACTTGGACACCGTCGCGACAGAGACGCCCGCGGCGGCGGCGACGTCGCGAATGGTCGGGGAAATTTTTTTCATTCGGAGGGTAACGTTTTCGCAGTGTTACCGGATTGTCGCAGAAATTCGGGAAACGATGACATCGCATCTTGCATTTTGCATGCATCGTTTTTGCATGCCAAACGTCGTTTGACGGTGGGCCCAGCCGATCGCTATAGTCCAGAAAACGTTTTCTTCCTTTTTGCTTTCAACGCATCACCATGTATTCGACAGGAGTCTCGATGAATCAGCCAAACGCAGCGGACAAGCCGTTCAAGCGCCTGCTTCTGACCGGCGCGGCCGGCAATCTCGGCCGCCAGTTGCGCGGCGCGCTCGCGCAATGGGCCGACGTCGTGCGGCTCTCCGACATCGCACCGCTCGACGATGCGGCGAGTCACGAAGAAGTCAGCGCCGTCGATCTCGCGGATCGCGAGAAGGTGATGCAACTGGTCGAAGGCGTCGATGCGATCGTGCATCTCGGCGGCATTTCGATCGACGCACCCTTCGACGATCTGATCGAAGCGAATATCCGCGGCACGTACAACCTCTACGAAGCGGCGCGCCGTCATGGCGTCAAGCGCATCGTGTTCGCGAGCTCGAACCATGCAATCGGCTTTCATCCCGTCACCGAGGTGCTCGACGCGGATTCGCCGCTGCGCCCGGACAGCCTCTACGGGGTGACCAAGTGCTTCGGCGAGTCGCTGTCGCGCTATTACTTCGATCGCTTCGGCATCGAGACGGTGTGCCTGCGCATCGGCTCGTCCTTCGAGGAACCGAAGAATCCGCGCATGCTCGTCACGTTTCTGAGCTACCGCGACTTCATCGAACTCGTGCGCTGCTCGCTGTTCACGAATCGCGTCGGTCATGCGGTCGTGTATGGCGCGTCGGACAATCCGGTGAAGTGGTGGGACAACGCGAAGGCGGGATTCATCGGCTTCAATCCGCAAGACAGTTCGACGCAGTTCAACGGCCTCTTCCCGGTCACCGCGCCGAGCGCGGAGCGCGACGATCCCGCGCGGCGTTTCCAGGGCGGTGCGTTCGTGCTGGGCGAACCGATGGAGCGCAAGCGATGAGCGCAACAGTGCGCGTCGAGCGGCTCGACGCGGGCGGACGCGCGACGGTCGGCGAATGTCCGGTGTGGCGTGGCGAAGAAAACGCGCTGTACTGGGTCGATATTCCGGCGCGGCGCATGGTCCGGCTCGACATCGGAACCGCGCGCCGTACGGAATGGGCGTTCGACGAACAGGTCGCGTGTTTCGCGTTCGATTCGGCCGGGCGTGTCGTCGCGGGCATGGAGAGCGGCGTCTTCGCCGTGACGCTTTCGGACGCAAACGAAGCGCGCGCCATCGCGCTGGCCGCGCCGGAATTTCCCGCCTCCGGCATGCGCTTCAACGATGGCCGTTGCGACAGGCAAGGGCGCTTCTGGGCCGGAACGATGGTGCAGGACATGTCGCTCGCGAGCACCGCGGGCGCGTTGTACCGCTTCGATGAAAAGGGCACGTTGTCCGCACCGGTTGTCGAAGGTTTGATCACCCAGAACGGTCTCGCATGGTCGCCCGATGGCAGAACGATGTACCTGTCCGACTCGCATCCGCAACGCCGTCTCGTCTGGGCATTCGACTTCGGTCCGGAGACTGGCACGCCAGGCGCGCAGCGCGTATTCGCCGATCTTCACGATTACGCGGGACGCCCGGATGGCGCGGCCGTCGATGTGGACGGCTGCTACTGGACCTGCGCCAACGATGCGGGCCGCCTGCTGCGCTTCACGCCGCAAGGCAGGCTCGATCGCGAGATCGCCTTGCCGGCGAGCAAGCCGTCGATGTGCGCGTTCGGCGGCGCAGACCTGAAGACGCTGTTTGTCACGACGATTCGTCCGGCAACGAATGCCACTGAAGACGATGGTTTCGTGTTCGCATTGAACCCCGGTGTGCAAGGCTTACCGGAGCCGAATTACGCCGGGGTGTTACCGGTCGCATAAATTGCAAAAAGCGGGGCGGTCCATCCGCCCTGCACGCAATTTTTTCGCACATTTTGGGATGCGAGGCAGTTGGTGCACCGCGTCGGCGCGCATCGAAAAGCGAGGCACGTCACGCTTCGGAACCGATACCAAGGTCAAACACCAATGCTTTAGTTTCTCCTTAGAGAGTAGTCTCCGCAGGTATCTCAAAGACCTGCCGATTCTTCTATCTGGAGGAGACATAGATGGACCTTGAAGCTCGCACCATGAGGCGCGTGATGGTTCGCCTCGTGCCGTTCCTGATCTTGTGTTACTTCATCGCGTATCTGGACCGTGTCAACGTCGGCTTTGCGGCGTTGCAGATGAACAAGGCGCTCGGCTTCACCGCGAGCATGTTCGGCTTTGGCGCCGGCATTTTCTTCATCGCCTACTTCTTTTTCGAAGTGCCGTCCAACCTGTTGCTCGAACGGTTCGGCGCGCGCCGCTGGATCGCGCGAATCATGTTCACGTGGGGCATCCTCGCGGCGGCGATGGCCTACATCCCGCACATCGCGCAGGCGACGGGCCTGTCGAACGCCTATGTGTTCTACGGCCTGCGCATTCTGCTCGGCGTCGCTGAAGCGGGCTTCTTTCCCGGCATCATCTTTTTGCTGACGTTGTGGTTTCCGGCGAAGTATCGCGGGCGCGTCGTCGGCTACTTCATGGCGGCGATTCCACTGTCGACCGTGATCGGCGGGCCCATCTCCGGCGCGCTGCTGCAGATGGACGGCATCAACGGCATGGCCGGTTGGCAGTGGCTGTATCTGATCGAAGCGATTCCCGCGCTCCTGCTTGCGTTCGTCGTGTACTTCTATCTGACCGACAAACCCGCCGACGCGCACTGGCTCGCGAAGGACGAGCGCGAATGGCTCGTCGATCGTCAGGCGCATGAGCGGGCGCATCGCGAGGCCGTACATGCGTTCAGCGTGAAGGAAGCCATCTTCAATCCGCGCGTGCTGGCCATTGCGTTGATCTACTTCGGCGCGAACGCGACCAACTATGGCCTGAGCTTCTTCCTGCCGCAGATCGTGAAGGCGTTCGGCCTGACGAATGTGCAGACGGGCTTCGTCACGTCGCTGCCGTATGTGGTCGGCGTGATCAGCATGGTGCTCTGGGGACGTCATTCGGATCGCAAGATGGAGCGCCGCTGGCATGTCGCGATCGCGCTGATGGTGGCGGCGGGCGGCATCGCCGCATCGGCGGGACTCGATAACCCGGTCCTGAAGATGGTCGCGCTGTCGATCGCGGGCTTCGGCATCTTCGGCTGCCTGCCGGTGATCTGGACGCTGCCGGCATCGTTCCTCTCGGGTGCGGCGGCGGCCGGCGGCATTGCCGCGATCAACTCGCTCGGCAATCTCGCGGGCTTCTTCGGACCTTATGCGATGGGCTGGATCAAGGACAGCACGGGCGGCTTCGGCGCAGGTCTCTTGTGTCTCGCGGGCGCGGGGATGGTCGGTGTGGCGGCGGTGTTGCTGCTGCATCACGACTCCGCGCTGGAGACGATTTCACATCCGGATGACGGGAAGGATGGCGAGCCGAACATGGCAGCCCGCTGAGCGTTGCATCAGCGCAAGGACCGCGCGGTCCTTGCGCATTCAGTCGGATGACGCCTGCGCCCGGCGCAACCGCTCTCGGCTATTGATCAGATGCAGGCGCATCGCCGTGCGCGCCGAGTCCGCATCGCCGCGTTCGATGGCATCCGCGATCTGCTCGTGCTCGCGATTCACGCGCATCAGATACTCCGCGTACTGATCGCGCGGAATGGGCGTCGCGGTAATGCGCGTGCGCGGAATCATGCGCGTGCCGAGATGCTCCATGATCTCGACGAAATAGCGATTGTTCGTCGCTTGCGCGATCTCCATGTGAAAGCGCAGATCCGGCGCGATGGTATCGGTCGCCCTGCCGACGCTCTGCGCGAAATCGGCGAGGGCGGAGCGCATCGTCGCCAGCCGCTCGGCATTGCAACGCGTGGCCGCGAGTCCCGCGCATTCGGTCTCCAGACTGATGCGCAGTTCGAGAATCGCGAGCGCATCGAGAGAGCCGGCGACATCGGCGGGATCGAGCGTCAGAAGCGGCGACGCGCCCGCTTCGCTGACGAACGTGCCGATGCCATGCCGCGTCTCCACGAGACCGGCGGCTTGCAATCGCGATAGCGCCTCGCGCACCACCGTGCGGCTCACGCCGAACCGCTGCACCATCTCCGCTTCGGTCGCCAGTCGGCTGCCGGGCTTCATCTCCTTCGAATCGATCTGCGCGCGCAACGCATCCACCAGTTGCGCGGTGAGGCTGCGTCGCGTGCCGGGCAATGCAGTGGCGCCGTCGGCAGGACAGGCCGAAGAAGCGGGGAGCGTGTCGGCATGAAAATTGGGCGATAGCGTCACGGCGTTCTCGTTGGAATGGGTTTTACACACATTGACAAATCGGTCGGCAAATGATGATATGCGTCATGCAGTGATATGACAACGTACAAGAAGTTGCGTGCAGGGTTAAGCCTAGGGTCTGTTCACATATAAAACGTGCATGCGAACGCCCGAAATCGGCTGTAGTGCAAGGAGCGCGGCGCGCCGTTTGGCCTCCCCAAACAAGCGATGCGCGACGCCGCAGTACGGCCGATTTCGGGCGTTCCCCTGGATTGGATTTTTTTTAGTCAGGGGTTGCCCCGTAAAGGGCCGCTCGCGGCGTCATGCTCCTCGCGAATACCGACGTATTAGCTTCGTCGCATTCCTTGCGATCGGCCCTTTACGGGGCAACGCATGCACGTTTTATATGTGAACAGACCCTGGCACGACAGCTTTGCATGACGGAGACAAAATTCGATGGAACAACAACACAGCGCATCGTCCGCCGACTGCGCCGCGCAATTCGACCGCTTGCTGCTGACGGGCGCCGCGGGCGGAATCGGGCGGGCGATCCGGCATCGTGTCGCGCAATTCGCGCGGCAGGTGCGCATCTCCGATCTGCCCGGCGTCCTTGCGAGCGACGCGGCGCTTCACGAAGAAATCGTTGCGTGCGATCTGGCCGACCGACAGGCCGTCGATGCGCTCGCCAAAGATTGCGATGCGATCGTTCATCTCGGCGGGGTATCGGTGGAGCGACCGTTCGAGGAGATTCTCGAAGCCAACATCAAGGGCGTGTTCAATCTCTATGAAGCAGCGCGCCGTCAGGGCGTCAAGCGCATCGTGTTCGCGAGCTCGAATCACGTGACCGGTTTCTATCGGCAGGACGAACGAATCGACGCCGCCGCGCGCAAACGTCCCGACGGCTACTACGGCTTGTCCAAGTCGTTCGGCGAAGACACGGCGCAACTCTATTTCGACCGTTACGGCATCGAGACCGTGAGCATTCGCATCGGCTCGGTGTTTCCGGAGCCGAAAGACCGCCGCATGATGGCGAGCTGGATGAGCTACGACGATTTTCACGACCTGTTGCGCCGCAGCCTCTTCACGCCGGACGTCGGGCACACGATCGTCTTCGGCATGTCCGCGAACGCGCACACCTGGTGGGACAACCGCTGCGCCGCGCATCTGGGTTTCGTGCCGCGCGATTCGTCCGAGCCATTCCGCGACAAGGTGGAAGCGACGCCGCCACCCGCCCCCACCGATCCGGTGGCCGTGCTGCAGGGCGGCGCCTTCACGACGACTGGCCCGTTCGACCCGGTTTAATGCATGCAAGATGCAATATCACGGCATTTGTAGTATGTCGTCATACATCACGCGCCGGCCGCATTGAACAGAGCGCCCCAACATAACAGTGACTTTGCCGCCATGTTTTCTCTCGATTTTTCACCGCTGTTGCCGTACTGGCCGACGTTCCTGCTGGGCGCGTGGCTGACACTCAAGATGACGTGCGTCGCCGTGTTCTTCGGCCTGATCCTCGGCATGCTGGTCGCGTTCGCCAAGCGCGCGAAGGTGCCGGTGCTGACGCGTGTTTGCATCATCTATATCGAGGCCGTGCGCAACACGCCGTTCCTCGTGCAGATCTTTCTGCTGTATTTCGGTCTTGCAAGCATTGGATTGCGTATGCCGACCTTCGCGGCCGCCGCGCTCGCGATGACGATAAACATCGGCGCCTATGCGGCCGAGATCATTCGCGCCGGTCTGGAATCGGTGCCACGCGGCCAGATCGAGGCGGCCGAGTGCCTGGGGCTGTCAAAGTGGCGTATCGGCTGGCACGTCATGCTCCAGCCGTCGATCGAAAAGGTTTATCCCGCGTTGACGAGCCAGTTCCTGCTGATGATGCAGGCCTCGGCCATCGCCTCGCAAATCTCGGCGGAAGAGCTCACGGCGGTCGCCAATACCGTGCAGTCCGATACGTTCCGCTCGCTCGAAACGTACATCGTGGTCGCGGCGCTGTATCTCGTGCTGTCGCTGATCATCAAGCTCGTTGCGTGGCAGGTCGGCGAGCATCTCTTCAAGCGGCGCCGCGCGATCCGTCTCGCCGCGAAGCGCGCGGGCAAGGCGCCGCCGGATTCGCAGCGCATCGACACGGTCATTCCGGGAGGTGCGGCATGAGTGGCGGATTCACGGCATCGCATCTCGTCTATCTGGCGCAATCGATCGGCTGGACGCTGGCGCTGTCCGCGCTTGCTTTCGTGCTCGGCGGCATCGGCGGCTTCGTCGTGATGCTCGCGCGCATCTCGCCGCGCGCCTGGCTTGCACGCGCGGCGCTCGTGTATATCGAAGCGATTCAGGGCATTCCGTTGCTGATCCTGCTCTTCATCGTGTACTTCGGCTTGTCGGTGTATGGCTATCAGGTGCCGGCGCTCGTCGCGGCGGGCCTCGCGCTGATGGTTTATTCGAGCGCATATCTTGGCGATATCTGGCGCGGCTGCATCGAAGCGATGCCCAAGCCGCAGTGGGAAGCGTCGGAGTGCCTGTCGCTCACGCGCTGGCAGACGCTGCGTCTCGTGATCATCCCGCAGGCGATGCGGCTCGCCTTGCCGCCGACGGTCGGCTTTCTCGTGCAGCTCATCAAGATGACGTCGCTCGCTTCGGTGATCGGCTTCATCGAACTGACGCGCGCGGGCCAGATCATCAACAACTCTATCTTCCAGCCGTTCCTCATCTTCGGACTGGTCGGCGCTTTTTATTTCGTCCTGTGCTATCCGCTTTCGCGCTGGAGCCAAACGATGGAGAACAAGCTCAATGTCAGCAATCGTTAAGGTCGGCGAGATTCACAAGAGCTTCGGCTCCAATCATGTTCTCAAAGGCGTGTCCTTCGAAGTCAACAAGGGCGAAATGATCGCCGTGATCGGCGCGAGCGGCTCGGGCAAGAGCACGGCGTTGCGCTGCATCGATCGCCTCGAAACCATCGACGAAGGTCAGATCGAAGTGTGCGGCATTCGCGTCGACGATCCCAAAGTCGATCTGCATCTGTTGCGCCGCGAAGTGGGCATCGTGTTTCAAAGCTATAACCTCTTTCCGCATCTGACGGTGGAAGAGAACATCATGCTCGCGCTGCGTCACGTGAAAAAGATGTCGCGCGATGAAGCAAAACGCATCGCGACGAACGTGCTGGAGCAGGTCGGTCTTGGTCAGAAAGCGGATGCCTATCCCGAACAATTGTCAGGCGGACAGCAGCAGCGCGTGGCGATTGCGCGCTCGCTCGCGATGTCGCCGAAAGTGATGTTGTTCGACGAAGTGACCTCCGCGCTCGATCCTCAACTCACGGGCGAAGTGCTGCGCGTGATGGAAGACCTCGCGGCGGACGGCATGACGATGCTGCTCGTCACGCACGAGATGGCCTTCGCGAAGCGCGTCGCGGACCGCATCATCTACATGCATCAGGGCAAGGTATGGGAAGTGGGTGACGGCAGCATGCTCGATGCGCCGCGCACGCCTGAATTGCGTGCGTTTCTGGATAACGGACTTTGATTTGACTAACGCAATATCGATAACAACGGAGACTTGACTTGAAAGCAAAGACAATCATTGCACGCGCCGCACTCGCCACCTTGATGATGGCAGGCGCCATGCACAGCGCGATGGCCGATCAACTCGACGACATCAAGAAAGCAGGCGTCGTGCGCGTCGCGATCGCGATGGGCACGCCGCTCTTCAGCTACGCCGACGCGAACCTCAAGCCCGCGGGGTCCGATGTCGATACGGCTGCCGCGCTCGCAAAGGATCTGGGCGTGAAGCTCGAACTCGTGCAGATCACGAACGCCGCGCGCATTCCGACGCTGCAGGCGAAGCGCGCGGATCTCGTGATCGCCGATCTGTCGATCACGCCCGAGCGCGCGAAGGTGGTCGATTTCTCGGTGCCGTATGCGGTGATCACGATCATCGTCGGCGGCGTGAAGACGATCAAGGTGAAGGACTATGCGGACCTCGACGGCAAGACCATCGGCCTCACGCGCGCAACGGTGAACGACACGCTCACGACGCAGCAGGCGAAGGGCGCGCAGATCCAGCGCTATGAGGACGACGCGACGCTCATCACGTCAATGGTCACGGGTCAGATCGACGTCTTCTCGAGCACGCCGTCGAACCTGCAGGAAATGCAGCATCGCGCGCCGCAACGCAACATCGAAATGAAGTTCGAGCAAAAGAACTTCGATCTCGGCATCGCGCTGAACAAGGATCAGCCGCGCCTCAAGGAATGGGTGAACAACTGGGTCACCACGAACCAGAAGAACGGCAATCTGAACACGATCTACAAGAAGTATCACGGACGCGATCTGCCGGATAGCGTGCGCAAGGGCGCTTGACCGCTGGCGTCGTCGAGACGCGTCTGACCGCCGTATGCCTCCGGGACGCGCCGTTCCGGAGGCATATGGCCGGCTCTCACTGCATTCTGCATACAAGATTCCTTCGGGAATAATGCATTCAAAATTCGCGCGTCGCGTCGTGCGTGCGCGCGCCGACCCGCGCCAGGCCAGACGGCTTCGGCACCGTTCAGGACAATCCCGGGTTCTCCGTCGTACACTGCCTCTTCGTTTTGCATGCTGCATGCATTGAGCCATTGCGCATGCGTCGCGGGCCGCAGTGCCGCGCGACGCCGCCATTCGCAGGACTCCATTTACAGGAACCATCATGGCCAAACAGACGGTTGCCGACTATCTGGCGAAGACGCTTGCCGCAGCGGGCGTGGAACGCATCTGGGGCGTGACGGGCGACAGCCTGAACGGACTCGCATTCAGCCTCGACCGCGTAGGCTCGATCCGCTGGATGCATACGCGCCACGAAGAAGCGGCCGCTTTCGCAGCAGGCGCGGACGCTGCCGCGACGGGCAAGCTCGCCGTCTGCGCGGGCAGTTGCGGGCCGGGCAACCTGCACCTGATCAACGGCCTCTACGATTGCCATCGCAATCATCAGCCCGTGCTTGCCATCGCCGCGCATATTCCGTCGACGGAAATCGGTCTCGGGTATTTCCAGGAAACGCACCCGCAGGAATTGTTCAAGGAGTGCAGTCACTTCGTGGAACTGGTGTCGAATGCGTCGCAGTTTCCGCGCGTGCTCGAACGTGCGATGCGTGCGGCGATCGATCAGCGCGGCGTCGCGGTGATCGTGCTGCCGGGCGATGTCGCGTTGAGCGACGGCCCGGACGTCGAGCCGCGCTGGACCGCGAGCGCGCCCGGCGCGATCCTGCCCGCGGACGCGGATCTCGACAAGCTCGCGGACCTGTTGAACGGCTGCGAGGCGGTGACGATCATGTGCGGCAGCGGCGTCGCGGGCTCGCACGACGAAGTGGTCGCGCTCGCCGATACGCTCGGCGCACCCATCGTGCATGCGCTGCGCGGCAAGCCGTTCATCGAGTACGACAATCCGTTCGATGTCGGCATGACCGGGCTCATCGGTTTCAGTTCGGGCTATCACGCGATGATGTCGTGCGACACGCTGCTTCTGCTCGGCTGCGATTTTCCGTATCGGCCGTTCTATCCGCCGAAAGCGAAGATCGTGCAGATCGACTGGCGCGGCTCGCAACTCGGGCGCCGTGCGCCGCTGGAGATGGGACTCGTCGGCACGATCAGGGAGACGCTCGCTGCGCTCTTGCCGAAGCTGCAGCGCAAGAACGAGCGCCGTTTCCTGGCGAACGCGCTGAAGCACTACGCGACCGCGCGCAAGGATCTCGATGATCTCGCGACGCCGTCGGCACCGGGCCGTCCGATTCATCCGCAATATCTGACGAAGCTCGTCGATGAACTCGCGGCCGAGGATGCGATCTTCACCGTGGACGTCGGCACGCCCACGCTCTGGGCCGCGCGTTATCTGACGATGAACGGCAAGCGCCAACTGCACGGCTCGTTCAATCACGGCTCGATGGCCAACGCGATGCCGCAGGCGCTCGGCGCGCAGGCTGCGCAACCGCAACGGCAAGTGGTGTCGCTATCGGGCGATGGCGGCTTGTCGATGCTGCTTGGCGATCTCCTCTCCGCCGTGCAGCTCGATCTGCCGATCAAGGTCGTCGTGTTCAACAACAGCCTGCTCGGCTTCGTGTCGATGGAGCTGAAGGCGGGCGGCTATCTCGACACCAACGTCGATCTGAGCAAGACCGACTTCGCGCAGATCGCGAAGGGCGCCGGCATCTGGTCGGTGCGCGTGGAAGAGTCGGAGCAGCTCGAGAACGCGTTGCGCGAAGCATTCGCGCACAAGGGGCCGGCGGTCGTGGATGTGGTCACGTCGAAGCATGAACTCGCGATGCCGCCGACCATCGAGCTGTCGCAGGCGAAGGGCTTCAGCCTCTATATGCTGCGTGCGATTCTGAGCGGGCGTGGTGACGAGATCGTCGAGCTTGCGCGGACGAACTTGCGTTGAGCATGAAAGCGCGGCCCTCGGGGCCGCGCGCTTGTCAGCCGCGCAGGAAGTCGGCCAGTTGATCCAGCGTGCCGCCATAGCCTTGTTCGAGCGAAGGCCGCAAGTTATCGAAATAACGTTGCTCCTGCTCGATCGCGCCGAACGGCTTCGCGCGCAGCGCTACCAGCGTCTTGCCATCGACATCGCTGAACGTCACCACATTTTCGATCTCCAGCGGGCACTCCTCACTGAACGGTGCGCGCGCGATGCCGCAATGCTCGTTCGCGAACGAGTTGAGCCACACGATACGCTCGCGCTTCACGATCTCACGATAGTTGAAGCGGCCCCACATCGCGGGAGCGCCTGCGAATTTCATCGCGTAGTGGAAGAAGCCGCCCGGATGGAACTCGAAGCGGCGCAAATCCAGCGTGCATCCCTTCGGGCCCCACCAGCGCGCGATCTGATCCGCGTCGCTCCATGCTTGCCACACGCGTTCGGGCGGTGCGTCGAATACGCGGTTCATTTCGAAGGTCACGCTTTGGGCGGCGGTGTGGTTACTTTGCGGCATGTTTTCTTCCTTTCGATGTCGATGATTTTTTCGGCTTCGTTTTCAACAACGCGTCGAGCTTGTCGAAGCTGTCCGTCCAAATCGACCGATATGCGTCGATCCAGCTCGCGACTTCACCGAGCGCGGCAGGCTCCAGTCGACAAGGGCGGGTCTGCGCGGCGCGTGAGCGCGAGATCAGCCCCGCGCGCTCCAGAACCTTGAGATGCTTGGAAATGGACGGCTGCGTCATCTCGAACGGCTCCGCGAGCTCATTCACGGTGGCCTCGCCGCTCGCGAGGCGTGCGACTATCGCGCGGCGCGTCGGGTCGGCGAGTGCCGCGAAAACCTGATTCAAGTTCTCTTCGCGCATGCGTTTCGATGGCCGATTGGTTATATAGCTGAGCGGTAATATACGAACGCGAATCGCGGCCGTCAAGTGCGGCATTCCGAAACGTGTTTTATGCTCGTGCATCGAAATCCGTGGGAGGCGACATGAGCGAAACGAATCGGCCATCGGGCGATGCATTGCCGCTCGATCATGTTTTCGACTTCGAGGGACAAGCCGTGCGCTACGGCGTGATCGGCGCGGGCGCGCCGCTCGTGATGGTGCATGGCACGCCGTTTTCATCGCAGGTGTGGCGGCGGATCGCACCGATCGCGGCACGTTCGCGGCGTGTGCATTATTTCGATTTGCCAGGCTACGGCGTGTCGGAGATGCGCGACGGACAGGATGTGTCGCTCGGCGTGCAGAATCGCGTGCTCGCGGCATTGCTCGATCACTGGCGCACCAACTGGGACGGCGCATTGCCCGATGTGCTCGCGCACGATTTCGGCGGCGCGACATCGCTCAGGGCCGCGCTGTTGAATGGCTGTGCGTATCGTTCGCTGATGCTCGTCGATCCGGTCGCGGTCGCGCCGTGGGGATCGCCCTTCGTGCGCCACGTGCGGCAGCATGAAGCCGCGTTCGCGGGCGTGCCGCCCTACATGCATCAGGCGATGCTCGACGCCTATCTGCAAGGCGCGGCGCATCGGCGTCTGGACAGCGAGACGCTGCGCATCTACACGCATCCTTGGACCGGAGAGCAGGGACAGGCCGCGTTTTATCGGCAGATCGCGCAGATGGATCAGCGCTATACGGATGAGGTTCAGTCGCGCTATGGCGAATTGACGTGTCCCGTGTCGATACTCTGGGGCGAAGAGGACGAATGGATACCGGTGGAGCGGGGTGTCGAGCTGGCGTCGCGCATTGCACAGGCGCGCTTCACGCGTGTCCCCGGATCGGGTCATCTGATGCAGGAAGACGCGCCCGAGGCGATCGTCGGCGAATGGCTGACGTTCATGGGCGCGATCGAATGACGAGCGACGTTCCGTTTATCGAAAACCAGTGTCGAAAGAAAGTGCACTCTCACGTTTTATTTTTCGCGCTCTCGGCGCGAAACGCTGCTTCGCCCGCGTCCGATATCTCGACCCATTTCTTGTCCGGCGCAGCATCGTCGACATAACTGTCGTGCCAGTTCCACCATTTGTAGGTCGCCGTTTGCGGATAGCCTTCGGGCGAGTCTTCCCACAATTCCTGACGGCCCAGCGGCGTGATGTCGAGATAATTCCACGTATTGCCCATCTGCTCGTCGCCGCGATTATTGAGGAAATAGGTGCGAAACACCCGGTCGCCATCGCGGAAGAACACGTTGGTGCCGTGCCATTCGTCGACGCTGAAGTCGGCATCGAAGGAATCGGTCAGCGTGAACCATGGAATATCCCAGCCCATGCGTTGTTTGAGCCGCGCGATGTCCTGCTGCGGCGCGCGCGATACGAAAACGAGCGTGGTGTCGCGCGCGTTCAGATGCGCGACGTGCGCCACCTGATCGGCGACCAGCGAGCAGCCGCGGCACGCATGCTCGGGCCAGCCGAATACGCCCGGCTCGTAGAACGCGCGATAGACGATCAGCTGGCGCCGGCCATCGAACAGATCGAGAAAGCCGATCTTGCCGTCCGGGCCTTCGAACATGTAGTCGGTTTTCACGGCCATCCACGGCATGCGGCGGCGCTCGGCGGCGAGCGCGTCGCGTGCGCGCGTGTGCGCTTTTTCCTTGACGAGCAACTTCTCGCGCGCCGCTTCCCATTCGTCTTTCGATACGACTGGCGGCATGCGCATTCCGGTCTGTGCGGCTGTCGTTCCTTTTTCGTCTGATGTAGTCATGGCGTTGGCAACCTCCTGAGTTGGGCGTTGTGTGCCGTGAGTTAGTCTGAACTCGAAATCGGATGCGGGGGAGTAACAAGTGTGACGCACATCGGGAATCCGCCGATGCGCGACACGATCTCAGGCCCACGACGCGCGCAGCGCATGCACCGCCTTCCAGTACGTGTAGAAACGGCCGGCGAACATGCCCGCGACGACGCCCGACACGGCGGCATCGATCACCACATATGTCGCGAGCGCCGCGACGTTCGTCGCCGTGGCCAGTTCGATGCCGAGCCAGAACTTCGTCGCGAACGTGGCGAGGATCAGCAAAAGCGGAACGACGGACCCCGGCGACATGACCGTCAGCGCAATCGGATCGACGATGTAACGCGTCCGGCTCGCGTTGAACACGCCGCCCACGAACCCCACGCCCAGCGCAATGGCCCACGCAGCGACGGCGGCCACGCCCGCGAGCGGCGCGGAAATCAGATGCGCGACGCCCATGCCCGCAAAAATAAGCGGAATGATCGCGAGCTTCGAAAGCGGCGTCGTTTGCGTCTGCAATGCCTTGACTCCGCGATAGACGAGGAACGCAAGCAGCAACCAGACCCAGGTCGGCGTGCCTTGAATGATGGCGAATAGCGACATGATCATCTCCTTCTCGGCGGTTGTTTGACGCAGATGATGACGCCCGAGAATTAGCCGCGAATGATGACGACGCGCCCGCTCGCGTCCGCAGATGACGATCCGTTCCGGAAAATAACTGAACGCAAAACCGCGCTCGACTCGAACGCGCGTTTTTTTTCCGGAATACGCCATTCAGCCTTTCGTCTCGCTCAATCCGAGCAAGCCGCGGATCGCGTCTTCGGTCTGCGCGTATCGCCCTTCGCCGAAGTGGCTGTAGACGATCTTGCCGTTCTGGTCGATCAGATACAGCGCCGGCCAGTATTGGTTGTTGTACGCGTTCCAGGTCGCGTATCTATTGTCTTGCGCGACCGGATACTCGATTCCGTATTTTTTGACGGCGTTCCGAAGATTGCCGAGATCGCGCTCGAACGTGTACTCGGGCGTATGCACGCCGACCACGACGAGCCCCTTGTCGCGATAGCGCGAATACAGCTCCTTCACATGCGGCAGCGTATGCGCGCAGTTGATGCAATCGAAGGTCCAGAAATCGACGAGCACGACCTTGCCGCGCAACTGTTTGAGATCGAGCGGCGCGCTGTTGATCCAGTTTTCGATGCCGGCGAAATCGGGCGCCTGCGCGCCGGTCTGCTGTGTCGTTTGCACGCCGGCCGCGATGCCGGTCGATGACAGTGCGGCGAGCGCGGCGACAGCGCCGAGCGCGGCGACCATCGCAGTGGCGACGGCCGCGATCTTGAGACGATCGAACATGACGGTTCTCCTTTTGAATCGACGATGAAGCGTATTGAAGCGCGGGGATGTATCGCGTCTGCGGGCGAATTGCATCGTCATGTGTCGACGAGGCGGTCAGACACAGTGAGATACGAAGAAGCGCGCGTTTGTATCGGCATGTATCCGGCGGCGCGGCCGATACATGCCGTTGCATCGCGCGCCCCTTCTGAAATTCCCGCGATACATGAAAGCGCTGAAATACGTCACATGGCCTGATGTGCCGTTTCCCCGGCGTTCGATGCCGGTCCGTCCAACTGCTTTCCATGGAAGACCGATCTCATGTCACTCATCGTCATTGCGTTTCTCGGCGGCGTGTTCACTGTGCTGAGTCCGTGCATCCTGCCGGTCGTGCCATTTGTGTTCGCGCGCTCGGACAAGCCCTTCATCACTGATCGACTGCCGCTTCTCGTCGGGCTCGCGGGCACGTTCGCGCTCGTGACCGCACTCGGCGTGGCCGGTCTCGCGGGCGCCGCGCAACTGAGCGAGTACGGCCGCTGGATCGCGCTCGCGACGCTCGCCCTGTTCGGCGCGGCGCTTCTGTTTCCATCCGTCGCCGACCGGCTCACGCGTCCGCTGTCGGCGCTCGCGGACCGCATCGTCGCGCGTTCGGAAACGCAGGGCACGACGCGCCGCATCGCTTCGTCGATGCTGCTGGGCGCCGCGACCGGCCTGCTGTGGGCGCCGTGCGCCGGGCCGATCCTCGGCGTCATCCTCACGGGCGCGGCCCTGCATGGCGCGAGCTGGCACACGGCTGCCGCGCTCCTCGCGTATGCCGCGGGCGCAGCCAGCTGGCTCGCGGTCGCGTCGACCCTCGGCAAGCGTGCGATGGATGCGCTCAAGCGATCGCTTGGCATCGGCGAGCATGTGCGCCGCGCAACGGGCGCGCTCGTGCTGGTCACGGTCGCCGCCATCGCGACGGGGCTCGATACGCGCGTGCTCGCGCTGATCCCCGGCGCGCCGACGAATGCTATCGAGAGCAAGCTCGTCGGCACGCTGAAGACGAAGCAGGCTGCGCACGTTCAATCGCAGAGGGCGCACATCATGCGCGTATCGACGCAGTCCGCGCTTCCGGTGCAAGGCAGATTACCGTCGCTCGATGGCGCGACGACATGGCTCAACTCCGCGCCGCTGTCCGCGAACGAATTGCGCGGCAAGGTCGTCGTCGTCAACTTCTGGACGTACTCGTGCATCAACTGCCTGCGCACGCTGCCGTATCTCAAGACGTGGGCGCAGCGTTATGGCGACGACGGGCTCGTCGTCATCGGCGTGCATACACCCGAATTCGGCTTCGAACGCGACACGGGCAACGTGAAGCGCGCGCTCGCGAACCTGAATATTCGCTACCCGGTCGCGATCGACAACGACTACGGCATCTGGCGCGCATTCGGCAATCAGTACTGGCCGGCGTTCTATATCGTCGATGCACAAGGGCGCGTGCGCTTCCATCATTTCGGCGAAGGCGGATATCGCGAGGCCGAGGACGCGCTTCGTCAACTGCTCGCCGATAACGGCAAGACGATGCCCGTGCACGATGCGCAAGCGGTTCAGGCAAACGGCGTACAGGCTGCGGCCGATCCGGCGAACATCGGTTCGGATGAGACCTATGTGGGCTACAGACAGGCGCAAGGCTTCGCGTCGCCGCAGCGCGTGAGGCCCGATGCGGTCGAAGACTATTCCTTGCCGACGCAGCTCCCGCTCAACGACTGGGCGCTTGCAGGAAAGTGGAACGTCGGCGGGGAAGCCGCGGTGGCGGCGGGGCCGCAGGCGCGCATCGCGTATCGTTTTCATGCGCGCGATCTGCATCTCGTTCTCGGGCCTTCGGCGGACGGCAAGCCGGTGCGCTTCCGCGTGACGATCGATGGCGCCGCACCGGGCGCATCGCATGGCGCCGACGTGGCCGCCGATGGCAGCGGCATCGTCACGAATGCGCGTCTTTATCAACTCGTGCGGCAGAGCGGAACTGTCGAAGACCGCACCTTCCAGATCGAGTTTCTCGATCCGGGCGCCCAGGTATTTAGCTTCACTTTCGGGTAACTTCTTAATCGTTTGTCCCAATCGACGCCGCGCCAAATAGCGCGGCGTCGACGCGTTTACCACATAAAAAGTGATTCAATTGGCCCTGCCTAGGTGCATTCCCTAGCTACTCCAGCGTCATTCCTTATAAAAGCCGCATCGGGAATGCCGCCCGCCCATTACGCTGTCGCCCGAAAAGCCCCGTCGCTGTTGGCATTGCGGTTTTCGCATTTCGAATCCCGATTTTTGAGCATCGGCTGCACCGCGCGCTTGCATTACCAGAAGTATTGAAAAGCGCTCAGAAAATGTCGGTGGGCGATCGAAATTGGCCATGTACGCTTCATTCAACGCAATGAACGCCGGAATGCAACGGCAGCGTCCAATCCGAAGCGTCATTGCAACGGTTTCCCTTTTTCGAACTAGGTGGAATGACCCGATGATTCCCAACCTAACTCTCGCACCCGACGACGCCACGAATCAGGTTTCCTCGCAGTCAGGAACCGAATCGCTGGCGCGCTCCGTTGCGGCGTCCAAGACCGAAATCCTTACGGTCAAAAACCTTTCCAAGATCTTCGGCGCCAAGCCGGAGCGTGCTCAGGAGCTACTGAATCAAGGCCTCGGCCGCAATGAAATCTTCGCGCAAACCGGCAACATGGTTGCCGTCGACGATGTCAGCCTGTCGGTCAATGCGGGCGAAATCTTCGTCATCATGGGCCTGTCGGGCTCGGGCAAATCGACGCTCGTGCGTCTGCTCAACCGTCTCATCGAGCCGACCTCCGGCCAGGTGATTCTCGAAGGCCGCGACATCGCGCCGATGAGCGTGCCCCAACTGCGCGCCGTTCGCCGCGAAAAAATGGCGATGGTGTTCCAGTCGTTCGCGCTTCTGCCGAACCGCAGTGTCATCGACAACATTGCTTACGGCCTCGAAGTCGCCGGCAAGAAGAAAGCGGATCGTTATGAAGTGGCCCGCGCCGCGTTGACGCGCGTCGGTCTCGCTTCATACGAAAAGCTCTTGCCGAGCGAGTTGTCCGGCGGCATGCAGCAGCGCGTCGGCCTGGCTCGCGCGCTGGCGGTGAATCCTTCGGTGCTGTTGATGGACGAAGCGTTCTCCGCGCTCGATCCGCTCATCCGCTTCGAAATGCAGAACGAACTGCTGCGTCTTCAGAAGGAAGAGCAGCGCACGATCGTGTTCATTTCGCACGATATCGAAGAGGCGGTGAAGATCGGCGGTCGCATCGGCATCATGAAGGACGGCCGCCTGATTCAGGTCGGCACGCCGGCCGAGCTGATCCAGTCGCCCGCCGACGACTACGTGCGCGACTTCTTCCGCAACGTCGACGTCTCGCGCTTTCTCGAAGCATCGAGCCTGATGACAAAGGTGGAGCGTGGTCTCATCGCGTGCAATACGAGCGCGCCGTCCGAGCGTTATCTCAACAGCCTGATCGACAGCGGCGCGGAATGCGGCTATGTCTGCGATGAAAGCGGCCGCTATCAGGGCTGCGTGACGCCCGCGTCGCTGCACAAGACCGGCGCGCGCCCGATCAGCGACGCGTTGCTGCACGACGTCGCGGCCGTGCCGCTCAACACCGATTTGCATGAACTCGCGGCCATCGCGCTCAATCAGGAGCACGACGTGCCGGTTACCGACGAACAGGGCAGACTCGCGGGCGTGGTGTCCTGCCGCACGATTCTCAAGCAGGTCATGGAGCGGAGGGCAGCATGAATTCAGGGATCTTTGGAAAGTTCGCCGAAGACATCGTCAACTTTCTTTTCTCGCACTTTCGCGGCGGTTTCGACGCATTTTCCGCCGGGCTGGGCGCGGTCATCAAGGTGCTGGAAGATGGCCTCGGAGCGGTGCCGTTCATCGCGATGCTCGTGATTCTCATGGGCCTCGCGCTGTGGAGAAAGGGCGTCGTGTTCGCGGTGTTCGTCGGCCTCGCGCTGTACGCCATCAATTACATGGGCCTCTGGGCGCAGACCGTTTCGACGCTCGCGCTCGTCATCGCGGCGACCTTTTTCAGTCTCGTGATTGGCGTGCCGCTCGGAATCTGGGGGGCGCGCAACAAGCGTGTCGAAGTCATCCTGCGCTCGCTGCTCGACTTCATGCAGACGATGCCCGCGTTCGTGTACCTGATTCCCGCGGTGATCCTGTTCGGTCTCGGCCGCGTGCCCGCGGTGATCGCGACGATCGTGTTCGCCATGCCGCCCGTCGTGCGTCTCACCACGCTCGGCATCAAGCAAGTGCGTGAGGAATTGCTCGAAGCGGGCCGCTCGTTCGGCAGCACGGATACGCAACTGCTCTGGAAGATTCAGTTGCCCAATGCACTGCCTTCGATCATGGCGGGCGTGAACCAGACCATCATGATGGCGCTGTCGATGGTGGTGGTCGCCTCGATGATCGGCGCGGGCGGTCTCGGCGAATACGTGTTGAGCGGCATTCAGCGGCTCGATATCGGCATCGGCTTCGAAGGCGGGCTCGGCGTCGTGCTGCTCGCAATCATTCTCGATCGTCTGACGGAAAGCTTCGGCGTGAAGTCGAAGAAGAAAAAGAAGGTCGTGTCCACGCCGCTCAAGCCGACGGCGACGGGCAAGGCCGCGCAAACCTGAAATTGATTCACGTCGCCAACCTCTACATACCGAATTGACAGATACGGAGTCCGAAATGAACAAGCGCCTTATTAAATCAATGATCGTCAAGATCGTGACGCCGGCCATCGTCGCGTTCGGGGTCGGCGCGAGCCCGGCGATGGCCGCCGATCCGCTCAAGATCGCCGTGACGAACTGGGCCGACGTGCTTGCCGTGGCCAATGTCGCGAAGTACGTGCTCGAAACGCAGATCAAGCAGCCGGTGCAGTTCGTTCAGGCGGATATCGGCATCCAGTATCAGGGCGTGGCGCGCGGCGATCTGGACATCATGGTCGGCGGCTGGCTGCCCGTGACGCACGGGCAGTACGTCGCGCGCTACAAGGATCAGCTCGACGATGTCGGCATCATCTACACCGGCGGCAAGAACGGCTGGGCCGTGCCCGCGTATGTGCCCGAGTCGCAGCTTTCGTCGATCGAAGACCTGAAGAAGCCCGAAGTGCAGAAGCAACTGAACGGCACGATCCAGGGCATCGAGCCGGGCGGCGGGCTGATGCAGGCATCGGAAAAGACGATCAAGGCGTATGACCTGTCGGGCTACAAGCTGCAATCGGCGAGCGAGGCGGGCATGCTCGCGTCGATCCAGCGCGCTTACGGTTCGAAGCAGTGGATCGTCGCGACCGTGTGGAGCCCGCACTGGCTGTTCCAGAAGTGGCAGATGCGTTACCTGAAGGACCCGAAGGGCACGCTCGGCGGCGAAGAGCAGGTTCACGCGTTCGCATCGAAGCAGTTCGCGACGAAGTTCCGGCGCGCGGATGTCTTCTTCAAGCACTTCAAGATGACGCTGGCGGATGTCGAAGCGATCGAGTTCGAAGGCAATTCGACCAACGACTATGCGACGGCCGCGAAGAAGTTCGTCGACGCACACCCGGACAAGGTGAAGGCTTGGCTGCAGCAGTAAGCTGGTTTTAGACCTATCGTAGAGCCGTAACGCAGGATTTCCCCGGAGTTTTCCCGTGAACGAGTACTCGCGCTTCTTTGGCGAAAGCCTGCAGAGTCATGATCCCGTGATCGCATCGGAGATCGCTTTGGAGTTGCGCCGTCAGCAGACGCAGATCGAACTGATCGCTTCCGGAAACATCGTGTCGTCGGCGGTGATGGAAGCGCAGGGCACGGTGCTGACGAACAAGTACGCGCAAGGGTATCCGTCGCGCCGTTATTACGGCGGCTGCGAGCATGTCGATCGCATCGAGGCGCTGGCCATCGACCGCGTGAGCGCTTTGTTCGATGCCCAGTTCGCCAACGTGCAGCCGCATTCGGGCGCACAGGCGAACGGCGCGGTCCTGCTCGCGCTTCTGAAGCCGGGCGACACCGTGATGGGCATGTCGCTCGATGCGGGCGGCCATCTCACGCACGGTGCGCATCCGGCGCTGTCGGGCAAGTGGTTCAACGCGTTGCTATACGGCGTGAACCCGGACACGCTGCGCATCGACTACGAAGAAGTCCGGCGGCTCGCGGAGCAGCATCGTCCGAAGCTGATCATCGCCGGCTATTCGGCGTATCCGCGCGCGCTCGATTTCGCCGCGTTCCGCGAGATCGCCGATAGCGTCGGGGCATTACTGATGGTGGACATGGCGCATATCGCGGGCATCGTCGCGGCGGGGCGGCATCGGAATCCGGTGCCGTTCGCCGATGTCGTCACGTCCACGACGCATAAAACGCTGCGCGGCCCGCGCGGCGGCTTCATCCTCACCAACGACGGCGATATCGCCAGGAAGATCGACTCCGCGATCTATCCCGGCTTGCAGGGCGGTCCGTTGATGCATGTGATCGCCGGCAAGGCCGTTGCGTTCGGCGAAGCGCTGCGACCGGAATTCACCGCGTATATCGATCGCGTGCTGCGCAATGCGCAGGCGCTCGGCAAGGTATTGCAGGCAGGGGACTTGAGCCTCGTGACGGGCGGCACGGACAACCATCTGCTGCTCGTCGATCTGCGCGGCAAGGGTCTCACCGGCATGCAGGCGGAAAAGGCGCTGGAGCGCGCGGGCATCACGTGCAACAAGAACGGCATTCCCTTCGACACCGAAAACCCGACGGTGACTTCCGGCATCCGTCTCGGCACGCCTGCGGCGACGACGCGCGGCTTCGGCACTGCGCAGTTCGAGCAGGTCGGCGAGATGATCCTCGCGGTGCTGTCCGCGCTCGAAAACGAACCGAACGGCGACGCGCACGTCGAGCGCGCGGTGCGCGCCCGCGTGCGCGATCTGTGCAGTCTGTACCCGATCTATTCACATGCGGAAGCGCTCGTCTGACGAGCGACACGCATGACCACACACGATTCACTCAACAGAGAGTCAACCATGAGCTTCGAAGGCGTACATACCCCGCTGGTCACTCCGTTCAAGGCCGACGGCGAAATCGATCACGACATGCTCGGCAAGCATGCCGCCAGTCTCGTCGGCCGCGTCGCCGGCATGGGCGTCGGCGGCACCACGGGCGAATACTATGCGCTCAGCTTCGACGAGCGCGTGAAAACGCTGGACACGGTGGCCTCCGCCGTCGGCGGCAAGACGTATCTCACCGCAGGCATCAATGCGACGACGACGACCGAAGTCCTGCGCCTCGGCAAGGAAGCGAAGCGCGCGGGCTATGACGCGTTGCTGGTCGCCGCGCCCTACTACGTGCAGCCGACACAGGACGAACTGCTGGCGCACCTGTTGAAGGTCGACGACGCGCTCGACATGCCGGTCATGCTGTACAACTTTCCGGCGCGCACCGGCACGGCCATCGGCGATGAAGTCCTCGACAAGCTGCTCGAACGCCCGAACTTCGCCGCGATGAAAGAGAGCACCGGCGATATCGCGCATCTCCACCATCTCGCGACGCATCTGCCGGATCGCTTCGTCCTGAGCTGCGGCATGGACGACCAGGCGCTCGAATTTTTCGCGTGGGGCGTGCGAAGCTGGGTCGCGGGCGCATCGAACTTCCTGCCGGAAGCGCATACGGCGCTGCTCGAAGCCTGCGTGAAGCAAGGCGATTTCACCACCGGCCGCAAGTTGATGACGCAACTCCTGCCGGTGCTCGAACTGCTGGAGCGCAGCGGCAAATTCATCCAGTATGTGCGTTATGGCTGCGAGCTCGCGGGCACGCGCGTGGGCAATGCGCGCGCGCCGCTCGGCACGCTCAATGACGAAGAGCGCAGCGCCTTCGCCAAGATCGTTCAACCCCTGCTGCGCAACGCTCAGTAAGTCACGTGCATGGCCTCGAAACTGGACTTCGTGCGGTTTCCCGCACCGGATGGTGTCAACGGCTGGTGGGAAAGCCTGCCCCCCGCCGCGCCCGCGAAGGGCGTGACGGGTGAGCAGCGCTTCGACTACGTGGTGGTCGGCGGCGGTATCACCGGCCTGTGCGCGGCGCGGCGGCTCGCCGAGCTGGCGCCGGATGCGTCTATCGCGCTCGTCGAGGCGGACCGCATCGGCCGCTCCACGGCGGGTCGCAATTCCGGCTTTTTCGTGGATTTGCCGCACGACATCAGCAGCGAGAGTTACTCGCGCAGTGTCGAAGCGGACAAGGCCGATGTGCGGCTGCAACGCCACGGCATCGATTACGTGCGCAGCACGGTGAAGCAGTACGGCATCGAGTGCGACTGGCGTGACGACGGCAAGTATCACGCGTCGGTGAACAAGAAAGGCCACGCGGCGCTGACGCATTTCGCCGATGGCCTTGCGCGCATCGACGAACCGTGCGAATGGCTCGACGACGCGGCCATCGCGAAAGTGACAGGCACGAGTTTTTATCAGAGCGCGCTCTTTACGCCGGGATGCAGCACGGTCCAGCCGGCGGCGCTCATGCGCGGTCTCGCGGCCACGCAGCCTGCGAACGTGACCATCTTCGAAATGAGCGCGGTGAAGGGCATGGAAACGGGCCGTGAAGCGCGCCGCCAGACCAAGCTCCTGAGCTTCGCGAACGGCAAGATCGAAGCGAAGCGCGTCGTGCTGTGCACCAACGCGTATGCGGCGACTTTCGGCGGCCATCCGAACGGCTTGTTGCCGGTGTACACGTTCGCGTCGATGTCGCGCGTGATGACCGATGACGAGATCGCGCGGCTCGGCGGCATGAACTCGTGGGCGCTGATTCCCGCCGACCCGATGGGCACCACCGTGCGCCGTCTCGCAACGAACCGCATTTGCGTGCGCAATCACTTCGCGTTCCGGCCGAATCTATCGGTATCGGAGCACGATCTGGCGAAATCGAAGCATCTGCATCAGCGCTCGTTCGACCGGCGCTTTCCGATGTTGAAGGATGTCGAACTTCAGTACACGTGGGGCGGTGCGCTGTGTCTGTCGGCGAACAACGGCGCGCTCTTCGGTCAGCGCGACGACGGCGTGTACGAAGCCGTCGGCTGCAACGGGCTCGGGCTGAGCCGCGGCTCGGCGGCGGGCAAGCTCATCGCCGAACATGCGCTGGGGCAATCGAACGATCTGATCAATCAGCTCCTGAAACAGCCGCATCCACGCTCGCTGCCGATACGGCCGATCGCGGACGTCGCGGTATCGGCGGCGATCTGGGTGAAGGAATTCTCGGCGGGCGCCGAACTTTGAATCTGTGAGGACATGACATGACGACGCTTAAGGAATGGCAGCGCAAGGCACAAGACCTGGCGCTCGATGGACGGGCCTTCATCGCGGGACAACGCTGCAATGCGGCATCGAATGAAACCTTCGCCACGCTGAATCCGTCCACGGGCAAGGTGCTCGCCGAAGTCGCGAAGTGCGACGCGAAGGACATCGACCGCGCGGTTATCGCGGCGCGCGACGCGTTCGAATCCGGCGTGTGGTCGAAGGCCGCGCCGTCGCATCGCAAAGCGGTGCTGCAACGCCTCGCGCAACTCATCGACGACAACGCGGAAGAGCTCGCGCTGCTCGAAGCGCTCGAAGCGGGCAAGCCGATCAGCGAATGTATGGGCCTCGATATCCCCGAATCGGCGGCGTGCATCCGCTGGCACGCGGAAGTCACCGACAAGCGTTACGACGCGCTGTCGCCATCGGGCGCGAGCGTCGTGTCGATGATCACGCGCGAGCCGATCGGCGTCGTCGGCGCGGTGCTGCCGTGGAATTTTCCGGCGCTGATGCTCGCATGGAAGATCGGGCCGGCGCTGTCCGTGGGCAACAGCGTGATCGTGAAGCCGGCGGAACAGACCTCGCTGTCGACGCTGCGCATCGCCGATCTCGCGCACGAAGCGGGCGTGCCGCCGGGCGTGCTCAGCGTCGTCACGGGCTTCGGCGAAAGCGCGGGCCAGGCGCTCGGCGTGCATGCGGATGTCGATCTCATCGCGTTCACCGGCTCGACCGAAACCGGCAAGCGCTTCCTGCGCTATTCCGCCGATACGAACCTGAAGCGCGTCGTGCTCGAATGCGGCGGCAAGAATCCGCAGGTCGTGTTGCCCGATGTCGCGAACCTCGACGCCGTCGCGGAGCAGGCCGTCGCCGCCGCGTTCTGGAACATGGGCGAGAACTGCAGCGCGGGCTCGCGCATCCTCGTTCATACGAGCCAGAAGGCCGAATTGCTGCAAAAGATGCAGGCCGTGCTCGAAGGCTGGCGAACCGGCGATCCACTCGATCCCGAGGTCAAGCTCGGCTCGCTCATCGAGGAAAAGCATTACGAAAAGGTGCTGAGTCACATCGAGAAGGCGAGGGCCGAAGGCGCGCGCGTCGTCTGCGGCGGCAATGCGACACTGAAGGAAACGGGCGGCTGGTTCGTCGAGCCGACCATCTTCGACAACGTCACGCACGAGATGAGCATCGCGCGCGACGAGGTCTTCGGCCCGGTCGTGTGCGTTATCGAATATGCTGACGTCGACGAGGCCGTGCGCATCGCGAACGATACGTGCTACGGACTCGCGGCATCGCTGTGGACCGATAACGTGAACCAGGCGCACAAAGTCGCGGCGCGCATCCGTGCGGGCACCGTGACCGTGAACTGCTTCGGCGAAGGCGATCTTTCGACGCCCTTCGGCGGCTTCGGGCAGTCCGGCTTCGGCGGACGCGACAAATCGGTCTACGCGCACGACCAATACTGCGAGCTGAAGACGACCTGGCTGAAGCTCGAATGATTGCAGGCGAGGCGCTATGCACATTGGCTTCATCGGCGCCGGCACGATCACTCGGGCGATCGTGACCGGCATGATCCGTTTCGGCGTTCCTTTCGAACGCATTGTTTTGTCGCCGCGCAATGCGGACATCGCGGCTCAACTGGCCAAGATGGATTCGCGCGTCGAGGTTTGCGAGAGCAATCAGGGCGTGCTCGATGCATCGGACGTCGTGTGTCTCGCGGTCGTGCCGCAGATCGCGCCCGACGTGCTGAGCAGTTTGGCGTTCGAGGCGCGGCATCACGTCATCAGTTTCATCGCGGGCATGTCGCTCGATCAGATTCGCGAACTCGTGCGCCGCTCGGCCAAGGTGGTGCGCGCGGTGCCGCTGCCGGCGGTCGCGGTGGGCAAGGGCAGCACGGCGATCTGTCCACATGACGAGATCGCGGCTGCGCTATTTTCTCCGCTCGGCGAAGCGGTCGAAGTCGACGACGAACATCAGTTCGACGCGCTTTCCGCCGTCACTGCAACGATGGCGAGCTTCTTCGCGCTGCTGGAGGAACAGGCGTCGTGGCTCGTCGCGCAAGGGCTGCCGTATGCGTCGGCCCGTTCGTTTTTGGCGGGCTATCATGTGGGTCTCGCTCACGAAACGACGCAGGGCGACGCGCCTTTCTCGGCGATGATCGGACACGCGAGCACACCCGGCGGCCTCAACGAGCAGCTTTGGCGCGAGTTATCGGAGCGGGGCACGTTCGCGCATTACGCGGAGGCGCTCGACAGGATCATGCGCCGCGTCCAAGGGCGCGGATGAGCGGGCAAAACACCTGGAACGATTGATAAATCGCCAGCCCTGAAGGTGATTCACATGCAGAAGAAACAGCAGTTCGCGGACAGGCTTCTCGCCCAGATGCCCTCGCTGCGGGCGCTTCGGTGCTTCGTCACCGCAGCGCGATATGAAAGCTTCACGCAGGCCGCCGAAGTGCTGTGCGTCACGCAGGCGGCGGTGAGCCGGCAGATCAAGGAGCTCGAAGACACGCTCGAAGTCGCGCTCTTCGAGCGCACCGGCCGGCATATCGCGCTGACGGACGCGGGCCGCATTCTCTACAACGCGTCGTATCTGTCGATCATGAATATCGCGGAGGCGGCGCAGGCAGTCAGGCGCGTCGATCGTCACGCGCTCACGCTTTGCATCTCCCATACGTTTTCGGCGCTGTGGCTGTCGTTCAGATTGCCCGCATTCCGCCAGCGCTTTCCGAACATCCGCCTGCATGTGATGGTGACCGAGCACTTCATGGAGCTCGACGATCTCATGGAGCCCGATGTCATCATCACGAAGAATCCGCCGCGTGAGCAGGAATACGAAGTCGAGCCGCTGTTTCACGACATCGTTTATCCGGTATGCAGCGTTCCGTTTCATGAACGCTACTTTCATGGCCGCACGCTGAAGCCGCTCGATCTGCTCGCGCATCCCACGTTGAGTCTTTCGCTGCTCGGGCGCGCGCAAGTGTGCGAGCACGTCGACTGGCGCGTGTGGAAGAACTGGTATCAGCAAGGCGACGGTTCCGAGCGCCTCGATCAGCACGACGATCTGGAAAGCAACGACTATCGGCTGCTGGTCGCGCAGGCCGAGGCGGGCGAAGGCACCTTGCTCGGCTGGCATCATCTCGTGCATCGTCAGGTCGAGCAGAAAAAACTGGTCCGTCCCGTCGACGACGCGCTCGTGTTCCACGACCGTCATCACTACATCATCACGCATCGCAATGCGAAATCGCGCCCGGAATATCTGCAGTTTCGCCAATGGCTCGACGAAGAGATCGCCACGATGATGCAGGGATGGCCGGCGGCCGAAGCGAAGGCCGTCGCGTGAGCGCAGCATGAAAACGGCAATCGAAAAAACGAAGGGATACCGGCGGCTGATTCCTTCGGTGACGGCGCTCGTCGAGTTCGAAGCGGTCGCGCGGCTCGGCAGTTTCACGCTCGCGGCGCACGAATTGGGTGTCACGCAGGCCGCCGTGAGCCGGCAGGTCAGGTTCCTCGAAGAGACGCTCGGCCAGCGGCTCTTTCGCCGGTTGCATCGCGCAATCGAACTGACCGATGAAGGCGAGGCGCTGTACCGCGTCGTCGCCGAATCGATGCAGAAGATCGCGAGCGTGTTCGACCGCCTCGCACGCGGCCCCGTGCAGCAGGAACTCGTGCTCGCGGCGACCTCCGCGTTTTCGCATTTTCGTCTGCTGCCGCGCCTCGCGTCGCTGAAGGCGGCGCATCCCGATCTGCAATTGCGCCTGTCCACGCAGATGTTCACGGCCGATTTGCGGCACAAGGAAATCGACGTCGCCGTGCGCTTTGGCAACGGCACCTGGCCGGACGGTACGGCGATGCTGCTCTTCGACGAGGAAGTGTTTCCGGTCTGCTCGCCGTCATTGCTTCAGACGCGTTCCGAGCCAGCAACGCTCGAAGACGTCGCGAGCGCGGTGCTGGTCGAATCCGATTCGACCATCGAAGGCTGGATGGGCTGGGAAGAGTGGTTCAACGCGGTCGGGCATCGTCCGATGCGGCTGAACTTCGCGCTGCGCTGCAGCCTCTACACCGACGCGATTCAGGCCGCGCGCTTCGGTCAGGGCATCGCGCTCGGCTGGGGCCGGCTCGTGCACGATCTGCTCGCGAGCGGCGAGCTCGTCAGGCTGCCGGTGGCGTCGTTCAAACCGCCCGAATCGTACTTCGTCGTGGTGCCGCACGGCCGTACCATCACGCCCGCCATCGACGGTCTGATCAATTGGCTGCGCGAAGGCGCGGACGCATAACCCAAAGTAACTCCACGCCGAAAATAAAGCGCATTGACGCTGTTTTTCAGTGATCCAATACTCACGGTTATCCCGGGGCCATTCGAAGTCCCGCTTCCGTGAACGTTGGAGAACGACGATGTCCGAAGTGCAAATCCAATTCAAGTCTCATGGCGAATTGATCCGCAGCCGCGAACCCGGTCATGGCATGCCGGGCGAGCTTTTCGGGCGGCAGGACGTGTTCGAGAAGGACGTCGAAATCTTTTTCCAGAAGCACTGGATTCTGGTCGGCGTGACCTCGGACGTGCCGGAGCCGGGCGACGTATCGACGGTCGACATCGGCCGCGCCTCGGTCATCATCGTTCGTGACGACGATGAGAACATCCGCACGTATCGCAACGTGTGCCGGCATCGCGGCGCGCGGCTGAAAGAAGCGGGTAAATCGACGGTGGGCATGCTGGTGTGCCCGTATCACCAGTGGACCTACGATCTCGACGGCAGCCTGCGCCACGCGTCGCACATGGGCAAGGATTTCGATCCGACGTGCCGCAGCCTGATCCCGGTGCATACGCGCATGGTCGGCACGCATATTTTCGTCTGTCTCGCCGATGAAGCGCCCGCCGATATCTCCAGGCTCGAAGACGCGATGGCGCCGCGCTTCGCACCCTACGACCTGACCAATACCAGGATCGCGTTCGAGTCGGAGATCATCGAGCAAGGCAACTGGAAGCTCGTGATCGAGAACAATCGCGAGTGCTATCACTGCGCAGCGACGCATCCGGAACTGACCGCATCGTTTCTGCCGGAAGATTTCGGTTTTTGCACCGACAATCTCAGCGAGGAATCGCTACGCGATTTCGAGGTGTACAAAGAACGGAACGCAGCGTGTCAGGCGAGCTGGGAGCGTGACGGATTCACGAGCGCTACCGTCGAATGGCTGGAAGAAGACGCGGTCACGCAATTCCGCACACAGCAGCTCGTGATCGCGGGTCACGGCGAATCGCAAACGATCAGCACGAAGGTCGCCTGCGAAAAGCTCTTCGGCAATCTGACGCGGCGCGATCTGGGCGACACGCATCTGTGGACGCATAACTCGTGGACCCACGTGATGAGCGATCACGCGGTGGTGTCGTACATCATCCCGCTGGCGCCGGACAAAACGCTCGTGCGTTCGAAATGGCTCGTGCATGCGGACGCGGTCGAAGGCGTCGATTACCAGATCAAGGATCTGACGGAAGTGTGGATGGCGACGAACGCGCAGGACAAGCATCTCGTCCAAATCACGCACGAAGGCACGCAGGACCCGGCCTATCGGCCGGGCGTGTTTTCGCCGTTCACGGAAAGCTATGTCGATCAGTTTTCGCGCTGGTACGCCGCGCGTCTGAGCGCGCACGGCGTCTGAACGTAGCTCAATGATCGGTGACGAACGTCGGGTGGCGGGTGCGAATCTCGTCCACCTGACTCAGCGTTCCGGAAAGATGCTTGCGCAACGCGGCATCGGCGGCTTCGATATCGCCTTTTTCGATGGCATCGACGATTTCGGTGTGATCGCGCACGACGGCCATCGTCTTGCCCTCGACCGGCAGATGCAGACGCCGCAGCCGGTCGATATGGCCACTCAGTCTGCGCACCAGATCCCACAATTGCGGCACACCCGCGGCCTCGTACATTTGCCGGTGAAACGCCTGATCGAGCGCTGAAAACTGTTCGACGTTTTCCGGATCGAGCCATTCCATTTGTTCAGCGATCGTCGCGCGCAATCGCGCTATCAGCGACGCCTTGTGTTCCCGCGCCAGCGTACGCACGACTTCGAGTTCAATCGAGCGGCGCAGAAAGTGCGCCTGCATCGCCGAGGCCACGCTGATCTGGCTCACGACAGTGGCGTGCTGTGGAAAGATATCGACGAGACCTTCCTCGCCGAGCTTCATCAGCGCGTCGCGCACGGGCGTCTGGCTCAGGCCGTAGCGCGTTGCGAGTTCGCTGCGCGACAGCACCGTGCCCGGTTCCAGTTCGAGCGACAGAATCATTTCACGCAGCCGCTCGAACACTTGCGGCGCGGCGTGGCGGGACCGGTCGAGGCGATGAGCCGAGGCGGAAGAAGCGGCGTTATTCATATTGAGCGCGAACGGAGGGCGACTGAAACATTAGTACTATAGCCGCGCTCTCGCCCGATGGGTAAGCCTGGCGCGAATCCGCGTTAACCCGACTGACGCACTAATGTATTAGTGCTTTACGATTCGGCCACTCCTGTTAATTTCCGGAACGCCGACATGTCTCGCGATATCGCCATCACGCAGGTTCGAGTCACCCCGATCGCCTTTCGCGACGGCCCGTTGCTCAACGCCGCGGGCATCCACGAGCCGTGGGCGCTGCGCGCGATCGTCGAGCTGGAGACGAGCGACGGGCGCGTCGGCATTTCGGAAACGTATGGCGACGAGCCGATGCTGCGCGTGCTCGATCAGGCGAAGGATCTCGTGATCGGCCTGTCGCCGTTCGCCCTGAACCAGATGGAAGAGCGCGTGCGCGCGACGATCAAGGCGACGCCCGGCGCGGTCGAGTTCGAACTGGCGCCCGGTTCGCATGCGGCGAAGAACGCGCCGAAGGTCATCAGCACGCTCGAAGTGGCGATGCTCGATCTGCAAGGCCAGATCATCGGCGCGCCGGTCGTCGATCTGCTGGGCGGCAAGGTCCGCGACGCCGTGCCGTACAGCGCGTATCTGTTCTTCAAGTACGCGGAGCACATCGACAAGCCGTACGCGCCGGATGCGTGGGGCGAGGGCATCAGCCCGGAGCAGATCGTCGCTCAGGCGCAGCGCATGATCGACCTGTACGGTTTTCAGAGCATCAAGCTGAAGGGCGGCGTGTTCGAGCCCGCGCATGAAATCGCGTGCATGAAGGCGCTTTCGAAGGCGTTCCCCGGCATGCCGCTGCGTCTCGATCCCAATGCGAACTGGACGCTCGAAACGAGCATCAAGGCCGCGCCCGAGCTCGACGAAATCCTCGAATACTACGAAGATCCGTGCCCCGGCCTCGAAGGCATGGCCGAGCTGCAGAAGCATACGAAGCTGCCGCTCGCGACCAACATGGTCATCACGACGATGGATGACTTCCGCCGCGGCTGCAACATGGGCTCGATCAAGGTGCTGCTCTCGGATCATCACTACTGGGGCGGTCTGCGCGCCACGCAGACGCTCGCGCGCATGGCGAAGCTTTGGGGCTTCGGCATGTCGATGCATTCGAACTCGCATCTGGGCATCAGCCTGATGGCGATGACGCATGTCGCGGCGAGCGTCCCGAACCTCACGTACGCGTGCGACACGCACTACCCGTGGCAGGAAGAGGAAGTCATCAAGGGCGGCCGTGTGAAGTTCGACAACGGCTCCGTTCGCGTGCCGACGACGCCGGGTCTGGGTGTCGAGCTCGATCGCGAGAAGCTCGCCGAACTGCACGAGCAGTACAGGACCTGCGGCGTGCGCAATCGCGACGATCTCTCGCAGATGCGCAAGTATCAGCCGGAGTTCAACGGCAAGAATCCGCGCTTCTGATTCCGAAAAAAAAGCGTTCGCAGCGCCCATCCAGGAGACACCTCATGAGCAGTTCCAGCGCGCTGTCGAGCGCCGTTCGCAAGATCAAGTGGCACGTGCTGCCGCTTTTCGTCGTGATGTTCATCGTCAATTACATCGACCGGGTGAACATCGGTTTCGTGCGTCAGCATCTGAGCGCCGATCTGGGCATCGGCGCCGCGGCCTACGGGCTCGGCGCGGGGCTCTTCTTCGTGAGCTACGCGGTGTTCGAAGTGCCGTCGAACATGCTGATGCAGCGCTTCGGCGCGAAGGCGTGGCTCACGCGCATCATGATCACGTGGGGACTCGCCGCGACGGGCATGGCGTTCGTGCAAGGCGAAACCTCGTTCTACGCGATGCGTCTTTTGCTCGGCGCAGCCGAAGCAGGCTTCTTCCCGGGCGTCGTGTTCTATTTCACGCAATGGCTGCCGCGCGATCAACGCGGCAAGGCAATGGCCGTCTTCCTGAGCGGCTCGGCGCTCGCGTCGGTGTTCTCCGGCCCGATCTCGGGCGGGCTGATGCTGATCCAGGGCGCGGGCCTGCACGGCTGGCAGTGGATGTTCATCATCGAAGGTCTCGCGTCGGTCGTGCTCGCGGGTTTCGTGTGGTTCTGGCTCGACTCGAAACCGCGCGATGCGAAGTGGCTCACGCGCGACGAGCAGGAAGCGATCGTCGGCGAAATCGAAGACGAGCAGCGCCGCCGCGATGCCGCGCATGTGAAGAAGCCGTCGTCGTGGAGTCTGTTGCGCGATCCGCAAATCCTGATCTTCTGCCTGATCTATTTCTCGGTCTCGCTGACGATCTACGGCGCGACGTTCTGGCTGCCTAGCATCATCCGCAAGATGGGGCACCTGAACGACTTCCAGGTCGGGCTCTTCAACTCGATTCCGTGGCTCATTTCCATCGTCGCGATGTATCTTTTCGCGGCGCTCGCGGCGCGCTTCAAGTTCCAGCAGGCGTGGGTTGCGTGCGTGCTGCTGATCGCGGCGGGCGGCATGTATGCGGCGGGGCTCGGCGGCCCGGTGTCCTCGTTCATCGCGATCTGCTTTGCGGCGATCGGCTTCAAGGCGGCGTCATCACTGTTCTGGCCGATTCCGCAAGGCTATCTCGATGCCCGCATCGCGGCGCCCGTGCTCGCGCTCATCAACTCGATCGGCAATCTCGGCGGCTTTGTCGCGCCGGCGACCTTCGGCTTTCTCGAGCAGAAGACCGGTTCGATCACGGGCGGGCTGACCGGGCTCGCGGCGATGTCGGTGCTGGCGGCCGGCGTGGTGTTTCTCGCACGCATGGCGCCGAAGGAAGGACGCGGCGCGGCGGGGCTGCGGGCGGGCGTGCAGAAGTAAGGGAGGCATACAAACTGCTGAACGTCTTCGATCAGCGTACCGATCGGAGATGACATGGCGACAGACGAGCGCCGCCGCCTCGGCGAGTGGCTTCCGCGTGAAGAACATGTAATCGCCCGCTTCCGCGAGACCTTCGCGGAACATGCGCGCCAGCGCGCGAAAGTAGCGAAGATGAACGGCGTCGTCGAGGAGATGGCGGCGTTCATCCGCGACGATCCTGTCGTGCGCATGGACTTCGCGCGCGCGATCCGGCAGGCGCACGAAGCCGGCCATACGCTGGGTTATGCGAGCATCGATGAGTTCATCGTCCTGCTCGATGCGATGCTGACCTACGCGCCGCCTTTCAGCGAATCGAGCCTGATTCACTGCCCCATCAACGCGTTGCTCGACTGGCCGATGGTCATGCCATCGGGCTACGCGCTGTTTCGCGACCCGGCGTTCAATGCGCATCTGAAAAAAGTGCTGAACGTGTGGTCCGGATTTTTGAGCGGACCGTATTCGCGCACCTATCTGACGACCGATTTACCGAACGGCTGGTTCAGCAAAAAAGCGGATGAGAAGATCGGTCTCGATCAATTTCTCTGCGATCCGCAGAAGCCCTATTGGGGATTCGCTTCGTGGAATCATTTCTTCACGCGCGAATTCAAGCCGGATGCGCGTCCGGTCGCGCAGCCGGCCGACGACAAGATCATCGTCAGCGCGTGCGAGGCGTCGCCGTATAACGTCCAGGACGACGTGCAGCTTCAGGACTCGTTCTGGATAAAGTCGCAGCCCTATTCGCTGCTCGAGATGTTCACCGCGAAGGAAGCGCAACTCGCAAGGCGATTCGTCGGCGGGACGGTGTATCAGGCCTATCTGAGCGCGTTTTTCTATCACCGCTGGCATGCGCCCGTGAGCGGGACAATCACGAAGGCGTATCTCGTCGACGGCACGTATTACTCGGATGCCGAGTCGGAAGGCGAAGACCCGAGCAGCCTGAACGATTCGCAAGGCTATATCAGCGCGGTCGCCGCGCGCGCGGTGATCGTCATCGATTGCGACGATCGGGCCATCGGCGAAGTCGCGTGCGTCTTCGTCGGCATGGCTGAAGTGTCGTCGTGCATGATCGAGGCGCTGCCAGGCCAGCGCGTGCGCAAGGGCGACGAGCTCGGCTACTTTCAGTACGGCGGGTCCACGTACTGTCTGATCTTCAGGCCCGGCGTCATCGAACGTTTCGAGCGTCAGCCGCCGTTCGAAGACGATGCTCCGCCCGTGCACGTCAACGCGCACCTCTGCACGGCACGCTAGCGCAGGGAAGGAGAGGCACATGGATATTCCCAGGCAAGTCGTTTCGTTTCTCAGTTCGCGCGGCCTCAAGCTCGCGACGGCCGAATCCTGCACGGCGGGGTTCATCGCGTCGCTGATTTCGTCGGTACCGGGCAGTGGGGCGTGTCTCGATGTCGGCTTCGTCACGTATTCGCCGGAGGGCAAGGCGGGTTTTCTCGGCGTGCACGAGGACACCATGAAAGCGCACGGTTTGACGAGCGAACCCGTCGCGCGTGAAATGGCCGAGGGCGCGCTGCAACAGGAAGCGTGTAGCGCGGATGTGGCGGTATCGAACACCGGCGTCGCCGATGCCGCGCCCGAAGGCGGGCCGCCCGCCGGCACGCAATGTTTCGCTTGGGCGTACCGGTCCCGCGATGGCGGCATCGTCACGTTCAGCGAGACGAAAAAATTCGAAGGCGAGCGCAACGATGTCCGGCGCGCCGCCGCGTTGTATGCGTTGTCGCGCGTCGAGCATTACTTCGACCAGCGATCGACGCGTTGATCCTGCGCGGCACGGGCAATGCTGATACCGATGCGCGAACCCATCGGAGGAAACCGTGATGCCCGACACGAACAAGCCGCCCCAGGCCGATCCGCAGCAGGAAGAACTCGCGCGCGGCACGCCGCCTGCGCGCACGCCGGAAACGCTGCCCGAGAACACGGATTTCCAGCCGGATCAAAATCCATTGCGCGATACGCCCGATCTCGAAGCGCCGGGCGGAGAAGCACCCTGATTCATTTGTGCAGTTTGCTGCGCAGCGACCCGACGTCGTTCGCCGTGATGGGGCGCGCGTCGTTGCCCCATGACGCGCGCACGTAAGTCAGCACTTGCGCGATCTGCTGATCGGTCAGACGGCCGGCGAAGGCGGGCATCGGCTGACGGGCGGGACCGTGGATCGTCGCGGGACTGTTGCCGCCTTCGACGACGAGCCGGATCAGCGAAGTCGTGTCCTCGCCGATGATCGACGGGTTGCCCGCGAGGGCGGGAAACGCCTTCGGCACGCCCTTGCCGTCATCGCGGTGGCACTGCGCGCAGAACCCCGCGTACACCGCCGCGCCTTGCTCCGGTGGCACATCGGGGCCGCGCGTCTTCAGGCGGCCGCTTCGTGTGAGTTCGGGATCGAACCCGCCGTCGGCCGCGCCCGTCGCGGGCAGCGTCTTCAGATAGACGGCGATCGCGCGCGCATCGTCATCGCTCAGATATTGCAGGCTGTCCTCGATGGTCTGGACCATGCTGCCATAGGCCACGATCCCCGCGCCGTGGCCTGTCTTGAGAAACGCGGCGAGATCGTCGGTGGAAATGCGGCCGAGTCCCGAGCCCATGTCCGCGCGCAGGTTCGGCGCGAACCAGTTGTCGTTGACGCCGCCAGCAAGAAACGTCTTCGATGACTCGTTGTAGCCGCGCTCCTGATAGGCCATGCCGCGCGGCGTATGGCACGACCCGCAATGTCCCGTCGACTGCACGAGGTACGCGCCGCGATTCCACAGGGCGTCGCGGCCGGGCTGCGGCGTGAACGGGTCTTTCGGCGCGAAGGCCATGCGCCAGAGCGGTAAAACCCAGCGCTGATTGAACGGAAACGGCACCTTCGTTTCCGGCGGCCGATGCTTCACGGCCGGCACGCCGTGCATCATGTAGGCGTAGAGCGCGTGCATGTCGTCGTCGGTGATTTTCACGAAGGCGGGATACGGCATCGCGGGATACAGCCCCTTGCCGTCGCGCCTGACGCCCTCGCGAAGCGCCTTCGCGAAATCCTCATAGCTGTATGCGCCGATGCCGGTCTCGCGGTCCGGCGTGATGTTGCTGCTGACGATGGTGCCGAACGGCGATGTCATCTCAAGGCCGCCTGCATAGGGCGCGCCATTGCGCGGCGCGGTATGGCAGCCCGCGCAGTCCGCCGCTTTCGCGAGATAGGCCCCGCGCGCGATGAGCTCGGGCGGCTGCGCCATCACCGCGGACGGTATGAGCAGCGCGAGCATGAGGCGGGGAAGGCGTGAAAGAATCGTGGTCATCGCACGGTGCTCCCGATGCGCTGCGGACGCCGCGCGAGCCAGCGCGCCCCGACGAGCAAGCCGCCCACGAGATACGCGAGTCCGCCCGGCACCCACATCACGAGTCCGCCGAGTTGCTGATCCTGTAGCGGATCGGAACCGAGCGCGAGCGTCGTTTCGATGCACGACGGATACCAGACGCCCGGCGCGAGCGTGAGCAATGCGCCGAGCGCGCCGGTATGAACCATCGTCGTGAAGAGCGAAAGCATCGCGTGCGCGTTCGACGAACCTTGCGCATCCGATGCACGGCCGAACACCGTCCACCAGAACAGCAGCGCGCTCGCGAGAAAGCTCGCATGCTGAAGCGTGTGGATGCCGGGGCGCGCGAGCGCGGCCTCGAAGAAACGCGGTGCGTGCCAGCACCAGAGCGCGGCGGCATGCAGCGTCCAGGCGACGGCGGGCAGCGTGAGCCATCGCCACGGCAGTTTGATCCAGCGAGATCGCGCCGCCGCGCCGAGGCGCGTTCTCGCGCTCGCAGGAAACGCCCATAGCCACACCGCGAGCGGACGGCCGATGACGAGCAGCGGCGCGGCCACGAGCATGAAAAGCTCGTGCTGCAGCATATGCGCCGAAAAGAGCCATTCGCTCAGCGCATGCAGCGGCGACACGAGCGCGACGCCAAGCGTGATCCAGCCGATGCCGAACGCCGCGAGCCGCGCGGCGCGTCGCTTGCGGCCTTGAGCGCCGCGCGTGCGCAAGCGCCAGTATCCCGCGACGTAGAGCGCGAGACTCACCGCGAGCGCGACGACGACCCACGGCTCGAACGTCCACGCGAGCGGCGAAGTATGTGCGGCGGTCGATGCTGCCACGTGCGCGTGCGCATCGGCCCAGGCGAAGACAGCGGCGAATATCAGCAGGCGGACAGTAGCCATTGCGGTATCGAAATTGCGATCACGGACAACACGGACAGCGCGCCGACACCCGCCGCCACCGCCGCGATGAAGCCCGCGCGCGCGGGGCGGCTGCCGGCATCGGGCGTCGGCAGGGCGTGCGCGCGGCGTGCGTCGCGCCAGCGGTGCCATGCGAGCAGGGTCGCCGCCACGCAGACGATCAGGCTCACGGCGCTCACGCCGTCGAGCAATGCGTGGCCGCCGAGAAAACAGGCCGGTGTCACCAGCGCGTAGTTCACGCTGAGACAGCCGAGCACGATGGAAGGCGCGCCGAGCAGCGCAAGCCAGGTTTTCATAGTCGCGCCGCCCAGTAGATGACGCCGTAGATCGGCAACCAGCTCAACACGACGAAATACCAGTACAACGCGTTCTCGCTGACATCGACGAGACGCTTGCCTTCGAACGGCCCCGTAAAGAGCAGCACGGCGAGCACGGCGGTATCGACGGTATCGGTGATCAGATGCGTCGTATGCAGCCCTAGCAGCAGCCACACGACAGAGCCGTACGCATTCGTGTACCAGCTCACGTTGAGCGACGCGAATTCGAACCCGCGTATCACGAGAAACGCGACCGACGCCACGAGGCAGACGGACAGCCACAGCGCCGCTCTCGCACGGTCGCCGCGCTCGGCCGCGCGCTTCGCGAGCTGATTCGGCAAGAGGCTCGCGAGCAGCACGACGCTGTTGAGCGTGCCCCAGAAGAGACCGGGCGCGTCCGCGGCCATCGGCCAGCTCGGGGCGCGCGTGCGCAGGTAGAAGTACATCATCACCGCGATGGCGAACACGGTGCCTTCGATGAGCATCAGCCCGAACGTGCTCCACCACATCAGGCTGCGATGACTGAAGGCGAAGCTCGGCAGCGCGCGCACGTCGAGCACGAGGTGGGCCGGGTCGCCCTCGTCGGGGCGCGAGGCGGGCCGGCGCGAATCCGCGTTCATGGCCGCCGCTCCCGCGCCACCGCCAGCCGGTTTTCGGCGCGACTCGGCCAGAACCAGGCGATCATCGTCACGGCAACCGGCAGCGACGCCCACACGATCGCCCACGGCGTATAGATCGAGCCGATGAACAACACGGTCGTCGCCACGGCGCTCACGAACGGCCAGATAGATGGCGTCGGGAACAGCGGGCGATGATCGGGATTCGCATCGAGCACGCTCGTCACGAGCACCTCGCGCGCATCGGCGGCGAGGCCCGCGACGAAGGCCGGCTGCGCGGACGGCTCCCATAGCGGATCGCGGGCATGCACGACCGGAATCGCATCGAAGTTATGCGGCGGCGGCGGCGACGGCACGCTCCATTCGAGCGTGCCCGCGCCCCACGGATCGTCGCTTGCGCGCGCCGTGCTGCGCAGGCTATTCACGACATTGACGATGAAAAGCAGCACGCTCAGCGCGATCATGTAAGCGCCGATCGTCGCGATCAGGTTCATGCCGTCCCAGCCGAGTCCGTGCGGATAGGTCCATACGCGGCGCGGCATGCCGTGCAGACCGAGCAGATGCATCGGAAAGAAGGTGACGTTGAAGCCGATGAAGAACAGCCAGAACTGCCACTTGCCGATGCGCTCGCCGAGCATGCGCCCCGCGAATTTCGGAAACCAGTAATAGAACGCGCCGAAGAGCGGAAACACGCCGCCGCCGAGCAGCACGTAATGCAGATGCGCGACGACGAAATACGTGTCGTGCACCTGAAGATCGAGCGGCACGGACGCGACCATGATGCCGGTCATTCCGCCCATCACGAGGATGAAGAAAAACGCCAGCACGAACAGCAGCGGCACGCGCAGATTGAGCTTGCCGGTCCATAGCGTGCCGATCCAGCAAAAAATCTGTATCGCCGATGGAATCGCGATCATCAGACTCGCGGCCGTAAAAAAACTCTTGCCCAGTTCCGGAATATTGGTCGCGAACATGTGATGCACCCACAGCCCGAACGCGAGAAACGCGGTGGCGATGAGCGATAGCACCATCGCCGGATAGCCGAATACGGGGCGGCGCGCGAAGGTCGGAATGATCGACGAGATGAAGCCGAGCGGCGGAATGAAGATGAGATACACCTCGGGATGGCCGAAGAACCAGAAGAGGTGTTGCCACAGCAAGACGTCGCCGCCTTTTGCGGGGTTATAGAAATGCGTGCCGACGAGGCGGTCGAGAATCAGCGCGGTGCTGCACAGCATGACGGCGGGCATCGCGAAGATCACCATGAACTGCGTGACGAGCGTGGCCCATACGAAGAGCGGCATGCGGTTGAGCGACATGCCGGGCGCGCGCAGCTTGAAGATCGTCGTGATGAGCACGACCGCTTCGACCAGACCCGACAACTCCGTGAACGTGATCATCTGCGCCCAGATGTCGGCGCCTTTGTTCGGCGAATAGTCGGGACCGGCGAGCGGCACGTAGCTGAACCAGCCGGCGTTCGGCGCGGTGTTCACCGCGAGCGCTGCGAAGAGCAGCAGGCCGCCGAACAGAAACACCCAGTACGCATAGGCATTCATGCGCGGAAACGCGATGCTGCGCGCGCCGATCATCAACGGCACGAGGAACGCGGCGACCGCCTGCATCACGGGCACGGCGAAGAGGAACATCATCGTCGTGCCGTGCATCGTGAAGAGTTCGTTGTACAGATTCGGTCCGATGAGGCGCAGATCCGGCCGCGCGAGCTGCGTGCGCATCGCGAGGGCGAGCAGCCCGGCGAGCACGAAGAACACGAAGGTCGTCACGATGAAGCGTCGCGCGATGGTCTTGTGATTCACCGCGCTCAACATGCCGATGAAGCCGGGCGGATCGCTCCACGTCTTCGCGAGCGCCGCGCGCGCTTGGGCCGATGCGTGCGGGCCGTCGACGGGATACGGCGCGTTCTGCGGCTCGCTCATTCGAGTGTCTCCATCCACGTGAGCAGCGCCTGCAGATCGTCGGGCGGCAGGCGTGTGGGCGGCATCGCGGTGCCGGGTTTGTGCGCGCGCGGGTCGACGATCCATCCCGCGAGATGGCCGCGATCGTTCGCGAGCGTGCCCGCGGCGAGCGTCCGCCGGCTCGCGATGTGCGTGAGATCGGGGCCGATGGTGCCTTGTGCGCCGGTGCCGCGCACGGTATGACAGCGCGCGCAATCCTGGACCATGAACACGTCGCGGCCGCGTGACGCGATCTGCTCCGATGGCGCGTCGGCGGGCTTGCGTTGCCGCGCGGCCCACGCTTCGTATTGCGCGGGTGGATCGGCGGTGATCGAGAAGGCCATCAACGCGTGTTCATAGCCGCAGAACTCGGCGCATTGGCCGCGATAGACGCCCGCTTTGTCGGCCCGAAACTCGATGGTCGCATCGCGTCCCGGGATCATGTCCTTCTTGCCGTGCAGGTTCGGCACCCAGAACGTGTGAATGACATCGGCGGCTTTTAGCGACACGATGACCGGCCGTCCGACCGGCACGTGCAGTTCGTTGGCGAGCGTGAATTCGGGCGCGTCGCCATCGCGAAGATAGCGCGCCTGCCACCACCATTGATAACCGGTCATCTCGATGCGCAGCGCGTTGTCGACGGGCAGGCGCGAAAGCGCGCGGTCCGTGAGCACGTCGGCGAGAACGAGGCCGAAGAGCAGGAACGTGGAGAGTGCCGTCGCCGCGATGACCCAGAAGCGCATGCGCGCTTCGGGCCGTCCGACGAAGGAGACGTCCGCACGCGTGTCGCGCCCGGCGCGCGGCGCGCGAATCATCGCGATCAGGCAAGCCAGCAGGATCGCCGCGAAGACCGCGCAGCAGACGCCCAGCGTCAGATGCCAGAGGTCGAGGATGCGGCTCGCCTGAATGCCCGCTGGGTTGAGTGCGCTCTGCATGATTCTGCGAGGGTGAACAGAAGAAGGACGCACGCAGCGAGGAGCAATCGCCGTGCCGATCCGGTCGGCACGGCGATGCGCCGGACCGATGACGCATCAAGCCTCCCGAAAGGGAACAGGCTTTGCTCGCGTTCGTGGCAAACACGCATGAAACGCGAGGCAAAGACATGGCTGAATCAGACAACGCCGTTCGCAAGAACGCCGCCTATCCGTATTCGTCGGGCGGATGGGGCTCGTTGAGAGCGGTCACCGGCGCGCTCGTCAAAGAGAAGGTTCCGCTGAAGGCAAGCACCGTCCTGCTGAAGCAGAACAAGCCCGATGGCTTTGCCTGCGTCAGTTGCTCATGGGCGAAGCCAGCCGATCCGCACATGTTCGAGTTCTGCGAAAGCGGCGCCAAGGCGACCGCCTGGGATCTCACCGCGAAGCGCATGACGCCGCAGTTCTTCGAGCTTCACACGGTGACGGAACTGTGCGCGTGGCACGATCACGATCTCGAGGACGCGGGGCGTCTCACCGCCCCCTTGCGATACGACGCCGCGAGCGACAAGTACGTCAGCGTCACGTGGCAGGAAGCCTTCGAGGACATCGGCCGCGAGTTGCGCGCCTTCGATCCTGAAGGTGTTGTGTTCTATGCGTCGGGGCGCGCGTCGCTGGAAACGTCGTACATGTACCAGCTTTTCGCGCGCATGTACGGCACCAACAATCTGCCTGACAGCTCGAACATGTGTCACGAAAGCACGAGCGTCGGATTGACGGCGGCGATCGGCGTGGGCGTTGGCACCGTCCAGCTCGACGACTTCGAGAAGACCGATCTCATGTTCTTCTTCGGGCAAAACGTCGGCACCAACAGTCCGCGCATGCTGCATCCGTTGCAGGAGGCGCGCAAGCGCGGCGTGCCGATCATCACGTTCAATCCGTTGCGCGAGCCGGGGCTTCTGAAGTTTGCGAATCCGCAATCGCCGGTCGAGATGATGACGCCCGCGCATACGCTCATCAGCACGCAATATCATCAGGTGAAGACGGGCGGCGATACGGCGGCGATGCTCGGCATCTGCAAAGCCGTCATTCATGCCGACGATCACGCGAAGGCGCACGGCGAGCCGCGCATACTGGATGTCGACTTCATCGAGACGCATACGAAAGGCTTCGAAGCCTTCGCGGAATACGTGCGCGCTGCATCATGGGAGGACATCGAACGCGTGGCGGGACTGCCGCGCGCCGATCTCGAAGCGGCAGCCGCGGAATACATGCGCGCAAACGCGGTGATGGCGCATTACGGCATGGGCATCACGCAGCATCGGCAGGGCGTGCAGAACGTGCGCATGCTCTGCAATCTGCTGTTTCTGCGCGGCAATGTGGGCAAGCCGGGCGCGGGGCCGTCGCCGGTGCGTGGACACTCGAACGTGCAGGGACAGCGCACGGTGGGCATAACCGAAAAGCCGGAACTCGCGCCGCTCGACAAGCTCGCGAGTCAGTTCCATTTCGAGCCGCCGCGCGAGAAAGGCATGAACACCGTTGAAGCCTTCGAAGCGATGCTCGACGGCAAGGTCAGCGCGGTCGTCAATCTCGGCGGCAATCTCGTGCGCTCGGTGCCCGACCGTTTGCGAATCGAACCGGCTTGGCGCGGGCTGAAACTGACGGTCAATGTCGCGACAAAGCTCAATCGCAGTCATCTCGTGCACGGTGAAAAGTCGTACATTTTGCCGTGCCTCAGCCGCATCGAAATCGATACGCAGGCGAGCGGCCCGCAGGCGGTGTCGATGGAAGACAGCACCGGATGCATCCACGGTTCGCGCGGCGTGGCCGAGCCCGCCTCGCTCGACGCGCGCTCGGAGCCGTACATCGTCGCGGAACTGGCGAAACATACGCTCGGCGAGCGTTCGACCGTCGACTGGGATCGCTGGCGCGGCGACTATGCGCTGGTGCGCGATGAAATCGCGAAAACCTATCCCGAGACTTTCCACGACTTCAACGCCCGCATGTGGACGCCGGGCGGGTTCCCGCGCAACCTGCCCGCGCGCGAGCGCAAGTGGGAGACGAAGAGCGGCAAGGCGGAGTTCTTCGTGCCGGAGACCATCGGCGAAGATCCGGACATGCCCGAACGCGAGCCGCAATCGCTGCGGCTCATGACGCTGCGCAGCGACAGCCAGTTCAACACGACGATCTACAGCCATGACGATCGCTTTCGCGGCATCAGCGGCGGCCGCATGGTCATCATGATGTGCGAAGCGGACTTGAAGCGACACGGCCTGCGCAAGGACGATCGCGTGACCTTGCAAACGATCGCGGACGACGGTTTCGAACGGCGCGTTGCGGGCTTGCGTGTTCAGCCCTACGACATTCCAGAGGGATGTATCGCCGGTTATTACCCGGAGTGCAATCCGCTATTGCCGCTTTGGCACCATGCGAAGGAAAGCAAGGTGCCGGGCGCGAAGTCGATACCCGTGGAGATCGTGGAAGTGAACGGCGCGGCACGCGCGCCGTGACGGGACTTCACGCATAACGCCTGATGCGGCGCGCGGGTGCGGGCCGCAGACAGTGTGCGATCGCGAGCGCGCCGAGCGACATCATCGCCAGCGAGGCGAGCGGGAACGTGCCGACCGTATTCGCCGCTATCGCAGCAGGACGATGCTGCGCGACGAGTTGCATGCGCCGCTTCGTCATGCGCATGCCGAGCTCGGAGAGCTGCGATGCAAGCGCGCGTTCGGCGGTCGGCAGCAACACTGTCTCCTCATCCGCGACGTGATGCATCACTTCGCGCATGAGTTGCATGAAGCGCGCATCATAGGCGGCATCCTGGGGGCCCATCGCGCGCAGCTTCGCGATGTCTTCGCGCATCTGGTCATGCTCGGGCTTGCTCTTCGCGAGACGTTCGTCGCCGTTCATGGCCTCGCTCAACGCCGGGTAAAAAATCTCTTCTTCGAGTTGCGCGTGGATCTCGAGCGCCGTGCAGGCGAGTTCGACGATCGCGCGCTTTCTCCACCACGCAGTCTTCGCGTGATAGCGATGAAACGCCGCCATGACGTGGGCGTGATCCATGCGGATCATCGTCGTGATGGAAGGGGAGCAGGATTGCAGGTCCACGTTGACTCCTCGGCCCTGAGGCAGGCTTGATGTGATGGTGGGGAAAAACGCGTTATCGTGCTTGCTTTAACCTCACACGGCCTTCAGCAATCATTATTCCGGGCCATTGACACGTACACGAAGCAACTTGCGTTCATAGTGGACGCGCCGGTTTGCGCACGAGCATTTCGGCACGGCGCTTGCGCATAGCGGTAGCCCACTTCAACCAGGAGGCATACATGAGCATTTTTTCCAACATCATGAACAAGATTTTCGGCCACCACGACGCGGCCGCAGCGGGTGCGCCAGCCGGTCAGCCTGCGGCGCCCGCCGCGGGCGCAGCCGCCGCTCCTGCCGCGTCGGCCACGTCGGCCCCGTCGACGGCGGCATCCACGCCCGCGCAGCCCGCCGCGCCGGCGCAGCCCGTGGACGTCGAGGCGGTGCTGACGCAAATGCAGGCGAGCCACGGCGAACAGTTGAACTGGCGCACGTCCATCGTCGATCTGATGAAGCTGCTCGGCCTCGACAGCAGCTTGTCCGCGAGAAAGGAACTGGCTGCGGAACTGCATTACAGCGGCAACACAGAAGACTCGGCCGCGATGAACATCTGGCTGCATAAGCAAGTAATGCAGAAGCTCGCGGAAAACGGCGGCAAGGTGCCCGACGACCTCAAGAACTGATCAACGCGTCACGGCATTGAGAAGAAAAAAGGACGACGGTGCGCCGTCGTCCTTTTTTTCGGAACGCGAAATCATCGGTGCGCGGGATCGGGCATAGGTGCTGCTCAGGGTCATGGCACGCCCGATCAATCTCTCTTTGACTTCGCTGGAGAAGCAACGATGACTATCCAGAGAAAAATCTCCAACTGGCGCAGGATCGGCCATTTCTGCACGACGCGTCTCGTCGATTATGGCGAGCTGATTCCGATCGAACTTGCGGAGACCAAGAAGCGCGTGCTCCACGAGGTGGTCGCGATGGTCGCGCTGACGATCGGCGCGCTGTTCACGCTGTCGTTCGTATCGATCGCCGTGATCGTGACCGCAGTCGGCACGCCGCATCTCGTGCTGACCGCGTGGTGTGTCGCGGGCGCGTGGCTCGCCGTCGCGGTGATCGCGGTCATCGTCATGATGTCGCGCAAGCCGGCCGAGCCGTTTCAACTGCTACGCGATCAGTTGCGACGCGACGTCGACACGATCAGGGAGGTGGCGCAATGAAGCATGCCGTGCAACAGGAAGTGATCCTCGCGCGCATGGCGGAATCGCGTGCGGAGCTGGTTGCGGCGCACGCGCTGGACGAACCGGCGCGCATCGCGCGTGTGCCTCGCGCGCGGCCGTCTATTCCTGCGAACGCCGCGCCGTGGTTTCTGCGGACACCGAATGCTGAACTGATCGCGCTGGCTTTGGTCGGCGTCGCGGTACTCGGACTGAGGCGCATCGTGCAGACGGCGGTCGGCGCGGGGTTGAGCGCGTCGACGCACCGCGTCTTCGGCGATTTCCTGAACGCATTGCGCGAATAAAAAAATTCGCGCAATGGGCAATGCGCAAAACGCCTCAGCGTTTGCTGCGGCGTTTTCTTGGTTTGCCCGGCGCGAGCGCCGCCGACCAAAAAGTCGACGCTTGCCGCTTCGCTTGCGCGGTAGCACGGCCTCGCGCCGACCCAATGACTGCGTTGGCGCCGGAAAGCCACATGCTCAGAAAAGGATTCTTCTTCATCCAAGGGTTTTTCATGCAGTGGCTCCGGTAGCGTTGCGCAATGTCAGTGCAGGCGCATCGTGTTGTCCCCCGCGTCCTTCGGCAGCTTCGATTCGAGTTCTTCCTTCCGCTGCATCAGCTTTTTGCCGAGCGCTTCCAGATCGGCGCCGGACTTGCGCAGCTTCGGGAACAGATCCGATTCCTCCTCTTCGATGTGATGGCGCACCATCTCGCTCATCACCTTGAACGTCGCGTCGAAGCCTGCGTCGCCCGCGCGCAGTGTCGTGAACTTGTCGATCAGCACCTTCACCAGATAGTGCTCGACATACGCTTCCTCCACATCCGGCCGGTCGTCTTCGTCGAGCGCTTCCTGCGCGGCGGGATAGAGCAGTTCTTCCTCGATCATCGCGTGAACGGTCAGCTCCTCGCAGGCGCGACGGACCAGCGTGGCCTTCGCATCGAGATCGTCCTTTTGCGTTTTTTCGAATGCATCGAACAGCTTTTCGACGGCGCGATGATCGTCGGTCAGCACCTGAATCGCGTCCTGGCTCTCGGTGGCGGGGGCCGTTGCGGTGGTCGAATTTTGTGTGGGGGTTTGGCGAGACATGGTGGTCCTCCGTCAGGAAAATGGAATGCTCACCGTACAGAGCAAAGCGCGGACCCGGAGCGGCGCTAGCGCGCAATCGGCCCGGGCATTTCGCCGCGGCTGCCCGCGCGCCTGCCGCCGATCATTTCCGCCAGCCAGTTGATGACGAGCGCCGTGTACGCGCGCTGGCTGCCTTCATCCGATAAACCATGATCCGCGCCGTCGATCACGCGATAGGTCAACGAATGCGCCCGCCAAAACGCCTGAAGATAGCTGGCGAGGACCGTGTGCGGCACGATCTCATCGTGCTCCGATTCGACGAGCAGCACGTCGCCGCCAAAATCCGCGGACGCACGCAGCGCGCGGTTCTCGTTCGCGGGAACGATGCGCCGGCGGTACGCGACGAGATCGTGTTCCTTGTGCAGCGCGCGCTTTGGGATGTTCCAGCCGTCGTCGAGATACAGCGCCGGCACGCGCAGTCCGAGCCAGCGGACCGGCCGCATCGATGTGACGATGGATGCGAGATAGCCGCCGTAGCTGCTGCCGATTACGGCAATCGACGTTTCATCGACGAGCGGATGCACGACGAGCGTGTCGTACGCCGCGAGCACGTCGCCGAGATTGGTTTCGCGCGTCACCGTGTCCTGTTCCTGTTTGGTGCGCGCGTGGCCGGTCAGATCGAAGGTGAGACAGACGCAGCCTAGCGCAGCCGCCTGCCGCGCCCGCTCCATGTACTGCGCCTGATCGCCGCCCCAGCCGTGCACGAACAACACGCCCGGAATGGTGGTCGCGGGTGTGACGACGGTGCCGTCGAGATAGCCGCGTTCGACGGGAATCTGAATCTCCTGCCGGTTTGCCGTCATTCGCTCGCTCCTTTGACCGTCGTGTCGACCGTATGAAACTTCGTGATGGGTCCCGTGCGCGGGTCCACGCCGCGATAGTCGATGCACGCGTTCGCGGGCACGCCGACGGCGGCGCCATACGCTTCGACCGTCGACGCGCGCACGACGCGAAGCGCAGGATCGTTCGCAAACGCGCGCAACGCGGCGATTTCCGCGCCGCTCGCGCCGCCGATGCGCCATGACTGCTCCAGCACGCCGCAAAGGTGACGGCCTTCATCGTCCGTGCCGCAGGCCACGTCGTAGTTGCGGCGCGATGCAAAAAAATCCGGAAAGGCATCGTGAACGGCCGCATCGAACGCGCGTGCGCGCCGGATCGCGATGCGCGCGTCGTCGGGCATGTCGATGCCTTCAAGCGCGTCGAATCCGCCGCGCACGACGACGAGATCGGAGCCGCCGTACACGTTGTGTCCGTGATTGTTGCGCGTCAGATGTTGCACGCCGAAATAGCTCGCTTCGTGCGCGCGGACGCGCACGTGGCCGACGCTGAATGTCGCCACGTCTTCCAAGTCCCGCTCCAGCACGATGCCTTCGGCGGCAAGCGTTTCGTCGCCGACATCGTCGAGCTGGGCGTCGAGCTCGTTTTTATCGGCGATGACCGCCTGTCCGCTCCCGCCGATTCCCGACGGACGCTTGAGCCTCACCGCGCCGTTTTTCCACAGCAGCGTGGCGGCGGCGTGCGCATCGTCGCGCGAAAAAACGGAAAAGCCGGGCAGCACGAGATCGCTGGTACGGCTCGCGAGTTGGTCAGACCATCCGGGCGGCTTCGCGCGCGCGCCGGGCGGCAATCCATGCGCGATGACTTTCGTCGCGACGAACGGATACGGCACCACGCCGCCGAAAAAATCGTGTTCATGCGCAATGCCCATGCGCGTGGCGTCGTCGTGCGAGAGCGTGTCGTCGGGAACGAGATAGCGATGCGTATGACCCCGCGCGGCATCGAATTCGCCGCAGAAGGGCGCGTCGAGAAGCGCGGCGAGCTGAGCGGCGAGGGCGCGCTGTGTGTCGATTTCATGCTGTCCGCGCGCGGCCTTTTCGCCGCCGCAATGGACGAGCACGACCAAGTCCTGGTCTTCCGACGATGCCTTCATGCGCGCTCCGATATCAGACGTTTGCGGGCATTGCAGCATGCTTACAGCAAGCTTCGTTCCGGCGAAGAAGGCGCGTCAGTTCCTGCGCGCATAGCGCAGCCACACGACGTCGTGATCGAGCTTCTCGACCGAATCGAGCTTCAGGTACGTGGGCTTGCGCCATGCGTCCATCGCGATTTCGAACGATGACGTATGCGCCTCGCGCCCATCGACGAGCGGAATCAGGAGCACGCTGACTTCATCCGCGAGTTGCGCATTGACGAACGCGCCCGACACGTGCCCGCCGCCTTCGACGATCAGCTTGCGGATTTTCAGCTCGCGCCCAAGCGTATCGACGACACGCTTCAGTTCGATATCCTCCTTGCCGCCGAATACATACGACGCGCCGATCGCTTGCAGATGCGCGAGGTAATCGTCCTCGACGTTTTCGGCGAGCACTTCGACGATATGCGAATCGAGCGCCGTGCTGCTCTTCCATGCGACGCGTCCCTTGGGATCGATCGAAATCGCGTACTGGCTGGCGTCGCGCTTGGCGAAATGATCCGTTCGCGAAATCGGGCCTTTCGCGAGCCCGCGCGGATAGTCGCGGTCCTTGCCGTGCGAGATCTCCTGCATCGTGACGCGGCCGCATGCCCACGCGTCGGCGTCGAAGCGCGCGGCCGTGTCTTCGTAGGTCGGTGATGCGAAATCGAGATTCCAGTTATCGGTGAGACTGCGTCCATCGATCGAGGACATCATGTGGCAGACGATATGCATGCGAGAACTCCGGCGAAGGGCGAATACGGTTTCGCGTGCAAGCTTCGTGCCGCTCAGCACGAAACCCCGATACGCGAGAAAATGTGAGTTGTTCCGCTTTTTATTGCAACGGCTTATCTCATGTCAGATCTCGCTACTCCGCTTCCCCGCCGCGCGAATATCAATCCCGGGCCGCTCGGCATCGCCGCGCTCCTGATAGTGGTCGGCGCGTGGTATCTCGGGCAGACCGTCGGTGCGCGTCAGGCCGCGCTGTATGTCGTCGGCGCGTTGCTCGGCATCTCGCTTTATCACGCGGCGTTCGGTTTCACGTCGGCGTGGCGCGTGTTCATCGCGGATGGCCGCGGGGCCGGCCTGCGCGCGCAAATGCTGATGCTCGCGGTCGGCGTCGGGCTGTTCTTCCCCGCGCTCGCCGCAGGCACGCTCTTCGGCACGCCCGTGACGGGGCTCGTGTCGCCGGCAGGCACGTCGGTGATCGTGGGCGCGTTCATATTCGGCATCGGCATGCAACTGGGCGGTGGCTGCGCGTCGGGCACGCTCTATACGGTCGGCGGCGGCAGCACGCGCATGATCGTGACGCTTGCCGCGTTCATCGCGGGGTCCGTCATCGCGACCGCGCACATGCCGTTCTGGACCGCGCTGCCGCACTTGCAGCCGGTTTCGCTCGTCAAGTCGCTGGGCGCCGGACCCGCGCTCGCAATCAACTGGATCGCGTTCGCGCTGATCGCGGCGCTGACGGTCGTCATCGAAAAGCGCCGTCACGGGAAGCTCGTCGCGGCGCACGTGCAGCCGCCGCACACCTCGCCGTGGCTGCACGGGCCGTGGCCGCTCGTGGCCGGCGGCATCGCGCTCGCCGTGCTCAATTTCGCGACGCTCGCGCTGTCCGGGCGGCCGTGGGGCATCACGTCGGCGTTTGCGCTGTGGGGCGCGAAAGCGGCGGCCATGTTCGGCGCCAATACCGCGAGCTGGCCGTACTGGACGAGCCAGGCCAATGCTGCCGCGCTCGCCGCTCCGATTTCCCGCGATGTCACATCCGTGATGGATATCGGCATCGTGCTCGGCGCGATGCTTGCCGCCGCGCTCGCCGGCCGTTATGCGCCGGTCTGGCGGGTGCCGATGCGCTCGCTGATCGCGGCGATCGTCGGCGGTTTGCTGCTCGGTTACGGCGCGCGGCTGGCGTATGGCTGCAACATCGGCGCGTACTTCAGCGGCATCGTGTCCGGCAGTCTGCACGGCTGGCTGTGGCTCGTCGCAGCGTTCCTCGGCAACGTTGCCGGCACGCGGCTGCGTCCGTTCTTCGGGCTCGAAGTCGAGCGTTTGCGGCCGACGTCCTGCTGAGCAACGTTCCGTTCCGGTTTTTATCGGAACGCGTTTCGATTTTGAGCCGGGAAGTCAGTCCGGCGTGTTATGCGAGAATCGCCGCATGAAAAAGACCACTTCGCTCATCGTTCTGTTTCTGCTGATCGCGCTCAGCCCGCTTGCACACGCGAGCGTGGCGTCGGGCGCGCATCAGTTCAAGGAAGACGTCAAATCAGCCGGACGCCAGACCGGACACGCGGCGCGCGATGCCGCTCACGCGATCGGCGACGGCGCGAAATCGGCCGGTCACGCCATCGCCGATACATCGAAACGCGGCTACCAAGCCACCAAAAAGTGGGTAAAGGGCGAGGAATAGACCACTTTTCGGAGATCCGGGCTTGCGCTCGCGCTGCGCATCGTCGTCGGCGATGAAGGATGGGCGCTCGGTTTCGTCAGCTATAGCGGCTGCACGAGTCTGGCGGCGGGGCTCGCGTACGGCGGGCTCATCGTGCACGAGCGATTCGCGCATCACCAGCCGTGAAAGCGCGGCCATGCAACCGTGTTGCCATCGCTTGCAAGCGCGTGATACTCGGGATATTGCGCGCCCGTCGCGCATGCATGATTCGGCAGGATGCGCAGTTTCATGCCGATCGGAAAGCGCCGCGCGACGTCATCGGCATGCTCCACCGCGAGAATGCCGTGCTCCTGATTCGCGCCGACTAGCGCACAGGCTTCGAGCGGCGTGCCGTCGAGTCCGCAGGCGAGACCATAGCCATAATCGTGCATCTGCTTCGACGTGCCGCGGTCGCGGCTCATCGCCATCCAACCTGCATCGACGATGACCCAGCCCTTGTCGGGCTGATGACCGATGACGCTCGTGAGCACGCTCAATGCGATATCGCTCGTCGTGCATGCGCCGACGTTGGCCATCACCAGATCGAAGAACACATAGACGCCCGCGCGCACTTCGGTGACGCCCGCGAGACCTTTCGCGGCAAGCGCGGTGGGTGTCGAGCCGACGCTGACGGTCCTGCACGCAATGCCCGCCGCGCGCAGACGTTCGGCCGCGCGCACGCAGCCCGCGCGTTCCTGCTCGGCGAGCGCGGCAAGCGCTTCGGGATCGTTCAGTTCATAACTCGAACCCGCGTGCGTCATCACGCCGCCCACTTCGATGCCGCCATCCTGAAGAATGCGGCCGATCGTGAGTAGCGCATCGTCGTCGGGCGAGAGGCCCGAGCGATGACCGTCCGTGTCGATCTCCAGCCAGACTTCGAACGTGCCATTGGCGGCCTTGCAAAACTCGACGATCGCCGATGCCGCCGCCGCGTTGTCAGCGATGATCTTCAGATCGCAGCCTTCGTGCTTCAGCGCCATCGCGCGCGGCAGTTTCGCGGGCACGATACCGACGGCGTAAAGAATGTCGACGATGCCCGCCGCGAAGAATTGCTCAGCTTCCTTCAACGTCGATACGGTGATGCCCCGTGCGCCCGCCGCGATCTGCGCGCGCACGACATCGACACACTTCGTCGTCTTCACATGCGGACGGAACGACACGCCGAGCGCGTTCATACGCGACTGCATGACGTCGATGTTGTGCTGCATTCTCGCGATATCGACGATCGCGGCGGGTGTGTCGAGCTGCTCGATATTCATGATGTGATCGTTCACGATTGCGGCTCCTGCAAGCGTCGTTCGGCAATGGTGTCGATTATAGGATTGCTTCGATTAAGCCACGTTCAATCCATGATTCAGCAAAACTGAATCTTCAACTGCGCCACGGCGGCTGCGGCCGGAACCGCGATTGCAGGAACTGCATGAACTCGCGCGTTCTGCGCGGCAGGCCCGCACGACTGCGCGTGAGCGCAACCACGTTCGCATCGGGCGTCTTCCACGACGGCAGCAACCGCACCAGCGCGCCCGTGCGGATATCGTCGGCGATATCCCACTCGGAGCGCAGGATGATGCCGCGTCCTTCGATGCCCCAACGCCGGATCACATCGCCATCGTTGCAGGCGAGCCTGGATGCAACGCGCACGCTGCGACTCGTGCGCCCCTTGCTGAAGTGCCACAGCGACGCATCTTCCTTGTTCTCCTGCAGCACGATGCAAGGCAATTGCGCGAGATCCTGCGGCGACTCGGGCATGCCGAAGCGCTTCACGAATGCGGGCGACGCGCACACGAAGCGCGCATTCGGCGCGATCGCGTGACCGACGAGATTGGACGCGCGCAACTCGCCGATATGCACGACGACATCGAAACGGTCGGCGGTCTCGGTCAAGGGCTGATCGGAGAGCGTGAGCGCGATATCGACATTGGGATGATCGCGCTGAAAATCCGCCATGACAGGCGCGAGATACTTTCGCCCGAAGCCGAGCGGCGCATTGACCTTCAGATTTCCGACGAGTCCCCCACGGCGCACCTGCAACTCGTCGAGCAGCGCATCGAACTGTTCGATCAACTCGGCGCCGCGTTGACACAGCAACGCGCCTTCATCGGTGAATTGCAGCTTGCGCGCGGTCCGGTCGATGAGACGCGTTCCAAGCTTCTTTTCGAGCTGTTGCAGGCGCTGCGAGACCGCCGAGGGCGACAGTCCGAGCCTGCGTCCTGTCGCGACGAGACTGCCGCTCTGCTGAATCGTGAGAAGGAAGCGAATGTCGGTGGTATCGGCGGTATCGGTCATCGTGATTTACGCAAGCGGTCCTTCCGGGATCTTGCGTTGCCATGCAACGGCGATCGCGCTGCCGACGCTCAACGCGATGCCCGCGAGCGAAAGCGGCGCGATGGTTTCGCCCCATGCGATATAGGCGAACAACGCCGCCCACACGATGCTCGTGTAGTTGAAGGGCGCGAGCGTGCCTGCGTCGGCGCGTCGGAAGGCCACCGTCATCAGGATCTGGCCGACCGTCGCCAATGCGCCCAGACGCGCCATCAGAAGAAGCGCGTCGAAGGTAGGGGTCTTCCAGTTGAACGGGAGCGGGCCGCCGGCGACAACGGTGCCCACAGTCGTGAAGAACAGCACCGTGGTGCGCGAATCGTCGGTGGGGCGAATGCGCTTGATCTGGATGATCGACAGTGCGCCGCACAACGCGCTCGACAGCAGGAGCATCGGCCCGAGCCAGCTCGATTCACCGCCGCCCGGCCGCACGACGAGCAGCACGCCTGCGAAACCGATTAACGCCGTGACGGCCGAGCGCATCGTGAGCCTTTCCTTCAGGATGAACGGCGCGAGCACAACGACGATCAGCGTCTCCGAATACGCGATCGCCAACGCCTCGCCGAGCGGAATATAGGGCAGGCCCGCGAAGAAGAAACCCGACGCGCCGAGCAGCGTCAGCGCGCGCCATGTCTGCCCCTTGAAGTCGAGACGCCGCGCGCGATCCATCAGCGAACGCTCGCCGACACAGGACACGGCGATGGCGGGCACGAGACCGAACAACATGCGAAAGAAGGTCAGTTCGTTTGCCGGATAGTGCAGCGCAATCGCTTTCGCAAGCGTATCGACGATCGCGAAGCAAAGCATCGAAGCAAGGATGAAGCCAATGCTTGCGAGCGGCAGGTGGCTCGCGCGCGAGACGGTGACGGACGGCATGACGCGATGAAATCGTGACGGAGCCTCGAATCATCGCACAAGCGCGCGTATGCCCGATCGTCTACGGGAAAGCCATTATTTTGAATCGCTTGACTCGCAGAAAAGTCCTGCTCGCATACGTCCAACATATTCATCAGCACACTGACAATATCCGGAAGAGGCGACACATGGCGCTCAAGTTCGCGGCGAAACTCGCCGATCTGGTGGAAGACGAGCCGCTCGGCGTGACGATCGGCGAGCAGCACATCGCGCTCTATTTGCTCAACGACGAAGTGCACGCCACGCACAACGTTTGCACGCGTCAGTTCGCGCTGTTGAGCGAGGGTTATATGGAAGACGGTTGCATCGAATGTCCGTTGCATCAGGGGCGCTTCGACATCCGCACGGCGCGGCGTGCAGGTGGAAGCCGGCGAGGTCTACATCGATCTTTGATGCGCACGATTGCGGAGCGACGAACATGAGGCAGACCGTTTTGATCATCGGCGCGGGACAGGCGGGCGCGCGCGCGGCCGAAGCGTTGCGAAGCTACGGCTTCGAAGGGCGCATCGTGCTCGTCGGCGACGAGCGTCACGCGCCGTATGAAAGACCGCCGCTTTTCAAGGACGTGCTCGTCGCGCAAGACGATGACGATTGCTTCAAGGGCTGGGTACACGCTGCGGTTTTGATAATCATATAGCCGACCTCCCTCCGTTGGAATCGAACGTGCGGCGTACAGTCAGGGTGCGAACACCGACGTGACGCACAGGAGGCCGGCATGAATAAGTTTAGTGGAATCGACTTGCACTCGAACAACAGTGTGGTCGTCGTCAGCGATGACGCTGACCGGGTTGTCTACCAGCGACGGTTGCCGAACGATCCGGTGCAGATCCGGGCGGCACAGATTACGCGTCACGTCAAGGTTCGTGGGCCGGCCAATCCGTTCGATCGGGCATGGACGTCCTACTTTGCCCGTCGTCGCGCCGCGAAACATCCCGTCAGCCTGTCCGGTGCCACCCCATGGTGCTGAAGAATGGCTTGAGCCGGATGCGGGGGTGACTCGCCCGTCCGGTTCTTAGGGGAGAACGTGCCGGCAACGGCACGTTCTTACCCGACAAGGGCGCCGGAAATCAATCGTCTGTCGGCGTCCTGGTCGAACGGACCAGCCGTCTAGTGCTGCTCGCCAAGATGGAAGACGCCACCGCCGCTTCAGCGCTGGCGGGCTTCTCTGCCAAACTCAACTCGATTGCAGCACCGCTGCGACGAACCTTTACCTACGACCAGGGAAAAGAAATGTCGCGGCATCAAGAACTCACTGCAGCCACTGGCGTGCGCGTGTACTTCTGCGACCCACATAGCCCCTGGCAGCGCGGGACCTGCGAAAACACCAACGGATTGCTCCGTCAATATTTGCCTAAGGGCACCGACCTCTCGGTCTACACTCAGGACGAGCTCGATGCCATCGCCGACAGCCTGAACAGCCGGCCGCGCGCAACCCACGCGTTCCATTCGCCATTCGAGGTCTTCGCTGCGACACTTGCCTCAGCGAGCCAATCTCAAAGCGCTAAACATTAAC
>NZ_FCOF02000004.1 GCF_001544755.2 Caballeronia catudaia | reverse complement strand
AAGCAGTGGAAGCAAAGCAGTGGAAGGAAAGCAGTGGAAGTGAAGCAGTGGAAGTGAAGCAGTGGAAGTGAAGCAGTGGAAGTGAAGCAGTGGAAGTGAAGCAGTGGAAGTGAAGCAGTGGAAGTGAAGCAGTGGAAGCACAGCAGCAGAAGCACAGCAGCAGAAGCACAGCCGTAGAAGGAAATTCGTAGCGTGAAAGTGAGCAGTAGCAGTAGCAGTAGCAGCACAGTAGTACCCGAACCGGGCGTATGCGCAAGCAACGCCCGGTTTTTTCATCGCCGCGCGACCTATAAAGCAACGAACGCCTGCGCACATTATTTCGTAGAAACGCCTTGCGCCCGCGGTTTTGCCGCCTAGACTTAAAGTAGTTTCTCAACTGCTTCGACAGGGGAGGCAACAATGAGAACGAGAACCCGCGAAGTCGTGCGCATGCTCGCGACGTTCCGCCATTCAGCGCGTTGCCGGCGCTTGCGCGCGGCCGCTGCGGCGCAGGAGGCGCGCGCGCTGGCCGATGGAGCATCGCAGGACGAAGTGCAGGAGGACGAACGTGCGGAGAGTTCGGCGGTCGATGAGTGGCTCGCATCACGCAAGCCGCATCGGGGAATGCACTGATCACCGGAAGATCACACGCGCCCCGCATTTCTGAACGGCGAGAAACGCCAGCGTCCGCTCGCGTCCTTCACCGCGATCGCGCCATGCTCGTGCAGCACCTCGCCGATAGCGCCCGGCTTGATGTCGTCCGTCATGCGGATGACGAGCAAGGTGCGTTGCGGCGCGGCGTCGTCGGGCGCGTGGGGCGCGGGCGGATGACGCGGCAACGGTTCGTGCGGCACGAAACGGTTTCGCGCCCCGATCACGCCCTGATGCTCACCGTGCGCGACGTATTCCGCATCGTCCTCGTCGTGCGTGGGCGGCAAAAGTGCGTCGATGTTTTTATCGCCGCGTCCCGCCCGGTAAAGATGTGCATCGTCGCGTCGCAATCCTGCAAGCTGCAATGCGCGAAGCGCGTCATGTCCGTCCCGATACGAGGCGAACACCCCAACTATGACCTGATTCATCGTCGCCCCCTCTGTCAGTCCGCGCTATCCCGCGGACCAAGCAACAGATGTATTCATGCGCATGCAGCGCGCTCTTTATTTGTCATATCAAGCTGAGCAACGCCCGTTCCCGAATGATCAGTCTGAAAGACGAAACGCGAGACCGATCTTCGCCGGGTTGCGACCCCCACGGCTATCACCTAAAGTAACTGAGCTTCTTTCCCGGAACCGCGCGTCACGCGACGCGCTCGCCGCGAGGTTCGAATGATTGCGAAAGCCTGTGCGTGGGTGCTCGTACTGATGGCAGGCTCCGCAGTCGCGGCGCCGTGCTACAACGACGGCGATGTCGTCATGCTCGAAGGCACGGCCGCGCGCCAGGCTTCGCGCGAAGGCGATGCGTCGGCGAAAGCGGCGTGGGTGCTCTCGCTGTCGAGCCCCATCTGCGTATTGAGTGCAAGCGCGGGGCAAAGCGGGCGGCAGCAGTCGAACGTATCGGCGGTGCAGATCATCGACGCGACGCCGCCCGAAAACGCGCGCGTCCAGTTGACGGGCAAGCTCGTCACCGGCAACGTCAGCAGTTATTACGCGGTGCCGACTGCAATCTGGGTGCTCAAGCAGCGCGTGCTTTCGGGGCAATAGCGCCCGCGATGCCCGCACGGGCAATGCGCTGAAACCCGCTGGAAGGTCGAACGATCAGGCCGCCTTTGCGTCCGAGTGCGCGTGATAGCGCCAGAATTCGGCGACCACGATATGCAGCGGTTGATGATCGAGCTTGCGTTCCTCGGCGAATCGCAAGATGGCGTCCAGTTGCTGGCCGGTGCAGCGGATGCCCGCATGGCGCGGCGCCGTCTGGTTTTTCTTGTGCGTGGTCATGGCAATCCTTTTCTAGGACCTTCCCCGGCAGGGCAAAAGTCGTTCGACGGGGCGACCCGTGCGCGCGAACCCTGCCTGCTGCTGCCACATTAAGCCGGACCCGCGCTCGCGCCACCGGCTGTTAGCGCACATAGTCGTCAATGCATCGTCAATACACACGCAATAGCGCAAAGCCCGGCCCCGGCGCGCGCGGGCGCGCTTTGCTTACAACCCTGGAATAAAACCTCAGGCCCGGCCGTTTAGGACTGCATGAACCCGCGCTGGCATGGAGACGGGGGAAGCCGAGGAGAAAGCTTGTGAGCGCCGATCAACATGCGCAAGAGGAACTTGCGCACATCGGGCGGATGATCGCGGAGCTGGAGCGCGTCGCGACGAGCGGGCGCACCGCGCCGATGCGGCCTGCCGTCATGCGGCAGGAATACTGGCAGCGGCGCATCGATGCGTTGATCGTCGCGTCGACGAACGAGCCGCTGCGGCGCGATGCGGCCGCGCTGCGCGAGCGCCTGGCGGACGTCTTCGCCGATGCGCACGAACGAGACACGGGGTACGTGGGAGAGCCAGCGGGGGAGACCGGCGGCAGAAAAAGAAGTGAAGGCTGAAGCGAAGCGGCGCGAGCGGCGGCGCATGCGATGAAGGCATGCACCGCCGCGGCGTTATCCGGTTTGCTCGACGGGCGTAACCTCCACGTCGAGTTTCTGTGTGCCGCGCAGCACCGCGATCTTCACCGGCCGATCGATGCGCGACGCGTCCAGCGTGCGCTGCAAGCCATCCACGCTATCGACGGCAATGTCATCCACCGCGACGATGCGATCGCCCGTGCGCAACCCGCCGAGCGCGGCCGGACTGCCTTTCACGATCTCCATCACATGCACGCCGCTCGCCGCGCTCAGCCCGAAGAAGCGCTGCACGCGACGCGAGATCGGCGTGGTCGTGCCCGCGACGCCGATATACGCGCGCCGCACGCGCCCGTGCGTGAAGATCTGCATGATGACCCACTTCGCCGTATCGATCGCCGTGGCGAAGGAAATGGCCTGCGCGCCGGAGATGATCGCCGTGTTCACGCCGATCACGTGCCCCGCCGAATCGATGAGCGGCCCGCCCGAATTGCCGGGATTGAGCGCGGCGTCGGTCTGGATGACGTCGTAAATCATGCGGCCCGAGGTCGAGCGCAGCGTTCTGCCGAGCGCGGACACGACGCCCGTCGTGACGGTTTGCGCGAGTCCGAGCGGATTGCCCACGGCGATCGCGATCTGCCCGACGCGCAAGGCGCCCGAGCTGCCCAGCTCGACATGCGGCAACGGTTCGGCCGAGCCGATGCGCAGCACCGCGAGATCGCTCGCGGGATCGTCGCCGATCAGATCGGCGTCGAAGCGCGCGCCGTCCGCCAGCGTGACGACGATATGCGTCGCGCCATGCACGACGTGGCTATTGGTCAGCAGATAGCCGTCCGGCGTGAAGATGAAACCCGAGCCCGTGCCGCCGACGTTGCGGCGCGCGCCGCGCTGATCGGCAAGCTGACGCTCGACGGAGATGAACACGACTGCCTGCCGCACGCGCTCGAGCGCGCCGATGACCGTGCGCGAATAGGCGTCGAGCAGCGCGGTGTCGTCGAGCGGAGCGGAGGGCGCGGCGTCTTGCGCGCCGCGCGCGAGATCGTCGATGAATTGAGGCCGGCTTCCCATGTTGCTTGAACTCCCGATGTCTGGAAGCCGACATGCGGGCCGCCGCCGCCGATTTCAAGAGATGGCCGCATCCGCGAGCAGCTTCATCGGACCGCGCGATTCGACGATGCCGCGCTGCGCGTCGTCGCGCACGAAGAGCGAGCCCGCGAAGCCGAGCGCATTCACGGCGACGCCTTCGACATGCGACACGCTGCGCGGCACCGCGAGCATCCAGCGGCGCGTGACGAGCAGGTTGTAGGGCGCGCTCTGATGCGCGACGCCGGCGACATCGAGCGGCTCGATGCCGATCGCCTCCAGCAAGCGCCGATAAGTCGCGTGGGCGTGCGCCAGGTCGTGGTTGTCGAGCCACGCCGCCGCATGCGCGAACGCGAGCCCCGGCGCGCGAAAGATGCCGTCCGTGCGCGCGGCTTCGAGATGCGGCTCGATCGGCAAGGCCTCTTGCGTATCGGCGTCGAGCGGCAAGGGCACCATCTGCAGATGCTTGTGCGGCTGGCTCGACCCGGCGATCGCACCGCCGTTATAGAAGCCGAGCCCGTCGAAGCAATCCAGACAGGCGAAGAGCGCGGCGAAATCCTTTTCACCGATGAGGCATTCCTGCGGCTCGAAGTCGGTCGTCACGATCAGCAGATGATGCGCGAGCACGTTGAACTTGTTGAGCAACAGGAAATGCTGCTCGCCGATATCGCCGACCCGCAACGCCTCCTCGCATGGCGAAAACGGATCGCGCCATTCGCTCGCGGCATCCGCGGCCGATTTCGCCGCGAGCTTCGACGCCTCTTCCTTGCGCGCGAGATTCGCCGCCTGCCGCACGTGAAAGCGCACGCCGCCGTCCTCGATCACGCTTTGGACGGTATCGAAGGAGCGCAGCGCGCCGCATGCGAGCGCGCGCTCGGTTTGCGCGATGACGTCCAGCCATGTCGGGGCCTTCATGTGCGCCATGCTTCTCCTTTGCCGAATTCGTGGCGTTCGAGCGACGCCGCATGCATCTCGATGCTGTATCCCGGCGCTTGCGGCGGCATATAGCGCCCGTTCCCGATGACGACCGGATCGAGAAAATGCTCGTGCAGATGATCGACGTATTCGAGCACGCGATTCTCGAGCGACCCCGACACGCAGATGTAGTCGAACAGCGAAATGTGCTGCACATACTCGCATAAGCCGACGCCGCCCGCATGCGGACACACGGGCACGCCGAACTTCGCGGCCATCAGGAGAACGACGAGCACTTCGTTCAGCCCGCCGAGACGGCAGCTATCGATCTGACAAAAGTCGATTGCTTCGGCCTGCAGGAGCTGCTTGAAGATGACCCGGTTCTGGCAATGCTCGCCGGTAGCGACGCCTATCATCGGCGCAAGGCGCTTGCGGATGGCGGCATGGCCGAGCACGTCGTCCGGGCTCGTCGGCTCCTCGATCCACCACGGATCGAACTCCGCGAGACGGCGCATGTTCGCGATCGCTTCATCGACTTCCCAGACCTGGTTCGCATCCATCATGAGCTTGCGCTCGGGGCCGATTTCCTCGCGCAAGATGCGCGCGCGCCGGATATCTTCTTCGAGATTGCCGCCGACTTTCTGCTTGAAATGCGTCCAGCCCGCCGCGACGCCTTCGCGCGCGAGCCGGCGAATCTTGTCGTCGTCGTAGCCGAGCCAGCCCGCCGAGGTCGTGTAAGCCGGAAAGCCTTGCGCGAGCATCTCCTGTTCGCGTTCGCCGCGCGTGCCTTGCAGACGCTTCAACAGCGCGAGCGCTTCCGATGGCGTGATCGCATCGGTCACGTAACGGAAGTCCAGACAATGCACGAGTTCTTCCGGACTCATGTCGACGAGCAGTTTCCACAAGGGCTTCTTCTCGCTTTTTGCCCAGAGGTCCCACACGGCGTTGACCACGGCTGCGGTCGCGAGATGAATGACGCCTTTCTCGGGACCGATCCAGCGCAACTGACTGTCCGATGTAATCGCGCGCCAGAAGCCGCCCATGTCCGCGGCAATCTCTTCGAGCTTCCTGCCGACGACGAGCGGCGCAAGCGCCTCGACCGCCGCGACGACGACTTCCGTGCCGCGCCCGATCGTGAACGTGAGGCCATGACCGGCGAGTCCGGGCGCATCGGTTTCGAGTATCACGTAGGCGGAGGAATAGTCGGGCGCGGCGTTCATCGCGTCCGAACCGTCGAGCGAACGCGAAGTTGGAAAGCGGATATCGCGCACGGAGAGCTTCGTGATGCTAGTCATCTTCATCTCCTCGAAAGGTGGCGTGACGGCTCGGGATGCTGCAAAGCAAGGGGTTTATCGACATTGACAACCCGTGTTTCGCCTCCTAGCCTGCTAGCATGTTAGTGCGAAATCAAGGGCGGCGTGAGCACATCGACGAATGAAAACAGCCTCGCCGCCGACCCTTATCGCGCATTGCCACAGTTGCACGGTTCGGAGCGCGGCAGCCTCACCGACGCGGTCGAAGAAGCGCTGCGCGCGGCCATCGTCAATCTCGCGATGGAGCCCGGCATGATGATCGACAAGCTCGCGGTATGCGAGCGCATGGGCGTCTCGCGCTTTCCGGTTTCGTCGGCGCTTGCGAAGCTCGCGGCCGCGGGGCTCGTCGAAGTGTTGCCGCAACGCGGCACTCGCGTCATGCCAATTGTCATGCACGATATACGCCAGCATCTTTTCATCCGCAGCGCGCTCGAAGTGGAAACGGTGCGCGCGCTGGCCGCTTGCTGCGACGAAGCCACGCTCGATGCCCTCGACGCCAATCTCGATCGCGAACGCGATGCGGTGAGCCAAGGCTTGCGCCGCGAATTTCATGTGCTCGATCTCGCGTTTCATGCACTGCTGCTCGATGCGATCGATCTGCCGCGCGTGAAGGAGATCGTCGCGGCGTCGCGCAATGCGCTCGATCGCGCGCGCCGGCTGATGGCGAGTCCCGAGCGCCATGCGCATACGCTCGCGGAACACGGGCGTATCGCCGATGCCCTTCGCAAGCGCGATGGCGACGCCGCCGCGCGCGCGATGCACGATCACCTCGATGAAGTCGTCGCGGAGTTGCGACGCTTCTCCGCTGAAAGACCGGACCTGTTCAGGGAGTAGAAGACAAGAAATACCCAAGCGTGGTCAACCGCAATGGAGGAGACACACAATGAACCTGTTCAAGCAAGCGGGCGCCGCAGCCGCGCTCGCGGCCACATGTATCGCCGCATCGCCCGCGATGGCGGCAGAAGACTTCAAGGGCGTGACCGTCAACGTGATGACCTTCGTCGGGCCGCAAATCGCCGAGCCGCTGCAACGCCGCGCGCCCGAGTTCGAGAAGCTGACGGGCGCGAAGATCAACGTGCTGACGGTGCCATTCTCTGACCTTTATCAGAAGTTGTTGACCGACTGGGCGTCGGGCACGAATTCCGTCGATGCCGCCGTGTTCGCGCCGCAATGGATGGTCGATTACACGAAAGGCGCGTTCCTCGAAGACCTGACGCAGCGCGTCGCCAAAGACGCAGCGTTGAAGGAAGGCGACGTGATGCCGTTCTTCGTCGACTTCTCGCAGAAGTACAACGGCAAGACCTATCTGATCGCGCTCGACGGCGACTTCCAGATGGTCTATTACCGCACCGATATCCTGAAGCAGCTCGGCAAAGAGCCGCCGAAGACCTGGGACGATTATCTCGACATCGCGAAGGCGGCCAACGGCAAGGCCTTCGGCGGCGATGGCAAGCCGGTCGCGGGATCGTGCATATCGAAGAAGCGCAACGCCCAGGCGTATTGGGCGATCATCTCGATCGCGGGCGGCTATCTGCAATCGAAGGGCACGGCGCAGGGCGCGTTCTTCGATCCGCGCAACTTCAAGTCGCTCGTGAACAACGACGGCTTCAAGGAAGCATTGCGCGTCTATAAGGAATCGACGACCTACGGTCCGCCCAACGAAATCAATCTCGATGTCGGCGATACGCGCAGCGCGTTCATCTCCGGCCATTGCGCATTGACGCTCGACTGGGGCGATATCGGCGTGCTCGCCATCGATCCGAAGCAGTCGAAGGTGATCGACAAGGTCGGCGCGGTGATTCTGCCCGGCTCGCGCAAGGTGCTCGATCGCGACACGGGCAAGCTCGTGCCGTGCGACAAAGCCACGTGTCCGTATGCGATCGACGGCGTGAACCATGCGCCGTTCGCCGCGTTCGGCGGCTGGTCGGGCGGCATCAACGCGAAGGCGAAACCGAAGGTGAAGGACGCGGCTTATGCGTTCCTCTCGTTCATGAGCCAGCCCGCGCAATCGAACGTGGATGTGACGATCGGCGCATCGGGCTTCAATCCGTATCGGCGTTCGCAGTTCACGGATATGTCGGCATGGAAGAAGGCGGGCATGAGCGACGCCGCGGCGAAGTCGTATCTCGGCGCGATTCAGCAGAGCCTGCAGAGTCCGAACATGATCATCGACCTGCGCATTCCGCAGAATCAGCGCTATGAGCAAGTCGTGCTCGATACGGCGGTCGCGCGTTTCGTCGCGGGCGAAATCGATGCCGACGCGACGATGAAGGCCATCGACAGCGGCTGGAGCGAGATCACCGACGATCTCGGCAAGGACACCCAGTTGCGCGCATACAAGGCGTCGATCGGCGCGAAGTGATCTTTGTGACGTGGCGCGGACGCTGATCCGCGCCGCTATGGAGACTCGATGAATACGCCGTCGCACGCATCAGCCGTGGCCGCGAACGAGCGGGGTTCGCGCGCGCGCGCCGCCAACTGGATCGACAGGCAGGCGCCTTATGTTTTCGTGCTGCCGACCGTGCTGCTGATTCTCGCGTTCTCGATCTTTCCGCTCGTCACGTCCGCGTATCTTTCGCTGACGCGTTTCGAACTGGGCGAGGGCGGATATCAGTTGACGTTCACCGGGCTGCGAAATTACGTGCGGCTCTTTTCGGGCAGTCAGCAGTATCACTTCACGGGCGTGTTCCGCGCACCGGGCGTCATCAGCATCGCGGCGATGGTCACCGCCGCGCTTGCCGTGATCGTATGGCTCTATCGTTACGTCAGAAGCGAACGGCGCTCGATCATCGGCGCATTGGGGCGGCTGATTGCAGCGTGCATGTGTGTCGCGCTCGTCTGGCTCGCGGCGAATACGCTCGGTGGCGGCGGCGCGCTCGGCAGCCTGATGGTGACGATCTTCTATGTCGTGTCGGGTGTGGCGCTGCAGTTTCTCATCGGGCTGGGGCTCGCTTATCTATGCACGCTGCCGCTCAAGGGCGGGCGCTTCTTCCGGCTGCTGTTCTTTCTGCCGCTGATGGTGACGCCCGTCGGCATCGCGTACATGTTCCGCATGATGGCCGATACCTCGATAGGCCCGCTCGCGCCGGTATGGTCATGGCTCGGCCTCGGCCAGATCGCGTGGGCGGCGGACCCGTGGCTCGCGCGGCTCGTCGTCGTGATCGGCGATACGTGGCAATGGGTGCCCTTCATGTTTCTCGTGATGCTCGCGGCGCTCGAAGGCACGTCGCGCGAACAGATCGAGGCGGCGCAGCTCGACGGGGCATCGGCGTGGCGCGTGTTCCGTGACGTGACGTGGCCGTCCATCGCGCCCGTCGCTGCAAGCGCAGTGCTGATTCGACTGATCGAAGCATTCAAGATCGTCGATCTTCCGAACGTGCTGACCAACGGCGGCCCCGGCATCGCGACCGAATCGATGACGCTGCATGCGTTCATCGAATGGCGCGCGCTGAATCTCGGCGGCGCGTCGGCGGTGGCGTACATGCTGTTCTTCGTCTCGACGATCGCATGCGTCTCGTTCTTCCAGTTCGTCGTGCGGCGCGCGCGCGGAGATCAGTGATGAACGCATTCAAACGATGGTTCGTGCCCGCGCGCGTGGATGAAATGCCGGCTGGCGGCAAGGCGGTCGCTTATCTGCTGCTGGGGTTCTGGTCGCTCGTCGTGTTGTTCCCGCTGTACTGGATGGCGATTACGTCGTTCAAGCTGCCGGTGGATGTATCGACGGGACCGCTCTACATTCCCTTCGTCGACTTCACGCCGCATCTCGATGCGTGGCACTACATATTCGTCGACCTGGGCCCCGACACGTATCGGCCTTATATGAACTCGCTGATCGTCGCGACATGCAGCACGGCGGCCGCGATCTTTCTCGGCTCGATGGCGGCGTATGCGCTTGCGCGCATCCAGTACCGTCCGCCGATAGCGGCCGTGGGGCTCGGCATCGTGTTGATCGCGTTGCTGATCGCGGCGGTAGCGTGGGGCCATGTCGATTTGCGCATCGCTTTCGTAGTGGCGTTCGCGCTTTTCTTTTTGCTGCTGCGCCCGATCATGCGCCGCGCGCATCGACGGCTGAACAATGATGACATTCTGTTCTGGGTGGTGTCGCAGCGCATTCTGCCGCCCGTCGTCACGGTGATCCCGATCTATCTCATCTTCAGGGACGCCGGCCTGCTCGACACGCATCTCGCGCTCATCATCACGTATGCGACGGCGAATCTGCCGATCGTCGTGTGGCTGATGTTCGATTTCTTCGAAGGCGTGCCGCGCGAAATCGAAGAGAGCGCGCAGATCGACGGCGCGACGCGCTTCTCGATTCTCTTTGGCATCGTGCTGCCGCTGGTGTCGCCCGGCCTCGTCGCGACGGGCCTGCTCGTGCTGATCCTGTCGTGGAACGAATATCTGTTCGCGCTCTTTCTGACGACCGCGAATGCGCAGACGATGCCGCTGCTCGTCGCCGCGCAGAATGCGACGCGCGGTCCGCAATGGTGGAACATGTCGGTGCTGATACTCATCATGATCCTGCCGGTGATGCTGCTCACGCTCACGTTGCAGCGCTTCATCGTGCGGGGCATTCTCGTCGGAGCGGTGAAAGGATGACGGTCATGGATAGCGAGGCGGTCAAGGTCGATGACACCCGCCTGACGAAGATCGCGGCGGCGCGCCAGTCGAAGAGCGTATCGTTGAGAAACGTCGGCAAGCTGTTCGGCGACACGCGCGTGCTGCGCGACTTGTCGCTCGACGTGCAGGCGGGTGAATTTCTCGTGCTGCTCGGCGAATCGGGCTGCGGCAAGACGACGGCGCTGCGCATCGTCGCGGGGCTGGAGTCGGCGACCGAAGGCGCGGTGTTCGTCGGCGATACCGATGTCACACATCAGCTTCCGCGCGACCGCGATGTTGCGATGGTGTTTCAGTCGTATGCGCTGTATCCGCACAAGACGGTGTTCGAGAACATCGCGTATCCGCTCATCGTGAGAAAGCGCCCGAAGGCCGAGATCGAAGCGGCGGTGCGCGAAGTGGCCGCGAGCGTCCAGCTCGAACCTTTGCTTGCGCGCTTGCCGCGTCAGTTGTCGGGCGGGCAGCGTCAGCGCGTGGCGCTCGCGCGCGCGATCGTGCGGCGGCCGGCTGCCTTCCTCATGGACGAGCCGCTTTCCAATCTCGATGCCAAGCTGCGCGGCCACATGCGCGCGGAATTGAAGCACATGCAACACGAGCTCGGCATCACGACGATCTACGTGACGCACGATCAGATCGAAGCGATGACGCTCGCGCATCGCGTCGCTGTCCTCGACAAGGGCGCGTTGCAGCAACTCGATACGCCCGCGCGTATCTATTCGGACCCGGCGAATCTGTTCGTCGCGGGATTCATCGGATCGCCGCCGATGAATTTTCTGCGCGGCACGCTCGCGCAAGGACGTTTCGATGCACCCTGTCTGTCGCTCGACGCGCCGTTGCGTCACGAAGGCCGCGCGACGCTCGGCGTGCGTCCGGAAGAGTGTTCGTTGATGCGGCAGGGCGAAGGCGAATTGCAGGGACGCATCTATTCGGTCGAGCTGATCGGCGATCATTCCCTCGTGACGATGAACGTCGGCGAACAGCAGATCGTCGTGAAAGTGCCGAATACGTTTGCGGGCGAGATTGGCGGTGCGGCGGGCGTGCGCGTGAATCGCGAGCGCATTTATTTCTTCGATGAAAGCGGTGCGCGCATTCAGCAAGCTGTTTGAAAAACGTGCTTTCTCGCGTCGTCTATATTGAATACATGGAATTCGATATATGGAGGCGCGAAATGCGGCGCATCTATTTTCTTTTGCCGAGCGTGGCGAGCGCGAAGAGCATCATCGACGAACTGCTTCTGAAGCGGATCGAATGGCGGCATATCCATGTGCTCGCGCGGCCTCACACGCCGCTCGAGGATTTGCCGCAGGCCACGCTGGTTCAACGCTCGGATCTTTTGCCGGCGCTTGCGCGCGGAACGGCGGCGGGCGGTGCGACGGGTGTGCTCGCCGGGCTTGTTGCGATGGCCTTTCCGCCGGCTGGGTTGACGATTGCCGGGGGCGCTGTCGTTTGCATGACGCTCGCGAGCATGGGCTTCGGCGCATGGGCTGCGACGATGATCGGCGTGGGGATTCCGAATACGCGGTTGCGGCGCTTTGAACATGCGATCGAGGGAGGCGAATTGCTGATGATGGTCGATGTACCGACGGGGCGCCTCGAGGAGATCGAGGCGTTGGTGAAGGGGCATCATCCGGAGGCCGACCTGGAAGGGGCCGATCCTACGATTCCTGCTTTTCCTTGATGGGTTTTGTTTTTTGGTTGATCCCGTTTTCGTGTCGGTCTATAGCACTGCCCTGTGCGGGGCGGCAGTCACTTTCTTTGCTCGGGACCAGAGTAAGCGCTAAAGCGCCAACTCTGGTCGACGCAAAGAAAGCAACCGAAGAAACAGCTATCCCCAGCCTAAGCACTTCACACCGGCCGCGGCACAGGCGATTGACTGAATGGAACCCGGAGTAGCGAGTGCCCTCACAAAACTCCCGCGGCTTGGATCGCGCACGGTCTGCCACATCGCGCGGCACAACAAACTGGTTCAGCACGAAATAGCTCCGGCCCGCTTCGTGGCCGACCGGTCAATCGGGTTTGCGTGCGCTCCATCCACTGCATGTGTGATCAGTCGGTTTCCCTTGCAGACCCGGCGGCAGGGCGTAGCGCTGTGCCGAAGCTATTTCGTGCTGAGCCGATGTTCTTGAAGTTATGGCTTGTCAGACCGTGCGCGGTCCACGCCCAATCAGACCTTCGGTGGCACTCGCTACTGCCGGACCACTTATCGATTGCCTGTGCCGCGGCCGGTATGAAGTGCTTAGGCTGGGGAGAGCTGCTTTCTTTGCCTACTTTCTTTGCAGCAGCAAAGAAAGTAGGTGCCGCCCCGCACAGGGGCAACGCAAATAGACCGACACGAAATCAGGCTTCCACGAAAAGCGAAGCAAAAACAACAAACCGATGCGCTAATATCACCCCCTGGGACCTGCTCAAAACCCAAACCCAAAAAAACAAAAAACACGACCGTTCACCAACCCCGAGGAAGAAAAACCGATGCGCCGTGTGGTCTTCAATCAAAAAGGTGGCGTAGGCAAGTCCACCATCGTCTGCAATCTCGCCGCGATCAGCGCCTCCCGCGGCGTGCGCACACTGGTCATCGACCTCGACCCGCAAGGCAATGCGAGCCAGTACCTCCTCGGCGCCAACGCCCGCGACGCGCAGCCGAATCTCGCGAGTTTCTTCGAATCGGCATTGAGCTACAGCTTCCGCGAACCCACGTTCGATTCCTTCATTCATTCGACGCCGTTCGAAAATCTCGACATCGTGCCGTCACATCCGAATCTGGAAGCGCTGCAAAGCAAGCTCGAATCACGCTACAAGATCTATAAGCTGCGCGACGCGCTGAAAGGGCTGCAAGACTACGACGCCGTCTATATCGACACGCCGCCCGCGCTGAACTTCTTCACGCGCTCCGCGCTCATCGCCGTCGAGCGCTGCCTGATTCCCTTCGATTGCGACGACTTCTCGCGCCGCGCGCTCTATTCCGTGCTCGATAATGTGCAGGAAATCCGCCACGATCACAATCCGGACCTGAGCGTCGAAGGCATCGTCATCAATCAGTTCCAGCCGCGCGCGAGCCTGCCGCAGCAACTCGTCGACGAACTGCGCGGCGAAGATCTCCCCGTGCTCAATTCGCATCTGTCGCTCTCCGTGAAGATTCGAGAGAGTCATCAACACGCGCGCCCGATGATCTACCTCGAACCGCGTCACAAGCTCGCGCAAGAATATGTCGCGCTGCACGAGGAACTGAACGGCTGAAACGAGGTGTGAATAGTCGGGAATAAATCGTCGTCGCGGACGTTCATGCAGGAGACAGGCGCATTCCGTCGCGCCGTATTTCCCGATGATGACGCATATGACGATCGCTCCCTCGCAGGCCCATCCCGCACCGGGCGGGCCTCCATCGACTGAAAGCCTCTCCGGGATGGTCGCGTTCGTGCGCGCGGCGGAATCGGGCAGTTTCGTGGCGGCCGGGCGCGCGCTCGGTTTGTCCGCGTCGGCGGTGGGCAAGAGCGTGATGCGGCTCGAAGCCAAACTCGGCGTGCAGTTGCTCAATCGCACGACACGCAGAATCGGCCTCACGCACGAAGGCGCGCGCTTCTTCGCGCGCTGCAAGCGCATGCTCGCCGATCTCGAAGAAGCGGAGAACGAGCTGTTTCAATCGACATCGTCGCCGCGCGGGCGGCTGCGCATCGCCGCGCCGTCGCTCGGCAGCCGTCTCTTGCTGCCGCTCGTGCCGGAATTCAGGCGGCGCTATCCCGACATCGAACTGGATATCGAGTTCAGCGATCGCATGGTCGACATCACGCAGGAAGGCTATGACGCCGTGATCCGCACCGGACGTCTCGCCGATTCGCAATTGCTCGCGCGGCCGCTCGCGCAATATGGCCCGGTCGTGATCGGCTCGCCCACGTATTTCGCCGGTCACGGCGAGCCCGCGACGCCCGCCGATCTCGAAGGCCATTCGTGCATCCGCTTCCGTTCCCCCGCAAGCGGGCGGCCCGAGCCGTGGCGCTTTTCGCGCGACGATCATACGTTCGCCATCGATCCGCACGCGACGCTCACTTTCAACGACATGGAAGCCGTGCTCGCCGCCTGCATCTCGGGGCTAGGGCTCGCGTGCGTGCCGGACTTCATCGCGAAGAGCGCGCTCGAAGGCGGCATGCTGCGCGCCGTGCTCGGGGCGCACACGGGCACGGAAGGCGTGTTCCAGATTTTGTGGCCGCCGAGCCGTCACGAAGCGCCGCGCCTGCGCGCGTTCATCGATCACGTTGCATCACGCCTGGGCGGACTGCCGTCACACGAAGTGCGATTCCGCGCGGCCTGATACGTCGACGAGTCGATTTCTCAGCTTTTCTTCGTGGTCTTCGCGACGAACGGCGCAGGCGCATGCGCGATCTTCTCGCTGCCGCACTTCGGGCATTTGAGCTGCACCGTCGCATGCTCGGCGACATGCTCCGCGTGCTCGAAGGTCTCGCCGCAATCCTGGCAACGGTATTGATAAGTCGGCATGGCATCCTCCGCGCGCGACCGGTGATCCGGCGCAATGAGCGCCGGTTCAACCCATTCTAGTTCAGCATTGACGCATGAAAATCAGTTCACGACGCGGCGCACGAGCGGCGTTTCCGGCGTGGGATAGCCCGCCTGCCTGAATGTTTCGATGATCGCGCGATTGGTGTCGAAATAGACCTGCCAGTAATCGCTCGTATTGGTGTAGGGCCGCACGCACAAAAGCGGGCCTTCCGGCGTGAAGGACAGCACTTCGACATCCGGCGGCGGCGTCGTCGCGACGTTTGGAATCCTGGCGACCGCTTCCTTGATGCGCGCGATCGCGTCGAGCGGATCGACGCCGTTCGCGATCTTCGCCGTCAGCTCCACCCGCCGATGCGGCAGCATGCTGAAGTTCCAGATCGTGTCGGAAAAGATCTTGTTATTGCCGACGATGGCCGCGACGTTGTCGGGCGTCGTGATCGTCGTGCCGAAAAGGCCGAGCTCGGTGACGGTGCCGGTGACGCCGCCCGCTGTCACGAAATCGCCTACCTTGAAGGGCCGCAGCACTTGCATGAACACGCCCGCCGCGAAATGCGCGAGCAGCCCGCCCCACGCGGTGCCGATGGCGAGACCGAGACCCGCGAGCAGCGCCGCGAAGGACGTGGTCTGAACGCCGAAAATCTGCAGAATCGCGAGAACGAGCAGCAGATTGAGAATGACGCCGAGGATCGAGCCGAGATAATGCGCGAGCGTCGGATCGACCCGGCCGTTGCGCCCAAGGAGCTTGCGCATCGCGCCGATAACAAGGTTGATGAGCCAGCGCCCGATGATCCATAGCGCAATGGCGCCGATGACCATGATCGCCAGGTCGACGCCGCGCGTCATGATGAATACACGTACGGTTTCGATGTTCATGTTGTTCTCGCTCGTGCCGCGCCGCGCCAGATCACTCGTCAAACCGGGAAAACATGCCGACAGGCCTGACGAGTTATAGGCGACGCGCTGCGTCATCGCAAGAATTACAGGAACGTCTAAATCTGATCGGAAGGTGCGACCGCTTTAACGCAACGATCACGTCCATTCGGCTTCATCGGCGTTCTGATCGGGGAGGGTAAGCCCGGATGCGGGCAAGGGCAGCGCGGTCTTGTAACGCACCTGCTTGAGCGCGAAGCTCGATCGAATATTCGACACGCCCGGCATTTTCGTGAGCCGCTCGAGGATGAAGCGCTCGAGCGCGGCGACGTCGGGCAAAACGACGCGCAGCAGGTAATCCGCATCGCCCGTCATCAGATAACACTCCATCACTTCAGGGCGCTCGCTGATCGCCTGCTCGAAGCGCGCGAGCGCGTCCTTGATCTGCTTCTCCAGGCTCACTTGAATGAAGACATTGATCGACAACCCGAGCGCTTCGGGATTGAGCAAGGTGACGTGCTGCTTGAAAAGACCCGCCTTTTCGAGAGCGCGCACGCGATTGAAGCAAGGCGTCGGCGAAAGATTCACCGCGCGCGCCAATTCCGAATTGGTGATGCGCGCGTTTTGCTGAAGCTGATTCAATATACCGATGTCGGTGCGGTCGAGGCGCTGCTTGGCATGGCCGGTCATAGTCGAAAGATTCCGGTTTCGAGCGTTTTCGAAGAATAAACACACTACCGCAAAGCGGGACGGCAGCCAAATGAGACGCACATTCTGCGCAGCTATGGATATGCTTGAACACATTCTCAAGCCTTAATGGAGTCGCGCCATGACCGACTTATCGAGCGGAACCCGTCAGCTTCTTTCCATCGCAAAGGGACGTGAGGACATCGATCCCGATGAAACCGCCGAATGGCTGGAGGCGCTCGATGCGGTCGTCGCGCATGTCGGCAAGGAGCGGGCGCAATATCTTTTCGACCGGCTCGCGGAGCATGCGCTGTCGGTGGGCGTGGAGTCCGCGCGGGCGCGCGCGACGCCTTATGCGAACACGATTCCCGTATCGCAGCAAACGCCTTATCCGGGCAATCTCGACATCGAGGAAAAGCTCGCCGGCGTGCTGCGCTGGAACGCGCTGGCTATGGTCGTGCGCGCGAATCGCGCTTATGGCGAACTCGGCGGACATATCGCAAGTTATGCGTCGGCGGCGGATCTGTTCGAAGTCGGCTTCAATCATTTCTTCAAAGCCGCCGATGCGAACGGTGGCGGCGATATCGTCTACTTTCAGCCGCATTCATCGCCGGGCGTGTATGCGCGTGCGTTCCTCGAAGGCTTTCTCGGCGAAGAGCATTTGCGGCACTATCGGCGCGAGATCGCGGGGCCGGGCTTGTGCTCATATCCCCATCCGTGGCTGATGCCGGATTTCTGGCAATTCCCGACCGGTTCGATGGGCATCGGTCCGATCAACTCGATTTACCAAGCGCGCTTCATGCGCTATGTGCAGAACCGCAATCTGCTGCGCACGGAAGGCCGCAAGGTGTGGGGCTTTTTCGGCGATGGCGAGATGGACGAGCCCGAAGCGATCGGCGCGCTGTCGCTCGCCGCGCGCGAACAACTCGATAACCTTGTGTTCGTCATCAACTGCAATCTGCAGCGGCTCGATGGCCCCGTGCGCAGCAACGGACGCATCGTCGATGAGCTCGAAGCGCAATTCACCGGCGCGGGCTGGAACGTGATCAAGGTGCTTTGGGGCTCGGACTGGGATGCGCTGTTCGCACGCGACCGCACGAATGCATTGCTGCGTGCATTCGCGCACACCGTCGATGGCCAGTTTCAAACCTTCTCGGCGAATGACGGCCGCTATAACCGCGAGCGTTTCTTCGGACAGAATCCGGAACTGGCCGCGCTCGTCGCGCATATGTCGGATGAAGATATCGACCGTCTGCGGCGCGGCGGTCACGACGTGCGCAAGCTGCATGCGGCCTATGCGAAGGCGCTCGCGCACAAGGGCCAGCCGACGGTGATCCTCGCGAAGACGATGAAAGGCTTTGGCATGGGCACGGTGGGGCAGGGCCGCATGACGACGCATCAGCAGAAGAAGCTCGATCTCGACGATCTCAAGGCGTTTCGCGATCGCTTCCGTCTGCCGCTGTCGGATGAAGATGTCGAGCAAGTGAAGTTCTACAAGCCCGCCGATAACGCGCCCGAAATGCGCTATCTGCACGAACGCCGCGCGGCATTGGGCGGATATCTGCCGCGCCGTCGCGCAAAGGCGTCGCAAGGCATTACGCCGCCTGCGCTCGATACGTGGGGCCAGTTCGCGCTCGACGCATCCGGCAAGGAAATGTCGACGACGATGGCGTTCGTGCGCATGCTCGGCAGCCTGTTGAAGGACAAGACGCTCGGGCCGCGCGTCGTGCCCGTGGTCGCGGACGAGGCGCGCACGTTCGGCATGGCGAATCTCTTCCGGCAGGTGGGCATCTATTCGCCGCTCGGCCAGTTGTATGAGCCGGAGGACATGGGCTCGATGCTCTATTACCGCGAGGACACGCGCGGCCAGATTCTGGAAGAGGGCATTTCGGAGGCGGGCGCGGTGTCGTCGTGGATCGCGGCGGCGACTTCGTACAGCGTGCACGATTTGCCGATGCTCCCGTTCTATATCTACTACTCGATGTTCGGTTTCCAGCGCATCGGCGACCTGATTTTCGCGGCGGCGGACCAGCGTTCGCGCGGCTTTCTCATCGGCGCGACGGCGGGGCGCACGACGCTCGGCGGCGAAGGCCTGCAGCATCAGGACGGCACGAGCCATCTGTCCGCATCGACGATTCCGAACTGCCGCGCCTACGATCCCGCGTTCGCTTACGAAGTCGCGGCGATCGTCGATGAAGGCATGCAGGAGATGATGGAACGTCAGAACGACGTGTTCTATTACGTCACCGTGACCAACGAGAATTACGCGCAGCCATCGGCGCCCGGCGGTTCTTTGGATGAAGCCACGCGCGAAGGCATTCTGCGCGGCATCTATCGCATCGGCGACGATGCAACCGAAGCGCAAGTGCAACTGCTCGGCTCCGGCGCGATCCTCAACGAAGCCATCGCCGCTCGCGAGATGTTGAAGCGCGACTGGAACATCGACGCCGCCGTGTGGAGCGTGACGAGCTATACGGAGCTTCATCGCGATGGCGCGTCATGCGAACGTCTCGCGCGCCTGAACGACGACGATGTTTCGCAGCCCTTCGTCGCGCGTGCGCTGGCAACATCGCGCGGCCCGGTGATCGCCGCGACGGACTACGTGCGCGCGGTGCCGGAATTGATACGCGCCTACGTGCCGCGCCGCTACGTCACGCTCGGCACCGATGGCTTCGGCCGTAGCGATACGCGTCAGGCCTTGCGCGAGTTCTTCGAAGTGGATCGCGTGTCGATCGTCATTGCCGCGCTGAAGTCGCTCGTGGACGAAGGCGTCATCGAGAAAACGGTGCTGAAGGCCGCGCGGGAAAAATACGGCAAGACGCAGGAAGCGCACGACGCGCCCTGGCTGCGTTAAGTATCGTTGCGCGCCGCATCGAGCAGCTCGCGCACTTCGTCGTCGCTGGTCTGATCGAAGTCGATATAGAACTGCCCGACGCCGAAGTATCGATGCGGCCGCATCACGCAGACGAATTCATCGACGATATCTTCGATGCGCGCTTCGGAATCCAGCGGCGCGACCGGCAGCGCCGCGACGATCTTCGCGGGATGCGCGTGACGCAAGGACATCGCCGCGGCTTTCATGGTCGCGCCGGTGGCCATGCCGTCATCGACGACGATCGCGACGCGGCCGTTCACATCGAGCGGCGGCATGTTGCCGCGATAAAGCGTCTCGCGCCGTGCGAGTTCGGCGCGCTCGCGTGCGATCACGCGTTCGAGTTCGTGCTTGTCGACGCCCGCATAGTCGACGATGCGCTCGTCGAGAAAGAACGCATCGCCCGATGCGATCGCGCCCATCGCGAGTTCCGGCTGCACCGGCACGCCGAGCTTGCGCACGACGAGCACATCCAGCCGCGCGCCGAGCGCGCGCGCCACTTCATACGCGACCGGCACGCCGCCGCGCGGCAGCGCGAGCACGGTGACGTCGTCGCGATTCGCGTACTCGTTCAGATGCGCGGCGAGCTCGCGACCCGCTTCTCTACGGTTCCCGAACACTGAGTTCATGTCGCCCGTCCTTTGCCCGGCGCGCGCGAGACGAACTGGGTCGCGCCATCGAGACCTTCGTCGAATACCGCGGAATAGCCGTTCGCGCCTTCGCGTTGCAATGCGCGCGCCAGATCGCCGTCGAACGCGTTCTCGTGGACCGAGCGCAAGTCCGCGCGCAGCGCGCTTTGCGGCAATGCGGCCAGTTCGCACGCGAGCGCCTCGGCCACGTTGCGCGCTTCGCCTTGCGGCGCGATGCGATTGGCGAGGCCGATGGCGAGCGCTTCGTGTGCATTGACGGCGCGCCCGGTGAGGATCAGATCCAGCGCACGCGACATGCCGACGAGCCGCGGCAGCCGTATCGTGCCGCCATCAATGAGCGGCACGCCGACGCGTCTGCAGAACACGCCGAGCACCGCGTTCTCCTCGACGATGCGCAGATCGCACCACGCCGCGAGTTCCAGACCGCCCGCGACCGCATGACCGGCGATGGCGGCGATCACAGGCTTGTTCAATGCGAAGCGCGTCGGACCCATCGGGCCGGGGCCGCTGCCATCGGCGTGGATTTCGTTGCGTCGTGCGTCGTCGTTCAAGGCGCCGAGATCCGCGCCCGCGCAGAACGTGCCGCCCGCGCCCCACAGCACGGCGATCGACAAGGCATCGTCCGCATCGAAGCGCTCGAACGCTTCGCGCAAAGCATCGGCGATGCCGCGATCGACCGCGTTGCGGCGCGCGGGCCGGTCGAGCACGACCGTGACGACGCGCGAATCGCGCGCGACCGTTTCCATCCGCACGTGCTCGCCAAGATATGCGATGCGAGGCGACATCGACGGCTCCGTTCCACACGTATCACACATCAGGATACTCGCCGCCGGACGCGCGCGTGTACCGCGGCGGAGCCTTGCGATAGGCATACGTAACGCTTGGCGAGGTCGCAGGTCTGGGCGGTACCGTCGAATTCTGGACGGAGGTTCACACACGACCGCTTATTTCGTACATGTGCCCGGAGCATTGTTTATCGGCGTGATTAGACGCTGGAAAGGATGAAACAGCTTGAATATTGAAAAAACGCAAATGTTGATTAGCGTCCGGCTCCGTGGCTCGCATCCTCAACATCTTTTCCGCTTTCAATACGGTCAGACTGACCTGGACTATATTCAGATGCTGGCCCAAAAGGCTGGCATCTATCTGTATATCCAGGAAACGGAATATGGTGACCAGATCGTCCTTGGGGATGACGTAGATCACTACGTCTATGATCCAAAGCTTGTCGTGCCCTATCGTCAAGCATCGGGCCTCGAGGTTGCCCGCGAATCGGTGTCCGAACTATCGATTCACGCCACGACTGTGCCCAAGTCGTTCGTGGTCGCGGAGTACAACCCTGAAAAGTCCTACGAGCGCTTTCGCGATGAGGTCAATGTTGCGCCGGATGATCCGACCACGTATGGCACGCCGTATGTTTTCGGAACGGGGCATGGAGATTTCGCGGGAGCCAGGCTCGAAGCGCAACTGCGTCACGAAGAAGCGATCGCCTGGCAGGTGGTGATCGATGGCAGGAGCACCGAGTCCGAGTTGCAGACGGGGCGCGTGTTCCATGCGGATGAAGAACTTCACGATGCGCCCGACGGGTTGCTTGTGGTCGAGGTCACGCACACGGGCGCGCGCGATCAGGCCTATAGCAATTCATTCAAGGCCATTCCGGCTGACCGGCGCTTCCGTCTTCGACTCGAAACGAATTCTTGGCCGAAGGTCGCCGGCACACTCAGTGCACGGGTCACGTCGCCAGACAGATATAAATATGCGTTCTTGAATGCGGCGGGCTATTACACCGTCCGCTTCGATTTCGACTTCGATGATTGGCCAAGGGGTGGCGAGAGTGTGGCGCTTCGTCTGAGCAAACCGTTCGCGGGTGCGTTCCAGACGGGCTTGCACTTCCCGGCGCTGGATAACGCGGAAGCCATCATTTCTTTCCGTGACGGCGATCCGGATAAGCCAGAGATTATGGGCTTTCACCATCACAGTCAGGCGGTTGACCTGGTCACGAGCGACCGGCGGTGGATTTCGCGCGGAACGATTCGGACGCAAAGCAATAACAAGCTTCGCTTTGAAGATTGGGCGGGGCAGGAGGGCATCAAGCTCAGTACTGAGCACTCGGGTAAGTCGCAGCTCAACCTGGGTTATCTCGTTGATAACAAGCTAGAGAAGCGGGGTGAAGGGTATGAACTCCGGACGTCGGGGCATGGAGCGCTTCGCGGTGGAAAGGGCGTTTATGTTACTGCGTACGATCAACCGGAGGCATCGGGCAAGCAACTCGACATGCAGCAGACGATCGCGCAACTCGAGCAGGCGCTTGAGCTTGCGAAGGCGTTGGCCGAAGCCGCTCGGAAGGCCAAGGCCGAGCCTGCAGACACGGATGCGCAGCAAGCGGTCAATCAGCAACTCGACGGACTGAAAGACGCAGGATTGCTCGTCAGTGCGCCGGCGTCGATCGGACTCGCTTCAGGACGCGGCGTGCAGATGGCTGCCAAGGAAACCATTTCCGCGGTAGCGGGCAAGAACGCCGACATCAGCGTGATGGAGCGTTTTACGGTCGCTGCGGGCGAGATGGTATCGATATTCGCGCAGAAGCTCGGATTAAAACTGTTTGCGGCCAAGGGACCAGTGGAGATTCAGGCGCAGAGCGATGCGATGTCGCTGGTGGCGGACAAGGACCTGACGATAACAAGCGTGAACGGAAAGGTGACCGTTGCAGCGGCGAAGGAACTTGTTATCGAATGCGGCGGAGCCTTCATCCAACTGAAAGACGGCGATATCACGCTCGGTGGACCACTTGACCTTTTCCTGAAGACCATAACCGTTCAAAAGAAAGGAAAGGACTCGCGAAACACTGTTTTTCCAGTGATGCCGGGCGGCGGACTATTTGACGAATCCTTTGTTCTTAAGGACGAGCATACCGGTGACATCTTGGTTGGCCGCAAATACCGAATCAAGCGGCAAGACGGAAGTTATGAGGAGGGAGTGACCGACGGTTCTGGGCACACTCATCTGGTGACGACCGCACATAGCGAAAGACTGATAACTGAGGTCGCGGCCGACTAATTGAATCTATATTATGTTTTAGTAGTAGCTGGCTGTTAACAAAAAATTCAATAAAAGACAAACAGGTAATTGATGAGTAAAGTCATAAATAGTGAACCGGACGCACGGTGGATGGTTTGTGGTAGCTCAACTACCTCTTCCGTTTCGAATATTGCTCGAAAAGAAGTAAAAGTGCCGTCAGTGAAACTTCTCTTTCTGCTTTTTTGGGTGAAGGGTAAGTTTGGTGGATACCTGTATAGCGAGGCAGCGAAAACCAGAATGCACAACATAAAAAATAGTAGTTGGTATAAGGAGCGGGCGCATGAGATTCACTGTCCGGATATCGAGGATGTCTCAGAGATAATCGATATTATCCCTCGATATATCGAAAAATTTGGTGGAAAGTCTAAAGTCCGTGTCAAAGAAATAAGCTGCCATTCTCACTCCGGAGGAGACGGGCCTCTCGGAAGTGTCAATCCTGCCAGATTTTCTTTCGACACTCCTGGCGAATTTGGCCAGATGAAACTGGAAGGCTGGGAGTCGATCGATTTCAATTGGAGTTCGGATTGTCCCAGATTCATTATATATGGTTGCGACTCGGCCCTCGAAGCTCCTCCTGTGGATCATATTAATTCCACGAACTATAAAAATTTCGCCAAAACGCTTTCAACGAAAAAGAATTTCGAAAACGTCGAAGTATGGGGGCAGTCAACCAAATCCGTTCCATCATTTCTACCTGACTATCGGATTACTTCGGCAGCGAGAGATATGCGCACTGGCTGGTGGGCGGGGGAAACTTATCAGATAGCAGCGGGAATGGGAGGCGGTTGGAAGGCAACAGATATCGGCGGATATATCACGAATCATCGAACTGATCAAAAGTATATCGAAGAACACTTCGACCCCGCAAAACCCATGCACTGTTACATAAATGGAGTAAAAATTCGATCTACCCATCAGGGATATTTCAATGACCATCGAAACTAAAGGTAGAGCCCTGATAGGGGTGTTGCTACTCGTTGTTGCGACTCTGTTTTTATTGTGGAAAAATTTTGTCTATTCAGAGCCGTCGTTTGTCGTTACAGGGGGCAAGGAGGTGCTTAGTAAGGTGCATATTAACGTATATATGTTCAGATATGGCTCAAGGTCTTCATTAAACACAATTTTTCTGAACGGGGCTTCATATTCAGTCAATAATAAAAACGTAGACAGATTTGCAATTTATGTTAGCTACAATAATGCGTTGTTCACTCACTATGAGTACGATAATGTGCCGAGGATGGTGAATGACGCGAGCTTGGCTCGCAATACGTTGTTGCTGTGTGGGATCGGTCCCGACGTATTTTTCTCTAATCAAACTAAAAGATGTGATGAGATGGTGGGCGGAATAAAATTAGTTCCTATCGGGGAAGAAATCAAGAGGACAATGTCGCAAGAGCCGGAAACACCAAAATTAAAAACGGCATCGGAAAGCGAATTTCTCATTTCAAATCTAAAAAAATCGTTCTCGGAGATCGCTAAGGGTGACGATTGATCTGCCTTTGGCCGTCAATCACGTCCCGGCTCGGTTCCATAAGACATCACAAGACCGCCGCGCAAGTCGCGAAGGCCGGCAGCGAGCAGGTTGCTGTGATGGGAAACAGCCATGCGGCGGAGTCCTTCATGTCCCGGTTGCCGGAGCGCCCAGTTTGGATTCTCGCGCCGGCCCGATCGCGAGGTCCAGAATGGGAAGTGCGCCCGTCATTTCAGCGACGGCGATCGTTGATTCTCGGGATTGGCCATGCTTGCCCAGGTCTCAGGTCTGATCTCAGACCGCAACCGACGCGATTCACAGGTTGGAGCCACCTCGTGGTCGGTGGCCTTAGGTGAGTGCTCGAGTGCGAACACACGTTCCCGTAGTCGATGTGGCCGAGATAAGCAACCCTTGGCTTTCATAGTGAAATCTTTCGCTCGCGAGCGGTGCATGCGATGCGACCTGACGGGGCAACGCACCAACATCGAGCGCATTGCATCGGACGCCGATAATCGGCATTGCACCAACCTCAACCGCCATGCACAAAGCCCGCGCTGTTCCGATGCCGAATGCGCCAACTTGGCCCGGAACTTGCAAATAAGGCGGCCTTTTCCCAACGACCGCTCGATCATGCAGGCACTCCAGTCCGGAACCGACACTCTCTTTCTGCTGCTTGGCGCCGCGATGGTGCTCGCAATGCACGCGGGCTTCGCCTTCCTCGAACTCGGCACGGTGCGCCGCGAGAATCAGGTGAACGCGCTCATGAAGATCCTCGTGGATTTCGCGGTCTCGACGCTCGCGTATTTCTTCATCGGCTACAACATCGCGTATGGCGTGCAGTTCATGCACAGCGCCGATATCCTCGCCGAGCACAATGGCTATGCGCTCGTGCGCTTCTTCTTTCTGCTGACGTTCGCCGCCGCGATTCCGGCGATCGTGTCGGGCGGCATCGCGGAGCGCTCGAAGTTCAATCCGCAATTGTTCGCGACCTGCGTGATCGTCGGCTTCATCTATCCGTTGCTCGAAGGCGTCGCGTGGAATGATCGCTTCGGCATCCAGGGCTGGCTCACGCACGTTTTCGGCGCGCCGTTCCATGATTTCGCGGGCTCGGTCGTCGTGCATGCGTTCGGCGGCTGGGTCGCGCTGCCCGCCGTGCTGCTGCTCGGGCCGCGTCACGGGCGCTATCACAAGGACGGACGCATCGCCGCGCATCCGCCGTCTAGCATTCCGTTTCTCGCGCTGGGCGCATGGGTGCTCGCGGTCGGCTGGTTCGGCTTCAACGTGATGAGCGCGCAGACCGTCGACAAGATCAGTGGCCTCGTCGCCGTCAATTCGCTGATGGCGATGGTCGGCGGCACGCTCGCCGCCTGGTTCGCGGGCCGCAACGATCCGGGCTTCACGTATAACGGGCCGCTCGCGGGACTCGTCGCGGTATGCGCGGGCTCGGACCTGATGCATCCGCTCGGCGCGCTGATCGCCGGCGCGGTCGCGGGCGTGCTTTTCGTGCAGATGTTCACGTGCGTGCAGAACCGCTGGCGCATCGACGACGTGCTCGGCGTGTGGCCGCTGCACGGCATGTGCGGCGCGTGGGGCGGCATCGCGGCGGGCATCTTCGGGCAGAAGGCTTTCGGCGGCATCGGCGGCGTGTCGATATGGTCGCAGGTCATCGGCACCGTGGGCGCGGTGGCGCTCGCGCTCGCGGGCAGCGCCGCGGTATATGGCGCGATCAAGCTCACGGTCGGTCTGCGGCTCGATCGCGAGGAAGAGTTCAATGGCGCCGATCTCGCGATTCATCGCATCTCGTCGACGCCGGATCGCGAGATGGCAGGCTGATCCCGACGCTCGCGCGATGAGGCGGCTCGGACTTTGCTGTAACGTAGCGAAGTTCATCATCGAAGCGAGCACACATAATGTCGAACGATCACGCCTCCCGCCAGCCTGGCATCATCGAAGAACTCAAGGTTCCCGCTGTTTTCGATCTCGAAGCGGAACGCGAGCGCCGCATCGCGTTCCTTGCCGACTATCTCGAAGCGCAGAAGCTCAAGACCTATGTGCTCGGCATCAGCGGCGGCGTGGATTCGTCGACGGCGGGGCGTCTCGCGCAACTCGCGGTCGAACGTCTGCGCGCGCGTAACGTCGATGCACGTTTCATCGCGATGCGTCTGCCGTATGGCGAGCAGCGCGACGAAGCCGATGCGCAGCGCGCGCTCGAATTCATCAAGCCCGATGAAACGATCACCGTCAATGTGAAGCCCGCCGCCGACGCGATGGGCGAGTCGCTGAAGGCGGGCGAGCTGCTCTTTCGCGACGAGCGTCACGAAGACTTCGTGCTTGGCAACATCAAGGCGCGCCAGCGGATGATCGCGCAATACGCGGTGGCCGCGGCGCACGCGGGCGTGGTGATCGGCACGGATCATGCGGCCGAATCGCTGATGGGCTTCTACACCAAGTTCGGCGATGGCGGCGCGGACGTGCTGCCGCTCTGCGGCCTCAACAAGCGCCGCGTGCGCGCGCTCGCCGAGGCGCTCGGCGCAAGCGTCGAGATTTTTAAAAAGGTGCCGACCGCCGATCTCGAAACGCTCACGCCGATGAAGCCCGACGAAGACAGCTACGGCATCAGCTACGAGGACATCGACGATTTCCTCGAAGGCAAGCACGTTTCCGACGAGGTCTACACGACCGTTTATCGCTTCTACGATGCGACGCATCACAAGCGCGTGCTGCCGATCACGCCCTATGACGACTGGCGCAGGCACGCCCTTCGCTAATACATCGTAAGAGAGCCGGGCGCGATCGGCGCTGTCCTCGTTCGTCCTGCACGCCGGGCGCGCCGGTCATCGTGTACCGGTCGATTTCCTCGGAGACGCAACGCTTGGACTCCACAGAGAACGCGACATTCGATCTGCCGCTGCCCGCCCGCAATTTCGCGTCGATGCGAAAGCTGCTGCTGCTCGTGCTGGCCGTGTCGATCGTGATTCCGCTCGCGTGCCTCGGCATCTACGGCTACTACGATCATGAGCGCCGCTTCGCGGACGCGCGCGAACTGACCGAGCGTCTGACGCGCGTGGCGAACGAGCACGCGCTCAAGGTCATCGATCTGAATCAGCAACTTGAGACACGCATCGTCGATCTGCTCGGCGATAGCGACGACGCGACCGTCAAAAGCCGCGGAGAAGGGCTGCATCGCACGCTCGACGACATGAGCGGCACGCTCGCGCAGATCGCCGCGATTTCGGTGTTCGGCGAAAAAGGCGATCTGCTCGCGAATAGCCGCTGGTATCCGGCGCCCGTCATATCGATCGCCGAGCGCGACGATTTCACTTCCGCGCGCGCGGTCGCGCCGGTCACGTACTTCTCGCTGCCCTTGCGCGGCAAGGTCGCGCGCTCGGACGTGTTCACGACGACGATGGGCCGCATCGGCCACGACGGAAAATTTCTCGGCGTCGTGTCGATTGCGCTGAAGCGCGACTATTTCACCGACTTCTATCGCGAACTCGCGGCAGGCGATCGCGCGGTCGTGATCGGACTCTATCGACGCGACGGCAACATCCTCGCGCGCCTGCCGGCGAGCGCGGACACGGCCGTGCAGCCCGCAACGAATACGCCGTTCACCAACGCGTTTCGCAACAACGAGCTGTACGGCAACGTGCGCATGTTATCGAGCGTCGATCATGTCGAGCGCCTGCTCGCGTTCAGGCGCGTCGGCGACTTTCCGCTCTATGTCGCCACGGGCTATGCGACCTCGGTCGTCGAGGCGAGCTGGCGCAAGAATCTCGCGTTCGTCGCGGCGATCGCGGCGTTGCCGTGCATCGGCATATGGCTGTTGATCGGGTTCTCGATTCGCCGGCTCGATGCGGAACAGGCGGCGTGGGAGCGCTGGCAGGCCGAAGTCGCGACGCGCCTGTCCATCGAGGCATCGAGCCGGCAATTGCGGCGCATGGGCGCGCTCGGCAATCTCGTCGCGAATGTGGCGCACGACTTCAACAACTTGCTGATGGTCGTCGGCGCGAACATGGACCTCGCGCGCCATAAGCACTTCAACGACGTCGAGAACGAAGTGCTCGCGGTGGAGCGCGCGACCGCCGGCGCCGGATCGCTCGCGCGGCGGCTGATGAGCGTCGCGCGCAAGCAGCCGCTCAAGCAGGAAATCGTCGATCCCGCCGACTGGCTGAGAAAGGTGATCGATCTCGTGAAGAAATCGGTGCATCCGTCGATCACGGTGACGCTGGAGCTGTCGCCCGATTTATGGAAGGTGATGGCCGATCCGATCGAGCTGGAGCTCGCGCTGGTGAACCTCGCCGTGAATGCGAGCGATGCGATGCCGCACGGCGGGCGCGTCGTGATCCGCTGCCAGAATGCGCGCGTGCGCGGCGCGGAGATCGATATCCCCGACGGCGAATACGTGCTCGTGTCGCTCACGGACAATGGCGAAGGCATGACCGAGCAAGTGCGTCGGCGCGCGTTCGAGCCGCTTTTCACGACCAAGCAGCGCGGCGCGGGCACGGGCCTCGGGCTCGCGCAAGTGCTGGCCGCGTGCGAGCAGGCGGGCGGCACGGCGCGCATCACGAGCGTGGCGGGTTCGGGCACGACGGTGCGGCTCTATTTGCCGCGGCATCATGAGCCGGTGTCGGTGCAGACGGAAGTCAGTGCGCCGCCCGATATCGCACCGCCATCGGCCGCGCCCGCATCCGTCGATGAAGAAGACGCGCCGTTGCGCGGCACGTCGGTATTGCTCGTCGAAGACAACCCGGATGTCGCGGCGGGCGTGACCGCGGTGCTCCAGGTATTCGGCTGCGCGGTGCATCACGAAGCGAGCGCGGATGCCGCGTTCGCGCTATTGGGCGAGGGCTACGGCTTCGATCTCGTCCTCTCCGACGTGCAGATGCCCGGCCGCATGAACGGCATCGATCTGGCCGAGCAGATCGCGAAGCGCCTGCCCTCGCAAAAGCTCGTGCTGATGACGGGCTACGCGGACGAAATAGAGCGCGCGAAGCACCTCGGCGTGCCGATCCTCGCAAAGCCCTTCAACATGAACGATCTGCTCGATCTCATGGCGCCCGGCGTGCCGCATTGAGTGTGATCAGCGCTTGTTGCGCGCTTGCACGGCACGCGCGCCGACGAGCGGGTTGAACGCCGCGCGCTTCGGCTCGGCGGGCGTGCTCTTCTTTGCTGCTGCACGGCTTTTCGATGGCGGGTCGTCACCGCTTAGCTGGCTCAACAAGTCTTCGTCTTCTTCGGGTTCTGCTTCTGCTTCTTCCTTTGCTGCGTTCGCCCGCGGTTCGCTTGCCGCGAGATGCGCCACGACCGACATGAAATCCTTCTGCGCGCTCTTCAATCCGCGCGCGGGCATCATGACGAGCACGACGGCTTGCTGCACCGTATGGCCATCGACGGTTTGCAGCGTGCCTTCCTCGTTCCAGTCGATGCCGCTATCCGCATACCCCGCGACGACGTGATGCAGCACCGCGGGCGACATGACGCCGGCATCGTAGAGCGCGACGATCTGCCGTTCCGCGAGCGCGAAGAGACTCGGCGCACCGTGTTCGGTTCGCCTGGGCTTTCTCGCGGCCATTCACTTCGCGGCGGGCGCGACCCGCCACACGGTGTTGCCCACATCGTCGGCGACGAGCAACGCGCCCTTGCCATCGACCGCGACGCCCACAGGACGTCCGAGCGCATGGCCATCCGACGAGACGAAGCCCGTCAGGATATCCTCGGGCGGACCGGCTGGCTTGCCGTTCTCGAAGGGCACGAAGATGACCTTGTAACCGCTTCTCGGCTTGCGGTTCCACGAGCCGTGCTGACCGATGAACGCGCCGTTGCGATAGCGTTCGGCAAACGCGCTGCCGTCGTAGAAGGCGAGTCCGAGCGACGCCGTATGCGCGCCGACCGCATAGTCGGGCACGATCGCCGCCTGTACGAGATCCGCGCGCTGCGGCTTCACGCGATTGTCGACATGCTGTCCGTAATAGCTGTACGGCCAGCCATAGAACGCGCCGTCTTTCACGGAAGTCAGATAGTCCGGCACGAGCTCGTTGCCGAGTTCGTCGCGTTCGTTCACGACAGTCCACAGCGCGCCGCTTTGCGGCTGCCATGCCATGCCGTTCGGATTGCGCAAGCCGGTGGCGAACAGGCGCGCTTGTCTGGTTTCGATATCCACTTCCATGATCGCCGCGCGCCCGTTCTCCGCGTCGATGCCGTTCTCCGCCGCATTGCTGTTCGAGCCGACGGTCACGTAGAGCTTCTTCCCGTCGCGGCTCGCGATGATGTTCTTGGTCCAGTGATGATTGATGTCGCCGGCGGGCAAATCGATGAACTTTTCGCCGGGCGTCGTGATTTGCGTCGCGCCGGTTTCGTACTTGAAGCGCATGATCGAATCGGTATTCGCGACGTAGAGCTCGTCACCGACCAGCGCCATGCCGAAGGGCGAATGCAGCTTGTCGATGAACACGCTGCGCGTTTCCGCGACGCCATCGCCATCGGCATCGCGCAACAGGACGATGCGGTCCGCGCTCGGCACGGCGGCGCCCGCGCGCTTTTGCACCTTCTTCATCACGAAACCCTTGATGCCGGCGTTCTCGTCGTGCTTCTCGGGCGCGTTGCTTTCAGCGACGAGCACATCGCCATTGGGCAGCGTCGCGAGCCAGCGCGGATGATCGAGCCCCGTGCCGAAGGCGTTCACGGTGAAGCCCGCGGCGGCGGTGGGCTGCTGTCCTTGCGGCCACGGTTTCGCGGGCGCGATGTTCACCGTCGGCATCAGAGATTTATGCGGCGCGGGCAGCGTCGGGTTCGGGCCGAAGTCCTGAGCGTAGTCGTCGGCGATGGCCGCGCCGCTCCCGAGCATCATCGCGAACGCGGCAGCCTGCGCAAATTTTTTTGTTCTGGTCTTCAAGCGAAAGCTCCTGACGAGTGATTCAAACGCCGATTCAACCGCCGCCGATGCCTTGCGTCACCTTGCCCGTGCCGCCGCATGTCTTGCAGTCCGCCGCGTCGCGCTTGCCCGAGCCATTGCAGTCCGGACAGAGATCTTCGCCGCTGCCGGGTGCGCCGGGTTCGGCTTCATCGCCGGGATTGAGAGGAGGTTCTTGCGCCATCGCCGTCTCCTTGCGCGTGAGTAGGGTGTATGGGCTTCGAATACAGCAAACAGCGCAGCAAACAGCGTTCCTTCCCGGCGTGCAAGGTTTGCAGGTTTCTGGAAGTTTTTGCACGCGCGCGGAGGAGCAGCGACGCGCAACCCCTTGCCGCGCCGGACTTCGGTTCTGGTACGCGCGATGCTCACATGAAGTTGCGGCGCAAGCCGCGGCTTTTACCACTGCAAACGTCGTCGCGCGGCTTCCTGCGTGCGATGACATAGCCAGGAGGGCTTTTATGAGCGGAAACCAAAAGCAAACGGGCAACCAGCCGTCCAAGCCGAATGAATCGAGCGATTCTCACAGGCAGCACGGTCAAAACGAAAAGTCACCGGGGCAACCGCAACAAGGTCAGACCGGCCAGCGGCAGCAGAATCAGCCGTTACCGCAGCATCAGGGTGGCCAGCGTCAACCTTGATCATCTTGGAGAAGTGGCAGGAAGTAACGCGCGCGGTCTCGCATTCGTGAGGCCGCGCGCGATCGCATTCATGGCTTGCGTCCGAATGCTTCGCGCAGGCGCTTTTTCGCGCGTTCCAGCGTGCTCTTGCGCGACTTCGGCAAATTACGCCCGGCGCGATTGATATAGAAGTTGAGCATCGCCATCGCCGATTGAAACGGCGAGCCCTTGCGACGCGTGCTGCGCGTCGAGGAGCGCTTGAGCGAATCGGCGATTTCCTGCGCGTTGCCGGTCTTGAAGATATCGCGCTGGATATCCATCGCGTCGCTCGTTTCCATCACGTGATGCGACCAGCGGTGCGCAGAACGCTCGGGCTTCTTGCGCGCGCCCGCGAGCGCGTGCCTCTGCCGCGTGCTCGGACGCTTGCCGCCGCGTGTCTTGCTGGTCTTCTTCGATGCCGTTTTCGTAGCGGTTGCCATCATCGTGTCCTGTGATGCGTGATGAGTCGATGCGCCTCGCGCAGCGCATCGACGATCGCCTTGTAGGCGCGCTCGCGTGTTTCGGGATCGGGCGCGCGCAACGCGAACGAAGGGTGATACGTCGCGACGATCGCATGCCCTTCGTGCTCGATCGCGTGTCCCATCGACGCCTGCAACGTCGCCTTCGAATCGCGCAGCACCGATTTGAGCGCGGTCGATCCGAGCGCGACGATCACCTTCGGCGCGACATCGCCCGTTTCGCGATCGAGCCAGTAATGGCATGCATCGACCTCGCGTTGCGCGGGCGTCTTGTGCATGCGCCGCTTGCCGCGCGGTTCCCATTTGAAGTGCTTCACGGCGTTGGTCACGTACACCTCCTTGCGCGCGACGCCGGCCTCTTCGAGCGCGCGATCGAGCATCGCGCCAGCCGGTCCGACGAAGGGCTTGCCCTGCACGTCTTCCTGATCGCCTGGTTGCTCACCGACGATCATCATCGGCGCATGACGCGGACCCGCGCCCGGCACGGCTTGCGTCGCGTGTTCCCAGAGCGCGCAGCGCCGGCATTCATCGAGCGATTCGGGCGCCTGCTCCGGTTGGACGCCGGGCTGCGGCTTCTTCGATGCGGCCATGTCCGTCGCTCATGCGTTCGCGATGCGCCGCGCGTCGTCGAGCGTGAGCGGTTCGCGCATCGCTTCGGCGAGACGGCACACGGCGGCGTCGTGCTCGCATGCGACGACCGCGCCCACGCGGCCATCCTTCATCAGATACGCGATGAAATGCTGCGCGTCCGGATCGCCGTCTATCTCGATGCTGTCGGGCTCCTTCACATGCCCGAGATAATCGAATGTCTTCTCGTAGTGATAGGTCCAGAAGTAGGGCACGCCCACGTATTTGCGCGGGCTGCCCGCCATGTTGTATGCGGCGACGCGCGCATGCTGCTGCGCGACGCGCCAGTGCTCGATGCGCACGCTCTGGTCCGAGCGCGGCAGCGGAAAACGCGCGATATCGCCGGCTGCATAGAGCGCGGGCGCGGCGAGCATGGTTTCATCGACGCGCACGCCGCCATCGTCGTCGAGCGTGATGCCCGACAGAAACGATGTCGCCGGTCCGACGCCCGTTCCGGCGAGCACGACATCGGCCGCGAGCTTTTCGCCGGTATCGAGGATCACTTCGCGCACCGCATTGCCGCCCCTGAATGCGCTCACGCGCGCGTTCATATGAAAGGTCACGCCGTTCTTCTCGTGCAGCTTCCTGAACATCTCGCCGATGCGCTCGCCGAACTGCTTCGCGAACGGCACCTTGCCGGGCGCGACGACCGTCACGTCGATATCGCGCTTCCTCAGACAAGAAGCCGCTTCGAGCGCGATGAAACTCGCGCCGACGATCACCGCGCGCCTGCGCCCTTCGAGCGATTGAAGAATCGCGCGCGCATCGTCACGCGTGCGCAGCAGATGAACATGTTCGAGATTCGAGCCGGGGATCTCGAGCGGCTTGGGCATGCCGCCCGTGCAGACGAGCGCGGCTTCGTAGTCGATCTTCCGGCCGTTCGCGAATTCGGCGTGCCTGTCCGCGGCATCGAGACGAACGGCTTGCGATTCGATGCGCTCGATGCCGTGCTTCGCGAAGAAATCCTCATCGAGCAGCGGCGGAACGTCATCGGGCGGCATGTCGCCCGCGAGCGTGAATTTGCTGAGCGACGTCCGATCGTAAGGCTCGCGCGCATCGTCGCCCGCGAGCACGATGCGGCCGTCGAAGCCCGCCTCGCGCAACGCCGAACATGCCGCCGCGCCCGCCGCGCCCGCGCCGACGATCAGCATGGTCCGCTCGTTCGAATGACGGGTCTCTTTCACCGCGCCGCTATCGGCGGGCGGCAAGGACACGTAGACATCCCCGTCCTTCACGGTCGCGTCATAGCGTGTCAATGCCTTCAACGGCGGCGGTTCGATGAGACTGCCGTCGCGAACCTCGAACGTGCCCTTGTGCCACGGACACACGATGCGTCCATTGCAGATAGCACCTTCATCGAGCGGGCCGCCTGCGTGGGGACATTCGGCAGTAAAGGCGCGAACGGCGTCGCCATCGCGCACGAGAAGAATCGGCGTTTCCTTCGCGTCTTTTTCGTCGCTTTTGATGCACACGCGTGTGCCGCGTTCGGCGGCGAGATCCGCGAAACGCGCGACTCTATGCAAGGTGGGGGACATTGCACTCTCCGTTGGCTGAAGCACAAAGCCATACGGAGAGCGCGAAGCAATTATCGGACCGCGACAAAGCTATCGAGAGATCAAAGCGCTTCCGTCACCGCGCGCAGAAATTGACGCGTGCGCTCATGCTGCGGCGCGGTGAAGAACTGCTGCGGCGGCGCCTGCTCGATGATCTTGCCCTGCGAAAAGAAGCACACCCGATCCGCGAAATCCTTCGCGAAACCCATCTGGTGCGTGACCATCAGCATCGTCAGGTTGTGCTCCGCGCCGAGGCGTCGGATCACGTTGAGCACTTCGCCGCAGAGCTCGGGATCGAGCGCTGACGTCACTTCGTCGAACAGCATGATCTTCGGGCGCATGGCGAGCGCACGCGCAATCGCGACGCGTTGCTGCTGTCCGCCCGACAACTGCGACGGATAGTGATTGCACTTTTCGGCGAGGCCGACCATCGAGAGCAACTCGCGCGCGCGCTCGGTCGCTTCCTTCTTCGATAACCCGAGCACGCTCATCGGCGCTTCGATCGTATTCGCGAGCGCGGTCATGTGCGGAAACAGATTGAAGCTCTGAAACACCATGCCGATCTTGCTGCGCACTTGCCGCACATGGCGCGGCGATGCGGGCACGAGCTTGCCGCCGCGCATCTCGTGCGTGAGCGGCTCGCCGTCCACTTCGATGACGCCATCGGTCAAGGGATCGAGCGTCATCAGAACGCGCAGCAGCGTGGACTTGCCCGAGCCGCTCGGCCCGATGATCGCTACTTTCTCGTTGGGCGCGACATCGAGATCGAGGCCGTCGAGCACGGTCAGCGCGCCATAGCGCTTCGTGACATTGCGAAAGCGCACGATCGCCGCGTTCGCCTGTGTCTCAGCCGCCGCGCCAAGCGCTGGGTCGAGGTCTCGCTTCATGTGCTGCTCCTGAATGTGGGTGGCGGTCATGGCAGCCTCACGCGCCGTTCGATGTGACGCACGCCCGAGGCGAATGTCACGCTGATGATGAGAAAGAAGATTCCGGTCATCGTGATCGGTTCGAGATAGCGGAATGTCTCGGAGCCGATGTTCTTCGCCTGCTGCATCAGTTCGACGACGGTGATCGCGGAGAGCACCGGCGTGTCCTTGAACATCGCGACGAGATAGTTGCCGAGCGCGGGAATCACCGGGCGGATCGCCTGCGGCAGAATCACGCCGGTATAAGTGCGCCACGGCGGGATCGACAGCGCGCACGATGCCTCCCACTGTCCGCGCGCGACGCCGTTGAGCCCCGCGCGATAGACCTCCGACACATAGCACGCGTAATGCACCGCGATGCCGAGCGTGCCCGCCATCAACGCGGACATCGTGAAGCCATACAGCGGCGCGACATAGAAGAGCACGTACACCTGAATCAGCAGCGGCGTGCTGCGGATGAACTCGATGAAGAACGCGGTCGTTTTCGCGAGCGGTGCAAAGTCGCTGCGCCGCATGATCGCGAGCACGAGGCCGAGCACGAGCGCGATCGCGAAACCGACGAGCGTGATGCCGATCGTGTACATAGCCGCGCGCGCGAGTTCGGGCAGGATATGCAGCGCGTATTTCACATCGAAGAGCTGGCCGAGCGTGGTCATGATGCGGCTCCCTCGGGCGTGCGGCTGATCTTGCGAATCGCGACATGACTGCTCACGCGCCGCTCGAACACGCGCATCACGGCGACGATCACCTGCGCCAGCACGAAGTAGATGAGCAACGTGAGCCCGAAGACTTCGGCGGTCTTGAACGTCGCTTCGTCGAGCTGGCGCGCGCGGAACGTGAGGTCCGAAAGCGTGATCAGCGAGACGAGCGACGTACCCTTGAGCAGTTCGATCATCAGGTTGGTCGCGGGCGGCAGCGCGTTGATCATCGCCTGCGGCAGCACGATGCGACGCAGCCGCGCGGCCGCCGGCATGTTCAGCGCGAGCGCCGCTTCATACTGGCCGCCCGGCACCGAGCGCAGCGCGCCGCGCAGGATCTCCGAGCCATACGCGCCGTAATGCAGCCCCAGTCCGACGATGGCGACCGTGAAGGGCGTCAGCTTCAGATCGAAAGGCGGCAGCGGCAGCACGAAGAACAGCCAGAACAACTGCACGAGCAGCGACGTGCCGCGAAACACTTCGACATACACGTTGCCGGCCCAGCGCACGAGACGGTAGGGCGCGGCGCGCAACGCCGTCGCGACACCCGCCATCACGATCGCGAGCAGGATGCTGATGACGGCGATCTGGATCGTGACGAGCGTGCCCTTCATCATCAAGGGCAAAAGCTCATTGAGGTCACTCATGACGGTTCCTCGCTAATTGATGAACGCTGCGCGTTGCGATGCGCGAATGCTCAGCCGGCGCACAGTTCCGGCGCCTTCTTGGTCGTGACGTTGGACTTGTCGAAGCCGAACGGCGCGACCGTCTTCAGATGATCTTCGGTGCCGAGCCATTGATGCAGCTCCTTGTTCACGGCGTCGCGCAGATCGGTGTCTTCGGGGCGGAATGCGAGCGCGCCGTAGCCAGTGTGTTTCGGATCGTCGTTGAACTGGCTGATCGCCTCGACCTGCGGGCCGCCCTTCGATGCGAGACCCTTCATCGTGAGCGCGGTGCCGACGGCGGCATCGGCGCGGCGCGCGCGCACCGCCTGCAATTGCGCGGTGGTGTCCGGAACCTGCAGGATCTGGTCATCCTTGATGCCTGCCTGACGCGCATAGCCGAGCTCGGCCGTTCCTGCCATCACAGCAAGTTTCGTGTCCGGTTGCCTGGCGACATCGGCATAGCTGTGCAGATTCTTCGGATTGCCTTTCATCGTCAGCAGCGTATCGGGGATCTGGTATTGCGGATCGGCGAAGGCGACCTGCTTGCAGCGCTCGGGCGTGATGTACATGCCCGCCGCGATCACATCGAAGCGGCCGGCTTTCAGGCCCGGAATCAATGCGCCCCATTCGGTCAGCACTGCATCGACCTTCTTCACGCCGAGCTTCGCGAACACCTTCTTCGCGATCTCCGGCGATTCGCCGGTCACGGTGCCATCGGGCGTCGTATAGGCGAAGGGCGTTTCGTTCGCATAGCCGATGCGCACTTCACCGGTGCGCTGAATGCGCTGCAACGTGGTTTCCGCGCTCGCGCTCGTGGCATAGGCGGCGAGGCTCGCTGCCGCGACGCACGCCGCCGCCAGCATTCCAGACAGTCGCTTCGTGTTCATATCGTTCCCGTATTGATGGTTCTTCAAGCGTGGTCGAATGGGGCGGCGATACAGATGAGAGACCGTGGAAAACCCTTACTTCGAAGGGCTTCGACGACGCTCGTTGCATAGCCACCGACGCAGAATACAAAGCCATATATTTGTTCCGATTGCTCTAGGACAATTATTTTCACGCGCATTTTTGCGCCACTATTGCGCAAGGAACCCGGCAAGCGAGGAGCAGGACGTGAATGAAAGATGGCGCGACGCCGTGCGAACGGTGCAGGGCGTGCAGTCCAAATACAAGCGGCTGGTCAAGGCAATGGCCGCCGATATCGAAAGCGGCGCGCTGGCATCCGGCGAGCGCTTGCCGCCGCAACGCGAAGTCGCAGCGGATCTCGCGATCAGCGTGCAGACCGTCACGAACGCCTACAAGGAACTCGAAAGGCAAGGGCTGATTCGCTGCGAAGTGGGGCGCGGCAGCTTCGTCGCCGCGCGCGTGACCGAGACGATGTCCACTTACATGCTCGATACGGCCGAGCGCTCCGTCGTCGATTTTTCGATCGCGCGCATCGTGCATACGCCCGAGCACGACGCGATGTGGCGCAAGGTCTGCGCGACCTTGTCGACGATAGACGATCAGCCGTGGATACGCGCGTTCCGGCCGATTGCGGGCTTCGACAGTCATCGGCAGGCGGGCGTCGAATGGCTCGCGTCGCTCAACATGCCCGCGAAGGTGGAGACGCTGCTCGTCACCAATGGCGTCGCGCACGGCATCTTCACGGCGTTGGCGTCGATCGTCGGTCCCGGCGATACGGTGCTGTGCGAGAGCCTCACGGACCACGGCGTGATCGGCTCGGCCAACGTGTTGGGGTTTACGCTCAAAGGTCTGGAGATCGACGAGTACGGCATTCGCCCCGAGCACTTCGAGGAAGTCTGCGACAGCGAACGCGTGAGCGCGCTCGTCTGCACGCCGACGCTGAACAATCCGACCGTCGCGTTGATGCCGGATTCGCGCCGCCGCGCGATAGCGCGCATTGCAGAGCGCTATGGCGTCTATGTGATCGAAGACGATGTCTATGGCGCGCTGCCCGCTAAGACGCAGACGCCGATTGCGAGCCTCATTCCCGAGCTCGCGTTCTACTGCACGAGCATGACCAAGTCTGTCTTGAGCGGCTTGCGCACCGGCTTCATGACGGTGCCGCGCCGTCTCGCATTGCGTGCGGAAAGCGTGTTGCGCGTGAGTTGCTGGATGGCGACATCGCCGATCGCGGAAGTCACGGCGCGCTGGATCACGGACGGCACCGCGCAACGCCTCGTGCAGATTCAGCGCGAACGTCTTGCGGCGCGGCAGAGCGTCGTGCGCGAATTGCTCGGCGAATATGTGCTCGGCAGCCATCCGAACGCGCTGTCGGTGTGGCTGCGCGTGCCGGACGAATGGGAAGCCGAACGCATCACGCGTGAATTGCGCAATCGCAATATCGCGGTGACGTCGCCCGATCCGTTCCTCGTGCGCGGCGCCGAGCGGCCCAATGCAGTGCGGCTTTGCGTGGGCGCCGAAGTGGGCGACAGCACGTTCCGCGCGGCTGTCCAGACCATGCGCGAAGTCTTCGGCCAATACCCGCACGTGCACGATTTCAATTAGATCGACGTGATTGAACTAGGACAATCGAAAACGATTTTTTAGGACATTAGACTGGATTGCATCGTTACCTCGAACGCAATCCGGTCTCACATGTCCGCACTCACACTCGCCGATGTCTACCGCGCCCGCCAGCGCATCGAAGGACGCGCACTCGTCACGCCGCTCGTTCAGTCGATGGCGCTGTCGCGCGTCGCGGGCGTGCCGGTTCATCTGAAGCTCGAAACGCTGCAGCCCACCGGCAGCTTCAAACTGCGCGGCGCGACCAATGCGCTCGCGCAGATTGCGGAGGAAGGCTGCACGCGTGTCGTCACCGCATCGACGGGCAATCATGGCCGCGCGGTCGCACATGCGGCGCGTGCGCTCGGCATCGAAGCGGCCGTGTGCATGTCTTCGCTCGTGCCGCAGAACAAGGTCGATGCCGTGGCCGCGCTCGGCGCGCGAGTCGTCATCGCCGGCAAGAGTCAGGACGATGCGCAGATCGAAGCGCAACGTCTCGTGCGCGAAGAAGGCTATGCGTTCGTGCCACCGTTCGACGATGAGCGCGTGATCGCGGGACAGGCCACCATCGGCCTCGAAATTCTCGAAGCATTGCCCGATGCGGCGAGCATCGTCGTGCCTTTGTCGGGCGGCGGGCTGTTCAGCGGCATCGCGTTCGCGGCGAAGCATATTCGACGCGACGTGAAGATGATCGGCGTGTCGATGGAACGCGGCGCCGCGATGCACGCGAGTCTCGCGGCGGGCAAGCCCGTGTTCGTCGATGAACTCGAAACGCTCGCCGATTCGCTCGGCGGCGGCATCGGCCTCGATAACCGGCATACCTTCACCATGACGCGCGATCTCATCGACGACGTCGTGCTGCTCGATGAAGTATCCATCGCGCGCGGCATCGTGCATGCGTATCGCGAAGAGCGGCTCGTCGTCGAAGGGGCGGCGGCGGTCGGCATGGCAGCGCTGCTCGACGGCGCGATCGAATCGCAAGGCGGTCCGATCGTGATTGTCGTGAGCGGCAGCAACATCGATATCGAAACGCATCGCCGCCTGATCGGAGCGGCCTGAACCCATGTCCAACATCGAACTCTCCACCGTGCTGCTCGGCCAGGCGCAATTGCGCAAGCTCGTGCCGCTCGATCTCGACGCGATCGAACAAGTCGAAGCCGCGTTCAAGTCGCTCGCGACCGAAGCCGTCGCGATGCCGCCCATTCTGCGTCTCGACATTCCCGAGCATGCAGGCGAAGTCGACGTGAAAACCGCTTATTTGCCACGCTTTAAGAGCTTCGCGATCAAGGTCAGCCCGGGCTTCTTCAACAATCCGTCGCTTGGCCTTCCGAGTCTGAATGGCCTGATGCTGGTCTTGTCGGCGCGCACGGGTCTGACGGAAGCCGTGCTGCTCGATAACGGTTATCTCACTGCGGTGCGCACGGCGGCTGCGGGCGCGGTCGCTTCGCGCTGGCTCGCGCGCAAGGATGCGAAGCGCGTGGCGATCATCGGCGCGGGCGAGCAGGCGCGCTTGCAACTGAAGGCATTGCGTCTCGTGCGCGACATCAATCATGTGACCGTGTGGGCGCGTGAGCGTGATCGCGCAATGCAATTCGCACGCGATTGCGAAGGCATCGATTGCGATGTCGCGGACACCGTGAGTGACGCGCTGAAACATGCGGACATCGCCATCACGACGACGCCGAGCCGCGAGCCCTTGATTCACGCATGCGACCTGCATCCCGGCCTGCATATCACGGCGATGGGATCGGACGCCGAGCACAAGAACGAAATCGCGCCGGACGTGTTCACGAAAGCGCGCTATGTATGCGACCGCTTACAGCAAGTGCGTGTTCTGGGTGAACTGCATCACGCGATCGAAGCGGGCGTGACCCATGCTGATACATCTTATGCCGAGCTGGGACAGGTGATCGCGCAACAAGTCCCTGGCCGAACGAACGATGAAGAAGTGACCGTGTGCGATCTCACCGGCACTGGCGCGCAGGACACCGCGATTGCAACGCTTGCGCTTCAGCGTGCCCGCGCGGACAAGGCAGGAACCATTTTCCACAACGATGTGACCGCTTGATAGAGGGGACGATGTCCGAAATCATGCAACAGAAGAAAGGGGAGGCGCCCGTGGTACGCCTGCCGTTCGAGCGCAGCGAATACGACGCGCGTATCGCGAAGACGCGGCGCGCGATGGCGAAGGCGGGCATCGATCTGCTGATCGTGACCGACCCGACCAACATGGCGTGGCTCACGGGTTACGACGGCTGGTCGTTCTACGTGCATCAGTGCGTGCTGCTCGCGATGGATGGCGAGCCGGTCTGGTACGGCCGCGGTCAGGATGCGAACGGCGCGAAGCGCACGGTGTTCATGGGGCACGAGAATATCGTCGGCTATCCGGATCACTATGTGCAGTCGACGGAGCGTCATCCGATGGATTACCTCTCCACTGAAGTTATTGCCGCGCGCGGGTGGGATAACCAGCGCATCGGTGTGGAGATGGACAACTACTACTTCAGCGCGAAGGCGTATGCGTCGCTGACGCAGCATCTGCCGAACGCGAAGTTCGTCGATGCGACCGCGCTCGTCAACTGGCAGCGCGCGGTGAAGTCGCCGCGCGAGATCGAATATATGCGCGTGGCGGCGCGTATCGTCGAGAAGATGCATGCGCGCATTCTCGACAAGGTCGAGCCGGGCATGAAAAAGAGCGATCTTGTCGCGCAGATTTATGAAGCCGGTATTACGGGCGTCGAAGGTTATGGCGGCGACTATCCGGCGATCGTTCCGTTGTTGCCGACAGGTTCCGACGCCGCCGCGCCGCATCTCACGTGGGACGATTCGGCGTTCACCGCTAATGCGGGCACGTTCTTCGAAATCGCGGGATGCTTCAGGCGTTATCACTGCCCGCTCTCGCGCACGGTGTATCTGGGCCGCCCGCCGCAGCATTTCATCGAGGGCGAGAAAGCGGTCGTCGAAGGCATCGAAGCGGGTCTTGCCATGGCGAAGCCGGGCAACAAGACCGAGGACATCGCCAAGGCGTTCTTCGCGGTGCTGGCCAAGTTCGGCATCGAAAAGAATAGCCGCTGCGGTTATCCGATCGGCGCGAGTTATCCGCCGGACTGGGGCGAGCGCACGATGAGTTTGCGTCCAGGGGACAAGACCGTCCTCGAACCCGGCATGACGTTCCACTTCATGCCGGGGCTGTGGCTCGACGACTGGGGCCTCGAAATCACGGAGAGCATCCTGATTACGGACACCGGCGTGGAGACCTTCTGCAATACGCCTCGAAAATTGTTCGTGAAGGAGTAACACGATGCGCGCGTCACCGATCAGCCCGACCGTCGATTTCGACGCCGAAGGCGTTCAGCACGGCTTTCTGAAATTGCCGTACTCGCGCAACGATTCCGCGTGGGGCGCCGTGATGATTCCGGTCACCGTGATCAAGCACGGCGACGGACCGACCGCGTTGCTCACGGGCGGCAATCACGGCGACGAGTATGAAGGCCCGATCGCGCTGGCGAAGCTCGCATCGACGCTGAAGGAGGGCGACGTGCACGGCCGCGTGATCATCGTGCCGTTCATGAACTATCCCGCGTTTCGCGTGGGTTCGCGCACCTCGCCGATCGATGCCGGCAACCTGAATCGCAGCTTTCCCGGCCGGCCGGACGGCACGGTGACGGAGAAGATCGCGGATTACTTCCAGCGTCATCTGTTGCCGCTCGCCGATTACGTGCTCGATATTCACGCGGGCGGCCGTACGCTCGACTTCCTGCCGTTCGCGGCGATCCACGTGCTGAACGACGCGACGCAGCAATCGCGTTGCGAAGCCGCGATGCGTGCGTTCGGCGCGCCTTATTCGATGCGCATGCTCGAACTCGACAGCGTCGGTCTTTACGATAGCGCTGCGGAGGACGCGGGCAAGGTGTTCGTATCGACGGAGCTGGGTGGAGGAGGATCGTCGACGGCGAAGAGCGTTGCGATCGCGGAGCGTGGCGTGTATGGCTTTCTCGCGTATGCGGGCATCATCGAGAAGTCGGTGGTGCAGGGCGAAGCGCGCACGACGACGCTGCTCGATATGCCCGATGGTTCGTGCTACACGACGAGCGAGCATACCGGCTTGCTGGAGATGTGCCGCGACCTCGGCGACATGGTGAGAGCGGGCGACGTGCTCGCGCGCGTGTATGACATGACGCGCACGGGCGAGCCTGCGGTTGAATATCGCGCGAAACGGGATGGACTGCTTGCGGCTCGGCATTTCCCGGGGCTGGTTCAGACGGGCGATACCGTTGCCGTGGTTGCGGATATCGTCGAACGCAACATTGCCGTGAGCGTGTAAGTTGATCAAGCTCGACCGCTACGATCTCGCTATCCTGCGCATTCTTGCGCGGGATGGGCGCATTACGAAATCGCGTCTTGCCGAAGAGGTGAATCTTTCCATCTCGCCGGCGTGGGAGCGCGTGAAGAAACTCGAAGAAAGCGGACTGATACGTGGCTATCGCGCGGATATTGATTGGGCGGCTGCTTTCAAGGGCAGCCGTATCGTCGTGGAGGTGACGCTTTCGCGTCATACTGCGCAGGATATGCGGCGGTTTGAGGAGCGGGTTTTAGCTGCGTCTGAGATCGTGCAGTGTTATGCCACCGGGGGTGGGGTGGATTACGTGCTGCATGTCGTGGCGCGGGATATCGATCACTATCAGCGGTTTATCGATTCTTTGCTCGTCGAGGAGTTGGGGATCGAGAGGTATTTCACTTATATCGTGACGAAGGTGGTCAAGGATGTTGGCGAGGGCTTGCCGGATTTTGACGATGTCGTATGAGTTTTTTTGGTTTGCTGTCTGATCCCGTATTCGTGTCGGTTTATTAGCACTGCCCCTGTGCGGGGCGGCAGTCACTTTCTTTGCTCGGGACCAGAGTAAGCGCTAAAGCGCCAACTCTGGTCGACGCAAAGAAAGTAACCAAAGAAACAGCTAGCCCCAGCCTAAGCGCTTCATGCCGGCCGCGGCACAGAACTACTCTCGCGGTCCGGCAATAGCGAGTGCCCTCACAAAACTCACGCGGCTTGGATCGCGCACGGTCCGTCACGTCGCACCGCACGACCCACTGGTTCAGCACGATTTAGCTCCGGCCCGCTTCGCGGCCGACCGGTCATCGGGTCTGCGTGTGCGTGTGCATCCGCGTGCTTTCCCTTGCATACCCGACGGCAGCGCGTAGCGCTGTGCCGATGCTATTTCGTGCTGAACCAGTCAGTAGTGCGGCGCGATGTGACGGACCGTGCGCGGTCCACGCCCGATAAGACCCACGAGAACACTCGCTACTCTGGGGGCCATTAGGTCGATCGCCTGTGCCGCGGCCGGCGTGAAGTGCTTAGGCTGGGGATAGCTGCTTTCTTTGCCTACTTTCTTTGCAGCAGCAAAGAAAGTAGGTGCCGCCCCGCACAGGGGCAGAGCAAATAAACCGACACGAAATCAGGATTCCATAGAAGCCGAAAAACCCAACGCAACCGCGATTCAAACAGAAAAAACATCAACCATAGCGACCGATAACAAAAAACTCTCGACCACGAAGACCGTAAAGTAGACCACATCGAATCAAACGAAAAGCGACGGCCCGCAAGGGCAAAAAAGGAGCCAAACCCATGCTGCTAGGCCACCCCATCCTGTTCAAATCGCTCTGCTATATCGACGGCCGCTGGGTCCACAGCAACAGCGCCGCATCGATCGCGGTAACGAACCCTGCCGATCAGAATGTCATCGGCCATGTCCCGATGCTCGACAAGGAGCAGATCAAAAGCTCCATCGATGCCGCCGATCGCGCATTCCAATCCTGGCGCTGGATGCCGCAACAAAAGCGCAGCGCATTGCTGCTCCGCTGGCATGAACTGATCATGCGTCATCAGGCCGACCTCGCAGGTATCCTGTCGCTCGAACAAGGCAAACCGCTCGCCGAATCGAAAGGCGAAATCGCCTACGCAGCGAGCTTCATCGAATGGTTCGCAAACGAAGCAAAGCGCCTCACGGGCCGCACGATCCCGACGCACATCGACGGCGCGCATCTCGGCACAGTGATGGAACCCGTCGGCGTCGCCGCGCTCATCACACCCTGGAATTTCCCCGTCGCGATGATCACGCGCAAGGCCGCAGCCGCCATCGCCGCAGGCTGCACGGTCGTCGTGAAGCCAGCGCACGAAACGCCTTTCTCAGCGATTGCACTCGCGCAACTCGCCGAAGAAGCAGGCTTCCCGCCAGGCGTATTCAACGTCGTGATCGGCGAGCCGCAAATGGCGATGGAAACGCTCGTCAGCGATACCCGCGTGCGCGCCGTCAGTTTCACGGGGTCGACACGCGTCGGCAATCTCGTCGCGCAAACGGCGGCGCAATCGGGCATCAAGAAGCTCGCGCTCGAACTGGGCGGCAATGCGCCCTTCATCGTCACCGACGACGCAGACCTGGAACAGGCCATGCGGGTCGCAGTGGGCGCGAAGTTTCAGACGTCAGGGCAGGATTGCTGCGCTGCAAACCGCATTCTCGTCGCGCGTCCGCTCTATGAGCAGTTCGTCGAACGCTATACGGAAGCAGTCAAGGCGCTGAAAGTAGGGACGGCGTTCGAAGCAAATGTCGATGTCGGTCCGCTGATGCATCAGGCCGCATTCGATTCGACCGTCGCTCGCGTCGATGATGCGAAAGCGCAAGGCGCGCGCATCACCGTCGGCGGCAAGCCGCACGTCCTCGGCGGCTGGTTTTATGAACCGACCGTCGTTGCCGATGCCAAACCAGGCATGCGCATCTACGACGAAGAGAACTTCGCGCCGATCTCCGCGATTTCTCCGTTCGATACGCTCGACGAAGCCGTCACACTCGCCAACGACACGGAATATGGCCTCGCGGCGTACATCTGCGCGTCGCGCATCGACACGATCTTCCAGCTCGTGCGCCGGCTCGATTTCGCGATGGTGTCGGTCAACGGCGTGAAATTCACCGGTGCGCCGATTCCCTTCGGCGGCATGAAGGCGTCGGGCCTCGGCCGCGAAGGCGGTGCGGAAGGCTTCGAGCCCTTCGTCGAAACGAAATACTTCTGCCTCGGCAATCTCGGCCTGCCGCTCACGAGCGCCGCCTGAAAGCACTATCCTCAAAGACACGCATCACCGAATCAAGGAGAAGCACATGACCCAGCAAAAACAATCGCTCGACCAATTGTTCGCCGAAGACCGCGCGCACTTCATGCACCCGTCCACGCACGCGCAGGATCATGCGAGCGGTGCGCTGCCCGGCAAGATCGTGACGGGCGCGAAGGGCATTCGCATCGAAGATCATCAAGGCAAGAGTTATATCGATGCATTCGCGGGCCTCTATTGCGTGAATATCGGCTATGGCCGCACCGAAGTGGCCGACGCAATCTATGAGCAGGCGAAGAAGCTCGCGTATTACCACACGTATGTCGGCCACTCGACCGATACGATCATCGAACTGTCGTCGCGCATCATCGACTGGTCGCCCGAAGGCATGAAGAAGGTGTACTACGGCATGTCGGGGTCGGACGCGAACGAAACGCAGATCAAGATCGTCTGGTACTACAACAATGTGCTCGGGCGTCCTAACAAAAAGAAGATCATCTCGCGCGAGCGCGGCTATCACGGCTCGGGCATCGTGACGGGCAGCCTCACGGGTCTGCCGAGCTTTCACCAGAACTTCGACCTGCCGGTCGACCGCGTGAAGCATACGGTGTGTCCGCACTGGTATCGCAAGGCGCCGGCGGGCATGAGCGAAACGCAATTCACCGCGTATTGCGTGCAAGAGCTGGAGAAGCTGATCGCGAAGGAAGGCGCCGATACGGTCGCCGCATTCATCGCAGAACCTGTGATGGGCACGGGCGGTATCATCGCGCCGCCGCAAGGTTACTGGGAAGCGATTCAGGAAGTGCTTCGCAAGCACGACATCCTGTTGATCTCCGATGAAGTCGTGTGTGGTTTCGGACGTCTCGGCTCGAAGATGGGCGCGCAGCACTTCGGCATCAAGCCGGATCTCATCACGGTCGCGAAGGGTCTCACGAGCGCCTATGCGCCGCTGTCGGGCGTGATCGTCGGCGAGAAGGTGTGGGACGTCATCGAGAAGGGCTCGAAGGAGTTCGGCCCGATGGGTCATGGCTGGACGTACTCGGGGCATCCGATTTGCGCGGCCGCGGCTATCGCGAATCTGGATATCCTCGAACGCGAGAATCTCACGCAGAATGCCGCCGATGTCGGCGCGTATTTGCAGCAGCAATTGCACACGGCCTTCGATGCACATCCGCTCGTCGGCGAAGTGCGCGGCGCAGGCATGCTCGCGGCGCTCGAGTTCATGGCCGACAAGGACGCGCGCAAGCCCTTCGATCCGGCGTTGAAGGTCGGGCCGAAGGTGTCGGCGGCGGCGCTCGAGCGCGGCGTGATCGCGCGTGCCATGCCGCATGGCGATATCCTCGGCTTCGCGCCGCCGCTCGTGACGACGCGCGCCGAAGCGGACGAGATCGTCGGTATCGTGAAACAGGCTGTCGATGCGGTCGCGAATGAAGTCATCGGCTCGGCGCTCGCAACGCAAGCGGTCTGATCTTTCTCGCAGTAGTAGTGGTGGCACGGCCCGCGCAATAACGCGGGCCCTTTTATTTTCGATGGCACTGGAATGCGCGTTGCTCAACGTTCATCGATTGGCGCACGAAAAGGAGAAGCCACCATGAGCAATAGCGAACAGGAAACGAAGAGCACCGACAAGCCCTTAGGCGATGCAGGCAGTGGCGCGAGCGGCGGCGGTTCCATCGGCAATACACCGGGGCCGGGGTCCGCGACGGGCGGGGATCCGAAGCAGGGCGTGCGTCAACCGAATGCAGGGGAAGTCGAGCCGGAGAATCGTCGTCTGGATCAGCATCCGCATCAGACGGCGGAAGTGCCGTATGGGTCGGGGAACGGGCCAGAAATTGCAGGCAAGGGCGGCCTCGATGCGCAGAATGCCGATCAGCCCGATCCGGTGAACAAGCATACCGAACCCGTGCGGGGCGGTTGAAAATAGACGGACTGCACGCGCAAAACAAAACGGCCATTAACATGGCCGTTTTGTCATTTTCGATTAGCGCGTCGCAATATACATCGTTATCTCAAAGCCGAAGCGCATATCGGTGAAACTCGGCGTTTCCCACTTCATAGAGCCTCCTTGTGCATTGATTGGCCAGACGGATGCCGGGCCATTGCGCGGTTTCCTGACAGGCGCCGTGCAACGACGCGCACCCAGATCGACGCACTCTCCATCCTAGCGCACATGTTCGCGTGCGCGATTGGAAATTGCACTGGCGTTCATTTAATTTATTTATAGCGGCCGGGGGCGATTTCCCGAATCGTCCGGCGTAGTACCGATTTTGTCGCGCGCATTAGCGGGATCGGTTGCCCGTGCCTCTCCCGGCCGAGGGATAACCCTTTCTACGTCTTCGATACCGATGTTGCTCAGATTGTTTCCTCCCGGCGCGCGCGGCTTATCGTGCGTATCGGGCGCTGCAGGTTTTTCAGTCATTACATTTTCCCCTTATTCCGCTCGCGTCGCTTCCCGCAATACCGCGTCGGCGCTGTCGAAATTGCGTTCGCTGATCTTGTTGAGCACGGCTATGACTTCGCCGTCCGCGCCATTGCTCTTTGCCAGTGCCACGAGTTTTTCCTTGCCCATCGGATACTCGGCGCCTTTGAGCGCGCGTGCGATTTCTTCTGGACGCGGCTCATCCGGATGCCGGTGATTCTGCGAATGCGCGGGATGCTGGGACATTTCTGCCTCCTTTTCGACTCGACGATAACGCATACTAATCAGCAACACGCGTACCCGTCGCCAGGATCGCTCGATGCTGAATCGTCAGTACGGTTCACGATGGGCGGCATGCCTTGATGCGGCGGTTGAGTTTGTTATAGCAGCGCGCTTGCCGTCGTCGCGCGCGGTGCGAGCGAGGCGCGCGTCAGCGCCTCGAGCGGCAGCGGCTGGTCGAAGAAATAGCCTTGCGCCTGCGCCGCGCCCATGTCGCGCAGCACGGCGAGCGTCGCCGCATCTTCGACGCCTTCGGCCACGAGCGTCAGATCGAGCGACTCGGCCATGCGCACGATCGCCCGCACGATCGCGCGGCTGCGCGGGCTTTCCGTCAATTCGAGAATGAAGGACTTGTCGATCTTGAGTCCCGTGAATTGATACTGGTGCACATAGCTCAAAGACGAAAAGCCCGCGCCGAAGTCATCGAGCACGACGGACATGCCGTTGTCCGCAAGCCGCTGCATCGTGCGCCGCGCGAGATCGGGTTCGGCGACAAGCGCGCCCTCGGTAAGTTCGAGACATACGCGCGATGGCGATACGCGATAGCGCCGCAGTAGCGCGAGCACATCGTCGGCGAACTCGGGGCGCGTCATGCTGTAGCTGGAGCAGTTCACATGCACCGGCGGCCAGTGCGCAAAACGTGCATTCGAGAGAATGGCGGCGACGCGTTCGAGCATATACAGATCGAGCCTGCCGATGAGCCTCAGGCCTTCCACGGAAGGCAGAAATTCGGCCGGCCCGACGATGCGTCCATCGGGCTGACGCCAGCGGATCAGCGCTTCGAGCGCGACCACTTCGCCGCTCTTCACATCGACGATGGGCTGGAAGTAGGGCAGCAGCTCGTCGTCGCGCTTGATCGCATTGCGCAGCGCGCCTTCGCGTTCCACCTGGTCCGACACCTGGCGTCGCAGTTCCTGATTGAACACGACGAAGCTGTCGCGGCCCGCGTTCTTCACGCGATACATCGCGGTATCGGCGTCGCGCAAGAGGTCGGCGGGCTCGGTGTGGAACTGGCTGTCCGCACTCACGATGCCGATGCTGCACGACGAAAACACCACATGCTCTTCGATATGAAACGGCAGGTCGAACGCAGCCAGAATGCGCTTGGCGATCGACACCGCATCGCGCACCGATGCATTCGGCGACAGAACGGCGAACTCGTCACCGCCCAGTCGCGCGAGCAGATCCGACGAACGCAGGCAATCGCGCAGGCGCGCGGCGGCCTGCACGAGCAGCATGTCGCCGAAGTGATGGCCGAGGCTGTCGTTCACGACCTTGAACCGATCGAGGTCGATGAACATCACCGACAGTTCATCGCCGCGTGTCTGATAGTCCCGCCACGCGGAGCGCAGCTTTTGCATCAGATGGCTGCGATTGGGAAGTCCTGTCAATGAATCGTGCGAGTTCTCGTAGAGCAGGCGTGCGTTGACGTCGTCGAGTTCGCGCGTGCGGGCCTGCACGCGCGCTTCGAGCTCGAGATTCGCGGCATGCAGGGCTTCGGCGTCGCGACGGCGCGAGAGCGCGGTATCGATATGGCGCGACACGAAGGTCAGCAATTCCTGATCGCGCAATGAATAACGCACGAGCGGCGAATAGCTTTGCACGGCAAGCACGCCACGCACGACATCGCCGTCGAAGAGCGGAATGCCGAGCCACGAACGCAGGCGCACGTCGCTGTGCTCGGTTTCGAACGCGCCTTCTTCGATGAGCCGCAACGCTTCCGAATGGTCGATGAGCCGCGCGCGCCGCTCGCGAATCACGTATTCGGTGAGGCCTCGCTGATTGCGCCGCGGCGCGGGACGTTCCTGCACGATCTCATCGACGTAATACGGGAACGATACTTCGCCCGTTTCCGTTTCGAAGAGCGCGATATAGAAATTGCGCGCATAAAGCAGTTCGCCGACGATGCCATGCAGGCTGCGCAAAAACTCCAGCGTGTCGCCGGGCCGGCTCGACAATTCTGCGATCTGATAGAGCGCAGCTTGCAAATGCTCGGAACGTTCGCGCTCCGCAATGCCATGACGCAGCGCCGCATTCAGCTTCGACAGTTCCGACGTGCGCCGCGCCACCTGCTCTTCGAGATCGGCGCGGTGCAGGATACGGTCGAGCGCCATCGCCACGTGCCGCGCGACGACGAGAAAGAGCGCGCGGTCTTCGGCCGTGTAAATGCGCGAGACGTCGTAGACCTGCATCGCGAGCATGCCGAATACTTCGTCGCTGGCGTTCTTGAGTGGCGCGCCCATCCAGTACTCGGGACGATCGCCGATGCAGTAGTAGCGGGCCGCGCGCTCGGCCTCGCAAATATCGTCCGCGGTGATGAAAAGCGGTTGCCCGCTCGTGAGCACCTGGCCGGTCATCGAGAGTCGCGCCGGATTCAGGATGTCGTAGTTCTCGGCGGCGACGACATCGGTATCGATCACGTCGACGTAATACGGATACGTGATCTTGCCGGTCTTGCGGTCGTAGAGCGCGAGATAGAAGTTCTCGGCGTCGATGAGCGTGCCGAGTCGTTCGTGCACACCGCGCAGGAAATCGGCGCGCTCGGGCACGGAGCTCGCCAGATAAGCGATTTCGTACAGCACGCGCTGCGTGAGCTGCGCGCGTGCAAGGGCGTCGGACTGCACGCGCTCGCCGAGCGTGCGTGCGAGGTCGGCGAGACGGTCATCGTTACGGTGCGTGGCGGGCGCGAGGAGCCAGCCAAGCACGCTCTCGCCGCGCCCGGTCGGCCAGCAATGCCAGCCATGCGCGGCGCACGTTTGTTCGAGCCGCTCCTCGGCGATGCCCAGCGGCCATTCGTTTCGGCCGGGCAGCGGCGCATCGCCGCGTCGCTCCAGATGCAACTGCTCGCCCGCGCGATACCACGCCCATTGCTGGGGGCAGCCCGTCGCGGCGGCTTCGCGCAGCAAGGCGTCGATCGATGGCGCGGCGCAGGCGCGGCTCGTCTCGCCGCTTGCCATCGCGGTTGCGGACTCGACCGCGGTTGCGCGGGCAACCGGCGCGTCGTACGCGGGAAACACACTCATCGGCGCTCCAGGCCATATTGCCGCCACGGCGGGCGGTTCTCGTTCAGCGACTGCGCTCGCACGCCGCCCGGGGCGCGCGTCTCAAGCAAACGTTCTAAATGGGCTAACGGCACGCAGCTTACAGGCTTGAGTACGCAGGACAAAAAAAGCCCGTCGGGCAAGGCGTTCGGACATTTCATTCCGGCTGAGCAGCGGCCGCGCCGTGCGCGGTAAATCGTTCGCGATAGGCCTGCGGCGACACGCCGAGCGAACGCAAGAAACCGCGCCGCATCGTTTCTTCCGTGCCGAAGCCACAGCGCGCGGCAACGCGCTTCACCGGCAACGTCGTATCGCCGAGCAAGCGCCGCGCCGCTTCGAGACGCATGCGCTCGATCGAGCGCGCGGGCGTCGTGCCGGTTTGCGCGCGGTAGTGGCGCACGAAGCTGCGTTCGCTCATGCCGACGCGCGCAGCCAGCTCGCCGACCGACAGATCCGCCGCGAGATTCTCGGCGATCCACGCGTGCAGTTCGCAGAAGCGCTCGCCCGATTTTTGCAGCGAGAGCGCCGCGCTGAACTGCGCCTGCCCGCCGGGGCGCTTCAGGAACACGACGAGATGGCGCGCGACATCGAGCGCGAGCGCGCGGCCCAGATCTTCTTCGACGAGCGCGAGCGACAGGTCGATGCCCGCCGTGACGCCGGCCGAGGTCCAGATGTCGCCATCGCGGATGAATATCGGGTCGGACTCGACGCGCACCGCCGGAAAACGCGTGGCCAGTTCCGCACAGCGCGTCCAGTGCGTGACGGCGCGCCGCTCGTCCAGAAGTCCGGCCGCGGCCAGCAGAAACGCGCCGGTGCAGACCGACGCGGTGCGCCGCGCATGAGCCGAGCGCGCGCGCACCCATTCGACGAGTGCGCGATCCAGCACCGCCTGATGCACGCCCCAGCCGCCCGCGATGATCAGCGTGTCGCAGGCGTCGGCCGCATCGGGCAACGCCTGTCCGACAAGCCCCAGTCCCGCCGATGCGCTCACCGTGCCACTTTTCGATACCACGCGCGGGCGATACGGGCGCGGCAGGCCCCCGGCCATCGCCAGATCGTTCGCGGACGCAAAAACCTGCACCGGGCCGGCGACATCGAGCAATTGGACGTCGGGGAAGGCGAGCACGTCGATGATGCGCGGCGTATCGGATTGCACGGCGGTCTCCCTGAGATTTGGCGTAAAACGTGGGGCATGTGTCGATTTCGCCATAGCGTAGCGGCGTAGGATCGGTTCGTCTATTGCCACGAACCATCGCGACCAAGGAGAAGACGATGACGCTACACATTGGCCTGCTGCTGTTCCCGCGCGTGCAGCAACTCGACATGACCGGGCCCTACGACGTTTTCGCGCACATGCCGGACACGAGCGTGCATCTCGTCTGGAAGACGCTCGAGCCGCTGAAATCGAGCGCGGGCATGATCCTGACGCCCGACACGACCTTCGATGACTGCCCCGCGCTCGACGTGCTGTGCGTGCCGGGCGGCGCGGGCGTCGGCGATCTGATGGAGGACGAGACGACGCTCGCGTTCCTCCGCGAACAGGCGAAGGGCGCGCGCTATCTGACGTCGGTATGCACCGGCTCGCTCGTGCTCGGCGCGGCGGGCCTGTTGCGCGGCAAGCGCGCGACGACGCACTGGGCCTATCACACGCTGCTGGCGGAACTGGGCGCCATTCCGGTGCACGAGCGCGTCGTGCGCGACGGGAACCTGTTCACGGGCGGCGGCATCACGGCGGGCATCGATTTCGCGTTGGCGCTCGCGGCGGAGCTCGTCGGTGAAAAAGAAGCGCAAGCGGTTCAGTTGCAGATGGAATACGCGCCCGCGCCGCCGTTCGACGCGGGCGATCCGGACAGCGCGCCTGGCGATGTCGTTAGCGACGTGCGCGAGCGGCTGAAAGCATCGCTCGCGGCGCGCAGCGCGATCACGGCGCGCGTCGCCGGACGCCTGAAGCTGAATGCGTAATGCAAAACGCTTAATGCCAGATGGTTTTATGCATGCGTAATGCAAAACGCCAGCGCGCTAGAACCGCTTCTGCATGAAATAGCGCGTCTGTCCCGCGTGAAAGTCGGCCAGTTCGCCAAAGGTCTCGTAGCCGCGGCGCGCGTAGAGCGCGCGTGCCGCGGGATTGACCGTGTCGAGCCAGGCCGCGCGGCAGCCGCGTTTCATCGCCTCGTTTTCGGCGGCTGCGAGCGCGCGTGCGCCGAGCCCGGCGCCGCGCGCGTCCTCGCGTATCCATAGCCATTTCACGCAGAGCCAGTCCCACGCGGTATAGCCGCCGAGCCCGCCGAGAAAATCGTCATCGCGATAGAGCGACACCGCGAGATCGCGCTGATGGCTCGGCCCGAGTTGCGCGCGATTGAACGCCGCGAGTCCGCCTGCCACGTCGCGTTCGAACGTCGCGTCGATCCAGTCGGTGACCGCGAGCTCGATGTCCGGGCTCATGCGGCCGGCGCGACCGATGCGCCCTCGATGCCGTGGCGCGCGAGCGCATCCGCGACGAATCCCGAGCGTTTCACGTCCTCGACGAACTCGCGCAGATATCGCGCGGCGTCATCACCACGGGGCTTCGGCAAGCCCATCGCCTGCTGAATCACCATGAAGCGCCCGTCGAGCAGGCGCAAGCCGGGTATGCGCGCGGCATCGGCTTCGAGAATCTGCTTCACGCTCGCGGCGACTTCGAGGTTGTCGCGTAGAAAGTCCTCGACCACGGTGTGCGACAACTCGGTGCGCATGATCTGGGCATGCTTGATTTCGCGCGTGAGAAAGAGATCGTACGCGCTGCCCTTGCCGACCATGATGCGGTTGCCTTCGCGATCGACGTCTTCGTTGCGCGTGATCGGCGACGCGTCGCGCACGAGATAGCAGCCTTCGATAAGCACGTAAGGCGCAGTGAACGCGATGCCCGCGCCGCGCAGCGGATCGATCGCGAAGAAACCGATGTCCGCATCTTCGTTCGTCACGGTCTCGACGGACTCCGCGGCGCGCTCGAAAGAAGTGAACGAGACGGGCACGCCGAGGCGCGACGCAAGTTCGCGCGCGAGATCCACCGATACGCCGCCCGGCTCGCCGCTTGCCGTGCGATGCGCGAGGATCGGGTTGCCGAGATTGATCGACGCGCGCAGCGTGCCGGTCGGAGCGAAGGCATTGAGCAAGGAAGAAGGAAGAGTCATGGCGTCCACGGATGAAGTGAAGAAGAATGGCGCTGCGGGTAATCCGATGCAGAATACGCGAACCGCAACCGCTCTTGCAAAGGGAACGACATGCAACGTGATCGCATCGATAGCCGGGAACTGATCGAGCGTCTGAAGCTCGAGCCGCATCCGGAAGGCGGATATTTCCGCGAGACGTATCGCGCGAAAGGCAAGGTCAGGCGCGAGAAGGACAACGAAAACGAAAGCGATGCGCGGTCCGCGTCCACCGCAATTCACTTCCTGCTATGCGACGGCGCGCATTCGGCGTGGCATCGCATTCGCTCCGACGAAGTCTGGCACTTCTATGCGGGCGATCCCGTCGATGTGCACGTGCTCGATGCGAACGGGGCGCTCGTCACGCATCGTCTCGGCAACATGATCGATCATGCGGACACGGTGTTTCAGGCTGTCGTCGAAGCGGGCGCCTGGTTCGCGGCCGAATGCCACGATGCGAACGGCGCGGCGCTCGTCGGCTGCACGGTTGCGCCGGGCTTCGAATTCAGCGAGTTCGACCTGGCCGCGCCGGGTGCGCTGGAAGCGCGCTATCCGCAACATCGCGAACTGATTGCACGCCTCGGCCCTCAAGCATGACGATCCGCGCGCGAGTGCGGTTATCATCGCGCGCATCATCGACAACGACACAAGGTCAGGCATGAGCGGAGTGCGCCGGGGAATTCAATCGATCGAAGTAGGCGGGGCGCTGTTGCGCGCGCTCGTGGATCACGGCGGCCCGATGCTGCTCGGCGATCTCGCGAAGAAGGCTGGCATGCCTTCGGCGAAGGCGCATCCCTATCTCGTCTCGTATGGCAATCTCGGCCTGATTCAGCAGGACCCGGCCACTGGCCGTTACGAGCTCGGGCCATTCGCCTTGCAGATGGGCCTGATCAGCTTGCAGCGCGTCGATCCGGTGCGCCTGGCGATCGCGGAGGCGGCGAACATGACGCCGCGCATCGAGCATACGGTCGCGCTCGCGAGCGCGGGCAGCTATGGACCGACGATCGTTCATATCCAGCAGGCGAGCGTGCCCATTCACGTGACGATGCGCACCGGCACGGTGATGTCGCTGCTCCAGACCGCGACGGGCCGCGCATTCGCCGCGTATCTGCCGCCAATGACCGTCGATGCGCTCGTCGCGATCGAGCGCGCGGGCGCGTTGCAGACCGGCGCGGAACGTCGCGATTACACGCGTGCGCAGATCGATGCGATGCTCGCCGAAGTGCGCGGGCACGGCATCGCGAGAGCGATCGACGAACCCGTCGCCGGCATCAGCGCGATGAGCGCGCCGGTATTCGACCACTCGCGCAATATCGTGCTCGCGATCACGGCGATCGGGCCGAGCGGCTCGTTCGACGGCGCATGGGACGGCGATATATCCAAAGCCTTACGCGACTGCGCGCAACGCGTGTCGAAGATGCTCGGCTTCGCCGGCGTCTGATCCAGGTCTGGCGTTCGCGCCAACTTTCGCGTATCGGCGTTTTCATCCTTCAATGTTCATATGACATCCGCCGGCGGCTATCACGCCGCTGCCCGCATTCGGGTAAACGCAGATTCAACAGTATAAAACGACTTGTACAATGATGAACAGATAACCGAAAGCGAAGCGATTCGCCCTTCGACGATGGAGACGATCGAATGTCCGTGAACTACGCCAGTCTGCGTTTCGAATACGAGCGCGCGCCCGAACACGATGCGCCCGCATCCTCGCCTTATCCCGTTGCGGTGATCGGTGCGGGGCCGGTCGGTCTCGCGACGGCCATCGATCTCGCCCAACAGGGCGTGCGCACCGTGCTGCTCGACAACGACGACACCGTGTCGACCGGTTCGCGCGCCATCTGCTTCGCCAAGCGCACACTGGAGATCTTCGACCGCCTCGGCTGCGGCGACAGGATGATCGAAAAGGGCGTGAGCTGGAACGTCGGCAAAGTGTTTCTGCACGACGACCTCGTCTACACGTTCAATCTGCTGCCGGAAACGGGGCATTCGCGTCCCGCGTTCATCAACTTGCAGCAGTACTACGTCGAAGGCTTTCTCGCCGAACGCGCGATGGCGCTTGAGAATTTGCAATTGCGCTGGAAAAGCAATGTCGTCGGCGTGACGCAGCATGAGGATCACGTCGAGCTGCAAGTCGAAACACCCGATGGCGTCTACGCGTTGAAAGCGCAATACGTCGTGGCCGCCGATGGCGCGCGCAGCCCGATGCGCCGTGCGCTCGGTCTCGACAGCCACGGCCGCACGTTCAAGGACCGTTTCCTGATCGCCGACGTGAAGATGAAGGCGCCGTTTCCGACCGAGCGCTGGTTCTGGTTCGATCCGCCGTTTCACCGGAATCAGTCGGTGCTGCTGCATCGTCAGCCCGACGATGTATGGCGCATCGATTTTCAGCTCGGCTGGGATGCGGACCCCGTCGCGGAGAAAGAGCCGGAACGTGTGATTCCGCGCGTCAAAGCGCTGCTCGGCGAAGATGTCGAGTTCGAGCTCGAATGGGTGAGCGTCTACACGTTTTCGTGTCTGCGCATGGATAGCTTCCGGCATGGGCGCATCATCTTCGCGGGCGATTCCGCACATGGCGTGTCGCCGTTCGGCGCGCGCGGCGCGAACAGCGGCGTGCAGGACGCGGACAATCTCGCGTGGAAGCTGCGGCTCGTCGTGAACGGCGATGCGCCGCACACATTGCTCGATACGTATGCCTCCGAGCGCGAATATGCCGCCGATGAAAACATCCTCAACTCGACGCGCGCCACCGACTTCATCACGCCGAAGAGCGCGGTGTCACGGCTCTTTCGCGACGCGACGCTCAAGCTCGCGAAGGATGCCGCGTTCGCGCGGCGCATCGCGAACAGCGGACGGCTTTCGGTGCCCGCGGTGCTGCGCGATTCGTCGCTCAATACGCCTGACAGGGAAGACGATGCCTTCGATGGCGCGATGATTCCCGGCGCGCCGTGCGTCGATGCGCCCGTGCGTGTCGATGACCGCGATGCGTGGCTCTTGCCTCAGACCCACGGCGGCGCGTTCACCGGCCTCTATTTCTGCGGACTGGGCCACGGCCCGGACGCATGCGCGCAGAGTCTCGCGGCCTTGTCGAATGCGCCGCTGCCCGTGCGTGCGCTGATCGTCGTGCCGAGAGGCATGGCCTGCACGGTGCCGGGCGTGACCGTGGTGGAAGACGTGGAAGGCATGGTCGCGCATCGCTTCGATGCACGGCCGGGCACGTTCTATCTGCTGCGTCCCGATCAACACGTGTGCGCGCGCTGGCGCGAGTTCGATGCCGCATCGGTCGCGGTCGCGGTCAAGCGTGCAACCTGCAACGGATGATGAATCGTATGAAGCTCAATCTCGAACTGAATATCGCGGACCACGATGCGTTCTACGAGCGCCTCATCGACACGCACAATGGTCTATCCGATGAAGACAGCCAGTTGCTCAACGCGAAGCTCGTGCTGCTGCTCGCGAATCACATCGGTGATAACGATGTGTTGAAAGAAGCGCTGGCGATGGCGCGTCACGGTTTGCCCGCGACTTAATCGGCAAGCACGATGCCCACGCGCGCGCAAATGAACGCGCCGATGCCCGCGATATCGTCGAGCGCGAGCGTGGGCAATGTCGTATCGAGCGCGGCGGCGTCATCGGTTGCGATTGCGACTATTTCCACATCGGTCCTGTAGAGCGGATCGCGGCTCGCCGAGGGCCGCACGACTTCCAGCCGCGGCATCGCTTCGCGCGCGAAGCCTTCCACGATCACGAGATCCGCATGCGACAGCCTCGCGGCCAGTTCGCTTATCGACGGCTCCGCATCGCCATTCAGCTCGCGCAGGATCGCATAGCGATACGGCGATGCGATCAGCACTTCCCCCGCACCCGCGCGACGAAAGCGCGCACTGTCCTTGCCCGGCGGTTCTAGTTCGATCGAGTGATGACTGTGCTTGATGACGTTGACGATGAGCCCGCGCGCGCGCAGCCAGGGCAACAGTGCTTCGATCAACGTGGTCTTGCCCTGGCCCGAGCGGCCCGAGATGCCGAAGAGCGGCGGACGATGCAGATTCATGCGAATGGTCGGCTGATTGTTCTGTTCCGAATCAGACGAGTGTAACGGGTCGATGGCGAGCGCGGAAGAATCGCGCTATCGTCGGGCATTGCCTTTGCGGCACTTGGCGTCTGGGTTTCCGACCCTATCGCAAGACGCCGCAGCATTTCAAAGGATCCGACATGGCCGAAGACAATCCCAGCACCGCTCTCGCACCGCAGCAGTTTTCCATCGACGTGATGCTCGAAAAATATGCCAAGGGCGACGAGACTCGCGTCGAGGATATTTATCGCCGCGTCGCGCGCGGCGTCGCGCAAGCCGAGCCGGAAGAGACGCGCGCGAAGATCGAAGCGGAGTTCGTCGATAACTTCAGGCGCGGCGCGCTAGGCGCAGGGCGCATCATGAGCGCGGCGGGCGCGGGCATCGACGCGACGCTCATCAACTGCTTCGTGCAGCCCGTCGGCGATGCGATACAGAGCGTCGACAGCAATGGCTTGCCGGGCATCTACGTCGCCCTGTTGCAAGCGGCGGAGACAATGCGACGCGGCGGCGGTGTCGGCTATAACTTCTCGGCGATCCGTCCGCGCGGCGCACGCGTGCATTCCACGGGATCGGCGGCATCGGGCCCATGCAGCTATATGGACGTGTTCGATGCCTCGTGCCGCACCGTCGAAAGCGCGGGCTCGCGGCGCGGCGCGCAGATGGGCATTCTCGATTGCACGCACCCCGATCTGCTCGAATTCATCGCGGCAAAACATACGAAAGGGCGCTGGAACAATTTCAACGTATCGGTCGCGGTGACCGACGAATTCATGCAGGCCGTCGCCGATGATTCGACCTGGCAGCTCGTGCACAAGGCGGAGCCTTCACCGGCGCAGCGTGCAGCCGAAGACATGCATCAGCGCGATGATGGCGTGTGGGTCTATCGCGAAGTGCAGGCGCGCGAAGTGTGGAACACGATCATGCGCTCGACCTACGATGTCGCGGAGCCGGGCGTCGTGTTCATGTCGCGCATGAATGACGACAACAACCTGCGCGCCGTCGAAGCGATCCGCGCGACCAATCCATGCGGCGAGCAGCCGCTGCCCGCATACGGCTGCTGCAATCTCGGTCCGCTGAATCTCACGCGTTTCGTGCGCGATCCGTTTGCGCAGAGGCGCGGCGGCGTGCCTTCGTTCGATTGGGATGGCTTCGCGCGCACCACACGCACGCAAGTGCGCTTTCTCGACGACGTGCTCGACGTCACGCTCTGGCCGCTCGAAGAGCAGGCGCGCGAAGCGGCGGCGAAGCGGCGCATCGGCGTGGGCTTCACGGGTCTCGGCGATACGCTCGTGATGATGGGCTTGCGCTACGACGCGCAGGAAGGGCGCGATTTCGCCATGCGCGTCGCGCGCACGATGCGCGATGAAGCGTATCGCGCGTCCGTCGATCTTGCGCGCGAACGCGGCAAGTTTCCGCTCTTCGACGCGAAGCGTTATCTCGAGGAAGGCACCTTCGCTTCGCGCCTGCCCGATGACATCAAGCGCGCGATTCGCGAGCATGGCATCCGCAACAGCCATCTGCTGTCGATCGCGCCGACGGGCACCGTGAGCCTCGCGTTCGCGGACAACGCATCGAATGGCATCGAGCCCGCGTTCTCGTGGACGTATCAACGCACGAAGCGCATGGCGGACGGCTCGCGACAGACCTTCGCCGTCGAAGATCATGCGTACCGGCTATATCGCGAGATGGGCGGCGATGTAAGCACCTTGCCCGATTACTTCGTGAGCGCGCTGGACATGTCCGCGCACGATCACATGGAGATGATGGCGGCGGTGCAGCCGTTCGTCGATACATCCATTTCGAAGACCGTGAACGTGCCCGCCGATTATCCGTTCGACAAGTTCCAGGATCTCTATTTCGAAGCATGGCGGCGCGGGCTGAAGGGGCTTGCCACTTATCGGCCCAACGAGACACTGGGCGCGGTGCTTTCGGTCACGCCCGCCGAAACGCCGAGCGATTCGCCGGACCCCGAGCTGGATCTCGATCCGCTGCGTATCGCGATCGATCATCGGCCGAGGGGGGCATTGCCTGCGATCATCGAGAAGGTCGAGTATCTGACGCAGGCGGGGAAGAAGTCGCTTTATCTCGCGGTGTCGTTCATCGAAGTGACGGGACGCATCGCGGGCGAGGACGTGACGATCGAGCGGCCCATCGAGTTCTTCATTCCCACCGGGCAGAGCGACGAATCGCAGCAGTGGATCACGGCGACGATGCGTTCGCTGTCACTGGCCGCGCGCGGCGGTTTCGCGGCGCGCACGCTGCAGGATATGCGCAAGGTGTCGTGGGATCGCGGACAAGTGCGTCTGGGCGATGTCGAGCGGCTCGACGGTCATCGCAGTCCGCGCTGGCACGATTCGGAAGTCGCGGCGCTAGCGTATGCGATCCAGCAGATTCTTCACCGCCGTGGCTTCCTCGATGCAGAGGGCAACCAGGTACCGTCGCGCGTGCTTGCGCGCAAGGGCGCCGATCGCACGCCGCATGCGGTAGCTGTGGCCGACGAAGGCGAAGAAGTATCCGAGGGCATCGCGCAAGGCGAAATCGATCCTCATGGTCTTCCCCAGATGCACGGCCGTAAATGCGCGACGTGTGGCGCGAACGCGGTGATCCGCAAGGATGGCTGCGACTTCTGCACGTCGTGCGGCGAAATCGGCGCGTGCGGTTGAATGAAAAAAGGCGCGGGCTTTGGGTCCGCGCCTTTCGTGTCACGCCCGATGCGAGCGTTCCTCAGTCTCTTGCTTCGTCTCTTGCACAGCGTCCTGCGCGTGCTGCACGAACGGATGCCATACCGGCGTAGCAAAAGGAAGTTCGTCGAGAAGCGAGAATTGATCGAGCGATGTGTTGGCTAACATGTTGACCTCTTGATATCTTGTCGACGGCGCTATCAATGCGCTGTCACATTGCCTGCTGCCGAGCCATTGGCGTACTCGACGATTTCACGATTGCGTGCTTCCGCTTGTGCCGCATCGCGTGCGCGTTGCTCGCTTTGTGCGGCGATCGCATCGCCCCACATGCTGCGCTCGGGATAGGTGTTGCGATTCAGCGCGGGCAACGAGCCGTTCGAAAAGGCAGCGGCCAGCTCGGCGCGCACTTGAGCACGGCTCTTGGGCGTATCGCCCGCATTGGCCTGGGTTTGCGTCTGCATCTGGACCTGATACGTGCCTGCGCGGCCAATGCCCTGGCCGCTCTCCGCAAAAGCGGCAGTCGTGACGACAGCGGAGATGGCGGCGAGAGAAAACCCCGTGATGAGCTGCTTCATGCTTGCGACTCCTTTCGTTCCGATGCAGCGTGCGGGCAAATGCGGATTGCATTTGGTTGATCGAGCACGCTGCGTTGAGAGCGAATGTAGCCGCGCGGTGCACGCGGATAAATGCCGTATCGGCGAATAGATTTATCGATTTCGGCGAATAATCGCGGGGAGCCTTGTCTGCAAAGGCTTTCGCGATGCGACTATGCGAGCGTTCATTGTTATTCCATGCGCTCGCCCGATGTCCGGCTATACCACCACATCCTCGGTGCCCGCGACTTCCGGCGTGCCATGCCGCACGATCGAAGGCGATGCGGTGCTCGTCGGCAGGCAGCGCTCTTCCGCTTCTTTCTGGCCTTGCAGAAGCGGGCAACGCTCGAATAACTCCGCGGCCCAATCGACGAAGACGCGCACCTTCGGCGACAAATGCCGGTTATGCGGATACACCGCCGATATCGGCATCGGCAGCGGATTCCACTGCGGCAGGACTTCCACCAGCTCGCCCGCGCGCAGATGCGGCAGCGCCATGAAGCGGGGCACCTGAATGATGCCGACGCCCTTCAAACCGCAGCTCAGATAGGCTTCCGCATCGTTCACCGCGATCATGCCGCGCATCTTCACTTCGATGGTTTCATCGTCGACGACGAAATCCATATCCAGGACGCGGCCCGTGCGGCTCGAAAAGTAATTCACCGCCGTGTGATTCTGCAAATCCTCGATCGTTTTCGGCGTGCCGTTGCGTTCGAGATATTGCGGCGCAGCCACCGTCACGCCCTGAAATACGCCGATACGCCGCGCGACGAGACTCGAATCCTGCAGCGTGCCGACGCGAATCACGCAATCGACGCCTTCCTGAATGAGATCGACCGGCTTGTCGCCGAAGCCCATCATCAGTTCGATATCCGGATAGCGCGTATGGAAATCGCAAAGCTGCGGCATCACGATGAGCCGCCCGATCGCGCCGGGCATATCGACGCGCAGCTTGCCGTGCGGTCCCTTGCCATTGTTCGAGAAGGTGCTTTCCGCTTCTTCGATATCCGCGAGGATGCGCACGCAGCGCTCGTAATACGCCGCGCCGTCCGGCGTGAGATTCAGTCTGCGCGTCGTGCGCTGAAGCAGCCGCACGTTCAGGTGCGCTTCCAGATTCTGAATGATCGTCGTGACCGAAGCGCGCGGGAGATTGAGCGTGTCCGCCGCGCGGGAAAAGCTATTAGTGTCCACGACGCGGGTGAAAACCTGCATTGCCTGTAGCCGATCCATGTTCTCTCACCTTCCTTGCCGGGCGACGCGCTATTTAAGCGCGCGCTAAAGAATGACCGAAGAAACAATCGCAAGGGATAACCACGATTGTTCGGTGCGACCGAATTGTGTTGCCGGATTATAGGCATTTATCAAAAAAGGCGCGGACTCCATTATTCGCATCATCGCAACTTATGCGTGAAGGCCTTGCAGCAGCGGCCTGGCACCGAAAATAACCATGGCATCACTGTTGGATATCGAGTCGAGTCCGCGCTTGTGCATCGAAGATGTGCACATCACGGGACACGCGCAACCGATCACACTGCGCAGCTATCGTCCCGCCTCGGACGGCACGATCCTGCCCATCGTTCTTTACTTCCACGGCGGCGGTTTTATTCGCGGCAACCTCGACGACGCCGATATCGCCGCCGCGACGATCGCACGCGATACGTCCGCGTGGGTCGTGTCCGTCGGCTATTCGCTCGCGCCCGCCTATCCGTTTCCCGCCGCGCCCGAAGACGGTTATCGCGCGGCGCAATGGGCCGTCGCGCATGCTCGCGCGCAGCGTGCGGACCCGCAACGCATCGGCATTGCGGGGCATGACGCGGGCGGCAATCTCGCCACCTGCGTCGCGGCCATCGCGCGCGATCGCGGCGATATCCGCGTGTCGGCGCAAGCGCTGCTCGCCCCGCTGCTCGATCCGAGCCTGACGCGCCTCGCCGACGAACGCAAAGTGCTGTGCCCCGACTTCGAAGCGTGCGAATGCGCGCAGTGGTATCGCGCGTATCTGCCGAATCCTTCGCAACGTCTGCATCCGTACGCCGCGCCGCTCGAATCGCGCCGTCTCGCGGGCTTGCCGCCCGCGCTCATCGCGAGCGCCGAGCACGACCTGCTGCATATCGAAGCCGAGAAATACGCGGGCGAACTGATCGCCGCCGGCGTGCCGACGGAAGTCACGCGCCATTGCAAGGCGTCGCATCACGCGTTGGCCGCGCATCCCGGCGCGCTCGCCGATGTCGTCGCGTTCTTCAAAAAGCGCCTGATACGCGCGAAGTGACAGCAAGAAACGGCACGCCAGCCACGCAATACACAACAACAATCTCATCGCAACCGGAGCGTCATACCATGTCTTTCACTCGCAAACGCATCTACGCCGCGCTGGGCGCGACGCTGATCATCGCCGGCGCGGGCGGATACACCGCCTGGCACGGCCACGGCGATGCGGCTATCAACGAAGCCAAGGCCGCCGCTCACAGCCCGACCGCAACCGAGGTCGATGTCGCGACCGTGGTGTCGAAGACCATCACCGACTGGCAAAGCTATTCGGGCAGGCTCGAAGCCGTCGATCACGTCGACATTCGCCCGCTCGTGCAGGGCACGATCGTCGCCGTGCATTTCAAGGACGGCCAGCTCGTGAAGAAGGGCGATGCGCTGTTCACGATCGATCCGCGCCCGTATGAAGCCGAAGTCGATCGTGCGCAGGCGCAGCTCGCGGCGGCGCAGGCGCGCAACGGCTATACGTCGACGGATGCTGCGCGCGCCGAACGCCTGCTCGCCGACAACGCGATCGCCAAGCGCGATTACGACGAAAAGCAGAACGCCGCGCGCGAGGCCGTCGCCAACCTGAAGGCCGCGCAGGCTGCGCTCGAAGCGGCGAAGATCAATCTCGCCTACACGCATATCACGGCGCCCGTGTCGGGCCGCGTATCGCGCGCGGAACTCACGGTGGGCAACATCGTGTCGACGGGTGCGAACGCGCCTTTGCTGACGACGCTCGTGTCGGTCTCGCCGATCTACGCGTCGTTCGATGTCGATGAGCAAACGTACTTGCGCTACCTCGGCCGCGATGCGGGCAATAGCGTGCCGGTGTCGCTCGGTCTCGCGAATGAAGAGGGCTATTCGCGCGATGGCGTCGTCGATTCGGTCGATAACCGTCTCGATACGACGTCCGGCACGATCCGCGTGCGCGCGCGCTTCAACAATCCGGACGGATCGCTCGTCCCCGGTCTCTATGCGCGCGTGAAAGTGGGCGGCGGCTCGCCGCATCCGGCGGTGCTCGTGGAAGACGAAGCGATCGGCACCGATCAGGACAAGAAGTACGTGATGGTCGTCGACAAGGACAACCGCGTGCAGTACCGCGAAGTCTCGCTCGGACAGACGCATGAAGGCCTGCGCGTCATCAGCCGTGGCTTGCAGCCGGGCGAGCGCATCGTCGTGAACGGCTTGCAACGCGTGCGTCCGAACGATGTGATCAAGGCCAACAACGTCGCGATGAACGACGACAACGCTGCGCCCGCCGTGAAAACGGCGTCCGCGCAGTAAGCCGTCCGCAACAGACAGAACTCGTCATGAACATATCCAAATTCTTTATCGACCGTCCGATCTTCGCGGGCGTGTTATCGGTGATCGTGCTGCTGGCGGGCATCATCGCGATGTTCAAGCTGCCGATCTCCGAGTATCCGGAAGTCGTGCCGCCTTCGGTCGTCGTGCATGCGCAGTATCCCGGCGCGAATCCGAAGGTGATCGCGGAGACCGTGGCCTCGCCGCTGGAAGAGCAGATCAACGGCGTCGAGGACATGCTCTACATGCAGTCGCAGGCGAACAGCGACGGCAATCTCACGACGACCGTCACGTTCAAGCTCGGCACCGATCCGGACAAGAACACGCAGCTCGTGCAGAACCGCGTGAATCAGGCGTTGCCGCGCTTGCCGCAGGACGTGACGCGTCTCGGCGTGACGACGATCAAGTCATCGCCGACGCTCACGATGGTCGTCCACCTGAATTCGCCCAATGGCCGCTACGACATGACGTATCTGCGCAACTACGCGCTGATCAACGTGAAGGACCGGCTCGAACGCATCGCGGGCGTGGGCGAAGTGCAACTGTGGGGCTCGGGCGATTACTCGATGCGCGTATGGCTCGATCCGCAAAAGGTCGCGCAGCGCGGCATGACGGCCACCGATGTCGTCAACGCGATTCGCGAGCAGAACGTGCAGGTCGCGGCGGGTGTGATCGGCGGTTCGCCGACGCTGCCGAACGTGCCGCTGCAACTGAACGTGAATGCGCGCGGCCGCTTGCAGAACGAGTCGGAGTTCCGCGACATCGTGCTGAAGACTTCGCCGGATGGCGCCGTCACGCATCTCAGCGATGTCGCGCGCGTCGAGCTTGCGGCATCGGAATATGGCTTGCGTTCATTGTTGGATAACAAGAGCGCTGTCGCTATCGCGATCAATCAGCAACCGGGCGCGAACTCGCTTCAGATCTCCGATGAAGTCCGCAAGACGATGAAGGAGCTCAAGGCCGACATGCCCGCGGGCCTCGAATACCAGATCGTCTATGACCCGACGCAGTTCGTGCGTTCGAGTATCGAAGCGGTGATTCATACGCTCGCCGAAGCGATCGCGCTCGTGGTGCTGGTCGTGATCATCTTCCTGCAGACGTGGCGCGCGTCGATCATTCCGCTGCTCGCCGTGCCGGTTTCCATCGTCGGGACGTTCTCGCTGCTGCTCGCGTTCGGCTTCTCGATCAACGCGTTGTCCTTGTTCGGGATGGTGCTCGCCATCGGTATTGTCGTCGACGATGCGATCGTGGTCGTCGAGAACGTCGAGCGGAACATCGCATCGGGCCTGTCTGCAAGAGAGGCGACCTATCAGGCGATGCGCGAGGTGAGCGGGCCGATCATCGCGATCGCGCTGACGCTCGTGGCCGTGTTCGTGCCGCTCGCGTTCATGTCGGGTCTCACGGGCCAGTTCTACAAGCAGTTCGCGATGACCATCGCGATCTCGACGGTGATCTCCGCGTTCAACTCGCTGACGCTGTCGCCCGCGCTCGCCGCGCTGCTGCTCAAGGGCCACGACGAACCGAAGGACTGGCTCACGCGCGGCATGGACCGCGTGTTCGGCGGCTTCTTCCGCGTCTTCAACAAGGTGTTTCATCGCGGTTCCGAGGCTTACGGCAAGGGCGTCAAGCGTGTCATCAACCGCAAGGCATTGATGATGGCCGTGTACGCCGTGCTGCTCGCGGGCGCGGTGCTGATGGGCAAGGTCGTGCCGGGCGGCTTCGTGCCCGCGCAGGACAAGGAGTATCTGATCAGCTTCGCGCAGTTGCCGAACGGCGCATCGCTCGATCGCACGGAAGGCGTGATTCGTCAGATGAGCGATATCGCGCTGAAGCAGCCGGGCGTGGAAAGCGCGGTGGAGTTTCCGGGCTTGTCGGTGAACGGCTTCACAAACTCGTCGAGCGCAGGCATCGTGTTCGTCACGTTGAAGCCGTTCAAGGAACGCGTGCATGACAAGGCGCTGTCGGCGGGCGCGATTGCCGGTGCGCTGAACCAGAAGTACGCGGGCATCAAGGGCTCGTTCATCGCCGTGTTCCCGCCGCCGCCGGTGCTCGGCCTCGGCACGCTGGGCGGCTTCAAGATGCAGTTGGAAGATCGCGGCGCGCTCGGTTATGCGGCGCTCGCCGATGCCACGCAGGCGTTCATCAAGCGTGCATCGCAGACGCCTGAACTCGGACCGACGTTCTCCAGCTATCAGATCAACGTGCCGCAACTCAACGTCGATCTGGACCGCGTGAAGGCGAAGCAACTCGGCGTGTCGGTCACCGATGTCTTCGACACGATGCAGGTCTATCTCGGCTCGCTCTACGTGAACGACTTCAATCGCTTCGGACGCGTGTATCAGGTGCGCGTGCAGGCCGATGCCCCGTTCCGCGCGAATCCCGAGGACATCGGCTTGCTGAAGACACGCAACGCGAATGGCGACATGGTGCCGTTGTCGTCGCTCGTGAAAGTGACGCCGACGTATGGCCCGGAAATGGTCGTGCGCTATAACGGCTACACCGCAGCCGATATCAACGGTGGTCCCGCGCCGGGTTACTCGTCGGGCCAGGCGCAGGCGGCGGCGGAGCGCATCGCGGCGGAAGTGCTGCCGCGCGGGATCAAGTTCGAATGGACCGATCTCACGTATCAGCAGATCCTCGCGGGCAATGCGGCGCTGTGGGTCTTCCCGATCAGCGTGCTGCTGGTGTTCCTCGTGCTCGCCGCGTTGTATGAAAGCCTGACGCTGCCGCTCGCGGTCATCCTGATCGTGCCGATGAGCATCTTGTCCGCGCTGCTCGGCGTATGGCTCACCGGTGGCGACAACAACATCTTCACGCAGATCGGCTTGATGGTGCTGGTGGGCTTGTCGGCGAAGAACGCCATTCTGATCGTCGAGTTCGCACGCGAGCTGGAGATGCAGGGACGCACCATCGTGCAGGCCGCGATCGAGGCGAGCCGCCTGCGTCTGCGCCCGATTCTGATGACGTCCATCGCGTTCATCATGGGTGTGGTGCCGCTCGTGCTGTCGTCGGGCGCGGGCTCGGAGATGCGTCATGCGATGGGCGTCGCGGTGTTCTTCGGCATGCTGGGTGTGACGCTCTTCGGTCTGATGCTCACGCCGGTCTTCTACGTGATTCTGCGCAAGCTCTCGCGCACGGAGCATGTGACGGACAAGCACGGCACGCATCCGCAGATGCGCGGTATCGGTGCTTCGGTCGAAGCGCAATGAGGTCAATGATGAATAAGCTGTATGTTGTTTCGAGTCTGATGGCCGCGTTGATGCTGGTCGCGGGATGTTCGCTTGCCCCGACCTACGAAAAGCCCGACGTCAACGCGCCTTCTGCGTACAAGGAAACGTCTGCGTTGCAGGCATCGGAAGCGGGCACGTGGAAGACGGCGCAGCCTTCCGAAGAGATGTTGCGCGGCGAATGGTGGACGATCTTCGGGGACGCCACGCTCAACGATCTGGAGAAGCAGGCGCAGGACGCGAACCAGAATCTGACGGCGGCCGCCGCGCGCGTGAAGGAATCGCGCGCGATCAACCAGACGGCGCGCGCGGGCCTGTTCCCGACGCTCGATGCGGGCTTCGGCCCCACGCGGGAGAAGTTCTCGCCCGCATCGCAATTCCTGCCGCCGGATGGCAACGTGCCCGCGCAAACGCTGTGGCGCGCGCAGGCGAGCGTGTCGTATGAAGTCGATCTGTTCGGCCGCGTGTCGAACACGGTGCAGGCCGCGAACGCCGACACGCAGCAGAGCGAGGCGTTGTTCCGCTCGGTGCAGCTCGCGTTGCAGGCGGATGTCGCGCAGAACTACTTCAACCTGCGCGAGCTGGACGCCGAAGCCGATGTCTATACGCGCACCGTGCAGTTGCGCGAGGAAGCGCTGAAGCTCGTGCAAAAGCGCTTCAACGAAGGCGATATCAGCGAGCTGGATCTGGCGCGCGCGAAGTCGGAACTCGCGACGGCGCGTTCGGAAGCGATGACGGTGCAGCGTCTGCGCGCGGCATCGGAACATGGTCTCGCCGTGCTGCTCGGCAAGGCGCCCGCCGAGTTCACGATGGCCGCGGACCCGCTCAGGCCGGTGACGATCCATGTGCCGCCGGGCCTGCCTTCGGCGCTGCTGGAGCGCCGTCCGGATGTCGCGGCGGCGGAACGCGCGATGGCGGCGGCGAATGCGCGCATCGGCGTGGCGAAGGCGGCGTTCTTCCCGTCGCTGACGCTGACGGGCTCGGGCGGGTTCGAATCGGCGACGCTCGGCGATCTCTTCAAATGGTCGAGCCGCACGTTCCTGCTCGGGCCGTTCGCTGGCACGGCGCTCAACATCCCGATCTTCGACGGCGGCCGGCGCAAGGGCAATCTCGCCAATGCGCGCGCGATCTACGAAGAGGATGTGGCGAGCTATCGTCAGCAAGTGCTCGTCGCGTTCCGCGAGGTGGAGGACAACCTCTCGGATCTGCGCATCCTCGAAGACCAGACGGCCACGCAGGACGATGCCGTGAAAGCATCGGTGCGCGCCGCGCAGCTCTCGCGCACGCAGTACACCGAAGGCGCGGTGAATTACCTCGACGTCATCGATGCCGAGCGCACCGTGCTGCAAACGCAGCGTTCATCGGTGCAGTTGCGGGGCGCGCAGGCAATATCGACGGTGAATCTGATTCGCGCATTGGGTGGCGGCTGGGGCGATGCCAATCCCACGCCCGTGCCCGAGCCGAGCCTCGCGCAGAAGTAATGCATTAACCTGGCCCTGCTCGTTGCAGGGCCATTTCATTGGGCGCCGGGCAACGCGATTGTTCGTCTGCCGGAACATATGTCTTCACTTATCGAGCGTTTATCCGCAGGGCTTCAATCCTTAGAATTCTAATCATGGGATAAGGAGCCGATGATGAGAGACTTGATAGCAAAGCAACTGTATCAGCCGGCGGTGGTGCTGCCACTGCTACTGTTGACGCGCCTGATGGTCACGCTTGACTTCAATCTCGCGCAGGTCATGTTCGTGATGGTGATGAAGGGCTCGCAGCATGCTTATCAGTTCGCGCTGCGCCATACGGTTGCGCGTCAGCGCATCAGTGCGGCGGTTAAGCACTTGCCCTGCAACAACTGCTGCTGATACCGACGCTCAATAGTCAATACACCTCGGGAACGTACATATCGTCGGGCACGGGCTGGCGCAGATAATCGGGATTGAACACGCGGTCGGGCAGATCGATCGGCTGATGCTCGACATCGTGATACGGCACCTGGCTCAGCAGGTGACTGATGCAGTTCAGCCGCGCACGCTTCTTGTCGACGGCATGAACCACCCACCACGGCGCTTCGGGAATGTGCGTGCGCTGGAGCATCACTTCCTTGGCCGCCGTGTACGCTTCCCAGCGGCGGCGGCTTTCCAGATCCATCGGGCTCAGCTTCCACTGCTTGAGCGGATCTTCGATACGCGCCTGAAAGCGCACTTCCTGTTCGTCGTCGGTGATCGAGAACCAGTACTTGACGATCTGGATGCCGCTTCTCACCAGCATCTTCTCGAACTCCGGCACCGAGCGGAAGAATTCTTCATACTCTTCGTCGCTGCAGAAATTCATGACGCGCTCGACGCCCGCGCGGTTATACCAGCTTCGATCGAATAAAACGATTTCGCCGGCCGCCGGCAAGTGCGAAACGTAGCGCTGGAAATACCACTGCGTGCGCTCGCGATTGTTCGGCGCGGGAAGCGCGGCCACGCGGCACACGCGCGGATTCAGCCGTTGCGTGATGCGCTTGATCGCGCCGCCTTTGCCCGCGGCGTCGCGTCCTTCAAAGAGCACGACCAGCCGATGCCCCGTGTGCACGACCCAGTCCTGCAGCTTCACGAGTTCGCCCTGCAAACGGAACAGTTCGCGGAAATAGGTCTTGCGCAGGGCCCGCTCTTCATCGGAGAAGGTCGATTCGCCGTCCAGAAAGCGATCGTCGACTTCCATCTCGAACTCTTCGTCGTAACTGTCGATGATGTCGGCATGGAAACGGCGCTGCTTTTCCGTCGTGTTCATGAAAGGCTCCGTGTCGTTCTTGGGCGGCCGCAGTCGTTTCGGGTTGCGGCGCGGAACGGCCGATTATGACGGCATCCGATGGCAGTCATATGACAACGGCCGCATTGATGATCCGGTCATTCATTTTAGAAAGCGCGCGCGCTTTATGACACAGCGCCGCGCGCCGTTAAAATGTTCCGGCCTTCGATGGCATGCCGATGGCACTTTCAACTTCATCAACCTTGATAGCGAGCGAACCCAATGACCGCGACGATCCACAGTTTCGACGAAGCCCGGACAGCACGACTCGTGCCGTATGACCGGCTCGTGGACACGCTCGCCGCGACCATGCTCGACTACGCGGCGGGCCGCATCGTGAGCCCCGAGCGCATGGTCGTGCCGATCGAAGGCGGCGTGATGCTGTCGATGCCCGCGAGCGCCCCCGATCTCGCGATGCACAAGCTCGTGAACGTTTGCGCGCGCAACGGCGCGCTCGGCTTGCCGACGATTCACGGCCAGGTCACGGCCTACGACGCCGTCACCGGCGTGCCCCAGTTCATGCTCGACGGGCCGACCGTCACGGGACGGCGCACGGCGTCGGTGTCGATGCTCGCGATCCGCGCGCTGCATGCAGGTGCGCCGCGCGACGTCCTCGTGATCGGCACGGGCAAGCAGGCCGCGTATCACGTCGAGGCGCTCGCCGCTCTTTATCCCGATGCGCGCATCCGCGTGCAGGGCTCGCGTGCCGAACGCGCACGCGAATTCTGCGCAGCGCATGCGTCCGTATCGAATAATCTGGCCGCGCTGGACGATGCGTCGATTCCCGAGTCCGTCGATGTCGTCATCGCCGCGACGACGAGCAAGACGCCGGTCTACACCCTGCCGGCGCGTGCGGGACGGCTCGTGATCGGCGTGGGCGCATTCACCGCCGATGCCGCCGAGATCGCCGCCGCGACCATTCACGCGAGCGAGCTTTACGTCGATGATCCCGCAGGCGCGCGTCACGAAGCGGGCGACTTCATTCTCGCCGCCGTCGACTGGAACGCGGTGCATCCGCTAGCCGTCGCGCTCGCGGCTCCGGCGAAGCAGGCGATCGCCACGCGCGCCGTGATGTTCAAGTCGGTCGGCTGCGCGGCGTGGGATCTGGCCGCGTGCCGCGTCGCGCGCGCGGTTTTGTCGGAGGAAAACGAAGCACGATAGCCGGATCGGCTTGGAATGGGACTTGCTGTGAAGTCTTTTTAACGATGAAGGGCGCAAAGGCGCCCAACGACAACGGCGCAGGTGCGCCACAGCAATCGAGCCAGCGAACTGACCCATGAAAAGTCGATACGACAGCAAATGGCATCCGTGGATTCCTGCACGGGAGGATGGACGTGAAGGCGCGGGCGGGGGCCGACAGGGACCGGCCCATGCGAGCGCCGCGCCGCCCGCAGCGTATTTCATCTCGGTGCTCGAGCTTGCCACCGGCGAGAAGCTCGGCATCGACGAGCGTCTGCGCGCCGTCGCGATGCTCGAATCGCAGTTCGGCGCGGGACGTCCCCGCACGCTGAAGGAAGCCGTGCGCATTTGCGCGGCTGCGATCGATTCATCGACGTTGCAGCGCATGGCGCGCGGCGCGAAGGCCTGAAAACCGTCTGAGAAATGCACGGACGAGGCGCGTTTTTTCACACGTGTGTAAAACGAACGTGTTCTCACTGACAAGCGCGCGGCCGCCGGTGCGCGTGCCTGGTTCAGTGCGTGATGCCTACTTCACCGACTGAATGACCTCGAATCCCTCGAACTCGGGATGTCCGAGATAGAGTTGACGCGTTCCGCCGCCTGCATTGCGATGCGCGGCGCGAAACGCGTCCGAGCGTGTCCAGTCCTCGAAAGCCGCCTGATTCGCCCAGATCGTATGGCTCGAATACAGGACGTGATCGTCTTTCACCGGACCTTTGAGCAGATGAAATTCGACGAAGCCCGGCACGTCCTTGAGATGCGTGTCGCGGCTGGTCCAGAGGCGTTCGAAATCGGCTTCGGCGCCGGGCACGATCTTGAAGCGGTTCATGGCGATATACATATCGTTGCTGTTCCGGGAAAAGAAAAATATCAGTTGCGTTCGAGTTCGACGATCGCCTTGAAGCCGCCGAAGAACATGCGTTTCGCATCGAACGGCGGCTCGCCCGATTCCATCATGGCCTTGAGGCGCGGATCTTCCATGACTTTCGCGTTGACGCTGTCGCGCTGCTCGCGCGATTCGTAGACGATATACGAGAACACGACGGTTTCGCCTTCCTTCATCTGCACGCTCTGCGGAAAGGATGTGAGCTTGCCGGGCTTCACGTCGTCGGCGAGCGTCTCGACGAATTGCAGCGCGCCGTGTTCCAGCCAGATCTTGCCGGCTGCTTCGGCCATCGCGCGGTAGGCATCGATCTTGTCGATGGGAACGGGTACGACGAATCCATCCACGTAGTGCGCCATCTGAGTCTCCTGTAACGGTTCGAAAGCGGGCCGCAGATGCGACGCGCTGTGTGCTTTGAGCCATTCGAAAGGAGCGAAGTTCATGCGGTCCATGCGTCGGCGGGAAACGCGCGCTTCAGGATCGTCGACGACAAGGGTGCGAAGTCCATCCCGTAGACCGATTGAAGCGGCAAGCCGAGCGCATGCGCGAGCGCCACTTTCACGACGAGCGCATGCGTGACGACGATGCAGCGCTCACGCGGATTCAGCCGGTCGATGAGCGCAAGACCTCCGGCGACGCGCGCAGCGAGCATCGCGATGCTCTCACCGCCATGCGGATGCGCCTGCGGGTCCGCGAGCCAGGCCGCGACATGTTCGGGTTCGCGCTCGCCTGCTTCACGCAGGGAAAGCCCGCGCCAGCGGCCGTAATCGACGTCGTCGAATGCGGGCACGATCTCGAAGGCTTCCGTGATCCATTCCGCCGTTTGCCGCGCCACGCGCGCGGGACTGGCTATCACGCGCGTGCCGTGACGTGCGCGCAGCGGTGCGAGCCGGGCGCGTTCGTCGTGGGCGGCGGGTTCGTCGCCGACGGGAAAGCGGCCGGCCTTCATCGCGCGCGTGGCGGCGTGGCACAGCAGGACGAGTTCCAAGGGAGCGTAGCGGGTCGGGTCAGGATCGTTTTACTTTGCCGTCAATCATCATAGAATGGCAAGCTTGCAGTGCGAGGAAGCCGGTGCAAACCCGGCACGGTCGCGCCACTGTATGCGGCAGAGCCGAAAGGCGCTGCGCCGCGAGTCAGACCCCGCTGCATGCTCTTCATCAATCGGGACGCGTTTTTCCCTGGAGAACCACCATGAATGCTTCCAACGCGCCGGCCTTTTCGGCTTCGGCTTCCCCCTCGCTCGACGCACCCGTGCCCATTCCGGTGCGCGATGTGCTGCCCTGGGCCGCTTTCATCGGCCTCATTCTGCTGATCGCCATTTATTTCGTCGGCGCGGAGCAGGGCGCGACGGCGATCTTCTCGGGCACGTACGTCCACGAATTCGTCCACGACGGCCGGCATCTGCTCGGCTTTCCGTGCCACTGAGGACGCGTCATGATTCGCACTTTGCTGATACGCGGGATGATCGCGGGACTGGTCGCGGGTCTCATCGGCTCCGGCTTTGCGCGTGCGTTCGGCGAACCATCGGTGGCGCGCGCCATCGCGTTCGAGGAACAGCACGAGCATGCCGCAGCGCACGAGCATGAGCACGAACATGCCGATGCAGCCGCCGCGCATTCGCACTCTCACGGCGACGAAGAAACCGTCTCCCGCGACACGCAAGCGGGTCTCGGTCTGCTAACCGGCATCGCGGTATTCGGCACCGCGCTGGGCGGCCTGTTCTCGCTCGTGTTCGCGTTCGCGTACGGGCGGCTCGGCGCATTGCATGCGCGCGGCACGTCGGCACTGCTGGCCTTGTTCGGCTTCGTGAGCGTCGCGATCGTGCCGTTCATCAAGTACCCGCCGAATCCGCCGGCGGTCGGCAATCCCGAGACCATCGGGCCGCGCACGGCGCTGTTCTTCGGCATGGTCGCGATTTCTCTTGCCGCGGCCGTGTTCGCGGTGCGGCTGCAACGACGCATGGCGGCGCGGCGTGGCGGCTGGAACGCGACGCTCATCGCCGCTGCCGCGTATGTCGCCGTGATCGTGATTGCGCAGGTCGCGTTGCCGCGCATCGACGAAGTGCCCGCGGAGTTCTCCGCTTCACTGCTGTGGAATTTCCGCCTCGCCGCGATCGGCATTCAGGCGATGATCTGGACGACGCTCGGCCTCGTGTTCGGCGCGCTCGCCGCGCGTGAGCTGGAGCGGCCGGCAGTGCGGAGCATGGCTGCGGCCTGAACGCTTCATCGAGTTCGATGACACCGCCCGCGCTTCTCCGGAAGCGCGGGCGTTTTATTTCGCTTTCGCCGCGCGACGCGCAAGCAATGCGTCGAACAGATTCAGCTTTGTAGCATCGTCCATCGATCTGAAGGTTTTGATCTCTTCGCGGCTCCTGAAGCAGCCGAGGCACAGACCGGTTTCCGAATCGAGCTTGCAGACGTCGGTGCACGGCGAGCCGATGGGTTCCTGCGTCTTTGCGCGCTCGATGGTATAGGCGAGATCGAGCGGCGTGCGGATGTCTTGCGTGGTCGTCATAGTGTTTCGCCGCGAAAGAGCGCGGCGGCTGCGGCCGGATTCGACGGCCAGTAGGCGTGCATGTATGTGGCCGTCACCGGGCCATGCCGATAGAGCGCTTCGCCTGCCGCGCCCGTCGTCGCGTGGGTTGCTTCGAGAACGCGCTGCATCGGCGTGTCGAGTGTGGAGTAGTGGAACGTGTGGCCCGTCATCGCGCCGTGCGTCGTGTCGATGCGCTGCATGGCGAGGCGCGAGAGCTTGCGTTGCATCGCGGCATCGCCGGGGAGAATGCCGAGCATCGCGTGCCGTGTTCCTTCGATGTCGGTCAGCGTGTCGAGCAGATAGAGCATGCCGCCGCATTCCGCGACGACCGGCTTCTCACGCGCGACGTGCCCGCCGATCGACGCACGCGTGCGCGCATTCGCGGCGAGCGCGGCCGCATGCAGTTCGGGATAGCCGCCGGGAAGATAGAGCGCATCGGCATCGCGGGGCGCGGGCTCGTCGGCGAGCGGCGAGAACGTGCTGAGACGCGCGCCCATCGCGACGAGGAGATCGACATTCGCCGGATAAATGAACGAGAACGCGGCATCGCGCGCGATCGCGATATGCAGGCCGTCCAGAAGACGCGGCGGCGCGGGAAGCGTCGCATCGTCGAAATGGACGGGCGGCGCAAGCGTGGCGAGCGTCGTATGCGCGATGGCATCGGCGGCGCGATCGAGACGGGCATCGAGGCCCGCGACCTCTTCAGGCTGCGTGAGACCGAGATGGCGCTCGGGCAGCGCGATATCGTCGGCATTCGAAAGATAGCCGCAATAATGCAGGCCCTCGGGAATGGTCTCCGACAACATCTGCGCATGACGCGCCGATGCGACGCGATTCGCGAGCACGCCATGAAACGGCACGTCCGCGCGATAACGCGCGAGCCCGAACGCGATTGCGCCGAAGGTCTGCGCCATGCCGTGCGCGCCGATCACCGCGAGCACCGGCACGTTGAACGCGGCGGCGAGATCGGCGCTGCTCGGCGTGCCATCGAAGAGACCCATCACGCCTTCGATGAGAATGAGATCGGCCTCGCGCGCGGCCTGTGCGAGCAGCGCGCGGCATGCGTCGAGACCGACCATCGAAAGATGCAGCGAATAGACGGGCGCGCCGCATGCGCGTTCGAGAATCATCGGATCGAGGAAATCCGGGCCGGTCTTGAAGACGCGCACTTTCAGGCCACGTCGCGCGTGGTGACGCGCGATGGCGGCCGTCACCGTGGTCTTGCCTTGATGCGACGCGCTCGCGCCGATGAAAAGAGCAGGGCAGTCGGGCATCGCGTTCAGAACTCGACGCCGCGTTGCGCTTTCACGCCCTGCTCGCGATACGGATGCTTCACGAGGCGCATTTCCGTGACGAGATCGGCGAGCTCGATGAGCGCGTCGGGCGCATGCCGCCCGGTCACGACCACGTGCAGCGTCGCGGGCCGCGCCTTGAAGACGTCGAGCACTTCGTCGAGCGGCAGATAGTCGTACTTGAGCACGGTGTTCAGCTCGTCGAGCACGACCATTTGATATTCGCCGCTTTCGATCATGCGGCGCGCTTCATTCCAGCCTTTGCGCGCGGTGGCCATGTCGGCTTCGCGGTTCTGCGTGTTCCAGGTATAGCCGTCGCCCATCGTCACGAAATCGCAATGCGCGATTGCGCCGAGGAAATCGCGCTCCGACGTATGCAGCGCGCCCTTGATGAACTGCACGACGCCGAGCTTCATGCCGTGACCGAGCACGCGCACGGCCATGCCGAAAGCGGCCGTGGTTTTGCCCTTGCCGTTGCCGGTATTCACGATCAGCAAGCCTTTCTCGTGATCGGCCGCGGCCTGCTTTTTCTCATGACCTTCTTTACGGCGCTGGGTCATGCGCAGATGCGATTCGGTATCGGTTTTCACATGATCTCCAGTGTGAACGGACGGGCCGTATCGTACCCCAGATAACTTCGTGTGCTAACTCCGCGCTAACAAACCGTGTGCATCATGAAAGCAGGCGATAACCGATTCGAGGAGCAGCAAAATGGACGCGATCTACATCTATATGGAACTGCTGGCGCTCGTCATACTCGTTGTCCTCTGCAAGGACATGTTCAAAGCGCGAGTCGCCGGGAAGTCTGTCAGCACGGAAAGCCCGCAAATGACGAGCAAGCCATTGTTCATGTTCCGTCCGCAGAGAAATCGCGCGCCAGTGCAATCGCGACGGTTACGCCACAACCGATCGTCTTTGGCACGATGAGCGTTTGCGCGTTGCCCGCGAGCAATGCGCACGGCTCGCATACGCCATCGACGTGCAGATGCTTCTGCGTATGATGCGACATCGCGGTGCGTGGCGCTCGCGCGATTTCATCGGCGCTGAAGAAACGCACAGGCAAGCGATGCCGCTCGCAGAACGCGATCAATCCCGCTTCTTCCCGTTTCGCCTCGATGCTCGCAACGACGGCGATATCGCCCAATGCATAGTGGCCGAGAGCGATTCGCACCGCATGCTCGATCGACTCCGCGCTGCTGCCGCGCCGGCAGCCGACGCCCACCGCGAGCTTCGTGACAGCGGGCGCATTCATGCGAGTAACGTCTTTCATGGCCATCCGAAGCTTTCGGGAAAGGCTGACGATCATACAGCGCGCGTCTGCCTTTCTTGACGCTCGGCCCCGCCGGGCCTAGACTCTCACGCAGTTTTGGTGCTCGCGCGCGGATTCTCTCGCGCGCAGTTAAACGGGAAGCAGGGCGCGTTCCAATCGGCAAATCGAACGGACGCCAACCTGCGCTGCTCCCGCAACGGTAAGCGATTCCCCGCGCGTACGATGTTTTCATCGCAGGCGCGGGAAGCCGGCTTCGAAGCCACTGCGCATGAATGGCGCGGGAAGGCGAAGCGGCTTTTTCGTCAGCCCGGATACCGGCCAGACTCTCAGACGGGATCGATGCTGCGGGATGCGGCGCGGTCCATGATCCATCGAAGCGTGCATCATTTTTTCGCCGACGCGCGAAGCCGGTTCATCCATCGCGGCGCGCGACGCGAAGCACGCCATACCCGCCACGGAGCTACGATGCAAACCCGCAAGATCCCCGTCACGGTCGTGACCGGCTTTCTCGGCAGCGGCAAGACCACATTGATGCGACATATCCTGTCCAACGCGCAAGGCTTGCGTGTCGCGGTGATCGTCAACGAGTTCGGCGAGCTCGGCATCGACGGGGAAATCCTGAAGGGTTGCGGCATCGGCTGCGACGACGAAGCCGGTTCTAAAGACCGCAATCTCTATGAGCTCGCGAATGGCTGCCTGTGCTGCACGGTGCAGGAAGAGTTCTATCCGGTGATGGAGCAGCTCGTCGAGCGGCGCGAGAGCATCGATCACGTGTTGATCGAAACATCGGGGCTCGCATTGCCCAAGCCGCTCGTGCAGGCGTTCAACTGGCCGTCGATCAAGAACGCCTTTACCGTCGATGCCGTCGTCACCGTCGTCGATGGCCCCGCTGCCGCGAGCGGCCAGTTCGCGGCGAATCCCGTTGCGGTGGACGCGCAACGCAAAGCCGATCCGAATCTCGATCACGAATCGCCGCTGCACGAGTTGTTCGAGGATCAGCTTTCGTCGGCGGATCTCGTCATCGTCAACAAGACCGATCTCATGGACGCCGATGCGCTGCAAAAGGTCATTGCGCTCGTGCGGCCCGAGATTCCGGCCGAAGTGAAGATCGTCCCTGCGCAAATGGGCAACCTCGATGTGCATGCGTTGCTCGGTCTCGAATCGGCATCGGAAGAAACGATTCACTTGCGGCACGATCATCACGGCTCGCCCGATGAAGAAGGCCACGCCGATCATCACCATGACGAGTTCGATTCGGTCGTCGTGCAAGGCCGCGTCGAATCGCGCGAGCAGGCTATCGCGGCGCTGCATGCGCTCGTCGAGCATCACACGATCTATCGCGTGAAGGGTTTCGCCGCGTTGCCCGGCGCTGCGATGCGGCTCGTCGTGCAAGGTGTCGGACGGCGTTTCGACAGTTATTTCGATCGACGCTGGGAAGCAAACGAGGCGAAGACGCAAAGCCGCTTCGTGCTGATCGGCGAAGATCTCGAACGTGAGACGCTGCAACGCGCGTTCGACGCCGCGCTCGCGAACGCGCCCGTGCAGGCATAGCGATGCATCTGCTTCGCACGACACCGGGAGGCTTCGTCGACGACGCGCAGGGCGTCATGCGCATCGATCAGACGCGCGCGCCGATCGTCGTGCTCAGTTCCGCCGACACGACGCTTGCGCTGCTGGCGAGCGTATTTCCGCGTCTCGAAGCGGGCTTTCCTGAAGTGCGGCTCGCGAATCAATCGTTTCTGCGTCAACCGGCCTCGGTCGATTTTTATATCGACGATGTAGTGCGTCACGCGAAGGTCGTGATCGTCGATCATCTCGGTGGCGAATCGTACTGGCCTTACGGCATCGAGCGGCTCGTCGCGCTGGCGAAGCAGGAAAAGCAGTTGCTCACGATGTTCTCGGGCGATCTCGCCGAAGACCCCAACCTGACGGTCAAGAGCACCGCCGATGCGCAGTTCTGCCGCGAGTTGTCGCGCTATCTGCGCGAAGGCGGCGCGCGCAATGCGGAAGAATTCCTGCGCAGCATCGCGCATCGCGCATTCGGCTTCGGACGCGAGCCGCAAGCGCCGAGTCCGCTGCCCGCGGTCGCGATCTATCATCCCGAGCGCGATATCGCGGTCATTGAAGATTGGCAGGCGCGCTGGACGCAAGGCGCGCCCGTCGTCGGCATATTGTTTTATCGCGCGCATCTGCAATCGGGCAACACGGCGGTGTTCGATGCGCTCATCGAAGCGCTCGAAAAAGAAGGCATGAATCCGCTGCCGATCGCGATTTCATCGCTGAAGGAAAGCGTGAGCCGCGAAGTGGTCGGGCGTTTGTGCGCGGAGCATCATGCGTCGCTCGTATTGAACACGACGGCCTTTGCCGCGAGCGTGATCGGCGACGACGAAGCATTCGAAGTCGCGGGCGATGCGCCCGTGCTGCAAGTCATTCTGAGCGGCGGCAATCGGGACGATTGGCAGAAGGACAATCACGGCCTGAATTCACGCGACGTCGCCATGCATGTGGCGCTGCCCGAAGTCGATGGCCGCATCATCACGCGCGCGGTGAGCTTCAAGGGACTCGCTTATTACTGCAAGCACACGCAGGTGGATGTCGTGCGCTATCAGGCCGATGCGGAGCGCGTGCGCTTCGTCGCGGAGCTGAGCCGCCGCTGGTGCGCGCTGCGTCACACGCCGAATGTGCAGAAGCGCATCGCGCTCGTGCTCGCGAACTATCCGGCGAGCGAGGGGCGCATCGGCAATGGCGTGGGTCTCGATACGCCCGCATCGGCTATCGGGATTCTTTCGATGCTCGCGCGCGAAGGTTATCGCGTCGGCGACATACCCGCGAATGGCGATGCGCTCATCGCCGCGCTGACCGAAGGCGTGACCAACGATCCCGTCGTGCGCGATCTGCGTCCCGCGTTGCAGAGCCTTGCGCTCGATGATTATCTCGATGCGTATCGAACGCTTCCCTCCGATGCGCGCGATGCACTAGAGAAAACCTGGGGCGCGCCCGAAGACGACCCGACCGTGCGGCGCGGCCGCTTCATGATCGCGGGTTATCGCTGCGGTGAAGTCTTCGTCGGCATTCAGCCTTCGCGCTCGCGCGAGCGCAACGATTACGCGAGCTATCACGACGCCGAGCTCGTACCGCCGCATTCGTATCTCGCGTTTTATTTCTGGCTGCGTCTGCGCTTCGAAGCGGACGCGCTCGTGCATGTCGGCAAGCACGGCAATCTCGAATGGCTGCCGGGCAAGAGCGTCGCATTGTCGTCGTCGTGCTGGCCCGATGCGATTCTCGGGCCGATGCCGCATCTGTATCCGTTCATCGTCAACGATCCCGGCGAAGGCAGTCAGGCGAAGCGCCGGACGCAGGCCGTCATCGTCGATCATCTGATGCCGCCGCTCACGCGCGCCGAAAACTATGGGCCGTTGCAGGATCTGGAGCGTCAGGTCGACGAATACTACGAAGCGCTGATGGTCGATGTGCGCCGCGCGAAGCTGTTGCGCAAGTCGATTCTCGCCAACATCGTCGAAAACAGGCTGCACGAAGAACTCGGGCTCGATGCGCCGCGCGATGTCGCCGGCGAAGATGCGCTGCTCACGCGCGCCGATGCGTACCTTTGCGAGCTGAAGGAAGCGCAGATTCGCGATGGTCTGCATGTGTTCGGCGTTTCGCCGCAAGGCGTGCAACGGCGCGACACGCTGCTTGCGCTCGGGCGCTTTCCGATCGGCGACGGGCAGGGCGCGAACGCGAGTCTCATCGCGGCGATCGCGCGCGATCTGCAACTTCCCGATAGCTTCGATCCGCTCGACGCCGACTGGGCCGCGCCGTGGAACGGGCCGCGGCCGCGCGCGCTCGTCGATATCATCGATGCGCCCTGGCGTCATCACGGCGATACGCGCGAGCGCCTCGAATCGCTGGCGATGCAACTGCTATCCGACGACGATGCAGCCGCACCCGGCCCGCACGCAGCGCTCGTAGTCGAACGTCTGCGAGGCGACGTGCTCGCGCGGCTCGATGCATGCGGACCGCAAGAGTTGATGCAGCTCAGGCGCGGTCTCGAAGGACGATTCGTGCCGCCGGGACCGAGCGGCTCGCCATCGCGCGGCAGGCCCGATGTATTGCCCACGGGCCGCAACTTCTATTCCGTCGATACGCGCGCATTGCCGACGCAAGCGGCCTGGTCGCTCGGCGTCAAATCGGCGCATGCGCTGGTCGAACGTCATGTGCAGGATCATGGCGACTTTCCGCGCGCAATCGGCCTCTCTGTGTGGGGCACGGCGACGATGCGTACCGGCGGCGACGATATCGCCCAGGCCTTCGCGTTGATCGGCGTGCGGCCGAAATGGGCGGCGGGCAGTTATCGCGTGACCGACTTCGAGATCCTGCCGATTTCGATTTTCAACCGGCCGCGCATCGACGTGACGCTGCGAGTATCGGGCTTCTTTCGCGATGCGTTCGCGAATCTCATGCATCTCTTCGATGCGGCCGTGCAAGCCATAGCCGAACTCGACGACGAGCCCGCCGACGTCAACCCGATCCGCGCGCGCATTCTTCGCGAACGCGATGAACTCATCGCCCGCGGCATCGATGTGAAGGAAGCGCGGCGCCGCGCGGGCTGGCGCGTGTTCAGCACGAAGCCGGGCGCATACGGGGCGGGCTTGCAGGAACTCATCGACGCAAAGCAATGGCAGACCGATGCCGATCTGTCCGCCGCGTATCAAAGCACGGGCGGTTATGCCTATTCGCAATCCGGCGATGGCGAGGAAGCGCGCGCGAGCTTCGGCACGCGGCTATCGACGCTCGATGTGGTCCTGCAGAATCAGGACAACCGCGAGCACGATCTGCTCGATTCGAACGACTATCACCAGTTTCAGGGCGGCATGATCGCGGCGGTGCGTTATCTGTCGGGCGTGCAGCCGCAGACCTATAACGCTGATCACAGCAATCCCGCCGCGCCGCGCGTGCGCACGCTGAACGAGGAGATCGCGCGCGTGGTGCGCGCGCGCGTCGTGAATCCGAAGTGGATCGACGGCGTGAAGCGGCACGGCTATAAAGGTGCATCGGAGCTTGCCGCGACCGTCGATTATCTGTTCGGATACGATGCGACCGCGCGCGTCGTATCGGATCATCAATACGCGCTCGTCACCGATGCCTATGTGAACGATGCCGGCACGCGCGAGTTCATCGCCGAGCACAATCCGCATGCGCTGCAATCGATCTGCGAGCGCCTGCTCGAAGCAATGGAGCGCGGCTTGTGGCAGGAACCCGCCGGTTATCGCGAGCAGGTCGAACATCATCTGCTCGATGTCGAACAGCGAATCGAAGGCCGATAGTCTTGAACGAATCCATGTCATCTCCGGTGTTTCCCTTCCCGGCGCTCGTTGCGCAAGCGCCCTTGCAGCAGGCGCTTTTGCTCGCGGCGGTCGATCCTTCCATCGGCGGCGTGCTGGTCAGCGGCCCGCGCGGCACGGCGAAGTCGACGGCGGCGCGCGCGCTCGCCGAATTGCTGCCCGAAGGGCAACTCGTGACTTTGCCGCTCGGCGCGAGCGAGGAACAGTTGATCGGCACGCTCGATATTCAAAGCGCACTGCGCGACGGCGGCGTGCAGTTTTCTCCGGGCCTGCTCGCGAAAGCGCATCTCGGTGTGCTCTATGTCGATGAGGTGAATCTGCTGCCGAATCCGCTCGTCGATCAGTTGCTCGATGTGGCGGCGAGCGGCGTGAACATAGTCGAGCGCGATGGCATATCGCATCGGCATGATGCACGCTTCGTATTGATCGGCACGATGAATCCGGAAGAGGGCGACTTGCGTCCGCAATTGCTGGATCGCTTCGGCCTCGCCGTGGAAATGAGCAACTGTTTCGATGCGGACGTGCGGCAACGCATCGTGAAGGCGCGCCTTGCATTCGACGCCGAACCCGATGCGTTTCGCGGGCGGCATGAAAGCGAACTGGCGTCGCTGAGCGAGCGCATTCATGCGGCGCGTGCGTCGCTGTCCGCCTTCGCTTTCGACGACGCCGTTCATGCGCGCGTGAGCGAGCTGTGCATCGAGGCGCATGTCGATGGCCTGCGCGCGGATATCGTGATGTTGCGTGCGGCGCGGGCTTTGGCTGCGCTGGAAGGCGCATCGAATGTCGCGGTGACGCATGTCGAACGAGTCGCCGATGCGGTGTTGAAACATCGGCGGCGTGAAACGCAAGCGTCTTCGCAAGCGCAGCGCGCGCGCGATCCGATGCCGCGCGAAGCAGACAAGGGCGAAGCGGATTGGGGCTATGTGCCGCCCGAGCCGACGGGAACCGCGAAGGTCAAGCAAGTGAGGCCGCTCGCGGCAAAAAAAGCCTGAGCCATCGAAGGCGCGACGCGGATGCCTTAGACGCAAGGCATCGCCTTCGATGGAACGAAGCGCGTGCGAAGGGCCGTTTCGCCGCGCGCGAGGGCGAGCTTAGTGCTTCCATCGACTGGATGGCGACGCTGCGTGCGAAGCGCGCCGCGTCGCTCGACGCGCGGCATCTGCGCTATCGGCGCATGCCGGGCGAGGGTGCTCGACTGCATTGCTTCGTGCTCGATTGTTCCGGCTCGATGCTCGCGGGCGAACGGCTCGCGCGCGCGAAGGGGATGCTCGTCGCGCTGTTCGACCGGGCGTATCGCGAGCGGGCGGAGATCGCGCTCGTGTGTTTCGGTGGCGGGCGTGCGGAGGTGCGTCGTCAGCCGGGCGCGGCGCATTGGTTCAATGAGCGTTGGGTCGCGCCGATTGGAGGCGGTGGGGGAACACCGCTCGCGCTCGGACTTGCGCGTGCGCAAACCGTGCTGACGCGCGCGGCGAAGCGCAGGCCTTCGCAAAAACGCTGGTTGTGGGTGCTGACCGACGGGCGCACGAATGAAAGGCCCGGCGCGCCTTCATCGGCGGATGAGATCGTTGTGGTGGATTTCGAAGAGGGCGCGATACGGGCAGGACGCGGCGAGCTGCTCGCAAACGACTGGAATGCGCAATACGTCACCGCCGAAGACGCACTGTCCTACTCATACCACCGCGGCGTATAAACCCAGTCGCCCACCACGCGCGTCGTCGACGATCCGACGATCACCATCGTCCGCATATCGACGAGATCGCTCTTCAGTTCGCTTAGCTTCACCACACGCAACGCTTCGGCCGGACGCCCTATATCTCGACCGAGAACAACCGGCGTTGCCGCACTCCGATACCGCCGCACGATCTCGATAGCACGATCGAACTGCCACGGGCGCGCCTTCGAAAGCGGGTTATAGAACGCCATCACGAGATCGGCTTCACACGCATGCGCGATGCGCTTCTCGATCACGCTCCACGGCTTCAGGTTATCCGACAACGACAGCACGCAAAAGTCATGACCCAGCGGCGCACCCGCGCGCGCCGCCGTCGCGAGCGATGCCGATACGCCCGGCACGATCGCGAGTTTCACCGCGCGCCATTCGGGATGCGATGCGTATCCATCGTCGAGCGCTTCGAGCACGGCTGCGGCCATCGCGAAGACGCCCGGATCTCCCGACGACACCACGACCACGCGCCGCCCTTCGCTCGCCAGTTCGAATGCGTGGCGCGCGCGCTGCAATTCCTCGCGGTTGTCGGTGATGTGCATGCGTTGATCGTCACGGAAAGGGCTTGCCATGCGCACATACGTTTCGTAGCCGAGCACGTCTTCGGCGGCGATGAGCGCGGCGCGCGCGGCCGGCGTCATCAACTCGGCGCTGCCGGGGCCGAGTCCAATGACGGTCAGCGTGCCGCGCGCGCGACCTATCGATTGTGCGTCGACGGGTGCATCGTGCACCTGCAATGCAATGCCGTTGATGTCTATCGGTGCAGCGTCGGAAAAGCGCAGTGGCACATCGAGAGCACGCGCGGTATCTGAAAGCGATTGAGACGTCATCAGATGCAGCGGCGCAATCAGCGCTGCAAGCGCAAGCGGCGATAAGCCGCGCCCGCGCAAAGCGATACGCACACGTTCCGCGATATCTATATCGTCGCCGATCCACGCAAGCACGCAGCGCGGATGAATCACGAGACTGTGTTCATCGTCGACCGCGAGCGGCGTGATGCGCACCGCGAGACGCGCATCGTCGGCGAGCGGCAAGGCGGCAGCGTCGAGCCAGGGTGCGTCGCCTTCGATGCGCGTCGTTTCTCCTGCAAGCAGATCGGACACGAAGCGCTTGCCTTGCTCGATATCCGCGAGCGCATAACCTTCGGGCGGCGCGAGCAGGCACTGACCGAAGCGCAATTCGCCGCTCGTCGTGATCGCCGGCGCGACATCGAGCGCTGTGCCGATTTCGCGTGCCAAGGCATTCACGCCGCTCGTTCCGCCGAGCAGCGGCACGATCGCGCTGCCATCCTGGGCGACGGCGATCACGGGTGGCTCGGCTTTCTTATCGGAAAGACATGATGCAAGCGCGCGAATCACGATGCCAGCGGAACACAACGCGATGATCGGCACGCCCGCGCGATACAGCTCGCGCATGTGCGCGCCGAAATCGTCATACGCGATATCTGCAACGACGCGATGAGCGAGACCATGCACGTGCGATTCCGGAAACCGCGACTGAATGCGCCGCGCGGTATCGAGCGCGCCGGAACCTAACAACACGATGGCCAACGAAGAACTCAAGCCCGCCATTTCTTCCCCGGCACGACGAGCAATGAAAAATACGGCGACGCCATCGGATCGACTTCATCGAGCGGCACGATGCGCTGATTCGCCATCGTCGCGCGTTCGACATACAGCGCGCGCGAATCGAGCCCCAGCTTGCCGAGCACGCGCCGCACTTTGTCGAAGTTGCGTCCGAGCTTCATGATGACGGCCGCATCCGCCGCTTCGAGACGTTGCGTCAATTCATCTTCCGGCAACACGCCCGACAGCACCGACAAGCTCTGATTGCGATACACCAACGGCACGCCGAGCACCGCGACGCCGCCGAGCATCGAGCACACGCCGGGCACGACCTGCGCGTCGAAGCGCGCGGCGAGCCGATCGTGCAGATACATGTACGAGCCATAGAAGAACGGATCGCCTTCGCAAATCACCGCGACATCGCGCCCGGCTTCGAGATGGCCGGAGATCGTGAGCGCGGCTTCATCGTAGAACGCGCTGATGATCGTCTCGTAGCACAGCGGCGGCTCCAGCGCCTCGGTCGTCACCGGATAGACGAGCGGCAGGCGCGTCTGCCCATCGTCGAGATGCGCTTCGATGATGCCGAACGCATTGCCCTTCTTGCCCTTCGCGACGAAATACGCGACCACCGGCGCGGCCTTCAGCAGCCGCAACGCCTTCACGGTGATCAGCTCCGGATCGCCCGGACCGACGCCCAGGCCATAGAGACGTCCGCGCATCATTCGGCCTCCGAAGCAAGTGCGTTCACTGCCGCCGCCGCCATCGCGCTGCCGCCGCGCCGGCCGAGCAACGCGACGAAGGGCACGCCGCGGCTATCGGCGGCGAGCATCGCTTTGGATTCCGCCGCGCCGATGAAACCCACCGGAAAGCCGAGGATGAGCGCGGGCTTCGGCGCGCCCGCAGCGAGCATGTCGAGCAGATGAAAGAGCGCGGTCGGCGCGTTGCCGATCGCGACGATCGCGCCTTCCAGATGCGGACGCCAGAGTTCGAGCGCGGCGGCCGAGCGCGTATTGTTCATCGCCCGCGCGCGTTCGGGCACCGAAGAATCGCCGAGCGTGCAGATCACGCGATTGTCGGCGGGAAGCCGCGCGCGCGTGATGCCTTCGGCGACCATGCGCGCGTCGCAGAGAATCGGCGCGCCCGCTGCCAGCGCTTCCCGGCCCGCGATGCCCGCGCCCGACGAGAAGCGCAGATCGCTCACGATGTCCACCATGCCGCACGCATGGATCAGGCGCACGGCGAGCTTTTCCAGATCGTCGGGAAGGGCGGCGAGGTCGGCTTCGGCGCGGATCGTCGCAAAGGACTGGCGATAGATCTCCGCGCCGTCGCGGATGTAGTCAGACATCGGCATGGCTCCGGGCGAGCCGTTCGGCCGCCTCTTCGAGTGTGAGATTGCGCGCGACGGCTCGATCGTCGCGATGTAAGTCGTATCGGCCCGGCGCGACCGCATACAGCGTGACCGGGACGGGATGCGCCGCCGCGCACGAGCGCTCGCAGCCGCTCAAGTGCACTGAGTTCGTATCGTGCGCGGGCAGCAGCGGGGCGAGGCGAAGCGCATCGGCTTTGGTGTCGGCGTGGCCTTTCACGCAGCCTGCCGAACCCGCGCACGCGATGAGGCGCGCAAGCGGATCGCGCGGATCGGTTGCGAGTCCGAGCGCGCGCAGGCGTCGCAGCACTGCTTGCGTGTCGTCGAGCGCGATACCCGGAATCAGCACGCTTTGCCACGGCGTCATCGTCAGGCGGCCTTCCGCGTGCGTGGCGGCGAGATCGGCGAGGGCATCGAGCGTGTCCGCTTCGAGACGCCCGAGTCGCGTTTGCGCGCCCGCATACCACGTCGCGCGATGCGGTTCTTCGTGCGCGCCGAGTCGCAAGGAGGCATCGGCGGGGGCGCGCTGCCACGTGTCGATGCCGGCATCGAAAGCGAAGGCTTCGAGAAAGCGCGCAATGCCGATACGCGCGAGCAGATCGCGCATGCGATGCTCGTCCGGCAATGCAAGCGCTAGAAAGCGGCGCGTCACGTCCGATACGAACGGCACCAGTTCTTCCCGCGCAATCGCGCCTGACGCGTGCTGGCGTATCGTTCCCGCGAGGCCGAAGGCGAAGCGCGCGCCATCGTCGATCGCTGAGAGCCACAAATCATGCGGATGATCGGGCATCGCGAGGCGCTCGCCGCCGTCGAGCTGCAACGCGAATTTCGGCGACAGCGCGTGGAGCGCGGCATCGGTCTGCATCGCTGCGATGATGTCCGCAGCGAGCGCACGCGTCTCGTCGCTGGCGAGCGGGCTCAACATGACGTTGCGGATATCGTCGCCGGCTGGTGTCATCGGACCGAGTCCTGCGGCCAGAGCGATCTTCACCAGCTCGGTGTGAGCGTCGTCGCGGATGCCGCGCAGTTGCAGATTCGCGCGATTCGTCACCTCGATCACCCCCGAGCCGCATTCCCGCGCGGCGCGCGCGACGGCCCGCGCCGCCTGCGCGCTCAGTGCGCCGCCAGGCAGACGCAGCCGTGCGAGGCCGCCGTCGCGCGCGGGCACGATGCGCATCAGGCCCGGACAGGCGGATGCGCGCGCGGGCGAAAGCGTCGAGTGGTCGAATGAAGTCAAAAGCGTGACCCGTCAGGGCTTCGCGCACAGTGAGCGAACCGGTACACCCCGCCCGGTCGGCGTCGCGCGAATGCGTTGAGTCGGCAGGTCTCTTGGCTGGCAGGTCTGGATCCGCGCCGGCCTTCCCGGTAAAAACCAGTGGCAGTGGAGCGCGGACTCGCTGCGTACAATTGCGGGGGCAGCCACAGTTTCTCTGTGTTCCCTCTTAGGCCCTCGGGAACGAACCCTCGGGCACCGACGGACCTGTATTATGCCCGCTTTTATCGACCATCCGGCCGCTTCAGGGCCGCAACGTGAAGCGTATTCCGAACCGCAAATAGGAGGGAGCGCATGTCGACCTGGCTGACCGTGGTGGGGATCGGCGAAGACGGCTGGCACGGCCTGTCCCGCGTGGCGCGCCGCGCGCTCGTCGAAGCACAGTCGATTCACGGCGGCGAGCGCCACCTCGCGCTCTTGCCTGCGCGCATCGCCGCAGACCGCGTGCCGTGGCCGAAACCCTTTTCCCTCGATGCCGTGCTCGCCGGGCGCGGCGACGGCCACGCGCGCGTGTGCGTGCTGGCAAGCGGCGATCCGATGTGCTTCGGCGTCGGCGCGACGCTCGCGCGCGAAGTCGCCAACGGCGAGATGCGCGTGATTCCGGCGCCGTCGTCTTTGTCGCTCGCGGCGGCGCGCTTGCGCTGGGCGTTGCAGGACGCCGTGTGCGTGTCGCTGGTCGGGCGGCCGGTCGCGTCGCTGCTCGCGAGCCTGCATCGCGGCGTGCGCCTGCTCGTGCTCTCCGCCGACGGCATGACGCCCGCCGCTGTCGCCGCGCTGCTGACGGCGCACGGCTTCGGCGCGAGCCGCATGACGGTGTTCGAGCATCTCGGCGGGCCGAACGAGCGCCGTATCGACGAACGCGCCGACGACTGGCGCGAGCCGCTCGTCGCCGCGCTCAATCTCGTCGCGATCGAATGCCGCACGCACGCGGGCCACGCCGGGCCGCCGCTCACGCCCGGTTTGCCCGACGACGCCTATCGTCACGACGGCCAGCTCACGAAACGCGACGTGCGCGCCGTGACGCTCGCGCATCTAGCGCCGCAGCCGGGCGAATTGCTGTGGGACGTGGGTGCGGGCTGCGGCTCGATCGGCATCGAATGGATGCGCGCGCATGGCGCGTGCCGCGCGATCGCGATCGAAGCGAACGAAAGCCGGCAGCGCCTGATCGAGCACAATCGCGACGCGCTCGGCGTGCCCGCGCTCCAGCTCGTGCGAGGCGAGGCGCCCGCCGCGCTCGACGGCCTGCCCGCGCCCGATGCCGTGTTCATCGGCGGCGGCTTGACGGTGCCCGGCCTGCTCGATGCGTGCTGGGCGCGTCTGCGTCAGGGCGGGCGGCTCGTCGCCAATGCGGTGACGCTGCAAAGCGAAGCGGCGCTCGTCGAATGGCGCGCCCGGCATGGCGGCGAGCTGACGCGCATCGGCATTGCGCAGGCGGAGCCGCTCGGCAGCTTCGACACCTGGCGGCCGGCGCTGCCGATCACGCTCCTGCACGCGAGCAAGCCGTGACGCGTCATGCGTGAAGACACACCGGAACAGGCCGCGCCGCTCCGAAGCGGCTACACGACGGGAAGCTGCGCGACCGCGACGAGCCTCGCCGCCGCGCGTCTGCTCCTGCTCGGCGAGACCAGCGAACGCGCCGAAATCGTCTTGCCGAAAGGCCGTCACGTGACGATGACGCTCTCGTTCTGTCGGGCCATTGAAAGCGATGCAGCCGAAGCCGGCGTCATCAAGGACGCGGGCGACGATCCCGACGTGACGCACGGCGCGCTCGTCTTCGCGCGCGTGCGTTTGTCCGATCGGACCGGCGTGCGTTTTCACGCGGGCGAGGGCGTCGGCACCGTGACGCGCGCCGGGCTCGCGCTCGCCGTCGGCGAACCGGCGATCAATCCGGTGCCGCGCAAGATGATGACCGAACATCTCGAAGCGCTCGCCGCAAGCGCGAGTTATCGCGGCGGGTTCGAGGTGAGCATCGGCGTGGAAAACGGCGAGGCCCTCGCGCTGAAGACGATGAACCCGCGGCTCGGCATCGTCGGCGGTCTGTCGATACTCGGCACGACCGGCATCGTCAGGCCGTTTTCGTGCTCGGCGTATATCGCGTCGATCCATCAGGGAATCGATGTCGCGCGGGCAAACGGTTATCGGCATATCGCGGCCTGCACCGGCAATCAGAGCGAGGACGCGATGCGCGCGCGTTACGGCTTGCCCGACATCGCGCTGATCGAAATGGGCGATTTCGTGGGCGCCGTGCTGAAGCACCTGCGCCGCGCGAGCGTCGACAAGCTGAGTCTGTGCGGCGGCTTCGGCAAGCTGTCCAAGCTGGCGGCGGGCCATATGGATCTGCATAGCCGCAGTTCCAGCATCGATCTGACGCTGCTCGCCGTCTGGGCGGCCGATGCGGGCGCGAGCGCCACGCTGCAGGCGTCGATCCGCGCGGCCAACACGAGCCAGGAAGCGCTCAAGATGGCGCGCGATGAAGGCATCGCGCTCGGCGATATCGTCTGCCGGCGCGCGCGCGATGTCGCGCTCGACGTGCTGCCGCCGGGCATCGAAGTCGAAACGTTCGCGATCGACCGGCAGGGCCATATCGTCGGGAGCGCGGCATGAATCGCGTGCTCCTGCTCGGCGGCACCGGCGACGCGCTCGCCATCGCGCGCGGCCTTTGCGCCCCGCATGTCTACAGTCTCGCGGGCCTCGGGCGCGTGCCGGCCGATTTGGCATGCGCGGTGCGCGTGGGCGGTTTCGGCGGCATCGGCGGGCTCGTTCGTTATTTGCATGACGAGAAGATCGCGCTCGTCGTCGACGCGACGCATCCGTATGCCGCGCAAATGAGCCGCCATGCGCATGCCGCATGTGCGGACGCGCGCGTGCCGCTCTGGGCGGTGCGCCGTCCGGCCTGGCAGCCGCAAGCGGGCGACGACTGGCGCGACGCATCGGACTGGCGCGGCATCGTCGAACGGATCGAGTCGTATCAACGGCCGCTTTTCACGCTCGGACGCGAGCCGCTCGCGCACCTGGATGAGATTCCCGCGTCGCAGCATTGGACGATTCGCTGTCTCGACGCGCATCCGGGCAACGAACGCGCGAGCATCATTGACGCGCGCGGCCCGTTCGATCTCGCGGGCGAACGCGCCTTGTTCGATAGAGCGCGCGTCGATGTCGTCATCAGCAAGAACAGCGGCGGCCGCGCGACGGAGGCGAAGCTGGCCGTCGCGCGCGAGCGGGGCTTGGCCGTCGTGATGCTCACGCGTCCCGCGTTGCCCGACGCCGACCGCACGTTCGGCGATGCCGCCGGCACGCTCGATGCGCTCTCACATTGGCTACACACATCGGAAAAATGACCGTCTATTTCATCGGAGCGGGACCGGGCGATCCCGAACTCATCACTGTCAAAGGGCAGCGGCTCATTCGCGCGTGTCCCGTGATTCTCTATGCCGGCTCGCTCGTGCCGAAAGCCGTGCTCGACGGGCATCGCGCGGAAAAATGCATCGACACGGCCGAGCTCGATCTCGACGCGATCGTTGCGCTCTTGCAGGAAGCGCACGTGAACGGGCAGGACGTGGCGCGCGTGCATTCGGGCGATCCGTCGCTGTACGGCGCGATCGGCGAGCAGATTCGCAGGCTCGATGCGCTAGCGATTCCCTTCGAAGTCATTCCCGGCGTGACGGCGGCGGCGGCATCGGCGGCGGCGCTGAAGCGCGAGCTGACGCTGCCGGGCGTGTCGCAGACGGTCATTTTCACGCGCTACGCGACCAAAACGTCGATGCCGGACGGAGAAAGCCTCGCGGATCTCGCGCGCCATCGCGCGACGCTCGCGATCCATCTCGGCGTGCGGCATATCGAGCGGATCGTCGCGGATCTGCTGCCGCACTACGGCGCGGATTGTCCGGTCGCCGTGGTGTTCCGCGCGAGCTGGCCGGACGAGACGCGCGTGGAAGGCACGCTCGCGGACATCGCGCCGAAAGTCCGCGCGGCGGGCATGGAACGCACGGCGATGATTCTCGTGGGCCGCGTGCTCGACGCCGACGGTTTCGCGGATTCGACGCTGTACGCGAAGGACTGATCACGCCATGCGCGACCTCGACACCGTGTTCGATGCGCTCGCGAAATCGGCGTTCCGGCGGCGCTTCGCGCTCGGCGTGCGCGAGGGAAGGGTTCTGCGGGAGAAGGGAATCGACACGGTCGTCGCGCAGGCGCACGAGCTGATCGGCAAGCGGCTCGCGCCGCAGGCGCCTTTGAACGACGGCAAACAGACGCCGTTTCGCGGCCATCCGGTGTTCATCGCCCAGCACGCGACCGCGACATGCTGCCGCTCGTGTCTCGCCAAGTGGCACGGAATCGCGGCGGGCAAAGCGCTCGACGATGCCGAGCGCCGGCATGTCGTCGATGCGATCGAGCGCTGGCTGCGGGCGCAACCGCTTCCGGCGGCGTCCGCATCGGCCGTCGACGATCCGCAGCGCGAATTGCCGTTCTGACCGGCTATTCCTGCCGATGCGCCGGCGCGCGCCCCTTCGCCCGCCGCGCCAGCATGTTCAAACCCTCCACGAGCGCCGAGAACGCCATCGCCGCGTAGATATAGCCCTTCGGCACGTGCGAGCCGAAGCCTTCCGCGATCAGCGTCATGCCGATCACGAGCAGGAAACCGAGCGCGAGCATCACGATCGTCGGGTTGCGTTCGATGAAGCGCGATAGCGGCCCGGCGGCGAACAGCATGACCGTCACCGCGGCGATCACCGCGACGAACATGATCGGAATGTGCTCGGTCATGCCGACCGCCGTCACGATGCTGTCGATGGAAAACACGAGGTCGAGCAGCAGGATCTGGCCGATCGCCGACAGCGGCGTCAGGGTTTTTGCCGGTCCGGAGCCGGCGTGCGCGTCTGCGTCGTGCGCGACGTGATGATGGATTTCGCTCGTCGCCTTCCAGACGAGGAACACGCCGCCCGCGATCAGGATCAGATCGCGCCAGGAGAAGCCGTGGCCGAACGCTTCGAAGATCGGCGTCGTGAGCCGCACGATCAGCGCGACGGTTCCGAGCAGCGCGAGCCGCATCACGAGCGCGAGCCCGATGCCGATGCGCTGCGTGCGTTCGCGATGCGCCTCGGGCAGCTTGTTGGTCAGGATGGAAATGAAGATCAGGTTGTCGATGCCGAGCACGACTTCCATCACGACGAGCGTCGCGAGGGCGGCCCAGGCGGCAGGATCGGCGAGGAGAGCGACGAGGTAATCCATGATGGGTTCGAAAGAGGGGCGACGGTGAGGGCGTGATATTAGCCTGATCGGTGCGGGAAATGAAAGGAATCTGAAAACTTGAGGCGAGACGCTGGCGTGCCGCAGGAACGGCTGGCGAATCCGGTAATTCTGTCAACGAAATTCGTCAAACCGACCACAAATACCGGATTTGAAACGGTTATTTGCGCTACTTCTGATGATGCGCTGCGTCATTTACGGGTAAACTCCAATGCTTCGTCGCCGTACTTTTTTACGGCCGCCAGCAATCTTCCTGTCGCAGCAGGACATCACGCCAAGCCGCATGCAGCAAAAATCGCAACGTCTCGTCGAACTGGACTTCTTCCGGGGGCTGGTTCTGCTGATCATCGTCGTCGATCACATCGGCGGCAGCATGGTGTCCCGCTTCACGCTGCATTCGTTCGCGCTGAACGACGCCGCCGAAGTCTTCGTGTTCCTCGGCGGATTCGCCACGGCGACGGCGTATGTCTCGCTCGCCGCGCGCCGCTCCGAAAGCGCGGCGCGGGTGCGCTTCCTGAAGCGCGCGTTCGAACTGTATCGCGCGTTCGTCGTCACGGCCGTGCTGATGCTCGTCGCATCGTTTCTGTTGCGGCCGTTTTTCGGTCATGCGCCGAATCTCGCGCTGCATGATCTCGACACGCTCGTGTCCGACCCGGTCGCTTCGATTGCACAGATTCTCACGTTCGAGCGCCAGCCGTATCTCTCCGCCGTCCTGCCGATGTACGCGCTCTACGCGCTCGCCGTGCCGCTCATGCTGCCGCTCGCGCGCAGCAAGCCGTGGCTGCTGCTGGGCCTGAGCCTCGCGCTGTGGGCGTTCGCGCCGCAGATCGGCGAACACATGCCTTCCGTCGACGACAACCTCTGGGACTTCAATCCCGCCGCGTGGCAACTGATGTATGTGCTCGGCGTGCTTGCGCGGTGCCAGCCCGTCTATCAGCGTGTGAGCGCGAACCGCTTCGGCTGGATCGTGAGCGCGGGCGCCGTTGCGCTGATCGCCGGCATGGCGTATTACAAGCTGCTCGTGCTGCCGCCCGTGCTGGACAGCGCGTTCAAGCGCGATCTGGCCGGTCCGCGCGTCGTCAATTTCCTTGCGGTTGCGTGGATCGCGGCGAATCTCGCGCGCTACGGCATCGTGAAGGAAATCGCCAGGCGGTTGCCTGCTATCGGCGCACTCGGGCGCGACGGCATGGTGTCGTTCGTCGCGGGCACGGTGATTTCGCTCACCGTCGATTCGATCCTGTTCACGCTGACCGACGGGCTGATCAATGTGCCCGCGGGACTCGCCGCCGATGCGATTGCAATTGGGGCACTGCTCGCCGTGCCGCGCCTGCATCAATGGGTAGCGGGGTGGCTGGGCACGCGCCGGACGCCAGCGGTGGGGGCAACGCCCGCGAGCGTGGCCGCGAGCGACAATCGCGTGCGCTGAATTTTCGATGAAGCGGGCAGTTCGCTGCCCGCTTTTATTTTGCGCCTATCTCGCAACTAACCGTCAGTTCTTCTGCGCGCCTTGAACAAAGGCATCGAGGCACGCCGCTTGCAGGGCAGAGGGCGTCACGACAAAACCGGACCTGCCATGCTCAAGCTCGCCATTCTGTTTGCGGTCATTTCCGTCATCGCCGGTTTTTTTGGGTTTACGCGCGTGTCGTCCGGCGCGGCGGGGATCGCCAAGATCTGCTTCTTCATTTTCCTGATTCTTTTCGTCATCTTCCTGGTCGTCGCGATTTCGGCGGGTTCGCTGGTGCTATAGCGGCGCAACGGTGTGTCAACGTCGCGCGCGGAAACTCCGCGCTTCCTCGAATCGACCCGCGCGCAACGACGGTGTTACATTGCCGCGAGGAGACATTCACGCGACGGCGGGCGGCGCTTCGGCCGAACCTGCCGCGGTGAAGCGAAAAGGAGGAGGCAATGCATGCCATCAGCGCGGCCTTGCGGCCGGAGCAACGCGACGTCATCCGTCACTCGCACGAGCGCTCGGCGACGTTCGGCCTCTTCGAGGCGATGCGCCCGGATTACGCCGTGCTGTCGGGCGCGGCGCTCGCCGTCAAGCTCGATGAAAGCCGCGCGTTGTTCGCGCACGCGCTGCCGGTGATGGAATCGCTCTACGCGCAGATAGCGAACACGCACAGCATGATCGCGCTGACCGACGCGGGCGGCCTCATCCTGCATTCGCTCGGCGACGACGATTTCCTCGCGCGCGCCGAAAAGGTCGCACTGCGCGCGGGCGCGGTATGGAGCGAGGCGCATCAGGGCACCAACGCTATCGGCACGACGATCGCGGAGTGCAACGCCGTCACCGTGCACGGCGACCAGCACTATCTGCGCGCCAATCGGTTCCTCACCTGTTCGAGCGTGCCGATCCTCGATCCGCACGGCAATCTCTCCGGCGTGCTCGATGTCACCGGCGACCGCCGCGGCTATCACCAGCACACGATGGCGCTCGTGAAAATGTCCGGCCAGATGATCGAAAACCGGCTCATCGCGAGCGCGTTCGGCGACGGTCTGCGAATCCACTTTCATAGCCGGCCCGAGTTCATCGGCACGCTGATGGAAGGCATCGCCGTCTTCGACCTCGACGGGCGTCTCTTGTGCGCGAACCGGAGCGCGCAGTTTCAGCTCGGTCTAGAACTCGGGGCCTTGCGCTCGCAGACGCTCGAGTCATTGTTCGGCGCGCGCGCCGATGTGCTGATCGCTTCGGCAGGCGAAGCGCCTTGCAGGCTGGAATTGCATAGCGGCGTCGTCGTGTTCGCGAATGTGGATTTTCATGGGCGCGCTTCATCGGCGGTCATATCGCGTGCGCCAGTGCGTGAGCCGACGACGTCGAAACTCGCCGATCTCTGCACCGGCGATGCGCAGATGAACGACATCGTCGCGCGCGTGCGCAAGGTCATCGGCAAGAACATCCCGATTCTGATCGGCGGAGAAACGGGCGCGGGCAAGGAAATGCTCGCGCGCGCCATTCACGGCGATTCGCCACGCCGCGCGGGGCCGTTCGTCGCGGTGAATTGCGCGTCGTTGCCCGAAACGCTGATCGAATCCGAACTCTTCGGTTACACGCCGGGCGCATTCACTGGCGCGGCGAAGCGCGGCGCGATCGGCAAGATCGCGCAGGCGAACGGCGGCACGCTGTTTCTCGACGAGATCGGCGACATGCCTCTCGCGATGCAAAGCCGCTTGTTGCGCGTGCTGCAGGAGCGCGTAGTCGAGCCGCTCGGCGCGGCGCGTGCGGTGCCGGTCGATTTCACGCTCGTTTGCGCGAGTAACCGCAAGCTGCGCGAACGCGTGGCGCAAGGCGAGTTTCGCGAGGATTTGTATTACCGCATCAACGGTCTTTCCGTGACGCTGCCGCCGCTCGCCGCGCGCACCGACCTGCGCGCGGTTGTCGACAAGCTATTGCGTCAGGAGCGCTTCGCGGGCCGCGTCGTGAGCATCGGCGAGGATGTGCTCGCGCTCTTCGCGCGTCATCCGTGGCCCGGCAATTTCCGGCAGTTGAGCAATGTGCTGCGCACGGCATCCGCGATGCTCGACGATCACGACACGCATATTCGCGTCGAACATTTGCCGCACGATTTCGTCGACGAGCTGGGCGAGTGCGCTCAGCCGGAAACTGCGCCAGCAAGCGCGGGCGGCGCGCGTCTTTCCGACATCGAAGCGAGCGCGGTCGCGGCGGCGCTCAGGACGCACGGCGGCAACGTATCGGCGACGGCGCGCGCGCTCGGCATATCGCGCACGACCTTGTATCGCAAGTTGCGCGTTTAGGCTTCGAGCGTGCCGGCGTTCGTCGCGGTCGCGGGCAGCGAGCCGCTCAAATCTTTCAGCCCGACGCCGGTGAGCTTCAGCCTGCGCGCTTCGTTCAGAATCCACAGCAATTTGAACGCGGCGGCGCCGTAATCGAGTCCTTCGGGGCGCACGTTCGAGATGCAGTTGCGTTCCGCGTCGTGGCGGCCGGCGCGCGGCGCGTAGGTCACGTAGAGGCCGAGGCTGTCGGGCGAGCTGAGGCCCGGCCGCTCGCCGATCATCACGACGACGATCGTCGCCCGCAAAAGCTCACCGATGCGGTCGCCCAGCGCGACGCGCGCCTGCGTCGCGATCACGACAGGCGCGATGTTCCAGCCTTCGAGCTGCGTGCGGACGCGCGTGAGCAGCGGCACGACATGACGTTGCGCGGCGAAGGCCGACAAGCCATCGGCGGCTACGAAGACGAGCTCGGGCGCGCACGCATGCGCCGCGAGCCGCTGAGCGCTTTCGTCGGTCAACAGGCGGCCCAGATCCGGCCGGCGCAGATAGCGATCGCGATCCGGCGCGGCGCTTTGCACGGCGAGCGTATCGAATCCGGCGGCGCGCAGCGAGGCGTCGAGCGCGGCCGTATCGAGCGGTTGATGCACGGCGTCGCGCGCCTGCGCATGCGCGAGCTCGAACGCGAGCAGGGGCGCCGTCGGCAGACTGCTGCCCGCCCGGCCCAGCGCGATGCGCGCGTTCGTGAAGCGCCTGAGCATCGTCCACGGGTCGGAATCTTTCATCATGCGTCGATCCAGTCGAGCAGCGGTTGCGTGGCGGCGCGGGAAAGCAAGAAGCCGTGCGAATCGGTGACGCGCATCTTTGCCAGCCACGCCTCGAATTCCGGCGCGCGCTTCAGATTCAGCGCGCGGCGGATATACAGCGCGTCATGAAACGACGTGCTCTGATAGTTGAGCATCACGTCGTCCGCGCCCGGCACGCCCATGATGAAGTTGACGTTCGCCACGCCGAGCAGCGTGAGCAGCGTGTCCATGTCGTCGGAATCGGCTTCGGCGTGATTCGTGTAGCAGATGTCGCAGCCCATCGGCACGCCGAGCAGCTTGCCGCAGAAATGATCTTCGAGTCCCGCGCGGATGATCTGCCGTCCGTCGTAGAGATATTCCGGGCCGATGAAGCCGACCACCGTATTCGTCAGCAATGGGCTGAAGCGGCGCGCGACGGCGTAGGCGCGCGCCTCGCACGTCTGCTGATCGACGCCGTGATGCGCGTTCGCCGACAGCGCGCTGCCTTGTCCCGTCTCGAAGTACATGACGTTATCGCCGACGGTGCCGCGCTTCAGCGACAAAGCTGCGTCGTGCGCTTCCTCCAGCAGCTTCAGGGACACGCCGAAGCTCGCGTTCGCGCGCTCGGTGCCCGCGACCGACTGAAACACGAGATCGACCGGCGCGCCGCGTTCGATCGCGGCGAGCGTGTTGGTGACGTGCGTGAGGACGCACGATTGCACGGGCACGTCGTAGCGCTGGCGGAAGTCGTCCATCATCGCGAGCAGGCGGCCGATGGCGTCGGGCGAATCGGAGGCGGGATTCACGCCGATGACGGCGTCGCCGCAGCCGTAGAAGAGGCCGTCGAGCATCGACGCGGCGATGCCTTTCGGGTCGTCGGTCGGATGATTCGGCTGCAGCCGCACCGACAGGCGTCCGGGCAGGCCGATCGTCGTGCGAAAGCGAGTGACGACCGGGCGCTTTTTCGCGGCGAGGATCAGGTCCTGATTGCGCATGAGCTTGGAGACGGCGGCGGCCATCTCCGGCGTGACGCCCATCGCGATGCTTTCGAGCGCGGCGGTGTCGGTGCTGTCGGCGAGCAGCCATTCGCGGAACTCGCCGACCGTCAGGTGCGCGATCGGCGCGAATGCGTCGCGCGAATGCGTATCGACGATGAGCCGTGTGACTTCGTCGTCTTCGTAGGGAATGAGCGGTTCATCGAGGAACGCGGCGAGCGGCGTCTGCGCGAGCGCCATTTTGGCGGCGACGCGCTCTTCTTCCGTCGCCGCCGCGATGCCCGCGAGCTCGTCGCCGGAGCGGCGCGGACTGGCGCGGGCGAGCAGCGTCTTCAGATCGTCGAAACGGTAGCGGCGCGCGCCGATCGTCTCGTGATAGCTCATCGCTCTTCTCCGAACGTTCGATGCGCTCACTTTAACCGCATCGCGCATCGGGACGAAAAAATACGCCGCACGAGCCGAAATGCGCCCGCATGCGATAATTTTTCGCTCGATTCAGCCATTGCCCGCCCGCAAGCCCGTGAAAAACCTGCTCGTTTCCGTCGACCGTCTGCGCGATTTCGATGAAATCGTCGACGTCCGCACACCGCTCGAATTCGCCGAGGATCACATTCCCGGCGCGATCAACGCGCCCGTGCTCAACAATGAGGAACGCGTGATCGTCGGGACGATGTACAAGCAGGTCTCGCCGTTCGAGGCGACGCGCGTCGGCGCGGCGATGGTCGCGCGCAACATCGCGCATCATCTCGACACGCTCTTCGCGGACAAGCCGCGCAACTGGCGGCCGCTGATTTATTGCTGGCGCGGCGGCAAGCGCTCCGGTTCGATGACGACGTGGCTCAACATGATCGGCTGGCAGGCGCGTCAGCTCGACGGCGGCTACAAGAGCTACCGGCGCGACGTGATGGAGCGACTCGGCACGCTGCCACGGCGCTTTCGCTATGTCGTGCTGATCGGCCACACAGGAAGCGGCAAGACGCGGCTGTTGCAGGCGCTTTCGGCGGCGGGCGCGCAGACGCTCGATCTGGAGGGACTCGCGGCGCATCGCGGATCGCTGCTCGGCGCGTTTCCGGGGCGTCCGCAGCCGTCGCAAAAGGCGTTCGATTCCGCGCTGTTGCAGGCGCTGTCGGGCTTCGATACGGCGCAACCGGTTTTCGCCGAAGCGGAAGGCCGGCGCATCGGCGCGATCACGATTCCCGACGCCGTGCTCGACAGCCTGCACGCGGCGTCGTGCGTGCAGGTGGAAGCGCGCCGCGAGGACCGCATCGCGTTTCTGCTGCAGGATTACGCGCATCTCTTCGACGATCCCGCGTTTTTCGAGACGCAGTTGTCGAAGCTCATCGGGCTGCATAGCCGCGAACGCGTGGAACACTGGCATCGCCTGATCCGTGACAACGCACGCGCCGCGCTCTTCGCCGAGCTGATCGACCAGCATTACGATCCCGCGTACGGACGCAGCAGCCAGGCGCTCTATACGGGATTGCCGCACGCGTCGCGCATGCTGTTCCGTCCGAACGATGCCGACAGCGTCGATCAGGCGAAAGCCTTGCTCGCGCGGCTCGCCGAAACGACGCCCGCACTCGGATTCAATCTCTCTTCTTCAAAGAAAAAATCATGACCACGTTCCGACAACCACGCGTCGCTCTCGGCTGGATGGTGTTCCTGCTAATCGCCGTCGTGGGACTGTTCTATGTCAAATGGTTTCCGTACTACAACCGCGCGTTCGTCGCGGCGAGCCAGCATTCGATCGGAAAGTCCATTCTGATGGGCACGGCCGCGAGCGCGCCGGAGCCGTCGTGGCAGGCCGCGCTCGATTACGCGATGGCCTACGGCAAAGCAATCTGGCAAGCGATGGTGCTCGGCCTCCTGCTCGGCTCCGCGGTGCAGGCGCTGATTCCGCCGCGCTGGGTTGCGCGGGCGCTCGGCGAGCACAACTTCGGCAGCGTCGTGAACGGTGGACTGATGTCCTTGCCGGGAATGATGTGCACGTGCTGCGCGGCGCCGGTCGTCGCGGGCTTGCGAGCGCGTGAGGCGGCGCCGGGCGCCGCCGTCGCGTTCTGGCTGGGCAATACCGTGCTCAATCCGGCGGCGCTGGTTTTCATGGGCTTCGTGCTCGGCTGGCAATGGACCGGCTTGCGCCTCGTGCTGGGCGTGCTGATGGTGTTCGGCCTGGGCTACGCGGTGAATCGCATGGTGACGCCGGCGCAGGCGGCGACATCGCGTCAGGCGCTCGCGAAGCTGATCGAGGAGGACGAGCCGGGCACGGCGTTCTCGCGCTGGATCAGGATTCTCGGGCGCATGGCCTTGCGCCTGATTCCCGAATACATCGTGCTTGTGCTGCTGCTCGGCGCGGCGCGCGCGTGGCTCTTTCCGCACATCGGTCCGGACATCGACAACGGTCTGCTATGGATCGTCGCGTTTGCAGTCGCCGGCACGCTCTTCGTGATTCCGACGGCGGGCGAGGTGCCCATCATTCAGGCGATGCTGTCGCTCGGCATGGCGGCCGGTCCGGCCGGCGCGCTGCTGATGACCTTGCCGCCCGTCAGCGTGCCGTCGCTTGCGATGCTCGCGCGGTCGTTTCCGCCGCGCGTGCTGGCGGTGGTGGCGGTGGCGGTGATGGGGTTCGGCGCCGTGAGCGGGGTGATCGCGGCGGCGTGGTTTTGAGCGTGCCCGCTCAATGAATCGCCGCGCCCGCCCTGATCAGCAGCTTGAACGGCAGGGCAAGCAGCATCGCGCCGCCGACGCCTGCCATCCACAAGGCTACGAACCAGAGGGCCTTGCGCCCGCGCTCAATGGTAGTGATGTTCGCCATGACGCACCTTTCCTCTGAAGACCCAATAGCCTAGCGTCGTGTACGCGACGATCACAGGCAGAATCACCGCCGCGCCGACGATCGTGAAAAGCTGGCTCGAACGGGGCGCGGCCGCATCCCAGATCGAAACGCCCGGGAAAATCTCGTGCGGCGAAATGCTCGCGACGAGTCCCGCATAACCGAGCAGCACGAAGCCGAGCGCCACCGCGAACGGACGCTTCTCGTGGCGCGACTGAATCGAGCGGCGCATCGTCCACGCGCAGAGCGCAACGAGCACCGGCACCGGCAACAGGCGATAGAACAGCGGCGAATCGAACCAGCGCGACGCGATGCCCGCATCCTGCAACGGCGTCCAGATGCTGACGACCGTGATCGTCGCGAGCTGCAACACCGTCAGTGGCCACACGACGCGATACACGCGCCGCTGCAAGTCGCCTTCGGTCTTCGCGATCAGCCAGCATGCGCCGAGCAGCGCATAGGTGACGACGAGCGCGCCGCCCGTGAAGATCGAGAAGGGCGAGAACCAGCCGAAGGCGTCGCCGGAAAAGCGGCCATCGGCGACGGGAATGCCGCCGAGGAACGCACCGAGCGCCACGCCCTGAAAGAACGTCGCGCCCGCCGATCCGCCGATGAACGCGAGATCCCACATGTGCTTCGTGCGCTGCGCCTTCGCGCGGATCTCGAACGAAACGCCGCGGAAGATCAGGCACACGAGCATCAGCACGAGCGGCAGATAGAGCGCGGACAGCACGGTCGAATAGACCATCGGAAACGCGGCGAACAGTCCCGCGCCGCCGAGCACGAGCCAGGTCTCGTTGCCGTCCCAGACGGGCGCGACGGTGTTCATCATCACGTCGCGATCGTGCTGGTCGGGAAAGAACGGAAAGAGAATGCCGATGCCGAGGTCGAAGCCGTCGAGCACCACGTAAAGGAACAGGCCGAACGCGATGATCGCGGCCCAGGCGAGAGTCAGGTCCATGTGCTTACGCTCCTTCGATGGACTGGTTAGGCAACGAAAGCGAACGACGCGCGGCGCCATCGGCCGCCTGCGCAGGCGAGCCCGGCAGCGCGGGACCGTGACGCAGCAGCTTCAACAGGTAGTAGATGCCGGTGCCGAACACGATCGTGTACACGATGACGAACGCGAGCAGGGACACGCCGACTTGCTGCGCGGTGACGGGCGATACTGCATCGGCCGTGCGCATCACGCCGTACACGACCCACGGCTGGCGGCCCGCTTCGGTCGTGACCCAGCCAGCGAGCAGTGTGATGAAACCAGTCGGGCCCATCGCGAGCGCGAAGCGATGGAACCAGCGCGCCTCGAACAGCCTGCGCTTGCGGTGCAGCCACCACGCGGCGAACGACATCACGATCATCAGCACGCCGAGGCCCGCCATCACGCGAAAGCTCCAGAACACGAGCGTCGAATTCGGACGGTCTTCCTTCGGAAATTCCTTCAGGCCACGAATTTCGCCGTCCCAGCTATGCGTGAGGATCAGGCTGCCGAGATGCGGAATCGACACGGCGTACTTGGTCGTTTCCGCGTCCATGTCGGGGATGCCGAAGAGATTGAGCGCGGTGCCGCCTTTTTCGGTCTCCCAGATGCCTTCGATCGCCGCGATCTTCGCCGGCTGATGTTCGCGCGTGTTCAGGCCGTGCGCGTCGCCGACGAGCGCCTGAATCGGCGCCAACGCGAGCAGCAGCCAGAGCGACATCGAGAACATCTTCTTGATGGCCGGATCGCGGCGGCCCTTCAGCAAATGCCACGCGCCGGTGGCGGCGACGACGAGCGCCGCGACGATGAACGCCGCGATCGCCATATGCGCGAGCCGGTACGGGAACGACGGATTGAAGATGATCGCCCACCAGTCGACCGGCACGACATGATCGCCTTCGATGCGAAAGCCCTGCGGCGTCTGCATCCAGCTATTCGACGCGAGAATCCAGAACGTCGAGATGAGCGTGCCGATCGCGACCATCAGCGTCGCGCCGAAATGCGCCTTCGGACCGACCTTGTTCCAGCCGAACAGCATGATGCCGAGGAAGCCCGCTTCGAGAAAGAATGCGGTCATCACTTCGTATGTGAGCAGCGGCCCGGTGACGGGACCGGCGAAGGTCGAAAATCCGCCCCAGTTGGTGCCGAACTCGTACGCCATGACGACGCCCGACACGACGCCCATACCGAACGCGACCGCGAAGACCTTGGACCAGAAGAGACACAGTTCGTTAAAGACCGGTTTGCCGGTTTTGAGCCAGGCGCCTTCGAGGACCGCGATGAAGCTCGCGAGCCCGATGGAAAGCGCAGGAAAGATGATGTGAAACGAGACGGTGAACGCGAACTGGATCCGCGCCAGATCGAGTGCTTCGGGAGTCGAATGCATGATGACTTTGTGCCTTGGAAATTCACGCGCGCCCGCAGTGGAAAGCGGGGGCTGCCCTGTACCGGATCAGACGTGTTACGGGCCGGAGCTTAGCGCTATTTCGAGGAACTATTGCGCTGCGTCAGGGATTTTGCATTGCGCGGAAATGCCGCAATTTCAAGGCGTTGCGACCGCTAGCAGATTGATTTACCAATGATTTCGAGATGAATCGATGGTGCGGTGCGGCAAGAGCGCGCACGCGCTTTCGCGACAATCGACCGCACTATTCGATCCGACTCGTGGAAGGCGCGGAAAGAAGTTTTACGATGCGCCGGCACGAGACGTGCGAGCCGGGCGGGTACCATAATGGCTTTTTGAACGCGCGCACCGCGCGAGCAGCAAGGAGAAGCATCATGCGTCTCGATGACGAAGCAGAAAGTCGCAATGTCGAAGACCGGCGCGGCGGGGGCGGCTTTCGGGTCGGCGGCGGATCGATCGGCATCGGTACGATCATCGTGGCGCTCCCGGCGTCGTATTTCTTCGGCATCAATCCGATGACGATCATCAACGGCGCGCAGGTGCTGCACGGCAACGCGCCGCAGCAGCAGGCCGCGCCAAGCAACGCGCCGCCCGCCAACGACGCCGGCGCGGTGTTCGTGCGCCGCGTGCTCGGCAACACCGAGCGCACCTGGCAGCACATCTTCCGCGCGCAGTTCAATCAGGACTATCCGACGCCCAGGCTCGTGATGTTCTCCGGCGCGACGCAGACCGCGTGCGGCACCGGCCAGACGGCGATGGGCCCGTTCTATTGTCCGGGAGACCGCAAGGTCTATATCGATCTCTCGTTTTATCGCGAACTGCGTGACCGCTTCGGCGCTAGCGGCGACTTCGCGCAGGCTTATGTGATCGCGCATGAAGTCGGGCATCACGTGCAGAATGTGCTCGGCATCATGGGCAAGGTCGATCAGGCGCGCTCGCGGATGTCGCGGGAACAGGCCAACGCGCTGTCGGTGCGTGTCGAGTTACAGGCAGATTGCTTCGCCGGTGTCTGGGCCGCGGTCGCGCAGCAACAGAACGCGAAGCTGATCGAGCCCGGCGATTTCGAACAAGGCTTGAACGCGGCGGCCGCGATCGGTGACGATCGCTTGCAGCAGCAATCGCAGGGGCGCGTCGTGCCGGAGGCGTTCACGCACGGCACGAGTGAGCAGCGTCAACGCTGGCTGCGGCGCGGCATGTCGTCAGGCGACGTCAGCCAGTGCGACACGTTCTCGGCGCGCTCGCTCTGAGCGTCATCGCGGCGGGCGGAGCCGGTCTTTCATCTCGAAATGGGCTATGCTGAACCGTCGAGGCGCGGCCGCTTCGCCGCTGCCGCTTGCCGCAGCGCTTACAAACGCTGATACCGCGCGCGTCTCAAAGTCATTAGAATCGCTGGTTTTCCGGGCGCGGCCATTTGTCCCGTGCGACGTGACGTCCTCCGGATCGTCCACGTACCGGAGCATTTCCGTAATATTCATGAAGCGAATTCTGATCGTCAAAGTCACGTCGCTCGGCGATATCGTCGAGACGCTACCGGTCGTTGCGGATCTGAGGCGCGCGTTTCCGTCCGTCAAGGTCGACTGGGCCGCGGACGCTGCCTTTGCCGACATCATCCGCTGGAATCCGGGCGTCGATCGCGTGCTGAGCGCGCCGCTGCGCAAGTTCAAGAAGGCGCGCAACTGGAACGATCTGAAGGACATCGCTGCATCGATCAGCGAACTTCGCGCGGAAAAATACGACGTGATCGTCGACATTCACGGCGTCTACAAGAGCGCGATCATCGCGTTCATCGCGCGGGGACGGCGGCGCTTTGGCTATCTGAACAAGGACCTCGGGGAACGGGGCGCGGCCTTTGCGTACAACGCGCGCTTCGGCCCGCGGCCACTCACCGATGCGTGGCGTGGCATGCGAGTGAGCGTCGCCGAGGCGCTCGGCTATCGATTCGACGAGACGCCCGACTACAACATTCAGTTGCCCGCGCTCGCGCGTGATCTGAATATTCCGCGTGGCACGCGCATCGCGATGTTGTTCCATGCGACGTCGGCGGACGTGAAAAAGTGGCCGAAAGAGCATTGGGGCGAAGTCGGCCGCTGGCTCGCCGCGCGCGGTTATACGATCGCGCTTCCTTGGGGCACGGAACGCGAGCAGGGCGAAGCGCAAGCGATCGCCGCGCTCGTTCCCGGCGCGATCGTGCTGCCGAAGCTGTCGGTCGTGGAATGCGCGCACTGGATTCGCGCGTCGGAGCTGGTCGTCGGCGCCGACACCGGGCTCGTGCATCTGGCCCATGCGCTGCAGCGCCGTACCGTCATGCTGTTTGCCGCGACTTCGCGCGAGCATTTCGGTGTAAACGATCCGGGCCGGTCAGTCTCGGTGGGCGAGGACGGCGCGCCCCCCGAGGTGCCGCAAGTGCTGGCCGCGATCGAAAGCGTGACGAGCGGGCCGTCGCGTGCGGCTTCGCCGTCGAGCGAATCCGGCGCGACGATCCGCTAACGCGTTCTCTCGATAGAACTTTTATGCGCATAAACCTCGTTCCGCGCATGCCGCTGGTCGAGTCGTAAATTCGAAACAAATATCAGTGCGGTGACGTAAAAGTTGCCGTACGACTCTTGACGACGCCCTCTGCAAGCACGACGATTGCGGAAACGCTTGAGAATCGTCCTATAAGATGACCGAAGAAACCGTCGCAGGGGCGCGCCAGTTACTGGTTCGCCTCCAACCTTCCGAGATACCGCTGAACGCCGCGCTCGAATGGCCCGTTGTGGCCGCCGATGGCGCGTTGCTCTTCGATGCGGGCGCCGTCGTGCCGGACGCGTCGGCGCGTGAGTTCATGTTTCGCCATTTCGAGCCGCACCGTGCGGTGCACGATCCCGCGCCGGGCGTGTCCGATGACGCGGACCTCGGGGACGGCCCGCTGACGCTGGAAGATATTGGTCTCACCATCGGTGCGCGAGTCGGCTTGCGCGGCACGGGCGGCACGGGCTCCGTCATGTATGCGAGCCGTGTGATCGGGTTTTCCGCGCCGCGCCGCAACGGCGACCGCTCGCTCTTTGTGACACAACCGGTGATGACGGGTTTCGATCCGCTCGACCTGACGCTCGGCGAACAGGTCGATCTCGTCGCGCTCACGGGGCGGGGCGTGTTCCGCTTTGCCTGCACCGTCGACGCCACCTGCCGCGAGCCGTTCAACTACGCGGTGCTGTCGGCGCCGGGTGCGATCCGCAGACTGCGCACGCGCAAGTTCGCGCGGATGCCGACGCGCCTCGCCGCACATTTCGCCCCGGATGGCCAGCCGCACGTCGCGCGACAACTGGGCCGCGTGAGCGACATCAGTCCTTATGGCATGTCGCTGATCGCCGCGAATCCGGCCGCGCGCGTGGGCGATCGCCTGAGTCTGTCGTTTCAGTTCAAGACCGATGGCGTCGACGTGAAGATCGACACCATAGCGATCGTGCGCCATGTCGGTGCGATTGATCCGGCCGATGGCAGCGCGGCCTACGGGCTCGAGTTCGAATCGGTCGAGCCGTCGCAGCGTATCGCGCTTAAATCGTTCATGGCCGAGCACAGCTAGCATCGCCAGCTTGTGGCAGCGGCGTCAGTTGCCCGGAAAGCCGTCCGGAAAGAGCCGCTCGACCGCCGCTTCGAAATGCTGGACCGGCGCGGCGCCGCGCAGGGCGATCGGCGCCGGCGGTTCCTGGCCGGGCGCCGGCTCGCGCGACAGCACCGCGAACGGCACGCCGGTCACGCCCAGCTTTTTTGCGAACTCTTCGTCTTCGATCACGAGATCGGTGTAGGTGCCGTCATCGAGCGCTTCTTCGAGCATCTCCGGATCGATGCCGCACGCCGCAGCGATATCGAGCAGCGCGTCGGTGTCGCCGATATCGATGCCTTCCTCGAAGTACGCCTTGAAGATCGCGCGATGCACGAGATCGTAGCGGCCCGATTCGCGCGCGAACATCGCGGTTTCGAAGGCCTTGCGGCTGCGCGGCGCGACCGGGGGCAGACGCATCGTCATGCCGCGCTCCTCCGCGAGCGGGCGCACCGAATTTTCCCAGGAATCGACGATCGTCTCGCCGTTCGGGTCGGGCAGGGGCGTCGGCTCCGGGCGCAATTCGAACGCGTGCCAGCGGATCTCGACCGCATCGCCGTATGCGTTGCGGAACTGGTCGAGCACGGGCGTCTCGAGATAGCAGAACGGGCAGATGAAGTCCGACCAGACGTCGATGTAAAGAACAGGCGTGGATGCCATGTGAGCCCCAAAACGAACGGCGCACGCGCGCCGTTTGACCGAACCAGGCGACCGCCGCGAAAAGCGACGGCCGCAAAAGCGGTATGTTAGCGCGTGCAGGCGACCGGCGCGTGTCGCCCGATGCGTCAAAATCCGCCGTCGATCTCGATCTTGCTGCCGTCGAAAAAGCGCGAAAGGCGAAACGCCCGTGGATCGACGAGCGGCGCGTCGTTCGCGACGATGTCGGCCATCAACTGGCCCGCACCCGGCCCGATGCCGAAACCGTGACCCGAAAAACCCGTCGCGACGAAGAGTCCCGGCCTGCGCTCGACGCCCGAAATGACCGGCACCGCGTCGGGCGTGACGTCGATGTAGCCGGCCCACGCCTGCTCGACGCGCAGATGAGCGAGCGCCGGAAAGAGCGCGCGGAACTCCTTGAGCGCCGCTTGGTTGAACGATTCGACAGGCGCGGGATCGAGCGTGCGAGCGGCTTCGAAGATCGTCGGCCGGTCGAGCGGCCAGCGGCGCGGCCGGCGCAACGCCTCGAAGAAGCGCGCGTTCAGCCCGAGCTTGATCGAACCGATTTGACTCTTCAGCGCTGGCAGGAACTTGGGGAAGAGGCGAAAGCTGTCCGGTGTGATGTCGTGATGGCTATGAAACGCGTTGGCGATGGTGTAGCCGCCGTCGAGGCGCTTTCGATAACCCATTTCCTGATTGCACGCGCTCACGTCGGGGCCGTCGTCGCGTGTGTCGCTTTCCGACGTGCGCATGACCGACGAACGCACCATGAGTTGCGGCACATTGATGCCGAGGTTGCCCGCGAAGTAGCGCGTCCATGCGCCGCCTGCGACGACCACGCTCGCGCAGCCGATCCGTCCGTATTCGGTGACCACGCCGCTGATCGCGCCGCCGCTCGTCTCGATGCCGCGGACCGCGCAGGGCGTCAGCACTTTCACGCCGCGCTCGCGCAGCGCGGCCGCCATCGCGGGCACGGCGCGTTGGGGTTCGGCGCGGCCGTCGCTCGGCGTGTAGATGCCGCCGGCGAAACGCCGCGAGGTGCCTGCCATCAGCAAGGCGGTTTCGTCCGGGGAGACGATGCGCGAATCGAGTGCGTCGCGGCCGACGAGCGCGATGGCGCGCGCGAGCCAGGCTTCGTGATCGGCGAGGGCTTTGGCGTCGTCGGCGGCATAGAGGATGCCGCATTCGCGAAAGCCTGTGTCGATGCCGAGTTCCGCATCGATGCGCCGCCAGAGCTTCAGGCTTTCGAGGCTGAGTTCGAGCTCGCGCAAGTCGCGATGCGTCGCGCGGCACCAGCCCCAGTTGCGGCTCGACTGCTCGCCGGCGATGGTTCCCTTCTCGCAGACGGTGACGGACAGGCCTTTGCCGGCGAGCGCACGTGCGGTGCTGATGCCGATGATTCCGCCGCCGACGATGACGACATCGGCGCGGTCGGGCAGGGTGCGGTCTTCGGAGATGCGGTCGGTGGGTGGGCCCATGTTATGTGGTGCTCTTTAAAACGTTCAGGGCGAGCTCAGCGGACTTCGATGCCAGTTTGTGATCGACGTGCTCGTCGAGGTGGTAGTCCGCCATGACGCGTGCATTGCGTAACTGCGCCAAGTCGCTGGCGATCGCTTTCGATATCCGGTACTTTTCATCGCCTGGTTTGATCATGGGACTACCCAGTTGCGCGATCAGCTGTTCACGACTGCCACGCGCGTGTCCGACGGTACCGGGCACAGGCAGTTGCCGGTGGAACGCATGCGCCGCGTGGAATGCGCCGTAGTACGCCCGGCTGCAGACGGCCCGAAACCGTGGTTCATCTGCCGCATCGCTCAGCAACGCGGTTGCGCATTCGATAAGTTCCTCCGCCGTGCTGCTCATAGACGCCCGCCTTCGATCCAGACAGCAAGTGCGTTTAGGTCGAAACGCTCCAGCTTCTCTTCCTCGGGAATCATCTCGTAAGTCATGTTGTGTGCCGGCTCGAACGGGAGCGGCACGAGCAGCCTGTAACTCACGGTGCGGCAGACGCCCTCCACCGACAGGACGTGCGGCACGATGACAGCCTGATATCCATGCCGCCGCAACACGACGCCTCCGCAATCGAGCCGATTCCCGATGTCTTCGTCGGTGACGTTCGCATCCGTCATGATCGAACGCGCTTCCATTACTTGCTCGGACCACGCATCGTCCAGCTCGACGCCCGTGTTGCGCGCTCCTTCGATCAATTCGGCCGTGCGGCCGATCGCCCCCGCAAGAAACCCACACCGTGCGATCTCAGCGAGATTCCGGTTCCGCGCCACGCACAGCTCGCGAAACAGACCCTGCGCGCCGGAGAACAATCCCAGATTCAGCCGCGTGATCATCCAGTTCTCTCGATTCACGCCCGTGTGCCCGAGCGCCACGCTATTTGTGAACGCCGCCTCAGCGCCTTCGACGTCGCCGGTGAGCGCGCGCCATGATCCCGTCAATTCCCACGCGGCGCATGCGTCCACGCGCATGAGCTGATCGATGTCATGTCTTATCGCGCTCCATTCGCGTGAGAGCGGCGTTATTTCCGACGTGTCGATGAAGCGCGGCGATGCAGCCTGCAGCGCGTTGATGCGATCCACGATCTGATGCGTTTTCGGTTGAGGTAGTGCGTTCATGCTGGTTGCCAGGAGATGCGAAAGACGATGCCGCATTTGACGAACGACCGAACCGCGCCTTATCGCGCATCGGTCAAAACGGCGGGTGAAAGGATGCTAAGTGAATCGTTCGTCTTTGACCATACGAATGAAGTTGCCCGAAAACAGCAAAACCGCGATGACTTGCCGCAAAGCCCCGTGGAACAAGGCTTTCGGCTCGTCATCATCCAAACGTCATAGGCCGATTCGCCGACTCCCTGCGTCCGCTCGCGCGTTCCGCTACGATGCTCGACGGCGCACTTGTCTGAAACCATTCAGGCTATCGAAGCGGGCACGGCACGTGCGGCAGGTCATGACGCGCACGCCTCGCAAACAGCTTCACGCGGGCGACAGTCATCGCAATTCCACTTCATCTTCGGGAGAACTCTCGTGCAAAAGACAGCATCGGCAAAATGGAGCGGCGGGATCAAGGACGGCAAGGGTTTCATCACGACGCAAACCGGCGTGCTCAACGAGGCGCCCTATGGCTTCAAGTCGCGTTTCGAGGAAGGTCCGGGCACGAATCCCGAAGAATTGATCGGGGCGGCACACGCGGGCTGCTTCACGATGGCGCTCTCGCTGCAACTCGAGCAGGCCGGCATGAAGGCCGAGAGCCTCGAAACGAAATCGACGGTCACGCTCGACAAGGACGGCGACGGCTTCACGATCACCGCTTGCCAGCTCGACCTCAAGGCGAAGATTCCCGGTGCGGACAAAGCCGCGTTCGACAAAGCCGCGCAGGCCGCGAAGGAAGGCTGCCCGGTTTCGAAGCTCTTCGCGGGCAACACGAAGATCACGCTGAACGCCGAACTGGTGTCGTAAGCAGACATCACGCGCAGTGTATCGACGCGGACGGGCACGTTACCCGTCCGCGTTTTTTTCGCGCGTCAGTTCCTCGATGACGAGCCGCGCCGGCGCCGGCAGCGCCGCGCCTTTGCGCGTCACGACGCCGTACGGCTCCGTGCGCGAACGCACGGCAATGGCGAGCCGCTTCGCGAGTCCGTGCTCCGCGAGGAAGGTCGCCATGTCGAGCGGCATCATCGCGACGAGCGTCGGGTCGCGTTGCAGCAGCAGCACGGTCGTGATGGTCGAAGCCGTTTCGACCGGATGCAAGGGCAGCGGCAAGCCCGCTTCCTTGAACTCGCGCTCGTAAAGGCTGCGAATCGGCATGATGGCCGGATAGACGATCCATCGGCTCGACGCGAGGTCGGCGAGATCGACGCGCGGCGCATCGACGAGTGCATGCGCGACGCCCGCGACGATCGCGAGCGGTTCGTCGCGCAACTCGACGTAGTGGTAATGATCGGGCTGCCGCGCGACGCTGGCGCGGCAGATCGCGACATCGAGCCGTCCCTGATCGAGCAGCGAAAGCAGCCGCGCGCTCGTGTCCTCGACCACTTCGACGGTCAGCGCCGGCTGTCGCTCCCGCAGGCGCGCGAGCGCATCGACGAGCACGCCCGATACGGCGCCCGTGATCGAGCCGATCGCGAGCCGCCCGCCCGTGCCTTGCAGAATGCCCGCCATCTCCTCACGCAAGTGCGCGACGTCCATGTGAATCAGCCGCGCATAGCGGATCACGCAGCGGCCGAGCTCGTTGGGCTGGATGCCTTGCGCGGAACGCGTGAAGAGCGTCGCGCCGAGCGTCGCTTCGATCTCGCGCAGCGCCTTGGTCGCGCCGGGTTGCGTGAGCGCCATTTCATCGGCGGCGCGATGCAGCGAGCCGTGATCGTCGAGCGCGATCAAGAGACGCAGTTGCTTGAGCCGCAGACGCGCGGCAATGGAATCGACGTTCGGCAGCATGCGCGCGACGGTTGATCAGGGAGAACACGAAGATAACGCAAAGTTATCTCCCGTGCCGCAGCTTTCATTATTCAAGCGCGCCGTGGTTCTCTACATTGTGGGCTTCCGTTCAACTGTTCAAGGAAGCCCCGACTCATGAAGCTCTTGCGATACGGCGCGCCCGGCCGCGAAAAACCCGGCCTTCTCGATTCCAGCGGCACGATCCGCGACCTGTCGGGCGTCATCGGCGATATTGCGGGCGACGCGCTGCTGCCCGAATCGCTCGCGCGTCTTTCGAAGCTCGATCCGTCGACGTTGCCGAGCGTGCCTGCGGGCGAACGCATCGGGCCGTGCGTGGGACGCATCGGCAAGTTCATCTGCATCGGGCTGAACTATGCCGATCACGCGGCGGAATCGAATCTGCCGGTGCCGGCCGAGCCGGTCGTGTTCAACAAGTGGCTGTCGGCGGTCGTCGGCCCGCACGACGACGTGCGCATTCCACGTGGCTCGAAAAAGACCGATTGGGAAGTGGAGTTGGGCGTCGTGATCGGCAAGGGCGGCGCGTATATCGACGAAGCCGACGCGATGAGCCACGTCGCCGGTTATTGCGTGATCAACGACGTGTCCGAGCGCGAGTATCAGATCGAGCGCGGCGGCACCTGGGACAAGGGCAAGGGCTGCGACACGTTCGGTCCGATCGGCCCGTGGCTCGTCACCACGGACGAAGTGCCCGATCCGCACAAGCTGCCGCTCTGGCTCGAAGTCGACGGCAAGCGCTATCAGAACGGCAACACCGGCACGATGATCTTCAAGGTCGGCGAGATCGTCTCGTATCTATCGCGTTTCATGAGCCTGCAACCGGGCGATGTCATCTCGACGGGCACGCCGCCGGGCGTCGGCATGGGCCAGAAACCCGAGCCCGTCTATCTGCGCGCGGGGCAGACGATGCGCGTCGGCATCGAAGGGCTGGGCGAACAAGAACAACGCACGGTGGACGCATGAACCAGTACGACTTCACGAATCGCGCGGCCGTGGTGACGGGCGGCGCGCAGGGCATCGGTTATGCGGTGGCGGAGCGTCTGCTCGAAGGCGGGGCGCGCGTCGCGTTGTGGGATCGCGATGAAGGCGCGCTGGCCGAAGCGCGCGCTTCACTGGCGAAGACCGGCGATGTGGAAACCGTGCTCGTCGATCTGACCGATCGCGATGCGGTCGCACGCGCCACATCGGCCACGCTCGCGCGCTTCGACAAGATCGACGTGCTCGTGCACAGCGCGGGCATCGCGGGCGCGAATGCGCCGGTTGCCGATTACGCGCCCGAAGAATGGGCGCGCGTGATCGACGTCGATCTGAATGCGGCCTTTCACGTGAACCAGTCGGTCGTCAAAACGATGATCGCGCGCGGTTATGGACGCATCGTGAATATCGCGTCGATCGCGGGCAAGGAAGGCAACCCGAACGCGTCGGCGTACAGCGCGGCAAAGGCCGGCGTGATCGCGCTGACCAAGAGCCTCGGCAAGGAAACGGCCGGGCTGGATATCGCGGTGAACGCCGTCACGCCCGCCGCCGCGCGCACGAAAATCTTCGAGCAGATGAAGCAGGAGCATATCGACTACATGCTGTCGAAGATTCCGCGCGGGCGCTTCGTCGAGGTGAAGGAGATCGCGTCGATGGTCGCGTGGCTCGTGTCGTCGGAGAACTCGTTCACGACGGGCGCGGTATTCGATCTGTCGGGAGGGCGCGCGACTTACTGATACCGCGGTCAATAAAAACCAAAGGAGACAAACGTGGATTCCATCGCCGCCCCGCGCGCACTCGCGCACGACGACGCCCAGATCTACCGCAACGTGTTCTGGCGCTTCGTGCCGCTGTTCGTCGCATGCTTCGTGTTTTCGTATCTCGACCGCATCAATATCAGCTTCGCGAAGCTGCAGATGCAAAGCGAGCTTGGCTTCTCCGATGCGATGTACGGCTTCGGCGCAAGCGTGTTCTTCGTCGGATACTTTTTATTCGAAGTACCAAGCAATATCGTTCTGCATCGCGTCGGGGCGAAGCGCTGGATTGCGCGCATCATGATCACGTGGGGCATCGCGTCGGCGTGCATGATGTTCGTGCGCACCGACACGTGGTTCTACGCGCTGCGCTTTCTGATCGGCGCGCTCGAAGCGGGCTTCGTGCCGGGCGCGCTGTACTTCTTCACGAAGTGGTTTCCGTCTTCACGCCGCGGGCGCATCAATTCGTTTTTCATGGCGTCGATCGCGCTGTGCGGGATCATCGGCAGTCCGCTCTCGGGCGCGATCATGAAGTTCTGCGATGGCATGAACGGCATGCCCGGCTGGCAATGGCTCTTTCTGCTCGAAGGCATTCCATCGGTGCTGCTGGGCTTCGTCGTGCTCGCTTTCGTCGATGACGACGTCGATCACGCGAAATGGCTCGACGCCGACGAGAAACGCGCGCTCAAAGCACAACTCGCGAGCGATCCGAAAGTCGGCGAAGTGCATTCGCTGAAAGCCGCGCTCAGCGAGCCCGTCACGCTCGTGATGGCGCTCATCTATCTCTTTCTCGCGATGGGCATCTACGGCCTCGTCTTCTGGATGCCGCAGCTCGTGAAGACTGCGGGCACGAGCGATCCGTTCATGATCGGCCTGATCTCGATGCTGCCCTACGCGGTCGCGGGCATCGGCATGATTCTGATCGGCAGGCATTCCGACCGAACCGGCGAACGCCGCTGGCATCTCGGCGCGTGCGCGCTCGCGGGCACGATCGGTTACGTGCTGTGCGGCTTCTTTCCGGGCAACACGGTGATGCTCGTGATCGGGCTGACGATCGCGGCGACCGGCATCATCACGTCGCTCGGCCTCTTCTGGATTTTGCCGACGCGCTTTCTCTCCGGCATCGCGGCGGCGAGCGGCATCGCGCTCATTAATTCGGTGGGGCAGTTCGGCGGCATCATCAGCCCGTACATGGTCGGCAAGGTGAAGACGATGACCGGCAGCGCGACGCCTGGTCTCTATGCGATCGCGTTCGCATGCCTGCTCGGGGCGGTGCTGATCGTATGGGGCTTGCCGCGACGTCTCTACTTCAGGGAAAGCGGCAGCGCATGACGTGCGCTAGCGCGCTTGGCCGTGCTTTCGGGCGGCCTTGTGCGCGTGCATCTTGCTATCGCTCGACGCGAGCAGGTCGATGATCGACGCGTGCCGCTGTGCGTCGAACTGCGTCTGTCCGACGCTGAAGCGAATCTGATAGCCGCGCGACGATACCGCGTCGCTCGCCGTCAGCGCATGGCGCAAACGGTCGAGCGCGCCTTGCGTTTCGTCGCCGCCGGCGTCGGTCAACAGCGCGACGAACTCGTCGCCCGCCAAGCCGCCCGATCACATCGCTTTCCCTCAACGACCCGCGCAACGCGGCCTTCGTGACCGCTAAAGCCCTATTCCCTGACAATTGCCTAAATAATTCACCCGATGGCAAACCGTGCGCGAGAACGCGCCCCGCGCCGAGTTTTCGCTATCATGCCGATGGTCTGCGGCCCTTTGTCACGGCAACTTCCTTGCACGCGCGCCGCCCGAGCAGGTCCGACGCATTCGGCGCGTTTTTGCTGCGATCTTGCGGCCACATCGCATGAGCCGACGATCCCATTCACCCGATCCGCCCGGAGCGCCGATGAAATTCAAGCTGGACTGGACCCTCGTTACCCCCATACTCGCGCTCGTCGTGCTCGGCGCGGCCTCCGTCATTCACGGCAGCGTGCTGATCGCGCTCGCGGCCATCGCGCTCGCGCTCGCGGTGTTCGCGGCCGTGCATCACGCGGAAGTGGTCGCGCATCGCGTCGGCGAGCCGTTCGGCACGCTGGTGCTCGCGGTCGCCGTCACCGTGATCGAGGTCGCGCTGATCGTCTCCGTGATGCTCTCCGGCGGCCCGGAAAAAGCCGGCCTTCCCCGCGATACCGTGTTCGCCGCGATCATGATCTGCGGTTGCGGCATCGTCGGGCTGAGTTTGCTCGTCGGCGGCTTGCGGCATCACGTGCAGGACTTTCAGTTGCAAGGCGCGAGCGCGGCGCTCGCGATTCTCTGCGCGTTGTCCGTGCTCACGCTCGTGCTGCCGAACTTCACGAGCACGGTCGTGGGGCCGGCGCTGTCCACGTCGCAACTGATTTTCGTCGGCGTGATTTCGCTCGTGCTGTACGTGACGTTCGTGTTCGTGCAGACGATCCGTCATCGCGATTATTTTCTGCCGTTCACGCCGCCCGTCGCCGCCGATGCGCGCGCGGAAGACGACGCGTTCCACGCGCCGCCGCCGACGAGCCGCGAGGCGTGGATCGCGCTCGTGTTTCTGATGCTGTCGCTCGTGTCGGTGGTCGGGCTCGCGAAGCTGCTGTCGCCGGCGGTCGAGGCGGGCATCGCGGCGGCGGGTGCGCCCGAAGCCCTGGTCGGCGTCGTGATCGCTGCGCTCGTGCTATTGCCCGAAGCCCTCGCCGCATTGCGCGCGGCTCGCCTGAACCGTCTGCAAACGAGCCTGAATCTCGCGCTTGGCTCCGCGCTCGCGAGCATCGGCCTGACGATTCCGGCGGTGGCGGTCGTGTCGATCGTCATGGACCAGCCGATTGCGCTCGGGCTTGCGAACAAAGAAATCGTCATGCTGGCGCTCACGCTGCTCGTGTCCGTCATCACGCTCGGCACGGGCCGCTCGACGGTGCTGCAGGGCGTCGTGCATCTCGTGATCTTCGCGGCTTTCCTGTTTCTTTCGGTCGTGCCTTGATGGACGTCGTGCGCTGAATCGTGGGTTTTTGTTACCATTCGCGGTTTTGCGCGCGTTTCGCTCGCGCTTTGTCTCGCCGTCTCATCGAAAGTCCCGAAGGAAAAGCATGTCATTCAAGAAGTCCGCATCGCTCGCTGCGTGTTCTGTCATTGCCGCACTCGCCGCCGTTTCCATTTCCGCGCAAGCCAGAGAGATCACGCAAATCCGTTTCGCCGTCGATCCGTCCTATCCTCCGTTCGAATCCAAGCAGGCCGATGGCAAGCTCGCCGGATTCGACATCGACCTCGGCAATGCGCTCTGCGCGCAGATGAAGGTCAAGTGCGTGTGGGTCGAGAACAATTTCGACGGCATGATTCCCGGCCTGAAGGCGCGCAAGTTCGACGCCGTGCTGTCCGACATGGGCATCACCGAAGAGCGCCTCAAGCAGATCGATTTCACCGATCCGCTCTACGACACGCATGCGCAGCTCGTCGCGCGCGCGGGCTCCGGCATCCTGCCGACGCCGCAGGCGCTCAAGGGCAAGCGCGTCGGCGTGGAGCAGGGCACGGTGCAGGAACGTTACGCGAAGGTGAAGTGGGAGCCGCAGGGCGTGACGGTCGTGGCTTACGGCGATCAGGAGCAGGTCGAGGCCGATCTCGTCGCGGGCCGCATCGACGCGATGTTCACCGACGCCGCGCAAGCCGCCATCGGCTTTCTGAAGAAGCCGCAGGGCAAGCCGTTCGCGCTCGTCGGGACGATCGTCGAAGACAAGGCGATCATCGGTCCGGGCACGGCCATCGGCCTGCGCAAGGGCGATGCCGATCTGAAGAACGGCCTGAACAACGCGTTCGCCGAGATCAGGAAGAACGGCACGTTCAAGCGCATCATGGCGAAATACTTCGAGACCGATATCTCGATCCAGTGATCGCCGTCTGACACGTTCGCACGAGAAAGGCATCGTTCGCGGTGCCTTTCTTTTTTGACGAGAGCTTTCGAAAAGATGCAGGTTCATCATCATCCGCTCGTCTGCGCGTCGCTCGGCACGGGGCGCGCAATCACGAGCTACGCGTTCGGCCCGGGCGACGATATATCGCCGAAGGTCTACATTCAGGCCTCGCTGCATGCGGACGAACTGCCGGGCATGGTCGTCGCGTGGTATCTGAAGCGACACTTGACCGAACTGGAAGCGGCCGGACGGCTCGCGGCGCGCGTGGTGCTCGTGCCGGTCGCCAATCCGGCGGGGCTCAATCAGCAGTGGTTCGGCGCGCAGATGGGCCGCTTCGAGATGCGTTCGGGCCAGGATTTCAACCGGCGCTTTCCCGAGGCCGGGCCCGCGCTGGCGCTGGAACTGAAGCACCGCCTGATGGACGATGAGACGCACAACGCGCGGCTCATTCGCGCCGCACTTCGGGAACACTTCGCGGCGCTGATGCCGGTTAACGAGCTCGACTCGCAACGCATCGAACTGATGAAGCTCGCGTGCGACGCGGATCTCGTCATCGATCTCCATTGCGACTGGGAAGCCGTCGCGCATCTATACACGACGCCCGAAGCGTGGCCTGCGGTCGAGCCGCTCGCGCGCTATCTCGGCAGCGAGGCGCAACTGCTCGCGGACGTCTCCGGCGGCGAGCCGTTCGACGAAGCGTGTGCATCGGCGTGGCGCTATCTGCGCGGCGCGTTCGGCGAGCGTTTTCCGGTTCCGCAGGGCATGACGCCGGTTACGCTGGAACTGCGCGGCGTGCGCGACGTATCGCATGAAATGGCGGCGCGCGATGCGCAGGCGATCGTCGACTATCTGACGCATATCGGGATGATTTCGGGCGACGCGCCCGAGCCGCCCGCGCTGCGCCGTCCCGCGACGCCGCTCGCTGGATGCGAGTACGTGCACGCGCCGGTGTCGGGCGTGATCCTGCATCGACGGGAAGTGGGAGAGGCGGTGCGCGCGGGCGACACGATCGCCGACGTGCTCGATCCGCTCGACGACCAGCTCGTGCCGCTCGTCGCGCGGACGGAAGGCGTGCTGTACGCGCGCCACTGGACACGCTTCGCCACGGCGGGAATGCTGGTCGCGCGCATCGCGGGCGAAGACGCCGCGCGCACGGGCGACCTGCTCGTGCCGTAGGCGTGCCGCGGCGGGTACCATAGGTTCGGCCTGTCTTACCTCATGGAGAACAAAAAAACATGTTGAAGAACATCGATCCGCTGCTCAATCCCGACATTCTTCACGCCCTCTGCGCGATGGGGCACGGAGACGAAGTCGTCATCTGCGACGCCAACTTTCCCTCCGATTCCGTCGCGCGCCGGACCGTGCTCGGACGCGTGCTGCGGCTCGACGGCGTGAGCGCGCCGCGCGCGGTGCGGGCGGTGCTGTCGGTGTTGCCGCTGGATACGTTCGTCGAGCATCCTGCCGAACGCATGGAAGTCGTCGGCGATGCGGCCGCGCAGCCCGCGGTCCAGCGCGAGGCCCGGCGAGAAGTCGACGCCGCCGAAGGCCGTGCGGTGCCTTTCGCGTCGATCGAGCGTTTCGCGTTCTATGAGCGCGCGAAAAGCGCCTATTGCGTCATCGCGACGGGCGAAACGCGCGGTTACGGCTGCTTCATCTTCAAAAAGGGCGTACAACTCGCGCCCGACGCGCCGCAGCAAGATTGACCGACGAACCTAGGGAATACCCTGTTGCTTTTTTGACAAGTTGTTGCAATGCAGCGTAATCGGCGTATATTGAGGGTTATCCCTTAGCTACTTACCCCGAGACGCTCATGAAAACCACCGCTCAACAATCCTTGTTCGTTTCGTTCGGTTCCTCGCTGCGCGCCGCCAAGGCTGCGCTGCGTCGTGAGTGGAACCGTGCGCTGCAACTGCATCTGCAAAACTGCGAGATCCTCGTCGAATCGTATCGCCGTAAGTAAGTAGCGCGCAGCAGCATCAGCATCACCGGTTAAGCGCATCATCGACGCCCCGGAAGCCTCAGGCTTCCGGGGCGTCGTCGTTTCTGGTTGCGCGCGCGCTTGACATGCAACCAAATGGTTGCATAATGTCTTCATGGATGACGATTCGGTTTTCCGCGCCCTGGCGGATGCGAGCCGCAGGCAGCTTCTCGACCGGCTGCATATCGAGAACGGCCAGACGCTCGGCGAACTGTGCGAAGGCCTTCGCATGACGCGCCAGGCCGTGTCGAAACATCTCGCGATACTCGAAGCCGCGAATCTCGTGGCGACGCAGCGTCACGGCCGCGAGAAGCGTCATTTTCTCAATCCGGTGCCGATCCACGAGATCGCGCAACGCTGGATCAGCAAGTTCGAGCTTTCGCGCCTGGATGCGCTGTCCGACCTCAAACGCACGCTTGAAGGAGACGATCATGACTAGCGAAACCTTTGTCTATGTCACCTACATTCGCACGACGCCCGAGAAGCTCTGGGCCGCGCTGACGACGCCCGAGTGGCAGAAGCAGTACTGGTTCGCGATGCACCAGGAGTCCGGCTGGACCGCAGGCTCCGCGTGGAAGATGTTGTTTTCCGATGGACGCGTCGCGGATTCGGGCGAAGTGCTCGAAGCGGAACCCGGACAACGCCTCGTGCTGAAGTGGCGCAACGAATTCCGCGACGATCTGAAGGACGAAGGCTGGTCGCGCTGCACCTACGACATCGAAAGGCATGGCAACGACGCCGTTAAGCTCACCGTCACGCACGTGAGCGAAGGCCGCAAGTTCATCGAGGCCGTGTCGGGCGGCTGGCCCAAGATTCTCTCGAATCTCAAGTCGTTGCTGGAGACGGGAAGCGTCGCCATCGAGATGAAGTAAACGCAAAAACGGCGCGCCGTTCTGTCGAACGAGCGCGCCGTTCCCGCGAGATAACTAGATCGCCCAGCCGCCGAGATAGAACACGGCGAGCACCACCGCGATCGCCACCGTGCCGACATTCAGCTTGCGCCATTCGCCCGCGACGATCCGGCCGATCACGAGCGTGCAGAAGCCGAGCATGATGCCCGTCACAATATTCGCCGACAGCACGATATACACCGCGCAGACGAGGCCGGACATCGTGTCGACGGTGTCCTCGAAATGCAGCTTGCTCACGTTGCCGAGCATCAGGAGACCGACGTACATCAGCGCGGGCGCCGTCGCGTAGGAGGGCACGAGCGAGGCGAGCGGCGAGAGGAACATCACCGCGAGGAAAAGCACGCCGACGACCGTCGCCGCGAGGCCCGTCTTCGCGCCCGCCGCCACGCCCACCGACGATTCGATATACGCCGCCGCCGGCGCGCCGCCGAAGCAGGCCGAGAAGATCGAGCTCAGCGAATCCGCGGTCAGCGCGCGGCCGCCATTGACGATGCGCCCGTTCTGGTCGATCTGGCCTGCCTGGCCCGCAACCGCGCGGATCGTGCCGGTCGCGTCGAACACGGCGGTCATGACGAGGGCGAGCACGCTCGGCAGCACGGCCATCGAGAGCGCGCCCTTGATGTCCATCGCGCCGATCAGCGAGGAATGGCCCGGCGCCGACAGCGCTGGCCACGCGAACACGCCATGAAAGCGCACGGACGGATCGAAGATCAGGCCGATCGCCGACAGACCGATCACGACGAGCAGGATGCCGCCCGGCACGCGCCGGCGCTCCAGGCCGAAGATCGCGGCGAGACCGAGCACCGACATCAGCACGGGAAAGGCCGTGATATGCCCGAGCGACACCGGCATGCCGGGTGCGGGATTCTTGATGATCAGGCCGACATCGTTCGATGCGATCAGCAGCAGAAACAGGCCGATGCCGATGCCCGTGCCGTGCGCGACGCCCGTCGGCAGGTTGCGCAGGATCCACGAGCGCACGCCGGTGACGGAGATCGCCGTGAAGACGACGCCCATCAGGAACACTGCGCCGAGCGCGATGGCGGGCGTAAGCCCCTTGCCGAGCACGAGGCCGAAGGCGGTGAACGCGGTCAGCGAAATCGCGCAGCCGATCGCGATCGGCAGACGCGCCCATACGCCCATCAGGAGCGAGCCGAACGCGGTCGTGAGACACACGGCGACGAACACCGCGCTCGTATCGAAGCCTGCCTTGCCGAGCATGCCCGGCACGACGAACACGGAATAGACCATCGCGAGGAACGTCGTGATGCCCGCGACGACTTCGCGTTTCTCGGTGCTGCCGGTTCTGGAAATGCCGAAGTAGCGATCGAGAAAGCCGCCGCTCGCGGCCTCTTTTTGCTCTTCGCGTTCGGTGGGGGAAATGTCGATATCGCCAAGTTGCTGGGCGGAGGATTCCAACATGACTGCTCCTTTATCAGCACGCTGAAACGGAACACCGTGCGCGCATGGTTACGCACTTCGGTCCGTCATCAGGGTCGTCTCGTATGTAGTTCTGGATGATGCCGAGTGACACGCGTTGAGGGCTGCACTCGGTCAGGACAGAGACTAGGGGAACAGAACGCGGGGTCCAATCCCATGAAAAACATGCCGCTCATGCCGAAGGGCTTATATGCCGCGAATCCCATACGGGGCGGGGCTTTCGCAAGAGCGGAAAAAGGCCGGACTAGGGCAAACGCTTAGTCCGGCCGGGGGCGCTAATTTACGCGCTCGCCGTTGTGCGGCGCATTACCGGATGATGCGCGACAGGCCGCGTCCGCGCGGGTCGGACATCGGTTCGGGCTTGTCGCCGTCGATGCGAATCGCCTGAATGTCGCCGTTGAAGCCCTGCATCGTGAACGTGTAGCCCTTCGCTTCCAGTGCCTTGACGACCTCGGGATCGAGCTGTTGATACGGCTCCTGATAGATCGTGTTCGGCGGCAGCAACTGATGATGGAAGCGTGTCGCGCCCACGGCTTCGGGCAGCGGCATCTCGAAGTCGTAGACGTTCGAGAGGACCTGGAAGATCGACGTGAAGATGCGCGAGCCGCCCGGCGTGCCGATCACCATCGCGACCTTGTCGTCTTTCGTGAGGATGGTCGGCGTCATCGAAGAGAGCGGGCGCTTCTTCGGCGCGATGGCGTTCGCATCGCTGCCGACGACGCCGAACATGTTCGGCACGCCCGGCTTCGACGCGAAGTCGTCCATTTCGTCGTTGAGCACGACGCCCGTGCCTTCCGCGACCACGCCCGAGCCGAAATAGCCGTTGATCGTGTACGTGTTCGACACCGCGTTGCCCCACTTGTCGACGACGGAGAAGTGCGTCGTCTCGGCCTTCTCCGGCATCGACGTGCCGAGTCCCGGCTGCACGCTCTTCGTGTCCGAAGGCTCGTCCGGATTCACTTCCTGCGCGCGCTTCAGGATGTAGTCGTCGTTGATGAGCTGCGCGACCGGCACCTTGTAGAAGTCCGGATCGCCGAGATACTGTGCGCGATCGGCGAACACGCGCTTTTCGATCTCCGCGACGAGATGAATGTACTGCGCGGAATCGAGCGGCACGCCGGCGAACTTGTCCTTCAGGTCCGCTTTCATCTTCAGCAGTTGCACGAGACCCACGCCGCCCGAGCTCGGCGGCGGCGCGGTGATCACGCGATAGCCGTTCCAGCTCGCGGTGATCGGCTGACGCCACACGGCCTTGTAGTCCTTCAGGTCGCGTTTCGTGATGAGACCGTGGCCTTCCATCGACCTGGCGATCAGGTCGGCGGTTTCGCCTTCGTAGAAGCCTTTCGCGCCTTTATCGGCGATGCGTTGCAGCGTGTTCGCGAGATCGGGCTGCTTGAACGCCTGGCCCGCCTTCATGCCGCCGAAGTAGAGATCGAAGTTGGTCTTGCCAGCGAAATCCTTCGCGGCGGTGTCGCGCCGCGCGATCAGTTGATCGTCGACGACGAAGCCGTCCTGCGCGTACTTGATGGCCGGCGCGAGCACCTGCTTCCACTTCAGCTTGCCGAAGCGCTTCTGCGCTTCCCACATGCCATCGACGGTGCCCGGCACGCCCACCGCGCGATGCCCGACGAGGCTCATGCCCTTGATGACCTCGCCCTTTTCGTCGAGATACATGTTGCGCGTCGCGGACATGGGCGCGCGTTCGCGGTAGTCGAGAAAGTACGGGCGATGGTCGACGTACAGCGTCATGAAGCCGCCGCCGCCGATATTGCCCGCTTCCGGATACGTGACGGCGAGCGTGAAAGCGATCGCGACGGCCGCATCGACCGCGTTGCCGCCCTGCTTGAAGATCTGTTCGGCGGTGTCGGCGGCGTATTTGTCGGCGACTGCGACGGCCGACGCCGTCAAGACTTGCGGCTGGGCGTCGGACGTCTTCGCATGCGCGGGCGCGGTGTCGACGAATCCCGCCGTGACGAGCGCCGCCGCCACAATGGCGCCGAGCGCGAAAGACCGTAAGCGCGGTTCTTGTTTCAAAAGCATCTCCTGCGTTCTCCTTTATTACGTGCGATGAAAAACTACGTGCTTATACCACGTGCGATGCGGCCCTCGATGCAGGGCATCGACTCAAGGCATGAGCTGGCCGCCGTTCACGTCGATGATCTGGCCCGTCACGTAGCGCGACATCGCTTCCGAGGCGAGATAAAGGAATGCGCCGCTGCAGTCGTCGGGCTCGCCGATGAAGCCCATCGGAATCGCCTTGCGGAACGATTCGAGCTGCTCCGGCGTCGTGAAGCGCTCCTGAAACGGCGTCTGGATCACGCCGGGCGCGACGGCATTCACGCGGATGCGGTCGGGCATCAGTTCCTTGGCCATGCCCTTCGTGATCGTGCTGACGAAGCCCTTCGACGCCGCATACAGCAGCGCGCCTGGCCCGCCGCCGTTGCGCGCCGCCACCGATGTCACGTTGATGATCGAGGCGCCGCCGCCCGAGCGCAGCGACGGCAGCGCCGCGCGCGTGAACGCGACGACCGAGCGCGCGTTGATGTGCATGATCTCGTCGAAGAGCTCGTCGCTCGCGGAGGCGATCGGTTCGCGCTTCACGAGGCTGCCCGCATTGTTGATGAGCACGTCGATCTTGCCGAAGGCATCGACCGTCTGCGCGACGGCGGCATCGATCGCCTTCGAGTCGCGCACGTCGGCGCCGACCGTGATCGCCGTGACGCCGAGCGCGCGCACGTCCCTGGCGACTTCCTCGGCTTTGTCCTTCGAGCTGTTGTAGTGCACCGCGACATTGGCGCCGTACTGCGCGAACGCACGCGCCGCCGCCGCGCCGATGCCGGTGCTCGCGCCGGTGATGAGGATCGATTTGCCTTTGAGATCGTGCATGAGTGCTCCGTGTGGATGATGGCCCGCCGCGCGACGGGCGATGCTTGGAGAGGTTCTGAAGCGCGCGCAACAAACGAGAGTATGAAGCGAAGCGCGAACGCGCGTTTGCCCGGGCCAATTCCGGAGGTGGCGAGGCGCGGGACGCGCGTTAGTCCGCGGCGTCCAGCGGGGCGTCGAACGAATAGTGCTCGACGATGCGCTTCACCGAATCCCGGAACGAGGCGACGAGATCCGAGCGGATGCCGCTGCTCGGATACGACAGCACGTATTCGTATTCGATGTCCGTCTCGAACGGCCGCACGACCACGCCGTGCGCCCGCCAGACTTTCGCGGCGAACGGCTCGACGATCGAAATGCCTAGCCCGCCCGCGACCATCGCGTAGCGCGTGTGGGCGGTGTCGGTGAAAACGGTGTAGCGCGGCCGGTCTTCGGTCGACGAAATGAGCGATTGCTCGGCCTCGTAGGGTTGGCGCGAGTTCGGCAGCCAGCCGATCAGCTTTTCCCCGCGCAAGTCGGCCGGACGGACGATTTTCTTCTTCGCGAGCCTGTGCGTGGCCGGCATCGCGCACGACGCGGGCACCTTGAGCAGCGTCTCCACCTCGATGCCAGCGACCGCGGGAAACGCAAGGCTCAGCGCGATATCGGCCTTGTGGTTCTGCAGATTCACGAGCACTTCGGGCACTTTCACCGAATCGACCTTGATCGGCACGCCGGGGTGCCGCGCGGTGAAATCGGCGAGCACGGGCGGCAGGAGCGTCGTCGCGAGCACGGGCATGCACGCGACCGTGAGGCCATCGGAGGCTTCCTCGCGAATCATGTCGGCAACCTGTTTCAGGCGCTCCAGGCCGAGGAAGTTTTCTTCGACCGACTTGTAGAAACGCAGGCCCGCCGTCGTCGGATTCAGTCGGCCGCCGACGCGCGAAAAGAGACTGAAGCCCAGATCGGCTTCGAGATCGGCGATCAGTCGGCTGATCGCGGGCTGGGTCACATGGAGCTTTTTGGCTGCGCCGACACTGGTGCCGGTCATGATGAGGCTGCGAAAAGCCTCGATCTGGCGGAAACGGATCATCTTGCTGACGGCTGTGAGGCGACTGTTAAAACATGTGGATGCGGCGACGCCGATCTTATAGGAAACAGACACTTGCTGCCGCATCCCTGACCGGCCGCCGCGAACCGACAGTGCGCAGATGCAACAATTCGAACGACTATTCGAAAAATTTAGTGTCTATAAGCACATGTGAGTGGCATCCGTCTTATTGATGCGAAATACTCGCCGCCAGCCTGAAGCGCCGATTGAAAGCTGCCACGTAAGAAAAGAACGATTGGCGTGAGCAGCGAGCGCGCAGTCGGCGCACTGCGTCGGCAGTTGACAGAAAGCTTTTTGTTAGCTTTGCTAATTTCGCAGCGCGTGTGTTTATCTTGATCGCGATAAACAAGCCGATGCACGAACGACCGCGAATGCCGCGAATGCCCACAAAAACCAGCAAGCGATAAACGAGACGAACAAAGAGGACTCCCCATGACGTTTTTTGCCGTTCCCCACGCATCGATCCATCGCACGAAGCTCGCCGCCGCTGCGGCGCTGCTCGCCCTTTCCGCACTGAACGCATCGATCGCGACGGCCGCCATCGTGCCGTCCGGCGTCGCGCTCGCCGCGAAGCAGGAGCTCGTGCGCAACAACGGCTCCGAGGTCGAAACGCTCGATCCGGCGCTGGTGGAAACCGTGGTGGCGGCCAATGTCGCGCGCGATCTGTTCGAAAGCCTGACCGCGACGAACTCGGACGGAACCGTCGTGCCCGGCGTGGCGGAGAAATGGGAGCAGAAAGACGCCACGACCTGGATCTTCCATTTGCGCAAGAACGCCCGCTGGTCCAATGGCGATCCCGTCAGCGCAAACGACTTCGTCTACGGTTGCCAGCGCTTCCTCGATCCGAAAACCGCGTCGTCATATGCGAGCGTGTACGGAACGTTCCTGCTGAACGGCGCGGATATCGTCGCGGGCAAGAAGCCTGTCACCGCGCTCGGCGTGCGCGCCATCGACGCGAGCACGATCGAAGTCAAAACCGATGGCCCCGTGCCGTTCCTGCCGGAACTGATGTCGAATCCGAACCTCGGGCCGGTGCATCGCGCGACCATCGAAAAATTCGGCAAGGACTGGACGAAGCCGGGCAACATCGTCAGCAACGGCGCGTTCCAGCTGAAGGACTGGCAGGTCAACAGCAAGCTCGTGCTGTCGAAGAACGCGAGCTACTGGGACAAGACCAACGTTCAACTGACGCAGGTCACCTATCTGCCGATCGAGGACGAGAACACCGACGTCAAAATGTTCCAGTCGGGCGAGAACGACATGACGTATCAGTTGCCCACCGGCACGTACTCGAAATACAGCCAGCAGTTCCCGAAGGACATCCGCAACTCGCTGATCCTCGGCACGCGCTATTACAGCTTCAACAACCGCGATCCGCTGTTGAAGGACGTGCGCGTGCGCAAGGCGTTGTCGATGGTGATCGACCGCGATCTGCTCGCGCAGCGCGTGACCGCCGATGGCCAGACGCCGCTCTATGGCCTGCTGCCGAAGGGTGTGAGCGGCGCGGACGTGTCGAACTACGAATGGTCTGCGTGGCCGATGGCGAAGCGCGTCGAGGAAGCGAAGAAGCTGCTCGCACAGGCGGGCGTGAAGCCGGGCACGAAGCTGCGTTTCGCGATGAACACGAGCGACTACAACAAGAAGATGGCGATCTTCGTCGCGTCGGAATGGAAGACGAAGCTCGGCCTCACGATGGACATCGAGTCGATGGAGTTCAAGGTGCTGCTGAAGAAGCGTCATGGCGGCGACTATCAGATCGCGCGCAACGGCTGGGTGGCCGATTACAACGACGCAACGACCTTCCTCACGCTAGTGCAGTGCAAATCCGAGCAAAACGACAACTTCAGTTGCAGCCCGAAGGCCGACGCACTCATCAAGGAAGCCGGCGAAACCACCGATCTCGCGAAGCGCACGCAATTGCAGACGCAGGCCGCGAAGATCGCGATGGACGACTATCCGATGCTGCCGCTTCTCCAATACGGCTTGCCGCGTCTCGTGAAGAGCTATGTCGGCGGATACTCGCTGAAGAACCCGATGGATCACTATGGCAGCAAGGATCTGTACATCGTCAAGCACTGACGAAAAGGAGCCTTTCTCATGTGGTCTTACACGCTACGGCGCGTGCTGCTCACGCTGCCGACGCTGCTGATCGTCATCACGGTCTGCTATCTGCTGCTGCACGCGACGCCCGGCGGTCCGTTCGACGGCGAGCGCAAGGTGTCCGCCGAAGTGCTCGCCAACCTTCAGGCGAAGTATCACCTCGGCGAGCCGTTGTGGAAGCAGTATCTCTACTATCTCGATGGCCTCTTGCACGGCGATCTCGGCGCGTCGTTCCGCTACGCCGACTGGAGCGTGAACGATCTCGTGCTGCGCGCGCTGCCGGTGTCGCTCACGATCGGCGGCGTGTCGATGCTGCTCGCGATTCTGATCGGCGTCGGGCTCGGCATCGCGGCGGCGCTGCGTCGCAACAGCGTCGCGGACTACGCGCTGATGCTCGTCAGCAACGCGGGCAATGCGTTTCCGTCGTTCGTGCTCGGACCGGTGCTGATCCTCGTGTTCGCGATCCTGCTGAAGTGGCTGCCGGCGGGCGGCTGGAATGACTTCCAGTTGCGCTACATGGCGCTGCCCGTCGCGCTGCTCGTGATGATCAACGTCGCCACGGTTGGCCGCGTGACGCGCGCGAGCCTGATCGAAGTGCTGAACACGAACTACATCCGCACCGCGCGCGCGAAGGGTTTGCCGATGCGGACCATCGTGCTGCGCCATGCGCTGAAACCGACGCTCATTCCGGTCGTATCGGTGATCGGGCCGCTCGCGATTTCGTCGATCACGGCGGCGGTCGTCACCGAGTCGGTGTTCTCGCTGCCGGGCATCGGCAAGCTGATCGTGAACGGCGCGGCCAATCGCGATTACACGCTCGTGCTCGGTCTCGTCGTGCTCGTGACGGTCGTGGCCGTGCTGCTCAACCTGCTGGTCGATCTCGCCTACGCGTGGCTCGATCCGAAGATTCGCTACTGAGAGGGCACGCGATGAAATCTGCTTCTCTTGCTCCCATGCTGGAAAGGGCTGTCGCGGGCCGCAGTCCGTGGCAGGACGCGCGCGCGCGTTTCCTGCGCAACAAGGCCGCGGTCGTGAGCCTGGCCTTGCTCGTGCTGATTACGCTGGCGTGCATCATCGGACCGTGGCTTTTGCCGAACGCATTCGATTCCACCGACTGGAACGCGACGAGCGTGCCGCCCACACTCGCCAACTGGCATCTCTTCGGCACCGACGACACCGGCCGCGACCTGCTCGTGCGCTGTCTGATCGGCGGCCGCGTATCGCTGATGATAGGAGCGCTCGCCACGCTGACATCCGTGACGCTCGGCGTCGTGTGGGGCGCGATCGCGGGCTTCGTCGGCGGCCGTGTCGACAACGCGATGATGCGTATCGTCGACATGATGTACGCCATTCCGTATCTGCTCATCGCGATCCTGATGGTCACGCTGCTCGGCCGCGAGTTCTATCTGGTCGTCATCACCATCACGATTTTTTCGTGGATGGACATGGCGCGCGTCGTGCGCGGCCAGACGCTCTCGATCCGCTCGAAGGAATACGTCGAGGCGGCGCGCGCGATCGGCGTGCCGACGCGGCGCATCATCGCGCGGCATGTGGTGCCGAATCTGCTCGGCATCGTCGCGATCTACACGACTGTCACCGTGCCCGCCGTGATTCTCACGGAGTCCGTGCTGTCGTTCCTCGGCCTCGGCGTGCAGGAACCGATGACGAGCTGGGGTGTGCTGATCCAGGACGGCGTCGGCGTAATGGAGTCGTCGCCGTGGATTTTGCTGTTCCCGGCGGCGTTCCTGTCGATCACGCTTTACTGCATCAACTTTGTCGGCGACGGGCTGCGCGACGCGCTCGATCCGAAGGACAGGTGAGTCATGCCGCTACTCGAAGTCAAGGATCTTCACGTCGAATTCACGACGCATGACGCCGCCGTGCGCGCCGTCAATGGCGTGAATCTCACGCTGGAAGCGGGCGAGACGCTCGGCATCGTCGGCGAATCCGGCTCGGGCAAGAGCCAGAGCATTCTCGCGATGATGAATCTGCTCGCATCGAACGGAAGGGCGCGCGGGCAGGCGTTTTATCGTGGCGAGAATCTCATCGGCATGTCACACAAGGCGATGAACCGCATCCGCGGCAATCGCCTCTCGATGATCTTTCAGGATCCGATGAGCTCGCTCAATCCGTATCTCACGATCGAGCGGCAGATGACCGAAGTGCTGGAGCTGCACAAGAACGTCACGCGGCGCGAAGCGACGAAGCGCGCGATCTCGATGCTCGAAGCCGTGCGCATTCCCGAAGCGGCGCACCGCATCGGGCAGTATCCGCACGAGCTGTCGGGCGGCATGCGCCAGCGCGTGATGATCGCGATGGCCTTGCTGTGCGAGCCCGAAGTGCTCTTCGCCGACGAGCCGACCACCGCGCTCGACGTCACCGTGCAGGCGCAAATCCTGCAATTGCTGCGTAACTTGCAGCACGACTTCGGCACGTCGATCGTGCTGATCACGCACGATCTGGGCGTCGTCGCCGGGTTGTGCGAAAAGGTGATGGTGATGTACGGCGGCCGCGTGATGGAACAGTGCGACGCGGCCACGCTGTTCTCGAAGCCGTCGCACCCGTACACCATCGGCTTGCTGCGCGCGCTGCCGCGTCTCGATCACGAAGGCGGCGAACTCACCGGCATTCCCGGCAATCCGCCGAACATGGCGCATCCGCCGGCGGGCTGTCCGTTCCACGAACGCTGCGCCGATGCGAGCGCCGAATGCGGTAGTGACGCGCCCGCGCTGAAAGCGGTCGGACCGGGCTGGCTTCGGGCCTGCCATCGTCCGGTTCATCTGATCACGAAGGAAACGAGCCATGTCTGACGCGACGATTCTTTCCGTGCGCGACATGCGCGTGCATTTTCAGGTGAAGCCGAAGAACCGTCTGCCGTGGGCGCCGCGCCGCACGTTGAAGGCAGTCGAGGGCGTCAGCTTCGATCTGAAGGCGGGCGAAACGCTCGGCGTCGTCGGCGAATCGGGATGCGGCAAGTCCACGTTGTCGCGCGCGATCCTGAACCTGATTCCGGCGACGAGCGGCGACATCGTGTGGATGGGCGCGACGCTGTCAGGCGCGGGCAAGCGCGAATGGCACCGCGTGCGCGCCGACGTGCAGATGATCTTTCAGGACCCGCTCGCGTCGCTCGATCCGCGCATGACGATCGGGCAGATCATCGCGGAGCCGCTCGTCGAGCATCGGCCCGGTATGAACAAACGTGAAACCGATGAGCGCGTGCGCGCGATCATGGCCAAGGTCGGCCTGCGCGAGCAGATGATCAACCGCTATCCGCACGAGTTTTCGGGCGGGCAGTGTCAGCGCATCGGCATTGCGCGCGCGTTGATCGTCGAGCCGAAGCTCGTCATTTGCGACGAGCCGGTGTCCGCGCTCGATGTGTCGATCCAGGCGCAGATCGTCAATCTGCTCAAGTCGCTGCAAAAGGAGATGAAGCTCGCACTCATTTTCATCGCGCACGATCTGGCCGTGGTGCGCCACATCTCCGATCGCGTGATGGTGATGTACCTCGGCCGCGTGATGGAGCTCGCCGACAAGCACGCGCTCTACGACACGCCGCGTCATCCGTACACGCGCGCGTTGCTGTCGGCGGTTCCGGTCCCGGACCCGTCCGTGGAGCGCGCCAAGACCGTGCAGATTCTGTCGGGCGATATCCCGAGCCCGATTGATCCGCCTTCGGGATGCGTGTTTCACACGCGCTGCCCGATGGCGCAGGCGCGCTGCTCGCAGGAAGTGCCGGCGTTGCGAACGCTGGGCGCGGGTTCATCGGCGGCGTGCCTGTTTGCGTGACCGCTCAGCCGCGCTGATTCAAAACCCATGACATTCGAGGAAGCAACGCCCCCGCAATAGATAACGTCTTCAGATCAAGGCGGCCCGTGCGCCGCCCCGCCTTTCGTCCGTTTGCCCGACAGCCCGTATGCCCCGACGTTTTTATCGACGTTGCGAGCAGGGCGTTTTGCAATCCTTAGTTTCGATAAAGCCGTCAGCAGTTGAATCAATAAGTGGAGATCTTTTCGTGATAAAACAAAAACGTTCACTCGCGCTATCGATTTTGTTGTTCAGCGGGGTCATGGCCGCCGCGTTCGCCGCGCACGCCGATGAATCCGATACTCAACCGCCGTCACGCCACACCGAAGCGCCGCCGGATTCTCCGCCGAATACCGAAGCGGACGCGCCGGTGAGCAATCAGACGAAGGCGAAGGGTTTCATCGAGGATTCGCATTTGAATATGCTGTTGCGCTCCTTCACCGAGCATGACGAGTTCAAGGGCGCGGGCAAGAAAGACGCGTGGGTGCTTGGCGCGCAGGCCGTATTCGAATCGGGCTATACGAAAGGACTGATCGGGCTGGGCGCCGACGTGTCGCTCTTCGGCGCGTTCAAGCTGAACGGCGGGCAGGGCGCGGGCAATCGCGTGCATGTGTCGTCGAGCGTGGACCCGAGCGGCGCGAATCAGCTCGCGTGGGCCTATCCGGGCGTGTGGGACGTCAAGGCGCGCGTGTCGAACACGGTGCTCAAGTACGGTCAGCAACTCTTCGACAACCCGTTCCTCGTGCCGCACGACAACCGCGCGTTGCCGCCGACGTATCGCGGCTTCTCACTCGCAAGCGACGAAATCAAGAACCTCACGCTGAAGGCCGGCACGGTCGACGGCGTGATCGCGCGCGGCATGACGACGGTCACCGGTCTCAAGACGGAATACGGCGGCACGCACGTCTCGCGGTTCACGTACTTCGGCGGCGACTGGACGCACGGCGACGATACCTCCGTGTCGCTGTACGGCAGCGTCGCGAACGAGGTGTGGCAGCAGTACTACCTGACGGCGACGCAGAGCATCGGCGATCCGAAGGGCATCCAGTGGACCGGCTCGCTGAACTACTACTACACGGGCGCGATCGGCGACAAGCGGCAAGGCCCGATCACGAACAACGCTTACTCGCTCGCGCTCGCCGGCACACACGGCGCACATACGGTGCAGTTCGCGTTCCAGCAGATCGTCAGCGATCAGACGTTCGACTACATGGGCCAATCCGCGGGCGACTATCTCTCGAATTCGCTCGACGTGGACTACAACCAGCCGCACGAAAAATCAGTGAGCCTCTCGTACACGCTCAACATGAAGCAGTACGGCGTGCCGGGCCTCAAGCTCACCATGTGGAGCGCCTATGGCTGGGGTGCCGATGGCAGCGCGATGGCCAACAGCGGCACGGCGCAGGCGGCGAATTACATCATCGACGGTCAGCCGATCCACGGCACGCACTACGAATTCGGCGTGATCCCGAGCTACACGGTGCCGGACGGCAAGTTCAAGAACACGTCGGTCAAGTTCTACTACATGCATCATCACAGCAACAGCGCGTACTATCCGGACGGCTCGAGCGACGTGTTCCGTTTGATGGTCAACGTGCCTGTCAACGTGTTCTAGAAAACGCCGAATTCACCGCAGCGTAAATCCTACAAAAATACCTGTTTACATTACGTTTAACTTTCATTTATAAAGAGAGGGCGTGCTGCGGATTGCCATGTCTCGCCCACGCTCATCGCCCGGCAGGGCTTTCTCTGCCGGGCTTTTTTTTGTCTGTTCGAAGCCTTGGCCACTGCAGCTTTCAAGTGCTTACGACGACCGCTCGCATCAGTGAAAACCCCGCCAATTCTTTCGCTTGACTTACTTGATATATCACATACTGTGTATATGCGGCGCAGCTTGGAAACGCGTTGCGCGAGGCGCCGTTCGGCGTCCGATTACACAAGGCAGATTTGCCAAGGAGACAGGCATGGGAATGAACCAGAAGGACCGCGAAGACAAGGCGTCGCGCCTGGCGTCGCCGTGGGTGCAGTTGGTTTTCGGCGTGATTTGCATGGCGATGATCGCCAACATGCAGTACGGCTGGACGCTCTTCGTCAACCCGATCGACGAGAAGTATCACTGGGGACGCGCGGCCATTCAGGTCGCCTTCACCATCTTCGTCGTGACGGAAACATGGCTCGTGCCAGTGGAAGGCTATCTCGTCGACAAGTACGGGCCGCGCCCGGTCGTCGTGGGCGGCGGCCTTCTATGCGCGATCGCGTGGGCGCTCAATTCGGTGGCGTCGTCGCTGCCGTTGCTGTACTTCGCGGCGGCGGTTGGCGGTGTGGGCGCGGGCGCGGTGTACGGCACGTGCGTCGGCAACGCGCTCAAGTGGTTCCCGGCACGGCGCGGGCTCGCCGCGGGCATCACGGCGGCGGGCTTCGGCATGGGCTCGGCGGCGACCGTCGTGCCGATCGCGCACATGATCAAGTCGAGCGGCTATGAATCGACTTTCCTCTGGTTCGGTCTCGGGCAGGGGCTCATCGTGTTCCTGCTCGGCATGGCGCTGTACGCACCGCCCGCGCAATTGCTCGCGACGGTGAAGAGCACGGTCAAGGCCGCGGTCTACAACGCGAGTCCGAAGCAGGTGCTGGCGTCGCCGATCTTCTGGGTCATGTACCTGATGTTCGTGATGATGGCCGCCGGCGGTCTGATGGCGACCGCGCAGCTCGGGCCGATCGCGAAGGACTTCGGCCTGCACGATTCGCCCGTGTCGCTGCTCGGTCTCACGCTGCCCGCGCTGACTTTCGCGCTCACGATCGACCGCGTGCTCAATGGGCTGACGCGGCCGTTCTTCGGCTGGGTGTCGGACCGCATCGGACGGGAGAACACGATGTTCATCGCGTTCGCGATCGAAGCGGTGGGCATCGTCGCGCTGTCGAGGTACGGGCATGATCCGGTGGCGTTCGTCGTGCTGACCGGCATCGTGTTCTTCGCGTGGGGTGAGATCTACAGCCTCTTCCCGGCAACGTGCGGCGACACCTTCGGTCCGAAGTTCGCGGCGACCAACGCGGGTCTGCTCTATACGGCGAAGGGCACGGCCGCGCTGCTGGTGCCGTTCTCGAGCGTCATCACGACGATGACCGGAAGCTGGCACGCGGTGTTCATGCTCGCGTCGGGGATGGCGGCGGTATCGGCGTTGCTCGCGATCTTCGTGCTGAAGCCGATGCGTAATGCGCATACGCAGAAGCATGCGCGTGCTTCATCGCTGGACATGTCGTACACGCCCATCGTGAAGGAGTGATACGGCTGAGGCGGGCGACCCGGCGTGTCGCCCGTTTTCTACTTATCGAGCTCGCGCTCTCCGCTTTTTGCGACTGATGATGATGCGGCGTGTGCGCCGCATTGCGGATGCGCGATTTTATCGTGCCGCCGGCAGGTGGTCTCCTCGCTCTCTAATCCCCGTGATCCAGGCAGCACGACGGGCGTTCTACGGCGACGCGCGAAACGAAGGCAGATGACGCCGCGGATTCGATGCGCGGCGCTGAGCGACGCAATGCGCGAAGCGCGGCATGCGGGCGTCGATGCTGGCGATCCGCGCGACGAAGGCCAGCGCACAAGCCGGCGATACGAGAGCGAGCAGAGCCAGACTGATGTGAGCGTTCATGCCAATCTCCAGTCGATGTCGATGTTGCCCAGTGACTGTAGTGTGGCCGCGAGCGGCGCGCGGGCCAACCCGGCTCGCGCGGGGAGTCCGCGAATATTCAGGAGATAGACGAAGCGAGCCCCGCATTGGTGGGGAAGACGTTCAGAACCGCGTGCCCACGCTGCAGCCGCCGAAGCCGCCGCCATTGGTCGCAAAGCCGTTGCAGCCGAAGAGGCCGCAACCGCCGAGCGTGAGGGATACGGCGACGAGCGCCGCCGCGCGGCGCAAAGAAATCGAAGGTGTTTCATGGTGACATCGGAAAGGGAAAGCCGAGCGCGAATTCTCGCGGAACGCGCTCGTCACGATGTCAAAAAGCGTCGTCACCTTAACCTGGCTTGCCGTCCTCGCGCGCCCTGAAGAGTGGCGCAGCATACGCGGCGACATAGAGCGCGAATGCAAGCACCCAGCCGATACCGGCCGCGAAAATCCATGTCGAATGCCATGAAGGCGCGGCGAGCGGCCCGAGCACGCGCAGTGCGCCCGCTGCCATCACGAGCGCGTAGCACGCGATATCGCCGCCGCGTTCAGCGCGCCGAACGCAAGCAGCACCACCGCGATGAAGTAATTGCGCCGGTTGCCCGCTTTCACGAGCACGCGCAGCAGCAGGAACGCGGCGACGGGCAGGAACGCGCTATCGACGATCGCAGCCGGCAGCGCCTGGCCGCTCCACACGAGCACGCGCCCCGCGAGCCAGAGTAGCGCGAGCGCGGCGAGCGTCGCGCCTTTTGCCGTGTCGTGCCCGGTCCGCGCGCGCACGGCGGTCAGCAGAAACCCGGCGACGATCGCCGCAGCGAAACCGAACACCATCTCGTGCGCGTGCCAGCCAATCGGGTCCGCGCGCAGCAAATAGCCGCCGAAGACCGGCACGCCCGACAGCACGAGCAGCCACACGCTCAGCGCCACCGCGCCGAACGCCGCGCCGCACAGATAGAACGTCCGGAAGCCAAGATTGAACGGCGCGAAGCGCCGCCGATGTTCCGGCTGCCGCCGCTCCGGCGCCACGACGAAAACGGTGTTGGGTTCTGCGATCTTCATGACATCCTCACGATGAAACCGTCACTCGCGAGCGAGCAACGAAATAACCCGCGCCGGCGACATGAGAACGTCTCACGAAGTCATCACGCCGGCATTTTGCGAAACGCGATCGAAAAGCGGTTCCAGCTATTGATCGCGTTGACGAGCAGCGTCAGGTCGACGATTTCCTCGTCGCTGAAATGCGGCTTCACGGCTTCCCACACGGCATCGGGCACGCGGCCCTGCGACACCAGCGTCAACGCTTCGGTCCACTCCAGCGCGGCGCGCTCGCGGTCGGTGAAGAACGGCGTTTCGCGCCACACGACCACCGTCGCCAGCCGCCGATCCGTTTCGCCGCCCTTGCGTGCATCCGCCGTGTGCATGTCGACGCAGAACGCGCAGCCGTTGATCTGCGATGCACGCAGGCGCACCAGTTCGGTCAGCGATTTTTCGAGCGACGACTTGCCGATACGCTCTTCGATGCCGAGCATGGCTTTGATCGCGGCGGGGCTGGCTTTGTAGAAATCGAGACGGGGTTGCATCGACGTATCCTCTTTGCCTGGGTTCGAACAGTGCGCCAGATCGGCGCGGCAAGAGAAGATTAGGTGTCGAGGTGGTTTTTTGAAATGACCGTTTTTGCGGATTTTCAGGTAACCAGTAAACGCGATCCGAAGCCCTTCGTCGCGGACACCGCGCGCAAAAAAACCGCGGAGCGAATGCGCCGCGGGTCGAGAGGCGCAGTGTCACGCGCGAAGATCAATCGAGCGCCGCGGCCGGGCCGAAGAACTCGTAGCGGCTCTGCGTCTCGGGCACGCCGAGCGCCTTCAGATGCCGCTTCACGGCCTTCATGAACGCCTTCGGTCCGAGGAAGTACGCATCGACGTCGCGGTTCTTCGGCAGCCACGTGTCGAGCAGCTTTTCATCGACGAAGCCGATGCCGTGCGCTTCATGATCGCCATCGCGCTGGTGCTCGTAGCAGTAGAAGCGCTTCAACTGCGGATGGCGCGCCGCCAGGTCTTCGATGACCGCGCGGAACGCATGCACGCCACCGTGCCGCGCCGAGTGGATGAAGTGGACAGGGCGCTTCGTTTCTAGCGCGGCGTGCAGCATCGCGAGCGTGGGCGTGATGCCGACGCCGCCGCTGATCAGCACGAGCGGCTTTTCGCTGGCTTCGAGCTTGAAATCGCCGGCGGGCGGATAGAGATTGAGCACATCGCTCTCATGCACCTTCTCGTGCAGGAAGTTCGACACCTTGCCGTTTGCCTCGCGCTTCACGCTGATGCGATATTCGCGGCCATTGGGCGCAGCCGACAGCGAGTAATTGCGGCGCAGTTCCACGCCGTCGACGAACACGCGCAGTCCGATGTACTGACCCGGATGGAAATCTAGCAGCGCGCCGCCGTCTTCGGGCACGAGATAGAACGACGTGATTTCGTCGCTTTCCTTCACTTTGCGCGCGACGACGAAGGGCCGCGTGCCGCGCCATCCGCCCGGCGCCTGTTCGCGCTCGCTGTAAATGCCTTCCTCGAGGCCGATCAGCAGGTCGGCGAGCTGGCCGTAAGCGGCCGCCCATGCGTCGATGACGGCGTCGGTGGCGATCTCCTCGCCGAGCACTTCGCGGATCGACGCGAGCAGGCAGCGTCCGACGACCGGATAATGCTCGGGCTGAATGTTCAGCGCGACGTGCTTGTTGATGATCTGCCCGACGAGCCCGCCGAGCTTCTCCAGTTCGTCGATATGCCGTGCGTACATCAGCACGCCGTTGGCCAGCGCGCGCTGCTGCGCGCCGCTCGCCTGATGCGCCTGATTGAACATCGGGCGCACTTCTGGGTACTCGGTGAGCATCTTGTTATAGAAGTGCCTGGTGAGCGCCTCGCCGCCGCTTTCCAGAAGGGGGACGGTTGCCTTGACGATGGCGCGGTGTTCTGCTGACAGCATTTTTCGATTCCTCGTGTGATGAAGGCGGGAGCGGGGCGCTTCCGCATCGAAAATCTTCGGCAGAATCTTATACACGAACCGTGCCAGAGTAGAATTGTCGATAAATCAATCGTTTAACGCTCAACATGGTCGATTCGACTCTAGTCAAAAAGACTGCCGAAGTAGTCGCAATGACTTCGCGAGTGCTGCTGGATGCACTCGTTCCGCTCATCGAGGATCTGTCGGTCGCGATGCCCGACACCGAGCGCTACAGGCGTTTGCTGCACACGCTGCGCGCGCTCTTTCCCGGAGACGCGACCGCGCTCTTGCGGCTCGACGGAGACACGCTCGTGCCGCTCGCCATCGACGGGCTTTCGAGCGACACGCTCGGCCGGCGCTTTCGCGTGAGCGAGCATCCGCGATTCGCGCGCATCCTCGCCCGCGAAGAGCCCACGCGCTTCGCCGCCAGCTCCGATCTCCCCGATCCCTACGACGGCCTCGTGAAAGGTGTCAGCGGCAATCTGGAAGTGCACGATTGCCTGGGCTGCCCGCTCGTCATTCACGGGCGCGCGTGGGGGCTGCTCACGCTCGACGCGCTCGATCCCGCGCGTTTCGATGGCATCGACATGGCGTCGCTGCAGGCGTTTCTGAGTCTCGCGGCGGCGACCGTGAGCGTGGCCGAGCGCATTGATACGCTCGCGCGCACGAGCGAGGCCGAGCGCCAGCGCGCGGAGGTGTATCGGCAGGCGAGCGGCCCGCGTCGGCGCGAGATGATCGGCAGCAGCGCGCCGCACAACCGTTTGCAGGAAGAGATCGCGATCGTCGCGTCGAGCGATCTGACGGTGCTCGTCACGGGGGAAACGGGCGTCGGCAAGGAACTCGTCGCGAGCGAGATCCATGCGCTGTCGCCGCGCGCCGACAAGCCGCTCATCAGCCTGAACTGCGCGGCGCTGCCCGATACGCTCGTCGAGAGCGAACTGTTCGGGCATGTGCGCGGCGCGTTCTCGGGCGCGTCGTCGGACCGGCGCGGCAAGTTCGAACTCGCCGACGGCGGCACGCTCTTTCTCGACGAAGTCGGCGAACTGCCGCTGCCCGTGCAGGCCAAGCTCCTGCGCGTGCTGCAGAACGGCCAGTTGCAGCGCATCGGCTCGGACAGCGAGCACAAGGTCGACGTGCGGCTGATCGCCGCAACGAATCGCGATCTCGCCGAGGAGGTGCGTGAAGGTCGTTTTCGCGCGGATTTATATCATCGGCTGTCGGTGTATCCGCTCGTCGTGCCGCCGCTGCGCGAGCGCGGGCGCGATGTATTGCTGCTCGCGGGCTACTTTCTCGAAGAGAACCGCTCGCGTCTCGGGCTGCTGAGTCTGCGTCTGTCCGCCGACGCGCAGGCCGAGCTGCTCGCGTACCGATGGCCCGGCAACGTGCGCGAACTGGAGCATCTGATCGGGCGCAGCGCGCTGAAGGCGCTCGCGGCGCATCGGGAGCGTCCGCGCATCCTGACGCTGACCGCCGCCGATCTCACGCTGTCCGGCGATGGCGCGCCAGGCACGCCGGCGCTCGCGCCCGCTCCGGTGTCGCCGCTGCCCGCGCCGGGCGCGGACTTCCGCGAAGCGGTGACGGCCTATGAGCGCACGCTGATCCTCGACGCGCTCAAGCGTCACAACCAGAACTGGGCGTCGGCCGCGCGCGAGCTCGGCATGGATCGCGCGAATCTCAATCGTCTCGCGAGGCGGCTCGGGCTTAAGTGAGCAAAGCCGTTGCTTGTCTCGAAAAAATGCGATTCATTGTTCAAACGCAAAAGACGATCACATGTGTCACACGCATCGACGCGACGCATTGAGACAATTCTGAATATAGGAAAAACGGGCGGTCTCTCCTAAGATCAGAAAAGCCAAGCGCAACCCATCGGCAGCAAGCACATTGCAGCGCCTTGAAAAACCGCGTTGGGTACGAGCAACACGCGCCCGACAAATCGAACACGGCAAATCGACAACGGGGGTTACGTGCGAAACGTGGCAAAGCGCAGCGCTTTCGTGTTCTCCGCGCTCTTCGCCTTTTTCGGCATCGCGGCGTCGGCGGCGGACGCCCCGGGCGGTGCGCCCCTCGAACGCGCGCCGGACACGATGCAGGCCCGCGTGATGGGCTGTGCGGCCTGTCACGGCGCGCACGGCGAGGGCACCGATAACGACTACTTCCCGCGTCTGTCCGGCAAGCCTGCCGGCTATCTGTACAACCAGCTCCTCGCTTTTCGCGACGGCCGGCGCAAGTATCCGCCGATGAACTACCTGCTCGCGTATCTGCCGGACCCGTATCTGAAGCAGATCGCCGACTACTTCGCGGGCGAGCGTCCGCCGTTTCCACCGCCCGCCGCCGTCACCGTCGATGCGAAAACGCTCGATCTCGGCAAGACGCTCGTCACGAAGGGCGATGCGTCACGGAAGGTGCCCGCGTGCGTCGCCTGCCACGGGACGTCGATGACCGGCATGGAGCCCGCGATACCCGGTCTGCTCGGCCTGCACGCGGAGTATCTCAGCGCGCAACTCGGCGCTTGGCGCTACGGCACGCGTTCGACCGTCGCGCCCGACTGCATGGGACAGGTCGCGAAGCTGCTGTCCGAGCGCGACATCACTGCGATCGCCGCCTATCTCGCGTCGCTGCCGGCGCCGGCCAATCCGGTGCCCGTCGCCGCCGGCTCGTTCAAGATGCCGCTCGCGTGCGGCAGCGTTCACAACTAACCGAGGACCGACGTGCTCCGATTTCGACATCTCCGAGCGCTGACCGTCGCGGTCTTCATGGCGGCGTGCGCCGCGCCCATCGGGCAGGCCGTGGCGCAGGGCGCGGACCCGGCCACCGTCAAGCGCGGGGAATATCTCGCGCGCGCGGGCGATTGCATCGCGTGCCACACGCTACCCGCGGGCAAGACCTTCGGCGGCGGCCGTCCGATGGACACGCCCTTCGGCACGCTGTATACGCCGAACATCTCCTCGGACAAGGAGACGGGCCTGGGCCGATGGACCGCCGACGAGTTCTACGCAATGATGCACACCGGCAAGTCGCGCGACGGCTCGCTGCTCTATCCGGCGATGCCCTTCGCGTCCTACACGAAGGTGACGCGCGCGGACTCGGACGCCATCTACGCGTTCCTGATGTCCACGCCGGCCGTGCATCAGCCGAACCGGCCGCATGAACTGCGCTTTCCGTTCAACAAGCGGCAACTGCTGCTCGGCTGGCGCTCGCTGTTCTTCAAGCAGGGCGAATACGAGCCCGATCCGAAGCAATCGGTGGAATGGAATCGCGGCGCGTATCTCGTCGAAGGTCTGGGGCATTGCTCGATGTGCCATACCGCGATCAACGCGCTCGGCGGCAACGTGACCTCGAAGGCGTTCGAAGGCGGCCTGATCCCGATTCAGAACTGGTATGCGCCGTCGCTCACGTCGAACAAGGAAGCGGGTCTCGGCGACTGGAGCATCGACGAAATCGTCGGACTGCTGCACGCGGGCGTGAGCAATCGCGGCGCGGTGTACGGACCGATGGCCGAAGTTGTTTACGACAGCCTGCAATATCTGACCGAAGGAGACGTGCGCGCGATGGCCGTCTATCTGAAGGCGCTGCCCGCGCGCTCCGGCGACAAGTCCAGCCCGCCGAGCCAGGCGGTCGTCGAGCAGAAGACGAGTCTCTCGCCGCTCGGCAAGAAAATCTACGACGCGCAGTGCGCCGAGTGTCACGCAACGCAGGGCCAGGGCAAGCCGCCCGATTTCCCGCCGCTCGCGAACAACCAGTCGATCGTGATGAATTCGGCCGTGAACCCGATCCGCATGGTGCTGAACGGCGGCTATCCGCCGGGCACGTTCAAGAACCCGAAGCCTTACGGCATGCCGCCTTTCGCGCAGTCGCTTTCCGATGTCGAAGTCGCCGCGGTGGTCACGTATATCCGCACCGCGTGGGGCAATCGCGGCACGCCGGTCACGGTGAAGGAAGTCAACGAATTGCGTTCGGCGCCACTTTATTGAGCATCGCTTTTGAGCATTGTTTCGAACATCGACCACACCATGAACGAAGACCCGAAGCAAGCCGCGCCGGAAGACGCGAAGGTCGACGAGATCGTGAAGCGCGGCCCGTCGGGCGCGATCGCGCTCGCGGGCATCTCGACCGCGATCGTGATCGGCATCTGGTTCGTCTTTTACTTCGCCGTGTTCCTGCCGCGCGGCGTGATCCAGTGATTCGCAAGGTTTATTAAGGCATCGCATATGGCCATTGATCCAAGCTCGCACGACGTCGCCGACAGAGTCGAACGGCGCTGGGCGATTCTCGTACTCGCGATCGTCGTCGTGCTGGTGGCGATGGTCGTCTACACCGGCCTGCACTGGGCGATGATGCCGCCTTCGCGCGTCGAGACGGTGCGCCCGGAAACGCTGCACGTGTCGGGCGAGTTCATCGAAAGCAATCTCGGCAGCGCGCCCGAGGCGGACGGCTCGGTGACGGTGCGCATCGTCGCGCAGCAGTACTCGTTCACGCCGCAATGCCTCGTCGTGCCGGCGGGCGTGCCGGTCACGTTCCGCGCGACGAGCTCGGATGTCGCGCACGGCTTTCTCATCACCAATACGAACATCAATTCGATGCTGGAGCCGGGCTACGTCTCGACCTTCAAGACGACCTTCGACAAGCCCGGCGAGCATTTGATGCCGTGTCACGAGTTCTGCGGCACCGGGCATCAGAACATGTGGGCGCACGTGAAGGTCGTCGATCGCGCCGAATTCAAGCAGATGGCCGACACGCTGCCGGCCAATTCGCGGAGAGTGTCCTGTGTTAAATAGCAAGCGCCTCGTACTCGCGCATTTCTGGCTGGCGTTCGGCGCCTTCGGCGTCGCGCTGTTGCTCGGCGCATGGCAGATGCTCGTGCGCAGCCCGCTGCATCCGTGGCTGCAGAATCCGGAGCTTTACTATCGTTCGGTGACGGAGCACGGCACCGTGATGGGCTATGCGTTTCCGACGCTCGTCGCGATGGGCTTCGGCTATGCGGTCAGCGAGCTCGCGCTGAAGCGTCCGCTCGTTGGCCTGCGCTGGGCGTGGCTCGGTTTCTGGCTCGTCGCCATCGGCGCGGTGACGGCGACCGTGCCCGTCGCGATGGGTCTCGCGTCCGTGCTCTACACCTTCTATCCGCCGATGATCGGCAACGTTTTTTATTACGTCGGCGTCGTGCTCGTGGTGGTCGGCTCGTGGGTGTGGGTCGCGCTGATGTCGGTGAATCTGGCGTCGTGGAAGCGTGAGAACCGGGGCAAGACGATCCCGCTTCCCATGTTCGCCACGGTCGCGGGCGCGTATCTGTGGGGCTGGACGGCGGTGGGCGCGGCGATCGAAGTGATCTTCATGATCCTGCCGGTGGCGATCGGCTGGAAGACGACCATCGATGCCGGCCTCGCGCGCATCTTCTTCTCGTGGACGCTGCACGCGATCGTTTATTTCTGGCTGGTGCCGGCGTATATCGCGTACTACACGATCATTCCGCGCGCCATCGGCGGCCGCCTCTACAGCGATGCGATGGCGCGCATCTCGTTCATTTTGTTCCTCGTCGTGTCGATGCCGATCGGCATGCACCATCTCTTCGCCGATCCGCAAGTCGGATCGGGCTTCAAGTTCCTGCATTCGGTGTTCACCGCGCTCGTCGCCGTGCCGACTTTCCTGACGGTCTTTACGATCTGCGCGTCGGTGGAGATCGCGGCGCGGCTGCGCGGCGGCAAGGGGCCGTTCGGCTGGATCAAGGCGCTGCCGTGGGACAACCCGATGATGCTCGCCGTCGCGTTTTCGTTCGTGATGCTCGGCTTCGGCGGCGCGGGCGGGCTCATCAACATGAGCTATCAGCTCGACTCGACCGTGCACAACACCCAATGGATCACGGGCCACTTTCATCTGATTTTCGCGGGCGCGATCGTCATCATGTACTTCGTGATCGCGTATGACTTGTGGCCGCATCTGACGGGCCGTGCATTGCAAAGCGTGAAGCTGATGCGCTGGCAGTTGTGGCTGTGGTTCGTCGGCATGATCGTGCTGACGTTTCCGTGGCACTTCGTCGGCATTCTGGGGATGCCGCGGCGCATGGCCTTCTACGACTACAAGGACCCGGAGATTGCGGCGCAGGCGCTTTCGGTGGTGATTTCGGTGATCGGCGGATTCATTCTCGTGGTGTCGGCGGTGCTGTTCTTCATCGTGCTGATCAAGGGGCATCGTGCGCCGAAGATCGCGGTCGAGGAGTTTCGCTTTAGCCGCGCGGTGCACGAGCCGCGCAGCCTGCCGGTGGCGTTGAACAGCTTCGCACTGTGGCTCGCGCTGATGATCGGGCTGACCCTCGTCAACTACGGCTTTCCGATTGCGCAACTGATCGCGCGGTCCGATACGGCGGTGCCCGCGGTGCCGATCGGAGCACAGCGATGAGCGACGAACGCCTCTTCACGTTCCGCAACCGCTGGTTCACGGTCAGCGTTGTGGGCACGATCGCCCTTGCGGTCGTATCGATCCTGATCGGCTTCGTGTGGTTGCCTTCGGTGCAGCGCGATGCGCAGTTCACGGGCATCTGGAACGCGATCTGCAGCGCGGCCGGCGTGCCGCGCAGCTGGTACGCGGACGACCAGGTGATCATGGCGCCGAAGGTGAAGCTCACGAGCGTCGAAGTCACGCCGCAACTGCTCGTCGACGTGAACGCGAACTCGATCGGGCGCGGCGCGACGCTGGCCTTGCGCTGCACAATGTGTCATGGCGAGCGCGGCATGAGCGAGGCCAACTCGCCGAATCTCGCGGGGCAGTATGCGTCGGTGATCTACAAGCAACTGATCGATTTTCAGAAGGGCGCGCGGAGTAATGCGGTGATGTCGCCGATGGCGATGAATCTTTCGGATCAGGATATGCGGGATCTTGCCGCTTACTATGCGAGCCTGCCGAGGCCGCCCGCGCAGCGCAAGGTGAGCGATTCGCTCGCGCCGCCGATCGTCGCGCATGGTGCGCCGATGCGCAATATCGCGCCGTGTGCGGCGTGTCATGGTGGCATCGATAACAAGGCTGGCAGCCCTTGGCTCGATGGATTGCCTGCTTCCTATACCAAGGCGCAGTTGGTCGCGTTTGCCAACGGGACGCGGACTAACGATATCAATGAAGTCATGCGCAATGTTGCGCGGAACATGACTTCTGAGGAGATCGATGCGGCGGCGATGTATTACGCGAGAGAGTTGAATGCGGGGAAGTGATGGTCTTTTCCGGCGAAATCCAAATCGAACGCTAAAATCCGCGTCTCATCACCTCGCCACCGAGTTATCCGAAATGAAGTCACCCCCACGAATCCGACCCGAACACCCCTCCGACATCGCCCCGATCGAATCCCTGACCGCCGCCGCCTTCCTCGACATGCCGTATTCGAGCCACACGGAGCACTTCATCGTCAATGCATTGCGCCGTGCAGGACGCCTGACCCTGTCCCTCGTCGCGATGGAAGCCGATGACCTCGTCGGACACATCGCGATCTCGCCCGTCTCCATCACGGGAAACGCAAGCGCCTGGTTCGGCCTCGGCCCACTCTCGGTGACGCCCATGCGTCAACGCGAAGGCTTCGGCAGCGAGCTCGTGAAAGAAGCGCTCGCGCATCTGAAGCGCGATGGCGCCGCGGGCTGCGTCGTACTCGGCGATCCGGACTATTACAGCCGCTTCGGTTTCAAGCCAGAACCCACACTCGTGCTCCCCGACGTTCCCGCCGAATATTTCCAGGCGATCGCGTTTCAAGAAAACGCTCCGACCGGAACCGTCGCTTTCGACAAAGCCTTCGATGCACGCGCCTGAGTCCAATCGCCGCTAAGCCAAAAGGGGCTTCGTTGCCCCATCAAAGCGCTTTCTGTATCGTGGCCCGGAGAATGCTGAAAAGCAAAGAACCGGAAAAGCCCCGAAATGGAACCCCAACGCGAAGCGATAAAAACCGACGTATTGATCATAGGCGCAGGCCCCGTAGGCCTATTCGCCGCCTTCGAAGCCGGCGTGATCGGCCTCACGTGCCAGATCGTCGATACGCTCGGGCGCATCGGCGGGCAGTGCATCGAGCTCTATCCCGACAAGCCCATCTACGATATCCCCGCGATCCCGTCCTGCACCGCGCGCGAGCTCGTCGATCGTCTGCTCGAACAGATTCGTCCCTTCGACGTGCCCATCCATCTCGATCAGCGCGTGCAGTCCGTCACGCAGCGCGAAGACGATCATCGCTGGACGATCGAGACTGAAAACGGCATGACCTTCGATGCCGCCGCGATTCTCATCGCCGCAGGCAACGGCGCCTTCGTGCCGCAGCGCCTGCAATTGCCCGAAGTCGCCGCGCTCGAAGACAAACACGTGCACTACAGCGTCTCGCGCGTGGCGGATTTCGCCGACAAGGAAATCATCGTCGCGGGCGGCGGCGACTCGGCGCTCGACTGGGCGCTCGCGTTGAAGGACATCGCAAAGAAGCTCACGCTCGTGCATCGGCGCAGCGGTTTCTCGGCAGCAGCCAACTCCGTCGCGATGATGAAACGCGCAGTCGATGCCGGCGAGATGGATTTCGTCGTCGGGATGATCGAATCGCTCGATGCGCCCGATGGCACGCTGCGCGGCGCGCGCATCAAACAGATCGAAGGCGCGAGCGATATCCCCGTGGACGAGATCGTCGCGCTCTACGGTCTCGTCTCAGAGCTCGGGCCGATCGCGACATGGAATCTCGATGTGCGCGGCGGACGCATCGAAGTGGATACGTCGAACTATGAATCGTCGCGGCCCGGCATTTTCGCGGTCGGCGATATCGCCAACTATCCGAACAAGCAGAAGCTCATCTTGTCAGGCTTTCACGAAGCATCGCTCGCATTGCGCAGGGCTTATGCGTACGCGTATCCCGAGAAAAAGCGCGTCCACGTGCATTCGAGCTACGACGCGAAACTCGCCGAGCGCGTGAACGCCGCGCACGCGGCCGATAGCGCATAAGCCGGCGTGATCGCACGCATCGTCGCGTGGCTGCTGCTCGCCGTGCTCATCGGAGCAATCGCGTTCGGCTATGCGCTGTGTTCCAGGCGCATCGCGCTGCCCGAACGCTACGACCCGTTCGCGCCGCTCGATGCGCGCGCGCCGCGAGGTCCGCTCACGCGCTTCAAACTTTGGCGCACGATGCACGACCCGCAACTCCGCGACGCGGCGCTCGCGGGTTCCGGCCTCGTCTAGTTTTCGCACGCGCTTTTCGAAGTGATCCGAGCGCTCGCGCGCCGACGTGTCACGGCAGGTTCGCTAAAATTCGAGATGAACGCGGCACGTGCGGCAGTGCGCGCCGATGAATCCACCTCGACATATCGGAACAGCGAATGACGAAACAAGAGACCGCCATGCAAGATCCCTACGAACGACGCGCACTGCTGCTGCATCTTGGCGATGTGCTGGAGACGGTGTTTTGCCTGAGCCAATGCGCCGACGATTATGCGAGCATCGGCGATGCGGTGAAGGGCAACGATGCGCTCGCGGGCTTCACGCTGCTCGGCTTCGTCGACGACAAGATGACGCCGCGCGATTTCATCCGCCGTGCTACGGGCGCGTTTTTCGTGTGGCCGAAGGGGCTGCTCGATGAAACCTTGAATCGCCCGATGCTCGCCAACACCGTCAAGCACGATCTCTTCGCGGATAACGCGCCAGGGTGGGATGCGTACGTGACAGAGCGGCGCAACGACGTGCCGTGGTTTGGGGAGGATCTGCCCGATACCGCGGTCAGCGCGGCGCCGGCGCACGAGGCTGAGCCATCCGCTCCCGCTCCCGCTCCAACGCCCGCGGAGAAGCGGGGCGCCAAGGCTGCGTCCAGGAAACCGTCTCGCTACGCCACGTGGCCGTGGCCGGACAAGCCCTCCGACGCCTGATCGCCGCTACTGCTTCTTGCCCATGCCGCTTGCGCCCGCATCGAAGCCGAGTCCGTTCGGCCGATCGGGCTTTGCGCCTTTGCCCGCGGACTTTTCGCCGGGGCGCGTCTTCAGCGCGTCGCTGGCGTTCGCGGCGGCGGCCGCGGGCGGCGTGACGTTCTTCTCTGAATACGCGGGCGTGCTGTCGTAGTCGAGCTTGTTCGGTTTCTGCGGCGCCTGCTGCGCGCTTGCCACGACGGCTAGCGTGCCGCCGAGCAGGATTCCCGCCATGCGCCCGAGTGTGCCGAGTGTGGGTTTCATCTGCTGCCTCGCATCTGTTCTGCACTTTCCCTTTGAGTTAGCAAGGCGTGGACCCGCTTTCCGGCGGCTTTCGAACACGTTACTTGTCCGCGCGCAAGCGGGCGGCATGCGAGTGTGCATGCGCACGGCACGGTTGACTGCCATCAAAGGCGGAACGGCGGCCTGACGGGACAATTCTCATTTTTAACGTGGGAAAGATAGAAATGAGAAAAGGTCTCGGGGCCATCGTGATGGCATGCGCGGCGCTGTTCGCGGGCACGGCGCAGGCAGCGGGCGAGACGTCGTCGAACAGTTCGATAGACGGCATTCACGCGGGCGACATTCTCGTGCGGCTGCGCGCGATCAGCATCCAGCCCGACGTGTCGGCGGGCGGCGCGCTGGGCACGCTCGGCGTCGGCGTCAACAACGCCATCGTGCCCGAGCTCGACTTCACGTACATGTTCACCGACCAGATCGGCATGGAACTGATTCTCGCGACGTCACGGCATCAGGTGACATCGAATATCGGCGGGCTTGGCGGCGTGGGCGTGTTGCCGCCTACGCTGCTCCTGCAATATCACTTCAATCACGCGGGCCGCGTGCGTCCGTACGTCGGCGCGGGTCTGAACTACACCTACTTCTACAACGACAAGCTGAAGGCCGGCGACACGCCGGTGTCGATCACGCGCAGCAGCTTCGGTCCGGCACTGCAGGCCGGCGTCGACGTGCAAGTGGCGAAGAACCTGTTCGTCAACGCGGACCTGAAGAAGATCTGGATGCGTACCAGCGCGTCGGCCAATGGCGCGGATCTCGGCTCGCTGAAGATCGATCCGTGGGTGATCGGCGTCGGCGTCGGCATGAAGTTCTGACGCACGGCTTCCCGTGGGTGTGCGCCGGGCCGCTCACGTCTGAAAAATTGGCGGAAGATGCCAGTGCTTCTGGCGTGGACGGTTTGGCGGTCGCGGTATCCTTGGCAGCAGGCCCGGCGCAGACTCGCGCCGCCGAGATATGTGTGAGCGGTGCGGCCTGCAACGACAAAAAACACCGCATCGGGGAACTGCAAGCCAATGAGACCTTCCACTTACGCGGGAATCGCCTTGCTCGCGGCGTGTGGCGCCGCCTTCGCGCAGCAGCCGCTCACCGTGCCCGGACGCAGCCAGTCCTCATGGCAGCAATCGGTCGATAACGCCGCCTGCTACGGCTACGCCAACCAGACGACGAAAGTGAACATGGCGCGCGAGCCGCAGACCGCACCGCGCGACGCGCCGCGCGAAACACGCGTGCTCACGCCGCCGCGTCCGGTCGAGCCGCCGTTGCCGGCGCTTGCATCGGGCGCGCACGGCGCTTCTGCCGCGGTGCCGGCATCGGGTGCGGCGGCGGCCGTCGCGGCGTCGGGTGCACCGGCGGCGATGGTAGCGGGCGCTTCCGCGCCGCGCGACGCATCGTCGGCCATGCCCACGCTTCCGGCATCGATTGCGGCCGGGGCTTCCGGCGCATCCGACGCCATCTACGGCGGCGACATGAAAATGCCGCCGCTTCCGCCGCCCGAACCGCCGATGGTGCGCTACTGGCGCGCCTACAGCGACTGCATGTCGAACCGCGGCTACTTCGTGCGATGAATCACCGGCAAGCGCCCGGATCATGCCGGGCGTTGCCGATCGGGGGGAGAAACGACGCATGAGCTCTCAGCCGATCCACGCAGGCGGTTGCGCATGCGGCGCAGTGCGCGTGCGCGTCACGGGCGAGCCGAAGGAAGTGAATCTGTGTCACTGCATGACGTGCCGGCGCATTCACGGCGCGCCGTTCGGCGTCTACGCAATTTTCACGCGCGCGGCGTTCGATGTATCGGGCGGCACGGTGGCGTGGGAAAGTTCAGCGACAGGCAAGCGCCATCATTGCCCGACATGCGGTTCGCCCGTCTATCTGGCGTTCGATGGCGTGGACGAGATCGAAGTGCCGACCGGCATCTTCGACGAAACCGGGCTGTATCCGCCGCAGTATGAAATCTGGTGCAAGAGCGCCGAGCCGTGGCACGACGCGCAAGGACGCCCGCGCTTCGCACGCGGCGCGCCCTGACTAATCCATCAACACTCGACGATCGCCTTCACGACGCCCGCTTTCGGATCGAGCAGCGACGAGAAGCGCTCGGGCACGTCGGAGAGCGTCAGACGATGCGTGTTGAGCGCATCGGTCGGCACTTCGCCTTTGCGCATCGCGGCGAGCACCGTCTCGAAGTCCTCGGGCGTCGCGTTGCGGCTCGCGAGCAATGTCGCTTCGCGCTTGTGAAACTCGGGATCGGCGAACGAGATGCGGTCCGGCACGATCGACACCAGCACATACTTGCCGCCATGCGCGATGAACTCGAAGCCGCGCTCCATCGCGCGTGAGTTGCCGGTCGCGTCGAAGACGACATCGAAAAATTCGCCGTTCGTCAGCTTCGACAGTTCTTCCTTGTCATGCTCGCCGATCTGCACGGTCGCGTCGGCCTTCAGTTCCCGCTTGCAGAACGCGAGGCGGTCTTCGCGCGTGTCGAGCGCGGTGACGTTCGCGCCGCGCAGCCGCGCGAAAGTGATGGCCGCCATGCCGATCGGACCGGCGCCGACGACCAGCACGCGCTGTTTCGGCTGCACGTCCGCGCGTCGCACGGCATGCGCGCCGATCGCGAGGAATTCGACCATCGCGGCCTGATCGAGCGTCACGCCTTCCGCCTTGTGCACGAATTGCGCGGGCAGGTTCAGGTATTCGGTGAACGCGCCGTCGCGATGCACGCCCAGCACCTGAATATTTACGCAGCAGTTGGTCTTGCCCTGACGGCACGCGATGCACTTGCCGCACGACAGATAGGGCATCACATAGACGGTGTCGCCCGCCTTCAGGCCGCTCGCCGGGTCCGCTTCCTCGATCACGCCGGAAAGTTCGTGGCCCATCACACGCGGATACGAAAGATACGGCTGATTGCCGGTGAAGATGTGCAGGTCCGTGCCGCACACGCCGACGCGCTTCACGCGCAGCAGCACTTCGTTTTCGCCGCGCTGCGGTTTCTCGCGCTGTTCGGCTTTCAGGGTTCCGGGCGTTTCGCAAATGACGGTCAGCATGCTTGTGTCTCGTGGTGTCTTTGGAGTGGGGCGTCAGACAATCTAACGAGGTGCGCCGATTTGGTCAAGCCAATTTCAATATTCTAAAAGTGGTAAGGCCAGCGGCGCGCGGTTTCGCCTTATATTTTCACGACAACGACGCGCACCCCACGCGCGAGAAAGGACGGAACGTGCAGCAGCTTCATGAATTCGTCGAACGGCATCCGCGGCTTTTCGTGCTCTCGGGCGCGGGCATCAGTACGGAGTCGGGCATCCCCTGTTATCGCGACCGCGAAGGCCAGCGCACCGGCCGCGCGCCGATCCTGCTGAAAGATTTTCTCGGCTCCGACTATGCGCGGCGGCGCTACTGGGCGCGCAGTCTGATCGGCTGGCCGGTGGTCGAGAAGGCCCGGCCGAACGCCGCGCATCACGCGTTGCGAGCGCTCGCGGCGCGCTCGCGGGTGCATCGGCTCGTCACCCAGAACGTCGATGGACTGCACACGCGCGCGGGTAATCCCGATGTGATCGAGCTGCACGGCAATATCGGGCGGGTGCGTTGCATCGAATGCGGCGAGCGGCACACGCGCGGGGCGGTGCAGAACATGCTGGAGGCGGCGAATCCGGGTTTCGTCGGTTACACGGCGCCCGCAGTGCCGGACGGCGACGCGCAGATCGAAGATCTGGACTTCGCCTCGTTCGATGTGCCCGGCTGCACGCGCTGCGGCGGCGTGCTCAAGCCCGACGTGGTGTTCTTCGGCGAGAGCGTGCCGCGCGTGCTCGTCGACGACGCAGCGCGCTCGCTCGAAGCCGCCGACGCGATGCTCGTCGTCGGGTCGTCGCTGATGGTGTATTCGGGCTATCGCTTCTGCGAATGGGCCGCGAAGAGCGGCAAGCCGATCGCCGCCATCAACATCGGCAAGACACGCGCCGATGCGCTCCTCGCGCTCAAGATCGAAGCGCCGTGTTCCGAAGCGCTCGAACGCCTGATCGAGCGGCTCGACGTGCGCTGACGCTTATTTCGATTCGCGCGACAGCGTTTCGATGCCTTCGAGCAAACGCGCCGCGTCCGACATCGTCGAGAACAGCGCGGGCGTCACGCGCACGACTTCGCCCGAGTCAGGGCCGGGGCGCGTGACGGTGAACACGCCGAAGCGCTCGCGCAATGCGGCGACGATCGCGTCGCAGGCGTCTTTGGTCGCGCGTCCGTTCAGCCGGAAAGCGGTGATGCCCGCGCTCATCGACGAATTCGTCGACGCATCCGCGGGCGTCATGATCTGCACGCCGGGCAGCGCGCGCGCCGGTTCCGCCCACGCGTCGCGCAACGCCCGCAGACGCATCTCCTTCGCCTTCGCGCCGATGCGCCGGTGCACGTCGAGCGCGGCCGGCAGCGTGAACCACGCGGCGAAGTTCGGCGAGCCGGTGTGCACGCGCGCGCGGATGTCGTCGGCGGGCCAGGTGCGGTCGCCGAAATACGGGTCGATCGACGCGACATGGCCACGGCGGATATAGATCGCGCCACAGCCGAGCGGCGCGCCGATCCACTTGTGCAGATTCAGCGCGGCGAACGGCGCGTTCAGATCGGGCACGTCGAAATCGAGCTGGCCCCACGAATGCGCCGCGTCGACGATCACGTCGGCGCCCGCATCCTTCGCCATCGCCGATATGTCCGCGACGGGCAGCACAAGACCCGTTGCGAAGCACACGTGCGAGAGCAGCACGAGCCGCGTGCGCGGATGCTCGCGCAACGCCTTCGAATACGTTTCGAGCACGGCTTCGCGCGTCGCGGGTTCGGGTATCACGATCCGCACCGGCGTCACGCCGCGCCGCTCGCGCAGCCATTCCATCGCGTCCTTGCCGCACGGGTACTCGAGATCGCTGTAAAGCACGGTGTCGCCCGGCGCCAGCCGGTTGTAGCCGCTGATGAGCGCGAGCAGCGCCTCGGTTGCGTTGCGCGTCAATTCGATTTCCTCGACCGCGCAGCCCATCGCCGCCGCGAGACGCTCGCGCAAGCCTTGGTACAGCGTCATCAGATGCGGCCGGATGAAAAGCGTCGTTTCGCGATTCACGCGCTCGGTCCAGTGCTGGAACATTGCTTTGACCGGCTCGGTCATCGCGCCCCAGAAGCCGTTTTCCAGATTGATCAGCGCGTCGGAGTGATGCCACAGGCCGCGCACCGCGTGCCAGTAGGCTTCGTCGACGGCGAGGTTCGTGGTGGGCGCAGCGGGAAGCGCCGCGAGCGCGGCTTCGAATTGGGGCGTGCGGTAGTCGAGGAAATCGGGCATCGGAGCGCGAGGGTGAATTGAACGTAAGCGGGCACGAGCGTTCAGTATCGCCGATCACCGATGCAGGTAGGCAATTACCGAAGCGAAACCGGCCGTTCCGACCGCGCGGATCGCACAAAATGCGGACCGTCCGAATTTTTTACCCTTCAGACGAAAGCACGCCCGCCGTAATCAGCAGTAGAGCGCCCAATCCGACCTGCGGGCAGACGTTTGCCCGTGCGGTGCAGGATGCCGCGCAAAGCGAAACGCGATGGCGCCGTTTATCTGTCGAACAGACCTGAGAGAACCCACAACATGAACCTCGAGAACATCGCGATCAAGAACAAGTTGATCGCAGGATTCGGCATTCTGGCTGTACTGGTCGTGCTGGTTGCAGGCATGTCGCTGCGCGCGCTGTCCAATGCGACGGAGAGCTTCGCCGATTACGTGAACGGCATCAATGCACGGGCCGATGTCGCCGCGCAGATCCGCACGGCCGTCGATCGCCGCGCGATTGCCGCGCGCAATCTCGTGCTCGTCACGAAGCCCGCCGATGTCGAGCTCGAGAAAGCCGAAGTCACGCGCGCGCACGAGGACGTGCAGACGCGGCTGAAGCGTTTGCAGGACATGATCGCCGCCGCGACCGATGCGAGCGAGAAGGCGAAGAGCCTCGTCGCCGAGATGGCGCGTGTCGAGGCGCTGTACGGGCCGGTGGCGGCGGATATCGTCGCCACCGCGCTCGCGGGCCGGCACGAAGAGGCGGTCGTCAAGCTGGACGAGCAGTGCCGCCCGCTGCTCGCGCAACTCGTGAAAGCCACCGACGACTACGCGACCTACACCGCCGCGCGCCGCGAAGAAATCGTGCGCGCCGACGAGGCCAGCTACCACGCACAGCGCAACGTGCTGATCGCGTTGTGCGCGGTGGCGGCGCTCTTCGCGGCCGGCGCGGGCATCGCGGTCACGCGCTCGATCACGACGCCGATCGGCGAGGCGGTCAGCATCGCGCAGACGGTGGCGCGCGGCGATCTGACGAGCCGCATCGTCGCGCAGCGGAAGGACGAAACCGGCGACCTGCTGCGCGCGCTCGCCACGATGAACACGCGCCTCACCGAAACCGTCGTCCGCGTGCGCGAAAGCAGCGGCGCGGTGGGCGGCGCGGCGAAGGAGCTCGCGTCGGGCAACACCGATCTGAGCCAGCGCACCGAAGAGCAGGCCGCTTCGCTCGAAGAGACGGCGGCGAGCATGGAAGAACTCACGTCGACGGTGCGTCAGAACGCCGAGAACGCGCAGCAGGCAAGCGCGCTGGCGTCGAACGCGTCGGATATCGCGAAGAAGGGCAGCGATGTCGTCGGCCGCGTGGTCGACACGATGAACGGCATCAGCGACAGCTCGGGAAAGATCGCGGAGATCACCGGGATCATCGAAGGCATCGCGTTCCAGACCAATATTCTTGCGCTCAACGCGGCGGTCGAGGCCGCGCGCGCGGGCGAGCAGGGCCGCGGCTTCGCAGTCGTCGCGAGCGAAGTGCGCAGCCTCGCGCAGCGTTCGTCGACGGCGGCGAAGGAGATCAAGGAACTGATCGCGGATTCGACGACCAAGGTGCGCGACGGCGCTGTGCTCGCGGACGAAGCCGGCACCACGATGGCCGAAGTCACGCAGGCCGTCGCGCGCGTGACGGACATCATGCAGGAGATCGCGGCGGCGTCGGCGGAGCAGGGACGCGGCATCGAGCAGGTGAATCAGGCGATCACGCAGATGGACGAAGTCACGCAGCAGAACGCAGCGCTCGTCGAAGAAGCGGCGGCTGCGGCCTCGTCGCTCGAAGATCAGGGGCGCAGGCTCAACGAAGCCGTGGCCTTTTTCAAGATGGAAGGGGCGGCGCTTGCGCCGATTGCGCCACGCGCGCCGGTTGCAAAGTCCGCGCCGCGCGTGGCCAAGCCGGTCACGGCCGACAAAGGCTGGAGCGCCATCTGACGCTTCAGGCGTTGACGTCGACGATCACGCGCCCCTTGATCTCGCCGCGTAACAGACGCGCGGCGGCTTCGGGCGCGTCGGCGAGCGCAATGGACGTCGCGACGCTCTCGATGGTCGCGACCGGCACTTCGTCGGCAATCGCTTTCCATGCCGCGATGCGCCGCGCGCGCGGCACATAGACGCTGTCCACGCCCAGCAGCGCGACGCCGCGCAGGATGAACGGCGCGACCGTCGCGGGCAGATCCATGCCTTGCGCGAGACCGCACGCGGCGACCGCGCCGCCATAGCGCAGGCTCGCGCAGACGTTGGCGAGCGTATGGCTGCCGACGCAATCGACCGCCGCGGCCCAGCGTTCTTTTTGCAGCGGCTTGCCCGGCTCGGACAGCGTCGCGCGCTCGACGATATCCGCCGCGCCCAGCGCGCGCAGCCGGTCGGCTTCCTCGGGACGTCCCGTCGACGCAATCACGCGATAGCCGCGCTTCGCCAGAATCGCGACGGCGAAGCTGCCGACGCCGCCGTTCGCGCCGGTCACGAGCACGTCGCCGTCTTTCGCGCCGACGCCGTGCTTTTCCAGCGCCTGCACGCACAACATCGCGGTATAGCCCGCGGTGCCGACGGCCATCGCCTGGCGCGTCGTGATGTTCGCCGGCAGCGCGATCAGATGATCGCCCGGCACGCGCGCCTTCTGCGCGAGTCCGCCCCAATGCGTTTCGCCCGCGCCCCAGCCGTTGAGCACGACCTTGTCGCCGGGCTGGTAGTCCGGATGCGAGCTCGTTTCGACGACGCCCGCGAAGTCGATGCCCGGCACCATCGGCCACTTGCGCACGACCGGGCCTTGGCCGGTGATCGCGAGTCCGTCCTTGTAGTTGAGCGTGGAGAATTCGACGCGCACGAGCACGTCGCCATCGCCGGATGTTGCAAGGCTGGATTCGTCGATCGACCGAATGGACACGACGGTGCGGTCGTCCTGTTTGTCGAGCATGAGGGCGCTGAACATCGGCGGGCTCCGGTTGGCATGAAGTAGAGAGGCGGCACGCTGGCCGCCTCCGATGGCTCGATCAGTGATGCTCGAATTCCGCGCGCGGCTTGGGCGTGGCCTTCACCTTGTTGTACTGGAATTCGGGTAGCGCCTTGATCGCGTCCTTGGTCGCGCCCGCGAGCACGAACTGGCCGTTCTTCACGTCGAGTTGCTCGATGGGAATCGCGACGTCGTGACGCGCCACGCCGAGAAACTTGTTCGCCGCGATGATCGCGAACGAAACCGATTTGTCGGGTGCGACGATGATGTCATTGATCACGCCGACGCGCTGTCCCTGTTCGTTCACGACGGGTTTGTTGAGAACGGATTTCTTGACGCTCCAGCCGTCGATGATGGCGGTCGAGACTTCGACCGACACGCCGAGCGGCTGGGTTCCGGCGACCTGGGCGAACGATGCCGTGGAAGTCAGGCCAAGTGCCGACGATGCAACGAGCAGTGCCACGAGTTTCGATTTCATTGGTTCGATTCCTCAAAGGTTTGGGCAAACCGGGTCAATGGAATGCGCGATTCAAGCTTCCGGCGCGGTAGAAGTTTGAACGCTAATCGTGTTTCTTGCAGAAGCGGTGTAAGGTCGCGCCGCGCGCACCGCAATAGTGCGACCGTGCGGCGCGACCGGAAGCTCAATGAGCGATGCGCTTGAGCGCGTCGGCCTTGTGCACGGCGCGCTTGCCGCTCTTGTCGCTTTCGACCTCGAAATGCGGATCGTCGCGCGATGCGTCGACGGTGTGGCCGTCGAGCGTCGTGCGTTCCGTGACGACGCGCACGATGCGCCCCGTCGTCTCGCCTTGCGGCGTATTCCAGCGGACATGATCGTGCAGCTTGAAGGACTGGCTCATGGCGTCGGGCTCCTCGGGAACGTGAGTGTTTCGAAAAGCGCAACGGCCATGCCCATCATTCGAGCCGGGCGAGCGTCGCGTCGTCGGCATGGCCTTCGAAATAGCGGCGCAGGGCTTCGTCGAACACGTCGGGATCGTCGGCGGTGCGCGCGAAGAGCGTCATCGACGAATGAAATTTCAGGTCGTCCGGATAGCCGAAAATCTGCTCGACGCCGCGCCCCTGCACGCCGTTGACGATGCGCGTCAGCTCGACGAGCCGCGCGCCCAGCACCGGATGCGCGAGATACGCGCGGGCTTCGTCGCGCGACGAGATAGCGTAGTGCTGCGCCATCGCGCTGTGCCCGAGGCCGGCGATCTGTGGAAAGACGAACCACATCCAGTGCGTGCGCTTGCGGCCGGCCGAAAGCTCGGCGCGGACATCGTCGATGACGCTCGCCTGCGCGTCGACGAAACGCTGAAGGTCGTAGGGATCGCTCATTGTTGACTCCTCATTTGACTCCCTATGCGACCGCATCGGCGATGCGCTGTCTCATCGCCGCATCCGGATAGACGCCGATGCCCGCGCGTGCGTTGTCGATCATGTAATCGCGCCGTCCCGTGCCGGGAATCACGCAGGTGACGGCGGGGTTGGCCAGCACGAATTTGAGCAGGAGCTGTGCCCACGACGTGCAGCCGAGTTCCTGCGCGAACGCGGGCAGCGCGCGGTTGCGCAGGCTCGCGAGCAGGGAGCCGCCGCCGAACGGCTGATTGACGATCACCGCGACGCCGCGATCGGCCGCGAGCGGCAGAAGGCGCGCTTCGGCGTCGCGGTCGTTGGCGGCGTAGTTGATCTGCACGAAGTCGATGCGCTCCGAGCGCAGCACCGATTCGACCTGCGGAAAAGCGCCCGACGTGTAATGCGTGACGCCGATATAGCGGATTTTCCCGGCGGCTTTCCAGTCGCGCAGCGTGGCGAGGTGCGTGCGCCAGTCGAGCAGGTTGTGGATCTGCATCAGGTCGATGCGATCGGTTTGCCACAAGCGCATCGACTGCTCCATCTGCGCGATGCCGGCCGCGCGTCCGTCGGTCCAGACCTTGGTGGCGATGAAAGCCTTGCTGCGCGTGTTCGATTCCGCGAGCAGCGCGCCCGCGACGGCTTCGGAGGAGCCGTACATCGGCGATGAATCGATCACCGAGCCGCCGGCAGCGAAGAGTGCGCGCAGGACGTCGGCGAGCTCGCGGCGGCGGGCGGCGTCATCGCCGGCGTCGAAGGTGCGCCAGGTGCCGCAGCCGACGATCGGCAGTTTCTCGCCCGTCGAGGGGATCGGGCGGGTGTGCATGGGTTGCGTGGGCGTCTCGGCGGCATTGGGCGCGCGGGCGATCTGCGCGGCGAGGGCGGTGGCGGTGGCGGCGCGGAGAAAGTGGCGGCGAGTGGTCATGGGTGGGGGGCGGAGTGCGCGGTTCGCCGAGCGTCCTCCGGCGGGCGGCCAGTTGCCCGATTCTTTCGCTCCCGGAAACACTGGATGACCAAAAGTTCCTCTCCTCTTCGCGCGAACGCGTCTACCTTGAAGCTACTTTTTTACGTTTGCGATGCAACGAAAGCTAGCATATCCGGCTATCGCCAGTGTCCGAAACCAGATCGACCCGTCATGACCCATCCCCACGAAGTGGAAAATCTCGCCCCCCTCGACCTGGTCCGCACGCTCCGCGTGGCGGGACGCGCCGGTGAAGCCCGCGCGCTCTGCGCGCAGCTCGCCGCCTTGCCGGATCCCGACTGTTACATCGGGCAGCTCGGCATCGATCTGAGTTATCTCGGGATGTACGCGGAAGCCGAGAAATTCCTGATGCGCGCACTCGCGGAGGAATCGGTTACCTTGGATAACCGCTACATGCTGGCCGAGGAGCTGTGCATCGCGCAGTTCTTGCTCGGCAAATACCATGAGGCACACCAGTGCTACCGGACAATCCGTGGCCGGGAGTTCGCCGAGGCTTTTCATCGACTCATTCTCGAAGGTAATGAGGCGTGGCGGCACGTCCTGCCGCACAAGCTGCTCGAAATGGACGAATCTGTCGAGGACATGCGGATATTCATCCACGCAGAAGGCGGATTCGGCGATTTCGTGCAGTTTTCGCGTTATATCGACGCGCTCTTGCGCGACGGCGCGCGTGAGGTCGTCGTGGAGTACTTTCCGGGATGGGAGGAGATTTTCCGGCAAAGCGACGAAGTAACCATGTCGCTGCCGACAGTGGAGCAGCGTGCGATCGAACACGAACGCTGCGATCGCATGACCTTCGGCTTCAGTCTCTACGCGCGCTACCAGCGATCGCCGTATTGGCCGGCTGAGAATCCAGCGGCGCGCATCGCGATTCATCCAGCCAAGGCGTTGTCCGACGAGGCGGCGGAGTTGCTCGCCGACGAGACCAAGCGCCTGAAAATCGGCTTGCTCTGGAAAAGCGCGAGCGGCGTGCGTCAGGAGCCGTATCGCTCGATACCGCTCGCACGCCTCGAATCCTTGCTGCACAACCAGGATTGCCGGTTCTACGCAGTGCAAGTCGGAGACATCGGCGAAGAAGAACGCGCGATCATGAACCATCACGGCATCACCGACCTCGCGCCTCATCTCTCGACTTTCGGCGACACGGCCCGCGTGCTGGAAAAGCTCGATCTGCTCATCACCATCGACACGGGTACGGCGCATCTCGCCGGCGCGCTGAATCGCCCGGTGTGGGTGCTGCTATCGCAGGCGTGCGACAGCCGCTGGCTCGACTGCCAGCGCTTCACGCCGTGGTATCCGTCGATGCGTCTCCACCGGCAGACCGAACTCGGCGACTGGACCCAGCCGCTCGCCGATCTGCACACCGACCTGAACGCGCTCAGTGCTTCGTTCAGTGCTTCCTCAGCGCAGGCGCGCGCCGAAAACCCCTGAACCGCTCGCGCTGGTGCTCCTCATCGAAATGCGCCTTCGCCGGCTTGACGAGATCGCTGCGCGCCACGATGCCGACGAGCCTGAGCGACTGTTTGTCCGCGACCACCGGCAGGCGTTCCAGCTCGTGCACCGCGAGGCGCGTCGCGGCGAGGCGGCACGGCTCGCCTGGCAGCGCGAACGCCGGCGCACCATGCTGCTGCCGCTGCAAGGCCTCCCCGATAGTCGCGCCCGCTTCCTGCACCGACGACGCCCCGATCAGCGTTCCCAGCGACGCGCGGTCCAGCATGCCGACGAGCACGCCGTCGCGCACCACCGGATACGCGCGATGCACCTGCTGCGGGCCGAAGTGCTTCGCGAGCACGTCGGAGAGCGGCGTGGCGGCGTCGATCGTCAGCACGTCGCGCGTCATGACTTCATCGACGTGATGGCGCTCCAGCGGGTCCACGCCGTATTCGCGATAGATGTGATAGCCGCGCCGGGCGATCTTCTCCGTCATGATCGAGCGCTTCATCACGACGGTCGCGAAGCCGTGCGCGACGAGCGTCGCCGCCAGCAACGGCAGCAGCGCGTTGGCGTCGTGCGTGAGGCCGAACGCGAAGACGATCGCGGTGAGCGGGGCGCCGAGCGTCGCGCCGAGCGTCGCCGCCATGCAGACGAGCGGCCACAGCGCGGCATCGTGGCCCGGCAGGATCGCGCCGAGCGCGCTGCCGAGGCCCGCGCCGAGCATCAATAGCGGCGCGAGCACGCCGCCCGACGTGCCGGACGCGAGCGCGACGACCCAGATGATCGCTTTCACAGCGAGAATCGACAGCGCCACTGAAATCGCGATGTGCTGATGCAGCAGATCGCCGATCACGTCATAACCGACGCCGAGCGCGCGCGGCTCGAAATAGCCGCCGATCCCGACGAACACCGCGCCGATCGCGGGCCACCACATCCAGTGGATCGGCAGCTTGTGGAACAGGTCTTCCAGCTTGTACAGCGCCGCCGACAGCCCCGACGCGAGCGCGCCCGACAGCAGCCCCGCGACGAGGCACGACAGCAGCGAAAGCATGTGCGGCGGCTCGGTCTGGAGCGGGAAAAGCGCTTCCGTGCCGAACGCCGCCGCGCGCGCGAAGCCCGCGACCGCGCACGCGAGCGCGACCGGCAGAAAGCTGCGCGGCCGCCATTCGAACAACAGCAGTTCGACCGCGAGCAGCACCGCCGCGACCGGCGTGCCGAACACCGCCGTCATGCCCGCCGCCGCGCCCGCGACGAGCAGCGTCTTGCGTTCGGCCGCCGTCACGTCGATGCACTGCGCGATGAGCGAGCCGAGCGCGCCGCCCGTCATGATGATCGGGCCTTCCGCGCCGAACGGCCCGCCGCTGCCGATCACGATGCCCGAGGACAGCGGCTTCAGAATCGCGACTTTCGGCGACATGCGGCTCTTGCCGAACAGAATCGCTTCGATGGCTTCGGGAATGCCGTGGCCGCGGATCTTCTCCGAGCCGAAGCGCGCCATCATCCCGACGATCAGGCCGCCGATCACCGGAATCGCGATCACCCAGGGTCCGAGCGTATTGAGCGCGGGCGAGCGATCCGCGATGGAGAACGTGCCGAAGAAGAACAGGTTCGTGAAGAGATGGATGAGCTCGAGGAGCGCGACCGCCGCGAGCGTCGCGATCCCGCCGATGATGGCGGCGAGTCCGCATATCTTCAGCAGCCGGTCGTTGACCGAAAAGTCCCGTTTGTGTTGGTCCATGAGATGTGCTCCCGGGTATTCAAAGATCGATTCGCGGCACGCGAAACGCGCCTTCGAGCGACTTCAGTTCCGCGCGATGCAGCGCGGCGAGTCGTTCGAGTACCGCTTCGCCGCGCGCTTCGAGATGCACGCGCACCTGACGGCGATCCTCGACGCCCGGCGCGCGGCGCACGAGCCCGGCCGCCTCGCAGCGCGTCACCAGCGCCACGACGCCGTGATGATGGGACTGCATGCGCTCGGCGAGCTCGCCGACGGTGGCCCAGTCGCGGCCCGGATAGCCCTTGATGTGCAAGAGCATCAGGTATTGCAGCCGCGTGATGCCCTCGTCCTGCGCGGCGCGCTCGGAGAAGCGCTCGAAGCGCCGCATCTGATAGCGGAATTCGGACAGTTGCTCGAAGTCCGGCTTGCTGAGGTTGCGTGACTCGTTCATGGATTTCGGCTTCCCGACGTGGCTCGCGCGCTTCTGCGCTCGCCCGCGAACGATTGTCGATAGAGGCCCGAAATCAGGTCGGTCTCGGTGATCATGCCCGCGAGCTGATCGTGCTGCCCGAGCACCGGAATATGGTGGTGCCCGAACTGGGCGAACATCGGCACGAGCTCGGCGATCGGCGTACCCGTCTTCACCGTGCAGACATCGGTCGTCATCAGCGCGGCGACGAGCGGCGGCGTCGTCGACGGACCTCGCATCAGCTTTTCTATCGCATGCTTCATGCCTTGCGCGACGCCGTCGCGACGCACGGGCGCGAGATCGGCGCGCGTGACGATGCCGCGCACGCGGCGCGTCGCATCGATCACCGGGAGCGCCTTCACGTGATGCTTCTCGATGAGCGCGAGCGCCGCCTGCGCGCTCGTATCCGGGCTCACCGAGACGATCGCGCGCGACATGATGTCCGCGCATGTGAACTCCGTGAAGCGGCGCGCATAGGCCTGCAACTGCGTTTCGCGCAGGAGCGTTTCGAGATCGTCCGGATCGACGTCGAGCATTTCGCTGCGGCGGGCGAGCACGGTTTCCAGATCGGCGCGCGTGAACGACGCCGCATCCTGCGGCGCGCTCGCGGGCTTAGGCAGGGCGTGGCCGTGCGGATAGCGGTGTCCGGTCAGCGCGTGAAACACGATCGCCGACGACAGCAGCGCCGCCGACTGGATCGCCACCGGCGCGAGCACGAAGCCGTAGCCGAGCGCGTGCACCGACGGCCCGCCGAGCACCGCTGTCAGCGCGACCGCGCCCGAAGGCGGGTGAACGCAGCGCAGCGCGAACATCGCGCAGATGGCGAGACAGGCGGCGAGCGCGGCGGCATCGACGGGATCGTGGACGAGCATCGCGCAGGTCACGCCGACCGTCGCCGACACGATGTTCCCGCCGATGATCGACCACGGCTGCGCCAGCGGGCTAGCGGGCACGGCGAAGAGCAGCACGGCGGAGGCGCCCATAGGCGCGATCAGATAGGGAATCGCGGCCACGTCGCCGATCACGAGATGCGCGATGCCGCCCGTCAGCGCAATGCCGATCAAGGCGCCCAAGCCCGCGCGCAGGCGCTCGGTCCAGCGCAGCGTGACGGGAGCGGGAAGAAAGCCATGCAGCCAGCGAAGCAATGCGTGTCGCGACACTTTTTCAGCGGTCCGGGGAAAAGTCAGTGGAATACACACTGGCCGGCCGGTCGATGACGCGAGAGCAAGCGTGCGAAAACGCGAAATTGTATCGCAACATGATACAAATTGTCGCGTGCGTCATTTCGCGACGTGTACGATGGACTTTCCCTCGCGCCTCTGCCCATGACGCTCGACATGGTTCGCTGCCTCGCTGTTTTCTTCGGACTTTGCGTGTGGACTGGCGTCATGGCCGCGCCGGACGACGATCCGTCGGCCATCGTCAGCGATGAGCACGCGTTCGTCGTCGCGGCCGATGGCTCGCTCAGCGAAGACGACACGACCGTTTTACGGGCGAACACCTCGGCGGGCGTCGATGAGATCGCGCAGCGCTATGTCTGGTACGACAAGAGCGTGTCGGAAGTGGAGATCGTCGAGGCATATTCCGTCGATGCGAGCGGCGCGCGCCACGACGTCACGCCGGAGCAGATCCGCGACATTCAGGAGCCACGCTCGGCGGGCGCGCCGACGTTTCAGGACGCGAAACTGCGCGCGGTGATTTTTCCGGCGGTGGGCATCGGCTCGACGGTGCATCTGCGCTTTCGCAAGAGCCAGGCGGCGGCGGTGATTCCCGGGCAGTTCAACTATTACGTCGATCCGGGGCAGCGGCCCGTCCTGCAGCAGCGGCTCGTCTTCGACCTGCCCGCCGACAAGCCGCTCTACGCCGATGCGCGCGGCTACGTCGCCGAGCCGCCGGTCACGGAAAATGGGCGCACGCGCTATGCGTACGCTTACCGGCGCGAACGGATCGCGCGCATCGAAGGCGGCTCGGTCGGCTATGCGCAGTACGGCGATCGCCTGATGGTCTCGACCTTTCCCGATTACGCGCGCTTTGCGCAGAGCTACCGCGATGCCGCCGTCGATCCGTCCGCGAGCAATCCCGCCGTTCGCGCGCTCGCGGAATCGCTCACGCAAAACGACGCGGACGATCGCGCGAAAGCCAAAACGCTCTATGACTGGGTGCGCCGCAATATCCGCTATGTCGCGATGTTCATCGGTCAGAGTCCGGCCGTGCCGCATCGCGTGACGGACGTGCTCGCGAACCGCTACGGAGATTGCAAGGATCACGTCGCGCTCTACGGCGCGCTGCTCGATGCGGTGAGCATCCGCAACGAGCCCGCGCTGATCGGGCTGGGCGCCGTCTATACGTTGCCTTCGGTGCCGGGTTACGGATCGGGCGCGATCAATCACGTCATCACGTGGCTGCCGGATCTGAACCTGTATGCGGACAGCACGGCGTCGAGCGTCGAGTTCGGCTTTCTGCCGCTCGCGGATATGGACCGGCCCACGCTGCTCGTCGGCACGGGCGCGCTGTCCCGCACGCCCGCGACGCAGGCGCTCGCGCGCACGGCGCGGTTGCAGATCGAAGTCGCGCCGCAGGGCGAGGCGAGCTTCGCGTACTGGGTCGAGGATGCGGGATGGAGCGCGGAGATCGAGCGCATGAGCCTGCGCGCGGCGAACACGCAACGGCGCGATCAGATCGCGGCGGACCGGCTGCGCTTCACGAATCTGCGCGGCGCGGGCGCGCTGACGACGAGCGATGTCGATGCGACCGGCGGCCCCTTCGCGACGACGCTGCGCGGCACGCTCGACGACATCGTCTGGCCGACCGGCACGACGGCGCTGCCCGCGCTCTCCAGCCTGTCGGGCGGCATCGCGACGACGACGCGCGGCTGGCTCGCCGAGCGCGCACGCACGCAGCCGTATCTGTGCATCGGCGGGACGTTCGACGAGGTGTCGCAGATCACGCTGCCCAAAGCGATGCGCGTGACCGAAGTGCCCGACGATGTGGACCTGACGAGCGGTTTCTTCCGTTACCGCTCGCGCTATGTCTTCGATCCGTCGACCAACGTGATCCAGATCTCGCGCACGCTCGATGCGCGCTTCGGCCGGCAGGTCTGCACGCCCGGCGATTTTCAGGCGGCGTTGCCCGTGCTCAGGAAAATCGAGCGCGACACGCAGGCGCAGATCATTGTCAGGGCGACAGGGGGATGAAGCTCACTCCCTATGACGTTCACTCCCCATGACGTTCACTCCATATCCCGCGCGACCCGGAAACCGTTCTGCGATTGCCGCACGCTCGAGCTGTATTTGAAGCGCGTCGCGGACTGCATGTAGGTCGCGCCTTCCCGCCACGAGCCGCCGCGAATCACGCGCACGGAGCACGACGGATCGTCCCAGGCGCGGCCATCGGCGGGCGCGTTCTTGTACGAACTGTGCCAGCAGTCGGCGACCCATTCCCAGACGCTGCCGTTCACGTCGTAGAGGCCATACGGATTCGCCGCGAACGATCCGACCGGCGTCGGCGCTTCGGGCTTGTACGGATCGCCACAGTCCTTGCAGTCGGCGTTGCCTTTTTTCATCTGGTCGCCCCACCAGTAAGTGGATTGCGTGCCGCCGCGCGCCGCGTATTCCCATTCGGCTTCAGTCGGCAGCCGATACGCCTTGCCGCCGACCTTGCTCAGCCATTTGACGTAGACCTGCGCGTCGTCCCAGCTCACGTTGCGCATCGGCGCATTGTTGGGCGCGGGCGTCGCACCGTCGCCGTCTGCCGCGATGCGCGTGCACGCGCCCGCATCGGCGCATGCGTTCCATTGCTCGACGGTCACCTCGTACTTGCCGATCGCGAAGGGATGCCCGATCGATACGCGATGCGGCGGCTTCTCGGCGGGATCGTCGTTGTTGCTGCCCATCGTGAAACTGCCGGGCGAAAGCGGGATCAGCACGGGGCACGCCGGGCAATCCTTGATTTCGCCGCCGCTCGCCGTTTTCGCGGCGGGTTTTGCGTTGGCGGCGGGCGCTGCCGGCGCCGCGGCCGCGGGTGCGGCCGGTGTGGTCGCACGCGGTTTTTCCGGCGCGGCGGCCGTGGATGGCGTGGACGGCGCGGGCTTGGGCGCGGGTGCGGCGGGCGTGGCTGTCGCCGCCGGCGGTGCAGCGGGTGTCGCGGGCTTTGCGCTCGCCGTGCCCGACGCCTTGAGCCGCTCGATGCGCGCCTTCGCGAGCGCCGCGAAACGTCCGTTCGGATAGGACTTCAGATACGCCTCGTAGTCGCCCGGATAGGTGCTGTCCTTGATCGAATCCCAGAACGTCAGTTCGTACTGCTCGCTGCTGTCTTTCGGCAGGATGCCGCGCATGCGGACCGCGTTGGCGGATTCGGCGGGATCGATGGCGTTCGCGTCCGCCTGCGCGATACGCACGCTCGCCGGCGCATCGGCGATGGCAAAGCGTGCATCGAGCGTCGATGCGACCCACGGCCGTTGCGCGCCACGCGACTGCTGCGCGACATCCGACGCCGCAGCCGCGAACGTCGCCGATGTCACGGAGCGCGGCGCATCGAGCGCGCGCAGGAGCGCCGCCGTGTAACGTCCGTTGCGCCCGTCTTCGGCTGCTGCATCGCCCGGTGCGGCCGCATAAGCGACGAGCGTGCGCGGCGGCAGGTTCCAGATTCGCGCCGGCGTTTTTTCGAACGGATCGTCGAGACACATGTCCAGCACGACGATATTCGCCGCGCCCGGCCGCGCGCGCGTCATGCGCTCGACGATGGCCTTCGCCGAAACCGCATTGCGCACGAGCGTAACGGGCCGGCGCTCGCGCGCGTCGAGCGGCAGGAGCAGCGCATCGCCGCCCGCCTGCAATCCGTGACCGGCGAAATAGACGAGGCTCGTATCGTTCGGGCCGAGGCGCGCGGCGAAGTCATCGAGCGCATGGCGCATCGCGGCTTCATCGAGATTCGTGCGGCGCGTGACCTGGAAGCCCAGCGACAGGAGCGCGGCGCTCATGTCGTCGGCATCGCGCGATGCGCTCGCGAGCGGGCGATCCGCATAGTCCGCATTGCCGATCACGAGGGCCAGACGCTGAGACGATGGAGCGGGCGAAACGGTGACGGGCGTAGCGCTCGCTGGCGCAAGCACACCGCCGACCATCACGAACACGCCCGCGATAAGAATGGTTCGCCACATATTCACACCCTGTCTGTCCGGCTTTGAGTGGAGGGCATAGCATCGCATTCGCGCATGTATGCCGAGGCTTCGGGGCGAGGTCCGCGCCCTCGATGAGCAGCAACCAACAACAGCATCGACAACGATAGCACGCACTCACGCAGCGCTTAATCCTCTTAAAAGAGGTATTCGTCATGAGGGTCGAGAGATCATCGTGTGTACGTAGTTTTTTTAAACGTTACGTCCTAATCTAAAAGCCGAAGACGATGCATCACGCTGTTTGCATCGCGGCGCCGAGCACGAGCGTTCGCGTGCGCAAGGATCGATTCCCGGGCCCGTCCGCGAGGCCTTTCAACGAGAGGGCGTGCATAACATGATGAGAAGAACCGTGCTTGGCGCGCTGGCTTCCCTGGCCGCGCTGGCCGCCGATTCGACGTTTTCCGCCGCGCGCACGCGTACGCCCGCGCCGCCGAACGCCGAGGCGTACCTCATCTGGCCGTACGACGGCGCCTTCATCTCCGGCGGCAAGCTCTGGGTGCGCATGGGCTTGCGCAACATGGGCGTGTGTCCGAAGGGCGTCGATCTGCCGAACGTGGGGCATCACCATCTCCTCGTCGATACGGACCTGCCGCCGCTCGATCAGGAAATACCATCGGATCGCAACCATCTGCATTACGGCGCGGGTGAAACCGATGCGCGCCTCGAACTGCCGCCGGGCAAGCACACGCTGCAATTACTGTTGGGCGACTACAACCACGTGCCGCACGATCCGCCGGTCTACTCGAAGAAGATCACGATCACCGTCAAATGAGCCGCGAGCCGTGCCGCACGACGTGCTTCGCCGCCATAACCCGCGCATTTGCCGAGGGCATACGACATGAAGAATCGATCCGCTGACGCGCTCGCGCTCTCGCGTTCGCTCCTCGTCGCCGCCGCGCTGGCGACGGCGCTCGCCGCGCCTTGCGCGCTCGCCGGTACGACGCCCGCGCCCGCCAACGCGTATGCGTACATCGGCTATCCGAACGACGGTCAGACCGTGCCCGCGGGCAAGCCGTTCAAGGTGTGGTTCGGGCTGCGCTTCATGGGTGTCGCCCCACGCGGCGTGAAGTTTCCCAACACGGGGCATCACCATCTGTTGATCGACGTGGATCTGCCGCCGATGGATCAGGAGATTCCATCGGATCGCAATCATCTGCACTACGGCGCCGGCGAAACCGAAACGATGCTCGAATTGCCGCCGGGCAAACACACCATTCAGCTTCTGATGGGCGATGACAAGCACATACCGCATAACCCGCCGGTCTATTCCAGGAAGATCACGATCTACGTCAAGTAAATCCGGGCGCCGCGCGCGCGTGTTCTCAGCGGCGCCTTTTCCGATCTCTCATCGCGTTTCGTTCCGCGTGTTTCAGCGCGGCGGGAAGCGTTTGCTTTTTTGGTTTTTATCGATGTCGTTTTGAAACAGACAGGCGAAATGCGAAGTGTTGGTTCGACAGCATCAAGCGAGGTTATCGACACATCAGCGCGTGAAGCGACGAAAGCCTTACGCATCAAGCCAGACACAGCAATCGACGACATTTGAATCGCGATTGGCACGTCTCATGCGTTTAACGGTCGCAAGCAGACAAGCTGTCCGAAGCCACCACCGAATGCGCGATGCGCGCCAGGAGCCCCCGAAATGAAGACGCTGACCATCAAGGACCTTCCCGTTACCGAAGAGCTCGACAGCCGTGCGATGTCGGCGGTGCGCGGCGGCTATGCAGTGCTGTTCCCCGGCTTCATCTCGATGGACGGAACCACGCTCTCGATGCCGTTCAGCCCGCAGCAGTTCATCAACCAGACGCAGACGACAACGAACTCGGTCGGCAGCAACATCGCGTTCGCGGATGCGCTCAAGTCGCAGTCGAACGTCGCGCCGACGCAGAACGCGAAGAACATCGCCAACGTCAACTTCGGCAATGCGGGCAATCTCGCATAAGGCGATCGTTGCGAGGAATGAATCATAAGTCGATGCAGTAAAGCATCCATGCAGTCAGCAGTAAAAGCGGGGCACGGGGAGCTTCGCTAAAACACCGCCCGCATCCGGGGCGTCGCGGTTCGAGCGCAGCAGGGGCATCGCATCGAACCGCGTCACGAAAACGCGCGACGTGCCACAGAGCACGCGCGCGCCACGTGACTTAACCCGTATGGAGTCCCGGCGCGCCGTGTGATCTACTTGATGAACCGAACGGCCGGCGCCGCGCTTCTCACCCAACATAATCCGACCGTCGGTGCGCGTTCACCGGGAGCGAGATCGTGCAAGCCTTGTTGCCATCGTTGCGCGTCGCCATCGGGCGAAAGTTGACCGTATTGCCGGCGTTGGCCGCTGCCGCGCTGCTCGCCGGCTGCATCGACGTGAAAGTGCCGACATATCAGCGCCCGGACACGCCCGAGAAAACCGCCTTCACGAAGATCGACGCGCCCAAGGTCGCCGCCTCCGACACCATCCAGCCCGACTGGTGGAAGCAGTTCCAGGACCCATATCTCGACTCGCTGGTGGAGAAGGCCATCGCGAGTAACTTCGATATCAAGGTGCTGGCGGCGCGCATCCAGGTGGCGGGCGCGCAGATCGGCGAAGCACGCGCGGGCGCGTTGCCGTCGATGGATCTCGGCGCGGGCGCGAGCTTCGAAAAGACGACCGGCCAGAAGTTCTCGAAGCAATACAACCTGGCGACGCAGGTCAGTTGGGACATCGACATCTGGGGCACGGTCGAGAAAGGCGTGCAGGCGCAGAAGGCCGAATTCCGCGCGACCGAGGCCGACTGGCGCGCGGGCTATCTCGAACTCGTCGCGCTCGTCTCGACGACCTACTTCCAGATTCTTCAGTTCGACGATCAGATCCAGCAGCAGAAGCAGACCATCGCGACGAACCAGCAGATCCTCACGATCTTCGAGGGCATGCAGAAGAACGGCCTCGTGCCAAAGACGCAGGTGCTCACGCAGCGCGCGGAGCTCAATCGCCTCACGCGCGAACTGCTCGAACTGCGCCGTTCGCGCGATCTCGCGAACAATGCGCTTTCGACGCTGATCGGCGTGCCCGCCGGCGAATTCAAGATGCCCGACGGCAAGCTGCAAAAGCGCGTTCAGCCGCCGCCCGTGCCGAGCGGCCTACCGTCGCAACTGCTCGCGCGCCGCCCCGATCTGATCGCGGCCGAGTATCGCGTGCTCGAAGCGTATGACCTCGTCGGCCAGGCGAAGCTCGCGCAACTGCCGACCATCAACCTGACCGGACGCGCCGGCTCCGCGAGTTTTCAACTGACCGATCTGCTGAAGATGTTCACGCTGAGCTTCGTGCCGAGCATCAATATCCCGATTCTCGATCCGTCCGTGCGCGCACATGTGAAGACGACCGAAGCGCAGACCGGGGTCGCGGAACAGCAATATCGCAGCACGGTGATGAATGCGTTCGAGGAAGTGGAGAACGCGCTCGTCAATCTCGATTCGCACATGAAACAGCGCGTCGAGTTGCAGCAGGAAGTGGATCAGCTGAGCGTGGTGGCCGCGCAAATCGACGCGCAGCTGAAAGAGGGCGTGATCTCGCAGCTTCAGGTGTTCGAGACGGAGCGCACGCTGCTCGCCGCGCAACTCGCGCTGCTCGCGAATCATCAGCAGATTCTGTCCGACACCGTGACGCTATATAAAGCGCTCGGCGGCGGCTGGCCGACCGTCGATGTGCAGAGCGCGAGCAAGGATGGATTGAAGTGAAGCGTTCCATGAATAGCCGGGCCGCAATGATATGAAGGACTAACGATCGTTTCAAATCGCTGTTCTATGGCGTGATGCGCCAGTGCAGCACGATTGACTACGACGATGCGTGACTTAAACTCTCAACAGCCGCCGGTTCCCAATGACATCGATGACGGCGCGGTCCAACCTGTCCATGCGCCCGAGCTTGCCGGGCGATCCTCTGGCGCGTGCGCGGCAGCGGCTGGACGTACCTTGTGACATGGACATGGCTCAAGGCTCTTCCGTAGCGGAACAACAGCCGAGCGTGGGCGAGGCGTTCGACGTCATTCTGAAGCCCGCACCGCATCCGGAGCTTGCCCGCGAGCTGGCGGACAAGCTCACGGAAATCCGCATCGACGAAAATCTGTTCGCGATCGGCCGTGCGGAAGCGCCGTTCGATACGAGCCCGCCCGAAGCCGTCGCGCAGCTTTCGCGCCGCCACGCGCGCATTTTCATCGAGCATGGTTTCGTTTATATCGCCGATCTCGGCAGCAAGAACGGCACCGCCGTGAACGGCACGCCCGTGCGCGAAACGCCCGCGCGCATACGCAGCGGCGACATTATTTCGTTCGGCAGCCGGCTGTCGTATCGCGCGCAGTTCGCGCCACGCACGCGTCGTCTCGATGCGCCGAAGCCGATCGGCATCACGCTCGCGCCGCAACGCGACGACGTCGGCCTGCAGCCGATCGAGCTCGCGCAGTTTCCGTTTCTCGTCAGCAAGACCGATGACACGTTCGCGCGCTATCGCGCGCAGTATCCGCATCAGGTGAATTACGTGTCGCGCCGGCACGCGCATGTGTTCATCAAGGGCGGCGCGCCGTTCGTCGAGGATCTCGGCAGCACCAACGGCACGTTCGTGAACGGCGAGCGGCTCGGCGCGTCGGCGGTCGAACTGAAGAACGGCGACACGCTCGCGTTCGGCGGCACGCACTTCGCGTACAAGGTGCAGTTGCACGGCGACGAAGGCGAATCGACGCTCACCGAAATGGTCGCGCAAGCGGCCGCGGCGCAGTCTCATCACGATGACTTCGACAGCGACAAGACCACCTTCGTCGGCTCGGCGCATTCGTTCCTCGATATCTTTTGCGTCGATCAGGCCGCCGCGCGCGAGGACGAAGTCAACGAAGAAGCGCAGCCGGCGCCTGCCGAAGAGAAACGTCAGGACACGCGCCAGGCGAAGCGCAGCAAGTTCTCGCTTTTCGTCGGCGAATTGCGCCGTGCCCTCGCAAGCGACGATCCGCATGCGGCGCGGCGCACGCGCATCATCGTCGCGTGCGTGCTGGCCGTGTTCGTCGCGGGCGGCGCGGCGCTCTTCTATAGCGGCTCGCCCGAACGTCAGGCGAAATCGCTGATGGCGGACGGCGAGTTCGGCGAAGCGGCGGTGGTCACGAACGATTATCTGAAGACGCACCCGAAAGACGCGCAGTTCGCGGCGATGAACACCGAAGCCGTGCTCAAGTCGAACGTGCCGCGCTGGCTCGCCGCGTTGAAGACGGGCGATTTCGCGAACGCGAACGCGATCATCGCGCAGATGCGAACGCTCGCCGCGAACAACGCGGACGTGCACTCGCTCGTCGACGAGCTCGAATGGATCGGCAAGCTGGAAAGCTTCGTGATGAGCCGCGGCGGCGCCGATGCGCCGATCCGCATGTACGCCGACGAGCCACGCATCGGCGCGATCCTGAAGCACTGGGAAGCGGATGCGTCGGGGCATCAACGCGATCTCGACCGCATCGCGGGCTACGTGCCCGAGTTTCGCGATCCGTATGCGCTCGCGTTGAGCCATCTGCGCAAGCTGCAAAGCGACGACTCCGTGTATCTCGCGGCCATCGACAGGCTCAATGCGAGCATCGTCAAAAGTCTCGGCCAGGACGATGCCGATGCGATCAACGCGACGCTGAAGGAATACGCGGACAAATACCCGCGCCTCGCGGGTCTCGATCGCGTGCGCGCCGATCTCGCCGCCTACACGGACCTGCGTCGCGGTCTCATCGGTGCGAGCCTCGCACCGGTTGCGGCAGCGGCGGCCAAGGCCAAGTTTTCGACGCCGCCGTTCCAGGAAAAATTCAGGCAGATGAGCGCCGGCCCGTTGCCGCCGCCCGACGTGCTCGCGCAATACACGACCGTGTCCGATGCGTGGAATCGCGGCCAGAGCGCGCAGGCGATCGACGCGCTGCAAAAGCTGCCGCAAGGAACGTGGTCGCCGATGGTGCAAAAGGAGCTCGCGCACAAGAAGTCCGTGGCCGCCCAGTTCGCCGACTTGCAGAAGGCGCGCGGCTCCAAAGGCTATGAAGACGCGGTGCTGTCGTTCTATGAGACGCTCGATCTCGACGCCGATTCGTTCTATGCGAAGGCGGTCGCGCCCGAGGTCGCATCGCTGAAAGACAAGGCGATCGGCCGCGCGCAAATGCTGATGGCACAGGCGCAAACGCTGTGGCAGCAGTATCGGACGAACGGGGGCATCGGCGGATCGCAGCGGCTCGAATCGGGCGTGTCGGATACGTTCAGGACGCAGGCGCGGCTTCTGACGGATGCGCAGGACGCGGCCACGCGCGGCATGCGCATTTTCAGGCAGGTGAAGGCGGACAGCGCGACGGCGAAGTGGTCCGCGCTCGCCAGTGAGATCGACACCGAAGCGGACTTGCAGCGGCGTTCGCTGCAGGACCTGCGCATGGTGCTCGAACCGGGGCTTCTCAACACGAAGCTGAGTCTGATCGGCGGAGGCGCGAACAGTGAAGCGAGACGCACACCTTAAGCCGCTGTCGGAGGCGCTCGGGGAGCACGGCGCCGAAGGCATCGCAATTCTTGCGGCCGAGCCGGCCCGGATCACGCAGGGGCTCGTCTTCGCGATGGTCGCGCTCGTCGCGTCGGCGCTCGTGTGGTCGTTCGTCGGTCACGCGGACGTGATGGTCAACGCGCAAGGCACGCTTGCGCCCGAATCGGACGTGCGCCGCTTCTATGCGCCGATCGACGGCGAGCTCGCGGATCTTTTCATCGCCGAAGGGCAGCCCGTGCGCAAGGACGATGTCGTCGCGCGGCTGAACGCGCGCGGTGCGATCGAGGCGGCGACCAATGCGCTCGAAGCGCAATTGAAGCTCGACGACGCCGAGCGCGAGTGGAAGCAGTTCCCCGAGAAAAAGCTCCTGATGGAACGCAGGATCGCCGCGCTCAAGGATCAGATGGATGTGGAGGAGCATCAGCATCAGCAGCGCGTGTCCGAAGGCACGAGCAAGCTCGCGGAAGGCCAGAAGGCGCAGTTGCAGGAAGCGCGCAGCACGCTGGAGAACGCCCGCCGCGCGCGCGACGCCGCGAAGGTCGAGCTCGACCGCTTTCAGCGCCTGCTCGCGCTGCCGGGCGGCGGCGGCATTGCGGAAGCGCAGGTCGATCAGAAACGCAACGCGTATCTCGAAGCCGACGGCGCGTATCGCATCGAGCAATCGCGGCTCGCGGAACTGGACTTTCGTCTGAGTCACGATTTCACGCAGGCCAAGCGCCAGCTCGAAACGAGCGGTCAGGAAGCGACGAGTCTGCGCCTGCAATACGAAGCCGCGATGCGCGAAGTCGCGAGCACCGAGGACAAGCTGCGCTTGCAGCTCCAGACGGCGCGCCTCGTCGCGGATGCCGCCGCCCGCATCAAGTTCGAGAACATCGACAAGGACAATTTCCTGCTGATTCTCGCGCCGGTGTCGGGCGTCATCACGGACGTGACATCGACGCAGCCCGGCGACAAGATTCAGGCGAACACGCCGCTCGGCGGTATCGCGCCGGCGAATGCGAAGCCCGTGCTGAAGATCGAGATCGCCGAGCACGACCGCGCGTTCCTGCGCGAAGGCCAGCGCGTGAAGCTCAAGTTCAACGCGTTTCCTTATCAGCGCTATGGCGTCATCGACGGCACGCTCGCATTCATATCGCCGGCGACCAAGCCGAGCCCGACGACCAAGCAGCCGGTCTATGAAGGACGCGTGACGCTCGATCGCGATTTCTATCAGGTGGCGGACACGAAGTATCCGCTGCGTTACGGCATGACGGCGACCGCCGAAATCGTCGTGCGCGAGCGGCGCCTGATTGATCTCGGGCTCGATCCGTTCCGCAATGTGGCGGGATGAACGAAGGGATAGGGATGGAGGGTTACGCGCTCGCCCGGACACGAACATGATGCGCAATTCAACCTGAAACCAAACGGAGAACGACATGACGGCGATTGTGCGTATCGACGATGAAGTGGTCGATGTCGGCGAATTCATCAGGTTACTGAAGTTGAACGGGCAGTTCGACGGTCTCATCGAGCAGCTCGTGCGCGACAAGCTCACGGTGCGCGCGGCGAAAAAATCCGGCGTCGCCGTGAGCGACGATGAAGTCCAGAACCGCGCCGATCAGTTCCGCCGCATTCGCGGGCTGCATCGCGCGGCGGACATGAACAATTATCTCGATGCGCTTCATGTGAGCCTCGACGAATTCGAAGCCTTCATCACCGACACGCTCTATCACGAGAAGATGCTCGACAAGGTCGGCACGCAGCGCGAGATCGAAGAGTATTTCCAGCTCAATTCGCCGAAGTTCGACAGCATCGAAGTGAGTCACATCCTGCTCGATACCGAAGGCAGCGCCAAAGAGATGATCTCGTATCTCAACGACGATCCGGACAGCTTCGCCGACATGGCGCGCGAGCACTCACTCGCCGATACGCGCGACGCAGGCGGCGTGATCGGCCGCGTGATGCGCGGGCAGATGAAGCCGGAAGTCGAAGCAAAGGTGTTCAACGCGGAAGCCGGCGATCTGCTCGGGCCGTTCATATCGGCGGACGGAACCTCGTATGAAATCTTCGCGGTGACGGCGAAGTATCCCGCGCGGCTCGACGAAGACGTGTCCGCGGAAATCCGCCGCCTGCTGCGTGAGGAATGGATGATGGCGCGCGCGCAGGAGCATGTCATCGAGGCACGCTGACTTCACGGGAAACGCGATAGAACATGGACGCTCCATCGAGCCTTGATTCGCCCGCCGACTTTCTTTCGTCGGTCGAGATTCTCTCGCCGTTCACGCGCGAGGAAATCGAGCATCTCGCGGCGCACACCGAGTCGCGGCGCTTCGGCTTCGGCGAAACCGTGTGCAACGCGGGCGATGCCGCCGCGGGGCTGTTCATCGTGAAGGCGGGCTCCGTGCGCATCTTCACCGAGGAGCACGGCAAGGAAATCAGCATGGGGGTGAAGAAGGAGCGCGAGACATTCGCGGATATCGCGATGCTGCGCGACTACCGCCATGAGTCGTCGGTGCGTTCCTCGGGCAAGACGGAGCTGCTTTATATTCCGCGCAGCACGATCGAGCCGGTCATCGCGACGAATCCCGCCGCGCTCGCGTTCGTCACGAGCTATGTCGCGATCAATTCGGCGGGCGGCTTCGTCGCCAAGCTCTTCGATCTGCGCGGCAAACTCGACAAGGCCGAGCTCGAAGAATGCGTGCGCAGCGTCGGCGTGAAGCGTGTCGGTGAAGGCAAGGAGATTCTCAAGCAGGACTCGCGCGACGACCGGCGCCTTTATGTCGTGCGTCAGGGCGAAGTGCGCATCGTGCGCGAGGAGGGCGGCGAAAAGCATGTGCTCGCGACGCTCGGTCCCGGCGAGATATTCGGCGAAAAGGCCTGCGTGATGCGTCAGGAGCAGATGGCGTCGGCCATTGCGAGCACCGATACGCGCCTGCTAGTGATTCCCGAGAAGACGGTGCACTTCATCATCGAGCGCAATGTCAAGCTGCGCGAAGTGCTCGAAGAGCGCATCCGTTTCACCGAGCGTGAACTGACGCGGCAAAAGAAGATCGCCGAGCGGCGCAAGCTGCCCGCGATGCTCGATCTGCACACGAGACCTGAGCTGGGCGAGCGCGTGATCAAGCGCTTCGCTTGGGTGGAGCAGGCGGAAGAGATGGATTGCGGCGCGGCCTGTCTCGCGATGATCTGCCGCCACTACGGCATCAACATGACGCTCGGCAAGCTGCGCGAGCTCGCCAACGTCACGACCTCGGGCGCGACGCTCGATTCGCTCGCACGCGCGGGCGAATCGCTCGGCTTCACGACGCGCGGCGTGCAATGCACGTTCGAATCGCTGCGCGGCTTCGAGATGCCGTTCGTCGCGCATTGGGAGGGCTACCACTACATCATCATCTACGGTATCTCGAGCGAGAACGTCTGGGTCGCGGACCCCGCGATCGGCTTCAGGAAGATGACCGTCGGCGAATTCGAGCGCGGCTGGAGCGGGACGTGCCTGCTCTTCACGCCGGGACAGGATCTCACGCAGCAAGCCGTGTCGCGCTCGCCGTGGCTGCGCTTCGTCGGCTATCTGAAGCCGTACAAGAAGATCCTGCTGCATCTTTTTCTCGCGACCTTCGTCATTCAGGTGCTGGGCGTGATTCCGCCGCTCATCATCCAGAACATTCTCGATGGCGTGATCGTGCATCAGAACATCAGCCTGCTGCATGTGCTGATCGCGGGCCTCATCATCTCGAGTCTCTTCACGCAACTGATGACGACGATACGCGCGTATCTCGCGAACTTCATGGTCCGGAACATGGACTTCGCGATGATGTCTCAGTTCTTCAAGCACACGTTCTCGCTGCCGTTCGGGTTCTTCGCGAAGCGCAAGACCGGCGACGTGTTCGCGCGCTTTCAGGAGAACCACACGATCCGCGCGTTCCTCACGGAGTCGACGGTCTCGACCGTGCTGAACCTGCTGATGATCTTCATCTACTTCACGATCATGTTCCTCTACAACGTGAAGCTCACGTTGTTGCTCATCGCATTCGTGATTCCGATGATGGCGCTCACCGTGCTCGCGACGCCGCGCATCAAGCACAACGCGCGCGAAACTTTCAACGCGGGAACGGACGCGCGTTCGTATCTGATGGAAGCGCTCGGCGGCGTCGAGACGGTGAAAGGCATGGGCATCGAGCGCGCGGTGCGCCTGAAGTGGGAGAAGAAGTACGCGAAATCGCTCGAAGTGCAATACAGGTCGCAGCGCTTCAATATCGCGGTGGGCTTGTGCAGCCAGTTGCTCAATGCGGCGACGACCATCGGCATCTTGTGGGTCGGCGCGAATCTCGTGCTCGCGCGCGAGCTCACCATCGGGCAGCTGATCGCGTTCAACGCTTACATGGGCAGCGTGCTCGCGCCGTTGATGGGTCTCATCAACCTGTGGAGCCTGCTGAACGATGCGGGCGTTGCGATGGAGCGGCTCGGCGACGTGCTCGACATCGAGCCGGAACAGAAGCCGCAGGACATGCAGCAGCGCGTGATGCTGCCCGACCTGCAAGGCGATATCAGCTTCAACGGCGTGTACTTCCGTTATGGCGAAGGCGACGCGCCGTATGTGCTGGAGAACATCAGCTTCGATATCAAGCCGGGCGAGCTGATCGCGATCGTCGGGCGCAGCGGTTCGGGCAAGACGACGCTCGCGAAACTTCTCGTCGGGTTCTATGCGCCGAGCGAAGGCAGGATGACCGTCGATGGTTATGACATCAACGTCGTCGACAAGGGTTTCTTTCGCGCGCAGATCGGCTATGTGATGCAGAGCAATCTGCTGTTCTCGGGAACGATCGCCGATAACATCGCGAGCGGCGATGAAGCGCCCGACAGGCGGCGCATAGAAGAAGTGGCGAAAATGGCCGACGCGCACGGATTCATCGCGAAGATGCCGCTCGGTTATGAGCAGGTGGTGGGTGAGCGCGGCGTGGGATTGTCGGGCGGGCAGATTCAGCGGCTATGTATCGCGCGGGCGCTGTATCACGATCCGCGTCTGCTCGTGTTCGACGAAGCCACGTCCGCGCTCGATACACAATCGGAAAGCAATATCCTCGGCAACATGCAGGAGATCTTGAAAGGACGCACGGCGGTCATCATCGCGCACAGGCTTTCGACGATCATGCGCGCCGACAAGATTCTCGTGCTGTACGAAGGCGGCATCGTCGAGCAGGGCAAGCACGACGAACTCGTCGCGAGAAAGGGCATGTACTACCAACTCGTGCAAAAGCAACTGAGCGCAGCATGAAAATACTCGACCAGCCGGAAAGCGACACCAGCGCGCCCGCAGCATCGGCGATTTCATATGCGGGGCTCATCGAGAAGATCGAGATCTTGCGCTCGACGCTTCGATGGACCTCGCGGCTGGAGCGGCCCGAAATCGAAAAGCTCTTGCGGCAGGCGAGCACCTTGCGCGATGAAGTCATGCAGTTATCGCACAAGGAGCGTTTCGTGCAGGCGGCGGCTGCCGAGCCCAAGCGCGAGTTGTCGGCGGGCGCGCGGCGTCAGGCGCTGATCGAACGCAGCTTCGTGTTCGAAGGCACGTTCGGCGATAACCCGAAGCTGCTGGAAGCGCTGGAAATCGCGGAAAAAGCCGCGCCGACGGACCTGCCCGTGTTGATCGACGGAGAAAGCGGCACCGGCAAGGAACTGATGGCGAAGGTCATTCACGCGAACGGCGCGCGCGCGGACAAGCCATATATCTCGGTGAATTGCGGCGCGATTCCGGAGAACCTGCTGGAGTCCGAACTATTCGGGCATCGCAAGGGCGCGTTCACGGGCGCGACCAACGATCGCAAAGGCAAATTCGAAAGCGCGCATACAGGGACCATATTTCTCGATGAAATCGGCGAGTTGCCGCTGTCGGGGCAAGTGAAACTCTTGCGCGTGCTCGAATCGCACGAAATTCAGCGCGTGGGTTCGGACGAGCCGATCGCGGTGGATACGCGCATCGTCGCGGCGACGAACCGCAACCTGCGCAAGTTCTGCGACGAAGGGCGCTTTCGCGAGGATCTGTTCTATCGGCTGAGCGTGATCCATCTGACGCTGCCTGCGTTGCGCGAACGGCGCGACGAGATTCCGCTCCTGCTTGCCTATTTCGGCGATGAAGCCGCGGCGACGTTGAAACGGCGGCCGGTGAAGCTATCGCCGAGGCTGCGGGATTTTCTGCGCAACTACGACTATCCGGGGAATATCCGCGAACTGAGGAACGTGGTGTACCGGCTCGCGTGTCTTGCGGGAGACATGGCCGATATCGATCATCTGCCGGTGGATATCCGGCCGAAGTCATCGCTGTCGCTGGCGATGGGCGGGCCGGCCGCGAGCGGCAACGGCATCGCGACGGCGAGTTCGCTGGCGGAAGCGAAACGCGTCGCGAGCGATGAGGCCGAGCGCGCGTTTCTCGAACGCGGATTGCAGGAGACGGGTGGTACGGTCGCGGAGCTTGCGCGGCGGTATGAGATGAACCGGTCGCATCTGCAGATGCTTTTGAAGAAGCATGGACTGCATTCGAAGGAGTTTCGTGCGGCGGCGCAGAAGAATCGGGAGGCGGGGGGGTGAAGTCTGGCGCCAAGTGCGCCAGACGGCCCTAAATAGACGGATTCACCTGCGTCTTATCGCTCGCCATCAAATCCTCCGCATGCGCGACGACGACCGAAATGTTGTCGCGCCCGCCTCGCGCCAGCGCCATCTCCAGCAGCCGTTGCGCCGCCGCTTCGCAATTGCCCGGCGCGAGCTCGCTCGCCATTTCCGCTTCGCTGACTTCGTTCGACAACCCGTCGCTGCATAGCAGGAACGTATCGCCATCGTTCAGCGTGAGCGTGTGCTCATCGAGCTCGAGCACGTCGAGCGCGCCGACTGCGCGCGTGATCAGATGCTGCGCGGGATGATGCAGCGCTTCCTCGGCCGTCAATTGCCCGCGCGCCTTCAATTCCTCGACATGGCTGTGATCGCGCGTGAGCTGCATCAGCCGGCCCTGCCGGAACAGATAGATGCGGCTGTCGCCCGCCCACAGATAAGCGCACGCGCCGTCGCGCGCCGCGAGCAGCACCACCGTGCTGCCGATGCGCGATACCTGACGACGCGCCGCTTCCAGCCGCAAGCGCTCGTTGACGTCGAGCAGGCGCGCGCGGGCATCGGCGATAACGCTCGCGAGGCCATCCGGGCCCGCCGCCTTCGCGAGGCTCTCGACGACCATCCGGCTCGCCAGATCGCCGACCGCGTGCCCGCCCATGCCGTCCGCGACGACCCACAGGCCGCGCTCGGGCGCATCGAGCAACGCGTCTTCGTTGATGTGCCGCACGCAGCCGGTGTCGGTGCGAGCGGCGGAAGTCCATCGGAATTCGGTGCTGAAGGTCACGGCAACCTCCGGAATCCTGGGTGACGCGGCAGGGGGCGGGCTGGGCGGACGGTCCTGCTCATTGTGACCCAACCCGCGCCTGAAACGAATCTTGATGCCCACCACGTCAGCCCGCGCGATTTCCCGCCACCGAATTCGGATTGACGGTGAGCGTTGCGCCGTTGCCCGTGTTGCTGACCGCGACGCTCTGAAACTGATTGACCATCTGGCCGACCGTGATGTTGTTGTTCGTGATGTTGTTGGTGACCTGATAGATGTTGTTGGTGACATCAACGAGCGTCACCGACGCCGCACCACCGCCACCGCCCGACGACTGTTCGACGAACGGCACGATCCAGCCGAACACCCAGGGCGCTCCGCCGCCGCCGCCGATGGCCGACATCGCCGAGTGATCCAGCTCGCGGTCGTACTGAAGATCGCTGATGGTGAGGGCGCACATGTCGTTTTCTCCGTGATGGCCTGTGAGCAGGACACCCGCATTCAATGCAAGGCTCATGCCGACGCCCACGTCCCTCCGGGCCTTTTCGCCCCTTGGCCGATGGGGCGGGGTTGTGGCGGCAGAATCCGATCCCCGCCTGGCCGGGATCACCTAGGTAACAGTCGGATCGCCGCCAACACGCGATGTTGGCGCATTGAAGACGAACCAACACATCGACGCTTCGATCGACGGGACGCTTGATCGGGCGGGTCAGGGCGATTTCGTCGCATCCGTTTCTGACGCTCTGCATCCAACAAACATCGTCGAAATCTGTTGGTTCGGAAAAAACATAAAGCCACCAAGACACGCCGTTAAATCGGGCTTAACCTCGTAAATTCAATAACTTAAAGAAGCTGGCAAGGAAGATGCAAATGACATGGCAACCCGGCGCCAAACAAACACCCGGCGCCGGGCAAAGAAAAATCGGAGCGAGCCATGTCAACCAACCAACAATCCGGACTGATCGAACAGCAAGCGGTCTGCGCTTTCTCGATCGACGATGAACCGGCGCTCGGCACCGAACTCGTTACGCGCCGCTCGGGCTACGAACACCACGGCGTCTACGCGGGCAACGGCATGGTCATCCACTACGCCGGCTTCGCAAAGTCGCTGCATCGCGGCCCGGTGGAAGAAGTCACGCTCGGGCAGTTCGCCGCCGGCCATGAAATCACGATCCGTCAGAATCCGGCCGCGAAGTTCGTCGGCATGGAAGCGGTGCGCCGCGCGCGCAGCCGCCTCGGCGAAGACAACTATCACCTGCTGACCAACAACTGCGAGCACTTCGTCACGTGGTGCCTCGACGGCCGCGCCCGCAGCCGTCAGGTGCAGGCCTGCTTCGTCCACCCGAGCGCCGCGGTTCGCGCCGTCGCGGGCCTCTTCCGCGCCTATGTCGCCGCCGAGCGCCGCCGCCGCATGAATGCAGCGCTCGCAGCCTGAACCCGAAGCGTAGCCGACCGAAGCTGACCGATTCCGAGGAGACCATCATGCAAACCACCGAAAATTCGCTGCACTGGGCCGTCGACAAATGGCTTGCCCCGACGCCCGCGCATCCGGCACGCGTCGTGCGTCTGTGCCGCTCGCATGTCACCGGCGCGCGCTATGTCTGCATCGAGGCGCAGCATCCGGGCGGCCCGCTCGCGATCATTTTCTTCCGCCATGACGACGGCACCTGGAACGTGTTTCCGCCGCAGGCGAAGCGCCCGTCGATGAGCGCGGAGCGCCTCGCCGCGTAAATGGCGTCGATCGTTGCCGGGGCGCGTCGGGCTGCCCTGGCTTTGACACGGTAATCCCGCAGCCGCTACTCTAGGTGCACCCGATGCAGTCGCCGGGTCGCACGGATGCGGCAGGTCGTGATAGTTTTGCGTCCGTGAACCAGATCGACCATTTTCGAGGTATTGCCGATGACCCAGCCCGACTCCTCTTCCTCCGCCCGCGCGATGCCCGATCCGAACGTCGGCGACAATCCGCTCGGCATCGCGGGGCTGGAGTTCGTCGAGTTTTCCAGTCCCGATCCCGAAGGGCTCGCGACGCTGCTCGAAACGCTCGGTTTCGTGCCGGTCGCGGAGCACGTCAGCAAGGCGGTGACGCTGTTTCGCCAGGGCAGCATGAATTTCCTCCTGAACGCGGAGCCGGATTCGTTCGCATCGCGCTTCGCCGAGTCACATGGCGTCGGCATCGCCGCGATCGCCATTCGCGTGCTCGATGCCCAGACCGCCCATGAGCGCGCGCTCGAATATGGCGCGTGGGATTTCGAGGGCGAGAAGATCGGCCCGAACGAACTGGCGATTCCGGCGATTCAGGGCATCGGCGATTCGCATATTTATTTCGTCGATCACTGGCCGGGCAAGAACAGCGGCGAGGCGTCGATCTACGACATCGACTTTCGCCCGATCGCTGAAGCGAGCCCGGATCTGAAAGGCGCCGGCCTGCTCGAAGTCGATCACTTCACGCAGACGGTCGGCGCGGGCCGCATTCAGGAATGGCTCGATTTCTACCGCGAAGTGCTGCACTTCTCGGAGATTCATCAGGTGCATCCGGACTGGCACGTGTCGCGGGATTCGGCCGTCACGCTGTCGCCGTGCGGCTCGATCCGCATTCCGGTGTACGAGGAAGGCACGTATCGCACGGACCTGATGCAGCAGTATCTGCCCGATCACGAAGGCGAGGGCGTGCAGCATATCGCGCTGGCATCGGCGGATATCTTCGCTTCCGTCGATGCTCTGATGGCGCGCGGCGTGCGCTTCCTGCAACCGCCGCCGCGCTATTACGACGAGATCGACGAGCGTCTGCCCGGTCACGGACTCGACACGAACGCGCTGCGCACGCGCGGCATTCTCGTCGATGGCGAAATCCTCGCCGACGGCACCCCGCAGCTTTTCCTGCAAACCTTCGTCGAGCGCAAGCCCGGCGACATGTTCTTCGAGATCGTCGAGCGCCGTGGGCATCACGGTTTCGGCGAGGGCAATCTTGCGGCGATCGCAAAGGCGCGCGGCTGACGCGGCACGCCTTCGCGCGCGGCCTCATTGCACGACGACCGTTCCCGTCATGTGCGGATGCAGCGAGCAGAAGTACTTGTACGTGCCGGGCTTGTCGAACACATGCGAATAGCTTTCGCCGCTGTCGAGCGGATCGGACTTGAAGGTCTTGCCTTCGTCGGTGACGGTATGCAGCATGTCGTCGCGATTCACCCATGTCACCTTCGTTCCAGCCGGCACGGTGATCGCCGCCTGGTTGAACGCGAAGTTGTCGATGGTGATGGTCGGCGCATTGGCCGCCGCGACCTGTTGCGGGGGTTCCTGTGCGCAGGCCGTCGGAATTGCCGCACTGATGACGCCCTTAACGACGAGCGCGAACGCGGCCTTGCGCAGGAACTTGCCGGCGAGCGGACGCAGGTTGGCGGGCGAGATGTAGCTCGCGATCATGGCGGCGTTCATGATTGCGCGTCGGCGAGCGCCGTGTCGGTCACAGCCAGATACTCGCGTCCCGCGACATGCGTGACTTCGCGCAGGCCCAGCATCGTGCGCAATTGCTCCGCCGGCACTTTCATCGGTCCGGGCCCGGACGCCGCGCCCGGCGCGGGCTGCGGAAACGCGGTGGACATCGCCGAATAGAACCGCATCTCTCCCTCCACTTTTTGCGCCACCTGATGCACGTGGCCGTTCAGAACCGTCACCGAACCGAAGCGCTTGAGGAGCGCGAGCGCCTGCGCGCTGTCGTCGGTGCCCCAGCCCCATTGCGGATACAGCGCCCACAGCGGAATATGCGCGAACACGACGATCGGCGTACTGCTCGATTTGCCCTGCAAGTCGGCCTTGAGCCAGGCGAGCTGCGCATCGCCGAGAAAGCCGAGGCCGCCGCCCTTGAGGTCGATCACGTTGGTGAGTCCGATGAAATGCACGCCGCCTTGATCGAAGCTGTACCAATGCCGGGTGCTGTCCTTGCCGTATTGCCCGGAAAAGCGTTCGAAGAACGGATTGCCTTCTTCGACCAGAACGTCGTGTTCGCCCGGCACGTAATGCACGTCCATGCCTGCCTTGTTGATGATCTGCGTCGCGGTGTCAAACTGCGCGGGCTTGGAAAGATGCGTGATGTCGCCGGTGTGGATCATGAAGGCGGGGCGTTTTTTCATCGCGCTCACGCGGTTGACGGCTTCTTCGAGCGTGCTCGCCGGCTCGGTATTGGGGTCCTTGTTGAAGCCGATATGGCTGTCGCTGATCTGCACGAAACTGAACGAACTGGTTTTCTCGGCCGCCTGCGCCGACGAGATCAGCCGCGAGACCGGCACGCCGCCGCTCACGGTCCAGATCACGCCCGCGCCGGCCCAGGCCATGCAGGAGAGTGCGGTGCGGCGGCGCTTGCCGCGCTCGTCGAGTTCGTCGTGTTCGTGCTTCGGCGGCACGAGGGTGGGATCGGGTTTCATGACAATTCCTTGGATGTTGGCGGCCGCGTTTCTTGTCGTTCGAATCGGCAAATTCACGCGCATGGCGGCTCGATGCATGGGCGCGAGGCCGGCGGCTTTCCCCCGATGAGCGAGGCCGCAGCGGCTTCTGTTCATCGAACCGGCGATGACGGCGCGTTATTCCCGCGATATTTTTTCGATTGATCGACGCAAACGGGAATAAACCGGGAGCGTGGGGAGTATCCGAGGGGAAGGCGCGCAAAGGCGTGACACGGCTGCGCCGAAGCGATGTTCCCCGAACGTGGTTGTCGAAAGGAGACCCGCGCGATGTGGCAGAGCAGGTCGAAAGAAGACAAGTCCGGGCGCCGCGGCAAGGCGGACGCCGAGGCGGCCCACGCGCGCTTCGAGGCGACGGTGATGCCGCACCTGGACGCCGCGTACAACCTCGCGCGCTGGCTGTCGGGCAGCGCGAACGATGCCGACGATGTCGTGCAGGAAGCCTATCTGCGCGCCTTCCGATTCTTCGGCGGATTCGAGGGCGGCGAGGAAGCGAACGCGCGGGCGTGGCTGCTCGCGATCGTGCGCAACACGTGGTTCACGGAATGGCGGCGGCGCGTGCAACTCGCGGACGCGACGCCCTACGACGAGGAACTGGGCGGCGACGAAGCGCTGCCGGGCTGGTCGGAGGAAGGCGCGGCCGACCCGGAAACGCTCGCCGTGCGCCGTGATGAAGTTCACCTGGTGCATCGCGCGCTGGAGGCGCTGCCGATCGCCTTTCGCGAGGTGCTGGTGTTACGTGAGCTGGAAGACATGAGTTACAAGGAAGTGGCGTCCGTGACCGGCGTGCCGATCGGCACGGTGATGTCGCGGCTCGCGCGCGGCCGCAAGATGCTGGCGGGGGCGGTGCGCGCGGCGCAGGGCGGGCAGGACAGGCCGAACGTGAGGCTCGTGCGCCGCGCGGGACCGGGTCATTCAGAGGAGTCGGGAAATGGAAAATAACGACACCGCCTCGCTCGATACGAGGCTCACCGATGGTTCGCTCTATCAGCGCGCGCCCGTGCATCTGCGGGCGCAGGTGCTGGCGCGCGTGAGGGCGGAAGCCGAGGAGGACGCGCGCAGGCATGCGCCGGCGCGCCGTGCCCGACGTAGCTGGAGCAATCCGTTCGCGGCGCCCTGGCCGTTCTTCGGCGGCGCATTTGCCGGCGCGACGCTCTCCGCGCTCGTGCTCGGCACGATGCTGTGGTTCCAGGCAGCGCCGCTCGTGTCGACCCTGTCGAGCGGCTCGCCGATCGCGCAGGAGATCGTGTCGAGCCACGTGCGCGCGCTGATGTCGGACCGTCCGATCGACGTGCTGTCCAGCGACAAGCACACGGTGAAGCCGTGGTTCAACGGCCGGATCGACTACGCGCCGCCGGTGATCGATCCGGCGGGGCCGGGTTTCGCGCTCGTCGGCGGGCGGCTGGATTACATCGATCATCGGCCGGTGGCGGTCGTGGTCTATCGGTATCTGAAGCATCCAATCGACGTGTATGTATTTCCCGAGCGCAAGGGCGAAGCGAAGACGGAGCCGGTCGTCACCCAGTCCGACGACGGCTATGCGCTCGCGCGCTGGAATCACGACGGCATGACGTTCTGGGCCGTCACCGATGCATCGGGCGCGGTGCTGCGCCAGTTCGCGCACGCGATCGAAACGGGTGCGCCGCGCTAGGCAAGTCGAATTGATTCAAGGAGTGCGCAAGGTTGCGCGCGGTCGTCCTCCGGGGGATAGCCGCGCGCTTTTTTGTGTTCGGGATTCGGTGTCACTTCTTGCGTTGCACGCTTACGGTGCGTCAGACGTGCGCTAACGCTCGTGCTCTTCGGGTATGTCCGAATATGGTCATATCCTTACATTTTTCTAAACTCGCTTCCAACCTATGTAATCGATAACGCATAGTGCATTTAAAAGCACTGCCGGCTTTCGCTGCGTTGCATGGGCCTTCAAATAACGATCAACGATTCAGCGAAGGAGACACACATGGGTATGCAGATGAAGCTCATCGCGGGCGCGCTCGCATTTGGCGTATTCTCGTTGGCGCACGCGGCTGATCCGATCAAGATCGGCGTCGATGGCCCGTTCACGGGCGGCTCGTCTTCCATGGGTGTCAGCATGCGCGACGGCGTGCGTCTCGCCACGGCGGAGATCAACAAATCAGGCGGTGTGCTCGGCCGCCAGATCGTGCTCGTCGAGCGCGATGACGAAGCGAAGAACGAGCGCGGCGTGCAGATCGCGCAAGAGCTGATCAACAAGGAAAAGGTCGTCGCGGTCGTTGGTTATATCAACACGGGTGTCGCGCTCGCGTCGCAGCGCTTCTTCCAGGAAGCGAAGATTCCCGTGTTCAACAACGTCGCGACGGGCACTGTCGTGACGAAGCAATTCGACGATCAGCCGGATAACTATGTGTTCCGCAATTCGGCGGCCGACCGCATCCAGGCGCCGATGATCGTCGAGGAGGCCATCACGAAGCGCGGCTTCAAGAAGGTCGCGATTCTCGCCGATTCGACCAACTACGGCCAGCTTGGCCGCGAAGATCTGGAGAAGGCGCTGGCTGCGAAAGGCGTGAAGCCTGTTGCTGTCGAGAAGTTCAACATCAAGGACGTCGACATGACGGCCCAGTTGCTGAAGGCGAAGGAAGCGGGGGCGGAAGCGGTGCTGACGTATGGCATCGGGCCTGAGCTTGCGCAGATTGCGAACGGGATGGCCAAGCTTGGCTGGAAGGTGCCGCTGGTCGGATCGTGGACGCTGTCGATGGCGAATTACATCGACAATGCTGGCACGAACGGCGAAGGCGCGCGCATGCCGCAGACCTTCATTCAGGAGGCGAACACGCCGAAGCGCAAGGCGTTCATCGAGGCCTATCTGAAGGAATTCAAGCCGAAGAACGAGCGTATCGATTCGCCGGTGTCGGCGGCGCAGGGTTATGACTCGATCTATTTGCTCGCGGCGGCGATCAAGCAGGCTGGCACGACGGATGGCCCGAAGGTCAAGCAGGCGCTCGAGAACCTGAACGGCAAGGTGGAAGGCGTGGTGATGGTGTATGACAAGCCTTTCACGAAGGCCGATCACGAAGCGATCACGCCGAATGTGCCGGTTATCGGGGAAGTGAAGAGTGGGAAGGTGGTTTTTGCTTACGAGGCCGATAAGAAGGGCGGCGGGACATTGCGTGTTAAGCAGACTACTGCTGCTAATTGAGTTTTTTTCTGGAAACTTGCTTTCGCGTTGGTTTGTTAGCACTGCCCCGCACAGGGGCAGTGCCAATAGACCGACAAGAATACGAGATTTCATAGAAGCGTACGAACACCAACCCAAACGCCCCGATGATCCTTCTGCAACTCATCTATAGCGGCGTCGCGCTCGGCATGATCTACGCCGTGATCGCCTTTGGCTATCAACTCACATTCGCCACATCGGGCACGCTGAATTTCGGTCAGGGCGATGCGCTGATGCTCGGCGCGCTCGTCGGCCTGACGCTGGTCTCCGCAGGCGTCAATTACTGGCTGATGATTCCGCTCGTGTGTTTCTTCGGGCTCGTGCAGGGCTCGTTCGTCGAGCGCATCGGCGTGCGGCCTGCCATCAGGATCAAATCCGAATTCGGCTGGATCATGTCGACGATCGCGCTCGGCATCATCTTCAAGAACGTCGCGGAGAACGTCTGGGGCCGCGACGATCTGCGCTTTCCTTCGCCTTTGCCCGAAGCGCCCCTGAAAATATTCGGCGCGAACGTACTGCCGATGGAACTGCTCGTCGTTGGCGGCGCGCTCGTGATGATGCTCGCAGTCGAGTTCTTCAATCGCAAGACGATCTTCGGCAAGGCCGTGGTCGCGACGGCGAACGATCGCGATGCGGCGTCGCTGATGGGCATCAACACGGGGCTCGTCATCACCTTCTCGTATGCGCTGTCGTCGTTGACCGCTGCATTTGCAGGGGTTTTGATCGCGCCGCTCACGTTGACCGGCGCAACGATGGGCGCGGTGCTCGGTCTCAAGGCATTCGCCGTGGCGATCATCGGCGGCTTGTCGAGCGGCATGGGCATCATCGTCGGCGGGATGATACTCGGTATCGCGGAGACGACGACCGGCTTCTATATTTCCACCGGCTACAAAGACGTGCCGGGGCTCGTGCTGCTGTTGATCGTGCTTGCGGTCAAACCGGCAGGTCTGTTCGGCAAGACTGCGATCAAGAAAGTCTGAGGCGGCGACGATGAAAGCAAAGAACTGGCTCGCGGCACTCATCGGGCTTGCCGCGCTCATGATTTTTCCGGTCGTATCGGGCAATCCGTACTACATCCATTTGGTCGAAACCATCATGATTTACGCGATCCTGTTGTTCGGGCTCGATATCGTGGTGGGTTATACGGGACAGGTTTCGCTCGGTCATGCCGGCTTGTTCGGCGTGGGTGCATACACGGCGGGCGTGCTTTTCAGCAAGCTCGGCATGCCGTTCTATGTGACGGCGCCGCTCGCGATACTCGTGACGGCAGCCTTCGGCGCGATCCTTGCATTGCCCGCGCTGCGTGTATCGGGACCTTATCTCGCGATGGTGACGCTCGCGTTCGGCACGATCATCCAGATTCTCATCAACGAGATGGACTTTCTGACGAACGGACCGATGGGCCTCAAGATCCCGAAGCCGATGTTCGCCGGTCACAAGCTCGACGAAGTGGAGTATTACTGGCTCGTCGCGGCGATGCTCGTTCTGTCGCTGATCGTCGTGCATCGCGTGCTGAAGTCGCATCTGGGGCGCGCGTTCGAGGCTTTGCGCGACAGTCCGATCGCATCGGACTGCATGGGCGTGTCGGTGTATCGCTACAAGGTCTATGCGTTCGTCATCAGCGCGGGCTTTGCGGGTCTGGCGGGCTGTCTCTATTCGTACTCGGAGCAATACATCTCGCCGAACACGTATAACTTCGAGCTGACGATTCTGTTCCTGCTCGCGATCATCATGGGCGGGCGCAAGACCCGCACGGGCGCGATCATCGGCTCGACGGTCATCGTACTGTTGCCGAAGCTGCTAGACGATATAGCGAATTTTCGCGTGGTGGCGACGGCGCTGGCGGTGGTCGTCGTAGCGGGCGCGGTGCTGGCGCTCGTGCGCAAGACCACGACGCCGCAGCGCGTGGTGGTGCCGATCATCGGCACGGCAGGTCTCGCAGTATTTTCTTTCTGGATCGAAGCGTTGACGGACTGGCGCCTCACGATCTTCGGCTTGATGATCCTGCTCGTGGTTTATTACTTGCAGGATGGCATCGTGGGCTTCGTGCGCAAGACATTGAATCTCGGCCGCGTGCGAGTGACGAAGGTCGAGACCGACGAGCTCGCGAGCTATACGCGCGAGGACGATGCCGTGGCGGCGGTCGCCACGCAAGGCGCGCAGACGCTTCTCGACGTGCGCGGCGTGCTGATGCAGTTCAGCGGGCTGAAGGCGTTGAACGACGTGAACCTGACGGTGAAGCGCGGCACGATTCACGGTCTCATCGGTCCGAACGGTTCTGGCAAGAGCACGATGATGAACGTGTTGACGGGCATCTATGTGCCGACTGCGGGCGCGATCGAATACGAAGGCCAATCGCTTGCGGGACGTACCTCGTCGAAGATTGCGCTGTCGGGTATCGCGCGGACGTTCCAGAATGTGCAGCTCTTTGGCGAAATGACGGCGCTGGAGAACGTGCTCGTGGGCTTGCATCACACGTTCAAGTCGAATTTCGCGGATGTCGGTGTGATGAGTTCGCGGTATCGGCGTGAGGAGCGCGCGGCGCGTGAGCGTGCTTTCAATATGCTGCGCTTTGTCGGGCTGGAGAATGTCGCGGGCGAGGAAGCGCGGAACTTGCCTTATGGCAAGCAGCGGTTGCTGGAGATCGCGCGTGCGTTGGCGCTGGATCCGCAACTGCTTTTGCTCGATGAGCCTGCGGCTGGCTTGACCGCACCGGATATTCGCGAACTCGTCGCGATCATTCGGAAGGTGCGCAATCACGGCATCACGCTGGTGTTGATCGAGCATCATATGGATGTGGTGATGAGCGTGTGCGATGTTGTGTCGGTGCTCGACTTTGGGCAGAAAATCGCTGAGGGGAAGCCTTCCGAGATTCAGGCTAATGAGAAGGTTATCGAGGCTTATTTGGGTGGGCAGACGGCTGAGGCTGTTTGATTCTTTTTGTTATCGGGGAGCTTGCTTCAGGATTCCACGAAAGCAATGCAGAGCCAAAGCAGAAAACAAAAATGCTGACGATAAAAAACCTCCACGCCGGCTACGGCAAAGTCAAAGTCCTGCATGGCATATCCCTGACCGTGCCGAAGGCAAAAGTAGTGACCTTGATCGGCTCGAACGGCGCAGGCAAGACCACAACCATGCGCGCCATCTCCGGCATGATCAAGCCGACAGAAGGCGAAATCACAATGGGCGCAGGCAGCGACGCAAAGCGCATCGACTCGCTCGAGTCGCACAGGATCGCGCGGCTGGGACTGGCCCATTCCCCCGAAGGAAGACGCGTATTCGCGACGATGTCCGTCACCGATAACCTGTTGCTGGGCGCATTCCCACGCCTCACGTGGTCAAGACCCAAAGGCGACGTCAACGCGGATCTCGAACGCGCGATCGAGCTATTCCCGCGCCTGAAAGAACGCCGCAATCAACTGGCGGGCACGCTTTCCGGCGGCGAACAGCAAATGCTCGCGATGGCGCGCGCGATCATGCTCAACCCCGATCTCGTCTTGCTCGACGAACCGTCGATGGGCCTGGCGCCCATTCTCGTCGATGAAGTATTCCGCATCATAGAGCGTCTGAAAGCCGATGGCGTCACGATGCTGCTCGTCGAACAGTTCGCCGCCGCCGCGCTGAATGTCGCGGATTACGGCTATGTGCTGGAGAACGGCCGCGTCGCGACACACGGCCCGGCCGAGCAATTGCGCAACGATCCATCGGTGAAAGCGGCTTATCTCGGCGCGAGTCATTGATTGCCGCACTGCGGCAGAAAAAATCCGCCCTATCATGGTCAGGGGGCGCGACCACGCGCGCCCTCGACATCCCCAACAAGGAGCTGCCATGATCAGCGGCAAGACCACTCTGATTGCTCACCTCGGCTACCCGACCGAAGCGTTCAAGGCGCCGATGATCTACAACCCGTGGTTCGACAAGCAGGGCATCGACGCCGTCGTCGTGCCAATGGGCGTAAAACCCGAGGATTACGTGGCGTTTCTTCCGCATCTATTCAAGCTGACGAACATTCGCGGCGCGCTCGTCACGATGCCGCACAAGATCACGACCGTCGGCCTGATGGACGAAGTGAGCCCGACCGCGCGCATCGCCGGGGCGTGCAACGCGATCCTGAAACGCCCTGACGGCACGCTCGTCGGCGATCAGTTCGATGGCGCGGGCTTCGTGCGCGGCGTCGAACGCAAAGGCCGCAAGCTCGCGGGCACGCGCGTGCTCGTGCTCGGCAGTGGCGGCGTCGGCTCGCCGATCGCGGCATCGCTCGCGGCTGCGGGCGTCGCGGAGATCGCGATCTTCGATACGAATACGACATCCGTCGAGGGCCTCGCGTCGCGTTTGCGCGAGCACTATCCCCAACTCGTCGTCAGGACGGACACGAAAGACCCGGACGGCTTTGACGTCATCGTGAACGCGACGCCGCTGGGCATGAAGGAAAGCGACCCGCTGCCGTTTGATATCGAGCGGATCGCGCCGACCACGTTCGTCGGTGAAGTCGTGATGAAGTCGGAGTACACGCCGCTCCTGCGCGCCGCAAAGGAAAAGGGCTGCGCCGTGCAGGTCGGCACGGACATGCTTTTCGAAATGATCCCGGCGTATCTCGAGTTTTTCGGTTACGGCACCGCCACCGCCGACGATTTGCGCGCTGTCGCACAAATCAAATACGCGTAAATAACGCTTCTTGCGCGGACACGGCCCATATCCGTTCCTATACTTATCGACACAGCAACGCAGACGCTCATCCTCTGACAAATAGGCCGCGCGAGTCACGGCGGCCAGGAAAATGCAGGGAGGAATCATGGGATCGACTGCACCCGGCTTGCCGGCCGACGACAAACACGCGCCCGAGCCGCACGGCCATCCGGCGTTGCTGGGGCTTTCGCTCGCGGCATTGGGCGTCGTCTATGGCGATATCGGCACGAGCCCGCTCTACACGCTCAAAACCGTGTTCGATCCCGCGGGCGGCCTGCCATTGCAGCCCGCGAACGTGATCGGCATCGTGTCGCTGATCTTCTGGTCGCTCACGGTCATCGTTTCGCTGAAGTATGTCGCGCTGATCCTGCGCGCCAATAATCACGGCGAAGGCGGCATCATGGCGCTGCTCGCGCTCGCGGCGTCGTCGGTGGAATCGAAAAAGCGGTTGAAGCACGTGCTCCTGCTCATCGGCGTGATGGGCGCCGCGCTCTTTTACGGCGATGGCGTCATCACGCCGGCCATTTCCGTGCTGAGCGCCGTGGAAGGGCTCGAAGTGGCCGCGCCGATGTTGCAGCCGTACGTCGTGCCTATCACGCTCGTCGCGCTCATCGGGCTCTTCGTGATGCAGAAGCACGGCACCTCGGGCATCGGCGCGGTGTTCGGGCCCGTCATGGTGCTGTGGTTCATCGTGCTGGCGGTGTCGGGTCTCATGAACATCAAGGATGCGCCGCACATTCTCACCGCGCTGAATCCGCTGAGAGGGCTCGCATTCTGCCTGCATCATCGCTGGCTCGCGTTCGTTGCGCTCGGCGCGGTCGTGCTCTCGCTCACAGGCGCGGAAGCGCTCTATGCCGACATGGGTCACTTCGGCTCACGGCCGATTCGCCTCACGTGGTTCGTCATCGTCTTTCCGGCGCTCGCGCTCAACTATCTCGGTCAGGGCGCGCTGCTGATCGCCGATCCATCCGCGTTGCAGAATCCGTTCTATCGCCTCTTTCCGTCGTGGATGCTCTATCCGATGGTCGTGCTCTCGACGATCGCGACCGTCATCGCGTCGCAGGCCGTGATCTCCGGCACGTACTCGATGACCAAGCAGGCGATGCAGCTCGGCTTTCTGCCTCGCATGAGCGTCGTGTACACGTCGGCGCGGGAGATCGGTCAGATCTATGTGCCGGGGATCAACTGGACGCTGCTGCTCGCCGTGGTCGCCGCCGTGCTCGGCTTCGGCTCGTCGACCGCGCTGGGTTCGGCATACGGCATCGCCGTCACGGGCACGATGCTCATCACGACCGTGCTGACCTTCTTCGTCATCCGCTACGCCTGGCACTACAACTGGGCGCTGTGCCTCTTCGCGACGGCGTTCTTCTTCGTGATCGACGCCATGTTCTTCTCGGCGAATTGCCTGAAGATTGCGGAGGGCGGCTGGTTTCCGGTCGCGATCGGCCTCGTGATGTTCACGATCATGGCGACATGGGGACGCGGCGCGCAAATGATGATTCAGGAAGCGCACGTGCGCGCGGGCACGACGCCGCTGAAGCCGTTCCTCGCGAATCTGACCGCGCGTTCGCCCGCGCGCGTGGAGGGCACGGCCATCTTCATGTCGAACGATCCCAACAGCGTGCCGCATTCGCTCATCAACAACCTCATGCATAACCGCGTGCTGCACGAAAACACGGTGTTCCTGACGGTTGCGACCGAACCGGTGCCGTGGGTCGACGAAACGCGGCGCGTGGCCTTGCAAGCCCTAGGAAACGGCTGCTTTCAGGTGACGGTGAACTACGGCTTCAAGGACGAAGTGGATTTGCCCGCCGCGCTGGAGAAATGCCGGCCATCGGGCGTCAAGTTCGATCGCGCAAGCAGTTCCTATTTTCTTTCGCGGGCGACCGTCGTGCCGACGCCGGGCACGGGCATGGCGTTATGGCGCGAACGGCTCTTCGCGATCATGCTGCACAATGTGGGGAACGTCGCGGCGTATTTGCGCCTGCCTGCCGATCGCGTGATCGAGGTCGGCACGCGCGTCGAGATATGACGGCGCAAATCGGCTGATAGGCGGGCATTCGAGGAAAGCACGCGTCGCGACGGGGAGCGAGACTGACGACAAGACAACGCGGCAAACAGGAGACGCCATGACCGCCAGCAGCACGCCGACCCGCCATCCGTTTCCCTCCGGCACGCGCCTCGTCGAGCGCGGCAAGATCGTGTCAGCGCGCGAGGCCGTGCGCCTGATCCAGTCGGGCGACACGATCGCGACGAGCGGCTTCGTCGGCATCGGCTTCGCGGAGGAAGTCGCCATCGCGCTGGAGGAGCGCTTCGTCGAAGGCGCGCATCCGATCGCCGGCCTCACGCTCGTGTATGCCGCCGGTCAGGGCGATGGCCGCGCCAAGGGCCTCAATCATCTCGCGCACGAAGGGCTCGTCAAGCGCGTGATAGGCGGGCATTGGGGCCTCGTGCCGGGCTTGCAGAAGTTGGCGATCGAAAACCGCATCGAAGCGTATAACCTGCCGCAAGGCGTGATTTCGCAGCTCTTTCGCGATATCGCCGCGCACCGGCCCGGACAGATCTCGACGGTCGGCCTCGGCACGTTCGTCGATCCGCGCAACGGCGGCGGCAAGCTCAATGCGCGCACGACGGAAGACCTCGTGCGGCTCATGCCCATCGACGGCACGGATCATCTGTACTACAAGACCTTCCCGGTCGATGTCGCGATCGTGCGCGGCACCACGGCCGATCTCAACGGCAATGTCACGATGGAAAAGGAAGCGCTGACGCTCGAAGCGCTGTCCATCGCGATGGCCGCGCGCAATTCCGGCGGCATCGTGATCGCGCAAGTGGAGCGGCTCGCGGAATCGAACACGCTCAACTCGCGTCAGGTGAAGATTCCCGGCGTGATGGTCGATTGCGTCGTGCTCGCGAAAGCCGACAATCACTGGCAGACCTTCGGCGAGCAATACAGCGCGGCGTTTTCCAGCGAACTGCGCGTGGCCGCGAGCTCCGTGCCGCCGATGGGCCTCACCGAGCGCAAGATCATCGCGCGGCGCGCGGCGTTCGAACTCATGGCGAACAGCATCGTGAATCTCGGCATCGGCATGCCGGAGGGCATCGCGAGCGTGGCGAACGAAGAGCAGGTGATCGATCTCTTCACGATGACGACCGAGCCGGGCGTCATCGGCGGCATTCCGGCGGGAGGTCTGAACTTCGGCGCGGCGACCAACACGCAGGCGATCATCGATCAGCCGTATCAGTTCGATTTCTACGATGGCGGCGGCCTCGATATCGCGTTCCTCGGTCTCGCGCAGGCCGACCGCGAAGGCAATCTCAACGTGAGCAAGTTCGGCCCGAAGCTCGCGGGCGCGGGCGGCTTCATCAACATCAGCCAGGCGGCGAAGAAGGTCGTGTTCGTCGGCACGTTCAACGCGGGCAAGCTCGATGTGGCGATCGAAGACGGCAAGCTCAAGATCAATCGCGAAGGCGATTGCCGCAAGTTCGTCGAGGCAGTCGAGCATCGCACGTTCAGCGGCAGTTATGCGGCAGAGCGCGGACAGCCTGTGCTCTATATCACCGAGCGCTGCGTGTTCGAGCTCACGGACAAGGGACTCGCGCTGACTGAAGTCGCGCCGGGCATCGATATCGAGCGGGACATCGTCGCGCAAATGGGTTTCGCGCCGATCACGGACACGCCGCCGCGTCTGATGGACGAACGCATTTTCCGCGATGCGCCGATGGGCTTGCGTAAAATCCTTCTGAGCCTCGACTTGTCCGAACGCTTCAGCTATGACGCGGAGAAGGATCTCTTCTTCATCAATTTCGAAGGGCTCGAAGTCAAGAGCCTGAGCGATGTCGAAGCGATCCGCCGCGAAGTCGAAAAGCAATTGGCCGATGCGGCGACGCGGCCGCATGCGATCGTGAATTACGATAACTTTTCCATACGCCCCGACATGCTCGACGCGTATTCGGAAATGGTGACCAAGCTGGTCGATGGCCATTACGACCGCGTGACGCGCTATACCACGAGCAGCTTCTTGCGCCTGAAACTGGGCGATGCGTTGAAGCGCCGCGGCGTAGCGCCGTATATCTACGAAAGTCCGGAAGAAGCGCGCGAACACGAATCGAAACGCGCGTCGGAATAAGCGAAAGGGCCGCGTTTTCGTGCGGCCCCTTGCATATCTGTCTATGACTCGCGTTGCTTGCGCAGCCTGCTGTGCCTGATGCCGTAAACGAAGTAGATCACGACACCGATCGCCATCCAGATCACGAGCCGTATCCATGTGTCGGCGGGCAATCCGGACATCAGGAATAGCGACGACAGCGCGCCGACCGGCGCGACGATGAACACGGCGGGCGTCTTGAATGCACGCTCCAGATTCGGCTGCGTGATGCGCAGCACGAGCACGCCGATGCTCACGACGGTGAACGCGAACAACGTGCCGATGCTCACGAGTTCGCCGACGAGCCCGATCGGCAGCGTCCCCGCGAGAATCATCACGATGACGCCGGTGAAGATCGTCGTGATGTAGGGCGTATGGAAGCGCGGGTGAATCTTCGAGGCGAATGGCGGCAAAAGGCCGTCTTTCGCCATCGAATAGAAAATGCGCGGCTGTGAAAGCAGCAGCACGAGAATCACGGAGGTCAGCCCGAAGATCGCACCGAGCTTGACGATGGGCGAAAGCCAGCGCATGCCGATCGCATCGACGCCGACGGCGATCGGGTCCGACACGTTGAGCTTGTCGTAAGGCACGATGCCCGTCAGCACATACGACACGAGCACGTAGAGAATCGTGCAAATCGTGAGCGAACCGAGCAGGCCGATCGGCATGTCGCGTCTTGGATTGCGTGTTTCCTGCGCCACGCACGACACGGAATCGAAGCCGATATAGGCAAAGAACACGACCGCCGCGCCGCGCAGCACGCCGCTCATGCCGAACACCCCCGACTCGCCGGTATTCGGCGGCAGGAACGCGCCAGTCGGGTTCTGCGCGGTGACCCAGTTCGCCTTGTCCACATACGCGATGCCAGCGGCGATGAACGCGAGCACGATCAGCACCTTGATCACGACGATGACGCTGTTCACGCGCGCCGACTCGCGTATGCCGGTCACGAGCAGGAGTGTGATGAGGCCGACGATCACCATCGCGGGCACGTTGAGAATCGCGCCGGCGTGACTCCAGCCGTGGCCCGGCTCGTAAGCGAAGGGCGCCTTCGCAAACTGCTCGGGTATGTCGATGCCGAGCGAATGCAGAAAGCTCACGACATAGCCCGACCAGCCGATCGCGACCGTCGTCGCACCGACCGCGTACTCGAGAATCAGATCCCAGCCGATGAGCCATGCGATCAGCTCGCCCATCGTCGCATAAGCGTAGGTGTAGGCGCTGCCGGACACCGGCACCGTCGAAGCCATTTCGGCGTAGCACAGGCCCGCGAGCGCGCAGACGATCGCGCCGAGCACGAACGAGATGGTGATGGCGGGCCCGGCGTTGGTCGCCGCCGCATGGCCGGTCAGCACGAAAATCCCCGCGCCGATGATGCAGCCTATGCCGAGCATGGTGACATCGAGCGCGGTGAGCGAACGGGTGAGCGCGTGGCCGCCGTGCTCCTGAAGCGCTTCCTCGGTCTCCTCTGCTTCGCTTTGCAGCGCAGCGACGGATTTTCTTTGCATGACGGTCACGATCGCCTCCTGTGCTTCCACACCTGCACGTTCGTTCTGACGTTACGTCGTCTTGTGATAGCAGATTTTGCAGCAGAATTCGAGCGTGGCGCCCTATGAACCGCATCTTAAGCGAAGGGTTTTATTGCGTACGCTCGTTCAGCGGGAGCGCGACAGCACGAAGTGTGCCGCGCTCTTTCGACAACCTCGTCCATTGCGCGCGACGCAAGACCACACGATGCTCGAGGGCGTGACCAAGCATCATTCGGATGCCGATGCGCGGCGCACTATAATCGGATTCACAGTTGCATTTTTCAACCCGGCATCCGTTCCGTTTTTACAGCGGAACGTTCACCGGACTTTCCATCATGTGGAGAATTGATATGGCTATACGCATTGGTGATGAAGCTCCCGATTTCACGGCAGAGACGACCGAAGGCACGATCCGCTTCCACGAGTGGATCGGCGACAAATGGGCCATCCTGTTCTCGCATCCGAAAGACTTCACGCCGGTCTGCACGACCGAACTCGGTTATATGGCCAGGCTCAAGCCCGAGTTCGACAAGCGCGACACGAAGGTCATCGGCCTCTCGATCGATCCGGTGACCAATCACTCGCAGTGGGCGAAGGACATCGAGGAAACGCAGGGCACGGCGGTGAATTATCCGATGATCGGCGACGCCGATCTCAACGTCGCGAAGCTCTACGACATGATCCACCCGAACGCGAGCGGCGCGAATCCGCGCACCGCGGCCGACAACGCGACCATTCGCGCCGTGTTCATCGTCGGTCCGGACAAGAAGGTGAAGGCCACCTTCACGTACCCGATGAGCGCGGGCCGTAACTTCGACGAAGTGCTGCGCCTGCTCGACGCGCTGCAACTGAACGCGAAGCACACGGTTGCGACGCCGGTGAACTGGAAGCCGGGCGAGGATGTGATCATCCCGACGTCGGTGTCGGATGAAGACGCGAAGAAGAAGTACCCCGACGGCTTCAAGACGCTGAAGCCCTATCTGCGCACCGTCGCGCAGCCGAAGTAACGCTCACGCGCGCCTCTTTCTTCCGTTCGTGCGATGAAGCAGCGCCGGCCCGCGCCATGCGGGCCGGCGTTTTTGTTATTTCGGCTCGGTACCGTGACCCGTGCGGCGCTCGGGCGAGGTATCGACTTCGCCGGGCCTGCGCAGCATCTTGTCGACTTCGCCGGCGTGCATTTCCTCCACCTCGATCATCTGCCGCGCGTATTCCTCCAGCGCGACCGAACGGCCTTCCACGACTGTCAGCAAGTCGCGATACAGACCGAGCGCGACGTTCTCGGCCTGTAGTGATTCGCGCAGGATCGTGGCGATGTCGAACGTGTGATTGTCGAGCAGCGGGCCGATTTCCAGCGACGGATACGCACCGAGCGTCGTGATCCATTCGCCGGCCTGATGCGCGTGCGTGAGCGATTCGTCGGCCTGCGCGCGCAGCCACGACACGATCGGAATGCGGCCGAAGCCGAACACGAGAAACGAATAGTGCGTGTAACGCACGACGCCGGCCAGTTCGGATTCGAGAATCTTGTTCAGGACGGCGACAACCTTTTCCTTTTCGAGCTCTGCCATTCCAGCCTCCGTATTTTCAACGCCAGGCGCCTAATCGCTTGCGGCTCCACTCATTGTAGTCACGTGGGCGGCGCATGCGAGGCGAAACTGCGGCGCCGGGGCGCGCAAGATACGCTCCCGGCTCGGAGGTTTGAAACGGCGGCGGCCCGTGGCCGCGCCGATGGATGCAGTTCAGGCGATTTCTTCGATCCAGATCGAGGCGGTGCGCGACAGCACTTGCGACATCGCCGTGCGCGCGCCGTCGCCGTCGGCGGTTTCGATGGCGCGCACGACCCGGCCGTAGTCGCCGAGTTGCGAATCGGGCACGCGCGGCAGCGCATGCGGCTGCGTGCGCAGGGCGGCCTTCATCGTTCGGATGCCGACGCGCACGACGCTGCCCATCTGCCGCAGCATTTCGTCGCCGCTGGCATCGACGATGGCGGCCTGCAAGGCGTCTTCCGCGGCCGACTGTAGCGGCTCGGACGGGCTTGCATGCACGAGCCGCTGATAAGCCGCGTTGATGGCGATGCGCTGATGGCGATTCGCGCGCGTGGCGGCGAGCGCGGCGGCGGGCGGATCGACGAGCGAGCGGAACTCGATCAGCCGGCGGATGCAATCGGGATCGTGCAGTGCGCGAAGGCGCCATTCCGCGACTTCCGGGTCCATGATGAGCCATTCTCGTGCGGGCTTGATGCGCGTGCCCGTTTTCGGCCGCACGTCGAGCATGCGTCGCGAGATGAGAATGCTCAGGGCTTCGCGCATGATGGTGCGGCTGACGCCGTGCTTCTTCGACAAGATGACTTGTGGCGGCAGCACGTTGTCCTGGTATTCGCCGCCCACAATGCCCGCGACGAGTTGATTCACCACGCGCTTGACGAGCGATGCTTCATATCCATGATTCATTTTCTTGTTCTCGTGATAACGCCCACGCTTGCGGCTCATTGCCACGTGTGTCCAGGCAGCAAAGCCAGCGTTTGTCTAAGATCACAGCGCCTCGGTGCGCCGCGCGGCCGAGTGCTCGCGCGAAGCGTTTCCCCTTCCGGGCACGCCGTGTATTTGGTCCCCAGGTTTTCAGCTACCGATGCGGCAAGAGCCGCACCCCCGCAGCGGCCGGCATTTGTTTGGACAGCATCGTCGATCCGCTGAAAGGAAGCGTATCTCCGTGTGGCCGGTTTTAACAATATGGTCCACCGCTAATTCGACTGACTATCGTGCGTCCGCCCACAAAATACGGCGGGCACGGCACGCGGCGTGATCAGGGTCGAGTTGCGCAAGCGTTTGCGCGTCATCGGTTATGCGAAGCATCGCACGCAGCGTTTCGATGCAGCGCCCGTGTGTTACCTTTGCGAGCCATAGCAACGCAACGAGGAGAAGCGGAACATGAAAGTCGCGGTCATGGGTGCGGGCGCGGTCGGTTGTTATTACGGCGGCATGCTTGCGCGTGCGGGTCACGAGGTCGTGCTGATCGCACGGCCGCAGCATGTCGAGGCGATCGGGCGCGAAGGCTTGCGCCTCGACACCCAGCATTTCGACGAGCGCGTGCGTGTGTCTGCGAGCACCGAAGCCAGCGCCGCGAAGGGCGCGCAACTGGTGCTCTTCTGCGTGAAATCCACCGATACGGATAGCGCGGCCCAGTCGCTCGCGCCGTATCTCGAACGCGATGCACTCGTTCTCTCGCTGCAAAACGGCGTCGAAAACGCCGAGCGTCTGCGCGAACTGTTGCCGCAGGAAGCGGCGGCCGCGGTCGTGTATGTTGCCGCACAAATGGCAGGCCCCGGCCATGTGAAGCACAACGGGCGCGGCGAACTCGTGATCGAGCCTTCGACGCAAAGCGAGAACGTCGCGCGGGCGCTCATCGATGCAGGCGTGCCGACCGAGATCTCCGATAACGTGCGCGGCGCGCTGTGGGCGAAGCTCGTGCTGAACTGCGCGTATAACGCGTTGTCCGCGATCACGCAGTTGCCATACGGAAAGCTCGTGCAGGGCGAAGGCGTGACGCGTGCGATGCGCGATGTCGTCGATGAATGCCTCGCCGTGGCAAAGGCCGATAACGTGACGATTCCCGGCGATGTCGATGCAGCGGTACGCCGTATCGCCGAGACGATGCAGAACCAGTATTCGTCGACGGCGCAAGACCTCGCGCGCGGCAAGAAGAGCGAGATCGATCATCTGAACGGGCTTATCGTGCGGCGGGGCGAAGCGCGCGGCGTGCCGACGCCCGCGAACCGCATGCTGCACGTGCTCGTGAAAGCAATCGAAAGCAAGGGTTCATAGTGCGCGTTGCGGCGCACTCCGGCAAAAGGGCGGGCTCGGGCGATGCTGATTTATGGAGCACGCACAGAAATCACCGTGTGCGGCCCATGAAATCGAATGGTGGCGCCGGCGCTCTCGTTTGCGCAAACCGATTCGTCGCTCACGCGCGGTCAGGAGACTGCGCGTTTGGCGCAACGACGCTACCATCGGTCCTTCCGCTTGCTTTGCGTGCCTAACGCAGGAAGAAACTCATGGACAAAGCCGTCAAGATTCCCGGTCCCGACCATCCAATCACGATCGAGCGCACTCCGCTGCGCGTGATCGTGAAAGCGGGCGGCCATGTGATCGCTGATACGACCGAGGCGCTTTCATTGCGCGAGGCCTCGTATCCCGAGGTGCTTTACGTGCCGCGCAAGGACGTGGACATGTCGCAACTGGAGCGCACGTCGCACACTACGTATTGCCCTTACAAGGGCGAATGCAGCTACTACAGCATTCCTTCAGGTGGACAAAAGGCTGCCAACGCGGTGTGGACGTATGAATCTCCGTACGATGCTGTCGCCGAGATCAAGGAGCATCTCGCGTTCTATCGCGATCGCGTGGATTCGTTCGAAACGCGCGACGCGTAGCGTTTAGTCGAGAAACGATTTGGCGCGATGCTTCAGCATCGCGCTGAGTTCGTCGAGCCAGCCGAGCGCGAGACGCCAGCTCTGCCAGTAGAGATCAACGTCGAAACGCGAGCCGGGCAGCACTTCCACGAGCTCGCCGCTTTCGAGCTGCCGCGCGACGAGCCGTTGCGGGCACATGCCCCACGCCAGCCCGGACGTGCACGCGCGAACGAAGCCTGCGCCATGCGGCACGACATGCGCGGGCGGTTCGATATCCACGCGGCACACGCGCTTTGCGAAGCGCTTCTGCAATTCGTCCTTCTCGTTGAAATTCACACATGGCGCGCCGCAGGGCGTCGCGTGTCAGGCCGTCCGCGAAATGACGCTCGAAGTACCCGGGTGAGCACACCGCGCGATAGCGCATACGTCCGAGTTTCACCGAGCGCCAGCCGGAAACCGGCTCGGCTTGCGTAGTGATCGCGCCTTGAACGTCGCCTTCGCGAATGCGCTGCGCGGTGTGATCCTGATCATCCACGACGAGATCGAGCATCAGTTCGCGTTCGATGCAAAATTTCGCGGCGGCGTCGATGAACCAGGTGCTCATGCTGTCGTCGTTCACGGCGATGCGCAATTTCGCGCGCCGCTCGCTCGGCGTGCCGGGCAATGAAGGCATGCGTCCGCCGAGTTCCGCTTCGAGCAATTGCACGCGTTCGGTGTGACGGCACAGGAGCGCGCCCGATGCGGTCGCCTCGCACGGCTGGCCGCGCTTGACGAGCAGGCTGCCCACCCGCTCTTCGAGCAGCTTTACGCGTTGCGATACGGCGGAGCGCGTGACGTTGAGATCGCGCGCGGCGCGTTCGAAGGAACCGGTGCGAACCACGGCGAGCAGCGCATCGAGGAGGGCGTAATCGAGCATTAGCGTTGCTTAATCGAAATTAGAAAGATTAGCTGGTTGCATGTCGGGGGAACATGCAGACTGAGGCTTTCTTCGACCGCGATCAAGCGCTCCATGCAGCCGACTCCCTTCAAGCTCGAACGTTACTTCGCGCGGCACGAATTCACCGCGCGCCATCTGCTGTGCAGTTCCGATCCCGAATCGATGTCGATAGGCGAATTGCTCGCCCTCGAGCCGAACGCGCTCGACGGACTGCGCGAGACCTGGCTCGGCTATACCGAGTATCCCGGCGCGCCGGCGCTGCGGCGCGAGTTGGCGTCGCTGTACGCGAACATCGAGGCGGATGACATCATCGTGCACACGGGCGCGCAGGAAGCCATCTATTCCTTCATGAACACGATGCTCGCGCCGGGCGATCACGTCATCGTGCATATGCCCGGCTATCAGTCGCACTATTCGGTGGCGGAGGCGATGGGCGCGAAGGTGTCGCCCTGGAAGGCGCGCGAGGACGCGGGCTGGGCGCTCGATCCCGATGAGCTGGAAGCGCTCGTCACGCCCGCCACGCGCGCACTCGTGATCTGCGCGCCGCACAATCCGACCGGCTATCTGCCTTCGCGCGAAGTGTTCGACGCGATCGTCGCGTTCGCGCGCAGGCATGGGCTATGGCTTTTCAGCGACGAAGTGTATCGCGGGCTCGAGCACGATCGGGCCGATCGCCTGCCCGCCGCCTGCGATGTCTACGAACGTGCCATCTCTCTCGGCGCTTTATCGAAGACGCACGGACTCGCCGGTCTGCGCCTCGGCTGGATCGCGTCGAAAAGCGCGCATGTGATCGAGCGCATGAGCACGTTCAAGGACTATCTCACCATCAGCAACAGCGCCCCGAGCGAATATCTTTCGACCATCGCCGTACGTCACACCGATGCGCTCATCGAACGCAATGTGTCGATCGTGCGCGCCAATCTGCTGCGGCTCGACGATTTCTTCGCGCGTCACGCGGATCGCTTCACATGGCGTCGTCCGCGTGCGGGCACGATCGGCTTCGTGCGGCTCACGCAGGGGCACGCCGAGGAGTTCTGCGCGAAACTGATCGAACGAACGGGCGTGTTGCTGCTGCCTTCGACGTTGATCGATCATGGCGACGCGCATGTTCGACTCGGCTTCGGCAGGCGCAACATGCCCGATGTGCTCGCGATCCTCGACGCCTATTTGGACGCGACCGTCACGAGCACCGCATCCTGACGGTAAGCATCGGGAAACATCTGCTTGAGGTTGGCCACCTTGGGCAGATCGTTGATCGCGATATACGGGCTTTCCGGATGCTCGGTCAGATAGTTCTGGTGATAGCCTTCCGCCGGATAGAAGCCCTTGTAATCCTCGACCTTCGTGACGATCTTGCCGCCATAGACGTGCGCCTTGTCGAGTTGCGCGATATACGCGTTGACGATCTCGCGTTGCGCAGCGTTCGTCGGAAACACGGCGGAGCGGTATTGCGTGCCGTGGTCAGGGCCCTGATAGTTCAGTTGCGTCGGATTGTGCGCCACCGAAAAGAAAACCTGCAAGAGCTTGCCGTAGGTGACCTGCGCCGGGTCATAGCTGATGCGGACCGACTCCGCGTGACCGGTGTCGCCTTCGCTGACGCGATCGTATTGCGCGGTGTTCGCCGCGCCGCCCGCATAGCCCGACATCACTTCCTTCACGCCGCGCACGTGCTGAAACACGCCTTGCACGCCCCAGAAGCAGCCGCCCGCGAATACGGCGGTTTCCGTGTGCACGGCGCCCGCGGATTCATCGCGCGCGGGCGGCGGAATCTTGACCGCCTCCTCACTCGAATGCGCGGCGCGTTGCAATGCGAACGCGCCCGCGAACAGCACGGCTACGCTCGCGGCCTTGAAAGTCCTGCTGGTGATCTTCGACATGTCTGCTCCTCAGGCTCAACCGAACGTGAATGCGTAGGCTTCGACGCCAGGATCGAGAAATTCGATCGTGAAAGTGCGATCCGCGACGGGCCCCGTTTGCCGCACGAGCTGATAGAGGCGTTGCCCGGTCACGGTACCACTTCCATCGGCGTTCACGTCGCTGCCATGCGAAGCGCCCGGCGCGGCGCCATCGACACTCACGCGAAAACGCACGGGCTTGCCATCCTTCGACGGCCCGAGCACGAGATGCAGATCGCGTGCATGAAAGCGATACACGATGCGGCCCGAGGCGCCTTCGAGCGTCGCGTGCTCCGCGCCGACTTTCCATGCGCCCGCAAGCCCCCAGTCGTTGACGTCGAGCGATTTCGGCGCGGCATAGTCGTGAAGGCGATCGGGCGTCGCGCCGCCAGGCGACATGAACTGCTCCGCGCGCTGATAACCGATGTATGTTTCCGGTGAACGCATGTCCGCATTATCGGCCTGCATCATCGCGCCCTGGCTGATAGCCTTGTCGTCATGCGCGGTCATTGCGGTGGCGGGCGCGACGCCATGACCCGCTTCGGCGAGCAGTTCCTGAATCACGTGTTCCGAGTGCGCGTAGTCGCCTTCACCGAAATGGTGATAACGGATATTGCCTTGTGCATCGATGAAGTAATGCGCGGGCCAATACTGATTGTTCAGTGCACGCCATATCGCAAAGTTATTGTCGATCGCGACGGGATAGTCGATGCCGAGATCGTGGACCGCCTGCTTCACGTTATCGACGTTGCGCTCGAATGCAAACTCCGGCGCATGCACGCCTATCACCACGAGCCCCTGATCGCGATACTTCTGCGCCCAGCTCTTCAGATACGGCAACGTGCGCAGGCAGTTGATGCACGAATACGTCCACACGTCGACGAGCACGACCTTGCCGCGCAACGCTTCCTTGGTGAGCGGCGGCGAGTTGATCCACTGCACCGCGCCATCGAGCGGGGGCAACGCGCCTTCTACCGGAAGCGTCGCGTCTTTCGGCGGTTCCGTGCTGGCGCGCATCATCGCGGGGGCATCGTCGTGCGCTTGCTTTTGCGCGTTGGCGGACATCATCATCGCGCCGTTGTTTCGATTCGAAAGCTTGTCGACGAGATGTTGCTCGATGCCCGAGGTCGCGACCGTCGATACGCGGGCGAGCACGCTGGTATCGAGCCCGAGCGCGATCGCGGCGACGCCCGCGAGCATTGCCGCACCGATGCCGCGCCGCACCCATTCGCCGGCGCCCAGCGAGCGTTTCATCGCAGTGAAGACGCGTCCGCCGATGAGCAACGCGATCGCAAGCGACGTCGCCGCGCCGGCCGCATAGGCGATCAACAACAACGTCGTGCCGACGCTCGCGCCATTGAGCGCCGCGCCCGTCAGCACGAGGCCGAGGATCGGGCCCGCGCACGGCGCCCATAGAAGCCCCGTTGCGATGCCGAGCACGAACGATCCGCCCATGCCCGGATTGCCGTCGCCGCGTTGCGCGAACGCGGTTAGACGATTGCCCGCGCTGACGAGCGGTTGCATGACGCGATCGGCGAGCTTCGGCAACAGCAATGTGAGGCCGAACACCGCGAGCAATACGCTGGCCGCCCAGCGGCCGTATTGATTGGCCTGCGTGACCCAGCCGCCGCCGACAGCGGCGAGCGTCGCGACTGCGGCGAAGGTCAGGCCCATGCCCGCGAGCAGCGGCAGACCGCTCTTCACGAACGGCTGATCCGCGCGTGCAAAGACGAAAGGAAGCACTGGCAGGATGCACGGACTGAGAATCGTCAGCGCGCCGCCGAGATAGGCAAGGACGATGAGCAACATGATGATGTCGTGTCGAGGTTAGTGGGAATGCGTGCGCGATTCAGGCCGCGCCCGGCGTGAAATTCATCGCGATGCCGTTCATGCAGTAGCGCAGGCCGGTGGGCTTCGGACCGTCGTCGAAAACATGGCCGAGATGACCGCCGCAACGCCGGCAATGCACTTCGGTGCGCTCAATGCCGAACGAACCATCGACGCGTGTGCCGACCGCATGATCGAGCGGCGCCCAGAAGCTCGGCCACCCCGTGTGACTATCGAACTTGGTACGCGACGAGAACACGGCGAGCTTGCAGCCCGCGCAACTGAACGTGCCCGCGCGATGCTCGTCGTTCAGCGGGCTGGTATAGGGCCGTTCGGTGCCTTCGCGGCGCAGCACGTCGAATTGCGCCGGATTCAGCAGGCGGCGCCACTCGTCATCGGTATGGACGATTTCGAAGCCTTCCTTCGATGGCGCTTGCGCCTGCGCACCGGCCGCCAGCGCGCGCAGGCGGCCGCCGAAAGCAAACGCGGCGGCTGCGGCGGCGGTGCCCGTCAGGAGAAAACGGCGGCGTGTTTGCATGATGCGATCCTCGTTGTCGAGTGGATTGAGCGCATCGTAGTCGCGCGCGCATCCCCGAGTCCTCACCGAAAGTTAAATTAAATGTGATACTTGGCGACGCGCTTTTCTGCACAATGACAAGGACGCGCTTTTTGTTCTTCGGACAGGGCGCGCATGATTCACCGTCCGTCGATGACATTCGCTCATGGATCATCCGAAACGCATTCTGATCGTCGAAGACGACGTTCATATCGCCGATGTGCTGAGTCTCAATCTGCGCGACGAGCGCTATGAAGTCGTGCACAGCGCCGACGGCGCCGAAGGATTGCGGCTGCTCGAACAAGGCGGCTGGGATGCGCTGATTCTCGACCTGATGCTCCCGGGCGTCGACGGCCTCGAAATCTGCCGCCGCGCGCGGGCGATGACGCGCTATACGCCGATCATCATCACGAGTGCGCGTTCCAGTGAGGTGCATCGCATACTCGGTCTCGAACTCGGCGCGGACGACTATCTCGCCAAGCCTTTCTCGGTGCTCGAACTCGTCGCGCGTGTCAAGGCGCTGCTGCGTCGCGTCGACGCCGTCGCGAAGGATTCACGGCTCGATGCCGGGCGCATCGAAGTAGCGGGCATCGCTATCGATCCGCTAGCGCGCGAAGCGTGGGTCGATGGCGCGCGCATCGAACTCACGCCGCGCGAATTCGATTTGCTGTATCACTTCGCGCGTCATCCCGGCAAGGTGTTCTCGCGCATGGATCTGCTCAACGCGGTTTGGGGTTATCGGCATGAAGGCTATGAGCATACGGTGAATACGCATATCAACCGCTTGCGCGCGAAAGTGGAGAGAGACGCCGCCGATCCGAAGCGCATTCTCACCGTATGGGGCCACGGTTATAAGCTCGCGGCACATGCGCCCGATGACAAGGACGCCGCGCCGTGAAGCTCACGCTGTCGCAACGGCTCTTCGCGGTGTTCTGCGTGCTGCTGCTCGCGTGCTGCGGCGCATCGGCATGGCTGCAGATTCGCGCGAGCGATCTGCGCGAGAAAGAGGTCATTCAAAGTCTTTCGCGTGGGCTCGCAGCGCATATCGCGCGTGATGGCGCACTCGCCGATGCAAAAGATATCGACGCCCCCGCCGTGCGCCGTCTCTTCAATCAGTTGATGGTGGTGAACCCGAGCGTCGAAGTCTATCTGCTCGACGACACGGGCCATATCCGCGCCGACGACGCGCCGCCGGGACATCTGAAACGTGATCGCGTCGATCTCGCGCCGGTGCGCAGATTTCTCGACGGCGATCCCTTGCCGATTCCCGGCGACGATCCGCGCAGCAACGACGCGCGCAAGGTCTTCAGCGCCGCGCCGCTCGCCGCGCCGGGCAAAGCGCCATTTGGCTATGTCTATGTCGTGCTGCTCGGCGAGGAGCACGACGTGCTCGCGGCGAAGGCATCGGCGAGCGCGGTATTGCGGACCACGCTCGCGTCGATGGGGCTCGTCACGCTGCTCGGCCTCGTCGCGGGCGTCGTCGCGTTCGGGCTCGTCACGCGGCCGCTGCGCCGCCTGACTGACGCGATGCGCAAGTTCGATGCACGCGGTGCGCCTGCCGAACCGCCGTTGTCATCGACGCTTCATATCGACAAAGCCGATGAGCGCGACGAGATCGTGGTGCTCGAAAGTGCCTTTGCGCAGATGGCGGAGCGCATCGGCGAGCAATGGCGTGAGCTTGGGCGGCAGGATCGCGAACGTCGCGAGATGGTGGCCAACATCTCGCACGATCTGCGCACGCCGCTTTCGTCGCTGCATGGTTACCTGGAGACGCTATCGCTCAAGTCGGACACGCTCGCCGACGCCGAGCGCCGGCGCTATTTGTCGATCGCGCTTGCGCAGAGCGCGAAGGTCGGCCATCTCGCGCAGTCGCTCTTCGAGCTCGCGAAGCTCGAACACGGCATGGTCGCGCCTGAATCTGAGCCGTTTTCGCTCACCGATCTGGTGCAGGACGTTTTCGAGAAATTCGAGTTGCCTGCGCAGTCGCGCGGCGTGCAGCTCGTTGCGGACATCGCGCCGCGTTTGCCGAACGTGATGGCTGACCTGGGCATGATCGAGCGCGTGCTGACGAACCTGCTCGACAACGCGATCCGTCATACGCCCGCGCAAGGCACGGTAAGCGTGACGCTCGCGCAGGCGGGCGAACCTGCCGAGAGCGTGACGGTCACGATCAGCGACACGGGATCGGGCATTCCGCCCGACATGCGCGACGCGCTCTTTCAGCGGCCGTTCGCATCGGGTGGCGTTCATCGCGGAGGCCTGGGCCTGCTCATCGTGCAACGCATGCTGCAATTACACGGCAGCCAGATTCGCCTGATCGATACGGCGGGTACGGGCACTGCATTCCGCTTCGATCTGCCCGCTGCCGTTACGCAGACGGGCAATGGCGCACCGCAAATACGCGGACCGCACGGATGAAAAAAAGCCCGGCAGACCTATGCCGGGCTGAATGGGATGATCATCGCCTGCGCCGTGCCGCGCTTTGCGAAAGCGCGTCGTGGCGTTGCCCGGTTTGACCATCCGCGTGGACGTTGGAACGAAAGCCGATTTGAAGCAGGGCGCAGTGAAACTGTACAGAGCCGCCGTGCTGCCTGCATCTCACGACACGTTTTAGTCTTTGATGCTTAAACCAATCTTAAAGCGCTGTGCCGCGCGCGAAACCTCGCGCTGGGCTATCGCGATGGGAAAGGGCTAATCGGCGCTCGGTTGGCGTCTTTACCATAATGCGTTAATCATTTGCTTGACGCGTTCTTTTCAAGGTTTCGCGAATTCGCATGAACCGTTCAGGTCAAGCTGCTGCGGGAAAATATGCCGAATGACAGCCGCGTGAAACCGTTCGAGGCTCCGCCGTGAGGAAACTTTCCTTGGTTTCCCGCGATATGTTTGCTAGCATGTAATCGAGTTGCATGCTGCCGCGAGAGTCCTCGGTCAAGAGGCGCGGCACCGTGGCGCCGGATCAACAAAGTACTTCGAGCCGAAAAGTAAGTGAAGCGCGTAACGCTCGCGCTTTGTTTTTGCTCGTCTGCCGCCGCGCTGGCAAGAATGCTATCCGACGCCCCGGGTCGCAGTCGCTTTGCAGAAAACCTGATAAGCATAATCCTCAACGCGTTTCGTGTGCATGGCTATTTGCGCTGTGTCGTTCAACGCAGGTAATAAAAAACATGTCGTTCTGTTGAAGCGTCTTTAGCCGAATCTTCGAAGTAATCTGATCGAACGTTGCCATTTTTGCAAAGCAAGTTATGGCATGACGCGCAAATCAATCCGCGCATTGGCTCGAGACGCGATATCTCTTGGCGTTGCAAGTGATTTCCAGAAATCGGTCACCGTCATCGTTTCCGAATGACGGTGGAATGTCGCGCGCATCCGTGCGCGTACCATGCGGGAGGGAACGTGGAAACGGAACTCAGTCAACGGCTTGCGAAGGCATTATGGCGTTGCGCATTGCACGGGCACGTGCTGGCTTATCAGCGTTTTCATGCGCTGTGCGACAAGACCGTGCCGCTGCCTCAGCGCTATGCGGCGCTCGAATCCGCGATCAACACACTGGGCGATGTGCGCAACATCGACTATGGCGTGCTCATGGCGCTGGACAGCGGCTTGCCCGGCGCGGAGTTTTTCCAGCGCTATCTGCGTTATCGACATGGCGAGTACGTGTTGCAGATGGGCGATCCGAAATATCATCGACAGACGCTCGCTGGCAAGCGCACGCTCGTCGCCCGAGAGCGCGATCGCGTGTACGCGCATGCGCGGATGGTGGAGGAGGAAAGGGCGGGACAGGCCGCGTGATCGAGGCGTCGGCCTCCGTTCGCTCGTTTTTGGAGGCCCGCCTTCGCGAGCACCAGTCGCACCTTGCGCGAGCTCCACGTCAGCGAGCTTGCCGCGTCTTGAGTATCCTTCGTTGTGGAACCCGACCCTTGCGGGACGGCGTCCCATCGGGAATCCATGTCAGCGGACTTCGAGCGACGCGCTCAAGCCACGAAGGCCGCTCAACACAACGCACAGGAGTCTGACGATGTCGATTGAAAAGGTTCTTTACCGTGCGCATGCTCATGTCACCGGCGGACGCGACGGCCGCGCGACCGTGCCCGAAAGCAACTTGGACCTGAGGCTGACGACGCCGAAAGAGTTGGGCGGCGGTGGAGGCGATGGCACGAATCCCGAGCAGCTCTTTGCTGCGGGCTATAGCGCATGCTTCATCGGCGCGATCAAGTTCGTCGCGGCGCGCGACAAGGTTACGCTGCCGAAAGATGTCGCCGTCGATGGCAGCGTGGGCATCGGTCAAATTCCGAATGGCTTCGGCATCGAAGTGGAATTGAAGATATCGCTGCCGGGCATGGATCGCAGCGAGGCGCAGGCATTGGTCGACAAGGCTCACATCGTGTGCCCGTATTCGAATGCGACGCGCAATAACATCGATGTCAAATTGACGCTCGCCTGAGCGTGCTCGACTGTTCGAACGTTCCGTGCATGGGCGCTCGAACGTCGCACTATATTGTCGCGAGGGGTAAGCGAATCGGGATCGCATGCCAACGGAGGCAAGAGATGCTTCCTATCCGACGGCCCGGAGGAAACGATGCTGACATCTGGAATCGATCACGTTGGTCTCACCGTGCGCAACCTCGAAGCGACGCGAGACTTCTTTGTTCAATGTCTCGAATGGAAGATTGTCGGTGAGCGGCCGGAGTATCCGGCCGTATTCGTATCGGACGGAAAGCTATTGGTTACGCTATGGCAGGCGACAGACGAATCAGCGCCAGTGGCGTTCGACAGGCGAAAGAATGTCGGGCTTCACCATCTCGCATTGCGCGCAGCGGATGAAGCCGCGCTCGCAACGATACTCGAGCGCGTATCGGCGTGGCCGGGTGTGAACGTGGAGTTTGCGCCAGAACTGTTAGGCGCCGGTCCCAAACGCCATATGATGATTTATGAGCCGGGCGGCATTCGGATCGAATTCGATTTCGATCCACGCGTTTAAGTCAGGCAATGCGTTCGTGATAAGGCCGGCGGAGTGACGAAAGCACCCCACCGGCCATGAATTTTCGCATCAGCCGATTAGAAATGGCGTGCGGTCTTCGATAGACGCGAGCCACGCAGGAGCACGGCCACGCCCGCTCCACGTTGCGCCAGATTGCGGATCGCGATAAAGCGCGGGTTGAGGACCACGCGGTTGTCCCGCTTTTTTGCGCTTGGTTGCGACGCCCGACTTGCTTTTAGTTTTCGTACCCGGCTCGCTTGCGCCAACCGCGAACTTGGTGCGGTCCTTTGCGTTGGCGATCCAGCCAGGCGCACGCCCGCGTCCGCTCCATGTCGCCCCGGTCTTGGGATCCTGATAAGCGACCGTGCTTTGTTTCGTGCTTTGTTTCTTTACCGAGCCCGGCCGTCCTGCCTTCTTGCGTGCGCCCGAATAACCTTCGATGTCCGAGATGCTCAATCCGTGACGCGACATCAATTCATGAATTTTTTGAAGCGCGCCTTCCGATTCCTTTGCAAGGAGCGCATCGGCTTTCGCCTGAAGTGCTTCGATACGTGCCTGAATACTTTCGAGCGTGGACATGACTAACCTCTAATTGATTGTTTTTGCACTATGCCATGCACATGCTCGATACGCTAGGGGCTAATCGTATAAATGAGTTGCAAATGAAAGGGCTAAGCGAATAAGCGGTTCGCCGACCGTATGAAAGTTTCGCCCTTGGAAAGACATCTCGGAATATCTTTAGAGGTCGTCAACGGCCTCTTATTCAAGCAGAGCGCAATCGAGCGGGCAATGCTCGAAGAACAGATGCGGGGCCGCCGGCGATTCACTATCAATGATGTTCCAGATCACCAATCATCATTCTACATGAGACATTCCGACGCCTATCGTTGTCTTCGACACCCAGCAAAGCGCGTCCGGGACCACCGGCGAATGCGCCATACATTCCGACACTGGAGACATCGTAATGCCCTCGACTGCTGGCCAGAATCTCTGGCTGACGCCCGCTTTCCGTCAACTGGTTTCGCGCAGACGCCGATTCATCGCCTGTCTGACGCTCGCCACGCTGGTGCCGTATTACGCCTTCGTGCTGATCGCTGGATTCGCACCCGACATTCTCGCGACACGCATCTTTGGCGCAAGCGTCATGACGGCCGGTTGGACCGTCGGCGTGTTGCTCATTGCGGGCACCTGGCTTCTCACCGGCATTTACATCTATCGCGCGAACGGCGAGTTCGATGCACTCACGAACGCAATCCTGAACGGAGGCGGCCAATGAATCCGAGCGCAATCTCGATGTTCCTCGCTTTCGTCATCGCCACGCTGGCGATCACCTGGTGGTCGGCCTCGAAGACGCGTTCCATGAAGGACTTCTATAACGCGGGAGGCTCGATCACCGGCTTTCAAAACGGACTCGCGCTCGCTGGCGATTACATGTCGGCCGCGGCGTTGTTCGGTCTCACGAGCATGATCTTCTTCAACCGTTATGACGGGATGATCTATGCGGTGAGTCTTTTCGTCGCCTGGCCATTGCTGATGCTTCTGTTCGCCGAGCGGATCAGAAATCTCGGGCAGGTCACCATCGCCGACATTGCTTCATCCGGCTCGATCAACAGAAAACGCGCGCGATGATGGCCTTTGGCTCGCTTACCGTCGTCTGCTTTTATCTCGTGGTGCAGATGGTCGGAGCAGGGCAATTGATTCGACTTCTGTTCGGACTGAGCTATAAACAGGCGATCGTGATCGTCGGTGCGTTGCCGATGATTCTCCACTGCCTTGATGAGCTCGCTCGTCGTGCCGGTAATGAGGGAAAGCTGTACTTGCGGATATGTCTTGTGATATCTGGCCGCAGCGGTCCTTTCGGCGTCGTTACGTCGAGCATGGCGCTGCGGCTCTCCTCCGATATGCCCCTTGATCATCGAGAATGATGAAGCAGTCGCGCTTTAATTCTGATTGATGATGCGGGGCATGTAGAGCAAACCGTATTCAGCTGCCGCGATAGGTTCCGAAGCTCCAGGGCGAACACAGCAAGGGCACGTGATAGTGCTGTGCCGCATCGGCGAGAGTGAAGCGCACCGGCACCACATCGGCGAAGACGTCGGGCGTCTTGAAGTAATCGGCGACCCAGAAGCGCAATTCGAAATCGCCCGCGCGCGCTTGCGCGGCCGGCAGGATCGGCGCATCCGTGCGTCCATCGCCATTCGTGCGCGTGCGTGCGATCAGCGTGGGTGGTTGAGTGCTGACGTCGAACAATTCGATCTGCATGCCGGCAGCGGGCTTGCCGAGCGCGACGTCGAGTACATGCGTGGTGATGCCTGCAGCCATGATGTGTCTCCTGATCTCGCCTGTCGTTTGACTTCTGCTCAACTGCCGCGGTAGTAGTTATAGCTCCACGGCCCGAACAACACCGGCAAGTGAATGCGTCGATTGACGTCGGTGATGCGAAAGCGCAGCGGTATCTTCGAAAGAAAGAGCGGCTGCGGCAGATTCGCCTTGCGCGCGGCGAAGTATTCGTCTGCGTGCAGCAACAGCTCATAAGTGCCCGCGCGATACGTATCGCCGATCAGAAGCGGCGGCTCGCTGCGGCCGCTCGCGGCAAGCGTGATGGTCCGCAGAAGCTTCGACTGGCCATCCTCGATGGCAAACAGGTCCACGCGCATGCCGGCCCCGGGCGTGCCGTGCCACGTGTCGAGCGCGTGCATCGTGAGACGCGGGCTCAGACCTTCCTGTTGCGTCGGGCCGGTCGTCTGATTGGGCGCGAGCGGCGTTGGCGCGTCGGCTGCGAGTGCGGCCTTCGCCATCAACATGCTGCCGCCCAGCGCCACCGATTGCAGCGCGAAGCGGCGGCGGCTCACATCGAAAGCAGGGAAATTGTCTTTGTCGCGCATGTCAGGCCCCTTGTTTGTTGCCGAGCTTGCGAATGCCGATGAGCACGAGCACCGCAGCAAGGACTTCGATCACGGCGACGAGATACAGGCCGGTCGTGACCTTGCCTGTCGCATTCTTGATGAGCCCCATCGCGTATGGCGCACCGAAACCCGCAAGATTGGACACGGAGTTGATGAGCGCCACGCCGACCGCCGCCGCGCTGCCCGCGAGATAGCGATTAGGCAATTGCCAGAACACCGGGATCGCGCTCATCGTGCCGACGAGGGACACCGTCATGGCGAGCAATGCAATCACCGGCGACAGCTTGTCGAAGCCCATCAGGATCGCGAGCGCCGCCATCGCTACGCCGCCCACGATCGCAGCGCCGCTGAAGTGCCAGCGCACTTCGTTGCTGCGGTCGGAATGCGCGCCGTTGATGATCATGCCGGCCGCGCCACAGAGATAAGCGACTGCCGCGATCCAGCCGACGGCCATCGGCGTGCTGATGCCCACATCCTTGATGACGGTCGGAATCCAGAAGGTCAGCGTCGAATTCGCACACAGCAGGCAGAAGAAGATGGCGATGAGCAGCCACACCTTGCGGTTGGTGAAGAGCGAGCGCCAGTCGTGACCGCGTTCGCCCATCGCTGCGTTATCGCGTTGCAGGGCGTCGAGCACGACGCGCTTTTCGGCATCGGACAGCCACCGCGCCTGCTCGGGCTTGTCGGTCATGTAGAACCACGCAAAGATGCCGGCCAGCACCGAAGGAATGCCTTCGAGAACGAAGAGCCATTGCCAGCCGTACATGCCGTGCACGCCGCTCATCGATGTCATGATCCAGCCGGCGAGCGGGCCGCCGAGCACGCCCGCAATCGCCGATGCCGACATGAACGTACCGAATGCACGTGCGCGCCGCTGCGACGGATACCAGTACGTGAGATAGAGAATCACGCCGGGATAGAAGCCCGCTTCGAATGCGCCCAGCAGAAACCGCAGGACATAGAACTGCGTGGGTGTCGTGACATGCGTTTGCAGCATGCAGATGATGCCCCAGCAGATCGTGATGCGCATGATCGTTTTTTTCGCGCCGATCTTCTGCAACAGCATGTTCGACGGCACTTCGAACAGGAAGTAGCCGATAAAGAAAATACCTGCGCCGAGGCCATACACCGCTTCGCTGAAATGCAGCGAGTCCAGCATTTGCAATTTGGCGAAGCCGATGTTCACGCGATCCAGCCACGCAAGCACCCACAACACGCCGAGAAACGGCAGCAAGCGCCACGAGACTTTGCGATAGACGCTCGCTTCGGCGCTTTCCGCCTCGCTTGCGAATACCGGCATCTCCTGTTTGATGAGCGACATGGTGTCTCCTTTCCTGTCGATTTGCGTCGCGCGGTGACGGCCGTGCGTCCGGTTGGAAGCAAGTATAGAAACGGCCGCCAATACGGGAACGGGGGACGGGCCAATAGGCCCCATAGCAACCCCTATATGGGTTGCAAAGCCTTATATGGCGCGGCTTCAGACGATCTTGCCGGGTGGCTTTCGGGACTTATGGATTACCCTAGCGCGGCTTCATTGGCGCGGTTATGGCGATTCCGGCTGTCAGAATAACGGGCGCGGCCACGCGAACTCATCAGACACTGAACTCATCATGACTCGCACCGACGATCCATTCGATACCTATCTGCTGCGCGTGTTATGCACGCTGATCGCCGAGCGCAGCGTGTCGCGCACGGCGATTCGTATGAACCAGTCGCAACCGGCGATCAGCTCGGCGCTGAAGCGGCTGCGCGCGATCTTCAATGATCCATTGCTCACGCGCGAAAAGAACGTGATGGTGCCCACCGAACGCGCGATTCAACTCGCGCAGAGCGCGCAGGCCGCATTGAGTGCGCTCGATAACCTGCTCGTATCGGACGATCATTTTGATCCGGCTACGACCGAGCAAAGCTTTACCGTGGGCATGCCCGACTATCTGGCGCCGCCTTTCTTCGCGCATGTGGTGCGCGAGTTCAGGCGCGCGGCGCCGCATGCCCGGATCGTCGCGCTGCCGCTCTCGGCATCGTTCAACTATGAGCAGGGGCTTTCGGAGGGCTCGCCGGATATCGTCATCGGCAACTGGCCCAATCCTCCGGAGCATTTGCATCTGTCCGTGCTGCTTGAGGACGAGGTGGTGTGTGTCGTCGCACGCGACAGCGTCTACGCGCAAGCGGGCAAGTTCGATGCAGAAGATTATCTGAGCGCATCGCATATCGTGCCGACGCCGTATTCGCGCGATCAGCGTGGCGTCGTCGATACCGGGCTCAGCACCATGCGCGTGCATCGCGACAATCGCGTGAGCTGCCCTTACTTCAATCTCGCGCCGAGCCTGATTCCGGGCACCGATCTTATCCTCACGACGGGCCGGCATTTCGCCAACTATCACGCGCAGCATCTGCCGCTCGCCGTGCTCGATCCGCCGATCGAATTTCCGTTCATGCGCTTTTATCAGCTATGGCATCCGTCGCGGCATCGTTCGGCCTCGCACGTGTGGCTGCGCGGCATGCTCATGGCGGCAGCGCTTGAGTTGCGCGCGCTGCGCGACATGCACCGCGCGTAGCGCTATCGCGTTCTGTTATGCGGTCAATAGGATCGGCTGTCTCGCCGCGCACCCGCTCGCTTCCTATACTCGGCACGAATCGCCATCGACGCCATGCGAATCCGGCGTGCCTTATAGGAGAGCAGTTCATGTCACAGTCGATCAACCTGGAGCCGGTCAACGCGCTCGATCGCGCGGCCTTCGTCGGCGCGTTTGCAAGCGTGTTCGAGCATTTTCCGCAAGCCGCGGAGGGCGCGTGGAGCGCGCGTCCGTTCGTGTCCGAAGCAGCACTGCATGACGCGATGATGGACGTCATCCGTCATCTCGACGCCGACGCCCAGCGCGCGTTCCTTAATCAACACCCGCTCTTGTCCGGTGCGAACATTCGTTCGGGAACGATGACGGCGGATTCGGATGCCGAACAGAAAAGCGCCGGACTCGACTCCATGCCGGTCGATCAGGAAGCCGCGCTCGATCGCCTCAATGCAAGTTATCTCGCGCGTCACGGATTTCCGTTCATCATCTGCGTGCGGCATTACACGCGCGAAGGTATTTTCAGCGCCTTGGAACGCCGCATCGGTCGCAGCACGCAGCAGGAGCTCGATGAGGCGCTGGCGCAGATTGCGGCGATCACGCGCGCGCGGCTGAAGGCGCGTCTTTGCACGCTGAATTGATCGACCGGCGCGAGCCCGTGTGCGATGCGTGACGGCGTTTTGATGCGTTCCTTTCAATCGCCTGTCTGCGCGTGGAGTATAGGAAGCGAGGTTCCTGTAATCAATTAACGCGGACATGGCGAGAAGACATCATTGTGCGGCGCACGCGCGCGGCACGCGATGAAAGTTGCGATCGAAATAGATCAGGCTATCGCCATCGTCGCGCACGCGGATCGTGTCGGTCTGAACGAACATCACCGAATGCGAGCCCACTTCCTTTGCCTCGACGATGATGCCTTCCAGACTCGCCAGCGCATCGCGCAAGACAGGCACGCCGTTCGCGCCTTCGTTCCAGCAGGGCAGCGAGAATCGTTCTTCCATCGACAATTGCGTGAGCCCGGCGAAATGCCGCGCGATCTGTTCCTGATGTCCCGGCAACACGTTCACGCACACTTTGCGATTGCCCGCAAAGGCGGCATGCATCGCGCTCGACCGGTTGATGCAGACGAGCAGCGTGGGCGGCGCATCGGTGACTGAGCACACCGCGCTCGCGGTAATGCCGCAGCGTCCGTGCGTACCCGCCGTCGTGATGACGTTCACCGCGGCGCCGAGATGGGACATGGCCTGGCGAAACTGCTTGCGCACCTGTTCGATATCGGCATATTCGGGGCGGGGCATCGCGGACATAACGGCGTCTCCTGTTCGTTTCGTTTTCAAGTCTGTGTATATCAAGTTGTGATTCGAGCGTACGCGCTGAACCGCACAAAACATATCGGCACGATCAGCCGACTTGCCCGGCCTCGTTACCGGGCGCACTAAAGCTTTTACCTATCGCGGCTAATTCGGGTAAAGAAACGACTTTCGCGGCTGATTTCGTCTGGTTATGATGGCCGCTTCGTAAGAACCGCTTTGGCAATGAACTCTCCCGCTCCCGTGGTTTATATCGTCGATGACGACAACGGCATGCGAACGTCGCTTGCATGGCTGCTCGATTCCGTCGGCGTGAAGTCGGAAGGGTTCGCGAATGCCGCGGAATTTCTACGTGCCTTCGATTCCGAATCTGCCGAATTCGAACAGCGACCGCCAGTTGTCCGTGACGCTCGGCATACGGCATAACCTTTAAATCATCCGAGGGCGTCTCACCCGGCCGGGAGATCTTCCCGCCGGGCTTTTGTGCCGATCTATCGCTAAGCGCTCGCCTTGCGATAGTGCGCCACATGCAATGCCTTCACGCGTTCGGCGAATTCTTCGACAGGCCCCTCGACAACCGTATCGTCGATAACTTCATGAATCGCCAGGGCACGCACGCGTCCCGGCTTTGCGCCGAGTTCGGCACGCCAGCGCGTGAACTGGTCCGTCGATGCCGCATACACGATGCGGCCCAGCCCGACCCACGCGTGCGCTGCCGAGCACATCGGACAATGTTCGCCGGACGTGTACACGACCGCGTCCTTGCGCTCAGCTTCAGGCACGTTCTCCGCCGCCCATTTCGCAATGGCGAATTCCGGATGCCGCGTGTGATCGCCGCCGCTCACGCGATTGCGGTCTTCGAAAAGCACGCGCCCATCTTTCGCAACGAGCATCGAGCCGAACGGTTCGTCGCCATCGTCGAGCGCTTCCTGCGCGAGCTCGATGCAGCGAATCAAATGCTTCTTGTCGGTATCGTCGATCATGCTGTGTCCTCTTGTTGACCGAATTAGCGAAATGCGCGCATCTGCGCCGTCATCAACTGAAGCATCTTGTTCGATGCGACCGATAACCTGCGTCCCGCGCGCGTCACGAGATGCGCTTCGGCATCCGCGAGAATCGGATGATTGATTTCGATCGCGAAGAGCTCGCCCGCTGCCATTTCGCTTGTCACGGCAAACGCGGGCAGCACCGTGATGCCGAGTCCCGATTTCACGAACTGCTTGAGTATGGCGATGGAGTTCGTCGTCACGACCGGATCGAGCCGCAGTTTCTCCGCATACTCGACTGCCTCCAACATCTGGCGCGTGCCGTATGAAGCGTGCGTCACCGCGAGCGGATATTGCGCGAGTTCCTGCACGCTCATCGACTTGCGTTCCTTAAGCGGAAAATTCGCGCCGACGATCGCCATCATCGGCTGACGCTTGATTGCGCGCGACACGAGCTTCGGCTCCTGCGGCGGGTTATACACGAGACCAATCTCGCCTTCATCCTCGGAGATCTTGCGAATCACGTCGTTGGTGCCGCCAAGATCGAGATTCACCTTGATGCCGGGATATTGCCGGCAGAATTGCTGCATGGGACCGGAAAGCAGATCCGACACGAAGCCTTCGCCGAGCACGATATTCACGCGCCCCGTGCGCAATCCGCGCAACTCCTGAAGACGCGAAAGCAGATCATCGCGATGCGCGAGCTGCTCGCGAAAGTATTCGATCACGCATTGCCCGGCCTCGGTCGGCTTCACGCCGCGCGCATGGCGTTCGACGAGCGCGGCATCGAGTTCCTTTTCCAGCAGGCCGATCTGCCGGCTCACCGCCGACGGCGCGACGTTGAGGTAATCGGCGGCCGCGCGGATCGTGCCGCAGCGCACGGACTCGAAGAAATAGACGATGCGGCTGTCGGTCAGATTGTCCGTCATGACGGGCGAGTGTTCTAGAAATTAGAACAATTCCAATATTGGCGTTGATTGATTGTACGGCTTCGTCGGCCGATTATGACAAGACCGCAAAACGCACGCGAGGAGCTGAACGGATGAAGACAGTAGGTGTGATCGGTCTGGGGAACATGGGACGCGGCATGGCGCGCTGCGCCAAACGGGGCGGCTTTCGCGTGCTCGGCTTCGACGCGGCGCCGGGTGTCGCCGAAACGCTGCAGGAAGACGGAATCGAAGCGCGCGCATCGATCGCGGCGATTGCGAGCGAGGTCGACGTGCTCGTTCTCTCGCTGCCGACATCCGCGATCGTCGAGGAAGTCGTGCTCGGGCAAGGCGGCGTGGTGTCGAGCGGCAAGCCCGGCCTGATCGTTGTCGATACCACGACCGCCGATCCGAACAGTACGAAGAAAGTGGCCGCCGCGCTCGCGAAGTGCGGCATCGGCTTTGTCGACGCGCCCGTGAGCGGCGGCCCGAAAGGCGCCGCAACGGCCACGATGACGATGGTGCTAGGCGGCTCGGAAAGCCATGTCGCGGCGGTCGAGCCGATCCTCGCCGCGATCAGCGCGAAGCGCGTGCATGTCGGACCGGTCGGCGCGGGGCACGTGACGAAAATCATCAACAACATGCTCACGGGTGTGCATCTGCTCGCCGCGAGCGAGGCCGTGCGCGCGGCTAAAGGCGCGGGCGTCGACCCGGAAAAGCTCGTCGAGGCGCTCAACGGCGGATCGGGCCGCAACAGCGCGACGCTCACCAACTATCCGACGTGGATCTTCAACGGCAAGTTCGACTCCGGCTTCACGATGAAGCTGATGCGCAAGGATGTGCGCCTCGCGATGGCGTTGCTCGACAGCGTGCACGAGAACGCGCCGGTCGCGCGGGAAGCAGGGCGCTTGTGGGCGGCGAGCGAGGCGAGCATCGGCGACGCGGAGGATTTCAATCGCATCGTGCAGTTCAATGAATCGACGCAACGGGACTAATCGAATATGGAATACGACGCAGCAGAACAGCTTCTCGCGGCCTTCGCGCATTTCTTTCCGGGCGCGAAGACCATCGGCTCGTATGTCGGTGGCGAACTGATCGAGGGCGCGGGCGATGGCATCCAGCTCCACGATGCCGCCACGGGCAAACCGAGTCTCGCGTACAAGGACGGCGGCGCGGCGGTCGTCGAGCAGGCAGCGGCGGCGGCGACGCGCGCGCAGAAGCAATGGTGGGCGCTCACGCATGCGGCGCGCGGCCGCGTGATGTTCGAGATCGCGCGCGAGATTCGTAAGGAAGCGGAGCAGATCGCGCGGCTCGAATCGCTCGGCTCGGGCAAGCCGATCCGCGATTGCCGCGGCGAAGTGGCAAAGGTCGCCGAGATGTTCGAGTATTACGGCGGCTGGGCCGACAAGTTTTATGGCGATGTCATTCCCGTGCCGACATCGCACCTGAACTACACGCGCCGCGAGCCCGCGGGCACCGTGCTGCAGATCACGCCGTGGAATGCGCCGGTCTTCACGTGCGGCTGGCAGGTCGCGCCCGCAATCTCGATGGGCAATGCCGTGCTGCTCAAGCCTTCGGAGCTGACGCCGTTCACGTCGCTCGTGATCGGCATGCTCGCCGAGCGCGGTGGCGCGCCGAAGGGTCTCATCAACGTGCTGGCGGGGCTGGGGCAGACGGTGGCGCAGTCGGCGATTGCGCACAAGGCGGTGAAGAAAGTCGTGTTCGTCGGCTCGCCGGCGACGGGCGCGCGCATCGCGGAAGCGGCAGCGAAGCGCGTGCTGCCGTGCGTGCTCGAACTGGGCGGTAAATCGGCCAACATCATCTTCGCCGACGCCGATCTCAAGCGCGCCGCATTGACCGCGCAAGCGGCGATTTTCGCGGGCGCGGGGCAAAGCTGCGTCGCGGGCTCGCGCCTGCTCGTGCAGCGTTCCGTCTACGACGAATTCGTCGCGATGGTCGCGGCGGGCGCGAAGAAGATTCGCGTCGGCGTGCCGCTCGACGATGCCACCGAAGTCGGCCCGATTAATAATCGCAGGCAATATGACCACGTGATTTCGATGATCGAAAAGGGCGTCGCCGCTGGCGCGACGCTCGCGGCGGGCACGGCCGAGCGTTCGGATGCGGGCTACTTTGTCCCGCCGACCGTGCTCGCGGGCGTCTCGAACGACATGGACGTCGCCCGCACGGAGATCTTCGGACCGGTGGTCGCTGCGATTCCGTTCGACACGGAAGAAGATGCCGTCGCGATCGCCAACGATACCGAGTTCGGTCTCGCGGGCGCCGTGTGGACCAACGATGTCGCGCGCTCGCATCGCGTCGCGAGCCAGGTGGACGCCGGCACGTTCTGGGTCAACGGCTACAAGACGATCAACGTGGCGTCGCCGTTCGGCGGCTACGGCTTGTCCGGCTATGGACGATCCAGCGGCGTCGAGGCGCTCTACGAGTACACGCAGACGAAGAGCGTGTGGATCGAGACGGCGAAGGACCCGGCAACCACGTTCGGTTATCTATGACTGGTCATGACCTATCTATGATCTGTTTATGACCAAAGCGCCCGCGCGTTGCTGCGTCATCGCGCGGGCATACGAGGGGGACGAGACAATGCAAAGCACGTTGAGCGCGGATCGCGCGGATGGAAGCGGACTGAGAACCGCGAAGCTCTTTTTTTATGCGGCGATCATTCTGTTGATCGCGGAGTTCATCGGCTCGTTCACGTTCAAGATCGGCCCGGGCAAAGTCGTTCTGCTGCCGATGATCTGGGCGCTTCTGCTCGGCGCCGCGCTCGGGCTGGTCTCCGAGCGCTGGAAGAGCCCCGCGCGGCTCGACGTGCGCAGCCAGTTCTATGCCGCGGCCATCCTTCAGCCAGCGCTTCTGCTGTTCGTCTCGAAGCTCGGGCTGATGGTCGGCAGCGCGTTGCCCAAGCTCGCCGCCGCGGGCTGGGCGCTCGCGTTCCAGGAACTCGGCCATTTCGTCGGTACGATTCTGCTCGGCTTGCCGCTCGCGCTTTTGCTCGGCATCAAGCGCGAAGCGATCGGTGCGACGTTTTCGGTCGGGCGCGAGCCGAGCCTTGCGATCATCGGCGAGAAATACGGCATGGATTCGGCGGAAGGGCGCGGCGTGCTCGCCGAATATCTGACCGGCACGGTGTTCGGCGCAGTGTTCATCGCTATTTTCGCGGGCTTCGTCGCTAGCTTGCATATCTTTCACCCGCTCGCGCTCGCGATGGGCTCGGGCGTCGGTTCGGGCAGCATGATGGCGGCGGCATCGGGCGCGATCGCGGCGCAGCAAGACCCGGAAACGGCGAAATCCGTGCTGACGTTCGCGGCGGCGAGCAATCTGATCACGACGACCATCGGCACGTATTTCACGCTGTTCATCTCCCTGCCGATGGCGGTGTGGGGTTATCGGCTGCTGGAGCCGCTGATCGGCCGCACGACGAAGGCGTCGAGCGCGCGGGAGGCGGATTCGTCGGCGCCGAAACTGGGCGATGTGAAGACCGAGGCGCCGCATCTCGGTTACGGCGGCAAGATGCTTGCATGGGGCGTGACGGCGGCGATGGCGCTCGTCGCCGACTGGATCACGCACGGCACGACGCCGCTGCAAGGTCTGCCCGGCATGGCGGTGATGGTGCTCGCGACGATCGTCGGCGATGCGCTCGCGCAGGCGACCGGGCGCAAGATTCCGGCGGTCTGCTGGGTGTCGATCGTGGCGATGTTCCTGACCTCGCCGTGGTGCCCGTGGGGCGCGCAGATCGCGACGCTGAGCGCGCAAAACGACTTCCTCGGCGTGACGACGCCGATGCTGACCTTCGCCGGGCTTTCAATTGCCAAGGACATTCCGGCGTTCCGGCGGCTCGGCTGGCGCATCGTGCTGGTGTCCTTCGTGGCGAACGCCGGGACGTTTCTGGGCGCGGCGCTGGTGGCGCAACTGTTCCACATCTGAGCGAGACGGCGGCAGTACGGCGGCGGGCAGTGCGGTATAAAATCGAGTTGTACTTGTCTCGCGCTCGAATGCGCCCGCCGCCATGGAAACTCCTTCGAGCAAAGAAGTCCCTGCTAAACGGATGTCGCCGCGCATGCTCAACGTGCTGACGGCGCTTATCGGGCTGGCCACGCTCGTGCTGGGCGTCGGCTGGCTGATCTACACGTGGATTGTCCACCTGGAAATCCCTTACTTCGCCATTCCGCTCGTGCTCACCGTGCCGGTGATCGTCGCTGTGGCGTTCCGAAATTGCTGGGACTGAGTCGACGCGCCGGTTGAAACCCGCGCGCGAATGAAAACGCACCGCGGCGATAGAAATCGCGGCGGTGCGTTTGAACATATATGCGTTGGTAGGCTCGATTGGACTCGAACCAACGACCCCCACCATGTCAAGGTGGTGCTCTAACCAGCTGAGCTACGAGCCTACAGAAGGCGCGAATTATAGGGGAAAGTTTCGCCCTGTGGGAGATTTTGGGTGAAATTTTTTTGACGTGGTGCTTGGGGCGTGTAGAGGTCTGGATTCGGATCCCTGTTTTTTCCCGAGTCGCTCCAGCCATTCTCCCGATTGAATACGGTTCCTCGGCCGAACCGCGAGAGGCAGCAACCCCTATCCTAGTTCTCAGCGAGAGATCCAAGAAATTAGTTCGCACTCCGTGGCTTTGGCGTGCCATTCGTCTCTGGGGCGATCACGCGTTATCTCAATCAATCGTGCGCCAAACTGGGATGGCTCTTAGCATAAGATCAAATCAACTGGCAGTCATCCATCCTCGGCAGCGCGTTCGCGTGCGTTATGCGAACGTGCGATTTATACAACGCCCGATCCGCATCGGGCGTTTTTTCATATGGATGTCTATTTAATCGATACTATCGACGCAATTTTTTCTAGCCTGTATTCTTACAGGTGGAAGCATGTGACGCGCTATCGAGGGTTGCTGGCGACTTGAGCATCCCACACCAACAATTAAGAAAGAATTGAATTGGAGGCTTCGTCATGTCAACTCCACCTTCTATCGAAAGTGTGACCGGCCCGTGCAACGACATTCGACTGATGCAGCACACAGGCACCGTCAAAGATGTCGGCATTGTTTTGTACGACGGATTTCCGCTGCTCGCTGCCGGCATGCTCGCAGAAGCACTTCACGTTGCCAATGAGTTGCAGTGCGAAGGTTCGAAGGGCGGATTGACTTATCGCGTGAATCTGATCTCGGCGCATGGCGGTACGGTTTCCTGTTCATCATCGATGTCGGTTTGGACCGAGCAGCCGGGAGCCCAGGCGTTCGACCGGCTCGACACACTGTTCGTTGCCGGCGGAAATGGCGTTGCACGGGCCTCGGCCGACGCGTCCTTCATCGACCTGCTGCGCAGGCTCTGTGCCAAGAGCGCCACCATCACGGCGATCGGCAACGGGAACGTGTTGTTGTCGGCCGCCGGCGTGCGGCAAACTAACTTGCTTCCGGCGAAAGGGGAGCCTTTCATCGGATCGCGACCGGCTCCCATTCCCGATCAGGCATTGATGAGCTCGCTCGCACTCCTGAAGAAGGACTTGGGTCGCGAAATGGCGGTGCGCGTGGCCGACCGCGTTGGCTCGGGCGCAGACATCGCCCTGGCCGCCGATTTCGAGGAGACGCAGACGGCGACGCTCGCGAAAAAGGTCAGTGCATCGGCGCGCTGGCTCCTGCAGAACTGCGCGAAACCGATATCCGTGGTCGATGCTGCGCGGATGTCTTCGATGAGCGAGCGTAATTTCGTGCGCCTTTTTAAGCGGGAAATCGGTGTCACGCCATCGAGGTATCTCCTTCGCGCGCGACTCGACCTGACATGCAAGCTGCTCGCGAGCAGTGAGCTTCCGGTGGACAAGATCGCTCGCAGCACCGGCCTAAGCAACGGAGAGCGGCTGTCCAAGCTGTTCCGCAAGGAGTTCTCGATGTCGCCCACCGAATTCCGGACACAGAGTCGACAGAACTATTGACGGACGCAAATGGCTCAATAGGGCGCAGCGAAGTATCGTGACTGAGATTCAAGATGATCAGCACTGCCGTTCTTTTTCAAGCTCGGGGGCGGAAGGGGTCGCGGTCAGAAGATATGCGAGCGCGTTACACGGACAAGTGCGTTGTTGATAATAAAGTTCATTTGCTGTCCTGAATGGTATTTATTCTTCTTCAGAGTCCGCAGAAACTTTTCTCACCTGACAAAAGGTATGCCAGACGGTAGAAAGAACCGTGCGTTACGCCACATATCCGCGTATCGACGGTACCGAACCCGTCGGTTTTGGACTAGGCTTTCGCTTGCGCACAGCAATAAAAAGTACGAAGTCCCCATTTCATTCGTTTAGCAGTCCATGTCGTCGAACGGGTAAATATATTTGATGTCAACGCATTCCGTTTTCGTACGTTCGTTAGCACTGCAGTCAAACGTGAACGCTAGTGGGTCTGCTTTATATCGGTTCAACGGAGGAAGATAACCAGCCCTATCTGCCGATGAGATTGATCTGTCATGCAACACCTCAATCCGGCGGCGATGCAGTATCGGACTGTCCCTTTCGGACAGATTCCTGATCTATTCCGCCACGATGTAGTGATGGGCCGCATCCCCCTTGTCCGTTCGAAGGGACATGGGCTGATGGACACTTCCGCCATTAAGAAGAACCTAAGAGGAATTCACGGCTATGTCTCACGCTATCCCCTATTCCGATGCAGACTTAGGCAGTGAATTGGAAACGTTCGGCGGACCAGTAGTGAAGCATATTGGAATCGTCATATATGAAGGGTTTTCTCTTGTCGGGGTCGGCACGCTGATAGAAACACTACACATCGCAAACGAATTGCAAGAGACAACGAAAGGGCAGCGTCTATCCTATAGAGCCTCGATCATGTCGGCCCGCGGAGGAATAGTCGCCTGCTCGTCGTCCATCCGCATTTGCACAGAACGATTGGACGCACAACGATCGGACGCTTTCGAAGCGTTGTATATTGCTGGCGGACCCGGAGTGACTGACGCGTCGTCAGACGATGCGCTAATTGGATTGCTGAAAACGATCTGCTCCGAAAGCGCCGCCATAAGTGCGCTGGGCAGCGGGCATGCGCTCCTGACGGCCGCAGGTCTGTCATGCGAAACGTGTGCTGCGCTCGGACGCGATGTGTTCGCGCAGGATTGCCCCACTCGACCCAGGGACGAGCGCATCTATGCCTTGATGTATGCGCTGCGCCGGCTAAAGCGAGATCTCGGCTACGGTATCGCATCGTCGGCCGCCGAACGTCTTCTCGATAATCAACATCTCTCTATTATGTTGAGCGAGATAGGCACGCCGACCGCCGCTGAGAAAACGCAGGAATCCGCTCGCTGGTTGGAGCGCAATTGCGGCAAACCGGTTTCGGTAATCGACGCTGCGCACACTGCCGCGATGAGTGGGCGAAACTTCTCTCGCCATTTCAAGCGTCAGATGGGGCTTACGCCCTCACAGTACTTATTGAATGCGCGCCTGAAACTCAGTTGCGAACTACTGGCGAACAGCGAGCTTCCCATTGACAAGATCGCTCGACGAACCGGTCTTAGCAGTGGGGAGCGGCTATCGAAATTGTTCAGAAAGCAGTTCTCCATGTCGCCTACCGAATATCGCGCCCGGAAACGAGCGGGAAGCATAAGCTGACACGCATTATCGAGGGGCGGTTGCCGCGGTGCGGAACTACGCTAGCCTTTCACGACGGAACGAGAACAACATGATTGCTAAGAGAACCTTACAAAGAGTACTGGCGCGCGGCATTACGACGTTCAGGTTCGACCGCGCATTGCGGCAACTCCTATGGCGCGACCGCGTCGCGGTTCTTCTATATCACGATCCCAGACCCGACACGCTGGATGACCATCTGACATATTTGAAATCCTTTTGCGATTTTGTCCCGCTTAGTCAGGTGGCTTCGCCAGGAAATGGGCGGCCTCGGGCCGCGATCACACTCGATGACGGCGCAGTGGGGAACGCGGACTTGTTGCCGGTGTTCATCAAACATAATGTGCGTCCAACACTTTTTCTCTGCAGCCAATTCGTCGGTCGACCCACCATGCACTGGTGGCTTCATCCCGCCGCCAAACTAGCCGGCATCGAAAGACTCAAGCGACTGAGCAATGTCGAGCGCCTCGCCGAGCTTGGAAAATACGGGTATCAGCAGGCGCACGAGGGAGAAGGAACGGGCCTGACAACGGCGCAGATCGAGACGATGCGCCCGTTCGTTGATTTTCAGGCACATACGCGCTTTCATCCGATCTTGACCCGTTGCGACGATCGCGACTGCGAAGAGGAAATCTCGGTTGGCAAGTCGGAACTCGAATCCATGCTCGGCACCGAATGTGAACATTTTGCGTATCCGAATGGCAATTTCACCGAACGCGAAATCCGGTTCGTGAAAGCAGCCGGTTTCAAAACGGCGCGCACTTGCAATCTTGGATGGAACGATAGCCGCAGCGATCCGTATCGTCTCAAAACGATCGTCATAGACGACGATGCTGCCGTGTGGTGGTTTGCGGCGCAACTGACGGGCATTCCGGTGTTCCTGCGATACCTGCGCCATGCCCACAACTTTTCCGGAAATTCACCACAATTCTGATCAGGGATCGAGGGCTGGCGAGCGCGGTGCATTGCATTGCCATGCTGAAAACCCACTCGGGGGGGACATGAAAAGCGAGCGCGGGCAGGGCCTGTTGAAGAAGGTCGATCTCTTTCTGGGAGGAGCCTTTCTCTACGTATTGGGTGCGATATTTAAGAAAAGGAGCGTCCCGTCCGATTACTCTACGGTAGGGATTTTCGCGTTCGCCGCGATAGGCGATTCCATTCTATCGTCGTTTTTGATATCCGAGATAAGACGGCTTTCAAATGTCTCGAAGGTTGTCGTATTTGCTTCAAGAAGTAATGCCGGAATATACGAGTTGTTCAAGGGCTTCGATAGAATTGTCATCGTTCCAGTGACGAACCCCTTCATGGCGATTCGACGGGTGAGGGAGTTCGAGGTCGACATCCTGATCGATACCTCTCAATGGCCCAGAATATCGGCAATATTGGCTGCGCTCACGAGGTCGAAATTTACGATCGGGTTCAAGACGCGTTCGCAATTTCGTCACTATGCCTATGATGCTTGTGTCGAGCACGATAGTAATGTGCATGAAGTTGACAATTTCAGGAAACTGTTGCGCCCGTTGGGGGTTGAGTCGCGAGAATCTCCACGGATCACCAATGACGTTCAGGCAGCGGAGGCACCGCGTATTGCGAGCGAAAGGTATGTCGTCTTTCATCCGTGGGCGTCGGGTACCAACAGTGCCATGCGGGAATGGCCGCTCAATTATTGGTGCAACCTCGCTGGGACACTCATTGAGAAGGGTTATACGGTTGTGATCACCGGTGGCCCCGGTGACTCTGATCGCGCCGAGGACTTGCGAAGGCAGATTGGCGGTGGGCAGGTGATCAATGCCGCGGCGAAGTTCGGTTTCCTGGGGATTGCAGAGATTATAAATCGTGCGGCTTGCGTAGTCTGCGTGAACACCGGAATCATGCATCTATCCGCGATGCTGGACACCCCGATGATCAGTTTGCACGGCCCTACCAATCCCTTGCGATGGGGGCCTGTGTCGAAAGAGAGAGGTGTTCTTGCCGTATCGGAGAGAGAGGGGGGCATGTACCTGAACTTGGGGTTTGAGTATCCGAAGAAGCCGGAGTATCTGATGGACAAAATAAGCGTTGATGCAGTGGTCAATGCCTTGCGTCTCGAATACTCCATTATTTAACGGGTATTAGCGGGAGTCCAAATGTCAAGTATTTTTCTGGCAAATCTAGACGAGCACGCTGCGATGATCTCTAGGCTGGCGAGTCTGAACGAAGAGATCGGGGCAGCGATCGACATCATTGCCACTTCCATGCGCCATGACGGGAAGTTGATGCTGTGCGGAAACGGAGGTTCAGCGGCCGATAGCCAGCACTTGGCAGCCGAATTCACCGGACGGTTCATCAAGGATCGCCGACCGCTGCCTGCGCTGGCACTTTCCACGGACACCTCCGCGCTTACCTGCATCAGTAACGACTATTCCTTCGATGACGTCTTCAGCAGACAGATTGCTGCACTTGGACGCAAGGGCGATACCCTGATCGGTATTTCAACTTCTGGCAATTCAGCGAATGTATTGCGCGCGGTGGAATATGCAAAAGAAATGGGCATTCATACGATTGGTCTCCTCGGTCGTGAGGGCGGGAAGTTGGCGAAGCTCTGCGACATGAGCATTATTGTTCCGTCGTCCGTCACTGCACGTATTCAGGAAGCACACATCCTCATCGGTCACACGATTTGCGGTGCCGTGGAAGTGGCGCTCGGACTGGCGCACTCTGTGGAGCAGTCATGAACATGCCGCAGACAAGGGATCAGCCGCCACTGCTCACACTCCCCGATTTTTCGCAAGCTCACGTCCTGGTAGTCGGCGATGTCATGCTCGATCGATACTGGCACGGACCGGCGCTTCGCATTTCACCGGAAGCGCCTGTTCCCGTGGTCCATGTCCAAATGGACGAGACGAGGATCGGGGGCGCTGGCAACGTAGCATTGAACGCAGCCGTCCTCGGCGCACACACTCGTCTTCTGGGCCTTGCTGGGCAGGACGCTCAGGCCGATCAACTCGAAGAGATGCTGGAGGCCGGTGGCGTCGAATGTCTGTTGCAGCGCGTCGAGGGTAGTCGCACGATTACAAAGCTTCGCATTCTTTCTCGCCATCAACAGTTGATAAGAGCGGACTTCGAAGATCAGTTTCTGAATTGGAATTTCGCTGAGTTGAAGCTTGCCTTTGAGCGACAACTCAGCGACGTCAACGCGGTCGTTCTGTCGGACTATTCAAAGGGTGCATTGCGCCGGTCAGCGGATCTCATTTCCGCCGCTCGGGAGGCTGGAAAGGCTATTATCGTCGACCCAAAAGGGACGGATTTCAAGCGCTACCATGGCGCCACTGTCATTACGCCGAACCTGTCGGAATTCGAGGCGGTAGTCGGGCGTTGCGAGAACGAAGCCGATATTGAACGCAAGGGCGAGGCACTGCGCAACGCGCTTGACCTCGAGGCAGTGCTCGTTACGCGCAGCGAGAACGGAATGACATTGCTCGCTCGCGGCCTCGCTCCGCTGCATTTGCCGACGCGGGCGCGCGAAGTGTATGACGTGACGGGGGCTGGCGATACGGTCGTCGCCACGCTCAGCGCCGCACTGGGGGCCGGCGTAGCACTTCCCGAATGCGTCGCGCTCGCCAACATTGCGGCAGGTGTGGTCGTAACGAAATTGGGTACCGCCACGGCCAGTCCGATCGAGCTTCAGCAAGCGCTCAACCGTGAAGCAGCGTTCGCCGCCGGAGGCATTTTTGAAGAAGATAATCTGCTCAGTCAGGTAAGCGGCGCTCGAACAAGAGGCGAGCGTATCGTCATGACGAATGGATGTTTCGATATTCTTCTTCCTGACCACATCGATGCCCTGCAAAAAGCGCGGGCGTTAGGGGACAAGCTGATCGTAGCCGTCAATGACGACGCTTCCGTCCAACGTCTCAAAGGAGTGCGACGTCCGGTCCATCCTCTTTCGACGCGTATGCGCATGGTGTCGGCGTTATCGTGCGTCGACTGGGTGGTCCCGTTTTCCGAGGACTCGCCCGGTCGTCTGATTTCGCGGCTCACGCCGGACGTGTTGGTCATGGGACGGGACTAGGGCGCGTGCGATTAGCGTATGTTTCAGGGTCCGGTTTCGCTCGAATCACGGGCCCGTCACTCGCTTGAAAGAAGCTAGTGCCGCGCGCCAGGTAAGTGTTGTGCCAACAGTGTCTTGGGCCCGGACGGGACTTACTTTCCTGGTAAAAGCGTTCGGATACTTTCATCTCCACTCTAAATCACCGCCCGAGCGTGCCTATTAGGAGCATTGGCCCGCCGGTGGTCACCCTCGTCGAAGTCTCTCTCTGTTGATACATGCCAAGCCGCCGTCTTTCACGGCGCGTTGGGCCGGGCGGGTGCGGGCTTATAATCTACGCGCGTGGAATTCAGGCCGACCTCAGGAACACGGCGTTACGCTCTGCACGCTGCCCCCCTTCTTTGGGGTAACGGTAGCGGAAGGGTTCGAGCTAAAGTACGCCGGTTGAGGAGCCAGCCGCAATTGTCCCCTCCGCATACCCTATGCGACCACGATTCTGGCGGGCAAGAGCGACGCTACCGCTTCCGGATCAGACAAGATTCTTGGCATTCAATTAGAGAGATCTTTAATGAGCATTTTTACCCATCTCCTATGCTTCATATTGGGTGTGGTGTTGGGAGTTTTCGGGTGCGCGCTGTGCGTCGCGCGATCAAGAGCGCCTAGAGATCAGGACGATCAATAGAAGATCGGACGAAGTGAGACGCTCTTCGAAGGTCCGGTTCCGCACAAATCCGTTGAATGAAGTGGATGAGACAAAATGATGATTAGGGAAAATAGGTGGAATTCACACACGCTTGAATTCGAGGCGAAAGCTGGGCGGGTGATGTTGCCAGAAGGTGCACGCTATCAGTGACCCGTGCACGTCGTCCGCAGAAGCATGTTCGGCGTCCTCGGTAGATCATACTCTGTCAGCGACGTGCATTGAATGGTTGGCAGGATTGACCAAGGAGTTGGCGAGAATTTTATTTTCGATGAAGTATCCTAGGTGCAACAACGATAGCTCGCGTAGATACCCATTCGGAACGCATGACCGCGGATCGGTCCGGCTCGATTCATGGGTCATAGCCTGGTGAGCGCGATCGATCGTATCTCAACGTCGTTTCCGAGTGCTTTCTTGATTGAACCTGTTCAGCAGGTGGAGTTCGGCTTTTTGCCGCCGACACTCGGGTTTCGCGAGTGTCGGGTCGGAGCGACGGGCTAAGGCAGTCAAACTTGCGTGCGTGTCGAAGTTATTTCGAGAGTTAATCAGGACTACGATTATTCGAGATGACGCGCGCCATGATAGCCGGCCGTCAAACGACTGAAGGGATTCGTGGGCGATCTCGATGTCGATGCGCAACGCACCACCGTTTGAGGCATAGGTCATCGCTTCACAACGGAGACACTGACGCGCTCTGTCCGCGTCGTGACGACCGTCATCTTCGGGCGGGGGGCCGAGGCCTCAACGCTCAACGTCTTCCACGACGATGTCGTCGAACATGCCTCATTTCTGACTTGAATGCGCAAACGCAGTTGCAATTGTCAGGTGACTTTGAACCGGGGACAGCGATGGCCTTAGTCAGCAAAGTATGGCAACCAGTGTCAGACGAAAGCGAGTCGTTCGATGCCCTTCACGAAAGCCGTTTGGGCTCGAATCCTTTGGAATCGGCTGGCCGGAATTCAATTGGCTCCTCTATGAATGACCAGCCTGAACACACGGGCGATAAAGAAGCGATACCATCGGACGCCTCCCACCAGACGATAGCCTGGCAGATCCCCCACGAAAATTGTGCTTCCGGCACTGCGGGCGAAGGGGCCACGGTGAGCGACATCGCCAAACGGACCATAGACATCCTCGGTTCCTCGACCTTGCTGGTTGTTTTACTTCCGATTCTCATAGGAATCGGATTGATCGTATTGAGCGATGGAGGACACGCGATCTTTGGTCATCAACGCATCGGACGGGGCGGTCGAACCTTCAGGTGCCTGAAGTTTCGCTCGATGATCAACAATGCCGATGCAGTGCTGACGGACTTCCTTGCGAAAAACCCTCAAGCTCGCGAGGAATGGAATCGTGACTTCAAACTCAGAAACGATATCAGGATCACGCCCATCGGCCGGATTCTGCGTCGCACGAGTCTTGATGAGCTTCCGCAACTTTGGAACGTGCTTCGCGGCGACATGAGCTTGGTAGGTCCGCGACCCGTCGTCGACAAAGAACTGCCACGGTATGGCCAGGACGCACGTTACTACCTGATGGTGAAACCAGGCATGACAGGACTATGGCAGGTCAGCGGGCGGAACGATGTCGACTATGCGACCAGGGTCTCGCTTGATGTTTCCTATGTCAAAGAGCGATCCGTGTTGCTCGATGTATCCATTCTTTTACGTACCTTTAAAGTTGTCTTCGAAAAAGATGGGGCGTACTGAAGTATCACCGTTCGTCTCCAAACGACACAGAGCGGATGCGAAGCGCCGATATCCAGATATTCGACGTTGATGGACGATAAGAAGTCGAGTCGAATCATGCGGTTTTTTGCGACGTAGCTGATTGGATCAATGTTGCGCGCGATGGGGAAAGCATGAAAAAGGAAATCGACGTTATGAGTATAACTGGTGCGGGCGGAAGTCAGCCATCGCATATCGGCGTGCATCTCGACGCAATATTCGATAGCAAGAAGCTGATCGCTGTTGTGACCGGATCGGTACTGTTGATCGCGGCAGCGTACACGTTCCTGTCGACACCGGTCTACCGCGCCGATATTCTCATTCAATTTCAGAAACCTGATGGCACGAGCCGCCCCAAGAACATATTGAGCGACGTCTCGTCTATGTTCGACGTCAATGCGGATTCGCCGGGTGAGATGGAAGTGCTCGGCTCGCGGCTCGTCATTGCGCAGGCTGTGAACAAGCTCAAGCTGGGCATCGAGGCGACGCCGCGCTACTTCCCTGTAATCGGCCGGCAGATCGCAAGGCTTAGCGACACTATCTCCACGCCGGGTCCGCGCGGTTATGTCTGGGGGGCGGAGCACATCGAGGTTGGACTGTTCGATACGCCGTCGCAGTTCTACGGCCGGAAGTTCAAGCTCAAGAAGCTTGATAGCAGAATGTATGAAGTATCGTTCCGGGAGTTCAGATTTCGGGGGGTGATTGGACACACCACCGAGGCCAAAACACCGTTCGGACCGATCGAATTGCGTGTCGACGAGATCGATGCAAATCCGGGCGCGACCTTCGATCTCACGCGCAACTCGCCTGTGGCGACGATCGAGTCGTTGCGCAAGAAGCTGTCCATCAGCGACATAGGCAAGGAATCGAATGTCATCAAGGCATCGCTGGACGACGTCGATCCTATCAAGGCCGCGGCTATTCTGAACGCGGTTGCGAACACCTATATCGAGCAGGGTATCGAGCGAAAGTCGGAAGAAGCCGCACGCTCCATCAAATTCCTGGAGGCGCAACTTCCTGAATTGAAACAACGGGTCGAAGTGGCCGAGGCACGATTCAATGAATATCGTGCGAGCCACGGAACAGTGAACCTGGGCGAAGAAGCCGGAAGTCTGCTGAAACGCGCCGTCGAGACACAAAGAAGGCGCGTCGAGCTCGAACAGAAGCGCAATGACTTGCTTGCGCTCTACAGGAGCGACCATCCGGCCGTACGCTCAGTCGATTCGCAGTTGCAGGTGGCGCAGAAGGAGCTCGAATCGATTGCGAGTCAATCGCGCAGGCTGCCGCCGATGGAGCAAGACATTTTGCGGCTGCAGCGCGATGTCCAGGTCAATAGCAACTTGTACATGTCACTGCTGAATACTTATGAGCAGCTTCGCGTGGTCAAGGCAGGAAAGCTCGGTAACGCCCGGCTCGTCGATTCCGCCATGGTCCCCGACCAACCGTTCTGGCCCAGGCCGCTGCTCGTCATGGGCGTCGCACTGTTCCTTGGCCTGATATCCGGCGTTCTTGTTGCATTGACACGCAAACAGCTTTTCGACGCGGTCAACGAGCCGTCCGAGATCGAAGAGAATATCGGAGTGCCGGTGTACGCGACCGTTCCGTATAGCCCGCATGAGGCTCGCCTCACAAGAGCGATCCGCTCGCCGAAGTCCAAGGGCGGCCTGCTGGCGACCTCGCCGGTTATCGATCCCGCAATAGAAAGCATTCGCGGGTTCCGGACCGCGATGGTACGCGCGCTCACCGGAGCGCGAAATAACCTCGTGCTCATCACAGGACCGACGCCGGGCATTGGCAAATCGTTCGTAACATCGAATCTCGCTGCGATTCTGGGCGCTACGGGCAAGCGCGTCTTGCTGGTCGATGCCGACCTGCATCGAGGCGACCTCGGCCGGCATTTCGTTGTGAATCCAGGACCGGGCTTGTCCGACTTGCTAAACGGATCTTGTGTCCCCCGCGACATCATTCATCGTGATGTGTGCGCCGGTGTCGATTTTGTTTCCTCCGGCACGCGTTTTCCGAGTCCGAGCGATCTGTTCGCGCGCCCGAAGGCTCATGACCTCATCGAGCGACTGGGTGTCGGATATGACGTCGTGCTTCTCGATGCGGCGCCCATTCTTCCGACCGACGCAGCTTTGCAGTTGGCAAGTCTTGCCGCTACGACCTTCCTTGTGGCGCAACAGGGCGTGACAGGTGTCGGTGAATTACGTGAGTCTATCCGCCGACTCGAACGGATCGGTCTGTCTACGCAGGGCGTCGTCGTCAACGGTCTGAAGCTTCGGTCGGGACGCAGGAGCTACGGGTACGGCAGATATCGTTACTCCGCAGAGAGCTACGAACTGAAGATTACGAGGAAAGCCTGATGATGAGCGCTGTCCTGAGACGAGCGACTGAGACACGAGGGCGGACATCATGAAGATCGCGTTCGTTAGCGGACTTTATCCGCCCGCAATTACTGGTGGAGCGGAGATCGTGTTGCAAACGCTCGCGGAGGGCATTCGGAATCGTGGCCATGAGGTGCTGGTGCTCACCACGAAGGAGAAAGGCGACATCGAGCGGGATCTGGTGAACGACGTTCCGGTTATCCGAGTGCCGATCAAGAACATTTATTGGCATGGGACTAAAGACACGCGCGAACCGTGGAAGAAAGCTATCTGGCATGCAATGGATTCGGTGAACCTGCGAATGCTTTCGATTGCGAAAGACATATTGAAGGACGAGCGTCCAGACGCGGTGAACGTGCATGCCATAGAGGGCTGGTCTGCGGTGGTGCTGACAATCAGCAAGTCGCTTGGCATTCCGACGGTGCAGGTGCTGCACAGCGCGAACTTCATGTGCCCCAACTCCAACATGTTCCGCAACGGTCATAGCTGCGCAACTCAGTGCATGAGTTGCAAGGTTTTCCGTGTCGCGCACAAGTCCATGTCGAACAATGCCGATGCGGTTGTTGGCGTCAGCCAGTTCGTACTCGACCGGCATCTCGCTGCGGGCTATTTTGCCCGGGCGAAGCATCGCGTAGCCATTCACAACGCGCGGGATCTTCGCCTGATCGACATCGAGCCGTTTCAAAGGCAGGCGAAGGCAAATCGGAAGTTCGTATTCGGCTACATCGGCCACCTCAGTCCAGCCAAGGGCATCGCTTTTTTGATCGATGAATTCCTGTCGATGAACGATCCGGGCTCGGAACTTTGGATTGCGGGAACCGGGCAAGCCCGATACGAGACGGAGCTCAAGCGTCGCTATTCGAGCCCGCAAATACGATTTCTGGGTTATCAGAAGCAAGCCGATTTCTTTCCGCAAATCGACGTTCTGGTCGTGCCGAGCCTGTGCGAAGAGGCACTCGGCATGGTCGTGCCAGAAGCGTTTGCATTTGGCTTGCCCGTCATTGCCGCGAGACGAGGTGGAATTCCGGAAATGATCGAGGACGGAAAGAATGGGCGCATCTTCGAGCCGAACAATCAGGGCGAGCTGGGTACGATCATGGCCCGTTTCCGTCGCGGGCAAGAGGACCTTGAATGCATGGGACGCGCCGCCAAAGCGTCGGCGCCTGCTTTTCTGAACATAGAGAGCTGGGTCGATAAGTACATCCGTCTCAATACGGACGTAGTCGCGGCGCGAGGCGGGTGATCCGGGAGAGATTCGTCTTCGGTCCGGCGCAAACGGTCGGTCTAATGAATGCTAGGAGCAGCCATGGAAGGAGTGATCTTTGACGGCCGATGGAAAGGCATGCACGGAATCGGCCGATTCGCAACCGAAGTGTCGAACTCCCTGCGGCTCACTCAAGCCGAGCTCCACGGCAATCCAGCTTCTCCGTTCGACTGGCTGTATCTCAGCGTGAAGCTGGCTCCGAAAACCGGGACCATCTTTTTTTCTCCGGGATATAGCTATCCTTTGTTCTACCGCGGACGGGGTGTGCTGGTAGTGCATGACCTTATTCACGTGGATGTGCCGAGTTCGTTCTGGCTTCTGAAGAAGATCTATTGCGAAGTGATTCTAAGGAGGGTTTGCCGCCGCGCCAGCGCGGTGCTTACCGTCTCCGAGTTCTCGAAGCAAAGACTGGCGACATTCACAGGCGTCAGCCCAACAAAGATAAGAGTCGTGGGCAATGGCGTGTCGGACGCGTTCACGCAAGACGGCCCACGCTTCGCGCTGGAAGGCGACGATACCTATTTCCTCGGCATATCGAACGGAAAGGGGCACAAGAACAACAAAAAGACGATCCAGGCGTTCGTTGACGCGTGCCTCGGCGATCGGGTCAAGTTGCTGTTCGTCGGTGTTCCTTCCGCAGAGATCCTGTCGTATCTGGAGGTTCTTGGGGCGAGGGACCGGGTCAAGTTCATGGGCCGGCTATCGGAGGAAGAGCTCGCGGCGCTGTATCGGGGAGCGCAAGCCTTGCTGTTCCCTTCGCTGTATGAGGGTTTCGGGCTGCCGATCGTCGAAAGCATGGCATGCGGGACGCCGGTCATAACATCGAATTGCACAGCGATGCCGGAAATTGCGCGAGATGTCGCGATCATGGTCGATCCACTGTCCGCGCCGCAAATCGCGCAGGCCATCCGGCGCGTCTCGGGAAACACGGAGCTACGCCGTGTGATGGGTGAAAAGGGCATTGCCCGTGCGCGGGACTTCAAGTGGGAAGATGTTGCGAGGAAGATCGAGGCCGTGCTCATGGAACTGGATGAACGGTCGGACCTCACGCGGTAGCGGCGCGCCGAAAGGAGCAGGGCACGCCGCCCTTGCCCCGCGCCTGATTAGCGGGGAAGAGGGTGCGAGATCTACATTGCGGAATTGGGTTTGAGGCCATCCTCGCGAAACTTATACATGGCGAATGCCGGAGACATGCGTTTGAACCGGCGGGGACAACAATAGAAAAGCCGAACTTACGCCATGGAAAAAGTCATCGTCAAAAACATCGTCATCAATTTCGCCGGACTCATCGCGCCGGCGTTCGTCTCGCTCGCAACGGTACCTGCCTATATCCATACGCTAGGGCTCGAGCGATATGGAATCGTCGCCCTCGTATGGATTCTGATCGATTACTTCGGCATTCTGGGCTTCACGATGAGCGTGGCGGCACAAAACCGCATTTCCAAAGCGTATTCGACGGGCGATTCGCGCGCCTGCGCGGAAGTCTTCTGGAGCGTGACCTGGGTGAACCTTGCGACCGGAGCATTGATCGGCATCGCGGTATATGCGGCCGGATTCCTCTATACGTCCTGCTGCACCAATGTAGACACCGGGTTGAGACACGAAATAGAGAGCGGGCTTCCCTGGCTCGCACTGTCGGTTCCAATCGCGAATGTAAGTTGTGCTTTCGGCGCGGCCCTGACCGGCGCCGAGCGATTCGGCGCATTCAACACGACGCAGACGATCGGCACGATCTTGTTTCAGGTGATTCCGCTCAGTGTCGCCTTCGTCATAAGTCCGACGTTGCAGAACGTGCTGGTCGCCGCGATTGCCATGCGGCTGATAACCGCTGGGCAACTCGCGTGGCAGTCTTCGCGCGTGTTGAACATCGCTGGCGTTATGGGACCGCGGCGCGAGGTGATAAAGGGATTGTTCGGTTTCGGAGGATGGATGTTTGTCGCCACCGTAACGTCGATGATTTCCGAGTCCATCGATCGCTTGCTGATCGGGTCCGCCCTTGGCGCACGGCTCGTCGCCGTCTACTCGGTGCCGAAGAACCTCGTTACACGCCTTAACATCGTGGCGATGGCGCTTGAGCGCGTGCTGTTTCCCCGGCTGTCGGCGGTCGATCGCGAGGCCGCGGGCGTGCTCATGCAGGAGTCGAGCCAATTTCTCGGCGCAGTCTATACGCCGATTGTGATGGCCGCGATGCTTGCCGTTGGGCCATTCCTGCAGATCTGGGTAGGACACGATATAGCTGCGGTCGCGACGCCGTTCGCGCGGGTATTGATCTTCACCATGTGGATCGCCGGACAGGCGGACATCTGGCGCGTACTCGTCCAATCTCACGTCAGCGCGGCACGGGCAGCGCAGGCCTGCGTCCTGCAGCTTTCGGTCTATGTGGCCATTCTCTGGGTTGCCATTCAACAATTCGGACTGATGGGCGCGGCCGTGGCGAACGTCTTGAGAGTTTCGCTCGATTTCGTGGTTCTTTTGCGATTGGCGCGCGTTCCTTTATGGTCGTCGCTACGAGGAATGTTCGCCCATGCCGCCTTCCTGCTCGTTTGCCTGTGGCTGACCAGTTCTTTCGAGAGTCATTTGCTTACGTTCGCCGCCGGCGCGCTGCTGATTCTCGCGGACCTCGCCTGGTCTCTGGTCACGTCTCCCGCGTTGAGACACATGGGGCGATCCCTTTTGCTCCGGCTGAATTTCTGAAGATGTACCGCACGGTGTCGTCAGTTGGTTCTCGGCATGGCCTCGCCAGCAATACGATAAGGTAGACTAACGAATTGGAGAATGCCGTGGAACCCGTATTCTCAGACAATTTCGAATGCTTCCATTGTCATACTATTTTTCGCGACGGAGTGTACGAAATTGTTCACGAGCGATGTCGTTTGCACTTCGAGGAACGCGTGCCTTATGTCGAGAATCAAGACTTGCGTGGCATTGAATGCTACTGTTCTCGCGCGTGTCTGGAAGCTCGTCTGGACGGGGTGATGATCCGCGAGAAAATACCGGTTACCCGTCCGGGTCCGGACCGGGTCGCGAATTGTGCCGTTTGTCGGTTGCCTGTGGACAGGACGAATTTTCACCGGGCCTATCTGGCCACGCTTTCCGAACCGGTTGATGACATTACCTGGGATACGGTCCAAATGGAGTATCTCGCGATAATTTGTGAGGACTGCAATCGTTTAGTGGCGGGCGAATTAAGTGAAGACGATTCGCCGACGAGTTCGCCAATTGCATAGCACGAGTGTGGAACCCTCAATCATGATCGCGAGCCCCGACATATCGCGCGCGCCGTCTTGCCGCCGCATCGCTTGAGCTGGAAATCATCGAGGTTCAATCAGGCTCGGCGAGGACATCGTGCGTCTGGACGATTGTTACGGCCGCATGTGATTTTTGAGCGCGGGCTGGGGTGCCGGGCAGTGCCGCCAGCTAGGAGATTTCCACGTCTTACTTTACATAACATAAATTAGCAAAATTTCTGTAATCCCTTACTGACCTTCACGACGTGCTGTCATTTGCCCACGAACGCATTACTGTAATCGATCGCCGCCGCGCCGGAATCGTACAGATCACGTTTGAACACGTATGCACCACAGTTAAGGCACGAGTTTCCTGCGATGACCGGGTTCGCGGTGATCGCCGTGTCCGTGTAATAGAACAGCGCATAGTTGGTGGTTTTCGCGACGTCATAGGCGAACGTGTTGTTCACGAATGCGCCGCCATCCGGATTCTTCCATTCTCCCTGATGAACCTCGGCTCCCGACAAGCCGTGCAGATAATTGCCCTTGATGATGGCGCCCCGCGCGCGGTAGAAAGTGAAGAGTCTGTCGTCGCTCGTGAGATTGTTGTCGACGATCTGAAAGCCCGTCTGCACGCCAGCGCCTTGATCGTGCGCCCACAGCGCCGTACGCCCCGTCGCGTAGACCGTGTTCTTGCTGAACACGATGCCCGTTTGACCGTTGGTCGAACTTGCCAGCATGATGCCGCCAGCTTCTGTGCTCGTCTCTTTCATCGTCTGTGCTGCGCCCGCGAGATAAGTGGCCGTGCGATAAGCCACATTGTTCGAGAACACCACGTTGCGCGGAATGCGGCCAGATCCCGTGCCATTGGCGAAGTAACTCATCTCACCGAACTGAGCGCTGCGTACGGTATTACCCGCGAGAAGCACATCGACGCCCCCTTCGGCGTCGAGTCCGACATCTCCGCTATTAGAAATAACGTTACCGGTGACAGTCAAAGCTTCACTATCGGTTTCGAAATAGCCGCCCTCCGAAGTCGTATCGATTACGTTGTCGGTGTATTGGCCGTGAGTGACCTGCCACACTTCCATACCATGTTGCGTGTCAAAGATATAGTTGTTATAGACGTACTGATAGCTCGAGAACGTTTGCAGAATGCCCTGTGCGCTGCTCCCGCAGTTCCAGATATGATTACCGCCGATAAAGTTATTTGCGAATTGCCAGATGGCTATGCCACAGCCCTTATAGCCGCCCGCGTCGATCTGCAGGTTGAATACACCGGCATTGTCGCCGTTGATCAGCACAATTTGACCCTGATCGGCGCTCCCCCATGGCACATACAGTGGAACATCCGCCAATAGTCGAATGATCGTGCTGGCCGGCCCGTCGCCCGTGATAAACGTATTGGCCGGCACCAGCAGATAGGACGAGATCTTATATGTGCCGGCCATCAGGCGGACCTTGCCGCCTGTGGCAAAGCAATTGTTGAGCGCTGCAGTCGCGTCGGTCGCGCCGGTATTATCAGCCGCGAAATCGGCATGGCATTCGACGCTCGAGCCGAATTTCTCCGAGACCTTCGCCGCGATCGCGTTTGCCGCAGCCGTTTGATAGCCGACAAGGCCGACGCCAGAAGCCGACGGGACCCGTTCGTCGTCTTGCTGCGAGGGTGCCACGTCTTGCACCGCCAATATCTGCGCGACTGGCTTCGCGCTGTTGCGGGGCACGGCGGTGCGGTCGGCGGTGAGGCTATTGCTGCACGCGAGCGCCGCGACCGGGAACCAATGCCATAACCTTTTCATAAACGCATTGACTCATTCGCCGGCGCAATAGGCTCCGCAGGTGTAGATAGTTCACCCATACCTGGCTCCTCCGGAGTTCTCAGCTACTCTATCCTGCAGTTTCTCGAGCATAAAAAGACAGAGAAACAGCATGAATATGAAATTGATGGGAAATACGGCCGGAAACGGAAGATTCAACGACGCCACGACGACGTAAATCGAAAACAGCAGTGTGCTCCAGACAAGGCGCCTGAATCTTTGGGAACTTGCTTTCCGGCTGAGAACGTACAGACGCCACACGAACGCACAAAACATGAACAACAGAGACACTGTCCATATCAAACCATAGTTGCTGAATGAGCCCACCCACCAGGACTCTGACGACGAGTAACCATCGCCCCCCAAAACCCATACAGAAGGGTCTGCCAGGTTGTCCACCGTAAAGGAAGAGAAATGATCGTCAGAACTGGCCTGCTTCGACGTAAGGACAGCATCCAGACCGCGGGTACCCAGTCTGGAACCTTCGAACAGAAATGGAAAGATCAAAGGAAGGCAAGCCATCGCCACAATGATCAACGACGTCTTAAAATAATTAACGAGTCCCCACACGATAAACAAGAGAACCAGAAAGCCGATAGCAGTCAAAGATTGCGTAAAGATGATCGATAATATCACTCCGAGCAGGCAGAGGCGATTTACCATCGTTCGTGGTGAACAATACGCATACCCCAGCAGAAGAAACAATAGCGCTCCAAAACCATTCGGGTCGTCCAGAAAACTGCCGAACCTGACGGATAGTGAATCTGAATAGGCCAGAGCAGGTAGTCGCCCGACCGAAAAAAATAGCACCACCTGTATGACATCGACAATCAGTGAGGCATATAACGTAAAAGTCATGAAGGCATCGACTGACTTCAAATCCACCCTGCGCACCGACACTGAAATAAAAAGAGCGACCATCGCAATGATAGAAAAGGTCAGGTGCTTGGGGTCTTTATCGAACATGAAGTGAATCAGAGGATAAACGGATATCGCAAGGTATAGCGCGACAAAGCCCAATTTACGCCGGGAAACGTAGAATCCGCCTGCTACGAGCGCCATCACGACGCATGCCATGACAAGAATCAGATATTTGCCCGCCTGCAATAGCGGCGGCGTGTCCGTGTAAGTTGGGCTAGTGCCGCTGGCATTGATCTGAAACGGATAGCGGTACGAAGAATACAGAAGAGCAACGACCACGGTTGCCCAGAAAATAAACTTCACTATTCTCGGTCTCGCCGTGGCCGAATGCGTTGCCATGTGATTGTCCGGAAAAATGAGAGAAGAAGTGCTTATCGCGCTATTTCAGCCCCGCGCCGCTTGTAAACGTAGCTCGAATAACGGTAACGTCCGTAATCGTGGCTGTAGCGGCCGGGCCGCAGCCTCATCCCGTTGACGATGACGCCACGGACCGTAACGCCAAGTTTTCTGAACTGCCGTATCGACTCGCGCAGTTCGCCGAGCCCCGTAATGCCTTGTCGCGCAACGAGCAGTGTCGTACCCGACAGACATGCCAGCTGCGATGCGTCGGCGGCGGGAAGGATCGGCGGCGCATCCATGAGAATCACGTCGTACGCTACGCAGAGCTGGCCAAGCAGCGCTTGCAGGTTGGGGTGCGAGAGCACATCGCTTGGACTCGAAACCAGACGCCCGACCGGAAGAAAATCGACGCCCGGCATGGTCGTCGACCGGATCACCTCGCTGCGCCCGAGAGCTCCGTTTATCAGGTCGGAAAGCCCCGGACTGCAATCGCCACCGATATGGCGATGAAGAAACCCTCCTCGCATATCGGCATCGACGAGCAGCACGCGCTTGCCCGACGCACCGATGACTACGGCGAGGTTCAGCGCGATGAAGGTTTTGCCGACGCCTCGCGTCGGGCCGGTAATGAGCACTACCCGGTTGCGCGCTTCGAGCATCGCAACCTCCAACGCCGTGCGTAAGCCGCGCAGGCTCTCTATCGCGTGATCGCCTTTGGATTCATTCGCCAGAATCGAGCGGTGTATTCCCGAGCTACGGCGGATGTGCCCGAGCTTTTCCTCTCGTCGACTGTACGGGACGCTCGCGTAGACCGGCAGTCCGGTGCGCAACTCGACCTCGTGCGGATCGTCGATCGCGTCGAACAGGAGCACGCGCGTCAACGATGTCACGATGCCAAGAAAGAGGCCCAGCATTAACGACGCAGCAATAACGCGCAGGGGTTTGGGCCAGACCGGCTCTTCGGGCACCGCCGCGGTATCGATGATACGAACATTACCCGCCTTTCCCGCCTTCACCAGCCTGAGCTGTTCGAGCGTGTTGCGCAATGTGGTGTAGAGCTCGGTGCCCACCGTCACGTCGCGTTGAAGGCGAATGACGTTCTGCTCCAGTGGAGGCCGCATGCGCGTCGCATCGCCGACTTCATCCGCTTCGCGCCGCGCAACCTGTAGCTGCGCATCGATGGAACGTACCGCAGGATGATCTTCGGTGACATTGGCCAGCAACTCACCGCGTTTCTGTTCGAGCTCCACGAGCCTCGTCTGCGCCAAGACCGAACGCTGGAGCAGGTTCGTTGCTTCCTCACCGAGATCGACGGTGCCGTGAGTCGCACGATAGCTATTGAAGCGGCTTTCCGAACTCTCCAATTGCTGCTTCAGCTCCGGCAACTGGAGCTGAAGAAATCCGATCGAGCGCTCGGCTTCCTCGGATTTACGTCGCATGTTCTGGCTGACATACTCCGCGCCGATGGCCCCCAGCACTGCACTGATCTTTTGGGGATCGGGGCCCATCAACGAAACGCTGATAACGTTCGACGCCTTCCCCTCTTCCGCGATCGCCAGGTTCTTGCGCAGCTTTTCCGTGGTGGCGAGAGGCGAAGAGCGCCGTAGGTCGAAGGTCGCGCCATCCTTCGCGTCAACGCTATCGACGACCAAGGTGACTGGACCGTAGATCGTCGTTGCTTGCAATACTTCGCCCGCTATCCCGTGCAATTTGATGTCGCCATAGCGCAATTCATAGTTACGCCCCTGCTCTTTCGTCAGCACAAATCGACGGCCGTACAACTGCCGCGGCACATCGAACCGCGAGACATCGATTCGTTCCGTGCCCGAAACATAGCCGTAGGGACCCGGTGTAGACAGGCCATCCGCATGCTGTGCGAGCCAGCGTCCGATGACCGGGAAGTAACGCGGCGACGCCTCGATGAACAGATGCATCGAGTCCACCACGTGCCCCACCACCGAGCGCGAGCCGATCACCTGGGCCTCGCCCGATGCGGCGGTCTTGGTATCGAACATAGCGGACGCATCGCCCAAAACGTTGTTCGCCGTCTCGCCATTGGCGCTCTGTTCAATTTGCACGAGTATGTCCGCGCGGTAGATCCGCTGCGCCAGAATCGCATATGCGGCGCCAAGGGCGAGCACGATCGTGATAACCACCGCGATCATTTTCCGGTTGTCATAGATTATGTCGAGATAGTTTGCGAAATTCGATGGCGGATCTTCATCGGGATAGCCGTAATCGAGCGATGTTCCGTCTCGGTGCATGCCTGTTCTCCAAGTGATCCCTGCCGCCACGATGCGTGAGATGTTGGCCGGTCCATGAGCGGCCGATTCGGATGCCGCGCGCTCGATGCTGGAAGGCGGGCCTTCGACTTACGAGTTCACATGAAAACCGATGGCGCCCATTCGCGCTACTGATTTATTCGAACCGTAAGATTTCCGGAGTCGAATGCTTTCGTCTTATTTTTTTAGAGGGCGAATCGCGATAAAGATATCTGCACGAATTCATGTTGCGGAGTGCAGATTAACAGTGTGTTTTATGTTCGTGTGGCAAATTTTAGGCGGCGTATGTGCGAGGACGCATATACTGCCGACGATGCACCGATTCCTCGCGGCACGCGACCACACGAACGTCGCTCACCCGACGCATGGGCGCATGGACACGCAAACGTTCGAACGGGTCGCCAGGCGTCCTTTCTTACTTCTCCGCTCCGATCGTCGTCACCGGCTGCCACTTCATCGACTTGACCTGATAAAGCGTCGACGTGGGGTTATTCAGATCTCCGTATTTGTCGAATGAAATATGCCCGGTGATGCCGTCGTATTTCATCGTGCGGAGTGTCTGCATGAACGTGGCAGGCGTGACGGAGTTCGCCTGCTTCATTGCCGTGATGGCGAGCCAGGCGCAGTCATAGGCGAACGGCGCATACGTCAGCGTCTCCGCGCCGAAGCGTTTCTTGAATTTTTCCGCGAACGCACGACCTTCGGGCAATGAATCGACGGGCCGGCCGTACTCCCATGCCATCGCGCCTTCGGCCGCATTTCCCGCCGAACTGATGAACACGCTATCGGCTATTCCGCCGCTTCCGACGAACTGCGCGTGTATGCCAAGCTGCTTCATGCGCTTGACGATTAATCCTGCCTGGCCGTCGAGCCCGCCGAAGTACAGAAGGTCCGCGTTGGCCGCCTTTATGTTCGTCAGTTGGGCGTTGAACTCGACGGCTTTATCGGTCGTATATTCCTCGGCCACCACCTGGCCACCGGCCGCTTGCACGGCCTTCTTGAACTCTTCGACCGCGCCCTGTCCGAAGGCTGTCCGATCATCCATCACGGCGATCCGCTTCGCCTTCGTGACCTTCACGGCATACGTGCCCGCGTTACCCGAGTTCTGCGTATCGGTCGCGATGATGCGGAACACATTGTTCAAGCCCTGGCGGGTGATAGCCGGATTCGTCGCCGCCGGATCGATGAGCGGAATGCCCGCGCGCGCGAAGATCGGCGCCGAGGGAAGCGCGACACCCGAGTTGTAATAGCCGACCACGGCTACAACGCCATCGTCGACGAGCTTCTGCGCGACTTGAACGCCGATGCGCGGGTCGCCCTGATCATCGACGGATGTGAGTTCGAATTTGACCGGCTGGCCCTGGATCTTGATCTGTTGCGCGTTCGCCTCCTCCACAGCCAGGCGCACGCCGTTTTCAATGTCCTTGCCATTGGCCGCGCCCAGGCCGGTAAGCGGCGCCGAAACACCAATGTGAACGGTTTGCTGGGCGCTGACTGCCATCGGGACGACACAGAGCGCGGATGCCGCGAGGAAGGAGACGAACGCTTTCATGACGGGCACCTGTTCAGAGGAATGTTTTACGTTAAAAACGGCATCATGACGCCCGGTATTAGATCAGGCATCGGCTGAACATTGGTTCGCTAAGCTCGCGATTCGGCCCACTATATCGCCAATTTCCCGGCTAAAAAATAAGTAGTTCATTCGAGTCGCGCCGAAATGAACTCCCGCTGAATTAGGCGCCTACTTCCAAACGAATTTAATCCGTCATTCGACCGGGCCGCTCTGGCTTGCACCCGTGGCGGGCAGAATGTATCGCGTCCCGTCATTTGGTACGACAACGGTCTCGACACGAATGCCTGAAATTAGGGGTAAACATCACGTCCCTACGAAATTCTTGGAAAATGGTTGGTGTACGGAGTATATTTATCGTCACACTGACGTGCATCGAATGGAGGAAGACATCATGCAGTTTCATCTCAACGGTTTCCGAGTTGGCGATCCGATGATCGAGCCCGCGGTCGACGGCGCGCCCCGCACCGAAATGCCCGATACGGTGGACGTGCTCATCGTCGGGAGTGGTCCTGCCGGACTCGTGCTCGCGGCGCAGCTATCACAATTTGAAGGGATCGAAACGCGCATCATCGAGCGCCGCGCGGGACCGTTGTTGATGGGACAGGCCGATGGCGTCGCGTGCCGCACAGTCGAAATGTTCAATGCGTTCGGGCTCAGCGACCGCCTGATGCGCGAAGCGTATTGGGTCAATGAAACGGTGTTCTGGCGTCCCGACGCGCAGGATCGCGGCGCCATCAAACGCACCGGACGTGTTCAGGATACCGAAACAGGCATGTCGGAGTTTCCGCATGTCATCGTCAATCAGGCGCGCGTGCAGGACTATCTGCTCGGTGTCATGCGCCGCTCCGCGCAGCGGCTCGAACCGGACTACGATCTCGAAGTTATCGACGTGCAACGCGACGATGCCGGCGACTATCCGGTGCGCGTCACGATGCGCCGCACCGATGCCGCGCGGCTCGACGAGCATGTGACCGTGCGCGCGCGCTATGTCGTCGGTTGCGACGGCGCGCGCAGTCGCGTGCGTACCGCCATCGGGCAAACGCTGCGCGGCGATGCTGCCAACCACGCGTGGGGCGTCATGGATGCGCTCGCCGTCACCGACTTCCCCGACATCCGGCTGAAGGCGGCGATTCAGTCCGCGAGCAAAGGCAATCTGCTCATCATTCCACGCGAAGGCGGCTATCTCGTGCGTTTCTATGTCGATCTCGGCGAGGTCTCGCCCGAGAATCGCGACGGCCTCAAGCAGACTTCGGTCGAGCACATCATCGAGACGGCGCAACGGATTCTGCATCCCTATTCGCTCGATGTGAAGGAGGTCGCATGGTTCTCGGTCTATGAAGTCGGACAGCGTCTGACCGACCGCTTCGACGATGCCCTCACGGCCGATGGCACGTCGCGCGAGCCTCGCGTGTTCATCGCCGGCGACGCGTGTCACACGCATAGCGCGAAAGCCGGTCAGGGCATGAACGTGTCGATGCAGGACGGCTTCAATCTCGGCTGGAAGCTCGGCGCGGTATTGCAGGGACGCAGCGACGCCGCCTTGTTGCGCACCTATTCCGACGAGCGTCAGCCCATCGCGCAGGAGTTGATCGATTTCGACAAGGAATGGTCCGCGATGATGGCCGCCCCGCCGAAGGACCCGGCCCGGCCCGAAGCAGGCGGCGTCGATCCCGCCGAGCTTCAGGCGTACTTCGTGCGCGCGGGCCGCTATACGGCGGGCGTCGCGACGCGTTACCGTCCGGCCATGCTCACGGGCGAAGCGACGCATCAGCCGCTCGCCAAGGGCTTTGTGATCGGCACGCGCTTTCATTCGTCGCCCGTTGTGCGGCTTGCCGATGCGAAGCCAATGCATCTCGGCCACGCCGCGCGCGCGGACGGCCGCTGGCGTCTGTACGCTTTCGCGGACGCGAATCGCAGTGCGCTCGATGCATGGTGCGAGCATCTCGCATCATCGCCCGATTCGATCTTGCGGCTCGTCACGCCAAAGGATGCGGACATCGACAGCGTGCTCGATGTGCGTGCGGTGCTGCAGCAGCCTCATCGCGAAGTCCGTCTCGAAGATGTCCCCGCGCTTCTGCTGCCGCGCAAGGGACGTTTCGGTCTCGTCGACTACGAGAAGGCATTTACGAGCGACGCAGCGACTGATATCTTCGACGAGCGTGGCATCGATCGCGAACGGGGCGTGCTCGTCGTGGTCCGTCCGGATCAATATGTCGCGCATGTTCTTCCACTCGATGCGTACGAAGAGCTGGCCGCCCTCTTCCGGCCCATCTTCCACGCGCACTGACTTACAGCGACACTGCGAAATTGCCGACTAGAAACGAAGCACCCGAAGCGCTCGCGAAATTCACGGGCAGCCTCGTGCGCCGCGCGCAGCAGCGCCATGTGGCGGTATGGCTCAGCGAAGTCTCGGCCGAGATCACGAGCGTCCAGTATGCGGCGCTCGAGATCCTGCAACGAGCGCCCGGCGTCAATCAGCGGCAACTCGGCGATGAACTCGACGTGGACCGTTCGACCATCGCCGATCTCGTTGCGCGCATGGTTCGCAACGGGTTGATCGAGCGGTCCGACGATCCCGTCGACAAGCGCAGCTACGTGCTCTTTCTCACCGCGGCCGGCAAGAAGCAGCTTGCGGTCTTGCGTCCGCGCGTCGAGGAAGTCGAACGCATTCTCACGGCGAGACTGACGGCGCGCGAAAGCGCCGAACTGCGGCGGCTGCTGGCGGCGCTGTTGCCCGAGCGCGCCGATTGATCACATGCCCCAGCGCAAGCCCGCCGTATGCACGGGACTGTCCCAGTGGCGCATCATCTCTTCGTCGAGCGCGCAGAGCGTGAGCGACGCGCCCGCCATTTCCAGCGATGTCGTCAGCGCGCCCACGTGCGAGCGCGCGATGCTCAGGCCACGGCCGTCGAGCCACCAACGCGCCGCATGATAGAGCAGATAAAGCTCCGATAACGGCGTGCCGCCGAGCCCGTTGACGAGCAAGAGCAAAGGCGCATCGGCGGCCGGCTTCAGATCGTCGACCATCGCCGTGAGTAGTTCATCGGCGATCGCGTTGGCCGTTTCGAACTTCGCGCGCCTGCGCCCCGGCTCGCCGTGAATGCCGACGCCGATTTCGATTTCATCGTCTCCGAGCGCGAAGGTCGGCTTGCCTGCGGCGGGCACCGTGCAGCTCGAAAACGCAACGCCCATCGACGCGATGCGCGCCGTCACCCTTTCAGCGAACGCCCTGCACGCCTGCAGATCGGCGCCAGTCTCCGCGAAGCTGCCGACGAGCTTCTCCACGATGACCGTGCCCGCGACGCCGCGCCTGCCCGTCGTGAAGCTGGAATTCTCGACCGCGACGTCGTCGTTGACGAGCACCGATGCGTTCGGCATCTCGCAAAGCTCGGACGCCATCTCGAAGTTCATCAGATCGCCCGAATAGTTCTTCACGATGAACAGCACGCCCGCGCCCGTGTCGGCGGCCTGGGCTGCGGCCAACATCTGGTCGGGCGTCGGCGACGTGAACACCTGGCCGGGGCACGCGGCATCGAGCATGCCGTGGCCGACGAAACCGCCATGCATCGGCTCGTGACCCGAGCCGCCGCCCGAAATGATCGCCACCTTGCCCGGCTTGAGCGTCTTGCGCACGATGTACAACGGCTCGACATTCACCGTGACGAGATCGGCATGCGCGGCGGCGAAACCCGCGAGGCTTTCGGTCAGATAATCGTCGACGTGATTGATGAACTTCTTCATGTCCCCTGCTCCCTGTTATGTTGAGGCTCAGTCTTGCGCGAGACGCGCGCAGACCGCCGCGATCATGAGCTGGCTCGACCGCGCGCCCGGATCGATATGACCGCGCGAGCGTTCACCGAGAAACGATGCGCGCCCTTTCGTCGCGAGCATGTCGCGCGTGGCGAGCATGTTCTTTTCGGCGACGCGCGGGAGTGCGTCGAGCACATCCTGTTTCGAAGCGCCGGCATCGGCGATTGCGGTGAAATGTTCGGCGACGGGAATCAGAACGTCCATCATCGTCTCGCTGCCCGTGCCCGTCTTGCCGCGCTGGCCGACGGCTCCCACGCCCGCCGCGAATGCGCGCGCGAACGCGTTGACGTCTGCATCGTCCGATGACGTTTTCGCCATGCCCGTGAGCATCGAATAGAAGAGCGGCCCCGACGAGCCGCCGACCGTCGACAGCACTTTCGTCGCCGCGAGCTTGAGTGCGGGCGCGAACGCTTCGGCTTCGATCGCCGCGCGCATCGCAACGAGCGCATCCATCCCGCGCAACAGGTTGATGATGTGATCGGCGTCGCCGATCGCCTGATCGAGCGACGCGATTTCATCGGCATGTTCCCCGAGCGAGGCGTGCGCCGCGTCGATGCACGCCATGACCGTCTTGCCGTTCATGCGCCGATCCTCCGTTCACGGATGCGTGAGCAGCAAGGATACAGCGTCGCGACGCGCGGAAAGCACATGAAATCCATCGTGCCGGAAAGCGACACGAGCGCCGCCGTCTTCATGTTGCCGATCATGCCGCGCCCGTCGACGGGCAATGCAGCGGGTGGAATCTGCTCGGGATGATGTCCCATCGCGATGTGCTCCCGACGAGCCTGAAGGCAACGTCAGGCGGGCAGCAAGTCATATTCCTGTCGAGAATGACAGATTCGGGACAGGACGCGTCACTGGCCGGCGGTCTGCTCACCTGTCGTCTGGACATGCTCTCTCGGCGCATCGCCGAAAGCGGCCGCACTCGCGGCGCCGTTCTGCGCGGCGAAGGTTGAGGTCGTTGGCACGGGCGCATCGGCGTGGCGCGATGCGCCGAAGCTCGCGATATAGACCACGGCCGCCACGGCGACGCCCACCAGCACCGCCGCCACCGCGACGCCCGACGACTTTCGTCTCATTTTCACTCCCTTTCGGATACGATGACCCCCGGCTCGCGGGCCGGACCCGCGCCGATGGTAGCAGCGCGCGGGGCAGCGCCTGCGTGGGCCGCCGCGCATTGCCTTACAAGAAACCATTCCAACCCGAGGACACTTCATGCACGCCGCCACGGCATTCAATCTGGTGCTCGTCTCGCTCATCGCCATCATCGCGCTCGAAGTGCTCGCCAGGCGCGTGCGTCTGCCGCCCGCGGCCGCGCTGCTCGTCGGCGGCGTCGCGATGGCTTTCGTGCCGGGCTTGCCGCATTTCGAACTCGATCCGGAGCTCGTGCTCGTCGTGTTCCTGCCGCCGCTTCTGATGTACGGCGCGTACTTCTTCGTCTGGGACGATTTCAAGCGCAATCTGAGCGGCATCCTGTTGCTCGCGATCGGCGCGGTGGCCTTCACGACGCTCGTCGTCGGCGTCGCGGTGCATCTCGTCGTGCCCGCGCTGCCGTGGGCCGCATGCTTCGCGCTCGGCGCGGTCGTCTCGCCGCCCGACGCAGTGGCGGCCAAGGCGGTGCTGGAGCGCGTCGCGCTGCCGCGTCGTCTGATGGTGCTGCTCGAAGGCGAAAGCCTGCTCAACGATGCGGCCGGCCTCGTGCTCTTCCGCTTCGCGCTGGTGGCGGCGCTGAGCGGCGTGTTCAGCGCCCCGCGCGCCGTCGCGAGTTTCGCGGGGCTCGCGATCGGCGGCATCGTCGTCGGGATCGTGGCGGGCTTCATCGCCGTGAAAGTCATGCGCGCGCTCGAGGACGACTACCTCGTCATCACCACGTCGATGCTCACCTCGTGGGTCAGCTATATCGCGGGCGAAGAGCTCGGCGTGTCGAGCGTCATCGCGACGGTCACGTGCGGCATGGTCGTCGGCTGGCATCAGCACGAAGTGTTCACGGCGGCGCAGCGCATGCGCGGCACGGCGTTCTGGCAGGTCGTCGTGTTCGTGCTGGAGGCGCTCGTGTTCGTGCTGATCGGGCTATCGCTGCGCGGCATCGTCGTGCGTCTGGGCGGCGTCGGCGACGCATTTTCGCTGCTCGGCCCGGCGACGGCCGCGGTGATCGCCGTCGTGATCCTGTCGCGCTTCGTCTGGGTGTTCGGCACCGAAAGCGTGAAGTGGATCGCGTGGACCGTCACCGGCCGCAAGCGCGCGCACGGCGAAGAAGCCAGCGCCGCCGTCCCCGACTGGCGCGCGGCGACCGTCGTGAGCTGGGCCGGCATGCGCGGCGTGGTGACGCTCGCGGTCGCGCTGTCCTTGCCCGAGGCGATGCCGGGCCGCGATCTCATCGTGTTCGCGGGCTTCGCGGTGATTCTCGTGACGGTGCTGCTGCAGGGCGCGACCATCGGCCCGCTGATCGCATGGCTGTCGCTCGCGGCCGGACACGAGCGCTCGGCGCGCCATCTCAGCGAGCCGCAGGCGTGGGCGCGCATGGAGGACGCGCAACTGGCCGCGATCCAGCCGCTCGTGCGCGACGCCGACGGCAACGTGATCCACCCGCGCCTGCTCGAGCAATACACATATCGTGCGGGGCTCACCAAGCGCTTCGAGGGCATGGAAACCTTCCCGACGGACGCGCGCCATGCGCACTACGATGTCGTGCTCGCCGCGATCGCCGCCGGGCGCGCGGAGCTATTGCGCATGCACCGCGCCGGGGAGATTCACGACGAGCTGCTGCATTCGCTGGAGCACGACCTCGATCTGCAGGAAATCATGGCGATACACTCGCGCGGTTGATTTTTTCAACGCGATGGCGCGACGAGCGGCGTCTCGTCCGATGATTCGTCGCACTGCATCCACGCATGGGCGGTCACGCCCGAGCGCGCGTTGTTTCTCAGGCGAATGAGCCACTCGCCCGCCGCCGCGCGTCGCAAGCCGCTGCGCGCGGACGTCGGCGCGAGCGCGATCAGAATCATGTGCCCGTTGCCGCGCGCGCCACGGCCCAGATGCACCACGGTGCAGATCGCTTCACCGCCGCGCGTGTAGGTGCCGATATCGCCGAGCGTGAGCCACGCGCTCGCGACGCCGCCGGGCGGCACGATCTGCACGTCGATGCTGGGCGTGCCGTTGTTGCTGGCGAACCAGATTTCCGCGAGACTCGGCGACGACGCATTCGCGCGCACGGGCCAGCGCAGCTCCGCCACGGCGCGCTGCGCGATCGTCAGCGCACCGCGGCAGCGCGCCATGTCGATGTTGCCGGACGGCAGCACGACGGAGCAGGCGCCCGTATCCGTCAATTCGTCGAGCGCGCTTTCGATGAGCGAGCTGCCGTCCTGCTGCCACGCCGCATTGCCCGCGCTCACGCTGACGAGCGCATGGCACGCCGCGCCGCCGATTTCCTGCGCACGCTGCACGATATAGCGGACGCCATCGAGCACTTCGGCGTCGAGACAGGGACCGAATGCGTCGCGCATCGCGCGGCAGCGCTTTTTGAGCTGCACGCCGATCATCGGCAAGGGCGCGTCGTGTTCGTTCCGATGATCGGCGTCGTCGGCGCCTTGCGCTGTGGCCGGCGGTTCCTGGTCTGCGAAGGCATAGACGCGCGCGCCGCCCGCGGCCTGCGCCGCCTGCGCCGCTTCTACGGACAGACGCGCGCCGCTCAGCAGCGCGTCCATCTGATGTTTGAGCAGCTCGCTTCCGTAGCCGAGCGTCGCGGCTGTATCGGCGGAATCGTTCTGGTTCCAGAAGCACAGAAAACGCGTGCGCGTTCCGGCTGCGTCCTCGGAAAAGCGCCGGTGCGTGAAGGCGACGTCCTCATCGCATACGCCGACGATCGAGTTGCCCGGGCCCGCGCGCGTGGCCGTGTTGCCGGCCAGAACGCGGTCCAGCCGTCCGTCGGCGTGCGACGTGATCGCCAGTGCTTCCGTAAAACGCTCGAATTTACCGGCGAGATCCGTGCCCAGGCGCGCATAGAACTCGCGCGTGACGTGGGCGGTGCAAAAGCGCGTGGCTTCGAGGGCAGGTGGCGGGTCACGATAGAGCGCCGACATCCAGATCCAGTTCTGCCAGCCATTGCGCTCGATCGCCCGCGCGAATTGCTGCGCGGTGTCGCCGCCCTGCTTCATCTCGATGGCGATCGGAATGCGGCCGTGCGGCATGCCGCCGAGATCGCGATACTGCGTCGCGTTGGCCCACACGATATACGGATCGATGCGCGCGACGGACGCGAGCGCGTGCGGCGCGATGGGCTCGAACCCTTCGCTCGCCGTGCCGATCTCCCAGTTCGGGCTCATCTTTGCGTATTCCGACGACGATTGATCGCAGTGACAGCGCCGTGCATCTATCAGCAGATATTTCGGGAACCGAAAGAATGCCCGTTCGCTATGGCCTTACCCTAGTCACTTGACCGAAGATAAGCAAGGCTAATTCCCGATCTGATCGCGCGGATTGCCGGGCAGCGCACAGTGAGACGAATCGCGAATGCTCGTTTCAATTCTGGGCGCGGGAAATTCGTCAGCTTGTTCGAGCCGATGGCGCGGCAGTCTGTTGAGCCTCCGTCTGCACATTCCCCTCGCGCTTGCCCTTCGCGCTGCGCGCCAGCAGATTCAACCCTTCGACGAATCCGGCGAAGCCCATCGCCGCGTAGATGTAGCCCTTCGGCACGTGCGTTTCGAAACCTTCGGCGATCAGCGTCATCGCGATCACGAGCAGGAACGAGAGCGCGAGCGTCACGACCGTCGGATTGCGCTCGATGAAGCGCGACAGCGGTTGCGCGGCGAACAGCATCGTCGCGACGGCGAAGATCACGGCGATGTACATGATCGGCAGATGCTCCGTCATGCCGACCGCGGTGATGATGCTGTCGACGGAAAACACGAGGTCGAGCAGCAGGATCTGGCCGATCGCGGACCACGCCGTCAGGCTGGCCACGCCCGACGCGACGCCGGGCGCGTCGCCGTGATCCTTGCGCACGTGATGATGCATTTCGCTGGTCGCCTTCCAGACGAGGAACAGGCCGCCCGCGAGAAGGATGAGGTCGCGCCACGAGAACGCGTGATCAAACACGGAAAACACCGGCGCGGTCAGTTGCGCGATCCACGCGACCGTGCCGAGCAGCGCCAGCCGCATCACGAGCGCAAGCATGATGCCGATGCGCTGCGTGCGCGCACGTTGCGCGACGGGCAACTTGTTGCTGAGAATCGAAATGAACACGAGATTGTCGATGCCGAGCACGACTTCCATCACGATCAGCGTGACGAGCGCGGCCCAGACGGCGGGATCGGCGGCAAGAGAGAGAAGATATTCCATGAGTAGGGAAAGTTGGATTGGTCAGACGTTTCGCGCCATGATGGTCCGATCGCGTCGTCGTAAAAATCAGCGATAATCGAAACGACACTTCGGTTTATCCGAACCACCTAAACCCGAAAGGCGCGCATGCTCAACTATCGACATCTGCATTACTTCTGGGTCGTCGTCAAGGAAGGCGGATTCGCGCGCGCAGCGGAGCGGCTCGACATGGCGGTGCAGACCATCAGCGCGCAGGTGCGCGATCTGGAGAAAGCGCTCGGTCATCAGTTGCTCAAACCGGCCGGGCGCGGCGTCACGATGACCGAAGCGGGACAAGCCGCATTCGCGCGCGCCGAGGAAATCTTTCAGATCGGCCAGATCATTCAGGACGAAGTGCGCGAAGCGGCGAGCGGCACGCTTGCGCGTCTCGCGGTCGGACTCTCGGACGGCATTTCCAAGCTCGCCGCGCATGCGCTGCTCGCGCCGGTGCTCGGCAATCCGTCGCTGCGTTTGCTGTGTCACGAAGGCGAGACCGACGAACTGCTCGGCGAGCTGGCGCTGCATCGTCTCGATCTCGTGCTCGCAAGCCACGCCGCGCCGCATAACCACAATCTGCGTCTGACGAGCGAGCGCCTCATCGCATCGCCAGTCGACTGGTACGGGCCCGCTTCTCTCGTGCGCAAGAGCGCGATCGACCAGTTTCCGCAGAGTCTCGCCTCGCTGCCCATACTTTTGCCGACCGGTCATTCGTCGCTGAGAGCACGGCTCGATCGATGGCTCGAAGCGCAACGCATCGCGCCGCGCATCGTCGGCGAGTTCGAGGACAGCGCGCTGATGGCCGTGTTCGGCGCGCGCGGGCTCGGCGTGTTTCCGCTCGCGGAATTCGGCGCAGGCGATGCGCCGCTCCTGCGCGGCCTGCGCTGGCTCGGCCGCTCGCCCGACGTAAAGGAGGAAGTGCACGCGATCGTGTCGCGGCGCGGCCGGCATCATCCGTTGACGCAGCAAGTGCTCGCGCGCGCGGCCGATTGAACTTCGGTTTTTCCGAAGTTCGTGTTCCATTGGCTCTGCTTTTTCGCGCCGAACGGACGCCTTACGCTGAACTCATGTCCAACGAGGAGGCGTCAATGAAAGTCCTGTTCAAGTCCCGCGACCCCGAAGCCATCGCGATGCACGAACTCGCGAAGACCCGCAGCGAATTCGTCTTTCGCCGCCTCGCGTGGCTGATTTCGAAGGCGACCGGGCACGGAGCGTAAGCAGCGCTCGCGCCGCGCATCAGGCGGGCGTTGACGGAGCGGGTCGTTCGATGGCTTCGAAGCCGCCGTCGGGCACGCGCTCCATCGACATGTACAAGGCCCGCATCTCGGTGCTCAGGCCGTGGAAGTGACACAGAAACGTGTTCCGGTCCGCGTAATACCACGGCGTGTTCAATTCCCTGAAGCTCACGAGTTCGGGCGAATCCGCCTCGGGGCACAGGCCGTGCGCCATCGCCTCTTCCATGAAGATGTATTGATCGCCATGACTCGAAAACGTGTGCTTGACGTCCTCGATCTCGCGCACCTTCGCGAGCACCGCGTCGAGCAAGCGCGCATTCGCCTCGACATGACGAAAACCCATCACGCCCGAGTTGAACGGCCACCCGCAGATGTCCGCGGTCAGCACGCGGTCGCGTCCTTCGGTGAACTTCTCCAGCGTCACCGTCTGGTTCATCGCGATGATATCCGCGTCGATCCAGAACACCCATTCGTGATGCGGCAGATACTTGCTGAGAAGGAACGGCTTGGCCCAGTTGCCGCAGGCGTCGCGTCCGAAGTCCGGGGGCACGTCGCGATGCACGTAAAGCGTGTAGCCGTGCCGCTCGCAATAGGCGCGCAAGCTCGCTTCTCCGAAGCGGGCGTAGCTTGCGATATTCGGCGTATAGAGCATCACGACCGCGATGGCGCGGCTTGGCTGATACACGGAAAGCGGCTCGTTCGAATCAATGAGAAGCGGGGCCGCGCTCTTCCACACGCCCGGTTCGCCGGACGCGTGGCACGCGTTCACGTGCCGGGCGAACACGGCGCGCCACTGCGGGCCATATTTGCTGTAAAGCCGCGGCGTGTAGACGAGCGAGACCGCAACGACCTCCAAGCCGTGCAGATCCGGATGCTGACCCGACCACATCGACGCGATCGGCACCACGCCGTTTAGTTCGTCCCAGTCGGGCACGGTCGGCAGATCTTCGAGCAGCGCTTCCTCGGTGACGAACGCGCCGTAGTCATAGTACTTGCGACACCGTGCGGCGAGACCGCGCGCGATGCGGCGATTCTCTTCGTTGTTTCGCAGCACGAACATCTCCGTGTTGACGCCGAAGTGGCCCTGGGTCAACAGGACGTCGCGGCCCGCCATGATCTGCTCGAAGTCGTGAAAGCGAATGAAGAGCGCGTTTTCGGTCGCGAAGATAACGACTTCGCCCTCTTCGCTCTCGCGCAACACGTCGCTCAGCAACTGGTATTTGTAGAGCGTGCGCAACTCAATCGAATCGACGCAATTGGATATCGCTTCGAGACGATGCTTCACATTCGTGCGCCGACAATATTCGATATGGTTGTCGAGCGACGATGTCGCGTTGCGATCAGCGAAACAGCTAACCAGGATAGTCATGGTGGTTCAACAATCGAAAGACGGATAGCGAAAAACGAGGGCTGCGGGCGACCGTTTGCATGGTGCGCGAGAGCATGTCCTGCCGGTGGCGGGTGTTTGTAATTATTGGGCCAAACGGCCGTTCGACGCTAAGAATTCGCCGATTTTAGGAAATTTTTAGGACGACGCTTGCCGGCGACCCGGGTCGCACGTGCTACCGCGCGTCCTGGAACGACACGCACGCCGCCTGCCTGACCCGCATCGTCGACTCCTGCTCGAAGCGCGTGCGATAGCGCTCGCGTACTTCGCCGATGGCGCTATCGCTGGCTGCGTCGTCGGGATGGACAAGGTTCAGCACGTAGGACGCCTCGCGCACCATCGAGCCATCGGCCGCGCGCCACTGCCCGCTCGCCTGCCACACGCTGAAGCCTTGCGCGAAACGCGGCGTGACCTCCGCGCGCAGAAAGTCGTCCCATTCCACCTGGGTCACGGCGCCCTTCGCGCGGCCGGTGCCGAAATAGACGAGATCGCTGACGACGCGCTGCTCGCCCGTCGCGCATTTCTCCGAGAGCGGCGTCGCGCAAGCCGGCAGCATCACGGCGATGACAAGCATGGAGATCGTTCGATATCCGAACATGAGCGTCGTCGATTGAGCGAAGAGCGCTATGTCATAGCGGCACACCGGATTGTGTTTCTGGTTTGCGACGCGTCGCTTTGCCCAGGCATCTTCTCGAAGCGGTCGCCATTGCGGTGGCAAGCGTCCCCTGAGCCGGACGAGAATTTCAGCCCGACATCGCGACCTGCGGCCGGCGCGCGGCCAGGCGGCCGTCGAGTTCCGCCTTGCCGCATTCGATCGCGTAGCTGGCGGCGGCCAGCGCGGTCGGGAATGCGCGAAACGGCCCGATCGCGCGGCGCACGCCGCCCGGCCGCTCGATCAGCAGCGTCGCGACAAATTGACCGGCAAGATGCCGGACGATGACCGAGAGCTCGCAGCCTCGATATTCGATAGGAGTGGAGTCCAACTCAGACCTCGCTTGCATGAAGGGACGGGCATGGGCTCAATCTACGCAAGGTCGGCAAAGTGCGTAACCCCGCCTGTGAGTGGCTGCGAACGTAGGCGGGGCGATTGTTCCGTTGCAGCGGCAGCCGGAAAGTCGCGCAAACGTTTCACCGCGCGGCGACCCAATTTCGAAATAATTCGCATACTGGAAGAATCTTCTTAAGCCGGTATGCTCCGACGCAAGGGTTCGATACCAAGCAGGCGCAAGTGGGTAGCGACTATTCGAACACGCACGGCTGGGGCGGCATGTTCACGCTGCGCGCCGCGTATTACTTCGATAGCCGATGGATCGCGGAGATGAAGCTCAACCGCGTGCAGGCGTTCGGCGGTCCCGATACGACCGCGCTGCCCTTCGGCATCGGCTATCAGCTCGACGCGCCTGACGGCACCGGCCCGCGCGCGCGGCCGCCGTCGCGCACGACGAAGGTCACCAGCAACGAAGTCACCGTGATGCTCGGCACGACGATCCTCAACAGCCCCGACTCGGAATCGAATCTGGCGTAGAGCATCGAGTACCGGCGCGGGCTATGGCATTACGTCGATTTCACCGCCTCGTACCGATTCACGAACCGCTGGCTTGCTCGCGTGACGTGGAATCGCATGGTGACGCGCTATGACCGCGATGCGGACATCATCGAGGCGGGCATCGGCGTGCGTTTCTAGCCTGAAACCGCGCTAGAAAAGCGCTTTCTGGCCGGACATCAGCACGGTGAAATCGTCGCGCATGAACGGCAGGATGCCGTCCGCGACTGGCTGAAGCTGCTTGCTCACATAGTGCTCGTAGTCGATCGGCGCATGCCGCGCCTCAACGGGCTCGGGACCGGCCGTCGTCATCACATAGCTGATCCAGCCGCCGTTCTGGTATTGCAGCGGACGGCCGGCGCGCGCGTTGTATTCGTCGGCGATGCGCGCGGCGCGAACATGCGGCGGCACGTTGCGTTGGTAGTCGACGAGTGTGCGCCGCAGCCGCTTGCGATAGACGAGCAGTTCGTCCATCTCGCCGCGCCGCGTGCGTCCGACATAATCGCGCACGTAATCTTCGTACGCCTCGCCCTTGAAGACGCGCATATACAGCTCCTGCTGGAAGCGCTGCGCGAGCGGCGTCCAGTCGGTGCGCACGGTTTCCAGACCCTTGTAGATGATTTCCTCGCTGCCGTCCTCGCGCGCGGTCAGTCCGGCGTAACGCTTCTTGCTGCCCTCTTCCGTGCCGCGGATCGTCGGCATCAGAAAGCGTTTAAAGTGCGTTTCGAATTGCAGTTCGAGCGCGCTGTCGAGACCGAAAGTCTCACGCAGATGCTCGCGCCAGTATTCGTTCACATGCACGACGAGCGCGCGGCCGATGCGCGCCGCGTCTGCTTCCCCGCGCGCGCGGCGCAGCCAGACGAAGGTCGAATCCGTGTCGCCGTAAATGACGCTGTAACCGCGCGCCTCGATCAGCTCGCGCGTGCGATGCATGATCTCGTGACCGCGCATGGTGATCGATGACGCGAGACGCGGATCGAAGAAGCGGCAACCGCTCGATCCGAGCACGCCGTAAAACGAGTTCATGATGATCTTGAGCGCCTGCGACAGCGGCTTGTTGCGCTGGCGTTTGGCCGCCTCGCGCGCCTCCCAGACCTGCGCGACGATCGCGGGCAGGCAATGCGTGTCGCGTGAAAAGCGCGCGCCCCGGAAGCCGGGCACGGTGGCGGCTTCATCGGACGTGGCCACCCCTTGCGCGAGCCCGGCCGGGTCGATGAGAAACGTGCGGATGATCGACGGATACAGGCTCTTGTAGTCGAGCACGAGCACGGAATCGTAGAGACCGGGGCGCGAGTCCATCACGAATCCGCCAGGGCTGGCTTCCTCGGGCACGTCGCCGAGATTCGGCGCTACGTAGCCGAGCCGATGCATCCGCGGCATGTACAGATGCGTGAACGCCGCGACCGAGCCGCCGCTGCGATCGGCCTGCAGGCCCGTCACGGTCGCGCGTTCGAGCAGGAACGGCAGCAATTCCGTTTTCTCGAAGACTTTTGTCACGAGCTCGCAGTCGCTCAGGTTGTAATGCGCGAGCGCGGGCTTGTCCTCCCGGAAGCGCCGCTCGATTTCGTCCATGCGCGCATAGGGACTGTCGATCGCCTTTCCCACGCCCAGCAGCGACTGCGCCACGTACTCCAGGCTGAATGACGGAAAATTCCACGTCGCCGAGCGCAGCGCCTCGATGCCGTCGATCACGAGCCGGCCCGCAATCGCGATGAACCAGTGATTGCGCTTCATGCCGTGCTCGCGCCATTCGACGGCACTGCCGTCGCGGCCGAGCGCGAGCGGCACGCCGTAGTCGTCGGCATGTCGCTGAAGGATGTGCAGATCGAATTGCACGACATTCCAGCCGATGATCGCGTCGGGATCGTGATGGGCGATCCACGCATTGAAACGGCGCAGCATGTCGGCGCGGGAATCGCAATAATCGAGCGCGAAATCGGTCGGGGCGGCAACGCCATTCGGCGGCCCGAGCATGAACACCTGACGCGCTCCGCAGCCTTCGAGCGCGATCGAATACAGATCGCCCCTCACGCTCGTTTCGATATCGAGGGACACCACGTTGAGCGACGGCCGGTAATCCGGCGCGGGCCTCAGTTCGCTGGAGAGGATGCCGTCGCGCTCGACGCCCTCGAACGACACCGGCGCGGTGATGAAGCGCTCCATCAGATAGCGCTCGTGCGGACGGATATCGGCTTCGAAGACATTGACGCCCGCGCTTCGCAGATGCTTTTCGAGCGCAAGCAACTGGCGATATTGCGGGCAATACAGCCCGAGCACCGGCTTCTGGCCGAGATCCTTCAGCGGCAGCTCGCGCAAATACGCGTCGCGCACGCCGGCGACGACCGGTTCCGCCTTCGCGCGGTCCTCGGCGCGGATGAACGCGACGCTCGTTTGCAGCGCGATGCGGATCTTCTTCGGGCCGTCGCCGGTGGCGAGCCAGAAATCGACTTCCGTCCCCGCCGCGGTATCGCGCCAGTGACGAGTCAGCAGAAAACCCTGTTGTGCCGAAGCCAAACCGATACCCCGAAAAGCGCGTGCCATCGAAGCATTTTACTGGGCGTGAGAAATGAGAAAGCCCGGCGCGCGAACCGGCGCCGGGCTTCGGAAATCCTGGAAAAAGTAAAACGCGGTAGCGGCGGGCCGATCGTCCACCATCCTCGCGGACGGTCCCCGGAGGGCGGCGGCCGCCGCTACCGCCTAAGCGGCCTGTGCGACCAGGCCTGCGCGTTGCGGCTGTAACGCCGCTACGTGTGCGAGTACCGTGTGCTCCGCATGCTCCGGCACTTCGTTCTTCGACATCACCACCTCCAGAGCGGCTTCTTTGCTGGCCTGTTTCGCGGCCGCCGCTTTCTTGGTCTTCCCCGCGCGTGACGGCGGCTGGCAGGCCCCGCACACCACGTTGTTCTGCAAATCATGTTTGTGTGCGACAAACTTGCCCGTACAGCGGCAGCACGGCGTCATCTGCAGCATGCCCGCGTCGAAGAAGCGCACAAGAGTCCAGGCCCGCGTGAGATCGAGTACCGCCTCGGCGCCGCTATGGTTGCAGTGCTCGAGATACAGCCGATACCCTTTGGTCAACGCATCGAGATGCGAGCAACCAGCTTCGTTCTTGAGGAACGTATAGGTGTTGTAGAAAAGCGATGCGTGGATGTTGGCGAGCCACGTCATGTACCAGTCGGCCGAAAACGGCAGCATGCCCTTCGGCGGCGATACGCCCTTCACTTCGCGATAGAGACGGATCATGCGATCGCGCGAGAGCGTGAGTTCGCTCTCAAGCACTTGCATGCGCGCGCCGAGCTCGATCAGCGCGATGGCGCGGAACACTTCCTGGGCGTCTTCAGTGAGGCTCTTCTTCAGCATGGCTCGCTCCGTCACCTGAGTCACCTTAAGCGAACTGTTCAGCCGGCTGGCCAGCCAGCAGGATGGCCGCATGCGTCTGCGCGATGTCCGCGTTCTTCGCGGGTTGCGTCAGGGCAGACAGCATCGTGTGATCGTTGAAGCGGAATGCGCAAAGCAGGTTATCCGACGACGCGAGCTTGACGACCTGCGCGAGCGTGAGGCCCGACAGCAGATCGGCGAGCTCCGCCGACAGACCGAGCCGGAACATGCCGATGGCGCGGTCCTCGCGCAGCAGACGCTGCGCGAGCATGATGTACGACAAGTTGATTTCCCGGATCGATTCCAGCGTTTCGCGACCGTTCATGGTTGCAACTTCCAGTAAATCCCCGAATTTCTGCCGGCTTTTTGCCGATGTCTTTTTTGTGCCTCACCGGACTAGTTCTGCCCGGCTACGTACCGCGTAATCTTTGTTTCAGTGAGTTACATCTTGTAACAAGCACTGTGAGACGGATTCTAAGAACTGTCTGAAACTAAAGCAAGCACATCTCAATAATATTTTGTTGCAAACAACACTTGCGATCGGTAATTTTTTCGGTCTGCAGATTTCGACCTGTTTTGCCGGACTTTTCTGTTTCGTCTAACGTTTGCCGGACTTAAAAAGAACAGCCTGGTTTTTATCGGAATAATCGCTGTCCGCCAGCAATAACGGGGGATTGCGGGAGTCGGTTGACCGTCGAGCCAGCTATCTTTAACGTTATTCATCAGAAGAAATAACGCTAAAAATGGCCGCGCGAACGTCCTTTACCGATGCAATGCGAATCAGGCAATATTTACCTATCGCTTATTACGCTGATGTTACGGGCTGAGTTACCGGAGTTTGTAACGCCGGCCGTTACCTTTTCGGGACACCGCTTCTCCACGTGCCCCAATGTGTAACAACTTCCTGTACGAATGGATTACCAGCGCGGTACAGATTTTCGAGGGCCGGCGCAAAGCCGCCTTGCGCGGCGTAATCGAGCAGATTGTCGACGGCGCTCTGCCCTTCGTACGGACGATCGAAATCCGATCCGGCGCGCAGGACCGCCACGCGCGACACATCCACCCGCCGCACGCTCGCCGCCCGTCTGAGCGCCTCGTAGGTGGCGTTGTCTTCCTGCTGCGTCGTGCAATACACGCCCCGGCCATCGGTCAGAAGACGCGTCCAGACGCGCGCCCGCTCGCCGATGAACTTTCCTGACCACCACGTATCGCCCGCGAGCGTGTCGCACTGGATTACGGCTGGCGGCTGGTTCGCCGGCGCATACCGGAATCTGGCGCGCGCGGCTTTGGCCGCGTCGCTGTCGGAGAGCGTGACGTCATGCGAGAGTGCGTACGCGGTGTCGGCGAGCGTCGCATCGAGAGCGAAGACTTCGGTGCGATAGTCGAGCGGCGGCTTCTCGTCCGGTTTTTTCGTGTTGATGCCGGTGAAACCGCTGGGCCACCTGGCGGGCTTCTCACGCGCGTCGAGCTCCCATTGCGGACCGAAGTCGACGAGATACTTCGCCCACGCCGCAGAGCCGACCGTGCCCTGCGCCGGATCGATGCCCGCGATGCCGGCGATCAGAAAGTACGTGGTGCGCAAGTCGAAGCGGTCCGAGAACGCGAGCGCCATCATCGACGCCGCCGCGTTCGTGTGACCCATGCCCGTGGTGACGAGGCACACGTCGTCGCGATTGCAATGGACTTGCGGATAATCCGGCGACAATCCAGCCACGTCGATCGCGTCCCACGGGCCGAGTCTGTCGAGCCAGGCTTTGCCTTCGGGCGCGAACATCGTGACGATCATCACCTTGACTTCGCGCGCGCCGCTTGCGCTCTCTGGCGAACGCGGCGTGGAAGCGCATCCCGCGAGACTGGCCGCGAGTGTCATCGCGGCGAAGGCCTTCGTCATTCTTTGCGATAGCGATGCGTCGGTTCTCATGGCGGGGCGTGCTCCTCGTAACGTTCGGCCTTCAGAAAAAAAACGCGCCCGGCAGAGGGCGCGATCAGGGCCAAACGATTATAGGATTAGCTTCCGCTCTGCGACGACCGTGGCGGCGGCGCATTCGACGCGACGCTCTGCGAGCCCGCCGCCTCGTTCGTCGGATGCTGCGCGGCCTTCGACGGCTCGCCTTGCTGATCCGCGCCCGCTTCGTCCGCATCCGGCGCGCCTTCGGGATTGCCGCCGTTCACGATCACGAAGTTGCGCTGCGGATTCGCGATCTCGATGCCGCGCGCCGTGAACTCGTTGAGAATGCGCCGGTTGAACTCGCGCTGCACCGGCCAGCGCGCGCTGTCGCGGCACTGGATCTGACCGGCGAGCGTGACGGTCGAGCCGTCGACGGCATCGACGCCCCAGAAGCTGAAGTCGGACAGAATGCCGTCGCGGAACGCTTCGTCCTCGCGCAATGCCGCGCCGATTCCCTTCAGCGTGGAGATCGCGAGATCCACGTCCTGGCCGAGCGCGATCGACACACGCACCGCCGCGTTGCCGATGCCGCGATTCGTGTTGTTCACCGTCGACACCGAGCTGAACGGCACCGTATAGAGCGAACCGTCGCCGCCGCGCAGTCGCACCGTGCGAATCGACAGATATTCGACCGTGCCCGACACGCCCGCGAGCGTCACCCAGTCGCCGACCTGCATTGCGTTTTCCATCAACAGGAAGATGCCGGTGATGAGATCCTGCACGAGCTTTTGCGAGCCGAAGCCGAGCGCCACGCCGAAGATGCTCGCGCTCGCGAGCAAGGGCGCCGTGTTCACGCCGAGCTGCGAGAGTCCCGTCAACACGACGACCATCGCGATCACGATGAAAAGGCCGGTGCGCATCATCGGCAACAGCGTGCGCAGGCGCGCGGCGCGCAGGCGTTCTCCGGTCGCGGTCCATTGCTCCAGCCGCCGCTCGACGACGATGTTCGCCGCCTCCCACACGAGCACCGCGAACACGGCCGCGATCAGAATCGTGATGAACGCCGACGCGAGCCGGTTGCCTACGCCGCCCGACGTGAAGAAATGAATGATGTTGACGCCCCACACTTCGAGCAGCGCGACGATCATCGCGATGGAAATGATCGCCTGCACGATCCGCCGCAGCGCCGGGTAGTAGCGATAGGCGCGGCGGCGCGCGATCGACTGGTCCGAGGCGTCGTCCTCGTCGTCCTGATGGAAGACGCGCCCGAGCGCGCCGAACGCGACGATCGCCACCACGCGCGCGCCGACGAGCACGAGCAGCGACACGCCCCCCAGATGGAAGAGCGTCCGGTAGCCGTTCTGCACGTCGAGCGCCCACACGAACCACAGCGCGATCACGAAGAAGATCGCGACGCCCGCCCAGATATCCGCGACCCAGTTGCCGAAGAGCCGCACCGAGCGATTCGTCCGCGCGCTCGCCCGGATGCGCTCGGCCACCGACACGCGGCTCTCGAAGATGACGAACGCGATCATCAGATGCACCGCCAGCAGCACGATCTTCAGGATCGCGATGCGCGCGTCGCCGGACAAGCCGAGCGGCTCCGCACCGTTGGCGAGCGCGATGCCCGCGCCCGCGATGCACACGATGCGCCGTACCCAGCGATGCGTGTAGGCCGCATGGACATCGCGCATCTGGATGAGACGCAGCCCTGGCGCACGCGGCGCGACGAAGAAGCCGCTCACGATCACGACGGCGCGGCAGACCAGATAGACATCGATGAGCGAGCCCGCGACGCGCGCTTCGGGCGTGTTGTCGTCGATGAATATCGACATCAGCACGGTCACCGCGCCGATGAACACGACGAGCGGGATCAGCGCGAGAAAGCCGTAGAGCAGCGCGCTGGGAAGGCGTTGCAACAGGGTCCAGTGACGCGCCGCATGACGCTGGCCGCGCGCGGTGTCGGCTTTGTGCCCGGCGAGATGCATTGCGGTTTCGTCGCCGCTTTTCGCCGCGGCGTCTTCCGCGCGTTCGGCGGCGCGTTCCTCATGCACCAGTTCGGGCTGCTGCACTTCGGCATCGGCGATGCCGCGCGCCGCGATCCGGGCGCGCGGTTTCTTCAACAAACGCGAGCACACGAATTCGAGCAGCAGCGCGGGCAGCAGCGACGCGAGCACGGTCCACGCGACATGCCCGATGAGCGCGCGTGATTCATCGCTCGATGTACGGTCGCGCCACCATGCGGCCACCGAGCCGAAATCGAGCAGCGCGGCGACGGAATGACGGATGCCCGCGCCGATCTGCACGAGCCAATGGCCCGCCTGACGCGATAACTGCGACGCGAGACCGTTGGCCGTCAGCGAATGCGCGAGCACGCCTGACGCGCCCGATGCGGGCGCCGCCGCAGCCGTGGATGGACCCTGCGGCGCGCTCGCCGGCGACGCCAGCGCCCCCGCTGCCGCGATGGCGCGCAGCGTGTCCGCGACCTGCGAGCGGCGCGCGGGATCGTTGAGCACCGAGAGCGCATCGCGCGCCTGTTGCGGCGTCAGCGCGACGCCCGGCTGCGACGCGTGTTGCGCGGGATCGGCTGCGGCGAAGGAGGACTGCGAAACGATCGAAAGACTACTCGATACGACGATCAACAATACGGCAAGGAGCAATTTGCGCATGGGTCGGATGAAGATCTCGAAATTTCAGGGACTCGATGCGGACGACGCGCATGACGTATGTTAACGCGATGCCGTCGATCCGGCAGAAGCGGTCCCGACGACCCCATCGGCGTCAGCACGCCGCGCTCCTGCCCTCACGAGATTGCGGGCTCGCCGCGGTCGCGCGCGATATCGGGTTCGAAGAAAACCCAGCGCACTTGCGGAAACGCACGCTGCAGATCGTCCTCGATCACGTTGATCGCGTCGATCATCGCGCGGCCGCTCGCATAGTCGATCATTTCGGCCTGCACCGCGACGACCACGTGCTTGCCCCATTGCAGCGTGATGAGGCTGATGATGCGCTTGATCTCGGGACGCCCGCGCAGGTGCGCATCAATCGCTTTGCGCACTTCGGGGCTCGCCGATTCTCCGACGATCATCGACTTCACTTCGCGCGCGACAAGAAACGCGATGATCATCAGCAGCACGCCGACGCCGACCGAGCCTGCCGCGTCGTAGGCGGGATTGCCGGTGAGCATGGTCATGAGCACGGCGGCGAACGCGATCGCGAGACCCAGCAGCGCCGCGACGTCCTCGCCCGCGACCACGAGCAGCTCCGATTCGCGCGTCTCGCGAAACCATCGCCAGAAGGTTTTGTTCGGCGCGCCCTTGCGGATTTCGCGGATCGCGCCCGCGAGCGAAAACGCTTCGAGCACGACGGAGACGCCGAGAATCACGAGCGCGACGACCGGATTGCTCAACGGCTCGTGATGCAGCAGCCGATGCGCGCCTTCGTACACCGAAAACGCGCCGCCCACGAAGAACAACAGCAAAGCGACGATGAGCGCGTAGAAGTATATTTCGCGCCCGGAACCGAGCGGATGCAGCGCGTTCGCGGGCGCCTGCGCGCGCTTCAGGCCGAAAAGCAGCAGCAACTGGTTGCCGCAATCCGCAGTCGAATGGATGGCTTCGGCGAACATCGCGCCGGAACCGGTGTAGGCCGCCGCCCCGAACTTGCAGACGGCGATGCCGAAGTTCGCGGCGAGCGCGTAGAAAATGGCTTTCGGGGATTCTTCCTTCATGCCTTTTTTTGGTTTTGGATGGCCGGTCAGGTCACGTCGACGCGGCTTGCTCCGTCGACCATCTCGCCGATCACGATTGCATCGTTGAAGCCGTCCGCGCGGAAAATCGCGAGCACCTCGTCCACGGCTTCTGGCGCGCACGACACGAGCAGGCCGCCCGAAGTCTGCGGATCGGTCAGCAAGGCGCGGGCCTCATCGCCCTCCTTGCCCTCGACGTTCAACGAAATGTCATGACCGTAAGCGCTCCAATTACGTCCCGACGCGCCCGTGTAGATGCCCGCACGCACGAAATCCCGCACCTGCGGCAGCCACGGCAAATCCGCATAGCGGATGCGCGCGGTGAGCTTCGCGCCACGGGCGAGTTCGAGCGTGTGGCCGAGCAGACCGAAGCCGGTTACATCGGTGAGCGCGTGCACGCCGTCGAGTTGCGCGAGTTCCGCGCCCGGCCGGTTCAGCTTGGTCGTCGCGTCGATCATCGCCTTGTAGCCGGCCGCATCGAGCTTGTCTTTCTTCAGCGCCGCCGACAGCACGCCGACGCCGAGCGGCTTGCCGAGCACGAGCACGTCGCCCGCGCGCGCGGCCGCGTTGCGCTTCACGCGCGACGGATGCACGATGCCGAGCGCCGCGAGCCCGTAAATCGGCTCGACCGAATCTATGGAATGCCCGCCCGCGACCGGAATGCCGGCTTCCGCGCATACCGCTTCGCCGCCCTTCAGCACTTGCGCGATGACGTCGTGCGGCAGCACGTTGATCGGCATGCCGACGAGCGCGAGCGCGAGGATCGGCTTGCCGCCCATCGCGTAGACGTCGGATAGCGCATTGGTCGCGGCGATGCGGCCGAAGTCGAACGGATCGTCGACGATCGGCATGAAGAAGTCGGTCGTCGCGACGATCGCCTGCTCGTCGTTGAGCTTGTACACGGCGGCGTCGTCGTCGGTGTCGTTGCCGACCAACAAGTTCGGGAACGCCTGCATCGGCGTCGTGCGTTTGAGCAGATCGGCGAGCAATCCGGGCGCGATCTTGCAGCCGCAGCCGCCGCCGTGGGACAGGCTCGTGAGACGGGGTGATGGAGTATCGGTCATCGTGGGGTTCGTTGAAGCGAGAGTCCGCGTATTATCGCCGTTGCTCATGCGACTCGCTTGTAGAGGCCCGGATAGTCGAGCACGAGGCCGCTTTCGTCGACGGTGATATCCGCCGTGAAGCCCGTATCGAGCCCCTCGTAGCGATAGCGATGATCCGGCTCGATGCACGTGTACGCCTGCTCCACCGCGCTCACGCTCAACTCCGGCACGCGCACGTAGACGACGCGGATCACGCGCCGCTCGCCGCGTTCGAGTTGCAGACGGCGGATTGGCAGCGTGTTCGTGAAGGGCGTCGCGGTGATGTCCACGTCGATGCAGCCGCGCAGCAGTTCGTGTGGTTGGCCGTTCGCGTCGCTCCATGCGTGCGCGTCGCCGTTGTCGCCGTCCTTGCGGTGCAGATCGAGCGCTGCGCCCCCCGCGAGTTTCATCGCGAGACGCGTGACTTGCCAGCGCGCATCGCACTCGATTCGATAGACGAGGCCGAAGGCATGCGCTTCATCTTCGCCCACGACCGCGCTTTCGATCACGATGCCATCGGGCGTCTCGTTCAGAACCAGATGCTCGAGCCCCGTGCCGTCCTGTTGCGACCATCGCACCGCTTTCATCGCGCACCTCGCCGCCGTGTTTGTCCGCTTCGAAGGATACAACGCCCGTGCCGATGCTTTCGATCGGCATTCAAAATGCGCGATTCACTCGACGTCATAAAACGTCACACGGTATACTCCGCGCCATTCCAGCGCAGGCGCGCGCAGCCCTCACAGCGCCCATCACGCGATCCGTGTCCCGGCGATCCGCACCTTGCCCGAACCTCCCGAACGCCCTTTCATCGCTCATCGCATGAAGAACATTCTTGTCCCCGCCTTGTTCTCGCTCGCGCTGTCAGCGTCGATGTGTCAGCTCGTACAGGCGCAGGAAACGCCGGATCTGCCCGAGGATTATTCGTATCTGACGCGGCTGCATGTTCCGGACACCGTCGCGCAATGCGTCGCCGCTTTCGACCGCTGGGTCGAGAACGCGCCGAAGTACGACACGCTGATTGTGCCGGACCGGCGCGTGCTGTCCGCGAAGATCGACGACGATACTGCGATCTTCAGTGTCGGCAACCCGATTCCGGTCGACAAGGTCATCGTGATGCGCGCATTCGCGAAGGCGCGCGGCAAGGAACAATGGACGCGCGTCGATAGCCGCTGCGGCGTGCGCGATGGTCACGTGGTCGGCGTGTCGCTCACGCCGAACATGAAGCCGAAGATCGTCCGCTGAACTAGCTCTTCGCCGCGCGCCGCTGATTCGTACGTTCGTCGAGCCACTTGACGACCTGCGGCGCGAACGTGCGCGGCGCCTTCGCGTGCATGCGGCCCGCGAGATCCGAGATTCGATCGGCCGCCAGGGCCTCGCGCATGCGCTTCTCGGCGTTCTTCATCACCGCGTGAACCGCGCATACGCCGCTCGTCGCCCAGGGCGGCGCGTCCTCGCCGAATACCGCGCAGCGCGCGCGAATCTCCCTGCAGTCGAAGAGCGGCTTGTCGCCGTCGATCGCGTCGACGACATCCAGCACGCTGATCTCACGCGACGGCCGCGCGAGCGCAAAGCCCCCACGCGCGCCTTCCGTCGCGACCACGAGCCCCGCCTTGTGAAGCTTCGTGAAGAGCTTTGCGACGTATTCCGCCGGCACACCCTGAAGTTCGGCGAGATCGCGCACGCTCGCCTCGCGTACGCCATGCGGCGCTTCCGCGAGATAAAGCATGCAGTGCAGCGCGTACTCCACGCCCGTGCTGATGTGAGACATGTCCACTCCGACAATTCGAATCGGAGTTCAGGATAACGCGTCGCGCGCCGGGGTGCAACGGATGCGTTGCGCCGCGTCGTACCTTTATGGACGCCCGTCGCAAATATTTCAGGTTACACGTTTGCTTACAAACGAACACGGCTTGTCATTTTGTCAACCGCTAAATTGATCTCCATGGATTCACAGGGAGAAACCCATGAAGAAACTAGCGATCCTTGCAGCGTTGGGCGTGTTGTTGAGCAGCGCGCTGTCGGGTTGCATCGTCGTGCCGGACGGTGGCGAGTGGCACCATCATCACGGCTATTACCGCGATTGAAACCGCACTGAATCAAAACATCAAACTCTTACCCGATGAATCGCAGTTCATCCTGCGCGCATCACGTGACTGAGCACACGAGAAAGGAGCAAACATCATGAACAAGATGAACAAGACGAAGAAGAGCCTGCTGATCGCCTCCCTCGCCGCGGCGCTGGGCATGGGCCTCGCGAACGTGGCTTCGGCGGAAGTGAATCATCCCGCGCCGCATCACGTGAAGGTCGGCTGGCACGGCGATCGTTACTGGGACGGCCATCGTTACTGGCAGCGCAGCGAGTGGGAGCGTCATCACCACGCCGCGCCGGCACCGCATCGTTATTACTAAGCCCGGCAGCGCATGAAAGAGCCGCAGCGCGTTGACACGCGCTGCGGCTCACCAGTTCTTCGGGTCGCCGCCGAGCTCCTTGCACGTGTCGTAGGCGATCGCCTGCAGCTTCGCCTCGCCGATCTGTCCCGACAGCGCATAACCGACACGGTCCCACGCCCAGTAAAACGTCGTGCGCTGGCCGTCCTTGAGCGTTCTGATCCTGTTGTCGTTACCCCTGATCGTGGCCGTCGTCATGTAGAGCGTGAGGCGCTCGCCGGCCGCGTTCTGATACATGAACTGTGCGGCAGGCCCTTCCTCGTCCGGCAACAGGCGTCCGCCAACGAGCTGAAACCCGTACTCGGTCAGCGAAGGAATCGTCACCGCGCGATTCAGCCGCTTCGACAGCCACGTGACCAGATGATCCTGCTGCGATGCAGCCACTTCCACCGCATGCCGCTGCTCGGGGGCGTACACCGCATAGGCGATATCCGCGCGCTCCGCGAAGCGCGGCTTTTCGCCCAGCGCGGGCAGGAGCATGTGCATCAGAAATCCGCACGCAACGCCGACGACCAGAAAGCACGCCGCGATCAGATAACGCTCGCGCGCACTCGGCCGGAGGCGAACCACCTGTGGTTCGGTCTGATCGGCGAACAGCGCGCGCAGCGCGTTATCCTGCGCGCGATAAGCATTGACGGTCGCCTGGCTCGCGGGATCGTCCGCGATGCGCGCAACCAGGGCGTCGCGCTCGTCGCCATGCAGTTCATCGTCGATGAAGGCGGACAGCGCCTGCAAGTCCCGATCGGGCTTCGGCGGCCCCATACGGTCGCCGCCTTCGGATGGACGGTCTTGATTGGTCATGAGCGGCTCACCACTTTCAGCGACGACGACGCCTTGCGGCCCGGTTCTTCGCCGAGCAGAACACGCATGTGCTCCCGCGCCCGCGAGAGGCGCGACATCACGGTTCCGGTCGGCACGTTCAACACCACGGATGCCTCCTGATAGCTCATTTCCTCGACACACACGAGCAGCATCACCTCACGCTGCTCGACCGGCAGACAGTAGAGCGCGCGCTGCACGTCGCGCAGCACGAGACCGTCGACTTCGCCGCGCGGCGCGGCCATCTGCCGCCAGGGCGCGGTTTCATCGTCGACGGCGATATCGCGGCGCCCGCGCAACTGGTCGATATACAAGTTGCGCATGATCGTGAACAGCCACGCGCGCAGGTTCGTGCCGGCATGAAACGATTTAGCGCGGTTGAGCGCGCGCTCGGTCGCGTCCTGCACGAGATCGTCGGCCCAGGCGCGATCTCCCGTCAGCGCGCGCGCGTAACGGCGCAGCTGCGGCAGATGGGCGAGCAGATCGCTTTCGAAGCTCAAGGCCGTGCGCCCGCTTGCACGCGCAAGGCGATCCAGACCCGCGCCATCAGTAGCTGCCTCCGCCTGCCGGCGCGCTCGGCGCACCCGATGATCCCGGCGTACTTTGCGTGCCGCTCGCGCATCCCGCCACGCCACATGCGAGGCCGAGCGCGAACAGGAGCGCCGTCACTCCGATCGATCGTTTCATGATCCTTACCCATTGATTGAAAGACTGGCGGACTCGCTGGTTTATTCCGCAAGTCCGCCGCGTCGCGCGTGTTTTCCGTCCCTTGCCCGTGTCCGAAACGTCAGGGCTTCACGACGTGCCAGACGTCGCGGAAGTTGTCCCCGTTTTTGTCGCCGGGTTTCGTGTCCTTCGCAAAGCGATAGACACGCTTGCCATCGTAGGCCCATTGCTTGCCGCCATCGGCGGATTCCATGGTCCATTTGCCGCTCGGCTTGTCCGAATCGCTCGCCATCGCGGCGGGCCACGCCTGCGCGCAACCGCCGGTGCAGGCGCTCGGGCCGCCTTTCGTGTCCTTGTCGAAGGTATAGAGCGTCATGCCGTTTTCATCGACGTACATGCCGTTGGCTTCCTTCGGCGCCGCGGCATAGGCGGACGAAGCAAGCGACGCGAACACGGTTGCGACCGTTGCGGCAGCGGCGAACATCTGGATGCGCTTCTTCATTTCATCTTTCCTTGTTGTAGAAGTATCCGTAGAACGTTCGTAAGCGCTGCACTATTCCGCGGACGATGAAATAAATCGATGCGGCAGCGCCCTCGCATCGGCTGTCGGCAATCCATTCAAGACCATTCGCGCGCGCTCGGCCAGTGGTTCATGGAAATTTTGTTGTTCATGCGCCGGCCGCGGCCGCCGTCGCATCGCGCCAGCGACGGGTGTCGCGCAGCGGCGGCGCGCCGAACAGGCGGCTGTACTCGCGGCTGAACTGCGACGCGCTCTCGTAGCCCACGCGATGCGCGGCCGTGGCGGCATCGACGATATCGAGCATCATCAGGCGGCGCGCTTCCTGCAGGCGCAACTGCTTCTGATACTGCAGCGGGCTCATCGCGGTGACGGCCTTGAAATGATGATGCAGCGACGACACGCTCATGTGCACGTCGCGCGCAATGTCCTCCACGCGCAGCGGCTGATCGAAATTCTGACGCAAGAGCTGAATGGCCTTCGCAATGCGCTGCGTCTGGCTGTCCTGGAGCGCGATCTGCCGCAGCCGCGCGCCCGAGCCGTTCATCAGCAGCCGATAGAGAATCTCGCGCTTCACGAGCGGCGCGAGAATCGGCACGTCTTCGGGGGTATCGACGAGACGCAGGAGGCGCAGCACGGCGTCGAGCATCGTGTTGCCGAGGCGGTTCACGTAGAGGCCGCGCGACGCGTCGGCCTGCGTCGCGGGCGGCAGATGCTCGTCCTGTATCAGCGACGTGATTTCCTCGACATCGAGATCGAGCCGCATGCCGAGATACGGCTCCGATTCGCTCGCCACCGACACTTGCCCGCACACGGGCAGATCCACCGATGACACCAGATAGTGCATTGGGTCGTAGATATAGACTTCGTCGCCGACCATGAGGCGCTTGCTGCCTTGCGCGATCAGCGCGAGCGCGGGCGTCTGGATGCCGTGCTTCGGCCCGCCAGGATTCATGATGCGATGCAGGAACAGCCCCGGCACCGGCGTTTCGACCGAACCCTCGCAACCGGCGGTGAACCGGTCGAGCAGCGCGACGAGATCGAGCCGCGACTGATCCAGCGAAGCATCGGGCCCGCCGTCGTGGCGACGCTCCTGCGGCTGGTCGTGACTGTCTTTTCCGGCGAGGCCGGGCGTGTCGTTCAAAGCCATGATTCGCGGACTATTTTCGGGATGAGAGGGAGTCCGCCTAGCTTACTCGCGCGGGCGCGGGAATGCTCGGGGCCGCCCCGCGCGTTTGCAGGAACAGGCAAGGATCGAACAGGATCAGGCTATGAGCCGGTCGTGCGCCGGGACGATACTGCATTGCCGGCGCGCATCGCGTCGTTTCGGTCGTGCGATGCCGCGCCTCATCCGTCACTCGGGAGCAACCATGCGCTACAGGAAATTCGGCAATACCGGTCTTTTCGTCTCGGAACTGTGCTTGGGCACGATGACCTTCGGCGGCGGGACGGGCGGAATCTGGGACAACATCGGCCAGTTGCAGCAGGCGGACGCGGACAAGCTGATCGGGCGCTCGCTCGATGCGGGCATCAATTTCATCGATACCGCCGATGTCTACGCCGACGGCCAGTCGGAGGTCATCACCGGTCAGGCGTTGAAGAACCTGAAAGTGCCGCGCGAAAACGTGGTCGTCGCGACGAAGATCCTCGGCGAAACCGGCACCAAGGGCGCGAATTCGCGGGGCGCGTCGCGCTATCACATCATCGACGGCGTGAAAGCGAGCCTGAAGCGCCTGCAACTCGATCACGTCGATCTCTATCAGATTCACGGCTTCGATCCGGCGACGCCGATCGAGGAAACGCTGCGCGCGCTCGACAATCTCGTGCAGCACGGGCATGTGCGGTATATCGGCGTGTCGAACTGGGCCGCGTGGCAGATCATGAAGGCGCTCGGGATTTCCGAGCGGCTCGGGCTCGCGCGCTTCGAGTCGCTGCAGGCGTATTACACGATCGCGGGCCGCGATCTGGAACGCGAGATCGCGCCGCTTCTGCGTAGCGAAAACGTCGGCCTGATGGTGTGGAGCCCGCTCGCGGGCGGCTTGCTGTCGGGCAAGTACACGCGCGATGGAAGCAAGGAAGAAGGCAGCCGCCGCACCAAGTTCGATTTTCCGCCGGTCGACGTCGAACGCGCGTACGACTGCGTCGACGTGATGCGGCGCGTGGCCGAAGCCAAAGGCGTGTCGGTCGCGCAGATCGCGCTCGCGTGGCTGCTGCATCAGAAGGTCGTGTCGAGCGTGATCATCGGCGCGAAACGCATCGAGCAGCTGGATGACAACATCGCCGCGACGAAAGTCCAGCTTAACGCGGACGAGCTCGCAGCACTCGATGAAGTCAGCCAGTTGCCTGCGGAGTATCCCGGCTGGATGCTCACGCGGCAGGGCGAATATCGGCGCAATCAGCTGAAGGAAGAGCGCGCGGAGTAAGTGTCAGGACGTGGGCGGCATCGAATGCCGCCCGCTTCGCTTAGGGATTTACCCTCGACTCAACGCGTTTTCGGCCATTTTCGGACCTTTATCTCGAAATCGGATAGACCTTATCTTCGGTATCGCGTTGCGGCATAAGGCCGCTCTGCCGACACTGTACGCACGACATCACCAACGCCTCACGGAGACAATCATGCGTACACAAGTCGGCATCGTCGGTGCGGGCCCCGCCGGGCTTCTGCTCTCTCATCTGCTTCATCTGCGCGGTATCGAATCGGTCGTGCTCGAAGCGCGCAGCCAGAACGATATCGAATCGACGATTCGCGCCGGCGTGCTCGAACAAGGCACGATGGACACGCTCAATCAGGCCGGACTCGGCGCGCGCATGCAGGCGGAAGGCGCGCTGCATCACGGCTTCGAACTCGCGTTCGAAGGCCAGCGACGCCGCATCGCGCTGACCGAGCTGACCGGACATTCGATCACGGTGTACGCGCAGCACGAAGTCATCAAGGATCTCGTCGCGGCGCGCCTCGCGGCGAATGGCGCGCTGAAGTTCGGCGTATCGAACGTCTCGCTGCACGACTTCCACGATGGCAGCGATCGCAAGCCGCGCATCAAATATCAGCACGAAGGCCGCGACGAAGAACTCGAGTGCGATTTCATCATCGGTTGCGACGGTTCGCAGGGCGTTTCGCGCCAGTGCATTCCCGAGGCGGTGCGGCAGGACTATCAGCGCATTTATCCGTTCGGCTGGTTCGGCATTCTGGTCGAGGCGCCGCCCTCTTCCGACGAACTCATCTATGCGCGCCATGACCGCGGCTTCGCGCTCATCAGCACGCGTTCGCCGGGCGTGCAGCGCATGTACTTCCAGTGCGACCCGAAGGATACCGTCGACGCCTGGTCCGATGACCGCATCTGGGCGGAACTGCACGCACGCGTCGATACCGCCGACGGCTGGCAGATCACGGAAGGCAAGATCTTCCAGAAGAACATTGTCGGCATGCGCAGCTTCGTTTCCACGCCGATGCAATCCGGCAGGCTCTTCCTCGCCGGCGACGCCGCGCATATCGTGCCGCCGACCGGCGCGAAGGGCCTCAACCTCGCGGTGTCGGACGTGCGCGTGCTGACTGCTGCGCTCATCGACTTCTACAAGGAAGGCCGCAGCGACAAACTCGCCGGCTATACCGAAACGGCGCTCAAGCGCGTGTGGCGCGCCGAGCACTTCTCGTGGTGGATGACGCGCATGCTGCACAAGCTGGACGACACGTCGCCGTTCGAGCAGCGCCTGCAAGTGGCGGAACTCGAGCACGTGACGACGTCGCGCGCGGCCGCCACCGCGCTGGCCGAGAACTACGTCGGCAGCGTGGCGGTTTGAGCGCTCGTCGAATGCACGGCGCCGCACCGGCGCCGCGCGTTCGACGCTTCAAAGCACCGCGACGACCCGCACGTCGCCGTCCACCGAAGGAATCACCTGTCCGCCGACGCGCCGGAAGGTGACCGTCGCGGTCTTGTCGCCGAGGCGCAGATCGCCGATTTCCAGCCAGTCGATGCCCTCCGGCAGTTGCGGCCGGTCGATCCGCACTTCGTCGTTGACGGCGTCGACGGTCATGCCGAGGCACGCTTCCAGAATCATGAAAGGCGCGCCCGCCGCCCAGGCTTGCGGCAGGCACGCGACCGGATAGGCGATGGGCCGCTCGCCGCGCTGGCGCGTGAATCCGCAGAAAAGCTCCGGCAGCCGCATGTCGAAGGTGACGGCCGCTTCGAACAGCGATTGCAGCAAGCCCACGGCGGCGCCGCGTTCGCCGTAGCGCGCAAGACCGCGCGCGCACAGCGCCGTATCGTGCGGCCACACGGAACCGTTGTGATACGACATCGGATTGAAGCGCGGCTGGCTCGCCGCCAGCGTTCGCACACCCCAGCCGGTGTGAAAGAGCGTGGATTCGAGCTGACGCGCGACGGCCTCGCCACGCTTGCGCTCGACGAGATCGAACGCAAGCAGATGCCCCGCATTCGACGACAACACGCGGCACAGCTCGCCCTTGCCGTCGAGCGCGATGCCGTAGAACTCCATCTCCGGCATCCAGAACATCTCCTCGACGCGTTCGCGAATATGGCGCGCGCGCCGCTCGAAGTCGCGCGCGCTGTCGTCTTCGCCGCGCTCGCGGGCAAGGCGCGCCATCGTGGAAAACGCGGTCGACGCGTACGCCTGCACTTCGACGAGCGAGATCGGCCCGATCGGGAATTTTCCGTCGGCGTGGAAGACGGAATCCTGACTGTCCTTCCAGCCTTGGTTCGCAAGACCGTGCTCCGATGCGCGCTGATAGTCGAGCAGACCGTGAGGATTCTTGTCGCAATGGCGCGCGACCCATTGCGCCGCGAGCTGCAGCGCCGGCCAGATTTCGTCGATCAGTTCGCTGTCGCCCGTGCGCTCGCCGTAGGCGCCCGCGAGCACGATGAAGAGCGGCGTGCTGTCCACGCCGCCGTAGTACAGCGCGAACGGCACTTCGCCGGTCGCGGCCATTTCGCTCTTGCGCGTCTCGTGCATGATTTTGCCGATTTCGGCATCGCGGAACGCGGAGTCCTCGCGCGCCTGGTTAGCAGCGAGAAAGCGCAGCACGCCGCGCGCGAGCGTCGGATGCAGCCAGAGCATCTGCAGCGACGTGATGATGGCGTCGCGGCCGAACGCCGTCGAAAACCACGGGATGCCGGCATACGGATACGGACCGGTATCGAGATCGGTCGTGAGCAAGCCGAGGTCCGCGAGCGAACGGTCGATCCATTCGCTGAAGAGCGGATTGCTCGACCGCACGCGCGCACTCGCGCGGCGTCTGTCGCGCATGCGGCGATGCGCCTCGACGAGCGCGTCGCGGATCGCAGGCCGACCCGATTCGGGCGCGCACTCCGCCGCTTCCGCTGCGTTGCGCTTGCTTTCCTCGCTGGCGTCGGAAAGGGCGTGCGTCACCGCCGTCACCGACAGATACATGGAAATCGCCGTTTCCGACTGGATATGCAGCGCGTAATCGGCGCGCGTGGGCGAGAGGACGTCAGGCGCGGGCGTGAACTGGATGCGCGCCGTGCGCTCCACTTCATCGAGACCGACATAGCGCAGCACGACTTCGCCGTTCTCGATCACCGGCGGCCGCAAGGTGCCGCGCTTGCCGCGCGTCGCGCCGCGCACCTCGAACATGTCGAGAAAATCCGCCGCGAAGGAAATCGAGAGCGGCACCGTGGAGGGCTCCGTGCCGTAGTTCGTGAGCACGATGCTCTCGTGCAGCACGTGCCCGGAGAGCACGCGCTTGCGCTCGACGTGGATCACGCCCTCGGGCGTGCGTGCACCGCCGATCGGTGGCAGCGGGCGGTTCGTCAGGTGCGCGGTGAACACGGCGTTGTCGCTCGATACGCTGCCCGAAAGCAGCGATGGCGCTCGACCGCCGAAGGTCAGCACGAGTTCCGAAAGGACGCGGGTGTCGTTGACGAAGAGTCCGTCGTCGTGGCCGCGGATGTCGCCGTTCGCGTCGTACACAGCAAACGTGTTGCCGGACTTCAGCACGAACTGGCGCTCGCTCGGCATGTTCGCATGCTCGGTCGGGATGAACGCCTCGTCAGCGAGCCTCGCCTGCGACTCCTGGATTTGTTCCTGCACCTGTTCCTGCGTCTGTTGCTTTGTATTCATCGCACCTTCCTGAAAGTAATCTGAAGGGTGTTTCGTGGACCGTCGGATCGTGCTCGGGCGCCTTCGACGCTGCTTTCCTGCAGCACGTGCGCCGCTTACCCGCTATCATCGACGGTTTTTCGACCCAACCACGCCTGACGGGTTCTCCGCGCGCAATGTCATTTCCGCATATCGACTTACTTTATTCTGCCTCAGGCTTCGCGGTAGGTTTGCTGGTCGGCCTGACGGGTGTGGGTGGCGGCTCGCTGATGACGCCATTGCTCGTGCTGCTGTTCGGCATTCATCCGGCGACCGCTGTCGGCACCGACCTGCTCTACGCCGCCGCGACCAAAACCGCCGGCACGCTCGTGCACGGCATCAAGGGCTCGGTCGACTGGCGCATCACCGGCCGTCTCGCGGCGGGCAGCGTGCCGGCCGCGGCTATCACACTGTTCTTCCTGCATCAGCACGACATTGCTGCGCCCGGAACCGCGCGGCTGATCCAGGTGATTCTCGGCACGGCGCTCCTCATCACCGCCATCTCACTGGTATTCCGCCCGCAGCTCGCGCGCTTCGCCTACAAAAAAGGCCGTGGCCGCCCCGAACACCCGGTGCGCACCGCCGCGTGGACCGTCGTCACCGGCGCCATACTCGGCGTGCTGGTTTCGATCACGTCCGTGGGTGCGGGCGCGATCGGCGTGACCGTCCTGCTCCTGCTCTATCCGCGTCTCGCGACGGTTCGCATCGTCGGGTCCGATGTGGCGCACGCGGTGCCGCTGACGCTGATTGCCGGCGCGGGGCACTGGATGCTCGGCTCGGTCGACTGGGGCCTGCTCGCCTCGCTCCTCGTGGGCTCGATCCCGGGCATTGCCATTGGCAGCATGTTGTCTTCCAAGGCGCCCGAAGCGCTGCTGCGCCACGTCCTTGCCGCGGCGCTGATTCTCGTCGGAGCAAAGCTTCTGTTCAGTTGATGTTAGTCACGCTCCATTGCGGTTTCCAGTCGGCCAGAAGACATAAGCCGATTCACACATCGTTCTGAATTTTTGCCTATGCCGTTCGGCCGGGTTTCACGCAACCTGTCGTTGCGGCATCATTGCCGCTCAGTTGACCCGTCAGTCGCAGGGCGGTCAAGTCGGTGCGCCGGCGTAATGGGCAGCAAATGAGCACTTAACTGGCGCGTCATCTTTCGGTGTCGATAATGCAGGCGCGCGCCATCGGGCGTGAGCCACATGTTCACGAGGAGTCAGTCGATGAATGAGCACGACCGTCCGCAGAACGAGCTTCCCTCCAGCAACGACAACGACACCCGAGCCGGCGACGCACCCGCGGACCCCGCGCGGCGGCGGCTTCTCGCGGCAGGCGTTGGCATCGCGGGCCTGTCGCTCGGCGGGTGCAACCTGTTCGAACAAAAGCCGTCCACGCCGAAGACCACGGCCGACTTGGCGCTGGATCGCACGCTCGCGGCGCAGGTGCGAAACATCGTCGTGATCTATGCGGAGAATCGCAGCTTCACGAATCTCTACGGCGACTATCCGGGCGTGCAGTATCCGCTGTCGGCGGTGCCGGCGTCGCAATACGTGCAGCTCGACCGCGACGGGGCCACGCCCATGCCTACGCTGCCGAAAATCTGGGGCGGGCTCGTGCCGCAGGCGCAGGAGGTCGGCGGCAAGCGCTATGCGATCACCGAGCAGCAGATCGCCGCTCAGCGCAATGCGCCCTTCCAGATCGTGGACGCGCACGGTGCGCCGCTGCCTAATTCCGTCATCACGCGGGACCTCGTGCATCGCTTCTACCAGAACCAGATGCAGATCAACGCGGGCCGCAACAATCAGTTTGCCGCGTGGGGCGATTCGGGCGGCCTCGTAATGGGCCATTACCGCAGCTCGCCGGACACGCTCAGGCTCTGGGGACTCGCGCAGCAATACACGCTCTGCGACAACTTCTTCATGTCGGCGTTCGGCGGCTCGTGGCTCAACCATATCTTCCTGATTTCCGCGCAAGCGCCCTTCTACCCGGATGCGAAGAGCGGTCCGGCGGCGAAGCTGCTCGCGGTCGTGGATGGCGAGGATCTCACTGGCTCGCGCCTCAAGCTCGCGCCTGATTCACCGAAATCCGCGCTCGAAGGACCACCCAAGTTCGTGCGCGACGGCGCGCTCACCGCCGACGGCTACGCGGTCAACACCATGTTCCCGCCGTACCAGCCGAGCAACGTGCCGCCTCCTCAAGGCGGCGATCCGCGCCTTGCGGACAGATCGAATGCGCTCGTGCTGCCGCCGCAGACGTACGCGACCATCGGCGATCGTCTGTCGGGCAAGAATGTCGACTGGGCGTGGTATTCGGGCGCCTGGCAGTACGCGCTGGAGCATCGCGACACCGGCGCCGTGCCGGATTTTCAGTACCACCATCAACCGTTCAATTACTTCGCCAGCTTCGCGCCGGGCACGGCCGCGCGCGAGCGGCATCTGCGCGACGGAGGTATCGGCGACGATCCATCGACGAACAAGCTGCTCGCCGATATCGACGCGGGCCGCCTGCCGGCCGTCACGTTCTACAAGCCGCAGGGCAATCTCAACATGCACGCGGGCTATGCGGACATCGCCTCGGGCGACCGCCATATCTCCAACGTGATCGAGCACATCCAGCGCGGGCCGCAGTGGCAGAACACGGTGGTCATCGTCACCGTCGACGAAAACGGCGGCTGGTGGGACCACGTCGGTCCGCCGAAGGGCGATCGCTGGGGCCCCGGCTCGCGCATTCCGGCGCTCGTGATCTCGCCATTCGCGAAAAAAGGCTATGTCGATCACACGGTCTACGACACGAACTCGATACTGCGCTTCATCTCGCGCGTGCACGATCTCGCGCCACTCGACGGCGTCGCGGCGCGAGATCGCGCGTTCGCCGTGAACGGCGAAGCGCCCCTCGGCGATCTGACGAAGTCGCTGGATCTGGCGTAGCGGCTACGCGCGCTCTATCCAGGCGCGCGCGGAGATTTCCAGCAAATAGCCGTAGTGCAGCGCGCCGACCGGCACGACGGCGCGCGCCGGCTTCCACGCGCCGAAGTGACGCGCGTAAATCTCGTTGAACGCCTTCCAGTGCTCGACGCCCACGAGATACACCGTCACTTCGATGCAGTCCGCAAGGCTCGCCCCTGCCGCTTCGAGTACGGTCCGCAGGTTGGCCAGCGTCTGTTCGGCCTGCTCTTCGAACGGCCGGTCGCCGGTATGCGTGCCGTCGGGACGAATCGGCAACTGGCCGGAAACGCACACGAGGTTGCCCGCGCGCGTCGCGTGGCTGTAGTGGCCGGCGGGAATCGGCAGGCCGGGAGCGTTGATGAGTTCGATCGGTGGCATCGCGATTATTGATTCGGAGTCAAGGTTCATTTGAGACTATCACCGTTTTTGCGAAAGTCGAAGCGGCCCATACTGTGTTCATCGCAGTTTGGACACTCAGTGGAGCGGCAACATGAACATCTTCATCACGGGCGCGGGCGGTTTCATCGGCGGATCGATTGCGGCGGGACTGGCGCGCGACGGCCATCGCGTGCGCGGACTCATCCGGCGCGACGGGCAAGCCGACGAACTTAAACGCCTGAACATCGAACCGGTGACCGGCAGTCTGGACGACACCGCGCTTCTCGCCGCCGAAGCCCGCGCGGCGGATGCCGTCATCAACGCGGCGAGCAGCGATCATCGCGGCGCGGTCGAAGCGCTGATCGGCGCGCTCGAAGGCTCGGGCAAGCCGTTCTTGCATACGAGCGGGTCGAGTATCGTCGGCGACGCGTCGGGCGGCGAGGCATCGGACAAGATCTACACCGAAGACGATTTGCCCGAGCCGACGCCCGACAAGGCGCCGCGCGTCGCAATCGACGCTCTCGTGCTCGAAGCCGCAAAGCGCGGCATACGCTCCGCCGTGCTCTGCAACACGCTGATCTATGGTCACGGCGCGGTGCCCGATACGGCGAGCGTGCAGTTGCCGCGCCTCGAGCGCCAGGCGAAAAAGAGCGGCGTCGTGCGCCATGTGGGACGCGGGCTGAATATCTGGTCGAACGTGCATATCGACGATGTCGTCGCTGTCTACCGTCTCGCGCTCGAAAAATCGCCGGCGGGTACGTTCTATTTCGTCGAGAGCGGCGAAGCGCAGTTTCGCGACATGACGGCCGCGATGGCGAAGGCGCTCGGCCTGCGCGGCCCGGAGGACTGGCCGCTCGAACAGGCGATCGAGGAATGGGGCTACGAAATGGCCTCGTACGGGCTGGGTTCGAACAGCCGCGTGCGCAGCAAGCGCACCCGCGAACTGCTCGGCTGGCAGCCGAAGCGCACGTCCGTCATCGAATGGATCGCGCAGGACATGACCGCCTGATTGCGCCGCGCGGCAAACTGGCTTGACCAATTTGCCGCGTAGTTGCATCGGCGACTTACTTGAGCGCGCTCGCGAATTTCTCGATTTGCGCTTCAGTCATGCCCGACTTCGTCGCGGAATCGCGGATCTGCTTCCACGTCGTCGGATCGATCGCAATGCCGTTCGCGGTGCGCTCCGCACGGCGCGCCTCTTCGGGCTCGCCCGGCGCGTAGATCGCATCGACGCCCTCGGCGCGCGGCGACGCCTTCATCCATTCGAGGAACGCCTCGGCTTCCGCTTGCGCGGCGGGCGCGTCGAATGCGTTCGGATCGACGATCACCGACGTCATGCAGTTGATGATCGCGCTCGACTTCTCCAGCGTGTCTTCGTGCGTCGTGTAGCCGCCCGACAGCGCTCCGCCGAAAATCTCGCACAGCGCGGCGAGCCCCGAACCCTTGTGCAAGCCGAACGCGGTGAGCGAGCCGAACGGCTCTTCGTGCATCACCTTCGGCTCGACGGTCGGCCGGCCTTCATGATCGAGCAGCATGCCCGGCGCGACCTTCACGCCCTTGTTGTATGCGACGCGCGTCTTGCCATAAGCGATGCCGGCGGTCGCGAAGTCCAGCACGAGCGGGCTCTTGCCGTCGCGCGGATACGCGGCGCAAAACGGATTCGTGCCAAAGCGCCGGTCGATGCCGCCGAAAGGCGCGACGAGCGGATCGCCCGCCACGTTCACGAAGTGAAACGACACGAGCCCCGCCTTCGCGCACTGCTCCGCCCAATGGCCGATCCGCCCAATGTGGTGCGCGTTGCGCAAGCCCACGGCGCACACGCCGAGCTTCTTCGCGCGCTCGATGCCGTGCTCCATCGCCTCGTAAGCGACAACCTGCCCGAAACCCTTGCGGCCGTCGACGGTCAGCACCGCGCCGGCATCGCGCACGATCTCGGCGTGCGTGTTGAGCTTCAGTTGTCCCTCGCCGAGCGACGCGACGTAGCGCGGAATCATCCCGACGCCGTGCGAATCGTGACCCGACAGATTCGACATCACCAGGTGATCCGCGACCAGTTCCGCCTCGCGCGGCGCACTGCCGGCGGACTCCCAGATGGCTCGGACATAGGCGTGCAGCGTGTCGGCGGCGATGCGCTGTTCGGTGGTTGAAGCGTTGGGCGTGGGGGATGCATTCATTGCGACACTCGTCTCCGTAGTTGATGGCGCGCGTTCGTTTTTTGAGACGCGCTCGGGTCCATCACTTTACCGGCGTTCAACTGGCCTTACCAGTTTGTTTTACAAAATCGTTGAATACGGCCGAAAAAAAGCCCGGACGATCCGGGCTTCATCGGAGTTCAACGATCCGCAGCGCTTAGGGCGCCGCTGCGATGACTTCGGCGACGGAAGCCGTCAGCTTCTTCCCATACGGAATATGCAGGAATTCGTTCGGACCATGCGCATTCGATTTCGGGCCGAGCACGCCGCACACCATGAATTGCGAGCGCGGGAAGCCTTCCTTCAGCGTGTTCATCAGCGGAATCGTGCCGCCCTGTCCGATGAACGCGACGTTCGCGCCGAAGTGCCGCTTCGACGCCTCGTTCAGCGACGTCGCCAGCCACGGCGCGAGATCAGGCGCATTCCAGCCGGTGGCCGCGCCCGCTTCCGGCTTGAACGTGACCTTGGCGTTGTACGGCGCGTCGCGTTCGAGCAGTCTTTGCAGCCGCGTGACCGCCTCGGTCGCGTCGATGAGCGGCGGCAGGCGCAGCGACAGCTTGAACGCGGTGCGCGGCGCAAGCACGTTGCCCGCATCGGCGAGCGGCGGGAGGCCGGACGCGCCCGTCACCGTGAGCGACGGACGCCACGTGGAATTGAGCAGCGCTTCACGCGGATCGGTCGTCGTCGGCAAGACGCTGCCGCCGTCCTGGCCGCAACTCCACGGCAGTTTCTTCCAGACGTCGTCGCCGAGAATACGCGCGGTGGCTTCGGCTTCGCGCCGGCGCATCATCGGGATCGCGCAGTGAAATTCCTTCGGCAGCAGATCGCCGGTGCTGGAGTCTTCGAGGCGCTCGAACAGTTGCCGCATGATGCGGAACGTCGACGGCGCAATGCCGCCGTAGCCGCCCGAGTGAATGCCCTCGTCCAGAACCTGCACTTCGAGATCACCCGCGACGAGCCCGCGCAGCGACGTGGTGAGCCAGAGCTGATCGTAGTTGCCCGCGCCCGAATCGAGGCAGATGACGAGGCCCACGTCGCCGAGCCGCTCGCGCAGCGCGTCGATGTAAGGCAGGAGATCGTAGCTGCCCGATTCCTCGCACGTTTCGATGATGCCGACGCAGCGCGGCCTCTCGACGCCCTGCGCATCCAGCGCGGCGAGCGCGGTGATGCTGGCGTAGGTCGCGTAGCCGTCGTCGGCGCCGCCGCGGCCGTACAGCTTGTCGTCTTCGAGCTTCGGCGTCCACGGCCCGAGATCGCTGCGCCAGCCTTCGAATTCCGGCTGCTTGTCCAGATGGCCGTACAGGACGACCGTTTCCGTGCTGCCGGAACGCGTGGCGGGCGCCTCGAAGAAGATGACCGGCGTGCGCTCGGGCAAGCGCACGATCTCGACCTTCAGGCCTTTCACCGGCTGCGTCTTGACCCAGTCGACCGCATCCGTGACCACGCGCTCGATGAACCCGTGGTGCGCCCAGTCGGCATCGAACATCGGGCTTTTCGCGGGCACTGCGATGTAGTCGGTCAGTGCCGGCACGATCTCGTCGTTCCATTTGCGTTCCACGAAATCCCGCAGCGCGGCGGAATCGAGCCGCACCGCTTCGTGTTGCGTGCTGTCGCCGATTGTCATGACCGTAGTTCCATTCGAGCAAACTTCCATCATAGACGGGATTCGTCCTCTGCTCGACCGGGCGGGCGCTTTTGCAGCGATGTGTCAGCGTTTCGGCGGGCCTGCGGCGTCGTTGGGCATGGAGGACACGACGGCGCGCGTCACCGCCGGATCGGAATCGATCGCCTGTTCGGTGAACGGAAAGCGCGACCAGCGTTTCGCGGCGAACGCGCGCGTCGCGTCGCCGGAATGCGGCGAGGCCGGATCGTCCGATTCGGAATGCGAAAGCATCGTGTCGGCTTCCACGCCGTTCTCGCCGAACGTGACCATCTGCACGTAACTGTCGCCCTGACCGTTCGCATCCATCGGATAACCTTGCCGGTCGAGCGGCCGTCGCGCGCAGACGATCACGAAGTAACCCGCCTCGTCGCAGCCGCCGTAGAGCGGCACGCGCGCGCCGTTGCGCGTCGTGTAAAGAATGTCGCCGCGCCGTGAATCGAGCGCGAAGCCGTTCAGATTCAGCGCGAGCGCCGCGCCGCCGAGCGCCTGGCGCAAGTCCTGGAGCACGGCCGGATTGTCGACGTTGAAGCCGCCCGGCGTCGCGAGCGGTTTGTTCGGATCGAATCCCGACTCGTACAGACGCTCCGGCGCGATGCGCATCACGCGCAGCCAGAACTCGTCCCACAGGTTTGCGCCGCGCGCGTCGATATCCGCCGTGCCGTTCCATTTGCGCAACACCTCGCAGGCCTCGCGCAGCGGGCCGCCCGCTTCGTTGACCGTGCAGACCGCGTCGAGCAGCGGTTTGCGGAAAAGGCGCTCGGACATCGAGTTCGTTTCCAGCACGGCCGATTCGAGCGCCTCGCGCGTGACGCCGCCGCGCTCGCGCTGCAATCGCGCGGCGAGCAGATGGCCATAACGCGTGCGCAGCGACTGCTCGACACGCGTCGCGCCCGCCACGAGCGGATAGCCCGACATCGGCGCATTTGCGTTGGTGAGCCAATAACTGTCGTTGAAGTTGCCGACGTAATCGCCGCGCACGGTGTTCGGCAATTGATCGAGCGGCAGCGCGCCCGGCTGTACGCTCGCCGGATCGATGCGCCACGCGCACGCGCTCTTCGAGCCGTCGAGGAACGGCACGCCCGGCACGCGGCTCGCGAACGCGCGGCCTGCCGGCGTCGTGCACGCATCGGCGAGGGCGTCGGGCACGTTCGGAATCGGACCGATGTCGGCGAACCAGACGCGCTCGTCGCCGCGCCCGATCGCGAACGTGTTCGCCCACGGCATCGCCGCGTAGCGCTTCTGGATCGCCATGAAATCGACGAGCGAGCGCGCCTGATTCCACGCGAAAAAGTTCTGGAACACGCGCGTGTTGTCGACGTTCACGTCGGCGAGCGCATACGCGCGCTGTGCGTTCCAGCCGAGGCCCTGCGCCATCGCGGACAGATCGACGACCGGCCCGAAGCGCGTGCGGAATAGCGTGCGCGACACGGTTTCGACACTGCCATCGGCGCGGCGGGCGCGAACCGTGAGCGGCACGGGCGTCATCGCTTCGCTCTGGCCATCGACCAGATAGCGCGTCGGATCGGCGGGATCGAGCGTCAACTGAAAGATGCCGAAGCGCCGCGCGCTCGACACTGTATGCGTCCACGCGATGTTCTCGTTGAAGCCGAGCACGATCAGCGGCACGCCCAGAAACGACACGCCCGCGACGTTCATCTGTCCGGGAATCGTCAGTTGCGCCTGATAGAAACGATCGGGGCCGCGCCAGAACCAGTGCGGATTGCCGAACAGGATGCTGCGCTTGTCGCGTGTGATCGGCGCGCCGAACGCCAGCGCGTTGCTGCCGATGCCCGGATGCTCGCCGATGGAATAGCGCAGTGCGTCGAGCGCCGTTTGCGTTTCATTGGTGTCGCCGCGCGGCGTCGATGTAGCAGGCTTCGGCGGATGCGCCGTTGCGATCGGCGTCACGAAGCGCGCCGAGCCGCTCGCGAGATTGGCCGAGATCAGGCGCAGATAGATGTCGTCCGCGCTGATCTTGCCGAGCCACGGCTTGCCCCGGCACGCCGCGTGCGCGCCGGGAAAGCGGCCCGCGTTGAGATCGGCGAGATAGCGGTTGTAGCCGCCCGCGAAGCCGTCGATGAGACTGCGCAGGTCGGCCGGCTGCGCGGAACGGTAGCGCTCGACCGTCGCCGGATCGCCGACGAGACGAAAGAAGAAGTCGGCGTCGATGTTGCGCGGCTGGCCGAAGGTCGCCGCCGACATCGGGCGCGCGTCCGGCCCGAAATACGCCGAGCGCTCGCCGCGATACGTAATGAAGCCATCGGCGAGCGTGCACAGGTTGTCCTGCGCCTGCGCGTAGCCGAATCCGAAACCGAGGCTGCCCACCTCGGCGGCGCGGATGTGCGGAATGCCGTCCTGCGTGCGGCGGATTTCCGCGCTGTAGGCGGCCGGTGAGCCGGCATTCGACTGATTCGCCGCGCCCGTCTGCCCGGCGCCGCCCGGCGTTTCCGATGTTTCCGGCTGCACGGCGCAGCCGGCCAGCAAGGCGCTCGCGAGCGCGCCGGAGATCGCAGAGCGGACGAACTGATTCATCGCGTGAGTCCTCGGTCCTGTCGACGTGATGACGGGCGGGCAATTGCCCCGCGCGCAGTATCGCATCGCGCGCGGCGCGGCCCGCCGCCAAAGTCTAGCCGCTCGCGTCGCGCCTCGCGAAGCCGATGCACAATGAACCGTCTACGCCTTGCTCACGCCGATGCCCGATCCCGACGACCCGCGCCCGACGCCGCCCGAGCGTCCATTGCCGGACGATTGCTGTCAGAGCGGCTGCAATCCGTGCGTCTTCGATCTTTACGAGGAGGCGCTCGAACGCTACGAGACGGCGTTGCGCGCATGGGAAGCGCGGCACGGGTCGAACTGAGCGTCGGGCGCCGTCGATTCGAGCAGGCGAAAGCGCGCGGCGCTATGGCGAACTTAAGTGGGTTCGAGACCAGACGCGCGGCGCGAAAGAGTATCGCAGACTGGATCGTTTCCTCATTGAAACTATCCGCGAGCGGTTAGACCAAGCCGGATGGGCGGCGCTGCTTGTCCAAGAAGCGCGCGAAAGGCGCGCTGTTTTGGAAGTCCTGAAGATGACCGGCGAACAACTGGCCGTCGCTGGTGTCGACGGACCAATAGCGGTTCAACCGCCGCCAAGGGCCTGGATATCGCGCGTTCGTACGACTTGGCCGCCCGTGTACGGGGCGGCCTTTTTGCTCCTTACGTGGCCACGTTCGGTCCGTTTTTTCTCACTGTCTTTATTCGGGTCGCTGTGTGGACTCCCAATTCATTGGTCGTTCCGTTGTGATCCTGAAACGGTCACGCAATTCTGGATTCGTGTGTCCCTGCATTAGCATGACCATGCCTCCCAGCCTGCGTGCGTCCTCATCAGTGATAGTGGCATCATGTTCATCAAGCGGGACAGGCATAACCGTAGCGCGTTCGATTAAAGGCTGCACCTTTGATCGCTGTACGTTACAGACTTTAAATTCTTGAGTGTCTTCGTCGTAGAAGACAATCGCCGCTCGCGGTGGTTTGGTCATCTCAATATCCTCTGCATTGCTGGTATTTCTGGAAGGCACGCGCCTTACATTCAAGGTAATACGCCGGACTCTTGTACATCGCGCCGCCCGCCGAGCACATTTCCATGTCGATATCGTACTCAGCGAAGCATTCAGCCTCTTGTGCTTCACTGACGCCACGCGCCGCCAGTTCCGTTACATCATCGCTCAAAGCGTTCGGCTGATACTGGAACGGCTGCGCGTCACTGAGCAACGAACCGCCTTCGCCACCGTCAGTATCTCCGAAGCTCTTGAGCATCGAATCGCCGTCGCTCGAACCCGCGCCGCCAAGCACCGCCCCGGCGACCCCTTCAGCCGCGCC
>NZ_FCOF02000076.1 GCF_001544755.2 Caballeronia catudaia | reverse complement strand
GCGGCGATGCGGCGCAGCGACATGCCGGACATGCACAGGCAGAGCACCAGCTGCTGCAATGCCCAGCCGTACCAGCGACGCGGGCAGAAGCACAGCGGCAGGCGCGAACAGGTACGGCAGCACGCCGTGCAGCGAAAGCGTGGCACCAGAACGGGATTCAGGGCACCGGCTGCGCTGCGATCAGCCTTGCGGTCGTAAGAGCCATGCCCCCAAAGGCTGGCGACGCCACAGTGCGGACAACGTGGCGGACGGTAGGATTCGAGCGTGGAAAGGATGGCGCGCTGGTGTTGCTCCAGCGCGCGATGGGCGTGTACGATACGATGCATAGGCCGGTCAGTTCTGGAAAGCGTGCGGGGTCTGGACAACGTCGCACGATACCAGAGGTGCATCGGCCTTCTTTACGCCTGCAGCGTCGCGCGCTACGCGCGGAAAAGTTCAGAACATCGTTCTCGCCGTCCGCGCGACAAACATCCCCTGTTCCATCTCATATTGCGCGCGCCATAACAGAATGGAAAGACAGCGGTCCGGTGTGCGAAAGACTCGCGGCGCATCTCGGATGGGAACTGCTGACGGTGCGGCGACAAGCGGGGCGACATGCTCGCCAGATGGAAAAAGCGCTGGGCCAATAATGTCGAGCGATATCGTGACCTGTCCTGCGTGCGGCTTATTCTGCCGTGGAGCACCCCGGCTCTCAGGTTCTGCACGTCCGAGCTCAAAAGTTCGGTCATTTTCTCCGCCCTCAAAAAGCGGTATCCCACTCAAGACATTGTCAATGTTACCGGCGTGCGCCGGCTCGAAAGCAGCGCCCGAAGCAAGATGCCTGTATCCTCCCCGCTCGCATCGCTATCGAGGAAAGGCCGCACCGGCATCACGTGGAACGCCATCATCGAATGGACCGTCGACCAAGTCTTCACGGAGATCGCAGCGGCCGAACTGACGCTGCACGAGGCTTACACTGTCTACGGCGCATCGCGCGTGTCGTGTGCTTACTGCATCATGAGTTCGCTCGATGACCTTCGCGCCGCTGCAAGCTGCGCGGACAATCACGACGTCTATCGCGCGATGGTCGCACTCGAGGCCGCGTCGACATTCGACTTTCAAGGACAAAGGTGGCTTGCCGACGTCGCGCCCGAACTCTTGTCACCAGCGCTCGCCGCCTCCGTCTCCCGTGCAAAAACCGCCGCTGCACAACGTCAGGCCATCGAAGGGGAAATCCCCGCGCATCTGCTGTTCACGTCCGGCTGGCCAACCGTCCGTCCGACCCTCGACGAGGCCAAACTGCTCGCCAGCGTGCGGTCCCGCGTAGCGGCGCTCATCGGCATCGACATACAGTGTGTGGACGCCGCGTCGGTGCTCGCGCGGTACGATGAGTTGCTCGAGAAAAATAGCGGTACGCTAGAAACGATCCAGCAGCCGCATCAGGCCTCTTTCGCTTTCTAGCACGCACCGCAGCATCGCCGTCCGGGCGGTCCATTCCAGTACACTCCACGGCACCCAATAACGGCGAGAGGACGCTGCGCATGGATGAGCCTTCGGAAGTAATTTCTGTGAGACACGACGCCGGCGGCTGGGTCTGGTCGATCACGGTTCCGGATTTGACCGAACATCGGATGAAATTGCTTCGCCAGTCCGCTCGGGCCTGCGCGAGCTATGAGGAAGCCCGCCGAGAGGCGGAGCTCGCTCTGGACGAGTTACGCGAGGGCCATTGACACGGGTGAACTTAGGAACGGGCGTTGCGCAGGTTTCGGACATCCGTATAAAGAAACGTCCGAGGTTCACATCGTGAGCACCGCCCGATCGACACCACCGTTATGGACCACTCGTGCCTTTGCACCTGTTACCCCGCCAATCTGCGTTCTGATCGTCGACGACGACGGCGACGTAGCGGATGCCCTGCAGGCCGTACTGGAGGCTGAAGAGTTCACGGCTCGAACCGCCGACTCAACGGCGAGCCTCAGGCTCATTGGTGTCTGGATTCCGCACGTCGTCGTGCTCGATATCGAGATGCCAATCCAGAACGGATTTGATCTTAGCCGCTCGATACGGCAGATCGCGCACATGCGGCTCGTCCCTATCATCGCTCACACCTCGCTTCCGGAAGAAGACGTCATGACCGAAGGCGTGGCAGCGGGCATGGATGCTTATTGCAGCAAGAGCAACCCCCCAACGGTACTTTTGACGCTCGTCCGGCATATGACTCCGCTGTTGCTGGGGTCTTAAAAAGAAAGCGCCACGCCCCGGAAGTCCGGGGGCGTGGCGCTGGTCGAAAGGTTATGCAAGACAGAGGGATAGCTGAACGTCTGCCGCGAAGAACGCTGGGCCCGGCGCCACCCCTTCGCGGCTTACCGGAACGTCCCAGTGCGCCTGGGCATCGCTCAGACCGCCCAGTCCGTAAAGCAACTGGCCGGTGTCTTCCCGCCCGAGCAAATCACCAAATGCAAAGCTAAACACATCCGACGCGGATTCGCCGTCGGCAGCCATCCCGAGTCTCTGCGCCAGTTCGCCTGCTGATCGAATACGCCATTTGTCCTCGCCCTCAGGCGATCGCGTCACGGTGATTCGAGTCGCCGCTGGCACCGTGGACGCCGTGCGCACCGTATCACGAAACGCTGGGATCGCCTTCTTCGCGAATCCCGGCGCTTCCATCTCGATCGAATACACGACGTCCGTGATGAACGAGCCGATGGCGTTGTACTGCCAGCCAGCATGCCGCCACGGCGCGACGCCGATCGCGATCAACCGATTATCGCGATCGATCGCATGACACCGGACCTCGGGCATGCGTTCCATCGCAGTCTTCGATGCCAGCGGCACGGGAACGTCGATCTGCACGGTGCCGGTGTCGTACTCCTTGAGTATCCGCCACACGCTGAGCGGTCCGGCATTGCCATAGATCGAGAGCAGGAGTTCGATGTCCGCATGCAGCGAGACGGTGAGACCGCCTGTCGCCAGTTCGTCGGCTTGCGCCTCGAACCCGGACCTTATCAACTTCGACCGAACGTCCTCAAACTGCGACTCCGGCACCGCCGAATACATCGATCTCGACGACGAAAGCGTGATTCGTTGGTCCGGCAGCGTGAACGGCCTGGCCAACTCGCGCTGCCAGGACGTGATGAAATTTTCCGGCTTGATTGAGCCAGCCTTGCTTCTGAGCATGCCGCCTTCGCAACTCGCTGCGTGCGAGAACAGTCTTCGCATGACCTCGGCATAGTTGCCGAGCGCGACCGCCGACCAGTGGTCCTGGTGCGGATAGACGTTCGACTCGTAGCCACGCTCAAACAGCGCGTAGATCCACTCGCCATCGGCCTTTTGAAACGCAGCCGCACGCTTGCCGGTCAGAATGGAAGAACTCATGATTTGCTCCGATGATGGCGCGGAGCAGCCCCAACGGGCTGTTTACCCGCTGGGGATGAAGAGAAACCGCCCCATGCAGGGGCGCAGAAGTTACGACTTGCTGTGGGCATCGCGGCGTAGTCCGCCATCACCTGGAGGCAGCAGAGAATCGCACCGAGCCATACGATGAACGACGCGGCGAAAATGACGCCTTGCTCACCGAACGGAACACTCGCACCAAACACTGCGGCGCCCGCGGCGGCGATGGCCGGCATCACACGCTTCGTTAGCACGTTGTCGCACGCGCGGACGAACCGACTGGACCGCCCGCCATCGTGTTTCGCGAAGTGCTGATACACCAGCGACGCCAAAAGCACGGCGAGCAGGGCCAGCATGAGGTAGCCCAGAGGCTCCGCAGCACGATGCGCAATGCGATGGAATTTCGCATCGAGCCACTCGCTGCCCGGCCACGATTGCGGATACCAGCGTACGCCGAGGCCCACCAGCAAACCGACGCAAGCTGATTTCCACTGTTTGACCAAATACGTCACCACTTTCAATAGCGACAGCACCAGAGTTACAACTGCACGAAGCATTCAAGCTCCTATAGAGAAGTGCCTTTCGGCACGGGTGGAGACCCGATTCTCCGAAGAGAGTCGGTGTCGTTTAGTCAGCCGGTTTAGTCTTTCGACGTTTGCCGGCTTTCTTTTCAAGTGGCTTCGAAACCGTATAGCCAAAGCGCGCCCATACGGCCGGGTCCAGCGCAATCGGATTCGTGCGCCCCGTTGCGAGGTTCACGAACACGCCCGAGAACGGCACTGCGCCAGTTCGAAACATGGTCCAGAGCATGTTGAATGCTTGGACCGCGATGGCCTGATTGATGACCAGCGACTGCTTGCGCAGCGCCTCTGCCATCGAGCAGGACGGTGTGTCGTCTTTCACATCGAGCTTCGCGTTGATGAGTTCCGGAAACAACTCGCCGACGTGCGGCAAGCGTTCCGGATTCTTCTTCGCGTAACTCTTGCTGCAGACCTGCCCCAACACGATCTGACCGCGATCGGTATCGTTGCCACAATCGAGGTAGTAGACGCCCGAGTGCTCCGCCGCGCGGACAATCGCATGCCTTGCGGCGCGCGTGTCCACGCAACCAATGACCAGATCGACGTTGTAGACCGTCTCGCTCGCGCCGAAGCGCCGCGTCTGCGCTCGCCAGTCGGTTCCCATCAGCGTGTTCAGCCGATTGACGATGAGCGAGGCTTTGTACTCGCCCGTATCGTTCGGATAAAAGCCCTGTCGGCCGACGTTGGTCGGACTGACCGTGTCGTCATCGAACACCGTGCAGTCGATTCCGCCCGGGTGACCGAGTTCGACCATCGCGTGATGCAAGCGCGCGAGGCTTGGAAGCACCGCGCTGCCTGTACCACCGGCGCCGACCACGACCACGTTCCAGGCGCGCTCGAGCATCCGCGAAGGAAGCGCGTGACGGATAGCTGTCGTCATGCGACCTCCTTCAGACGCGCGGCCGTGTACCAACTGCTTGGCACACGCTCGACGTCCTCGAAGATGCCTTTCGCGCACAGCCGCAAGGCCATGCTCGGCACCGGCGAGGCGCAGTTCCCGACGACGAATGCGAACTTCGTCTCATGCCGGTCGTCTTCGTTGTCAGTCGACGAGAAAAACGCCGGATGCGCGCCGTGCGAGTGGCAGTCGATTACCCTCAGTTCATCGGGCGAGAGCGCCGGCCGCTCGTATTTGAGCGAGCCGGTGTCCTGTGCGAGAACCTTGACCGGAGCCAGACGAAATTGCTGGGTCTGAACATTCCAGACCACCCACGCGCCCGTTTCCAGCGGGTGTGCCGCGCGCGCCGTCTCGACGAACTCGCCGATCAGATGCGGCGGCACAGATCCGCAGCGAAGCACCGTCGATTCAACCACCTGCCCATACGGGATTGCGGTCGGAACAGAGTAATGTGCGACGCGGCGTACGACCGACAGCCACGGCAGATCGATCTCGATATACACGCCGTTTTCACCAATGAGCAACCGCTCACCGGCCGCGGCCATCGGTGCCACCGGCTCGCGCCGGGGAACCATCACGGTCGGAAAAGAGCGCTGAAGCGCCAAATCACCAGCATTCATCGTTAGACTCCTTGTTTGCCGGCAATCAGCTCAGCGAGAGTAAGGTTCATGGGGACAAGCACCTCCTTCGGGAATTGCTCGCCAAACTTGCCGTCGAGCATTTCCTTCCAGAAGGCGAACTCGCCGTTGCGATGCGAAACACGTTTGCCGCCGTGATTTGGGTGGGTGAACGCGGACTCGAAGAATCCGCTCTCCCAGCCTGCGATCGAAGCCACATCGACGCGCCGAGGAACTTGGGCCGAGCCGATGCAGATCTTTCCCAAATCCCAGGTGTTAAAGTAAGGCGGTTCGTGCAGCTTCGACTCAGGCGTTGGCCGGCAGGCCTCCTGCAGCGCGAACACGGAAAACCCGTTCGAAGCTGCGCGGAACACCAACCCCGGATGCGGCACGACCGCACTGCGCCGCCCGATCTCCGGACATTCGAAGAAGACTCGACGCATCGCCGGTCTGCACCACCACATCACCGCATGCTGCGACACGGACAGCACCGTCTCAGGCAGAAACTCGGCCGGCGCCGCCGCATGCTCTGCCAGCTCGCGCAGGCATTCGAACAGCGCCTTGCGTTCGATCGGCCGACCCGCTCCGATCGTCGCCCGACCGCCTTTGCCTTGCAGCACGGGATGAACGGTGCCGTAGACCGCACTGCGCTCCTCTCGGCCATACAACAAAATTGCGCTCGTCGCGGCGAGTTCGTCGACGCGATCCGAGCCGATATCAAGCCCTTTCATATGTAAGCTCCAGGTGTTATGCCGCGAGCGACGCGATGACGCGATCGAGTTGGCCAATAATGGAAAGTCCCATGGCCCAGTCCGCGTACTGCTTGCGGATGGCGTCGGGGGAAGAGGCAAACGGCACGAAGCCGTAGTACGTGGTGCCGTCGCCGACGCTGGACAGATACTCGTAGTGCGAATCGAGCAACTCGCCGACGCGTCTGTCGTTTTGAACCGTCAAGGTCGCCGCCGCATACGCGCAGCGCGGTTGATAAGCGCAATTGAACAACTGACTCTTACTCGACCGGCGAAGCATCAAACTTAGCCTTTCGAGTTCGCGGCAGACACGACGGGTTGGACCGTAAGTGAACCGCTGAAGCCGACGCAGCGTAGCGACGCTAAGCGGGTGCTTATGCACAAGCCTTTGCCTACCGCCACGCGAGCGCTTACAACGAAAGACATCCATGTCATCCGGACAAAGCTCGGCGCGTACGACGGAGGGAAGGTAATGCTCGATCTCCCCCTCGTCGTCGCCGAATCGTTCCGTCATGCACTCGCGTGCTTCGTCGTCGGTCGCGGCCGGGTCGCCCTCCCAGAACCACGAAGAGAATTCGCACAAAAGCTCGTCCGGCGTGCGAATCCAGACCGTACGGCCGGCAGCCCGGTTGATCAGCAGCATCGCGGTGGTCACCAGCCGCGGATGTACCTTCCTGAGTGCGGCCGCTCGTGTGCCGAATTCCAGGATGTTTTCGCCGGTGATCTCGATGCCGAGATAGAGAGGCGAGGTAGGCTCAAAATCGACACCATCCTCTTGATACTGCGCCACCTCCCGAACCGCGGCCACGTCGCACAGCACGAAATCGAAGTTCAGACACTTCAACTTCGACGTGTGACGCCTGGCCCACGCAAAAAATGCGTGAGCGAGCGCGTCGCCCGCTCCCTTGAATTCGGGAACATCGCGTGCCTGAAGGACGCCCGAGTCGAACTGTTCGGCAATCAGACACGCGACATCTTTCTCCGCGTTCCAGCGCAGATCAGCGCGCGTATGAACATCGGAGCCGATGGCCGGCAAGCTCAGAAAATCATGGGCAGGTCGACGTCGGGCAGCGCGATTGCATCGCGATTGCCATGACTCTCCTGCGACAGCGACCTCTGCACCAGACGAACGAGGATCGAAGAGCATTGCTCGATCTCCTTGTCATGAAAAAAAACCGCCCTGTCGGGCGGCTGCTGATGTGAAACGGCCAAGTCCGGATCGGACAAGGCCTTGAGCAAATCGCGCTTACGCATGGATGACTTCGGGCTGCATGGCAAACTGAGCAGCACCCTTGGCACCCGCCGCGCGCACGAACGTGAAACGCATCACCTCGCCTTCCAAGTTCGGCCCGTCGACGGCAGCGGTCGTCAGCTCCGGATACTGCGCGCAGTAGAGATCGCGGACATCGTCGGGCGAGAACGTGGGACCCGGATCGGGGAACGTGACGCCGTTGTAGACAAACTCGCGCGTGAGCTTTGCGACTGAAATGGACATGACGGCTCCTTAGTCGAAAAGTGAGGCGAGGTTGGTTCCGGTGCTAGCCGGTTCCGTCGATGCCGACGCGGCCGCCGACGAATCGGCAGGAACGGTGCTTTGCTCTTGCGCGTTCGCGTCGTTATCGTTGTCGTCGTCATCGCCGTCGCCGTCGCCTTCACTCGATCTACCGGAAGCCGGCGCAGCGGGTTTGCTGCTGCCCTTCGCGAGCGTCTTGGTCGCCTTGGCGACTTGCGTCGTCTTGGCGGCTTCGAGGATCGCGGTCGTGGCAGCAACTTGCTCGGCCAGCGACGCATGCGCGCCGGTGTAGGCCGCGAGTGCACCAGCGAAACCTGCATCGAGTTCAGCAGCGGTCGCCGTAAGTGCGAGCGGCTGAAGCATGGCGGCGTCCTTCGCCGTGCCTTGCGGCATGACACAGACGATCATTTCATCACCCTTCATTTGCAACGAAAGGGTGAGCTTTGCGCAATTGCGCAAGAGCGGTTCAATAGCGACGAACATGGAAACTCCTGAGAACGAAAAAAAGACCGCCCGAAGGCGGTCTATAAAGGATGGAAACTACGATCGATGCGCGGGCGAACCGCGCGGTTAGAACTTGAGCACCTTCGGAATCTTGCCGGTGTAGTCGAAGCCGTCGACGGTCAGGAGCGCGTCGATGACTTCCGACTTGGATTTTCCGAAGACCTTCTTGAAGTTGTCGCCGAGTGCGGCACGGATGCCCAGCTCATCAGCGACGACCATCATTTCCGACTTCGTGATCAACTCCAGAAACTCCTTGCAGAGCTTCCAGTGCTTCGCGAGATCGAGCCGATGGTGCTTGCACAGACGCGTGAGGTACTGGACGTCGAGACCCTGGATCGCTGCGATGGTGACGCCAGTCACGGCGTGCGCCATCTGTGCGTCCTCGGCAGCAGCCGTAGCGGCAGCGGCCTTCGTCACGTCACCCGCCGGGATCTGCTCTTGCGTGAGCTTTTCCCAGATGCCCGAGAGCGTCTTGTGATCGACACAGCGCATCTGGTCGGAGAGCGCGATCGCAACGAGATATCGCTGAGCGAGCATGGGATCCGAGCCGACCTCACGACGCAGGGCTTTACGCCACAACGCCACGCGATAAGACTTGATCCGGTCCGACTCGGACACGACCGTCACCGAGGAGTTCGCACCCGTGGCCTTCGCATCCGATGCCGAAATCGGAGCCGCTTTGCCAGCAGACTTACCGCCGCTCTTGCCCGCTTGCGCCGTCTCGGCCGCTTTTGGCTGCGTGGCCGCCTTCACAGCTTGCAGGTTCGCCGCGACTTTCTTCATGTTGCAGACTGTGTCGAAGCACTGGCCCTTGTAGACCTTGCCGATCGAATCAGGCAGCGCACTCACGGCCGCGCCGTAGTTCTGGCACGCGTGACACGCCTTCGCCTGCTCTTCGCCGACGCCTTTCGGACCGTCGACCGAGAGTTGCACGCGCGTGTGGTTGTCGCCCGCACGCACGATACGTACGACCGGATATTCGTCGCGCAGGCCGGTAGCCGTCGCGTCGAGCATCTTTTCGGTCTTCTCGTTGTAGCAGGTGCGGTTGGTGCAGTTTCCCGTACCAATGGATTCGCCGAACATCTCGCCCTGAGTGGAGGAGTTATGCGGGCATCCGGCGCAATTGGCCTTGTCGAAGATCGCGGCCGCCAACGAACAGGCGATCTGTTCGATGGTTTTCTTGACCTCCGCGACGGGCTTGCCTTCTTTGACGATCACCGGCAGCAGCTTGTCCTGCGTCTCTTTGGGGAGCGCCGCCAGCAACTCGGCGTGACCCAGCAGGATCTGGCGCGTGCTCAACGCATCGAGCACGCCCGTGCTGCAGTTCATCAGCGCGAGGCGTTTGTCGAGCGTCGCGCGCGACCAGCCGAAGATACGCGCGACTTCGTCACGATCGCCTTTGCACAGCCCGACTTGCTCGGCTGCGGCGATCGCTTCTTCCGCCGGCGACATATCAGCACGCTGGATATTCTCGATGATGGCCAACTGCTTGGCTTCGGCTTCATCGATCTCCCGGACCACGACAGGGATTTCGTAGTCGTCGCCGTGCGCCGCAAGCGCAGCCTTGTATCTACGGCCGCCGGCAACGAGGGCGTAACCGCCATCAGCGAGCGTTCGTACGATGACGGGCTGAATGACGCCTTTCTCGCGCACGGACGCCGTGAGCTCTTCCATCTCCGCAGGATCGAAATACTTGCGGGGATTGACGCTGACCTGAATGTGCTTGAGAGCGAGAGTAGGTTGTTGTTGCATTGCAGGGCTCCAAGGAGGGAACCCGCCCCTTCGGGTGGTTCCCGAAGGGTTGAACAACGTGGGCTGATGAGAATCAGCGCTGGTCGATGCGTCGAAAGACGCGGGTGATGGTGCAACGATAGCGGTTTACGTTGCCCTCTCAGGCCCGAAAGCTCACGAAATCAGGCTGTCTCTCAATCTTTGACGAGAACCAATTGGCGCTGATGTCACACGGCTTTTCATTCTGTGACCTGCTCTCCCGCAAGCGCGCGCGGCAACGACGCTACATTTTCTCGGTCGGGTACCGCTCAAGAACCTTGATGAGATCCTCCGGCACTCGCCACTCGCGCATGAACGACTTAGCTCGGACCACGTTGATGATCGACAGCGCTATAGCCACCAACGCAAAAAAATGCTCCGAGTGCTGGAATGCCGTAGCGAATCCACGGGGAGTTGAGAAAGGCCGGGTCCGTCCCGTCTATGTCCGAGAACAAGCCGCTCATGGCGGCTGCGCCTGCCACAACCACTGCCAGGAAGATCGCGCTAACCTGCAGTTTCCGTTGCTGTTTGCGAGCCTCACGATAAAGCGCGATCGACACCCATTGCTCTTTGGAGAAGGCTTCGAGGTCTACCTTCCTGGGGTCAAACTTAGAATAGTCATTGCGGGTCATTGGTTACTCGGTTCACTGCACGGGGCCGTCCGGGCTCTGGCTTCAAAGCGGACCAGGATTGGCGACTCTTGAGTCGGACAAAAAAAACCCGGCAAAGCCGGGTTTGGGTTCAGATGACAGACGAGTTGGTGTCACGCAGTCGCTGCGCCAGCGCCCAGGAGAGGACGCGACAGGAGCGTCGTGACTGCACCCGCGAGCGTCCAATCGCCGAACTGCTGTTCATGGCTCTCGTGCACGAGGCGATCCAGGCACAGTACTTCGACGCCTTCGACCGACACCTTTCCGAGAATCTTCGCCATCACAGCGCGGTTCGAGCCTTCGCGCTTGACCGTCACGACGTCCTCGCCGAACAATACAGATACCTTCGCGTCTTTCACGCAGCCTCCTTCAATTGTTTGCGCATGTCGCCCGCCGTGCTATCGGCGAGCAATGCGAGATCATCGACAAAGCGATCCAGCAACGAGTCCATGTGCAGGAACGTAGCGTCGTCGAGTTCCGGCGTCGCCCAGTCCAGTCCTGCCTGCGTCGCATCACGTTTGTGCGCGACCATCTGGTCCTGATACTCGTCGATGCTGCCGGGCAAGTGGAAATACAGCACCTTCAGCACCCCCTTCCGGTTCCAGCGCAGCGCGCGCCGCATCGCCTGATACTCGATGCGCCACGTCCACGACCGGTCGTAGAAGAGGATGTAGTCGGCGTTGGGCAGGTTGTAGCCCGCCCTCCCGGATGCTTTTGTCGCCATCAGCCCGGTCGCTAACCCCGTCAAGAAGCGCTTGTCCTTATCGGCCACGCGACGCTTGATCGGGATCTCGCCATGAAACGGCACCGTCTGAACGCCGTGCGAATCGAGCTCGCGCGCAAGCAGATCGAGTACGCCCGGATTCTCGGCAAACACAATGGCTTGCTTACCCTCCGCCGCGATCGCCCGCATGCGCTCGACCACCGCGCGTTGCTTGCTCGTCAGGCCGCCCACGTGCTCGACGCCCTCCATGCCGAACTGCGGAAAGTTGGCAGCGAAATGCACGGCACGAATGCGCGCCAGGATCGTCACGAGGTTGCACGCCTTTTTGTCATCGCGCGAATCGCGGTACCAGTCGGCGAACTCGTCAGCAGCACGCAGATACGCGGCCAGATGGCCGCGATCCCATTCGACCGTTTCCACCTCGGATTCAGGTGGTTCGATCTGGATGTAGCGCGACACCTCCGGCTCAGCGACAAGCCTGCGCTTGATGTGCGGGGCCAACATCGCCCGGTACCGATGCAGGTTGCCGATCTTCGGCACTTCGCGCTTCGCCCCATCCTGCAGGCTCTCCGCAAACTGCCACGTCACCCACTCCAGCACCACGAAGTCATCCCTGAATCGATCGACGCCGCGCATCGCGTACTCCACCGAGTTGATCCAGTTCTGCTCAAGATAGCCGACGCGGTAGCCATAGGGTTGCGCCGCCGTTCCGTCACCCCCCGAGAACGCAATCAAACCGAATGCGTCCCTGGGGTAATTCGGGATCGGCGAGCCCGTCAAAACGAAGCGCCGCCGCGCCGAGAGTTCGCAGAGCGCGCGGCTCTGATCGCTCGTTGGATTGGCAAGACGTTCGCCCTCGTCGGCCACCAGCAGGCCGATCCGACGACGAAGCCGGTGCGCATAGGTCACGCGTGCTGAAACCGACTTGTCGACAGGCATCCGCAGCCGCTCGTACGAAATCAGATTGAACTGCCGCAAATCGCTCAGATCCGCCGCGGACTCGATCACCTTCACCTGTTCCGCTGCGATAGGCAACTGCGCGATCTCGTTGAGCATCTCGGCAATCAGGCGGGACTCGACAACGATGAGACCGTGCTTGACGCCCGACACGAGGATCAACGCCAGTGCGAGCCGCGACTTGCCGCAACCTTGCTCCCAGGCGACCACGCAACCAGTGGGCTTCAGCAACGTCTCGACCAGATCGTCGACCTGAAACTCCCAGTCGAACCATCGATCGACGCCAAGCGACTTCACGCGCGAGCGCAATGCAGCCGCTTGGTCGGGAAAGCGCGCGCACAATCCTTCGTGCACCACTTCCCACCCTTCGCTCACGTTCTCCACCGCGAACCGCGCGTTGAGCTCGTCGACCGACAGGTGGTACGGCACGCCATGCAGCGCGTACCGATATCGTCCGTTGTCAACCCGTTCAAACTGGACAGCATCGCCCGCCTTGATGAGCGGACTTGCCCATCGCGTCGCATCGACCTTGTGGGTCTCCTTCGCCGTGCCGCTCACCACGTCCCGCGACCCTGCTCCGGTGGTCCATGCAGCATGCCGCAGCGGTATTGCCTGCCGCACGCTGCGCCGCATGCGTCTGCGGAAGTGCTCCATGAAGCCCGGCGCCAGTTGCGGCTCGCCCCCGACACTGCGAAACCGTGTGAGCAGTTGATCGAACGCGGCAACCGGATCGTCCTGTATCAGATACGTTTCCATATCCAGCAAGCCCTGTCCCGAGTAGCGAAAGCCGCGCGGCAGTCGACGACCGTCCCGAGAATAGATCCGCTTCACGAAAACAGCATTCAGCACCATCGCTTCGTTGAAACCACAGGCGAAGCCGAGGCGAATGCGTCTACCGTCGTGAGAGATCATCACCGACTTGTCGCCGGTGACCGCGCGCGTGATGACGGGCTTGCTGTCATCCAGCTTCTGCAGCCGCAGGCGTGGCTCCCCGAACGAGCGATCCTCGAAATGAAGCCCGAGATCCGGGCCCGGCTTCGAGAGATCGTCAACGAGGACGCGAACGAAGTCTGACGGGCGCATGCGATAGCGATCGAAGACGACCACCGCCGTGCGCACGTTTGCACCCTCGAGCTTGAACGCGTCAGGCGGCAGCTCGAATAGGCCGGCCGCACGGCGCTTGAGCGTGTCGCCCTGCTCACCCGAGACCATGACCTCGGCCGTGGTGATCGGAAGCAAGGCCACGACGATGTTTGCCGCCTCCAGCGCCTGATGCACGCTGTAGTCATGGCTCAACGCACTAGTATTGGCACCGTATCTGCCCCAGGTCGTGCATTCGAGCGGCTGCAGGTGCGGCGACTCGAGGTGAATCGAAAACGGCGGGTTGATGAGCGCAATATCGAAGCGCGTCGGACGAATGTCTTCCATGCCGGCTTGCCTGAACTCGCGTTCGAACCCAGCCTCCTCGAACACCGATTGACACTTCTGGATCACATCGGCATGGACGTCGATGCCGTACACGGCGTGACGTTCCGGATCCGCGTACTGCAGCAGCCGCCCCGATCCCACCGAGTTGTCGAAGAGACGAATGCGGCGGTCGATATGCCAAGCGCTCACGAAACTCCACATGAACGCGGCGATCGCGTCCGGCGTGAAGAACTGGCCAAGGTGCTGGCGTCGAGCCGCGGCCAGCTCACCTTGATGCGCGACCGACGGTGCCTGCGAACCCAGACTTCTGATCGCACGCAACGGCCCGTACCAGTCCGGCGCGAAGGAAAAAAGATCTCTCTGCATGGAAAAGCCTCTAGAAATAAAAAGACCCGCCGAAGCGGGTCGAAAAGATGAAGGTTGGGAAGATCAGTACCGATCGCGCGAGGCGAGATACTCGGCACCGAACTCGCTAACGAAGATCGACAGTGCGTCGCCGACGTCGTGCGCGAACTTGAACTGCCATTTGTCGTTGAACATCACAACCTCAAGTCCGGTGAAAGTTAGCTTTTCACGAGTCGAGAAGGTCAGACGATGCACGCTGAAATTGCGCAGTTGATTCGCAAGCGCACCGAAGCGATGCTTGTCCGCGAAGGTCGCCAGCCCACCAAGTGTTGATGCGACAGACGACTGCGAGTGGTAATTGACCTCGCGCTCGCCTTTCGAGCGAAACGATGCTTCGGACGAAACACGCTTTTCCAAGATCACCGCACTGCTGGTGCGTTTGATCTCGGTGTCGGGCTTGAGCCAGAAGCCGCTGATGATCGCTTTGGCCGCCTGCTCGAAGGCAATCCGCTCGCCAGCATCACCCCCGAACGTGCGTTCGAGGTGCTGCCAGAAGCCGTCCAGGTTAGGCAGATGCCCTTTGCGCAGGGCCTCCCCAACGTCGAGGCCAAACCGCTCCGCCTCGCGGTCCGAATCGATTTCGATTCTGCCGCCCGCCGGCGCGAACTTGCGACTGGCCTCCATCACCAGACGCGAAACGAGACGAGCGCAGAACTTTTCGAGTTCGCACTCGGCCTTGTATTCGCTGCGTGTTTCCATCGCCGAATAGTCGGACTTGCCATCGCCGAAGGCATCTCGTTCGGCTTGAACGACAACGCTGTAGGCCGATGCGGCTGCCGTTTGAGCATTCTTGAATTGCTCGATCAACTGGGTGTACATGCGGATGCTCCATAGGAATGGGCAGGCGCACGCCCGCGAGGGGGACGTGCCCCTGCGGGTTTGGGAAAGGAACTTGGAAATGCGGCTTGCCGAAAACGGCGTGCCGTAGGTCGATGCGCGAGAAGCGCGGGTAATTCGGAAGCGATACCTGTCCGACGCGCGCCACGCTCACGCAAAAGCGGAGGATTTGATAGCGTCTCTCGCCGCGCGCCGCACATCGTTATCCCCAGTTTCTGGGCATAATCTTGTGGATAACCCAACCCGGGTCGTACCGCGATAGGAGGTCGTTGAAGGGCAAAAAAGCGGAGAGGAGCTACCTGGGTAGCTCTCTCACGGGACAAAGACGCAGTTTTTAGCGAGCTTTTCAGTCGATCGCTTACGAGCTGCTTTCGATATGAGCACAATCCGCCTGCTGCGCTGCCCGCGAAAGTCGTCCAAATCTACCCGTCTTTCGGGCACGCAGCGACTTCGACGCCGGTGAGAATAAATCCGTGCCGCGCGTCAATGCCGCGCTCCCACACCACGACCAACCATTGGGTAGAAAGTGAAAAAGAACCTATTCGTCGCATTGTCCGCGTGTGCTGCTTTCGCTTCTCATGCGGAGGTGCCCGGGCAGTCACTGGAACTTCAAAACACGACCGTCACGGCCTAGGCGCACAGAATCACAGCGCCAGATGGTCAAAGCATCGTCGTGACAAACACGGTGGGTGAAGTAAACATTGCACATGTCGCAGCGTCCACGATGCCGCGCGCAGCGGCCTTCGTGCAGAGCGGCGATACCGCGTGCCCTGTCGAACACAACGGCTTATTTGCCGAAACCGTTGATCATCAGCTGGTGATCTGTTCGAACGGGAAACGGCACGATGCCGCGTCACTACCGATGACACGCATACGGTTCGAGGAGTTCGACATGAGCGCCGGCAAAATGATCAGGCAGATCGACCAGGCGCGGCCCCTTGGCGTGCAAAGCGTCTTGCAATCCAGTGACGAAAGAACCACCTTCATGCTGCTCAGCAAGGTCGTGGCGATCAATCCGGACGACACCGCACGTATTTCTCTGGAATTCCTCGACGCGAGCGGCCAACGTCAGCAGGTCGATACGACCGTGAAGCTGGGCAGGCCGACGGTTATCGCATCCGGACCTATGGGCCACGAATACCGCTTACGCGTGATTCGCTCCTGACAACGACGATCTCCACCTCAGACAACCGAGGGACACGCCTCCTTCCACTCAATGAAAGTTAGTCACCTCGCCACCGTCGTTCTTCTTACCGTATCGACCATCGGCTCGATTGGATCGATTGGTTTCGTCGCCCCGCAGTTCACTCTTCAGCGCTCCGCTGTTCGAGTCGTGGCGAACACGGTGGTCGTGGAGCGCATGCAAGGAATGAGCGACGCGCTCGCCCATATTCCCGATGGCGAGCGGCACGCGGCTGTCGTGGGATACGGTTTTACTGGCGACAAGGATCTCGAGGCCGCACTCATGGCAAAGCGTCGCGAGCTTGAAACGTCGCAGAACGCGCGCGCCGAGGAACTGGCGACCAACGACAAGCGATTGGCGGTGTTGCTCGCGGCTTGCGGCTTGCGGCTTGCGGCTTCAACGCGATCGTCACGATCATGAGTGCTGAACCGCCCCGGCTTTGTCGGAGACTGCCGAGTTTGGCGCTACGCCGCGCGAGCGGAGAGCACCAGATTCCGATTG
>NZ_FCOF02000058.1 GCF_001544755.2 Caballeronia catudaia | reverse complement strand
CGGCGTCTCTGTTTCATCGCAACACTCCCGCCGCTTACATGGCGTTATTGTGTTGCATCGACCGGTTGAATCCGCCAGTTGAAGTGGACACCAGCATCGCCTATCACTCATCGCGCGGGAAGGACGCCGACAACGGACCGCTTACCCCGCGGTGCAGATAGCTTTTGCGATGGCGTCAATTTTGGTCGCCGGGGGAATCGGCTGAAGTTCGCCAGCCGGTTCGTCGAACTGCCCGAGCACATGCCCTTGGTCGTCAAGGAATTTGCCGCCGTCGATGCCGTAGCGTGCGCCGGCGCAATCCAGCACAAACCGCGTCATATCCGCCGCGTAACGTATCCCGACGTCTGTCTGGACCGACGCATAAAGCGTTTTCGTCCAGACACTAACGAATCCACGGGAATCCTTTGTTAGCGATCCGGCATCCACGAAGACCTGCACGTCGGGGCTCGAGGCAACCCGCACCCAGCCGGCGGCTGTTGCCGCGCCGAGTGAGGCGGCGACCATCGCAACGGCGAGCACCAGTCGCACGACTCGCGTACCTCGCAACTTCCGGACTTCAGTTGCGGCGGCCGTCCAGGCCTGCCGCGCAGCGCATTGTGTCATGATCATTTGCAGCTCAGCATCTAAATGGTTGATGCGTCGGGGGCGGTGGGCAGGACCAGCACTGCGCGCCGGATGGCCCCATCTCCGGCGGTCGAGCGACTCAACAGCCGCCTGCCGCCAGGCAGCAGGCTGGGATGACAGACGCGTCAGGCCAGGTCGTGCTGGTGCCAATCGTGACCAGATGCCACGGTTGGTAAAAAGCCTCCTGATACAGGGCGCCGTATCAGATCGGCGCGTCGGTCCTAGTCAGTCTACGCAATCCCGATCCCGATCGTCTTTGTAGGCCTCGCAGTCGTCGACGCGCAGATCACTCAGGGCCTTGCCGCGTAGCACCACTGCCCACAACAGAAAACGCTCGAGTTCTTTGGTGTACGCCCCCAGTGTTTCGGCTGGTCGCGATAGCGGTTCAGATACGCGCGCGCCGCATCAAGATCATGGTTCGCCTGGATGTAGCAGAACGCAGTCGAGCGATTTTCGCCGTGGGCGCCGGAGCGCGCGTGCGGCACGGCGAGTACGTCGGGAATATCCTGCGGCCGGACGTGAGATTGGTGCAGGCCTGTCGTGTCGCGGCACACCTTTGAAGGAAGAAGTGCACGTCAAGACGACCCATGCAAGAAGACGTGATCCATCGCGTGCTGACGAATTCGGAGGAGCTTGTCGAGCGTCGCGAGGGCCCTGACGGTCCATGGGAGAAGAATCCCCTGCAGACTCCTAAAGTTCGTCTCCTTTGTGCCGTTAGAAATCGAAGCGACGATAAATCGCTGTGGAAGACGACCGTTCGGATTACTTTCCGAAGACGTTCATTGCAGACCGAAATCGAGGGACTGTGCCTAACGCTGTATTCGCCGAAACGCTTGGCTTGCCGACCATATGGATTCGCCATTCCTACCCGGCCTGTTCGCAGCATGCGCCGAACGAACACTTGCTCGGATCTGTTGCGCGCGAGGCCCTCGCCGGGCATTGTCAGGTTGTTGGGGTCGGTGACGTAAGATGATGCGATGAAGAAATCGAAATCGCTCTATCACGGTCACCGCTTCCCAGCAGCCGTCATCAGTTGCGCCGTGCGCTGGTACTTCCGCTTCCAATTGAGCTTGCGCGATATCGAAGAGCTGCTTCTCGAGCGTGGTGTGACCGTGACATATGAAACGATCCGATGCTGGTGCGACAAGTTCGGCAAGGGCTTTGCTCACCGGGTGAAAGCCTCGCGACGCAAGCCGGGTAGCACCTGGCACCTCGACGAAATGTTCGTTACCCTGAGTGGCGAACCTTACCTAATGTGGCGCGCGGTGGACGAGCATGGCGCCGAACTCGACATCCTCCTGCAAAAGCGGCGCGACAAGGCCGCCGCCAAACGCTTCTTCAAGCGTGTGCTGCGCTCGAGTCCGGTGCCGCGCAAAATCGTCACCGATCAGCTGCGCAGCTATCCGGCGGCAAAAGCCGAGATCCCAGAACTTGCGAACGTGAAGCACGTGTTCGTCAAGGCGGCAGCCCGATTGAACAATCGCGCAGAGAACAGCCACCAACCGACCCGCGAACGCGAACGGCGCATGCGCGGCTTTCGCGACCCTAAACGCACACAGAAATTTCTCTCGTGCTTTGGTCCGATCCGACAACATTTTGCGCTTAAGCGGCATCTGCTGGGCGCTTCACTCTATCGCAAACAACTCACAGCGCGGTTCGCCGCATGGCGCGAATTTACCAACGTCACCCAAACTCCGTCGGTTGCTTTCTGTGCTGCAGCGCCTTATGCATCATCATCGACGAAATCCCGCAAGTTGACAGCGCCAGATAGAGGCTTGCCCTCGTCCACGATGTGCACAGTGAAGAGATCGATGCACGTTGCTTTATGACTTCTTCTCCGGCATGACTTCAACAGTCGGCCTGATCACTTCGATGCGAGGTGCCCCGTCAAATCCGTCCCGCTTCGATTCCGTTCTATGGGGCATCGACTGTAGGGAAAACGGTGGAAGTTAGTAGCCGTTCGCCCTTCGCATGCAAGCCGCTTCTTGCTTTACGACGGCTGCGCCGACGGCAGCATAGTGTTCGCAGAACGCTCGCTGTGCGAAGCAGGGTGCCGATTTTGCGAGCAACGCATCGACCATTTCGAACTGCTTGTCGAACACCCACGGTCGACGAGCGAGGGGACGGTCATTGAGCAAATAGGGGCTCCAATCCTTAGTCGTCTCGAGGATCTCGCGCGCAAACTCGGGCCCATATTCAGGCCGCCTTCAATTACAACATCAATATATGACTGGACAAGCGGAAACCGCGCGTCCGGTAAAGGAAGCCCCTCGCCCGGCGGCTTTCCTTCTGCCTTTGGCACGTACGCCCAGACCGTACCTGTGGGTGACCCGCTTCCGTGGATGGTTAAGCAGTTGAATTTTGAATGGATTGATTCCCTCCGGTTTGGGCAGTGCCGCGAGTTGTCCACGGCCGGTCGGCGGGTCGCCTATTACGACCACGACGCCGGCCGGCGGTGGACAACTCGCCAGTGATGCCGATTCGGTTTTGTTCCTCGTGAAGTTGCTCGTAGCGCATCGGCGAGCGGTAACCGATGCCGCTATGGCGACGGCTGACGTTGTACCAACCTTCTATCCACGAGAACAGCGCTTGCCGCGCCTGTTCGCGGGTTTGGAAGTGTGTGCGGGCGAGCAGTTCACATTCGAGTGTCGCGAAGAAGGCTTCGCACATGGCGTTGTCGAAGCAATCCGCCACCGTCCCCATCGACAGACGCACGCCAGCCTTACGGCAGCGGCGGCCGAAGGCAATGGACGTGTATTGGGCGGATTCAACCGGTCGTCGCAACACTCGATTATTGAACAGACCTCAGGTATTCGTCCAGGGCTTCGGCCGGTGTCTTCCAACCAAGCGTTTTCCGGGGTCTGGAATTCAGTGCGTTGGCGACGGCCTGGATCTCTCGAGCGCTCCACCGGGACAGGTCTGTGCCCTTTGGAAAGTATTGCCGCAGACGGCCGTTCGTGTTCTCGTTCGTGCCGCGCTGCCAAGGACTGTGCGGGTCGGCGAAGAATACCTTTACCCCGGACTCGACCGTAAAGCGGGCGTGATCGGATAGTTCTTTGCCACGATCCCAAGTCAATGACCGCCACAACTGGGCAGGCATGTCAGTCACGGTCTTCTTGAGCGCATTGGCCATCGTGACAGCTCCGTAGCCAGCCAGCGCGGGACCATTCTTCGTTCTGGGCATCAGCCCGTAGCCCTCCTCGCGAGGTAGATGGACGAGCATGGTGAACCGGCTTGTCCGCTCAACCAGTGTTCCGATTGCGGACCGGTTCAGGCCGATGATCAGGTCACCTTCCCAATGCCCTGGCACAGCACGATCCTGCACTTCTGCAGGTCGGCTGGAGATCATCACATCCTCGCTAACGTGCGCCCAGGCCTTGGCCTGTGCCCGGGCCCTCGGCACGCGCAACGCCCGCCCAGTGCGCAGACAGCTGACCAGCTCGCGCTTGAGAGCACCTCGGCCCTGAATATAGAGAGCCTGGTAAATGGCTTCGTGAGAGATGCGCATGGATTCGTCATCCGGGAAGTCGGTCTGCAGCCGGTTGGAAATCTGTTCGGGCGACCAGCCATTGACCCATTTACGGTCACCGCGATGCGGTTTGTTTCTCCCTTTGAATGGTGCTTGCCGGGGCCCAGAAATCTCACGGCCATCAGCGTCGCGAACCTTGCCCTCCAGACGGTCTTGCACGTAGTGGCGCAGCCGTGGGTTAGTCACCAGTTTCGAAGGTTTAGGTCGTTTGGCAACCAGCTCCGCCTTCCACTGCGCAACCGAAGCCCGATACTCAAGCTGCCCGCCACGCCTTGCAGCGTTACGTGTCAATTCCCGGGAGACCGTTGATGGGCTGCGTCCGATACGACGAGCAATATCGCGCACCCCGACGCCTTGATGCGAAAGTAGTCCAATCTCTTCTCGCTCCGCGAACGACAGGTACCTCCCGGATATCGGGCTCAACATGGAAAGTGGCATGCCGCCATTATGACGGAACCAGCGAGTGCCTACTGCCTGCGAAACGCCAACCGCCTCTGCAGCCTTCTCGCTTGTAATACCTGTTGCGATTTGCTCCCAGAATCGCCGCTCGATCTCACGTCGATGCGACGGCGCACCTGGCGAGCGCATCGCTCCTCGCCCTGTCAACTCACGCATCCAGCCCGCTGGTCGTCCCATAAACACCTCCTCGATCAAAGGTGTTGCGACGACCGGTTGAATCCGCCTTGGCAGCCTTGATCGCTATGGTGAATCACGCCAGCGGGACGTCGTTGCGCGAGAGCCGTATCGAGCGCCCTGAGCATCAGCTCCGTGTACAGGTGATCCGACATCGCCCAACCCACGATCCGGCGGCTGAACACGTCGAGCACCACCGCGAGATACAGGAACCCTTCGGCGGTCGGCACGTAGGTCGCATCCGCCACCCACAGTCGATTGGGCTCGTCGGCGCTGAAGTGTCGTTGCACCAGATCCGGCGCGGGCCGTGCGTTGGGCTGCCGCCGTGTGGTAGAGATCCAGCGTCGCCGGCTTACGCCACACAGGCCGGCCAGACGCATCAGGCGGGCAACGCGTTTGCGTCCAACATGCACGCCTTGCTCGGCAAGTTCGAAATGAATGCGAGGCATGCCGTAGACGCCGCGCGAGCCTGCGTGGATCGCCCGGATGCGCGCGAGCAGATCGGCGTCGCTGCACGCTCGCTTCGATGGCGCGCGCTCAAGCCACGCGTAAAAGCCGCTGGCGGAGACCCCGAGCAGCCGTGCCATCGTGGCAATGGGCCATGCGGCCCGATTCGCTTTCATGAACTCGAACCCTTCTCGGGCACCGTTCCGGTCTCCCGTGCGAACCAGGCCGCGGCTTTTGAGAGGATCTCTCGCTCAAGCTCAAGCTGGCGCACCTTGCGGCGCAGGCGCGTAAGTTCTTCGCGCTCGGCAGTGGTGAGCCCATCGAGTCGTGTACCGGCGGCACGAGCTGCCTGCCCGACCCAGTTGTAGATGGTTTGCGCCGTCGGCTCAAACTCCTTGGCCAGTTCCTCCGGCGTGCGACCGGCCTTGACCAGTTCGACTATCTGGGCCCGGAATTCCGCCGGGTATGGGGTACGGTGCTTCGCCATAATGGGCACCTCCTGAACAAAAGGATAGATGTCCACGAAAGCGGGTCAACTCCAACCCTGCGCCGGCAGCGGCTGCCACGACACAGCCTCGATCAGTGCGAGGCGCACCCCTACGCGCACGTAGCCCTTCTCCCGTTTGTCGAACGCGGACATGTCATCGCCGACGGAGTAGATCACTCCATTGATCGTCATAGGTCCCTCCCCGTCAACCGGGCGGCGCAAACCGAGCGCCGTTAACCCGGTGGGTGCGCGGTCACTCCAGCTGCGCACGTAGCCGAACGCCGCCGAGACACGCAGAGGGACGGCCGGAACCGATTTGTCGACCGTAGAGCTGCGAGACTGCGTATTGATAAGCGAGCCGTAGCTAAAGATGAACTGCGTTGGCTCGTTGGGGAAGACGCGTCCCCCAGAATCCGGATGTTTGTGCGTCGATAGTTGAACAGGCAAAAGCCAGCACCGCAATTAGTATTCGAATGCGCCCTATCGCCGACATCATCACGTCTCCGTCCTATGCGTTGGTGTCTGACGGAATTGAATAAAGGGTCGTCCATTGCCAGATCCGCTATTCGTCGCAGTCGAAACGTCCGTAGTCAATGGCGTTGGCATGCGGCACGCGGCCGCCAACGAAACTGCCTGACGCCCTCCCTCGGAACCACCGTTGGTGGCTGCCATGGATAACCGTCGACGCTGGCCAATGGTACCAGTCAAGAATCTCGCATCGGCTATTTCTTTGCCCTATAACAATAGTTGAACAGGTGCTTATTGACGGGTGTCCTATGAAGCTGCTTACATCATTTATTTTGCTCTCACTATTCACCCCTATCGCACATGGAGAGCAAGGCGATTCAGACGATCGCGCGCTCATCGAGAAGTGGACGGCTGAACATGCGAAAACGCCAGGTTCTCAGCGTGTGTCGGCGCAAGAGCATGAGAAGGCGTCTCCGATCGACGCTGGTGCGCCCGGGGCTGCTTCGAACACCCCTAGCCAGTGACTGAAATGCGCATATCAGTGAGCAATCCAACGTGCACGATTAGGCAATTCGAGACGGCGTGAAACTCGTGCCGTACATGGTTGGCGAAATGTCGAATAGGCCATAGGCGACCATCGCGGAATATACAGCTACCGAATTCTCGGTTCGAACTCATGCCTCGGCTTCGGTGGTCCATCGACTAGTTCCGCTCTCGGATGAACACGCAGCAAGGCTCGGCGGCTGGCAACCCAACTGTTCGGTGACCGTAGTTCCGGGCGTCCTTGTCGGCGATCGGCAAGTTATCCAGCTCAAACCATTAGGGATCGAGCTTCGATGCGCCGGATCTGAAGCCACGACAACGCGTTCAAGTTAGCTGGAGCGAGCCAGATTTTCAATCTCAACGCCTACGTGTAGTGGAGAACTCTGATGCAACAGAACCGACGTGCTGCGGTTGTGCAATCGGGGTCAGTCGTCTTCGATGTGGACAAAACGATCGACAAAGTTGCGATGTTGGCCGCCGACGCGGCGCGACAGGACACGCAACTGATCGTATTTCCTGAAGCGTTTGTCTCGGCCTATCCGAAGGGGCTCGATTTCGGCTCGACAATTGGTGGAAGAACCGCCGCCGGTCGCGACGACTATCGCCGTTATTACGACAGCGCTGTTGATGTGCCAGGTCCCGGCACTCGCCGGTTGGGGGAGATCGCCGCCGACCACAAACAGTACATCGTGATCGGCGTAATTGAGCGGGACCATGGCACGTTGTATTGCACTGCCTTGTTTTATGGTCCGGACGGTGTGATGCTCGGGAAGCATCGCAAGCTGATGCCAACTGCCGGCGAGAGGCTGATCTGGGGCTATGGCGATGGGTCGACTCTGCCGGTTTTCGACACGCCGCTTGGTAGAGTCGGGGCAGTCATCTGCTGGGAAAACTACATGCCATTAATGCGTATGGCGATGTACGCCAAAGGCGTTCAGATTTACTGCGCTCCCACCGCCGACAGTCGGCCGACATGGGCTTCCTCGATGCAGCACGTAGCCTTGGAGGGGCGTTGCTTTGTGTTATCGGCCTGCCAGCATTTGCGCCGATCGGATTGCCCAACCGAGTATGCCGCAATCCAGGGCAACGATCCGTCCACTGTGCTGATGAGCGGTGGAAGCTGCATCGTCAGCCCGCTTGGGCAGCTGATAGCCGGCCCCATCTTTGAGCAGGACGCAGTGCTCGTGGCCGACCTTGCCCGCGGGAAATATGACTTTGACGTCGCGGGCCACTACGCCCGGCCGGACATCTTCCGTTTGCATGTCAACGAAGCGGCAATGCCCCCCGTGGTGTTCGAGAAGAATGGATTTGACAACGGATCTTAATGATCAACGCGGGAGTTGAACGAGTCCCAGTCGGCCGTAGCCGACCCATCTTAGCCACCCCATCTGCTCCAATCATGACGGCAGCTTCCAAGTCTGAAGCGGTCGTCCGGAGATGCTGCGTCCGTCAGTCGTTACGCCAGTACGGACGGAGGTCTTGGCGTAGCAGGAAAGAGCATCACGATCGAAGTGCCGCCATGCCACCGGTGGGGCGGTCGACACCGGGACATCGGCACCGATTTCAAAGTAAGATCAGCAGTCCCCCAGGTCGACCCCGCCGGGACAGCGGATCTTCTTCCTCTATAGAAGGCGCATGATGGCGTCATAGGTCTACCAACGCCTTACCGCGACAACAATAATATCGGCCGCCGCCCAAACTATAGTAGTGCCCCCCGCTAACTATCATCGCCTGGCACTCAGGACAGACCTCCCAACCTGAAGGGGTAACGCGGATTATGGACTATCCTGAGCCTCCACGGCACCTTTCACGAATTCCGGTCCGTGCTCGCTGACACCCTGCTTTATAAACTCGTATGCGCCATACATGTGCCCGTTAGGGCACTTAAGGTAATTGGAGAAGCACTGCCCAATCACTTTAACATCTAGTTCTTTCTCAATCATAGCTATCTCTTTATCCGGTACCGATTTCAGACCTGTCTCTGCTATTAGCCGAGTATCTGTCAGCGCATCCCGTCTTGAGTGTCAGGGTGCATGATGCGAACGTTTCGCCATCGTAGTGATGGGAGTGATGCGATGGACGACGACGTGATGGGGCGAGCTGTCGTGCGAACGGGCGCTCGGCGCCCTCGCCAAGGCGAAGCATTCTGGCGAGAGATGGTCGCCGCATGGAAGATGAGCGGCGTTGGCACTCGGCGCTTCTGTCGCGAACAGGGTCTTGCCGTCAGCACTTTTGGATTGTGGCGCAAGAAGTTTACGGGCGAGACGCCTGCAACGAGTCCGCTGGCCGTGACGGCCGACGCCGCGTTCGTCATTGCTCGCCTCGAAGGTGAGCCTGCGGCGACACCATCATCTGCGTCGGCCGATACGTCATCATCGTCGACGCGTGATCGCGTGACGTTATCGATCGCCGGCGTTCGCATCGAAATGAGTGGCGTGCATGCCGAGCGCATCGTGCGCTTCGTGCTTGGCCAGCTTGGCGGTGCACGGTGCTGATCGCCGCTGATGTTCGAGCCTACATCTGCCGCGAGCCGGTCGACATGCGCAAGTCGATCGACACTCTGTCGTATCTGGTCGAACCGCTGCTTGCGCAGAAGCCGGCTTCGGGCAACTTGTTCGTGTTCGTCGGGCGTGACCGCACGAAGGTGAAGTGCCTCTATTGGGACCGTACCGGATTCGCGCTTTGGTACAAACGACTTGAACACGGACATTTCCCATCACCGGCCTCGCTCGCACAACGCGGCTTCACGCTTGCGGAACTCAATGCGTGGCTCGAAGGTATTGAGATTCCGGCGCGCGAGCCTCATCGCGCCGTCGCGGTGACGCGCGTGGCTTAAACGCTGCCCTGAATCGCGCACAGCGCTCACCGAAGCTTGTAAACGTCGCGCGAGTTGGGCATCATGGTTGACATGCTGCCCGCCGCCGTCACTGCCGGGGATCTGCCACTGGAGCTCGAGGCCCTGCAAGCCTTTGCACTCGAACAGAATCGGCTCGCGTGCGTGTTGTGGGAGCAACTGGAGAGCCTTCAGCATCAGATCGCGCAGCTCAATCGCGCTCGCTTCGGCGCGAGTTCCGAGCGCCTGGCGGGTCAGGCCGAGCTGTTCGACGCCGCCACAGATATTCCCGTTCCTCCCGAGCCCGCGAAGGTTCAAGTCACAGGGCACACCCGGAAAGGACGCCCCGCGTTGCCAAAGGACTTGCCACGCACGCGCATCGAATATGACCTGAGCGACGAACAGAAGGCCGCATTCGACGCGCTTGAGCGCATCGGCGAAGAGCGTAGCGAGACGCTGCATTACGAGCCGTCAAGGCTCACGGTCATCGAACACATCCGCTTCAAGTATGCAGCGAAGAAGGATGGCGAGTCGACCATCGTGACGGCGAGCGCTCAGCCCTCGCCGCTGCCCAAGAGCAATGCGAGCGCGAGTCTGCTCGCGAACATCCTGGTCAACACCTACGTTGATCATCTGCCATTGAATCGGCAAGAGATGCGCTATGCGCGCCGTGGAATTCACCTGCCGCGAGCCACGCTGTGCGAATGGAAGTTAGCCGCAGCAGAATTGCTTGGCGTGCTTATGCCTCCGCTGCGTGCGCACCAGTTGCAGGCGCCTCGCATGCATGTCGACGACACGACACTGCCTTTGCTTGAGAAGGGCCGTAAGACCACCCGCACTGCGCGATTATGGGGCTATTTGGGTGCGGGCCAACGCGAGGAGAACGGTGTCTGGGTCGATCACCCTCCGGCGGTCGTGTTCCAGTTCGCTGAATCGCGCGCGGGCTCGCATCCCCAGGGTTACCTACGAACTTACAAGGGCTACTTGCAGGCCGACGCATACAGCGGGCACGAGGCCCTTTATGAGACCGGCGACATCATCGCGGTGGGTTGTTGGGCGCATTGCCGTCGTCGGTTCTTTGAAATCGCCAAGACCCAAAGCAGGCCGGGGCTCGCTGCACAGGCGCTGCAGTGGATCGCCCAGCTATACGCAATAGAGTCGCGAATCAACCATAAGACACCCGACCTCAAATATGCGGCGCGGCAAGCTGAGGCCTTACCGGTACTTGCAAAGTTCCGGCAATGGCTGGAAGGCAACGTCATTGGCTTGCCGACTCAGGCACCCCTCGCCAAAGCGTTTGGCTACGCGTTGCGTCATTGGCAAGCGCTGATTCGCTACACAGAGAGCGGAGTTCTGTTACCGGACAACAACGCGTTGGAACGGCAAATCCGGCCGATTGCTCTTGGAAGAGTTTATCGTCGGTTCGCAGTTATCGAAGGCTAAGCGTAAGATCGCGAATATAGCACCTGAGCGCGCGACGTCCCGGCTCTGCCCCCTCGTTCGGCGACCTTCCATAATTTGCAGTACTTTCCTCGTGCAGTTTCGTTATTGCGAGGAGAGTTGCCATGCCCATGTCCTCACGACTCAAACCGGGGAATATTCTTGCCCAACGATGGTTCGCCAGAGCTGAAGTGGAAGTGGAAGCCGACAGGTACGTCCGATATCTGGCTGAACGAGGTTATGCACGGGACACAGTTGAGCGCTACTTCAGGAGCGTCGCGCACTTTGTTCACTGGGTCTCACAACGGGATGTTGCTCTTTGCGATCTCAGCGAGTCGCAAGTCAACCAATTTCTTCATGTTCATCTGCCTCATTGCCGATGCGCCCGTCAATGCTGTCGCACGGAAGTCGACGCTCGCGCTGCCCTGAAGCACTTTTTTGCCATGCTCGGCAACGCTCAAACTAAACCCGTCCCAAGTGTTTCCACGTCGATTGCAGCAGAACTGGCGGGTTTTGAGCGTCATCTCATAGAAGTCCGTGGCCTTGCAAATAGCACCTGTACTGTTCGGTTGCGAGATGTCCGTCAGTTTCTTGTTGATCGATTCGGCACGAGCACGGTTCGCGTTTCGACGCTCGTATCTGCGGATGTCGTTCGTTTCGTGATGCGTCGCACGACTGGACTCGGACCGGGTTCGGTCAACAGCGTAGTCCTCTCGCTGCGTAGCTATTTCCGGTTCAAGGCTAGCTGCGGAACATCCACAACATCACTCATCGCGGCACTGCCACGGGTCGCTCTTTGGCGCCTAGCTGGACTGCCCAACTTTCTCACGCCTGCCGAGATCAGGCAACTGCTCAATGCATTTAATCGCGATAGCGCTACAGGCATGCGCGACTTCGCAATTACGCGCTGCCTCTTGGACCTTGGCTTGCGACGTGCTGAGGTCGCGCACCTGCGCCTGGATGACATCGACTGGCGCGCCGGAGTAATGAGGGTTCGCGGCAAGGGGAGGCGGACCGACGTCGTGCCGCTACCACGATTGACCGGCCAGGCGATTGCAACGTATCTAAGATACGGGCGCCCACAAACAACAAGGCGCGAGGTATTCGTTCGCCATCGGCCACCGCTCAATGCAGCGGCTAGCGTGGACCTGGTCCGAAGCGCAGTTCGCCACGCTGCAGATCGATGTGGTCTGCAGCAGCGTGTGCGCGGCACGCACATATTTCGGCGCACCATAGCATGCCGGATGGTACAGCGCGGTGCACCGTTCAAAGAGATCGCAGACCTGTTGCGACACCGCAGCCTCGACACGACCACGATTTACGCGAAAGTCGATTTGCTCGCGCTTCGGCGGGTCGCTCTTTCATGGCCAGGGAGGCGCCCGTGAACTCTCACACTCCATTTTCGACCTGGATTGACGATTACCTGGCCCTTCGCCGACGTGCAGGGTTTCGGCTTGAAACTGAGGGCACGCAACTCCGGCAGTTTGCACGCTTCGCCGAGCAGCTCGGCCACTCTGGACCGCTGACGGTACGACTTGCGATTCAGTGGGCCAGTGATTCCCACAGTGGCCGAGCGCTGACGGCTGCACGCCGGATCGAGGTGCTTCGCCCCTTTGCTTCCTATTGTCGCCAGTTCGATGCCGCAACCGAGATTCCGCCCCGGTGCCTGTTTGGCCATGCCCATCGACGTCTGGCGCCGCATGTTTTTACTGACGATGAGGTCCTTGACCTGTTGGCAGCCTGCGATCGCCTATATCCTTCCGGTGGCCTGCGTGCGTTGACCTGTAAGACGATCTTTGGATTGATGGCGGCAACGGGCCTGCGCGTCTCGGAAGCGACGCGACTCACCCGTTCTGATGTCGATCTCGAGCAACAGCGGCTACACATCCGAAATGCAAAATTTGGCAAGTCGCGTTGGGTGCCAATACATCGCACCGTCGGAAGAGTGTTGCGCAGCTACGTGAGGAAGCGTGACCTCGATCCCTTCGCGGGTAACACCGACGCATTCTTCATGTTCGATTACGGTCGGCCTGCATCGACACGAAGCATCCAGCGTGCTTTCAGACTACTGCGTACGACCTTGAAGTGGCGTACTCGAGGGGATCATCCCGCTCCGCGACTAAGGGATCTCCGCCACTCGTTCGTCTGCCATCGCTTGCAGGAGTGGCTTGCACGCGGCATGACCCTAGATCGCAACATTCTAGCTTTGTCGACTTACCTTGGACACGTCAAGATCACGGACACGTACTGGTATGAAACGGCAACGCCCGAACTTCTGGCGATTGCTGCCCGGCAATTCGCACGCTTTCATGGAGGTGCATCGTGAGCCAATCCGTAACCCAACCCTTTGCCGTCCTCGTGCAGAAATTCTTTATGCAGCGCTTGTTGCAACAGCGACATGCGAGCCCCTGCACTGTCACGGCTTATCGCGACAGCTTCCGGTTGCTACTGACCTTTGCCAATCAACGCTTGCATAAGCGGCCCAGCGATATCACGATCGAAGACCTCAACGGGTCACTCGTCCTCGACTTTCTCCGACACCTTGAAGAGGATCGACACAATTCAACCCGTAGCCGAAATGCGAGGTTTGCCGCCATTCGGTCGTTCATGGAATTCGTGTCGTTCGAGGAACCGTCAGCAATGGCGATAGCGCAGTCGGTACTGGCAATCCCCATGAAGCGGTTTGAGCGCCCACTATTGGGTTTTTTGTCCCGCGAGCATATCGAAGCGATCCTCGCGGCTCCGGATCCTGGAACATGGACCGGGCAGCGAGATCGCATCATGCTAGCAACTCTCTACAACACGGGCGCCCGTGTTTCGGAACTCATTGGCATGCGCGTCTGCGACCTCATCCTCGGACCGACATCTTGGGTTTGCATTCACGGCAAGGGTCGGAAGGAGCGCTCGGTCCCGCTGTGGCCGGACACCGCCAAAGAGCTCAAGCGCTGGCTACGGCGATATCCACGTGACTCACAGGAACCTCTGTTCCCGGGACGATCTGGGGCGTCTCTTACGCGCGTTGGAGTCACTGATCGGTTGAAGCTCGCCGTCCAGCTTGCATCGCGACAATTTCCAGAGCTTGCCCAACGTCGCATCTTTCCGCACCTCATTCGTCATTCGGTTGCCATGCACATGCTGCAATCGGGGGTTCCCGATACTATCATTGCGCTGTGGCTCGGACACGAGAGTCCCGTCACAACCCATCACTATGTCGAAGCGGACCTGCAGATGAAGGAGCGGGCGTTGAAAGCACTCCAAGCACCATCGCATGCGCCTATCCGATACCGACCGAAAGATGATCTCCTTCGGTTCCTGCAGACCCTGTAGTTATGGATAGTTCGTGGTTGGAGCGCTTCAGATGACCCGTCCAAATCGATGCCGATGTCCGGGAAATGCAGGACTTCGGCACTGACCATCGGCTGTTCACGCGGCTAGCCTTCGATAACTGCGAACTGACGATAAACTCTTTTATCGAAATGCTTCTCTAAAAGAGTCAACTGGACCTTCGCGGGCTCGCCGCGAGGCGCTCGTGCAACGGCCACAATGTATTCATTGCTCGGGACGGCTCGCTTAAACGGTTTCGAACCGTATGCATGGCTGAAGGAAACACTGGAAAAGTTGCCGTCGTATCCCGTCAATCGCGTGCATGAACTGCTGCCGCTTGGCCACTAACTACCCCGACATTCATGGACATCTTGGACTCCCTTCGGCAGGCGCCCAGCGCCGAGTTGTATCGCCTATATCTGACCATCGGCAAAATGCTCGATGACCCCCGACGCATTCTCGAAGTCCGTCAACGACTGCACATTGGGATGACCGTCAGATACATCGGTGACAATCCGTTGGGACCGCCTTTGGAAGGCACTGTCACCGAGCTGCGACATACGCAAGCGGTCGTACAGGACAACGTGACTCGCCGCCGATGGGCAGTGTTGTATGCGGCGATTCTCCTCGATGCCACCGCAGCCCCAACTCAGAAGGAAGCGCCGCCACCTCGCCAGCGCCCCGAAGAGTTCTTCATCGGCGACACCGTGGGATTCACCGACAAGCATCTGAACGAGCGTGTTGGCACCGTCGTCAGACTCAATGCGAAAACGGCGTCCATCGCCGTGACAGATTCCGAAGGACACTGGCGCGTCTCGTACGGTCTACTGCGGAAAATCCTCGATATCTGATTGAACTCCTGTCAACACGGGATGCGTTGACGGATACTTAGCCGAGGGGTCCAGTACCAGCGCAAAATAGCTAAACCTTGCTCCCGGGAAACATAAAATGTTGTGGATTGACCACTCCGGATTGCGCTCTGCACCGTAGATAGAATAACGCTTCTGTCGCCGGATATAATTGCCTTTCCACTAGCCACGAGTTTATCAACGTTATTGATCGGAAAATCTTTCTTAGGCATTTGACACCCCTCTTTCTGATATGCCTACCTTTCCTGCCAGGAGGATTGGTTCCAGTCCGTTGCCGTTCCCTCGCAGATTTCTCAGCGAAACCACTTAGAAACTTGATCTCGCGTCCGAATTACAAGGGAATGAAACGGTGTCTCTCAATTACATTAGTAGTTGGTCAACCGTTTGGAGGTGAGATGGACACTCATATATGCGGTAGCGCACATTTCTAGCTGCAGGGCAGAACCGCTATTGGTAACGAGTCGCGTACCGCTTCCATTGTGCATCCGGCGGATTCCGGAGTGAACCGGCCATTGGAATGACGGCTCTCTGTGTTGCGCGAACGGCAACTATTGGCCGGCTGCCGAAGATCGCAGTTTCGAGCGCCGCGCTCGGTCCTCTAGCGCGAAGGGAACCCGTTCTTCAACATGGCTAACGGCATGAGCGTCGCCGACAATGCTGAACTTCATGAAAGCCGCCTTGCGACCACGCCTGCAGTACACCGCCGCGCACTGCCTTGCGCATTGAACGAACGTACAAATCCCCGCTAGCCGGGTTCCGGGTTGATACTATCTTTGCGCCCGCTAGCACGTCGATGTTGACGCCCTTTGAAATCCAGCGGTGAGCTTCACCAGCGGCCGGACGACGATCGCATGTCTGATTCCGTCTGGAGGGTATATGCAGCTCAACTCAAGTTTTGCATTGTCGATGCGTTCCGCTCGACACTCCCGCCTTTCTCATCATCCCAGGAACCGCGCGCGCCGTTTGCGGCTTCGTCCACTGACGATGGCGCTGCTTCTCGCCACGGCTTCATCGGGGCTATCCAGCATCGAGGCGCAAGCCGCTCCACCCTTGCCGAAAGGCGGACAGTTTATCGCGGGCGGCGGCTCGATCAGCGGCGGCGAACAGGCGCTGACGATCAACCAGTCCACGTCGCGCGGCGTGATCGACTGGTGCAGTTTCTCAATCGGCAATGGCCGCACCGTCACGTTCAACAACGGTAGCGGCGCGACGCTCAACCGCGTCACGGGCGGCGATCCGTCGGTGATTCTCGGCTCGCTCAACGCGAGCGGCAGCGTCTATCTCATCAACCCGCACGGCGTGCTCGTCGGACCGACCGGCGTGATTGCGACGGGCGGGCGCTTCGTCGCCTCTACGCTCGATGCCGATAACAACGCGTTCATGCAAGGCGGCGCACTCACGCTGTCGGGCGGCGGGAACGGCGCCGTCGTGAATCTGGGCCGCATCGGGTCGAGCGGCGGCGATGTCTTTCTCGTCTCGCGCACGCTCGCGGCGAATCTCGGCAGCATCGATGCCGCGCAGGGCACGGCCGAACTCGCGGCGGGCAGTCAGATGCTGTTGCAGGATGCATCGGGCAGCCAGCAGGTGTTCGTGCAGACGGGCAGCGGCGGCACGGCGCTGAACGCTGGCGCGATCCGCGCCGCGCAGATCAACCTGCAAGCCGCCGATGGCAACGTCTATGCGCTCGCGGGCAACAGCGCCGCGATCCGCGCGACCGGCACCGCCACGCGCGACGGTCATGTATGGCTCGTCGCGGACGCGGGCGGCGTGCACGTGAACAGCGACGTGTCCGCGCGCAACGCGAACGGCAGCGGCGGCACGGTAGAGACGCGCGGCAACACGCTGGACGTGGGCGGCGCGACGGTGTTGGCCGCAACGTGGAAGCTCGGCGCACCGACCTTCACCCTCGACGGAAGCAATGCGGGTGCGGTGTCGCGCAGCCTGAACGCGGGAACGTCTGTGGATGTCGAGACGTCGGCGGGCGATCTGGCCGTCAACGGCAACGTGCAGTGGAACGGCGCGGCTGCTTTGACGCTAGGCGCGACTCACAATGTAACGATCGCTGCGAACACGACGATCGCCAACGCCGGAAGCGGCAACCTCACGCTGCGTGCGGACAGCGGCGGCATCGACAACGGCGGAAGCATCGCGGATGGCGGGACGATCGACTGGTCGAAGAGCACGGGCATCGTCACGGCGCTCTACGACATGAACGGGACTTACTCGCCGGGCACGGTGCTCGCCAACACGAACTGGACCGCAGCAGCCTATAGCGGCCTCGTCACGCAGGTCACCGCTTACAAGCTCGTCAACAATCTCAACGACCTGCAGAACGTCGCGCTAAATGTCTCGGCCAACTACGCGCTCGGCAAGGACATCGACGCGAGCGCCGCGACGTCCTTCAATCCGATCGGGTCGCTGCCCGGCCCCGTCGCCACGCTGTCCGACGCGCCGTTCACGGGCCAGTTCGACGGCATGGGCCACACAATCAACAGCCTGCGGATCAACGGCGTGGCGTTCGGACCGATCGACATCGGCCGGGGCGGACCCACCTCGGCGCTGGGCCTTTTCGGCGTCGTCGGCGCGAATGGCGTGGTGCGCAACGTGAACCTCACCAACGCGGCCATCGGCGTCGGATCGGATGTTGGGTCGTTCGGGCTGCTCGCTGGCGTCAACTACGGGCTCGTCACCTACGCGTCCAGTTCCGGCAAGGTCACCGACTACATCATCTACGGCGGCGGTCCCGACGGCGGTCTCGTCGGCAGCAACTACGGCACCATCGAGCGATCGTCCAGCAGTGCATCGGTGCTCACGCAAGGGATTGCGGGCGGCCTCGTGGGCGACAACTACGGGACCATCTCTCAGTCGTTCGTCGCCGGTTCGGTCGGTCGCGGCTCGCACGGCGGCACCGGCGGCATCGTCGGAATCAATGCGGGGCTCCTCACGCAGTCGTATTCGACAGGTTATGCGCAGGACGCGGGGCTCGTCTACGACAACACGGCGACCGGAATCATCGACCAGTCGTTCGCGGCCAACCTAGTCAGCGGCCCCGGCGAGCCAGGCTCGTTTCACGGCGGCACCGCGTTTTATAACTACGGCGCGATCCATAACAACGTCTACTGGGACAGGACGGTGACGACGCAAACGAGCGCCTTCACCATTGGCAACGGCACTGCGCCGCCCGACAGCAATGGCCTCACCACGACGCAGATGAGCAACGCGTCGAACTTCCTCGACTGGAGCATCCCGGCGGGAGGCGTCTGGGCGATGCCCGCTGGCGCGACGCATCCGCTTTTGCAGTGGCAGCAGGGACATTAGCGCATGAGTCCTGCGGGAAAACCGCACGCACCGGCTTTCCCGCATGGTCGCGAGCCGTCCGCTTGACGCGGAGTCGGATTGCGTTCGTTGCGCATGCATTGAACATGCATCAAGTCCGAGAGTATGACTAGTGGCTGCACCTATGACGCATTGCCCCAATGCATGTTGGGCCAAGAAGCCGCTCAAGACACCGTGAGGACTGTTGGATGACAAGTGGTCAGCAAGTAAGCGCTTTCGCACTGCAAATTGAATGACCGATCACCGGGTGAAGCCGACGCTTGGATGGCTCGACCATGTCTGGTACGAATGGCGCTTCTTGGCCGGTCAGCGTCATAAGATGTCCGTTGCGAGAACCATCCGACCGAATGGCCTGAACGAAAGTTGCTTGATGGCACGTCGCTCGGCGTCGTGAAAGGCAATGCGAACGATTTTCGCCGAGTCCTAACCGTGCCCGGCGGCCGCCGTCACGGAGAGATCGCGCCGCGTGGCATGAATGGAGCGGCGGCGCCCCAGTGCAGACCCTCCCGGGCCGGCGCGATGCCGCTCTTTGCCCGCACGCCGTTCGGCGCTGCAGCGGCGCGCCACCGACGATCGGCGATGAATGCGCGTGTTAATGATGCGGCCAAAGATAACAGTATGTCTGGCTGGCTTCCAAATTCTGTCCGACGCTACCGTCCGCGCTCACCTTCTTAATCCATCCGTTCGGATCCGACGGCGTCGGCGTGTCGCCGCAATTGTTGTGTACCCAGTGGATCCCGCCGCTGAACGGTATGCCGCAAAGTTCCAGCGCGTCGCCCACCTGGATGGTGTTCAGCGGCGACGGAACGCCTTTTACGTTCTTTTGATAGCCCGAGGCGAAGACGTTGTCGATGGCGACGTCGTAGGTCCGACCATCAGTCCCTTTCAAGTTCAGATGCGTGTGAGACAGCTCCACGCCCCTTTTGAACATTCCGTCCTTAAATGTCGGTGCCGAAACGACATGACCGGTCAGTAACGTGCCATCGGCCGCTTTGCAATCCGCTGCGTCGTCGGCAAGCGCGTGGGCCGACAGAGTGACGAACAAAATTGTCGCGCTCATCAAGGCGAAGGACTTCATTGATTTCTCCGGTGAGTGCCACTCGAGTAATGGTCCATGCAAGCTGACCCAAAGGCGAACCAGTAAGTCGGGCGCTTTGGCACGCGACGAAGATCGTAATGCAGCCTCGTCGATTCTGCTAAGCGCTCCGCTAATCGCCCCTTTTTGCGGATGCCTGGCTCGGCCACCAAGAGGGGCGTTCGCGCCGACGCGGGCCAGGGAGCGGACGCCCCGAACCGTTCAGCACCGAGGCCGTTCTTCAAGATTGAAGCGGTCCGGAGAAACCAGGCACGCATACCGTCGGTTGTTGCCAGTTGCCTCAAGCGATCGCAGGAGGAACTGACGTGCTGGAAGGCACGGACATGCGCTCCCACCACCAACAGACCAACTGCACTGCCATTCTCGGACGACCGGATGGGATGCCTGTACCGGGCTGGGCCGGCCGGATGGCACGAAGGTGCAGGGTGCGGTGAGCTGACACTGAACGGCGTGCTTGCGCTGCCTTGAGGTTGCGCAAGCACGAACCGTCTTCATTAAGGGGCGAAGAGGCCGGCTACGTCCCGTCGAAGACTTCCCGAAGGGCGGAGCTTGCGTGAGTTAGTTCGGTCACGACGTTGGGACGACGGCCTTCGAAATCCACTCGTATCGTCTATGATCATTGGGCGCGCATGCAGCCGGTCTCCGTCCGGTTGGCCCGCTTCGCTTGCACGACGACGTGTTCCGCAGCCCGACAATAAGGGAACAGACGATGGCAGCGCTGCTTGACTCGAATCCGGCTCCGGGCGCACCGGGCATCCCACTAAGTTGGAGCCGCGCGGACAAGGATGCCGTCGGCACGGCGTACTCGCTTTCGAGCCAGGTCTGGTACACCGCAGCCGGCGGCGTTGTCACGGAGATCTACTTTCCGGATGTCGACACCCCTCAAATTCGCGACTTCCAGTTCATCATCACCGACGGCGCGACCTTCTATCACGACGCGCAGAAAGACTTCGATCACCAATGTGAATGGCCCGACGCGCCTGCCCTATCCTTCCGAATCACATCTCGCGCGAAAGACCAGCCTTACGTCATCGTGCAGGACGTAATAGCCGAAAAGGGTTCGCCGTGCGTGTTGGTTCGCGTGACACTGCAAGGTGATCAGGCATTCCTCGACAAACTGCACATCTATGCGTTGCTGGCGCCTCACATGGGCGGGTATGGCGCAGGCAACGTCGCGCACCGAGCCAGCACCGCGAATGGCGATCGTCTGGTAGCAACGCGCGGCAACTACTGGCTCGCACTGGGCGCCGACTGCGGGTTCGGTATGACGAGTTGCGGCTTCGTTGGTGTGAATGATGGCTGGACCGACATCATTGCCAACCGGCGCTTGCCGGTCTGGAATTACGACGCAGCCAAGGACGGATACGTCGCGCTCACAGCGGAGATCCATCGCGCAGGTAAGAATCAGTTCGTGGTGGCGCTTGCGTTCTGCGTCGACGAGCCGACGGACATTACCGCCAGCACACCCAACAAGGCGTTAATCGCGGTGTCAGAGGCACTAGCCTATCCCTTTGACGACCCTTCGAGCACATACAGCCACCGGGGCGTGTTCCTCGAAGGTTGGCATGACGCGGTCGAAGCACCGTTTAAGCCCAAGGCGGGCGTCACGGGCGACGGCGATGCCCTCTTCGACTTGAGCCGCAACGTTTTGCTTGCGCATGAAGACAAGACGGCCAACGGCGCGCTTGTGGCTTCGCTGAGCATCCCGTGGGGCGAGATAGTGCGGGATCTGGCTGCCGGCTACCACATGGTTTGGCCGCGCGATATGTCCCAAAGTGCGCTCGCGTTGCTTGCCGCCGGCGCCCAAGATCCGCCACTTCGCGGACTCATGTTTCTCGCTGCGTCGCAGTCGAAAGATGGAAGCTTCCCGCAGAAGTTTTTCATCGACGGGGACCCGTGGCTGCCAGACGCCAAGCAGCTCGACGAATACTCGTTTCCCATCATCCTCGCCTACCACCTGCGCGAGGCTAATCTGCTAGGCCAGTTCGATCCCGCCGGGATGGTGTTAGCCGCGGCGGGCGCGTTGATCGCGAACGGTCCCATGACTGCGCAGGAGCGCTGGGAAGAACAGGAAGGCTATTCGCCGTCGACACTGGCCACGAACATCGCCGCATTGGTCTGTGCGGCACAATGGACCGATGCTGCAACCGCTCAGTTCCTTCTTGAGTATGCGGACTTTTTGGAAGCGCATCTTGAGCCATGGTGCGTGACCACGCAAGGCACACTCGTTCCTGGCATCGCACAGCACTACATTCGGATCCTGCCGACCCACAACAGTGGAGGCTTCATTTTTCCGGAAGATCCGAACACCGCCACAATACAGATGCGAGGCTACGGCGGCCGAGCTAACACCGTCGTGGATGCAGGCTTCCTCGAACTCGTGCGCTATGGCGTTCGCGCCGCGAATGACCCAATCATCGTCGACTCTGTCAAGGTAGTCGATGCCGTCATAAGCAAAACGCTGCCACAAGGTCCGGCCTTCTATCGGTACAACTACGACCAATACGGCCAGGGGAATGACGGGCAGGCCTGGTACGACGGCGCGCCTTTCGGGAAGGGTCGCCCGTGGCCGCTACTCTCCGGGGAGCGCGGCCACTACGAACTCGCCGCCGGTGCCGATGCGACGACCTATCTCCGCGCGCTGGAGCAGTTTGCGGGGCCGCGCAGGTTGCTTCCCGAGCAAGTGTGGGATATGCCGGATCTGGCAAATACGAGCTTCGTGCTCGGAGGTCCGACCGGCTCAGCGATGCCGCTTGCGTGGGCGCACGCCGAATACATCAAGCTTGTCCGTTCGGTCTCTGACGGGCGCGTGTTCGACCGGCTCGATGTTGTGGCGGAGCGATATCAGGCTCAACCCGGTCAGCCGCCGCATGCTCGCCGCGATATGGAAGTCTGGAACTTCGCCCGTCCGGTGCCGACTATCGCCGCCGGAAAGACGCTCCGCATCATCCTACCCTCGCCTTTTAGCCTGCACTGGTCGAGCGACGACTGGGCCACATCAAAAGATCAGGAAGCCACGCAGACGGCCGTCGGCATCTACTATGTAGATCTCGCAACTGAAGCAGCTGAGGCCGGCACTTCGCGGGTATTCACTTTCTTTCTCATCGACAAGCAGCGCTGGCAAGGATCTAACTATTCCGTCGCCCTGCGCCCCTGAAATGGGGCGCTCGGCGGTTCGCTACTTCGTCCGACCTGCAAAATTCGATTTCCATCGCCGAAGATTTTTCGCTTTCTTCACGCCCGCAGATCTGGCATCCGCGCCCCAAGATATGCGCTTGTGCGCGTTGCTTGAACGGGCCGTGGCGAGGGCAGATGACGGTTACTTTCGTCGCCATCCCGGTGTAGCCACAGCCGTCATATCTGTAACGATCTCCATGGCGTGCCCTTGCCTGGCTGATCCATTCTTCTTCGGTGTAACGTCGTGTCACTCAATAGCCTCGCCAAGGTCTCGGTCGCATCCTCCTCAACTATCGCCCGCTCGGCGTATGTCGTCTGTTCTGCCGCCCGCACTCGGTACGGTCGTCTGACCAGCCATTTTGATCGTGCAGAGAAGACCTGCTTTGCCTCACACAACGGAAACGAGTCTGGCGAGATGGTCTTCCTTGTAAGGGGCGCCCGCGCGTTCCGTACGTCGGGAAGTGAGCAACCTTCCCGACGCGTCGGTACTGCAGCGCGAAACGCTCAGAACCTTCTTTCCTCGCAGCCCGGCAACGGCTGTGTGCCTTCGGACACGACGGCCTTCAGCAGCTTCGGCGCAAGCCCGAGCATTTGCAAGATCGTCGGCGCGACTTGCGTCGTCTCGACTCGATCTCTGACGCGCTCACCGGCACCCGGCGCGCCCGGCACGAATACGACGAGCCCCAGATGGTTATCATCCGGCGCATTGCCGCCGTGTTCTGCGTCCTTCTTGGTGCTGGTCGTATAGATGACGCCTGGGTTCGGCTGAACGATGATGTCCGGCGTTCGGCCCTCGGCCGGATTGCCAAAGCGCGCGCGCAGCGGCGCGCCATACAGGATATAAGCTCCCGGACCATCCGCGCAGATGCCGGGCGCATTGCAGCTCAGGTTGTCCTTGAGCGTCTTGACGGCTGCGGCTAGCTGCTTTTGATCGCGCAGCCACACGAGGCCGACGTCGTCGGTCTGGATGAAGCCGGTACCGGTGAGTCCTGTCCCGTCATTGAGGCTGCCGCTTTTCGTATTCGCTTGTCCGAAGTTGCCGCTCGCATCAAAGTAGTTGTTCGATTCGAGCAGCTTAGACAGCGTGTCGCCGTTCTTGACGAGTTTCGTATGGTCTGCCGGCGACTGGCCATGCTTGGACGTGACGATGATGGCCGTCGAACGATAAAGACCACGCTGCTTGAGTTCGGCGACCATGCGCCCGAGCGATGTATCGAGGTACCCGATTGCCGCCGAGACCTGCGGACCCGGCGTGAAGCTCGCGTCCAGGTAGCCGCCGCCCTTCGCCACCGGCGCTTTCTGCGCGACGCTTAGCGTCTGAAAGTTGGTGCCCAGCAAGGTCGGCACGCCGACGGTTGCATCGCCCTTCGAGTCTTTCCCGTCGATTTGATTGATGATCGCCTGCACGTGCAGGTCATCGAACTTCTCCGTATGGCTGTACACGTCAGTGTAATCGGTGCCAGTCGCCGGGTCAGTCGAGTTAATCTCGGTTCGCATGAGATCGTCGACGCCGCGTCCGGACGGGCCGTTGAGCCAGTCATAGCCCCACGCGTGCTTGTCCGCCCATGCGGTGCGCGCGCCCGGCAATTTTTGTTTGATGACTTCGAATACGGTGTTCGTCTTCAAGTAGTCGTGCGGATAGACTGGCTTGCAAACGCCGTCAATCTTCGCGTGAGGAATGGCCTGGGGATTGAATCCGCCGCCGCCATCAAGATGCGTCAGTGCGCCGCCGTTCATGGCGTCAATGCCCGTCGTTTCGTCAAATACGACGTTCCAGCCTTGAAGGCCGGTGCAGCTCGTGTCGGAAGGTGCGTAAAGCGTTCTGTCATAGGACACGTCATAGAAGAGTCCGGCGGTCTTTGGTGTGCCGCCGGTGACGAGCGCGGCGAGTCCCGGAAAGGAGTCCGAGAGACCGGGCGTATGGGCATTCGTATAGGTCGTGCCGGCTTTAGCGAGCAACGCAATGTTGGGGCATGCATTGGACGCGATGCATCGCGCGACGTCCTGCTCGTGCAAGCCGTCAAAGCTGACGAGAAGCACGTGCTCGACCTTCGGATGCCTGCCGCTGTGGTCGTCGTCCCGGCCGCGGTGTTCGTCATCGGCGAAAGCGGCGTTCGATGCGCAAGATACGGCAAAAGATAAGACCGCCGCACGGAGGAGGTTTTTCTTCAATGCCCATTGCCGTCTTCTTCGGTTCATGTCTCGTCCTTGTTCGCGATTAACAGAAAAACTGTCGGTCCACCACTTTGCAAGGGCTTTGCGTTGATTCGATGACCGTCCACTTTCACTCTGCTGACATCTGCCCGGTTAACGCAAACAAAGTGCTAGATACAGCGCGCCTTCGTAAGTATTGCCTCACAGTCCATGTAGATCGAGTGTTTCTTACGTCACAAGTCGGCAGCGTGCCTGGTGACGAAAGGCTTCAAGGCGGGCCTTCCGGCGGGAGGTCTCGGAGAGCGACGACGTCGGCGATGCCGTCACACTAAACAGCCGCCGCATACCCGAATAGGTGACTGCCGCGGAACTCAGCGGCCCGGCTGTGCCGACCGCTATCCCCGTGTCGGCGAATGCAAGTAGCAGAGCAACAGCGAGTGCCGCTCGGTTTCTTTTGAACGAGGTAGCAGTGCAGCGCGTAGTCGCGACGACCGCGACTATTGCGCTGGTCGAATGGCTCACAGGCGAGCGTGGCGCGGCGCTCTTTCGTCAATCGGGCGGCGGTGGCGACGGCAGCGCACCGATGTTGTTTTCGGTAAACGAGTTCATCGTCGACAGCTCAGACCTCAAGCGCATGATCTGCACCTCCCCCATATGGGTGTACCGGCCACCCTACTAAACGAGACTATTTCATTCCGTGGAATGCTCTATCGTTTTACTCGTGCAGCGGCATTCTGGTGCGCTTGCCGCATAGGGTTGGCTGCGCTCTTTGAGGTTTCGCCTCGCTAAGAAGCGCCCTCGCGCATCGCTTACTGCATCGCGCGACTTCACTGCTCCGGTGCTCTTCAGACTGGCGACACATCTGCCCGACACCTCCTGTGCGCTCCAAGTGGACCGTCGAGCCCGTCGTTCAATCGCGCGACTTATTAGCCACGAATAGTTCACCCCCCGCGGTCGCCCGGCGTGCTCATGCTTTTCGTATCACTAACGGAGGATATCCACCATCTCCAAGAACGCGCTTGGTGACGATTCTTCTAGTTGGACTGTCGGTCGGCGTCGCTCAAGCTCAAGCTCAAGTGGCTATAACCGTTTCGACACCGCAGGCTAAATCGAACGCTAGCGCGCTGCGACGTCGGCAGCCCATCGGCGCGCTGGCGCAACCTAGTGAGGCACGCATGATCAAGGCACTTGCAGTACTGCTCCTTTTCCAATGTCTCGGCGAGACTATCTCGTTCATCGGGAAGATTCCCGTGCCCGGGCCAGTTATCGGAATGCTGCTTTTGCTCGGGGCTCTTCGGCTTTCAAAAGACATAAAAAGCATCGTCGAAGCGCCGGCTCTCGCGTTCCTTAAGCACCTGTCGCTGCTGTTCGTTCCAGCGGGCGCAGGCATCGTCATCTATGCGGGAAAAGTCGAGAGCGACCTTCTGCCCATAGCGGTCACAATTTTGTTGGGGACCGCTCTGACGGTCTGCATGACCGCAGTCACCGCCGAAGCAATGCATAAGCTCATCAGCAACGGTGCAGCCGTATCATCTGCCGAAAACGGTCTGTCGGCAACAACCGCGTCAAACGCAGGAAGGGACGCGGTCGCTCTGGGAGAACGGTCATGAACTACCAAAACCAACTCGCACTAGTGTGGACATATCTCGGTCGCACGCCGCTGCTCTGGCTCACAGCCACCGTCGTTTGCTACGTCGTCGCTCAAGCGGTCTATGAGAAACTGAACAAGAGGCCTTTAGCGAACCCGGTGTTGTTGTCTGTGCTAGCGGTAATCCTCCTTCTGCGGGTAACTCACACTGAATATGCCGCGTATATGCAGGGGGGCCAGTTCATCCACTTCCTCCTGGGCCCCGCGATTGTCGCGCTTGCGGTTCCCCTGAACAGGCAACTGCCGAAGCTGCGTTCTATGTTCTGGCCGCTCGCATGCGGACTTGTTGCGGGTGGCCTTGGCGCCATCACGACAACCGTACTGCTTGCACGAGCCTTGGGCGCATCAGCTCAAAGCATCGCCTCTATCGCACCACGCAGCGCGACTGCAGGCATCGCGATCCGTATTTCCGAGAAAATCGGCGGGATACCGTCGCTGACGGCGGTATTGGTGGTGATGACGGGCATCACGGGTGCGGTTATCGCAGTGCCTGTCCTTAGGCTGCTGCGCGTGAGACGACCGGAAATCGTCGGACTCGCAATGGGGTTGGCGGGTCACGGAATTGCGACCGCGCGGGCCTTACAAATTAGCGAAGAAGCCGGCGCATTCGCGGGGCTCGGCATGTCGCTGAACGGCGTTCTAACGGCGTGCGCGCTTCCAGTTTTGTACCCAATGTTGATGCCGTGATGAACGTTTCGAAGCTCGCGCCGCAGGCCTCGCTCGCGTTAGAACGACATCTGTGCGAAGGTCGTCCGCCGATGGGCGTCCTCGAAAGCTGCGTGGCGATTATGGGAGGGGCAATGAACCAGCAACAAAACGTTCAACTCGTGCAGCAGGCGTATGCTGCTTTCAGCACGGCCGATATCGATGGCGTCCTGAAAACGCTCGCCGCTGATGTCGACTGGTTCATACCTGGGCCGACCGAGATCATCCCATTCGCTGGTAAGAGGCACGGGCCGCAGGAGGTCGCGGAATTCTTCTGTGCACTTGCTGCGGCTCAGGTTGCTGAACGGTTCGAACCTCTCGAACTTCTTCGTGCCAAACTGGCCCGCGCACGCCGAGCTGTCCGACGTGATGCTGCTCGTGATCGAGCATCGTCGGCACGACAGTCGCGCGTGGCAACTGTTCTTCAGGCATAGCTACGTGATCGGCAAGCGCGTCACGCCGCGCTTCATGAAGTACAAAAAGGCGGACCTGTGGATCGGCATCGCGTTCATGCTGATCGGCGCGGTCGCGATGATGAGCTTCACCGCGGCACTGTTCGCCGGCCATCCCGAGTCCGGCAACTTCACCGATGCGGGCGGCGTGATCGCGGGCCTCGGGAAGTACGCGGGCCGCACGAGCGCGACGCTGTTCGCGGTCGCGCTAATCGACGCGAGCATCATCGGCGCGGCGGGCGTGTTCCTGTCCACCGCCTATGCGATCGGCGACGCGTTTAAGATTAGGTGCTCGCTGCATCGCGGCGTCACGGATGCGAAGGGCTTCTATCTGGTGTACTTCGGCATCGTCGCGCTCGCAGCGGCGATCATGCTGATTCGCGACAGCCCGCTCGGCCTGCTGACCGAGCCGGTGCAGACGCTTGCGGGCCTGCTGCTGCGCTGCTGCCGAGCGCGACCGTGTTCCTGATGCTGCTCTGCAATGACAAGAACGTGCTCGGTCCGTGGTCAGCTCGAAGAAGCTGAACCTCTTCACGGGCTCGGTGGTCTGGGTACTCGTGATGTTGTCGATCACTCTCACCGCCTCGGTGATGTACCGGGACACCAGTGGTGAAACGATCATCGAAGTGCTGGACGGCGGCACGGCATTCGCGATCGTCGGCTGCGTGGCCACGGTGCTGCTGCTTCACCAGCTCGACTCCGTACGCGCCCCAAGCGCCGATCGATCGCAGCGCACATGGCGCATGCCTCCGCTCGACACGCTCGCATCGCAAAACATGACGCTCTCGGAGCGGGTCTGGATCGGCTGCTGCACGGTTGTCTGGTGATCGTGGTCGGCCTCGTGATCTTCAAGGTGCTGCAAATGACCTTGTTCAGATAAGGCTCGTGCCGGCCCATTGCGGCCGGCTTCTCCTCGAGGCAAGGACGCTTACCCCGGCACGAACATACCGACTGCCGCGATCGCCATCGCGAAGGTCGCGAGCCATCCGCCCCACGCCAGAATGCCGCGGACCGCGAACTGGCCCATTACGCGGCGGCTTCGGGCCATGAGCATCATGATCACCATGATCGGCACGGCGGCCAGACCATTGATCACCGCGCTCCAGTAGAGCGCGCGGATCGGGTCGAAGTGCATGAAAGTGATCACCACCCCGCCGATAATTGACAGCGCAATCACCGCATAAAACTCGCGTGCGAGCGTCAGATGCAGCGCGAGACTGCTGCGCCAGCGAAAGCTGCCTGCGGCGGCATACGCGGCGGACCCCGCAAGGACGGGAAGCGCCAGCAATCCCGTACCGATGATGCCCAGCGCGAACAGGACATACGCGAAGCGTCCGGCGATCGGCTCGAGCGCGCGCGCCGCGTCGGCCGACGTTTTGACATCGATGTGATGCACATGAAGCGTCGCCGCCGCCGTCAGCACGATGAAGAACGCGATGACATTCGACACACCCATGCCGATCCACGTGTCGAAGTTGATCCGGCGCAGTTGCGCCGGCGCCTGATGCGGCACGCGACGCAAGGGTCCCTGGCCCGGTTCCGAGCGCATTTCCTCCACTTCCTGCGAAGCCTGCCAGAAGAACAGATACGGGCTGATGGTGGTGCCCAGCACGGCGACGACCGTTGTCAGATAGTCCGACGTCAATGAGACGCGCGGCCGTACTATGGCTTGAGCCACATCGGCCCACCGGATCGGCACGATGAGAGCAACTGCGACGTACGCGAGGAGCGCCAGCGCCGGCCACTTGAGCAGGCGCGCATACCGGTCGTAGGGAACAAAGATCTGCAGGACGACCGACAGGCCACCGAGCATGACCACGAACAGTTCCTGTGGACCGGGTATTAGAAGTCCGACTGCCGCGCCCATCGCCGAGAGGTCCGCCGCGATATTGATCACGTTGGCGAGCACAAGCAGGACCACCGCGCTGTAGAGCAGCCACTTCGGATAGTGGATGCGCATGTTGGACGCCAGACCTTCGCAACCGCGGCCGATCTGAAGGAAGGCTCGGTAGAGATTCGCGAGACGGCTGAAGAGCCCGTGATCGCCAAGACCGCGCGCGTCGTCGAAGAGGTCCTGGTCGGGAAGGAAGCCTCGACGAGAACGGAGACCGTCAACGATACGGTACGTGGCACCGAAGTTGACGTCCAAAGAACGACTGGAACAGATGACAGTCCTGCTGTCCGACCCGTCGATAAGCCGCCTCTTTGAACATAGGGAAGGTTGGGGACAGCCCACGGAACGTATGTGCAGTCCCCTTTGTTTTCGGATTTCATCTGCACGATGCCCACGCTGCCTAATCGCGATTGCGGCGATCGAGCCTTCTTCACGGATCGATGCCCCAGCACGACGGGTTGGCTTATTTCCCGAACACCTTTAAGGAGGAACTCATGGCGACCACCGACGGGCTTGAACCGGTCAACTTCCTCGTCACGGAGAAGGCTGGCGAGACCTATAAATTTCCGACCAGCGCGAACCACGGCGCCTCGGAAGCCGATACTAAGCCGTCCGCCACCGCCGGCGCAGGCGATTTCCGGGAAGCATCCCAGTCGTGGGACAATCAATCATCCAAATCATCCGGTGGTGACGCACGTGCAAGTGCAAAGGAGAAGCTCGCTGATATGAAAGATGCCCTGGTTAAAAACTACAGGGCTGCGAGCGACACAACAGATGATTTCGTGCACGACAATCCCTGGAAGGCAATCGTCCTGGCGGGATTAGGGGGCTTGATTGTTGGCATGCTCGTTTCGCGTTAGACCGATGCGAACTCTGAACGAGCGCGTTGACACCGTAGTCGGAAAGCCACTTGTGCGTCGAGTGCGAATTCAGTAAAGGGCTTACCGCACTTCGAAGTTTATTTGCGATCCTCCCGGTCCCTGCCACCTTTGTGAAGCGAAAAACGCCAGCGGCCCGCGGTGTCTTTTACCGCGAGCGCCCCGTGATCGCACATCACAGCAAGCGCGACATCGTGCGGCATCGTGTCCGATCAACTTGGCAACCAACAAGGTCCGCTCACGCGGCTTAGCGTGTGTTGCTCTGCAGCAAAATCGGGAGTGGTGAGTTGCCAATTCGGTCCGCTAAACCGTCGCGCCCGCTCACAACGCCAAGGTGTTCACCGTGCCCCACGTACTCTGCCCGATCGCGGGCGCGCATCTCGGGAAGCGGTCCAACGGGCCTGGCATCCGTGCGGTGGTGAGCGGCCCGCGCATACAGTTGCCCGTCGTCGCATCGGAGACCTCGCGCCTGAAGGTCACGAAGAGCTTCGTCTGCTTCACCATATGAAGAAAACATCGCGACAATGACGTTGGCGTTGGCGTCTTTCGTTTGCTGGTTACGCAGGTCCATGGCGCTATCGACCGCTTAAGTTTCCCTCTCAGATACACGATGCAACCCGTGCGCTTTGTCTGCAGAAGCTTTGTTTCCAGCATAGGTCAATGAACGGCTTGCTGCGCACAGCGACGAGCCGAAAGCCGATGCAGCGTCGGCGCTGCCGCTTCACCCTCGCAGCTGGCCGAGCCACCGAGACGCCTCGTCGTGCAGCGATTGCGTCGCCGCCGCAATGATGTCGCCTTGAAAGGCTTCGTCGATGGCATTGCCAGCCCATGTCGTGACGATGCCACCCGCGCCCTCGATGACTGGAACGATCGCCATGACGTCGTGAACCTGCAGACCGTCTTCGACGACGAGGTCGACGTGACCCGAAGCGAGCATCGCGTAACCATAGCAATCCGTGCCGAACCGCGTGACGCGCACTTCGCGCGCAAGCGTCGCGAATGCCCGTGCAGCCTCGCCTGAAAACATCCTCGGGTCCGTCGAGCACAGCCGCGCGTCGCGCAGACGTGCGCACGCACTCACCCCGCACGGCTCGCCGTTGCGCGACGTTCGATCGGCTACACCGATCCATCGCTCGCGCATAGCTGGCACCTCAACCATCCCGCAGATGGGACGTCGATCCTCAAGAATTGCAACGAGCGTTCCGAACAGCGGCAAGCCGGTCACGAAGCTCTTGGTGCCATCGATTGGATCGATGACCCAGCTGATGCCGTTGGCAATGTGCCCGCCCTCTTCCTCGCCGACAAGGGCATGCGTCGGATAGCGCGATGCGATCATTTCGCGCAACCGTCGCTCAATGGCGCGATCCGCGTTCGTGACAGGCGTCGCGTCGGACTTCGTTTCGACGTCGATTTCTGTGCGGAAATGTTGCATCGCGATCGCGCGCGCTTCGTCGCCCAGTTGATCTAGAAATCGTTCGATGTCGATCAGCATCCGTCGTCCTCCCTCTGCTGTGCAAACGGGTACGCGCGAAATCCGCGCCCACGCCATTCGGCGAGACGATGCAAGTATCGGCGGTCGCGGAAGCCTCTTGTCGCTAGCGGTGCGCGCTGACGCCACAGTCCCCGCCATGGACACGCACGCGCGCCTGCGACGCCCCGTATGTCACCTTCCAGAACCCACTCTGACGATGCCTGCCTTGCCAGAGCAATGAAGCACTGTTCGATGGCGTCGGCAGTCGAGCGTTCGGGCCGAAAGCCGTAGGAATTCGGGTCCGCCAGTGTCTCCTCAACGGGTTCCAGAGCGAGCTTCCATAACGCTTGCATCGACCGGCACCGCATGCATGGGATTCCTAACGGACGTCGTTTTCCATTACTCTTGGGAATGTAAACACGCCGCAGCGGCATCGCGCGATAGCCACGATGACGCAGCGACAGCATTCCGTTCCATCTGGCCGCCGGTGATGACCAGATCTTCCCGTCCACCCCCGGCGTTCTCTTGCCGCGATTTTCCGTCACCCGCTTCACGGCCAGCATCTTGCCGCTATGCGAGCGGGTCAGCAAACGCTGCAAGGCTTTTACCTTGCCCCATCGGCCTTCCCGAGTTGCCTTGGCGATACGCTCCTGAAGCCGCCTCACCTGTGCCTCGATATGCGACCAGTTTGCACGGTCCCACATCTGTGCATCGCGCGAGGGCGCACCAGCGCCTGACACTTCCGTGTCGTGCGCCGTCATCTGCTTTCCCTCGTATAACGGTTGATCAAGGTTCTCTCGCCATGAATGACCGCGCGGAAGTCTGCCCGCTTTCGCGTCGGGCGATGTCTCAGCCCGTATCCCGTCCGTTACAGATAGGCGTTCGCTTTCTCCGCATTCCTTTACCCGCACCGCCAATGGCTCTCCTTACGGTGGGCCTGCCCATTGGGCAGCGATACGGGCTTACCCTGTTCCGCATGATTCTCAGGATGGTTCGGACCCGTCCTATGCGCCGGCGGCGTACTGTCCATGATGGCCCATTCATAAGAGGCCATTCCTTGCCGCATACCGTTTTGGTTCAAGCCTGTCAGCACGTTTGGCTTGTTAGGCGTAACGGCGCGTTTCGGACGTTCACATGTGTTGGTCGTACCCACCCGTCCCTTGCGCCTCTCCGCCTTTGTGCTGGCAGATTCCGCCTTGCCTCGCGGCTCGACGTACCGGGTATCCGGCGGCTACGTTGTCCCTGGGGCTTCACACAGAACTGTTACCGGTTCTGCATGCCCGGGTAGGGAACAGCTGATGGAACAGATGGTTTCGTCAGGTCATACTTGCCCCCGTGAAACAGAGAAACATGCGACTTGCAGGTCGCACTATGAAGTCGCCTTCCCAGTGGCCAGGCAGCAGGCGGTCCTCGATTTCGGGCGGGCGCACGTGAATACTCACCATGT
>NZ_FCOF02000046.1 GCF_001544755.2 Caballeronia catudaia | reverse complement strand
CTTGCGGTGGCGCCATTACGCCGCCCATCAGGTGGCGCCTTTACGCCGCCCTCAGAATGGCTCCATAGTGCCGCCCCGTGACAGCAATCTCACGGTTTGTCGAAATCGGCTTCGACAGCGTGCGCAGGTCGTCGAGTAAGGCCGCGACGGCCTTGTCGATGCCGCGCTTGAGATCCATCGGATTCATACCCGTGGCGACATGCTTCATGCCTTCCTGAACGATCGCTTGTGCGAGAACGGTAGCGGTTGTGGTGCCATCGCCGGCCACGTCCGCCGTCTTCGAAGCGACCTGTTTAACGATCTGCGCGCCCATGTTCTCGAACCGGTCCTTAAGCTCGATCTCCTTGGCGACTGACACCCCATCCTTCGTAATGACCGGCGCGCCGAAGCTGCGGTCGATCAGTACATTTCGGCCTTTGGGCCCAAGGGTAACCTTCACGGCATCGGCCTGCATATTGACGCCCTTGACGATGCGGGCACGGGCGGTGTCGTGGAATTCGAGCTCTTTTGCGCTCATGTTATTGCTCCGGAGTTCGTCGTTGACCAGCGGGTCGCGATTGACCGATGCATTGACTGGTCGCACTACCGGCGTCACCAGTCGAGTGTCGGGGACCCGATTTAAGTTCAGGCAGCCTTGCGCGCTGAACCGGCGTCGGTCTCGAGAACGCCCATGACGTCCTCCTCGCGCATGACGAGCAACTCCTCGCCATCGACCTTGACGGTCTGGCCCGCGTATTTGCCGAATAGAACCTGGTCACCGACCTGTAGCTGGAGCGGGCGCAGCGCGCCGTCCTGCAGCAGCCGGCCGCTGCCGACTGCGACGACTTCGCCTCGTTCTGGTTTTTCTGTCGCTGAATCGGGAATTACGATGCCCGAAGCTGTCGTCCGTTGCGTTTCGATTCGCTTGACGATAACCCGGTCGTAGAGGGGACGAATATGCATTTCCATCTCCTGAGCGATTAAAGGATCACCAAAGGGAATCCGGCTGCACGACTGCGACACGCTAAGTGCCACCGTGCAGCCGAGCCAAGCCTGGCGAAAAGCGAAATAAGGGTGGGCGTTTTTCGATTTAAGGGGTGGCGAAAGCTCGATTTGTAACTGCTTGTATCAGAGCGGCAGCAGAATACGATGCACTCGGCCGAACCGATAAACCGTGCGCCCCCCGGTGGTCTCGCCGGCGAGAATATAGGCGCTGCAGGACACGGGGGCCGGCGTCGGCCATCAGCCCCCAATGTGTTGTCCGCTTCGTTGAGCCCGCGCCACAAGCCGGACTGCACAGGTCGAAAAAACCAGCGGAGATAGCATCGGCGCGCAGCGAGTTGCATTAAGCTTTCGCGCCCGCTCTCGTCATAGTCTCGCGGTGCCCTGTTGCTCGCGTCTGCCTCGTAGAAACCGAACGCCTGCCGGCAGGCGAGCGCCTCTGCCGCGCTTGCGCACATGACGTTGCAACTGCGCTGCTCGACACGCTCCACGTCTCACGCGCCGAGTTGCCAGGCTGCGTCAAGCACCAGCAAATCCACCGTCTCGAAGCTGCGCCATTGAAGAGAACGTGGAATCGAAGCAGAGCGCTGCTGATGAAAAACCTCTGCGCCGCAGGGTGAGTATGGCCCGTACTGGGGTCGCCGCAACGAGGGCCACCACTTCGTTCAGGCTCTCACTGCGGAACAGTTCGACCGCGAGTTTAATAGCGAAAAAGCGACAGTGAGCACGAGTGTCATATCGAACAGGGTCGCATAACGGGCACCTCGTCGACGGCGGACTGAAGGGGCACGCTCTGCCATTTGTCGGGAAGATTCCTGTCCATCAAAATCTCCTGGTGCTTGACCCGTGACCGATCGGAGCAGAACTGTCAGATCCTTCCTTCCACAGAGACCGTTTCCAGCACTGCGGCCAGAATCATTGCTTCGACGTTTCGTGGTATAGGTTGAACGCGTCTGGTCGATATACGGCGTCGCCTCAGACAGGGAGATCAGCCAGCTGACACGGACAGCAACAGAAAGCCCCATGACGTGATCAAACGAGCGCCGTTCGCGTTCCCGTCAGGCAGCGACGTTGGTTCGTGAAAAGATTCCCGGCGTGATCGAAGGGAAGTGCGGGGTGCGCGCTGCTGCAAGTTCGGGCACATGTATCACGTCGCTCGATTGGTTTCGGGGTTCGGTTCTGCTGGCCCCGGTCGCCTTTGCCATGACTCATTCCTTCAACTCGAGCGTCGTATCAGGCCATGCTCAGCCTCGAGAGCAGCGCTTTTGCCGCTGCTTCCGACGAGGCGGGATTCTGGCCAGTAATCAGGCTTTCCGCGACGACCACGTAGGATTGCCAATCCGGCCCCTTCGAATACTTGCCTCCATTCTTCTTCAACATGTCCTCGACGAGGAAAGGCACCACTTCCGTAAGTCCGACCGCCGCTTCTTCTGAATTGGCAAAGCCGGTTACGGGTTTATCTCGCACGATCGGAGAGCCATCGGGCGCCTTTGCATGACGGAGCACACCGGGAGCATGGCAAACCGCGGCGACCGGCTTTCCCGCTGCATACATGGTTTCGATCAATGTGATCGACTGCGGATCTTCTGCCAGATCCCATAGCGGTCCGTGTCCGCCCGGATAGAACAAGGCGTCATAGTCCGCGGCGGAGACAGTCGAGAGCTTCGCTGTGTTTGCCAGTGCCGCTTGCACTTCGTCATCCTTCTTGAAGCGCCGGGTCGCTTCGGTTTGCGAATCCGGATCGTCGCTCTTGGGGTCGAGAGGCGGCTGCCCGCCGTTTGGCGAAGCGAGTGTCATCTCGACGCCTGCGTCCTTGAACGCGTAATAAGGCGCGGCAAACTCCTCGAGCCAGAATCCGGTTTTCCGGCCCGTATCGCCGAGCTGGTCGTGTGAAGTGAGTATCACCAGGATTTTCATGACAACCTCGCGAGTCCGTTAATTCACGTTGCAACGAGCCGAAGAGCGGTGTCATCAACATAAGTCGCTCTGGCCGTATAGGCGCCCATCAAGAGCGCCGAGGGTGCCTCCGGTCTGGTGCTGTGTCCTTTCCCGCCCCTCGGCCACGATGTCCGGATCCCACTTCAGTTCGTACTCTACATCTTGTTTAATGTCGTCGTCGGTTCTCATCGCTGTTGCTCGTCGGTTGTGAATGGACTAACGCACGCGCAGGCTACGCCCTGCACCGCACGCATTCGTCCGCGGTAGGGCCACGGTAGGGCGCGCGCGGCAGATTTTCTTCCCTGCACCTGTTCGGTTTTTGCGCAATGCTGCTGTACGTTCACATCGGAAGCCGCGCAGCGGGAGCGCAGAGATCCGACAAATCTTTGCAAGAATGAAGAAGTGAAACCGGCAAGAGCCTACTCTTGATGTCATCGTCATCGCGTCAACGGCCCCGTCAACATCCGAAGGTACGCGCCGGGCGGGATATGCACGGTTGGCTGGCACGTCGAATCGACACCCCGACAATTATGCGAACCATACGGTGTGGACGTCGATCACACCGACGCGCAGTTCGACATTGGAGAGTGCTCACGCTTAAACTTCCGAAGACTAATATGACCGCACCTGAAGGCCGGAGAATCGAAATTCAGTCGTTGCGCGAACTGAGCGTCGGCCGACCGCGCTGTAGCGGACGCTTCCTCACTGGATGCGCTCCCCGGCGCAACAAGGTCGTTGAGAACACATGTGCATGCGGGACAGGCGGCGGGCAAGGTCTATTTCGGCTCGTGAGCTTCGGAGGCAGAGCAACGGACTCCTAATCCATTGTCACCGGTTCGAGTCCGTGGCTACGACGGCAGCTTCGCCGCGAGTACATCGATGTTCATAATTTCTGGCGAGTTAGCAAAGAGATCCGGGGCCCTCGCCATCAGCGCTTCGGCTACTTTGCCCGACAGGTGCGCCTGGCGTCCGGCGTCGTCGGGGAACGCGTCGAAGATGCCGTACACCGATGGCGCGATTTTCAGCCCGAACCACGCGATCGTCGCGGGCTCCTGCTCGACGAGCGGCAATCCGCCCATGAGGAAGCTTTCGACTTCCTGCTCCTTGCCCGGCTTCGCTTCAAGCCGGACGAACAGCGCTGTCTTGACCATGTCTGCCTCTGTGTTGATGCCGCTTACGGGTATCGACGGAAACTGCCTTTCGATCTCTTCACGCATGCGTGGCGCACGCCCTAGCCAGCTTACTCTTTTGAGCGCAAGAAGTTCCGCTAGAGTCTCCTTCGGTCGACTGCGCCAATCCGAAGAAAGTCGCGCCCGCTGCTCAGTGTTCGCGGCTACATGTTCGGTTGACTATTGCGTTTCGTCGGCCCGACCTGTCAAGGCGCGGCGGTTGACACAGTGGATGTGGCCCACGACCGGGCAGGTCGCCTTCAATGCCTTCTCAGGTGTGCTTGAATTTCGCGCGTGTCGAGGGCCGAGAGATCCTCGTTGATCTCCTCGAAAATCATCTGACGTGTCTGCTCGCTCAGACGCTCGCGAAGGAGGCCGAGAAATTTCGGCTCCACGGCAAATCGCAATCGCTGATACTGGTGATGGAGCCGTCCCTGTTCGACGCGGTCGGCGACGGTCTTCGCGAATTTTTCGCGTTCCTTCTCGCTCAGCGCCGTCCCACCAGGGGCGACATTGACGAGGTCCTCGATTTCCCGCAAGTCTAGTTTAAGTCCCGAGGTCTCGAAGATTCGAGCACGGCTGCCGTCGGCGACGACAACCCAGGTAGTGTCAGCCATGGTGCGCCTCTCAGCGTGATCGGTCGCCGGCCCGGCGGCCATCGCAAGTCGTCGCATGACGACGGCGGGCTTGCCGGTCAGCGACAGTCTATCTCCAGCGTCCATCGGTGACGGGCCGTGGGGCTTCCCCGCGCTCCTGCGCGAGCGACGGATAGTCGGTATATCCGCGTTCGCCGCCCCCGTAGAACGTCGACGGATCCGGCGAATTGAGCGGAGCGTGCGACCGCAAGCGCTCCGGCAGGTCGGGATTTGCGATGAACAAACGTCCGAACGCGATCAGGTCCGCGTTGCCGTCCTCGAGCCATCTTTCCGCGCTGCCTCCGTCGAACCCGCCGGCGACCATCAGCACACCACGATAAGTACGACGTATCATCTGGCTCATGCGTTTCGCGCGCTCGATGAAAGCCACATCCTCACCGGTCGCCGCCAGCATGGGATTGACGATGTGCAAATAAGCCAGCCCGTATCGATTGAGCTTTTCGATGACGTAAGAATAGGTCGCTTCGGGGTCGTCGTCATGCATGTCGTTGAAGATGCCAAGAGGAGAGAGCCGCACGCCGACCTTTTCCGGCCCCCACACTTCGCAAACCGTCTCGACCACCTCGAATAGCAGCTTGGCCCGACGCTCCCTCGATCCGCCGTATTCGTCCGTGCGGCGGTTCGTGCCGGACAAAAGGAACTGGTCGAGGAGATATCCGTTGGCGCTATGTACTTCGACGCCGTCCATACCGGCAGCCTTTGCGTTGCGCGCACCCCTGAAGTATTGGCGCACGAGATACGGCATCTCTTCGACCTGTAGCGCGCGAGGCTTGACGCATGGCGCGACGACACCTTCGCCCCGCTCGTTCTCAATGAATGCCTCTGCTTTCGGCTGAACAGCAGAGGGCGCAACTGGCAGCATTTCATCGGGCTGCAACGAGGGGTGTGATATGCGTCCTACGTGCCACAACTGCATGAACATCAACCCGCCCGCCTCGTGCACGGCGTCCGCCACGAGCCGCCAGCCTTCGACCTGCTCGCGACTATGGATGCCAGGTGTCCATGCATAGCCCTGTCCTTGCATGGACACCTGCGTCGCCTCGCTGATGATGAGCGCGGCCGCAGCGCGTTGCGTGTAATAGCAGGCGTTGAGCTGCGACGGTATGTTGCCTGGTCGGTTCGCGCGCGAACGAGTCAGCGGCGCCATTACGACACGATGACGAAGGTTGTACGGCCCCACCTTTACGGGTTCGAATAGCTTGTGTGGGGAAATTTGCTCGTCGTGCTGCCGGGCTTCTCCGGGTGCGATTTCCGTATCAGGCATATTTGCTCCTTGTGTTTTTGACTCGGCCCGAAAACTGCTGCCAAAGACGCATCGAAGCGTCGGCGTCAAATCACATCGACAGGATCGCCGCTCTACCGGCAGTCTAGCCATGACCTTGGACGCCCTTCTTTCCGGTTTCTGCTCAGATGTGTCACGATCCTGCGGTCATGGATGCGCCGGCAGAAAGCCAACAAAATCCGGCAGAATCGCGAAAGACACCCCCCTGCGATGTCTCTAAAGTGTTCGGGATATGGTCTATCGCTGTTATCGAGCGCGTACTGCTAGCTCGTGAAGGGCATGAAACGAACAAAACTCCGGGATGGCCTCAAAGGCGGACAAGTTCATGGTCAGGATCTATGGACGCATGCGCAGCGCTAACGGCTACGCGATACGCGACTTCCTGCATCGCTGCGACATACCATTCGAATGGATCGAACTGGGCAGCGATAAGGAAGCGGAGGATCTCGCGCACGTGCAGCATCTTTCCGACTCCCGCTTGCCGGTCTGCGTCTTCCACGACGGAACCCGGCTCGAATGTCCCACCGTCCGGCAAATCACCGAGAAGCTCGGCTGGTTTGCCAGTCCATCCAGGGAGGCCTACGATCTTGCGATTTACGGCGCGGGACCGGCGGGGCTGAGCGCGGCCGTATACGGAGCGTCGGAAGGGCTGCATACCGTACTGGTGGAACGTTGGGCACTGGGCGGTCAGGCAGGCAGCAGTTCGAAAATCGAGAACTATCTGGGTTTCCCGCACGGCGTGTCCGGCGCCGAGCTGGCAGAACGGGCGCGCGACCAGGCCATCAAGTTCGGCGCGGAAATCTTGATCGCGCGCGCCGGCGTGCGCGCGGAGTTTCCGCCCGGCCAGGGCATCGTGTACCTGGAGGACGGCACACGCATTACGGCGCGCACGTCGATTTGCGCGACCGGTGTGGCGTATCGCACGCTCGGCCTGGAAGGTGAGGCGCGCTTTCTCGGCGCTGGCCTTTACTACGGCGCCGGCACGAGCGAAGCAGCGCTGATCCATGGCGAAGACGTCTATGTGGTGGGCGGCGGCAATTCGGCGGGACAAGCCGCTATGCACTTTTCGCAATCCGCCAATCGCGTCTATATGCTCGTGCGTGACACCTCGCTCAAGAACACGTTGTCCCACTACTTGGTGGATCGCATCACGGCGGCGCCGAACATTGAAGTTCGGACCAGCACCGAAGTTACCGCGCTCGCAGGCAGTGACACGTTGCAAGAAATTACGCTGACCGATGTGCGCACGGGACGGCAAATCCCGGTAAAGACGAATTGGCTATTCGTCTGCATTGGCGGCGTGCCCCAGACCGAATGGGCGCAGGAGGTTGGCGTTGTCCGAGATGAAGCCGGTTATCTAGTGACCGGTCCCGACTTGCAGGAATATCGGTCGAGTCTGAAATGGCCGCTCGAGCGCGCGCCGCTACATTTGGAGACCTGTGTGCCTGGCGTATTCGCCGCGGGCGACGTGCGTCACGGGTCGATCAAGCGTGTCGCGTCGGCAGTCGGCGAAGGGGCGATGGCTGTCGCGCTGGTGCATCGCTATTTGAATAGCGCGTGAGCGTCAGCGCAACCTTGATTCGCACGCCGCGCGCCTGTCCGAGGAGTACGATCATGACCCCTGGTTGCACGCATCTAGGCGAGGCCCGCATCCTCCACACGCCCATTAATTACTGCGAGGACTGCATCAAGCTTCGCCAGCCGTGGGTACATTTGCGGCTTTGTCTTTCGTGCGGACACGTCGGCTGTTGCGATTCGTCGCCCAACCGGCACGCAAGCAAGCATTTTCACGCGACCGGCCATCCGCTGGTGCGCTCAATCGAACCTGGCGAAACTTGGATCTGGTGCTATCGCGACGAGATTGTCGTAGGTGAAGTTGAATCGTGAACGAGACGCCGCCCTTGCGGGCGGCGTCTCGTTCACGCAATGCCGGACTCACGTATGCGCTGGTTCTTGCTTCGCCCCTTCGATCGTCGCCGCTTCTGCGGGTGCTGAGCCCTTCTGCACGAGCACAGAGTGCGAACCCGAGTCGTAGGTCATTGTGACCTTGTCGCCGTCGCGAACATCCCCCCGCAGCAACGCATCCGCGAGTTGCGATTCCACTTCCGCCCGGATCTTGCGCTTGAGCATGCGTGCGCCAAACTCGGGGTCATAGCCGATCTCCGCGAGATGATTCCGCAGCGAATTGTCGAATGTCAACTCAATGTTCTGCCCGGCCGCAGTGCGTTGCACGCGTGCGAGTTGCAGGTCCACGATTCTACGGATCTGCTCCTTGCCGAGCGCATGGAACACGACGACCTCATCGACCCGGTTCAGGAACTCGGGCCTGAAGTGATGCCGCAGTACTTCCATCAAACGGTCGCGCAGCGCGGGGTAGTCGAGCTGCTTCTTGTCGGATCGCACGTTGTCCTGGATCATCTGCGAACCAATATTGCTCGTCGCGATAATGATCGTGTTCGTGAAATCGACGAGACGGCCTTTGCCGTCGGTGAGGCGGCCTTCGTCGAAGAGTTGCAACAGGATGTTGTGCACCTCCGAATGCGCCTTTTCGATCTCGTCGAGCAGCACGACGCTATAGGGGCGGCGTCGCACGCGCTCGGTCAACTGCCCGCCTTCCTCATAGCCGACATAGCCCGGAGGCGCGCCCACCAGCCGCGCTACGGTATGTCGCTCGGAGTACTCGCTCATGTCGATGCGCACGAGCGCGTTCTCGTCGCCGAACACCGTTGCGGCGAGCGCTTTGGCGAGCTCGGTCTTGCCCACGCCAGTCGGTCCGAGGAAAAGGAAGCTCGCGGTCGGTTTGCCGCCTTCGGTAAGACCGGCGCGCGAGAGTCGGACCGCCTTCGCGACGGCGCTGACGGCCTCGTCCTGACCGATCACACGTTCCTTCAGGCGATCTTCGAGACGCAGGAGCTTCTCGCGGTCCTCGGCGGTGAGTTCGGACACCGGCACGCCGGTGAGCGACGCCACGATCTGCGCGATGTCCTCCGCTGTGACCTCTTGCGAACTGGTGCCGCGTTCCTTCTTCCACGCTTCGGTCGCATCGTTTAGCCGCTTCTGTTCGGAGACGAGCTTGTCTTCGAGTTCCTTTGCCTTGTCGAACTGCTTGGCGGCGCTTGCCGCGTCCTGTTCCTGACGTGTGCGGCGGATGGTCGCCTCGATGTCATGCAGCTGCCCCGGCCGGGAATTCGACGAGATGCGCACGCGAGCGGCCGCCTGGTCGAGCAGGTCGATGGCCTTGTCCGGCAGGAAGCGCGCTGCGATATACCGGTCCGACAGTTTCGCAGCGGCAGCGATCGCCTCCTCGGTGATCTTCACCTTGTGATGCGCTTCAAGGCGATCTCGCAGTCCGCGCAGGATTTCGATCGTCTCCGCGACGCTTGGCTCGGGCACGTTCACCGGCTGGAAGCGCCGTTCGAGCGCCGAGTCTTTCTCGATGTACTTCTGGTATTCGTTGAGCGTCGTCGCACCCACGAGATGCAATTCGCCGCGCGCGAGCGCCGGCTTGAAGATGTTGCCGATATCGAGTCCGCCTTCGCCGCCGCCCTGGCCAGCACCGACGATCGTATGCAATTCATCGATGAAGATGATCAGCCGGTCCTGGTTCTCGACGATCTCGTCGAGAACCTGCTTCACGCGCTCTTCGAACTCGCCGCGATACTTTGCCCCCGCCACCACGCTGTTGATATTCAACTCGACGACGCGCTTGCCACGCAGTACCTCTGGTACCTGGTCCTGGGCGATGCGCTGCGCGAGTCCTTCGACGATCGCCGTCTTGCCGACGCCCGGTTCGCCGATCAGCACCGGGTTGTTCTTGCGCCGACGCGCAAGGACTTCGATCGTCGTTTCGATTTCCTTGTCGCGGCCGATCACCGGATCGAGCTTGCCGCGCCGGGCGAGATCGCTGAGATCGCGCGCGTACTTGTCGAGCGTCGGCGTGGTGGAGCGGCCCTCGACGGTGCCTTCCTCGGCGCCCTTGCCGACGACCTTGACCGTCCTCTGCCTAAGCGCATGCGACGATAGCCCGTACTTGCGCAGCAGCTCACCCGCGAAGCCGTCTTCCTCTTCCACGAGCCCGATCAGGATATGCTCCGGTCCGACGTAGCTGTGACCCAGTTCTCGTGACGCGGTCAGCGCGTTTTCAAGCGCACTCTTCGCGCGCGGTGATACGCCGATGCGTTCTTCGTCGGTCTTCTGCCCGCGCTTGCCGCGTGGTGCGTTCTGATCGATGTTCTTCTTGATCTCCTCGGGATCGAGCTTGAATTCGCGCAGAATCTCCTGCACCACGTTGTTGTCGGCGAGAGCGAGCAGCAGGTGCTCGGTATCCACTTCGGACTTGCCGAACTCGACCGCCATTTGCGCGGCCGCCTGCAGGCGGTCCAGGCCGCTTTCGCTCAAGAACGTCTGCAGGTCGACGGCTTCGCGCGCACGGCGATGCCGGCGCGGCCGTCCGCCTGCGTGTCCGCCCGCTGACTCACCCATTTGCCCGCTATCGGCGTCTGTACCTTGATCGGCGCCGCCGGATTGTGCGGGCGAGCCTCCGATGCGTGACCGGCTACCGCGGCCGCTTTCCATCTGCGGCCACATATCGTCAAACAAACTGTCGAACAGCCCGCCGTGAAAGAGGGACTCGAGCGGCGACAGACGGCGCTGATTGCGCGCCATGAACTCCATGTAATGCTCATCGCACAGCATCAGCTGACGACGCTGACCGTTTTCCGTGATCGTGATCTGCGAAGTTGCCGGTTTGCCGCAAACGCTGCAAGTAGGCATGATGTTCTCCGTAGGGTAGGCAGGGGATGGTCCTTCTGGTTTCGCGCGCACAGCGCCCCATCTTTGACGGCTTCGGGCGGCGTATCGCCGAACGCCATGGAAGCTGCCGAGCTGTCCGATGCAGCCGTGTGCGCACCGCGCTATTTGATCTCGAGGCGCCGCTTCGCCGCGGGTTCATTTGCCGCTTTGGGCAACCGCACGGTGAGGACGCCATTCTCGAAGTTCGCCTCGGCGCGTTCGAGATCGACGCCGGAGGGCAGCGGTATGGCGCGCTGAAACTGTCCGAACGCCCGCTCCACCCGGTAGCAGCCTTTCTCGTCGCTCTTCGATTCGATGCGCTTCTCGCCGGTCAGCACCAGCATGTCCTCAATGACTTCCAGCTCCACGTCCTCGCGCGATAGTCCTGGCAATTCGGCCACGATGCGAAGCGCGTCGCCGTCGTCGATAACGTCGAGGCGCGGCTGAAAGCGGCTGGGACTGAAGTCGCCGAACCAGTTGCCAAGCGGTCCCATCCCGCCGAACGGATCGCGTATGAGGTCGGTAAGAAGATGCAGCGGATCGGGCAGCGGCCAACGCGCCGCATCGATCGATACTGGCCATGCGGACGCGGCCGCATCCGAGGTCGACGGCGCGGCGGTTTGCTGTGAGGGCGGGGCGTTCAGCTTCGCGCCCGCGCCCTTATCCTCGGGGCTCTTGCGCAGGAAGCGAAAGGGGTTCCACTTATCGAGGTCCAATAGCATCGCTATGCTCCTTGTTCCGATGAGCCGTCGGAGAGCGGCCCGAATCTTCAATGACTGCCGCCTTGGCGCTCGCGGCCAATGTCAACTCTTGGCATATTCGAACTCCGGCAGTTTCTTGAGCGCATCCTTGTTGGCGCCGACCAGTATTGCCTTCGGCGCGATCTGCTTGAACTGCTGAATGGGAATGGCGACACGGTGCGCCGCGACCCCGAGAAAGCCGCCGACGTCGATAATTGCGGCCGAAAGCGAGCCATCGGGCGCGACAATCAGGTCGTCGACGCGGCCGATCTTTTCGTTCTTGTCGTTGTAGACATCGGTGTGAATCATCTTGGATGCGCGCCAGCCTCTTGCGACTACTTGCTCTTCGGTGACGGTCACCCCGAGCGTCGCCTTGCCGGCGATGGGCGCATCCTGCGCGGTCGCGCCGCTGGCGGCAAAGCCACATGCGGACAGCGCGAGGATGAATGACGACAGCCTTGCGGCCGATGCGAGGTTAGTCTTCATGGCGTTCTCCAAATGCGCAACGGACTACGTGGACGCCGGGCGCGGGATGCGCTCATGAGTGCAGCGGCGTGTTTTGCTGTTCGCGAAGGACGGCGCTGCGCCAATTCCGTGCGCCGAGGCCAAGGACGAACAGAAGCGCACCGGTGATGATCGCGTAGGTGCCGATCATCCAGACGAGGGCAAGCGCTCCAGCACCCGGGAAGGCCAGCACGAAGACGCCAAACAGAACCGACAGGCTACCGATGAACAGCAGCAGCCACTGCGTGCGGCCGCGCCTTCTCAGCCGAACCCAGGCGACGAGGTCGAGCGCTCCGGTGACGATGGCGTTCGCGCCCATCACGGTGATCAGCACGAGCGCCGTGACGCCGGGCGCCGCGAGGGCGATCAGGCCCGAAACGATCATGCATAGCCCAAGCAGCAAGGGGAGCCACCAGTCGGTGCGGATCGAACGATGTCGTATCGCTGCGCTGACTGCGGCGACGCCTCCGATGAGTGCATACGCCGCGAACATCGCGACCAAAAGCAGCAGCGTGAGACCAGGCCAGCAGAGCGCGAGGAGGCCGAACAGGATTCCCGCGGCGCCACGCAGCGCGAGCATCCACCATGCGCGACCGAGCAGTTCGTCCATCGTTTGGGCTCCTCAGGCGGATCGCCGATATCCGGTTGACACGGCAGCGCGTGCAATTTCTATTTGATCAAGCCTACGTCCGCGCGGCGCGCGCTTCTTTCGAGTTCCTGCCCAAAGGTGTCGGATTTCTGCGTTCGTTGGTTGCATCACCGATTCAGTCGGAAAGGCCTCACGCCGGTTCCTAGGGACGGTAATGCGCGATGCGGAAAGCGCGGGGCGTACACCCCACATATCGATGGAATACTGCGGTGAAATGCTGCTGCGTTTGGAAGCCGACGCATGCTGCGATATTGATCAGCGAGAGGCTCCCTTCCGAAAGCATCGACTGAGCTAATCTCAACCTTTCGGTTGTCAGGTAGAAGTGCGGCGGATGCCCTGTCGCGTTCTTAAAAGCCCGCGCGAAATGCGACGGGCTCATGTGCAGGAGCGCGGCGAGGTCATCGATCTGGATATTGTCCGCGATGTGCTCGTGTATGAAATGTTCCACGACGCTTAGCTTTGACTGTGTGAGGCTCGTACTCGCGTCGCGCGTATCAGCCGTGAGTCCATACCGGTGCATGAGATGAAGTGCAAATACGTCGGCGAACGCGGCGATGCATCTAATGTCCGGGCTACTGCTGGCATGCAACGCGATAAGCGTGTCGCCCGCTTCGCGCAGGAAAGGATCCCACGCCTTGAACCAGCAAGGGATCTCGCAAGCCGTGGTGCCGAACGCGTTTCGAGCGGTTTCTCTCAGCCGGGCCCAATGGAGCGCGACGACGAGGCCGCACGGATCGTCGTCATTGACGAGCTTGACACGAGCCCAGGCCGGCACGATCGCAATAAACGGCGCGCTGACGCTTAGATGCTGATAGGGGCGCGCGCTGCTGCGAACAGTGTTCGCGTGCGCGGTGGTCCGGTCCGCCGGGATGATACACAGGATCCACTGCGCCGAATTCGGGGCGCAGTCCGCGCGCGACGCACCGATTCCGTGGCAGCTAAGGCGGTGCAACTGCGGGGAGCGCTGTAGTTGCTCCATTGCGCGCGTCCTCTGGCGGGAGGCCTCGAAGCGCCAAAGGTTGAATAGTAGTCCAGTTTACGTCGATGCCAGCTTGTTTCGGTATATGCATGCCTTCCGTACTCCGGCAGGCAAAACTTGCTGGTATTCGATGATGCGGGAGAGAGAAATAGGTAAATCAATCGCGCGTTTCGCGATCCCACACGGCGCGCTCTGCTATCGCCGCATCGACGGGATCGTCGCGTTGCCGCATTAGCCAGTAGACGCTGCCGAGCGCGATCAGCGCGGCCGCGAGTGCGGCAATGCGAGCCGGGTCCGTGGCTGGATCAAGGATGATGAACTTGCGTGCTATCGCGAGCATCGCCACGAGGATCACTGTCTTGACCTGCACGATGTGGTCGCGTCTCAACATGACGCGGGTGATCGAATGCTTGAATTCCATCGCGATCAACAGCGTCATCACCATCCCGAAAACCGCTTGAAAGATCGCATGATCCAGCGGATTGAGCGCCCCCGACAGCGATAGCGCCACGACCGCCCGAATCAACTGCCACAGCGATACGACGATGATCACCGAGATCACGACGCTCAGGATATGGGCGATGATCTGCTCGAAGCGCTCGTAGAAGCTCAGCACGCGCCATTGCAGCCGAAATTCGTTGAGCTTCACGCGAAATTGCGTTGGTTTGCTCATGGATCGGTTCGCAGGAAGACTCGGGCAGGGGGGCACGCCGATCATGGCGGGATGCGCGGTTACGGCGGCAACGAAAGCCGTAGCCGGCTCCGTGATGTTGAGCCATGTGTGCGGACTTTTCTTTCGTCTTCGTGCTGATTCTTTTCTCTAATCTGCTTGCTGAGCACAGACTCGACGCGGTCTCCAGCGCCGCGCGCCGCATGAGCCCCATTCTCGCCAGCGGCGCCCGACTCGCAGGCCCCGCGCATGATGAAACCCTTGCTCGGCGAAAAAAGGTCGCATCGATATCCGCGCGAACAGGACTTCGAGATCCACGCTGTCCATTGACTCGCCGCCCTGCCATTCACCGCAACGGCGCGATACCTTCCGCAACGCCGGCCGGCATGCAGATGTGCTTGATTTCCGTGAAGTCGGCGAGGGCATCGTAGCCGTGCAGGCGGCCGAGACCGCTTTGCCGGTAGCCACCGGTTTCCGCTTCGGCAAAGAGCTTGTTGTGATCGTTGATCCACACCGTGCCATTGCGCAGCGCGCGCGCGATGCGAAACGCGCGGGCGCCGTCGTTGGTCCACACGCTCGCGGAGAGGCCAAATACGGTGTCGTTGGCTCTGTCGATTGCCTGCGCTTCAGTGTCAAACGTCTCAAGCGTGACGAACGGTCCGAAGATTTCCTCCTGGCAGAAGAATGCTTTCGAGTCGCCGTGTTCGATGAGCGTTGGCGAGAGGAACGCGTGTCCTGAGCGCGTGCCGCGCAGCAGTACGCGATCGGCTTCGTCGCAGGCGCGGGCAATGGTCTGATGGACCGCGTCGCGCGTGGCCGCGTCGATCAGCGGACCGATGTCCGTTGCCTCGTTGATGCCTTCGCCCACTTTCAGCGCTTCGAGCGCACGCGTCAGATGCTCACGCATCTCCGCCGCTCGCCGGCTATGCACGAGCACCCGGCGCGCAGCCGTGCATTGCTGACCTGAGATGATCGTCGCGGCTCGCGCGATACGCGGCGCGATCGCGGCGACGTCCGCATCCTCGAAGACGACACAGCACGACTTGCCTCCGAGTTCCAGCGAGAGCTTCTTCATGCTTTGGGCGGCGGCGGCCATGATCTTCTTGCCCGTCGCGGTTGATCCGGTGAAACTCACCACATCGACGTCATGCGACTCGACCAGCCGTTCGCCCGCCGCATAGCCGATTTCGTTGACGAGGTTCACTGCGCCCTTCGGCAGCGCGGTCTGCTCGAAGCAGCGCAGCATGGCCGCGATCACTAGCGGGGCCTGTGCGGCGGATTTGACGATTGCCGTGCAGCCAGCGGCGAGGGCGGGCGCGAGCGAGCGCACGAGCAACACTGCGGGCGCATTCCAGGGCACAAAGATGGCCGCGACGCCAGCGGCCTCACGCAGCATTGTCGAGATCGTTCCCGGCTCTGGTTCCAGCACGTGCCCCGCGATGTGCCGAGCGAGTCCCGCGTAATATCGGACTTCGGAAATCGCGGCTGCGATCTCGCCGCGCGATTGCGCGATTGCCTTGCCGTTTTCGCGCGTAAGCAGGGTCGAAAGCGGCTCGCGTTGCGCATCGAGTGCGCCGGCCCATGCGAGCAGCACGTCCTGACGCAGGCGCGCGTCCTGTGCCCACGTCGTGCGGTCGAACACGTGCCGTGCCGCGGCGATGGCCGCATCAGCTTCCGCCGCCCCGCCGTCGGCGAACTGGCCGATGCTTTCGCCGGTAGCCGGATCGATGCTGTCGACCGAAGGCATGCCGACCCATGCGCCGGCTATCCAGTGTGGTGCTTTCATGCAGTTTCCTTGGAGAGAAGAGGGGCGTTTGTGCCGGATGCGTTCGACACGCGATGCAGTTCGTCGGCGATGATCTCGATCAGCGCCTCGGCCGCAGCGGACAGCGGCCTGCGCGGATGGCTCACGCGCACGATATGCCGCACGATGCGTGGCGCGAGAATCGGATAGGCCCGCAGTGTCCCACGCTGCACGGCCCGCCCAACGGCGATGCGCGGCAGGATCGTCGCAAAGCGGGTGCTCTCGACGAGCTTCACGATCGTGCTGAGCACGTCGATTTCGAAACGCGGCGCAAGCAGCACGTCTTCGTGCTGTGCGGCGGTATCGAGCACGCCGCGCAGGCCGTGGCGCTTGGTCGGCAACACGAGTTCGAGTTCCGGCAACTGCGCAAGCTCGATCGTGTGCGGTAGGTCAGGGCCGTGCTCGACGCTCGTCGCCAGCACCATTTCTTCATCGAGCAGCGTCTGCGAATCGAGCGACAGGCGCGCGCGGGGCTTGTTGATGAGGGCCGCATCGAGTTGGCCACCCGCGACCCAGTCAATGAAGGTCGCGCTGAAGCCGTCCGCCACCGTCACTTCGACATGCGGATAACGCGCATGAAAGCGCGAGAGCGAATCGGCAAGCACGCTCTCCGTCACCGATGCGATGAGCCCAATGCTCACATGCCCCGTCACCACTTCGTCGCGCTGCTGAAGCTGCTGCCGCGCGTGCGCAAGGTCGCGCATGATCGGCAGAAAGAGGCGGTACATCAGGCGTCCAGCGGCGGTTGGGGCCATGCCGTGAGCGCCGCGCTCGAACAATTGCTGATGTAACTCTTCCTCCAGCTTCGCGATCTGCATGCTGAGTGCGGGTTGCACGATGTTTAGCCGGTGGGCCGCGCGCGTGACCGATCCGTCCTCGAAGAGCGCGATGAAGTACTGGATTTGCTTGAGGTCCATTTCTCGTTCAGTTCTGTATCAATAAGACTTATGACGTTCGACAACGTTATCAGTCGGTGGCTGCGGCCTAGCTTACTGGCGGGTCCTGCAATGCCCTGCTGTGCGTCGAGGCGCCACCGGTGTATTGATATCGACTTGAAAGACCGGTGTCATTGGGGCTAACGCTGATATCAATGTTAATGATTCAAAACATCAAAAAACAGTATTAGAACTTATATCGCAACCTCGCTACGCTTCATTTCATCCCGTGCCGCGGCGCTCCGGCCGCAAAAACGCAAGGGACAGATGGAGACGCAGATGAATATTCGCGACGCCGCGACGCGCGGCACCTTTTCGACCGTTGCTCTTCCGTGGGCCTCGAATCGTTCAGAGACGTCAGCGCTCACGCTGCGCGACTGGCTCGCGCATCTCGCGAAGACCGGCCGCCTCGCGACCATCGAACGGCCGGTTGCGCTCGAACACGAACTCGCCGCGATTGCCAAACGGCTCGACGGTACGCAGGCCGCTTTTTTCACGCAGCCCGGCGGCAAGGGCGTGCCGGTCATCTCCGGCTTCATGTCGAAGCGCGGCTGGATCGCGGAGGCGCTGGGCGTCGAGGAAGCGGGCCTGCTCGCGCGCTTTTCGGCGGCGGTCGCGCAGCCGATCCCATCGAGGGTGGTCGATCGAGCGGACGCGCCCTGTCAGGAGATCGTTCATACGAATGGCATCGACCTGCACGCATTGCTGCCGATTCCCACCCACAGCGAACACGACAACGGCCCGTACATCACCGCCGGTCTCGTGATCGCGCGCAATCCGCGCACCGGCGTGCAGAACGTCTCGATCAACCGCATTCAGGTGCACGGCCCCGATCGCATGGCGATCCTGCTGCTGCCGCGTCATCTCTACGCATTCCAGCGCGACGCGGAAGCCGAGGGCGATGCGCTGGACGTTGCCATCGTGATTGGCGTCGATCCCCTGACGATGCTCGCGTCGCAAGCGATCACGCCGATCGATCACGACGAACTCGAAATCGCGGGCGCGCTGCACGGTGCGCCGCTGCCTGTCGCGCGATGCGTGACGAACGGCGTGCACGTGCCGGCGTTTGCGGAGATCGTCATCGAAGGGCGCATTCTGCCGAACGTGCGCGAGCCGGAAGGTCCGTTCGGCGAATTTCCGAAGTACTACAGCGCGAAGGAAGCACGCGAAGTCATCGAAGTGACGGCCCTCACGCATCGGCGCGATCCGATCTTTCATACGATCGTGCCCGCCGAAATGGAGCATCTGCTGCTCGGCGCGATTCCGCGCGAAGCCACGTTGCTCGCGCATCTTCAGCGCAGCCATCCCGCCGTGAAGGACGTGCATCTGTCTGTGGGCGGCGTGTGCCGCTATCACCTGTGGGTGCAATTCGACAAGAAGCGCGAAGGCGAAGCGAAGAACGTCATCCTGTGCGCGTTCGGCGCGCACTATGACATCAAGCAGGTCGTCGTCGTCGATACCGATGTGGACCTGCACGATCCCGCCGAGATCGAATGGGCGATCGCGACGCGCTTTCAGGCTGATCGCGATCTCGTCGTGATCGAGGGGGCACAGGGTTCGCCGCTCGATCCCTCGACGACGGTGGGCCAACCGGCGGATGCGCCGCCGCATCTGCAAGGTGTGAGCGCGAAGATGGGTCTCGACGCGACGCGACCCGTGGTCTATCCGGAACATGTGTTCACGCGCGTTCGCATTCCCGGGCAGGAGACGGTCGACCTCGACGCGCTTGTCGCCGGCGACAACGCCGCTTTCGAAGCCTACCTGGGCGGCGACCATGACTGAGCGAAACAAGTCGCGCATCGTCGTCGGCATTTCGGGCGCGAGCGGCGCGGTGATCGGCGTGCGCCTGCTCGCCGCGCTGCGTCGGCTCGGCACGCACGAGACGCATCTCATCGTGTCGGCGTCGGGCGGGGTGACGGCAGCACAGGAACTCGGCCTCGCGCGTGGTGATCTCGAAGCCGTTGCCGATGTCGTGCACAACGTGCGCGATATCGGCGCGGCCGTGGCGAGCGGATCTTTCTTGACCGAAGGCATGGTGATCGCGCCATGTTCGATGAAAACGCTTGCGGGCGTCGCGAACGGCTTCGCGGACAACCTGCTTACGCGTGTCGCCGATGTGATGCTCAAGGAGCGCCGCCGCCTCGTGCTGGTCGCGCGCGAAACGCCGCTCAATCTCGCGCATCTGCGCAACATGACACTCGCCACCGAGATGGGGGCGATCGTCATGCCGCCGGTGCCCGCGTTCTACGCGCATCCGAAGACGATCGAAGACGTGGTCGATCACACGGTCGGCCGCATTCTCGATTTGTTCGGCATCGAGCACGGCGAGATCGCGCGCCGCTGGAGCGGTCTTGCCGATGAATTCGGCGGCCGCGCCGCAGGTGAGGAGTAACGTCATGAATCAGCGCGAAACCGCATTCGCCCACGTGGACGCGCGCGTCGCCGACAAGGAGACGCGCGAAGCGACCGCGCCGCAGCGTCACATCGGACGCCCGATGCAGCGCCTCGAAGACCCGGCGATCCTGACGGGCCGTGGCCGCTATGGCGACGACATCGCTGTAAAGCCAGGCACGCTGCACGCCGCGATTCTGCGTTCGCCGCACGCGCACGCGGACATCCTGTCGATCGATACGGAGGCCGCATCGAAACTCGCGGGCGTGCGCGCCGTGCTCACGCGCGACGATTTGCGTCCGTGGTCGCGACCGTTCGTCGTCGGCGTGAAATCGCCGATGGAACAGTGGGCGCTCGCGATGGACCGCGTGCGCTACGTCGGCGAGCCGGTCGCGGTCGTGATGGCCGAATCGCGTGCGCTCGCGGAAGACGCGCTCGATCTGATCAAGGTCGACTACGGCATGCTCGATCCCGTGACGTCGATTGAACAAGCCGCGAAGGACGACGCCCCGGTGCTGCACGAACGCGTCGGCAGCAACGTCGTCAGCGACCGGCATTTCCGCTACGGCGAGCCGGAAGCGGCCTTCGAGCGCGCGCCGCATCGCGTGAAGCTGGTCGCGCATTATCCGCGCAACACCTGCGCGCCGATCGAGTGCGGCGTGGTCGTCGCCGAGTATCTTTCGGGCGATGAAGGCTACGACGTCACGTCGAATTTCATGGGGCCGTTCTCGCTGCACGCCGTCATGGCGATGGCGTTGAACGTGCCTGCCAATCGGCTGCGTCATAAGGCCCCGCGCGACTCCGGCGGCAGCTTCGGCGTGAAGCAGGCCGTGTTTCCATATGTCGTGCTGATGTGCCTCGCGTCGCGCAAGGCGGGCGCGCCGGTGAAGTGGGTCGAGGATCGGCTCGAACACTTGAGCGCGGCGACATCGGCGACGGCGCGTGTTTCAACGATCGAAGCGGCCGTCGAAGCGGATGGCCGCATCGTCGCGCTGTCATACGATCAGTTGGAAGACGTTGGCGGCTACGTGCGCGCGCCCGAGCCCGCGACGTTCTACCGGATGCACGGCTGCCTGACGGGCGCGTACGCGATCCCGAATCTGCTCGTGCGCAACCGGGTCGTGCTGACGAACAAGACGCCGACCGGCCTCGTGCGCGGCTTCGGCGGACCGCAGGTGTACTTCGCGCTGGAGCGGCTGATCCAGCGCATCGCGATCGAACTGAAGCTCGATGTGCTCGACGTGTATCGCCGCAACTTCGTTCCCGCCGATGCGTTCCCGTATCGCGCGGCGGCGGGCGCGCTGCTCGATTCAGGCAATTATCAGGAAGCGCTGCGCCGTTCACTCGACGAAGGCGGATACCGGGAACTCGTCGCGCGCCGCGATGCCGCGCGCAAGGAAGGGCGGCTGTATGGCATCGGCTTCGCGGCGATCGTCGAGCCGTCGGTATCGAACATGGGCTACATCACGACCGTGATGCCCGCCGACGCACGCAGGAAAGCCGGGCCGAAGAACGGCGCGATCGCGAGCGCGACCGTCAGCGTCGATCTGCTTGGCGGCGTCGTCGTCACGATCGCATCGACGCCCGCGGGGCAGGGCCACATGACAGTGTGCGCGCAAGTCGTCGCCGACGTGCTCGGGCTCGATCCGAAGGACATCGTCGTCAACGTCGAATTCGATACGCACAAGGACGCCTGGTCTGTCGCGGCGGGCAATTATTCGAGCCGCTTCGCGGGCGCGGTGGCGGGCACGGTGCATCTCGCCGCGACGCGCGTGCGCGACAAACTCGCGCGCGTGCTCGCAAAGCAGTTCGGCTGCGAACCGGACGAGGTGCGCTTCGAAGGTGCGCGCATCTTTCCGGGGCACGCCGAAGACCGCGCGCTGCCGTTCGCGCGCGCCGCGAGCAATGCGCCGCACTGGGCGCCCGCGCTGTTGCCGGAGGGCGAAGAGCCGGGCCTGCGCGAAACCGTGTTCTGGTCGCCGCCGCACATGGATGCGCCTGACGAACAGGACCGCGTCAATACATCGGCGGCGTATGGCTTCGCGTTCGACATGTGCGGCGTCGAAGTGGATCGCGCGACGGGACGCGTGCGTATCGACCGGTATGTGACCGCGCACGACGCCGGCACCATCCTCAATCCCGCACTCGCCGATGGCCAGATTCGCGGCGCGTTCGCGCAAGGCGTCGGCGCGGCGCTGATGGAAGAGTTCCGCTACGGCGCGGACGGCAGCTTCCAGTCCGGCACGCTCGCCGACTATCTGATGCCGACGACCTGCGAAGTGCCCGATCCGCTGATCGTGCATCTGGAGACGCCTTCGCCTTTCACGCCGCTTGGCGCGAAAGGTCTCGGCGAAGGCAACAACATGAGCACACCGCCATGCATCGCGAATGCGGTGGCGGATGCGCTCGGCGTCGAAGACATTCGCTTGCCGCTCACGCCGCCAAAAGTGATGGCGATGGTCGGCATTGACGATCCCGAACCGTCGCGGCCGGAATATCGTGAAGCGCCGGCCACGAAGCCCGTGACGCCGGGCGGCGGACGCGCGCTGACGGCGCAAGGAACGGTGGATCTGCCCGCGACGCCCGAAGCTGTGTTCGCCGTGCTGCTCGATCCGAAGACGCTCGCGAACGTCATTCCCGGCTGTCACGCGCTCGAAGAAACCGCGCCGAACCAATATCGCGCGGACGTGACCGTCGGCGTCGGCATGATCAAGGCGCGATTCGAGGCGCGTATCGGCTTGTCGGAGATCGATGCGCCGCTCCGCCTGCGACTCGCTGGCGCGGGGATCTCGCCGCTCGGCAGCGCGCGCGGCAGCGGTCTCGTCGAACTGACGCCGCAAGGCAGCGGCACGCGGCTCACGTACGACTACGAAGCGCAGGTGTCAGGCAAGGTCGCGGCGGTCGGCGGCCGCATGCTCGAAGGCGCGGCGAAGGTCGTGCTGAAGCAGTTGTTCGAATCGCTCGGACGGCAGGCGGCGGGCAAGCCGGTGCAAGCGCACGGATCGTGGATCGCAAGACTCCTCGCACGTTTCAGGAGACACGCATGAAGCCTGCACCGTTCGATTACCTGCGCGCGATGGCCGCGCAAGACGCGCTCGACGCGCTCGCGCAATACGGCGAAGACGCCCGCGTGCTGGCGGGCGGCCAGTCGCTGATGGCCGTGCTCAATATGCGGCTCGCGCAGCCGAAGGTGCTCGTCGATATCTCGCGCACCGCCGAACTCGATGCCGTGCGCGTGGACAAGGAGGCGGGGCATCTCGTCGTCAACGCCGCGGCGACGCAAGGCAGCGTCGAATGGCGCAGCACGCTCACCGACGAAGCGCCGCTGCTCGCGATGGCCTTCCCGCATATCTCGCACTTTCAGATTCGCAATCGCGGAACCGTGTGCGGATCGATCGCGCATGCGGACCCGAGCGCCGAGTTGCCGCTCGTGCTTTCGGCGCTCGGCGGCGACGTGATGCTGCGCTCGCGAAAGAGGCGCCGCACGCTCGCCGCGCAGGACTTCTTTCAGGGAATGCTGATGACCGCGCGCGAGCCCGACGAACTCGTCGAAGCGGTGCGCTTCCCGCTGCGCAAGGCAGGCGAGCGCTACGCGTTCGCGGAATTTTCGGCGCGACACGGTGATTTCGCGATCGTCGCGTGCGCGGCCGTGGTCACCGACGATTCGATCCGTATTGCAGTGGGCGGCGTCGCGGACCGGCCGGTGACGGAGCAATGGCCGCGTCTCTCGGGCGACGACTTGCGCGGCGCACTGAACGATTTGAGTTGGAAACTGAACGCGCAGGACGACGCGCACATCAGCGCGAAATATCGCCGGAATTTGGTCCGGCAACTCGGATGGCGCGTGATCGAGGAGGCGAAGTGAGCAAGACATCGACGAACATTCTGCGGCAAGGCGAAGCGCGGCGCATCGCGCTGACGCTTAACGGCCGCGAACGAAGCGGCTATTGCGAGCCGCGAGAACTGCTGTCGGACTTCATCCGGCACGAACTCGGCGCGACCGGCACGCACGTCGGCTGCGAACATGGCGTGTGCGGCGCATGTACCGTGCATGTCGATGGTGTCGCGGCGCGCTCGTGCCTGATGCTCGCGGTGCAGGCCGATGGGCGCCATATCGATACCGTCGAAGGCCTGGCGCCCGATCAGACGCTCGGCGACTTGCAGCAGGCGTTCCAGCGGCATCACGCACTGCAGTGCGGCTTCTGCACCGCGGGCATTCTGATGTCGTGTGCCGACTACCTGCAACGCGTGCCCGACCCGAGTGAAGAGCAAGTGCGCGAGATGCTCTCGGGTCATATCTGCCGCTGTACGGGCTACACGCCCATCGTGGCCGCGGTGCTCGACGTGGCGGCGCGCCGCCGGGCCGAGGCAAGCACGAAGGAGGTCGAACATGCTTGATCTCGGACGCACGTTCCTGCAAAGCGTCGAGCGCAGTCCGGACGCGCTCGCGCTCGTCGATGGCGATACGCAATTCACCTACGCGCAGTGGCACCGCGTCATCCTCAATGTCGCCGATGGCTTGCGCAAACTCGGTCTCTCACGTGGCGACCGGCTGCTCGTCGTGCTGCAGAACCGCTGGGAAATGGCGACGCTGCATTGGGCCTGCCAGTTCGCGGGCATCGTCATCGTGCCGCTCAACTGGCGCGCCAAACCCGACGAACTCGACTACTGTGTGACTGACGCGGGCGTGAAGGCGATCGTCTACGAACCGGTGTGCGCGGATGCCGTCTTGCAAAGCAGCGCGGCGCAGAACGTGCCGCGCATCGGACTTGATGGCGCCCAAGGCCGCACGATCTCCTACGACGCGCTGCTCGTCGAACGCGCGCATGCAGGCGAAACCACCGACGCGAATGCAGACGATCTCTCGCTGATTCTCTACACATCGGGCACGACCGGCAAGGCGAAGGGTGTGCCGCGCCGTCACCGGCATGAACGCGCGGGCGCGCTAGCGCACGTCGCGCAGAACCTGTACCGGCGCGGCGAACGCACACTCGGCGTGATGCCGCTCTATCACACGATGGGCGTGCGCTCGCTGCTCTCGATGGCGCTCGTCGATGGTCTCTTCGTCTGTGTGCGGCGCTGGAACGCGCGGCTCGCGCTCGAGTCCATCGCGAAGCACGGCCTCACGTGCCTGTATCTCGTGCCGACGCTCTATCACGACCTGCTCGCCGACAGCGCATTCGCGAGCACGGACACGTCGTCGGTCAGAAAGCTCGGCTTCGCGGGCGCACCGATGAACGACGGCCTGCTCAAGCGCCTCTCGGCCGCGTTCGAGCCGGAGCTCTTCGTCAATCACTACGGCTCATCCGAGGTCTACACGTTCAGCATCGATCAGGACGCGACGAAGAAACCCGGCAGCGCGGGCCGCGCGGGCATCAATACGCGGTTGCGCGTCGTGAAGCTCGATGCGCTCTCGCCCGATCAGAGGGCCGAAGTCGGCGAGGAAGGCCAGATCATCGTGGACCTGCTCGGCGACGAAGCTTTCGAAGGCTATTGGAATCGCCCCGATGCCAACGCGAAGTCGCTCCGCGAAGGGTGGTACTTCACCGGCGACACCGGCTACTTCGACGAAGACGGCGACCTTTACGTTTCCGGACGAGTCGACGACATGATCATCAGCGGCGGCGAGAACATCTCGCCGGTCGACATCGAATCGGTACTTTCGCTGCATCCGTCGGTCGATGAAGTGGCCGTCGCGGGCGTGAAGGACGAGCGCTGGGGCCAGCGCGTGGTCGCGTTCATCAAGCGCCGCGCCTACGTCGATTCAGCCGCGCTCGACACATGGTGCCGCGAGTCGGACCTGGTCAACTTCAAGCGTCCGCGCGACTACGTGTTCGTCGATGACATCCCGAAATCGCCGGTCGGCAAGATCCTGCGCCGCAAGCTTTCCGCAGGCGAATATCAATGCGATGGCGGTCTGTCCGCATCCGCTGCACACCACACCGAAATCACCAAGGAGTAGACCACCATGACCGATTTGATCCATCACGGCCAAGCACTGCTAAAGGACCTCGACGGCTTCTCGATCGAGATAGACGCCGGGCGCGAGCGCGCCGACATCATCCTGCATCGCCCGCCGTTCAACGTGATCTCGATGCACGCGCGCGACCAGTTGCGCGCCGCGTTCGAGGCGCTCGACGAAGACGATCGGGTGCGCGTAATCGTCGTGCGCGCGAAGGGCGAGCACTTTTCGAGCGGCGGCGACATCAAGGGCTTTCTCGAAGCTTCGCCCGAGCATGTCTCGAAGCTCGCCTGGAATATCGCGGCGCCCGCGCGCTGCTCGAAGCCGGTGATCGCGGCCAATCGCGGTTTCTGCTTCGGCGTGGGCTTCGAGCTGTCACTTGCGTGCGACTTCCGCATAGCGACCGAGACCACGTTCTATGCACTGCCCGAACAGAAGCTCGGGCAGATTCCGGGCTCGGGCGGATCGGCGCGGTTGCAGCAGATGGTCGGCGTCGGCAGGACCAAGGACATCGTGATGCGCTCGCGCCGCATACCGGGCAAGCAGGCGTACGAGTGGGGCATCGTGGTCGATTGCGTGCCGGATGCGGAACTGGAAACCGCCACCGATGCACTCGTCAACGAGTTGCGCTCGTTTTCGCCGCTCGCGCAACGCACGGCGAAGAAGCTGCTCAACGATTCCGAAGATGCGCCGCTCTCGATCGCGATCGAACTCGAAGGGCATTGCTATAGCCGTCTGCGAACCTCGGACGATTTCCGTGAAGGCGTCGAAGCGTTCCATGGCAAGCGCAATCCGGTGTTCCGCGGTTCCTGAGAAGCCAGCAAGAGACGAGGAGACAGGCAATGGAACGTTTCGACTACGTGATCATCGGTGGCGGATCGGCGGGATGCGTACTCGCGCATCGACTGTCGGCGGTGCCGTCGCTGCGCGTCGCGTTGGTCGAGGCGGGCGCGGATACGGCGCCGGGCGCGGTGCCCGCGCATATCCTCGACAGCTATCCAATGCCCGTCTTTTGCGGCGATACCTACATCTGGCCGGATCTGAAAGCGAAGGCGACAAAGACATCGGCGCCGCGCGTGTATGAGCAGGGCCGTGTGATGGGCGGCGGGTCGAGTATCAACGTGCAGTCGGCGAATCGCGGCCTGCCGCGTGACTACGACGAGTGGGCCGCGAACGGCGCGCCGGGCTGGGCATGGGACGACGTGCTGCCATATTTTCGCAAGCTCGAGCGTGATGTGAATTTCCCCTCTGGGGAGTTGCATGGCAGCGATGGTCCAGTGCCGATCCGCCGCATCATGCCGGAAGACTGGCCCCCATTCTGTCACGCGTTCGCCGATGGTCTGCGCGCGAACGGCTTCGCCACGTTGCAGGACCAAAATGCGGAGTTCGGCGATGGCTTGTTTCCAGGGGCGTTCTCCAACATCGACGACAAGCGCGTGTCTACCGCTGTCGCGTACCTCGACGAAGCGACGCGCAGGCGGCCCAATCTCACTGTGTATCCGAACCTGCGTGTCGAGCGAATCGTGATGGAAGGGACCGCCGCTCAGGGCGTGGTCGCGGTGGCGTCCAACGGCGAGCGGGTGCATCTGGACGCCGATGAGGTCGTGGTCTGTGCGGGCGCGCTCCAGTCGCCCGCGTTGCTGATGCGCGCTGGCATCGGCCCGAAGCATGAGCTCCGCGAGCTCGGCATTGGATGCCTCGTCGACCTGCCCGGCGTCGGGCGCAATCTGCAGGATCATCCGTCGCTCACCTTCTGCCATTTTCTCGAACCGCGCTTTCGTATGCCGCTTTCCCGGCGTCGCGCAAGCATGACAGCGGCTCGTTTCACGTCGGGCGTTGATGGCGGCGAATCGTCGGATATGTATCTGTCGAGCGCGACGCGTGCCGCATGGCATTCGCTCGGCAACCGGCTTGGTCTCTTCTTTCTCTGGTGCAACCGGCCGTATTCGCGCGGCCGCGTGCAACTCGTTTCATCCGATGCAGCGGTCGCACCGCGTGTCGAACTCAATTTGCTCGACGATCAACGCGACCTCGACCGGCTTGCGGTTGGCGTACGGGTGCTCGCGAAGATCGTCGCGGCATCGGGCCTCGGACACGATCAGCGCGATTTCTTTCCCGCGGCTTTTTCGCCGCGCGTGAAGGCGCTAAGCCGTGTTGGCGAGGGCAACGCGCTGCTGACTTCGATGCTCGGCACGCTGCTCGATACGCCCGCGCCGATCCGCCGTCTGCTGATAGAACGCTTTTTCACGCGCGGGCTCAGGATCTCCGAGCTACTCGCCGATGAACGCGCGCTCGCGGATTTCATCCGCGCGAACGTCTTCGGCGTATGGCATGCGAGCGGAACGTGCCGCATGGGCGACGCGCACGAGCGAAGCGCCGTGACCGACACCGAGGGCCGAGTGCACGGAACGCGCGGCCTGCGAGTGGTCGATGCATCGCTGATGCCGCGATTGCCTTCGGCGAATACCAATATTCCGACCATCATGATTGCCGAGAAGATCGCCGACGCAATGGTCACCAGACGCGCACGCAGCGCATCGACAACGACGCCGCTCGCCGCCGCGCGCTGACAAGTTTCTTTAACGGCAATAAGAGCACGCCACAACAACGTGCCTTCAACACGGGATCGATCGAGAGATGGCCCGGTGAATTCAAGGAGATGGAAATGTCCGTAGCAGCGCAAAATGGCGCCGCCGCACCCGCTGTCGATCAGCGACAAGTGATGGGGGCAGTGGTAGCTTCGTGTCTCGGCTGGGCACTGGATCTGTTCGATCTGTTCGTGCTGTTGTATGTCGCGCCAGTGGTGGGGCGTCTTTTCTTCCCCTCCGAGCACGCGATGCTTTCTCTCGCCGCCGTCTATGCATCGTTCGCCGTGACACTGCTGATGCGCCCGCTCGGCTCCGCGCTCTTCGGTTCTTACGCCGATCGCCGTGGCCGTAAAGGCGCGATGATCATGGCGGTGGTCGGTGTCGGCCTGTCGACGGCCGCGTTCGGCCTGCTGCCGACCGTCGCTCAAGTCGGCCTGCTCGCGCCGATTCTCTTCCTCTTGCTGCGCCTTATCCAGGGCGTGTTTGTCGGCGGCGTGGTTGCTTCCACGCACACCATCGGAACGGAATCCGTCGCGCCGAAGTATCGCGGCGCGGTGTCGGGACTGATCGGGGGCGGCGGGGCGGGGCTCGGCGCGCTGCTCGCGTCAGTAACGTTCCTCGCGATGTCGGCGCTTTTCCCCGGCGATGCATTTGACGTATGGGGCTGGCGCTGCATGTTCTTCACCGGAATCATCAGCTCGGTGCTTGGTCTCTTCGTGTTCAACAGCCTCGAAGAGTCGCCGCTGTGGAAGAAGCTCGCCGCCGAAAAGGCTGCGAAGGCCGCCGCGCAGGTCAAGAGCGCGCCCGTCGAAGTCGTGCGCTCGCCGCTAAAGACGCTGTTCTCGCGCGACTATCGCAAGATCCTTTTCGTCAACCTGCTCCTGACGATCGGAGGCGGCAGCGGCTACTACCTGACATCGGGCTACCTGCCGACGTTCCTGAAGGTAGTTAGCCACGCCCCCAACGGTGCGGCCGCGGCGATCCTGATGGTCTGCAGCATCGCGGTTGTGATCGCATCGATCGCGGCAGGGCACCTCAGTACGTTCATCGGCCGCAAGAGTGCGTTTGTGTGGATCGGGCTGATCCGGCTCGTCGCGTTGCCCGCGCTCTTTTTGCTGCTGCCTACCGCAGACAGCATCATGATGGTCGGCGTCTATGCAGTCCTTCTCAGCGCGCTCGGCAGCGCCGGCTATGCGCCGATCCTGATCTTCCTGAACGAACGCTTCCCGACCTCGATCCGCGCGACCGGCACGGGCCTCTCCTGGAATATCGGCTTCGCGATCGGCGGAGTGATGCCGACGGCCGTGTCGCTGGTGGCGAAGGACGCGAGCCAGTTGCCGATGACGCTAGCCATCTTCGTCGGCGCGATCAGCGTGATTTTCCTCGTGGGCGCATTCGTCGTGCCCGAGACGCTCGGCAAGCTCGAAGCCGGTTCCGCGCGCGGTCAATCCTGAGTCATTGGTCATAACGGCGGACGCCAATGGGCGCACGCCTTTCACAACAGCCGGAGACATCGATGAAATATGAAGAAGACGTTCGTGCGCGTTCCTACAAGTTCCGTGACGAGTATGTCAATGCCACGCCATGGTGGTATCGCGGCGAAATGCACCTCGGTTTCACATTGCTTTTCACTGGCGGCGTGATCGTGTATTGCCTGATGCAGCTTCATGCGCCGACGCTCGCCGAATGGCTGGCGGTCATTCCGCTCTTTCTGTTCGGCAACTGGGCGGAATGGGCGGCGCACCGCTACGTGCTGCATCGTCCGACGAAGTATTTCAGCATGATCTACAAGCGCCATTGCGCGGTCCATCACCGGTTCTTCACGCATGTGACGCTTGAATACAAGGGCCACCGTCACTGGCGCGCGCTGCTGTTTCCGCCTTTCGCGCCGGTTGCGTTCGTGCTGGCGGCCGTGCCGTTCGCGCTCGTGATTGGGTTCGTTTTCTCCCGCAACGCAGGCTACATCGCGCTCTTCACGATGGCGGCGTATTTTCTGATGTACGAGGGCCTGCATACGCTCTCACACTTCACCGACAGCCCGTTCCTCGACCGGGTTCCGCTCGTCAACACAGTGCGGCGCCTGCACGCCACACACCACGATCCCGAAGTGATGGCGACACAGAACTTCAACCTCACGTTCCCGATCTGCGACACGCTCTTCGGCACGCGCAGCGACGTTCCGAGTAGTGCGCGCGAACCGTTGGAACGCGGCCGCTAAGCCCCTTGTTTCCCCAAAACACCCGTCGTCACGCGCTTTATCTCGTCAGTGATAATCGTGATGAGCGCCTGCGCGGCGGGTCCGATCGGCCGCTTCGGATGCGTGACCTGGATGATGTGCCGCACGATCGGCGGAGACGTGATCGTGTGAGCGCGCAGCGCGCCTTCATCCACCTTGCGCTGCACGACCACGCGTGGCAGGATCGTCGCGATGTTTCCCTGCTCGACGAACTGCACAATCGAGCTGAGCAGATCGACCTCGAACTTCGGCTTGATGACGATATCCGCGGCCATTAGCGCGGCGTCGAGCGCTCCGCGCAGGCCGTTGCGCCGCGTTGGCAGTACGAGTTCTACCCCGGACGTATTCGCGAGATCGATCTCCCGCGGCAACTCGACGCCATGTACGGCACTCGTCACGAGCACCATTTCCTCGACCAGCAACGGCTCGACATCCAGCGCGAGGCGACCGCGCGGCTTGTTGATGATCGCGGCATCGAGCCGGCCTGCCTCGACTGCATCGATGAGCTGTGCGCTGAAGCCGTCGGCCACCGATACCTCGACTTGCGGAAAGAGCGCGTCAAACCTCGCGAGCGACTCCGGCAAGACGCTTTCTGCTTCCGACGCCACCATTCCGAGCAAAACGCGACCTGTGACGATCACGTCGCGCCGGCTCAACTGCTCGCGCGCATGCTCAATGTCGCGCATGATCGGCGTGTACAGGCGATACATAAGGCGCGCCGCATCGGTCGGCGCCATGCCGTGCGGGCCGCGTTCGAAAAGCGTCTGTCGCAGTTCGGCTTCGAGCTTCGAGATCTGCATGCTGAGAGCGGGCTGCACGATATTGAGCCGCTTGGCCGCGCGCGTGACCGAGCCATCCTCGAAGAGCGCGATGAAATACTGGATTTGCTTGAGGTCCATGAGGCCCGATCGAGGTGGCAAAGCCGGAGACTACGAGTGTAGCCACAAGTCGCAGCGTGCGTGGGTTCAAAATCGGCGGCGGCTGGCGCGCCGATCCGCCTGTCGAGCCGAGGCCGCGCTGAGCGGCGCTTGATTGTGAGGTCACGCAGATGCCAACGCTAACGACCCGGTCGGCGCGCGGATTTCCCCCGCGACGCCGTCACAGAAACCGCGCGGATTCTTTGGCTTATGCGCGGTATTCAGGCGATTCTGCGGCTGTTTCTGATTCTGTCGATTGCGATGTACCTGGCCGGAGGCGCGGTCAATGCAAGCACGCGAACGCGTTCATCGATGAGCGAAACGTTTTATTTCTGTGCGGTGACTGCTCATCGCCGGCTCTCTGCCGCGGCTGCTTACTGCGATGCTGCTCTCAGTGAGCCTGAAAGGGCCCGCAACACTGCCTCGTCGAGTTTGGCTCTCAGCGCCGCGCGTAATGCTGTTCGATGCCTTGCGCGAGCTGTGTAACTAGCCGCTGCATCGCCACCTGAGTCCGCCATGCGACATGGGGAGTCACGATCAGATCGGTGCGCGCGCTGGTCAACAGCGGATGATCGGCCGCCGGCGGTTCCTGCTCGAGGACGTCGAGCGCGGCATTCGCTATCAGCTTGCGGTCGAGCGCCTCCATCAGCGCCCGCTCGTCGACGATACCGCCGCGTGCGGCGTTCACGAGTGACGCGCTGCGCTTCATTCGCTCGAATTCGGCGAGACCGAACAGATGCCGCGTTTCATCGGTAAGCGGGCAATGCAGGCTGATCACATCCGCTTCGCGCAGCACCTCGTCGAACGCAGCGTAGCCCTCGCGCACCACCGTGGCGTGCCTGCGCTCGGCGAAGATCACACGCATGCCGAACGGGCTGGCCAATTCGGCGAGTCGCTTTCCACCGTGACCGGCGCCGACGATGCCGAGCGTCGATCCGTGGAGATCCTTGATCGGATGCAGTTCAGCGTAGAAAGTGGGTGACCCGCTCCAGCCCCCATCATAGACGTCGCGCCAGTAAGGAACCAGGTTTCGGCGCAGCGCGAGCATCAGTGCGAACGCGTGCTCGGGCACGGAGATCGTCGAATATCCCGGACACGCGACCACTTCGATGCCTCGTTGGCGGCATGTTTCCATATCCAGATGATTGACGCCCGCGGCCGGCACGCCGATCAGTTCCAGTTGTGGCAACTGCGCGAGCACGTCGCCCGTCAGCGGCACCTTGTTGGTCACGACGATCTGCGCGTCACGGCAGCGCTCCACCACCTGTCCCGGCGTCGTGGACGGATATTCGACCCACCGATGCGCAAAGGGAAGATCGGGTAGATCAGTGGACAGCGTCGCGCGGTCCAGAAACACGATGGTTTTCAAAAAGCTGCTCCAAGTTCATTAACGTTCGGACGGGCTGGTGGACACGGTGTCGAGCATGCGCTTCTTGCCCGTCTGCACATGATTCTCGAAAGCCTGCGCAGCCGCGTCGGCCTGACCCGCACGCAGCGCTTCGAAGAGCTCGCGGTGTTCTTTCGAGGAACGCTGCATTTGCGCGAACGAATACACGCCCTTGTGAATGTAAAGCGTCAGTTCGTCTTCGACAGCCTGGTTGATCGTGATCAGCCGCGGATTCTTGGTCGTGGCCATCAATTGACGATGAAACTCGGTGTTCAGGGTTTGATACAGATGGCTGCTGCGCTCGGCAACGGCGGAATCCATCTGGTCAATAAGAAGGCTGAGCAAGTGCTCCTCGTCGGTGGTCAGACGCAGCGCGGCGAGACGTCCGGCCGTGCGCGCGAGCCCTGCTCGAATCTCATAGAGATCCATGGCCTCTTCGAGCGATAGCCGCCGAACTTCGGCGCCCCGATTGGGGACGATTCGCACGAGTCCCGCCTGTTCGAGCGAGCGCAGAGCCTCGCGCGCCGAATTGCGGCCGACGCCAATCTGGTTGGCGAGTGCTTGCTCATTCACACGTTCACCGGGGCGCAAGTCCCCCCGCTGAATCATGCCGCGCACCTGTTCGCGAATGTCGTCGAGCTTCGACGCGATCACCTCAGGCGCGCGCGCGTTCACCTTGCCGTTCGCTTCATTGTTAAACGCGTTTTTCATGTCCGTTGCCCTTTCTGTGCCATTCAATGCCTTTTATTTTGCTTGCAGAAAACCTGTCGATACCCACGGTACCAGCACGATCACGATGAGGGCCACCGCCAAGGCGCCCAGATAAGGCCAGACGCGGCGCATCGCGGTGGACGGATCGACCTTGCTCACCGCGCACGCCGCGTAGAAGCCGAGGCCAAGCGGTGGCGCGAACAGGCCGAGTCCCATCGCGAATACCACGACCATTGCATAGTGCACGTCGGAGATACCCATCGCACGCGCGATCGGGAACAGCAGCGGACCGAACAGTACGATTGCCGGAATGCCTTCCAGAAAGCTGCCGAGCACCACGAACGTAATGGCGGAGATCGCCAGGAAGCCGAGCGAGCCCCCGGGCGCTGCCATCATCAAGGACGCGAGTTGCGCGGAGAATCCTGACTGCGTGAGCGCCCATCCCATCGCCGTTGCGCAACCGATGATAATCAGTATCGCGCCGGACAGCGAGGCCGACTCCACCAGAATAGGATAGAGCCGGCTCCAGTCGAAGCGGCGGTACAGTAACAAGCCCGCCGCGCAGGTGTATGCGACACCGATCGTCGCCACTTCCGTCGCGGTCGCGATCCCTTCGACCACCGCGGCCCGGATCACGAACGGCAGCGCGAGCGCAGGTAGCGAGATCAAAAATGCGCGGCCGACCTCGGCCCGGGAGGCCCGTTGCACGCCTTGCAGGATCTCCCCGCGGCTTTTAAACCAGACGACTGCCGCCAGCGCTACCGCGCCGACCACGGCCGGCATGAAGCCACCTGTGAACAGCGCCGCAATCGAAACGCCGGTGACCGACCCAATCGTGATCAGCACCAGACTGGGCGGAATAGTTTCCGACATGGCCGCCGACGAACTGAGCATTGCGACGAGGTCGCCTTCGTTCGCGCCGCGCTTTTTCATTTCCGGGAACAGGCCCGGCGCGAGCGCGGCCATATCCGCCACCTTCGAACCGGAGATGCCGGACACCAGATACATGGCGCCGATCAGCACGTAGGCGAGGCCGCCGCGCTTATGCCCGATCAGCGAGGCGAGGAAGCGGATCATCGCTTCAGCGAGCCCCATCGCTTCCATTAGCGCGCCGAGCAGGATGAACAGCGGCACAGCGAGCAGGATCAGGCTGGACATTCCCTGATTCATGGTGCTCACGACGATCGACAACGGTGCGCCGGTGACCGTTGCGAGATAAGCGAACGTGCACACGCCAAAGGCGACCATGATCGGCACGCCGAGACAGATGATCGTGACCACGCCCACGGCGAAGAAAAGAATCAGGCTGACTGCGGTCAGTGGCGCGAGTGCTTGCCGTGCAACGTAAAGCGCAACAGCGACCCCGCCCACCAGCGCGACAGCCTTCACGCAATCGCGCAGCGACGAGCGTTCGAGCAACCGGGTAATGGCGAGCACGAGCATCAGCCCGGCGGCCACGGGAATCGCGGCGGCCGAAACGGTGTTCGGCAGATCCAGCGCCGGCGTACTGATGATCCACTCGTCCATCGCCCACTCGGTCGCTGGCCGTACCATCAGCAGTACGAACGTCATCACGATGAAATTTCCGAGCGTTTCCGCAAACGCGCGGCTTTGCGGCGACATTCTGGCGACGAACATCGTCAGGCGCATATGTTCGCCGCGCCGCAACGCCACCACCGCGCCGAGCATCGATAGCCAGATGAACAGGATCGACGCGAGTTCGTCACCCCAGATCAACGGATCCCGCAGCACGTAGCGGCAGGTAACGTTCGTGAGCAACAGCACGACCTCGGCCACCAGCAGCAACGCGGCGGGCACTTCGGTGATCCACTTGATGGCCGTTTCCAGTGCGCTGCCGACGCGCACGACCTTCGATGTCGCATGTCGGTCTTTCGGCGCGCCGATGTCGTGGGCGAACACCTGCTCGGGATGAACTCGGGAAGTCATGACTCGCTCTCCGGAAACTCTTCGATGGTCCGCGCTCATGCGAACTTCTGCGTGTACTTTTCGAGTAACGCCCAGGCTTCATCGCCGTATTTCTTGCGCCACTGATCGTAAAAGCCGGCTTTTTGCAGCGAGGCACGGAACGGCTGGAGATCGGGCTTGTTGAACGCCATGCCGTGCGATTGCAACTTGTCGATCAGCGATGTGCTCAGTGCGGCGACGTCCGCGCGTTCAGCCACTGCGGCCGCATTCAGGTGTTTCGCCACAATGGTCTGCACGTCCGGCGGCAGCTTGCCCCAGGACCGCGCGTTGGCGAGAAACCAGAAGCCATCCCAGATATGGCCGGTCAACGAGCAGAACTTCTGGACTTCATAGAAGCGTCCGGTTTCGATCAGCGCGAGGGGGTTTTCTTCTGCATCAACGACCTTGGTTTGCAGCGCCGAATACGCCTCGCTGAAGTTGATGCTGGTGGGCGAGGCGTCGAGCGCCTTGAACATCGAGGTCCAAAGGGGGCTGACCGGCACGCGAATCTTTAGGCCTTTGAGGTCGGCCGGGCTTTGCACCGGCTTGACCGAGCTCGTGAGATGCCGAAAGCCGTTGTCCCACGGTTTCTCCATCGCGACGAGCCCGACTTTCGAGATCGCCGCGCGGATGTGGCTGCCGAGCTCGCCGTCCATGGCTGCCCAGACCTGGTTGTAATCCTTGAACGCGAAGCCGATGCCGTTGATCGCCGAGACCGGCACGAGTGTCGACAGCACCACGCCACCTTGGGTCAGGAAGTCGATGGCGCCCGATCGAACCTGCGACAGCATGTCGGTATCCGTGCCCATCTGACCGTTCGGGAAAATCTGCAAATCGACACGGCCGCCGGATTCCTTCTTGATGGCGTCCGCGGCTTCTTTCGCGCGAACGTTGAGCGGATGGGACAGCGCGAGGTTGTTCGCGTACTTCAGCTTGAACTGCGCTGTCTGCGCCCGGGCGAGCGACGGCAAGACGCCGGTTCCCGTCGCCGCCACCGTGGCGGCTCCGAGCGTTTGAAGAAAGGTACGACGGGAATACAAACTCATTTTCGTCTCGCTCCATAAAAAGAAGATGCCGGATGGCGCATTCGGCGGCGCCCGTGCCGTTTTTTCGGTCCTCGGCTAGGTAAAGTGCACACTGCAGCTCTGGTTTTGCTAACACACACTTTAAAAGTGTTGACACTTCGATGTCAAGATGTTGTTATAAGAAAAAGAGTGCATGCAACTGAACGCCCCGGGAAAGCACCTACATACCGGGAACATCGGCGATACCTATCAGGAAGAGACAAATGGAACTAGAGGCGCACTACCGCGAGCACGGCTTGCTGCTCGGAGGCCGCTGGCAAGCCGCGGCGTCTGACAACGGCCAGCTTTCGATCAATCCGGCGACGGAACAGCGGCTGGGCTATATGCCGCTGGCCACGCAGGCTCAGGTCACCGAGGCCGTCGACGCCGCGACCGAGGCCGCGGCTGCAATGCGCAAGCTCACGCCGTGGGAGCGCTCAGCGCTGCTGCGCCGAGCCGCAACGCTCATCCGCGAACGCGCGCCGCAGCTCGCACGACTCGTGGCGCTGGAAACCGGCAAGCCGATCGCACAGGCCATTGGGGAAGTCCACGCGTCCGCTGAGTCGATCGACTGGTTCGCCGATGAAGCGCGCCGTGTGTTCGGCATGTCTTACGAAAGTCGCGTCAAGGGCGGACGGTATCTGGTGCATTACGAGCCGCTCGGGGTGGTCGCCGCCTTTACGCCGTGGAATTTCCCGCTGCTACTGCTGGCCCGCAAGATGGGCCCGGCGCTGGCCGCCGGCAACGCGATCGTGATCAGGCCGTCGAACGAAGCGGCCGGCGCGACGATGGCACTGGTGCGCTGTTTCGTCGATGCCGGTTTTCCCGAGGGCGCGGTCAATCTGGTGATCGGCAAAGCCGACACTATTACGCCGACGATCATGGCCGACCCGCGCGTGGCAAAGATCAGCTTCACCGGCTCGGTGCCTATCGGCCGTCAGATCGTCGAAATGTCCGCGCAGACCCTCAAGAAGGTCACGATGGAACTCGGCGGCCATGCGCCCGTGATCGTGCATCGCGACGCTGACATCGGCGCTTTTGCGCACCTCGCGTCGCTGGGCAAGTTCCGCAATGCGGGCCAGGTTTGCGCATCCCCGACTCGTTTCTACATCCATGAATCGATCTTCGACAAGACCGTGAAGGCGCTGGTCGAGCGCTCCAGAGCGCTTCGGGTCGGCGATCCGTTGCAGCAGAACACCGATCTGGGTCCGCTGACCACGTCGAAGCGCCGCGACGCGATCGAACGTCTTGTCGATGAAGCCGTGAGTGAAGGCGCCAGCGTGCTATGCGGTGGCCGGCGCCCCGCGGAATTCGGTCGCGGCTGGTTCTACGAGCCGACACTCGTCGCCAATCCCGCTTCGCACATCGGCCTGATGAACGACGAACCGTTCGGCCCCGTCGGGACGCTCACCCCGTTCACGACGATGGACGAAGTCATCACCGAGGCGAACCGGCTGCCGTTCGCGCTCGCGGCGTATGTCTTCACGCGCTCGATGCGCAACACGCTGGAAACCACGGAGCGTCTGCAGGCCGGCGTGGTCGGCGTAAATACGTTCGTGGCGTCGACGGCGGAGACGCCATTCGGCGGCAGCAAGGACAGCGGGTTCGGACGCGAAGGCGGACCGAACGCGATCCGCGACTACATGGACACCAAATTCATCAACCTGGAACTGGCGAACGACGAGCCGCTCGACGCCACCGCCTGAATGGGATCGATCATGCGAAGCATCAAGAATCACGCGAAAGCGCAACTCGCCGCGGGCGAACTGGCACTCGGCATGGGGCTGCGCCAGGCCCGCACCGTCGACATCGCGCAGATCGCGCAGACGGCGGGTTTCGACTGGCTGTTCATCGATATGGAACACAATTCGATGGACATCGACACGGCCGCGCAGATCTGCGCCGCCGCTCTGGTGGGCGGTGTGACGCCGATCATCCGCGTGCCGGGACACGAGCCGTTCCACGCCACTCGACTGCTCGATACCGGCGCGATGGGCATCGTGGTGCCGCACGTGAGCACGCCCGAACAGGCCGCGCGAATCGCCGACATGTGCCGCTTCCCGCCTGCTGGCGGACGGTCGATCCCGGGCATGTTGCCGCAGGTCGGCTTTCAGGCTCTTCCGATCGCCGATGTGGTTCGCGCGATCAACGAAGAGGTGCTGGTCGTGGCGATGATCGAAACCCGCGAAGGGCTCGAGAACGCCGACGCGATCGCCGCCGTGCCGGGCATTGACGTGCTGCTCGTCGGCGCGACCGATCTTGCGGCGGATCTCGGTATCACAGGACAACTCGGCCATGTGCGTGTGGCGGCCGCCATCGACGCCGTGTGCGCCGCATGTCACCGGCACGGCAAGGTGCCGGGCGTGGGCGGCGTGTACGACGAGGCACTGATGACCGCCTACGTGCAAAAAGGCGCGCGTTTCATTCTCAGCGGCTCGGACCTTGCGTTCCTGATGACGGGGGCGAAGTCGCGTTCGCAGATGTTGCGTGCAATCCCGCTCGGCGAAGCCGAACAAGACATGGCTCAACGCAAGGCATCCTGATCGGTCAAGAAGGAGACATAGTGAATCCCGAATACGCAAGCAATCTGGTCAACCGGCGCGACCTGAAACCCTATCTGAATGCCGATCAATTCGAATTCCGAGATTCGGTGAATCGGGTGCTGACGCGCCATGCATCGCCGGAATACGTGCGCCAGTGCGACGAAGAGAAGCGCTTCCCGCAGGAACTGGTGAAGGCGGCCGCCGAACAGGGCTGGTTTGGCATCACGCTGCCCGAAGAATACGGCGGCATCGGTGGCTATCTCGACATGGCCGCATATCTGGAGATCGTCGCGTATCACACCATCGCGCTCGCGCGCTTCTGGAACGCCAACGTGAACATGGTGGGCGGCGCGCTGGCGCGCTTCGCTCCGGACGATATCAAGGCCCTGGTGTTGCCGAAGCTGGCCGAAGGGCGTGCCTTTCTTGCCTTCGCACTGAGCGAAAACGGCTCCGGCTCGGATGCCGCCTCGCTGACGACGCGCGGCGTGGCCGAGGGAAACGACTTCATTCTCGACGGCACGAAGATGTGGATTTCCGGCGCGCTGCAGGCCGACTACATTCTGACCGCGGTGCGCACCAATCCGGAAGCGAAGAAGCACGACGGGATCAGCCTCTTCCTCGTACCGAAGGAATCCAGAGGTTTGACCATTAATCCGATCGATTTGCTCGGCGGCCACGCTATCCGGACCTGCGAAGTGGTGTACGACGGAGTGCGTGTCCCGAAAGAGATGATCGTGGGCGGCCTGCACGTGGGTTGGAAGAAGCTCACCACGGTGCTGTCGAAGGAGCGCATCGCATTGTCGGCGATGTGCGTGGGCGGCGCGCAGGCGGCGATCGATCTTGCGCGCTGGTATGCGAACGACCGCAAACAGTTCGGGCAGTCGATCATCGATTTCCAGGCCGTGTCGCATCTGCTCGCCGATATGCAGACGCGCGTGGATGCCGCTCGCCTGATGGCGTTTCGGGCGGCGAAGCTGCTCGACGAAGGCGACAACTGCGACGTGGAATCGTCGCAGGCGAAGTACTTCGCGTCAGACACGTACGTGCAGGTCGCGACAGACGGCATCCAGATCATGGGCGCCAATGGCTACTCCGCCGAATACGCGATGCAGCGTCATTACCGCGAAGCCAAGATGTTCCAGATCTTCGGTGGCACCAATCAAATTCAGCGCAACATCGTGGCACGCGCGCTCAAATCGTAAGCGGAGACAGACGTGACGGCAGTTCGGACGTTGGAGAAATTCGGCTTTGGCGTCGACCACGCGCAAGCCGACGTAGTGGTGGTCGGCGGTGGCGGCGCGGCGTCGCGTGCTGCCGTGTCCGCGGCACAGGCGGGTGCGAAGGTCCTCATGCTGGCCAAGGCGCCGGTCGGACAGGGTGGCAGCACGGTGCACGGCGCTAGCGAAATCATGAGCATGGGGGCATCCGGCTACGGCAGTCCCGACGATAGCGCAACGGTGCACTACGAAGACACGATGCGTCCGGCAGGCGGCTTCATCGACCGCGACCTCGTGCGCGTTCTGGCGGAGGACGCACCGAAGCGCATCGCTGACCTGATCGAACTCGGTGTGCCGTTCGACCGCGTCGACGATGGCTACAAGCTCATCCGCAGCGACTTCGGCAGCTATGCGCGCGCGCTCGGCGTGAAGGGCAAAACCGGCAAGGCCTTCGTGAGCGCGCTCGCGGACGAAGCCAGAAAGCTCGGTGTCGAGATCCGTCAGCCGGCGGCGTTGATCGATCTCCTGCGCGATTCGACAGGGCGCGTGAGCGGCGTGGTTGCGATGGACCTCGATTCGCGGCGGCTGCTGGTGGTCTCGGCGCGGGCCGTCGTGCTTGGCACGGGCGGCGCGCACGGTCTGTTCTCGCAGCAGGTGTCGACAGCGGAGATGACCGGTGACGGCCAGGCGATCTGCTTCCGCCACGGCGCGGAACTCGTGAACATGGAGTTCCACCAGTTCGGGCCGGCGATGGTGCACCCTTACGTGCAACTTTTCAGCAAGTCGTGCTTCATCCTGCATCCGAAGATGCTCAATCGCGACGGTCACGAATTTCTCCCGGACTATCTGCCGACGGGCGTGACGCCCGAGGCTGCGATGGACGAGAAAGTGTTCCCGTTCACGATATCGAACGAGTCGCGCTACATCGATATCGCGATCGCAACGGAAATCGCGCAGGGCAGAGGAACGGAACGCGGTGCGGTGCATTTCTCTTTCGCCGACATCGCCGAGGAACGGTTGGCCGCCACCATTCCGAACACCATGCGCTGGATGCGCGCCAAGGGACTCGATCCGAAGCGTGATCTGCTCGAGGTCGGCATTGCGTTTCAATGCCTGAATGGCGGTGTCCGAATGACCAGCACCGACGCGATGTCGACCATCGAGGGGCTCTTCGTGATTGGCGAACTCGCGGGCGGCGTGCGCGGTCCGGATCGTCCGGGCGGAAACTCCCTTGCGGAAGGTCAGGTTTTCGGCCATCGCGCGGGCGCGGGTGCGGCCGCATTCGCACGCGGCAGCACGGCGCCGGGCACGTCCGATGTAACGCCGCTTGCTGGGCGCCTCGAAACGGCGCTCAAACCGAATGCGTGGTTCGACGCTCAACGTATCGCCTCCGATCTGCGTGCAGCGATGCAGACGCATTGCCTCGTCGAGAAGACGGAAAGCGGCCTGAACATCGCGTTGGCCGCCGCTCGCGAGGCGCGCGCGGAGTTCTCCGCAGGGGGCGGCGCCACGCCGTCGGAAGTGATGGACGCGCTCACGATCGACAATATGGCGACGACTGCCGACGTCATCGTGCAGGCGTGTATCGAGCGGCGCGAATCGCGCAGCAGCCACTATCGCACCGACTGTCCCGAGCGCGACGACGCGCATTTCAGTCACGCATTGACCATCACGCGCGGTGAGGCCGACCCGTTCCGTCTCGCCTTCGACGTGCTCGAATACCCCGGTGCGGAACTCACGGACGCATCGCATTCGCAGGCGGCAAATCATGGATAAGAAGCAAGTCGGCCCGTTGTCGGGCTATCGCATTCTGGATCTCACCGTCATGACCGCGGGTCCGGTCGGTACGGTGCTGCTCGCCGATCTCGGCGCGGACGTGATCAAGGTCGAGGAACCGAAGGCCGGAGACCTCTCGCGCAATCTCGGTAATCAATTCGTCGAAGGAGAAAGCGTCCAATTCCTCTCGCAGAACCGTAACAAGCGCAGCATCCGCCTGGACCTGAAGTCGCCGAAAGGACGCGATGCATTCCTGCGCATGGCGGAGCTGGCGGATGTCGTCGTCGAAAACTTCCGGCCGGGCACGGTGGATCGGCTCGGCATCGGCTACGAGGCCGTGAAAGCGCGCAATCCGATGATCGTCTATGCAAGCGTGTCGGCGTTCGGACAAAGCGGTCCTTACGCCGCGTGGCCCGCGAACGATCCGATCGTGCAGGCCGTGGCGGGTCTCATGGACATGACGGGCGAAGCCGGCGGCAATCCGGTTCGGCTGGGGGCGCCGTTGCCGGACTTCGGCGCGGCTGCGCTGCTCGCGTTCGGCATCTCTGCGGCGCTGTTGCATCGCGAACGACACGGCGAAGGTCAGCGCATCGATACGTCGCTGCTGTCGGCTGCGCTTTTCAGCACCATCCCCCGCGACGGCGAGACGCTAAGAAGCGGCAAAGCGCCGGAGCGCCTCGGCAGCGGCCATCCGACGATGGTGCCGTATCGCAACTACCAGGGGTCCGATGGCCGCTATTTCTTCGCGGCGTGCTTCACCGAAAAATTCTGGCAGAACCTTTGCCGGGCGTTGGGCCGCGACGAACTGCTGAGCGATGAACGATTCATCGGCAACACCGCGCGGACTGCGAATCGGCATGCACTCGACGTGATCCTCGAGCAGCACTTTCTACTGCATACCGCGGAATACTGGGTAGCGCATCTGAGCGCCGCGGACGTGCCATGCGCGCTCGTGCAGGACTACCACACCGCACTGACGCAGGACCCGCAGATCGCGCATAACCATGCGGTCATCGAGATTGAGCATCCGGTCGCGGGTAGGGTAACGAACATCGCGAGTCCGGTGAATTTTCACGGCAGCCCGGTCGCTTACCGCCGCGCGCCGCCTACGCTCGGACAACACACGGCTGAAGTACTTGCCGAGTTCGGTTTCGCCGACGAGGAGATCGCAACACTGGAAGGTCGTGAGCTGGCAGTTGCCGGAGCGAAGTCATGAAATCGTACAAAACGGACTACGTTATCGTCGGCGCGGGGACGGCGGGTTGCGTGCTCGCAAACCGCCTGACCGAAGATCCGAACGTCAAAGTGATTCTGGTCGAAGCCGGCGAGAGCGATCGTCACCCGTTCATCCACGTACCGGCCGGCTTCGTGCGATTGCTCGATCATCCAACCGTGACATGGCGCTATCGCACGCGGGCCGACGCCGAGACCAGCGGCCGTGCAATCCTGTTTCCGCGCGGACGCGGACTCGGCGGGTCCAGCGCGATCAACGGCCTGCTTTATGTCCGCCCGTTTGCTGAGGATATCGATAGCTGGGAGCAGTCGGGCGCCAAGGGCTGGAGCTTCGGCAACTGTCTGCCGTTCTACTGCCGCTCCGAAACGTGGACCGAGGGCAACAGTCCGCAACGCGGCACGCACGGTCCGATCCAGGTCAGCCGGGTGAAGAATCCGCCGGAGATTTGTGGTGCGGTCGTGCAAGCCGCCCAGAAGGCCGGTCTCGATTTTGTAGATGATCCGAACAGCGACACGCGCGGTCCGTCGATCTGGTACTACCAGCAAACGCGCGACGGACGTCGCCGGTCCAGCGCAGCGCGCGGCTATCTGCGGCCCGCAATGGCGCGGCCGAATCTCACGGTGGTGACCGGCGTCCAGGTGTCCGGGCTCGAAATGAACGGCACGCACGTGAGCGGCATCAATGCGACGACGAGCGCAGGCGTTCCGATGCAGTTTCGCGCGACGCGCGAAGTGATTTTGAGCGCCGGCGTGATCGGCACGCCCAGGCTGCTCGAAATGAGTGGCATCGGCGATAAGGACGTGCTCGACAATGCGGGCATTCGAACACGCATCGCATTGCCGGGCGTCGGCAACAATATGCAGGATCACTATGTAGTCCGGCTCGGCTATCGGGTACGGGGTGCAGGTACCGCGAACGAGCGCTCGCACGGACTCGCGCTCGCGCGCGAGATGATGCGGTACGTCGTGTCGGGCACCGGCGTACTGACGTATAGCGCGGCGATCGTCGGCGGCTTTGCACAGACATCGCTCGCAACCCGGCCCGACGTGCAGTTCGTCATCGCGCCAGGCAGCTTCGTCGAGGGACGGATCGGGGTGCTGGAGTCGGAGCCCGGTGTCTCCTGCGGCGTCTGGCAGATGCGCCCCGAAAGCCGTGGGCACGTGCACATCACCAGCAGCGAGATCACGGCAGCGCCGACGATCGCACCGTCATACCTCAGCAGCGAACTGGACCGCAACACGATGGTGGAAGGACTCAAGATCGGCCGCCGGATCTTCGCGCAGCCCGAGATCGCCCGCTATATCGTCGACGAAACCGTACCAGGCCGTCACGCGGACACCGATGAGGCGTTACTGCAATACGTGCGTGACAATGGCTCGACTGTGTATCACGCGGTTGGCACGTGCCGGATGGGAGAGGACGAAATGAGCGTCGTCGACTCCGAACTGCGGGTGCGCGGAACGACCGGCCTGCGCATCGTCGACGGCTCGGTGATGCCGTCGATAACCTCGACCAACACCAATGCGACGGTGCTGATGCTGGCCGAGCGCGCGGCCGACATTATCCGTTCGCCGATGACGGCGCGCGCGGCTTCGACACATGACAAGGAGACGGTATGAAAGTGCTTGTGAGTGTAAAGCGAGTGGTCGACTACAACGTGAAGGTCCGGATCAAGTCGGACGGCACGGGTGTCGACGTTGTGAACGTGAAGATGTCGATGAATCCGTTCGATGAAATCGCGGTTGAGGAAGCGGTGCGGTTGAAGGAAGCCGGCGTGGTGAGCGAGGTGGTGGCGGTTTCTTGCGGTGTAGCTCAGGCGCAAGAGACGCTGCGTACGGCGTTGGCGATAGGCGCGGATCGAGCTGTGTTGATCGAGTCATCCGAAGACCTGCAGCCTCTGGCCGTCGCCAAACTGCTGAAGGCCCTGGTCGACAGGGAACAGCCTTCGCTGGTGTTGCTGGGCAAGCAGGCCATCGACGACGACTCGAACCAGACCGGGCAGATGCTCGCCGCTTTGGCTAACCTTCCGCAAGCGACGTTCGCTTCGAAGGTGGTTGTGGCTGGCGGGAAGGCAACAGTGTCGCGCGAAGTGGACGGCGGAGCTGAAACGCTGTCGCTGACGCTTCCCGCCGTGGTCACAACAGATCTGCGCCTGAACGAGCCGCGCTACGTGACGTTGCCGAACATCATGAAGGCGAAAAAAAAGCCGCTCGAAACGATCAAGCCCGAAGACCTCGGCGTCGATGTCACGCCGCGTCTAAAGACGCTGAAAGTCGCCGAGCCGCCCAGGCGCTGCGCCGGCGTGACCGTGCCGGACGTAAAGACGCTGGTCGAGAAGCTAAAGACCGAAGCGAAGGTAATTTAAGTAGAAGGCGGAGACAGGGAAGATGACGAATCTGGTTAGCCTGGTATTGGCAGAACACGATAACGCCTCGATCAAGGCAGCGACGCTGAACACGATTGCAGCGGCGCACAAGATCGGCGGCGATATTCACGTGCTGGTCGCAGGTCACAATGCGCAGGCTGCGGCCGATGCGGCAGCGAAGATCGCTGGCGTCAGCAAAGTCCTGCTGGCCGACGCGCCGCAACTCGCAGCAGGCGTCGCGGAAAACGTCGAGGCGACGGTGCTGAACATCGCGAAGGACTATTCGCACATCCTCGCGCCGGCGACCGCTTACGGCAAGAACATCACGCCGCGTATCGCAGCGAAGCTCGACGTCGCACAGATCAGCGACATCACGGCAGTCGATTCGCCCGATACGTTCGAGCGCCCGATCTACGCGGGCAACGCAATTGCAACGGTGCAATCTCAAGACCCGATCAAGGTCATCACGGTACGCACGACCGGCTTCGATGCAGTCGCAGCCGAAGGCGGCAGCGCAGCGGTCGAGAAGATCGAAGCCGCAGCGGACGCGGGCCTCTCGCAGTTCGTCGGCCGTGAAGTGACGAAGCTGGATCGTCCGGAACTCACGTCGGCGAAGATCATCGTCTCGGGTGGCCGCGGTCTGGGCAACGGAGAGAACTACACGAAGGTGCTCGAACCGCTGGCCGACAAGCTGAACGCGGCGCTGGGCGCATCGCGTGCAGCCGTCGACGCGGGCTTCGTGCCCAACGACTATCAGGTCGGGCAAACCGGCAAGATCGTCGCGCCGCAACTGTATGTGGCCGTCGGTATCTCGGGTGCGATCCAGCACCTCGCCGGCATGAAGGACTCGAAAGTGATCGTCGCGATCAACAAAGATCCGGAAGCGCCCATTTTCAGTGTCGCCGACTACGGTCTCGTCGGTGATCTTTTTACGGCCGCGCCAGAATTGACCGGAGCGATCGACGGCTAGAATCGTCGCGAGAGATCGCCGCCGATTGAGCTTGCTCGACGACGCCACGCTTTGGCGCTGGCTTGCGTTAGCACTGTCTGTTTTTGGGGCGCGTGCCGACCGTTGGCTCATCACCGTCGAGCGATTAACCAAGCGCGAGGGAAAAGCGCCGCTCTGCAGCCACGGCGAGCGATACGTCGCTCGCCATGGCCTTTGCATCAGTTCGCCTCTGACTACCGCGAAACCAGCATGCCAATGATCACGCCTCCGAGTGCAGCGATGGCGATGGCTTTCCAAGGGTTGTCATGCACGAAGTCGTCGGTCGTCTCCGTCGCAAGCCTGTAGTTCTTAGCGACAGTATCCTGCATGTCGGAGAGCTTGTTTTTCATACTTGCGCGCGCGTCGTCGCCTGATGACTGGTTGTTTCCAGACTGTGAAGCTTCGCGTTGATTGCCGTCCCCAGCAGTCGCGGGCGGTTGAGTATCTCCTCCTGACGCGCCGTGGTTGGCGCTGGTCGGAAATTCATAGGGAGTGTCGGCCTTCTCCGTGATCAGGGAGTCGACCGGTTCGTGCACGGTGTTCGCCATGGCTTCCTCCAAACGCAAGCGCTGATGTAGACGATAAAAATGGGGGACGGCGCGGCCGTTTCGTGCTCATCCCCACTTACCGGTTTCAAAGCGGCGGCTTCTTAACCGGGTTGACGGCGGGGTCCGCACCCTCCGTTCTTTCGACGTCTACCTCGGTGCCTCGGACCGTATCTTTGACGGTCTCGGTCCGGGTTGACGCTTCCTTGCCCACCACCACCTCTTCAACGACACGCGCCGTTTTGGCGACCACGGGCTGCTCTTGAGTCTCGCGGATCTCAACGGAGCCTTCCTTGAGATCGGCTGCGGTCGCCGGTCGGTCCACGGCCCTGCGCTCAATGGTCGCGCGTTCTTCACGCAGATTGACTGACTCGCTGACCGGCGTTTCCGTCACGCGGGAATACACGCGAACGCCGCCCGTGTGCACTTCGCGCTTGCCGACCTCCAGCGTTTCCTGGACGACCGGAAAAGCTTTACGTTCTGCTGCGATTTCGTCTGCGGTGTAGGCGGGTGAGTTGCTGTCATAGCCTGTATATCCGCTACTGCGCCACTGGGCGACGCGCGAGTCGATGTCGACCGCGCCTGCTGCGTACAGCGCGTCCCGGACCCGTTCCACGGATGCTTCGTCGTTGACTTCTACGGAAAGTAATGCGCCTCCTCGACGAACTGCTTCGTGATAGTGGCCGATTTCCTCAGGCTCGTCTTCGCTGCCGAACAGTCTTTTGAAGAAGTGTTCGATGCCGCTGATGGGTCCATCGTGACGTCCGTCCTCCGCGACCTCACTCGTGACAGAGCGGGCCGTGGGCTCACCGCTCGTCGCCGAGATGTCCCCGGTAGTCGAGCGATGAATTTCCATATCCGTGCGGGCGACGCCTTCCGACTCAAGTCGCGTTTGAGCGCGCTGCGCGTCTTCGAACGAGTCGAATACGCCGATTATCGTCTGTACCATTTCAAGTTCTCCGAACAAGTTAAAGGACCAATATGTCTTGCAGTCTTGCAGTCTTAGTATTGCAATAAATGTTCCGCTTTTCCTCTGGTCAATTCAGTCGACGGTGGGATCTTTTGTCCATGGACCGTTCGGGCCGTCGCGACGCTCAACGACGAGTTCTTCTGAGCTGGTCAGCACGCGAGACGTCACGTCGTCTCGCGCTTCAGTCGTCTTGACGCGCACCTCTTCTTTCAAGGTGAGCTGCATCCGGACCACTGGGACATACTCGTAGACGGGGATGACGAGGGTATCGCCTTCCTGCCGTGGCTCTTCTTTTTCTTCGACCGGCCGGTTGATGGGTATGCGCTGAATCTCGACCTTCTGACTACGAAGTTGCAGCGAGACAGGATGCTCTTCTTCATGGACGACCTTGCGCACCCGAACGGCACCCGTTTCCACCGTCTCGATTCCGACCGCAATGTTTTCCCGCACTGCCGCGACGCGCACTTCGCTGGATGAATCAGGCGTTGGCATCGCGCCGCTATTCTCGACCTCTCGCATGGGTTCCTCTTAAGGTGCTCGACGGCCGGACAGCGCCGGCAGTCGAAATTCGGGTTCACTCAAAGACGACTGGCTCCGGGCACTGCGCGGCTGCGGACCGGTGTGCCGTCACCAGTCGCCGTACCACCGCTTTCCTCAAATGGCGGCTGATGGCGAAAACCGGCGCCCCCTGAGACGATGGCAATGATGGCTCCTACGATGAGAGCAGCAAACGAATACCAGCTCGCCCGCGCGACGCCGCGCGCGGCGGCATCCGCCGTTTCACGCGCCGTCTGTTCGGCCTGCGGACTGGAGGCGGCCGATGCTGCGGAGGCGACGGCCGCCTGGAGTTGCTGCTTGGCGGTATCAACCATCGACGGGCTCGTGCCCGACTGGTTGGCTGCGGTCGCGCCGACCTGCGCGGTCGTTGCCGCAACACTACCTGCCGTACTCACCGCGCCGGTAATCAATGAGGTCATGCCGTACACGACAAGCAGCGTCATGACCGCCCAGGACAATAGGCCGTGGAGCCATCCGAGCACTGGGGCGCAGCGGCCTGCGTAGTACGAGCCGACAAACACCGCCAGTACCGTGGTGACGATGACCCAGACCCCGGACCCGAACCCGAACCCGTGCAACGGATCCGGCTTGGACATCGGCGACAACAGCGACGCGCCAATGGCCGTACCAAGAACACTCATGGTCAAGTAGACGATCATGGAAAGAATGACGCCAGCGATAATGGAGCCCCATGACAGCCGGGGCAGACCATCTCGAGTGGTTAGCAGTTTCACGGGATTTTCTCCAGCAGTGAAGCAGTGATAGGGGAGCGCCTGCGACGCTTTTCAAGCGCAATGAATGTGCCTATCTCCGCGACCTGAATCGGCATGCCCGTCGTCGGTTGAATGGATGAACGTCGGAGGAGCGCTGTATATACGTCAAGGGACTGGCCTTTTCGAATCGCTCGCTTTACGGGCGGCGCGTGCATTGGCGCTCCGTCGCGTCAGGCCCGCGGCTTGCGCAGGCTTTCTTGCTGGCCGGCCGCCCCGTGGCATTGGAGAATCATCATGAGCAAAGCGCAAGACGCCAAAAAGACTGAAAAGAAGGTCGCGACTAAAACGCCAAAGGAAAAGAAAGAAGCGAAGAAACTGAAGAAGGAAGCGTCCAAGCGGCAGTAGCAATCGCAACTAGATGAGCCATCTACTGCGAGGTGAGCCGCAGGACGCAATTACGCCAACGTCAACGCACGTTGAGTGCGGCGACGGCTACCATGCTATACGCGGCATGTCGATCAAGACGGCCACGGTAAATCGCTCGGCAAGCGGTGGCTGGTACACGGGCTTGGCCACAGCTGGTCGGGGGCATCCTGGCGGAACGCATACCGACCTCCGTGGACTAGACGCTACGGCAGAAATCGTTCGATTTGTCAGTCAGTTCCCGCTGGAGCACGCTGACCGGTATCGCAACGACGAGGGCAACGCGCGCGGTTGATCCTCGAAGCAAGGCCTTCGCAACTAGGAGCGCCACGGGAGTTCTTGTGCATGCAGCTCCTTGTACGAAACAGGTGTTGCACTTCAGATTGAGGCCGCCCACTGTATTCGGATGTATTTACATGCCTGATCTCGATGCCCTGACAAGAGAAGGTGGCGTAAGTTTTGTAAACTGCCCGTTCATGGCTTTCCCTTCTGGCCCATAGCGGAATCGTAAATCTCGCAGGGCGAAATCACGATTTCCTGGCCCGAGCACCCGTAGTCACCTCAATAGAAAAAGACCGCCACTTAGAGCGCGGCTGTCTGGGTTTTCATTGCTCGCGAGGGGCGTCAGCGGGCAGGGGGATGATCAAAACGGCCACCATCCCATACCGCCGTTGTCTCCGTCTTCATCGCGGGACCGCCGGTTGCCGTGCTCATGGTCGTCAGCGTCGCGATGGAAGTCAAAAAGGTCGAACAGATCGCCGATCGCTGGTGCGTTCACTGGCACGTATGGATTGTCGCGCTGCTGGACGGGGTAAGGCAGATTATCGCGGCTGCGTCCGGTAATCGCCGGCAGGCCCCAGTTGCGCTCAATGAATTTTACTAACGACGCGTGATCGGCATAACTGTGGGAAATGCGCCCTCCGGTCGAATACTTCGACACAGCGATCATCGGGATACGCGAGCCGTCGCCGAAGAAATCGACCGGCTGAATGTAGCCTGAATCGTAGTAGCCGCCGCCCTCGTCCGTGGTGATGAAGATCGCCGTCGTGGCCCACAACTTCGGATCGCTCTTTACCGCATCGACCAGCTTCCTGACGAATGCCTCATACAGTCCAAATTTTGACGATGTCGGATGGCCGTCGAGCAGTCCGCCCGGCTTCACGAACGACACGGCGGGCAAATTGCCAGAGCTGATGTCCGCATACAAGTCCGGCAGGTCCGCAAGGTGCGTCTCGCGAACTTGCTG
>NZ_FCOF02000014.1 GCF_001544755.2 Caballeronia catudaia | reverse complement strand
CGACTGCTGCGCTGCCGCCTTCGGCTGCAACCGGATCGAATCCCGTCGATCGCACGGTGATGACCTTGATCGGATCGATCGACTGCACGATTGCGATCGCGTTGCCCGCGTAGATCGGACGCTCGAACGTGTCGGCGCTATCGACGGCGGTGATGTCGCTGATCTGCGCGACATCGAGATGCGCAGCGATACGCGGCGCGATGTTCTTACCGTAAGCCGTCGCCGGCGCCAGAATGTGCGAATAGTCTTTCGCGATGTCCAGCACCGTCGCTTCGACGTTTTCCGCGAGGCCATCGGCGAGTTGGGGCGCATCGGCGAGCAGCACTTTCGCCACGCCCGCGATCTTCGCCGCCGCATCCGCCGCGCCTTGCGCGTTCGAACCTGCAACCAGCACGTGAATATCGCCGCCGATCTTCGCGCCAGCCGCAACCGTGTTCAGCGTCGCTGCCTTGATCGACGCGTTATCGTGTTCCGCAATGATAAGGATCGTCATGTTCAGATTACCTTGGCTTCGGTCTTCAGTTTTGCGACCAGCGTCTTCACGTCCGGCACCATGACGCCCGCGCTGCGCTTCGGCGGCTCGGTGACTTTCAGCGTCTTCAGACGCGGCGCGACATCGACGCCCAGATCCGCGGGCTTCACCGTCGTCAGCGGCTTCTTCTTCGCCTTCATGATGTTCGGCAGCGTGACATAGCGCGGCTCGTTCAGACGCAGGTCCGTCGTGACGACTGCGGGAAGCTTCAGCGACAGCGTTTCCGCGCCGCCGTCGACTTCGCGCGAGACCGTCGCTTTTCCATCGGCGATCACGACCTTCGATGCGAACGTCGCCTGCGGCAAACCCGCCAGTGCGGCAAGCATCTGACCGGTCTGATTCGAATCGTCATCGATCGCCTGCTTGCCGAGAATCACGAGTTCCGGCTTTTCCTGATCGACCAGCGCTTTCAAAATCTTCGCGACCGCCAGCGGCTGCAATTCATCCGCGGATTCGACGAGAATCGCGCGATCCGCGCCGATAGCCAGCGCCGTGCGCAACGTCTCCTGACATTGCGTCACGCCGCACGACGCGGCGATCACTTCGGTAGCAACGCCCGCTTCTTTCAGACGCACGGCCTCTTCAACCGCGATCTCGTCGAACGGATTCATCGACATCTTCACGTTGGCGATATCGACTCCCGTGTTATCCGATTTCACTCGGACCTTCACGTTGTAGTCGACCACGCGCTTGACTGGCACCAGAACCTTCATTCCCGTCGTCTCCCCATGTCCGCTTCAGGCGGCCTGAATTCTTCGAGCGCGATCGACAATCGGCTTGTCGACCAGCTTTCCATCCACCGATATGGCGCCGCGAGGGTTCGCTTCCAGCGCGGCCAACACGCGTGCCGCCCATTCGCGCTCGGCCGCGCTCGGCAAGAACCCGTCGTTCACCGCTTGCACCTGCTTCGGATGGATGCACAGCTTGCCGCCGAAACCGAAGCGGCGTGCATCGACGACATCGGCGTCGATCGCGTCGATATCGCCGGTGGCGAGCGTCACGCCGTCGATCGGCGGCGGCAAGCCCGCAAAGCGCGACTCGATGACGAACTGCGAACGCACATAGTCCAGTTCGCGCCCGGCGCCATCGATGCCCGCGTCCACGCCGAAGTCGAACGAGCCGAACGCGAGCCGCGCCACGCGCCCGCACTGCGCGATCTCACGCATGCGCACCACGCCCGCGACGCTCTCCACCAGCGCAACCAGTTCGACGCCCTCGGCACAGCGACCGGCGATGTCCGCGAGCTGCGCCGCATCCTCCGCTTTCGGGGCCATCACCGAGCGCACGTTCGCCGCGCGGACCATCGACACATCGTCTTCATGCCACGGCGTGCCATGCGCGTTCACGCGTATCACGACGCGCTCGCGCGCCTCGTGGAATGGCTGCGAATGCAGCCATTCGGCGACCTGCCCGCGCGCCTGCGCTTTCGCATCAATGGCAACGGCATCTTCCAGATCGATCACGACGCGATGCGCCTCTGTCGCCAATGCCTTGCCGAATCGCTCCGGACGATCGCCCGGAACGAACAGATAACTGCGTGCAATCATGCGGAATTCCTCGAAAGCGTCAGGCTCCGCTCCAGCCGCGCTGGAACGTCTCCGAATAGCTGAAGCGGTCGGCGGGATGAATGCTGACCGCCGCTTCGACGATCTCGCCCCGCCTGTTGAAATATCGGCGCGACAGCCACAGTGCGGGCGAGCGCGCCTTGGCGTTCACCAGACGCGCGATGTTCGCGGGCAAGGCCACCGCGCGAATTTCCTGCTGCACCCGCGCGATCTGCTCGCCGAACTGGCGCTCGATCATCGTGAAGATCGGCGTATGCGGGTCGTCCTCGATGCCCGTCAGCGAACGGAACGCAGGCTGGATATAGACCTCGGTATGACAGATCGGATCGACGCTTTCGGGCGAGCGCCGGATACCTTCCAGGCGCAGCCACGTTTCGCCGGGTTTGGCCTGCAACATTGCGCAGAGCGAGGCATCGCTCACCTCGATGGTCTCTTTCCTGAGAACCTGAAGCGCGGTATCGGCGGAATAGCGATGCAGGTCGCTCAGCTGCTGCATGACCTGACGATAGCTGCCTTCCGAATTCAGCGCCTTGACGGTCGTGCCGACGCCGGCCTGCCGCACCACCATGCCGAGCTGCACGAGCTGTTTGACCGCCTCGCGCACGGTCGAGCGGCTCGCGCCGAACTGCTCGCAAAGTTCGAATTCGGTGGGAATGGTGGAGCCCACCGGAAAGCGCCCGCTCTGGATTTCGTTGATGAGCGTCTGCGCGAGTTGCAGGTAGCGCGGCTGCTGACCGAGCACGTTGACCATCTTTTGCACGCACGATGAAGGATTGACGGACGGACCCGCCTTTCGCGCGACATCATCCGGTGCAAGCATCATCATTGCACCGCGCCGCTTTCGCGCAAATGGGCGATCCGACCAGCATCGTAACCGAGTTCGGTCAGAAGCCTCGCGTCGTCCTGCCCGAGTTCGGGCGCCGGGCGCGCCGGCTGCGACTCGTTCACGCGCACCGGCGCCGCCACATTGCGAACCTTGCCGAAGCGCGGATGCGCCGCCTCCGTCACGCCCTGACGCTCCGCCACGAACGGGTTATCGAGCGCCTGTTTGATGTCGTAGACCGGCGCGGCGGGCACGCGGCCGCCCAGACGTTCGAGCCATTCGGCGGTCGTCGCGCGCGAGAGCGCCGCATCCAGTTCCTGCTCGACCAGATCGCGATTCGCGAGCCGCGCCTTGAAATTGCAGAAGCGCTCGTCGGTGATCCACGACGGCTTGTCGAGTATCTCGGCCAGAACGCCCCAGAACTTCTCCTTGTTGCACATCAGGAAGATCCAGCCGTCCTTCGTCTTGTACAACTGGCTGGGCGTGAGCGACGGATGCGCCGAGCGACGGTCGCGCCCGGTCACCGTGCCGCCGTTCAGATACCACGTGCCGACATACGCGAGGTTATGCAGCGCGACATCGAAAAGGCTCGTGTCCATGTCGCGGCCAATGCCCGTCGCGCGCGCCTGCACGAGGCCCGCGAGCAGCGCCATCGCGGCCGTGGTGCCGGTCATCAGATCGATGATCGAAAGGCCGAAGCGCGCAGGCGGGCTGTCCGGCTCGCCGGTCACCGAGAGATAGCCCGCTTCCGCCTGCATCAGATAGTCGTAGCCGGGCCACGACGCGCGGCTGCCCGTGCGTCCATACGCGGACAGGTGCGCGCACACGATGGCCGGATTCGCGTCCTTCAGTTGATCGTACGTGAGGCCCAGTTTCACGGGGAGATCACCGCGCAGATTGTTGAAGACCGCATCGCTCGTCTTCACGAGATCGAGCAGCACGTCGCGCGCTTCGGGCTTCTTCAGGTCCAGCGTCAGGCTGCACTTGTTGCGATTGAACGCCTCGAAGAAGTGACTATCGCCCTCGCCGAAGAAATGCGGGCCCACGTTGCGGCCCACATCGCCGCCTTCGCGGAAGTTCTCGATCTTGATGACTTCCGCGCCGAGATCGGCGAGATGCTGGGTCGCGAACGGACCCGCGCCGTATTGTTCGATGGCGACGATGCGTACGCCGGAAAGAGGCAGGCTCATGCAGGGTTCCTCGCAATCAGCATCTTGGCGATGATCAGGCGTTGCATCTCGTTGGTGCCCTCGCCGATGGTCAGAAGCGGCGCATCGCGATACAGCCGCTCGACGTTGTATTCCTTCGAATAGCCATACGCGCCATGAATGCGCATCGCTTCCATGCTGTTCTCGACGGCCGCTTCGGTCGCGAAATACTTCGCCATGCCCGCTTCCATGTCGCAGCGCAGGCCTTTGTCGTATGCGCGCGCGGCGGAGTCGGTCAGGAGGCGCGCGGCTTCCACGCGTGTCGCCATTTCGCCGAGCTTGAGCGCGATCGCCTGATGCTCGCAGATCGGCTTGCCGAAGGTCTTGCGCTGCTGCGAATACGCGACCGCCTCATCGAGCGCGGCCTGCGCGACGCCGACGCCGCGCGCCGCCACGTTGATGCGGCCGAGTTCCAGACCGCTCAGGATCTGCTTGAGCCCGAGCCCTTCCTGCGCGCCGATCACGGACGACACCGGCACGCGGAAGTTGCTGAACGTGAGCTCGCACGTATCGATGCCCTTGTAGCCGAGCTTCTGCAACTGACGGCTCACTTCGAAGCCCGGTCCCTTCTCGACGATCAGCAAGCTCATGCCTTTGTGACGCGGCTGCGCCTGCGGATCGGTCTTGACGAGCAGCGCGAGAATATTCCCGTACTTGCTGTTCGTGATCCAGGTCTTGCTGCCATTCACGACATACTCGTCACCATCACGGCGCGCGACGGTGCGGATCGCCTGAAGGTCCGTGCCGCAATCCGGCTCCGTCAATGCGATGCCGCCGCGCAGTTCACCCGTCGCCATGCGCGGCAGATACGCCCGCTTCTGCGCTTCGGTGCCGTTGCGCTGGATCGTCATCGCCATGATGAGGTGCGAGTTGATGATGCCGCTCACCGACATCCACACCGCCGAGATGCGGTCGACGATCTTCGCGTAGGTCGCCGTCGTGAGGCCCAGACCGCCGTACTCGGTCGAGATCAGGCAGCCGAATAGACCCATGTCCTTCATCTTCTCGACGATCGCATGCGGGTATTCGTCCTTCGCATCGAGTTCGTGCACGTAGGGTTTCACTTCCGTCTTGAGGAAGCGGTCGAGCATGTCGAGAATCAGCGTCTCGTTCTCTTCGTAGTCGCTCATGTCCTGCTGTTGATCGGCGTCGAGGGTGGCCATTGTGTCTCCTGTAGTCGGGTGTGCTGCTTACGCGAGGGCTTTCGCCAGCGCGAGCGCGGGTTGCGTGTCGAGCGACAGCACCGCTTCGCAGATGCGCTCGGCGTCATGGCGCGAGACGTTGCGCTGCGCGTTGTCGAAGAACTTCGCGACGATGTCGTCGTTCGTGAGCGGCCGGTCCGACGAGCCGCGGTTGATCGACTCGCGATGCGTGAGCGTCCGGCCGTCGCGCGTATGAACGATCACCTCGCCCGTGTAGTGGCGCGGGAAGGTCGAGTCCGGGTCCGCCTCGTGCGTGACGCGGGCGGCCACGGCGCGCACGGCTTCGTCCGCGAGCGCATCGGCTTCGAGATCGTCGAGCGTGAAGCGGCCGCGCACGAGTCCGGTCGCGACGATATACGGGATGCTGAACTGCGCGTCGTAACTGTTCGACGGCTTCTGCTTCGGCGCGACCGGCTCGCAGACGATCGGGATCGTCGGGCCGGGCACGCGCACGATCACGCGCTCGATATCGCTTGCCTGCAAACCATGCGCGCGATGAAGGGCGACCGCCGCATCCGACGATGCATGCGTGAAGTGGCACGCGGGAATCGGCTTGAGCGCGACGCCGTCGATTTCCCATGTCTCGCCGAGGCCCGCCGTCGCGATGTCGATATCGCCGGCTTCGAGCGGCGTCTTCATGTAGAGCGCGTAGAGACCGAAGCGGCCTTCATAGGTTGCGCCCGGACCGATGTAGCCATGCTTCGCAAGCGTCGCGGCCGTCGTGCCCGCCACCGCGGCCCAGCCCGGATGCAGACGCTTGGTCCATGCGCCGTCCTGCAGGAATTCGAGGTTACCCGAAGCCATCGACAACACAATGCCCTGCGCATGCTCCGCCTGCCCGGCCGACAAGCCGAGAAGCCGCGCCGCGCCAAGCGAGCATCCGAACGCGCCGACGAGCCCTGTCGGATGAAAACCCGCGTTATGAAAGCCGCTCTTCGCGGCGGAGCCGACACGCGTCGACACTTCCATCGCGCAGAGATAGGCCGTGAGAAGATCGGCGCCGCTCGCGTTCTCGCGTTCCGCGAGATTGAACGCCACCGGCAATGCGCTCGCCGTCGAGTGGATCACGCCGCGTGCATGCGTATCGTCGAAGTCTAGGCTGTGAATCAGGAGCCCGTTGAGCAGCATCGCATCGCGCAATGCGAGTTTTTGCGTGTGGCCGAACACCGTCGCATCGCCTTTGCCGAGTTCCTGCATCGCGGCGAGCGTCGACGTCGCGCAGGGCAGCTTCAACGTCGCATAAGCCAGGCCGATGCTGTCGAGGATCAGATGCTTCGCGCGCTCGCGCACGCTCTGCGGCACGTCGCTCAATTGCAGATGCGTCGTGAACGCGGCCAGTCGTTGCGACACGGACTGCGCTCGTTGCTGGATATCATGGCGCGCATTCATCGTGCGGCTCCCTGTTGGTTGAACGAGAGATCGCTCGCCGTCGCGTCTTCATCGGGCGAGGCTTCTTCGAGTGAATACTGGTTCGCGTCCGCACCGAGGCTCAACACGGCGATCACGAGCAGCAGCAGGATGCCCGCGACCATGCCGAGCACGCCGAACAGGCCGAACTGCGCGAACAGGATCACGGCGATATACGACGTGAACATCGACGCGACGCGTCCGCACACGCCCGCCACGCCCGTTCCGCGCAGGCGCAGCGCAGTCGGGAACAGCTCGGGCACATAACCGAAGAGGCCCAGCGTGACGATGCCGAAGATGCAACTGACAAGCGTGAAGCCCACGATGGCGATCGCCGCATTGGCCGTCATCTGCGGATAGATGAAGCCGAGCACGATCGTAGCGATGCTGTAGAACACAATGCCCTTCGCGCGTCCGAGGCGGTCGGCGGTTGCGTAGCCGAGCAACGCGCCGAACGGGGCGCCGAACGACATCAGCGTCGTGAAGCCGAGCGAGGTCACGACGTCGCGTCCTTCACGAACGAAGAAAGTCGGCAGCCATGCGACGAAGCCGTACACCGCGGCATTCACCGCGACCGCCGTCAGCGCGGCAGTCAGCGTGCGGCCGATCATGCCGCGCCGGAACAGCGCGGACAGCGGCACACGCGGCACTTCGAGATTCTGCGTGCGCGCACACTCGGGCAGAGGTCCTTTGTGGCGCGCAACTTCGGCTTCGATCGCGCTCACCGTCGCTTCCGCCTCTTCGATACGCCCTACCGCTTCGAGCCAACGCGGCGACTCCGGCATGCTATGACGCAGCGCCCACACGATCAACGCGCCGATGCCCGCGATGCCGAACATCCAGCGCCAGCCGAGATGCGGAATCACCACGTAGCCGACGCTCGTCGCGATCACGAGCCCGGAGTTGACGATGAGCGCGAGCAGCGAGATCCATCGTCCGCGCCAGGCAGGCGGTATGAACTCGCACAGCGTTCCGGCCGCGACCACCAGCTCCGCGCCGAGGCCGATGCCCATGATGAAGCGCGCGCCGATGAGCCACTGGATATTCGGCGCGAACGCGGCGACGAACGACATCAGACCGAAGAGCGCCAGATTGAACTGATACGACGAGCGGCGTCCGAAACGATCGCCGAGATAGCCGGACAGGCCCGCGCCGATCACCATGCCGAAGAAGCCCGACGAGACGAACAGCGCATTGAGTTGCAGCGTCGAGAAGCCGCTCTTGAGCATCGCGGCGGACACGCCGCCCGCGAGGTAGACGTCGAATGCGTCGAGGCACGCGCCCGCGCTGATGAGACCGAGCATCTTCCAGTGAAAGCGCGACATGGGGAGCCGGTCCAGCCGGGCGCCAGAGCTTACGTAATGACTCACAGTTGTCTCCGGTACTGTGACGGTGAATGGCATCGCGGCCGCTCGTCGAATGGCGCCCTTGTCTGCGATGCGAAATGAGCAACCGGCGCGGATCAGGCCGGCGCGATGCGTTTCAGTCTTCGGCGGTGCCGTGGCCGCGCTTGGCGATCAGCGCGGTACGGATGAAGTCCATGACGGGCTTGCCGTCCTGATTGAACGCGCGCGTATGCACCGTAACGATGCCCTGCGTCGGGCGCGATTTCGATTCGCGCACTTCGAGCACCTCCGATTCCGCATAGAGCGTGTCGCCCGCGAAAACCGGGCCCGTCAGGCGGATTTCCTTCCAGCCGAGATTGGCGATCGCCTTGCCGCTCACGTCGTTCACCGACATGCCGAGCACGATCGCCACTGTCAGGCCGCTGCTCACGAGAAGCTTGCCGAACTCGCTCTTCGAGGCGTGATGCGCGTCGCAGTGCATCGGATGAAAGTTCATCGTCAGCAGCGAGAACTGGATGTTGTCCGCGTCCGTGATCGTGCGGCCCGGGCGATGCTCGTAGATATCGCCGACGGTGAAATCCTCGAGATAACGGCCGTAGCTGGCCCGGTAGCGCTGCTTGCCCACTCTGTCCGAATGCATGTTTCCGTCTCCTGTCTCAAACGTTGCTTTGTACGGACAAAGTATCCGGCGCTGAACCGCCAGCGTCAAGCAGGAATGCGCTGCGGTAAACCCTTGTTTAACTCGCGTGGGAAGGTGGTTCGCTGGCGTTCTGTAGCGTCTCCGATGGCTTCGGGCCGCTCGAATATAGTGTTCGAGTATTCGAGGGATCACAATGAAGGCATCCCTTTCGGCTTCGCCTAACGTTGAGAACGTTCAAGAGCGATCGTTCGTTTTCGTCAGGCACAGAACCTTTTGCTCACCCTGCGAGGAGACCGCATGACAGCCCATGACTTCTCCCAGTTTTCCTGGGACGAACAGGAAGACGTCAAAGCCGTGCTTGCGGATCGCCGGCTCGAACTTCGTGATTTCCAGATTACGGACAATGTGGTTGTTCCGAAGGACAGCGGAACCGGCGCCACGCGGCAGATCTCCGTCATGCGAATCACCAACGGCAAGAAGGCGAGCTACGACACCGATCACTTCGGCACCTGGCTCACGGATTTCGCTGATGCTGTGGACGCTGGCGAGTTCGATGACTGAGTGAAAGCGCTGAAGCGCTCAGCCGAAGCAGCCGCACGAAGCAAGTGCCTTCCTTTGGAAGGTTTGTAGTGCTTGCAAGCTCGCCTATCGTTGTCGGCGGCACTCGTCCCCACGGATCACGGCTGGCGTTTGCCGCGGCCACCAGCGGCCTTGTCAGTCGGCTCACGTGAACCTGCGGCCGGCTTGCTGGCGGGCTTGTTGCGTCGCTTTTGCACGCTGAATGGATTACTGGGGGACGAGCTTGTGACTTTACCTGCGGCCACCGCGCCTGGCGCCGCAGGCTTGCGTTTGTTTTCACCGCTTTGCAGGCGCGGTCTTTTACCGAGCACCTGAATGCCGCCCGGCGCAACTTGCGGCACTTTGGGCTTCTTAGGCTTTTTGGGTTTCTTGATGATCTGGCCTGTCGCGCTGGTTTGCGGCACACGGTGTTCGGCTTCAAAACCCGGCACTTCTTCACGGGGCAGCGTTTGCCGGATGAGCGCTTCAATCGCGGCCAGTTGCGGCGCTTCATCGGCACACACGAGGGACACCGCCACGCCGCTGGCGCCCGCACGCCCGGTACGGCCGATACGATGCACATAGTCTTGCGCCACGATCGGCAGATCAACGTTGATCACCAGAGGCAGGTCGTCGATATCCAGCCCGCGCGCAGCCACATCGGTGGCGACCAGCATATCTACTTCGCCTGTCTTGAAGCGCTCCAGAGCACGCAAGCGCGCGGGTTGCGGTCTGTCGCCGTGGATGGTGTCGATTGCATAGCCCGCTTCATCCAGCTTGGCCGCCAGGTAATCCACGCCATTGCGCGTTTTGACGAACACCAGCGCGTGTTCCCATTTGTTCTCAGCCACAAGGTGCATGAAGAGCTCAGGCTTGTTCCTTTTATCCACCGGCACGACCCACTGCCTGATCTTGCTGGCCGTGGCATTGGGCGGACTGACACTGATATTGATCGGGCCGCGTAGAATGCTCGCCGCCATGGCGCGGATATCATCGGTAAACGTGGCAGAGAACAGCAGGGTCTGGCGCTGAACGGGCAAGGCAGCAAACACAGCGTTGAGTTCGCGTGCAAAGCCCAGATCCAGCATGCGGTCGGCTTCATCCAGCACCAGCGTTCGTACCTGATCGAACTGCACCGCGTTCTGGCGATTGAGATCCAGCAAACGGCCCGGCGTGGCGACGAGCACATCCACGCCTTTGCGCAACTTCATCATCTGCGGGTTGATGCTCACCCCGCCGTAGGCGGCAAGAAATCGCAAATCGAGGCCTTTGCCGTAGTCGATAAAGCTTTGCAGCACTTGTTCCGCCAGTTCACGCGTGGGCACCAGCACCAGAACACGCGCGCGGTTGCTGGACACCGCCGGGCCGTCCTGCACCAGCCGCTGCAACAGCGGCAGTGCAAATCCCGCGGTCTTGCCCGTGCCGGTCTGTGCCGCAGCCATGACGTCCTTGCCACTGAGCACAGCAGGAATCGCCTTGGCCTGCACCGGCGTAGGTGTCTGGTAATTGAGGTCCTGCACATTGCGCAGCAATGGATCGATCAGGCCGAGCGAGGCAAAAGACATGCGCGTATTCCAAGCCAAAACCCCAATTTTAGCTGTTACCGCACTGATTGCACCGCGCAGATCGCGATGGTCAAATGATTAGACGGCCATCGGAACGCCGAGACCCCGGCACGAGTTTCACCTCGCCGCCATTCAAATCCAGCGAACGCATGAAGTGGAGGGCGTGGTTTTCGACGGGCGCCGGCTGCAGACCGTTCACGGCCCGCGCTATCGGATGCTCGTGATCGGCGGCGGCCAGCTTTCGCGCTATCTTTGCGAAACGGCGTTCTACGTCGGCGCGCTCGGCTCGCGCAGGAACAACACGGCGCGACGCGACCAGTTGCATCGCAGACGGCTTTCGTTAAACCTGACTACAATCGGCTTTTCCGTCTGTCACTGGAGGCGAGCGTGCCTGGATTACTTCCCGATGTCGACCGCGAGGGCCTGCTCGAATATTCGGTCGTGTACACCGACCGATCGATCAATCATATGTCGCAGCGCTTTCAGGGCGTCATGCGCGACATTTCCGATGGCCTGAAAAAGGTCTATAACGCGAAGTCCGTCATCGTCGTCCCGGGCAGCGGGACTTTCGGCATGGAAGCCGTCGCCCGCCAGTTCGCGACGAACAGAAAATGTCTCGTCATCCGCAACGGCTGGTTCAGTTTCCGCTGGTCGCAGATCTTCGACATGGGCGGTATTCCCTCCGAGTCGACGGTGTTGAAGGCGCGTCCGGTCGAACAAGGAAGGCAGGCCGCATACGCGCCGCCGCCGGTCGAAGAAGTCGTCGCTGCGATCATGAAGAACAGGCCGGACCTGGTCTTCGCGCCGCATGTGGAAACCGCATCCGGGATAATGCTGCCCGATGCCTATTTGCGCGCGGTGGCCGACGCGGTTCATGCCATCGGCGGAATGTTCGTGCTGGATTGCATCGCGTCCGGCACGGTCTGGATCGACATGCAGGCGAGCGGCGTCGACGTGCTGATCAGCGCGCCGCAAAAAGGATGGAGCGCGCCGCCCTGCTGTGCACTGGTCATGCTCGGCGCCCTCGCCCGCGAACGAATCGACGCGACGACCAGCACCAGTTTCGCCTGCGACCTTCGCAAGTGGCTGCAAATCATGGAAGCCTACGAAAATAACGGCTTCGCCTACCATGCCACGATGCCCACGGACAGTCTTGCGAAGCTGCGTGACGTCATCAAGGAAACCGAGGCTTACGGCTTCGACAAGGTGAGAGCGGAGCAGCTCGAACTCGGCAAGCGCATTCGCTCGCTTCTGGCTGACAAAGGCTTCAGAAGTGTGGCGGCCGAGGGTTTCGAGGCGCCCGGCGTGGTGGTCTGCTACACGGACGACGACGGCATTCGATCCGGCAAGAAGTTCGCCGATGCCGGCGTGCAGATCGCGGCTGGCGTTCCTCTTCAATGCGACGAGCCTGACGATTTCAAGACCTTCCGCATCGGATTGTTCGGCCTGGACAAGCTGCATGATGTCGACGGTGCGGTGGCCCGGTTCACCAAAGCGCTGGACAGCATCGTATAGAACGCGTTTCCGGCCGGCCCATGACGCGCGAGCATTGGCATGCACGTTTCCACAGCGATCCCGGCAACGTCTGGCTACGACACACCGTTGCCAGCCTCATGCCCCATGCTGTGTCGAGACATGCGCTATAAGTGCTTCACCGAACTCGCTATTTCGACAACAACCCGAACACCGCGACGCCGCTCCTCGTACCTACATACACCTTGCCGTTGGCGATCATCGGCGTGATGAATTTGTTGCCTTGGCCGAACTGGTCTCGTCCGCCGGCATCGTTGCTGCTGTAGAGCTCGCTGTCGAGGTTGGTCGCGTCGTAGGCGCGCAGCACGCCGACCGTGCCGTTCTCCGCCGCCCACAAGATGCCGTTCGTCGTGCCGTTGGCGGAGATGCCGGGCGTCACCCCCGGGAAGCCGAACGGCTCCCGCGTCTGACTCGTCGGCGTTCCCGAGAGCGCGGCGTTCGAAATCGTGAAGGCCTTGATCGTGTCGCCGACCGCGCCGAAATACACCGTGTTGTTGAAATAGGCGGGCGCCCCGAACATCGGTCCGCGTATCCGGCCGACGAGCTCCTGATAGATGTGATCTCCGTTCGAATCGAACTTGCCCAGCGAGTAGCGGTTCACGACATAGATGGTTGGGTTCTTGCCCGCGCCCACCGCGAGATGACGCACGATGCCGTTCGCGTCCGCGAAATCGGGCAGTACCATCGCGCCGCCCGAACCGAGATCCTCATCCTGATTCGATTCCTGCATCGTGTTCGACGGCTGGAAGTAGTCCTGCACGCGCAGCGGCGCCAGGTTGAGCCTCAGAAAGCCATTGCCATGATTCCCGTGGATCGGCATCTCGTGCTCGTTTTGCGTCACGTCGAAGGTGCCGTTGGCATCGAGCAAAAAGATCGCCTCGCCGTCCGACGCGGGTCCCGCGCCGCTCATCCAGATCGAGCCCATCTGGCCGTTCGGCGTCACGTTCAGCACGCTCGACTGCTGCAGCGTATTGGCGTCGTAGCCGATTACCCAGCCGGTGTACGGCATGAAATCGCAATGCGAGGTCCACGCGGTATAGACGGCGCCTCTGAGCAGAAGCAGCGACGCGCGCTCGGCGTACTGGCCCGGGTCGAACGTGAGCGTGCCGTTCTGGCTGCCCGCGCCGTTGCCCGGATAGGTCGCGCGGATTTCCGTGGGGCCGTTGAAGAGTTCGGCGCCCGTCGCGACGTCGAGGGCGTGGATGCGCTGGTGATAGCCGCCTGAGCCATCCTTCGACATGCCGACGACATACATCGCGCCATTCGGCCCGCGCGAACGGTCGATGACCGGCGTCGCCGTGATGCCGATCTTCGGCGTGATCTGGCTGCAACCGTGGTCGTCGCTCGGGCTCTCGCCGCTGCCGAGAGTCGAAACTTTCCAGAGCACCGTGCCGTTGTCGGCATCGAAAGCGTAGACACTGGCGTTTTCGGTCGCCACGTACAGCACGTTGTGCGTGCCGCCCGCGATCGACACGCCCGCGAGAAACAGCGGCTCGGCGTCGACGAGGCCATCGACGGAAAAGAACGCAAGTTTGCCGAAGGTGCTTGAACGGACGTTCGCGGGCGTGAGGATCGTTTCCGCCAGTTGCTGGCCGGTGCGAGCGATATCGTTGTGCCAGGTGACGACATCCATCGGGTTGCCGGAGGCCGCCGTGCCCGCGCCCGATGCCTTCGATACGCTTGGCGGCGTCCTGCTTGCGGCAGCCGATGTTGCATCGGTACTGGAGTCGCCGCCACTGCACGCGCCGATGATTGCCGCGATCAGCACGGCGCCGAGTGCCGCGGCATAAGCGGAAAAACGCGCATTCATTGCATTCTCCTTCTCCGGAGGGCCGGAACAGGCAACGCGGTGGCGAGCGACGAGGATGCCGCATTACAGCAATCGTCGTGCAAGGCAGCAGCCTGTATCCTAGACCAGCGCAACAGGAAAGCCAGGCGCGCTGCACGCTTGGATGAACAGCGAGCAGATCAAGAATAATACGATTGGCTTCGGTTCGTATTACCAGCGACTTGCATCGAAAAAGTTATCCGACGAGCATCGAAAGATTGACTGAATCGGAAGCCGCAATTTTCGACAGGAAAATTGCGTCTCGATGACGCGCTGTTCGGGCTCCGATAACGAATGTGTCCAAGGGCACACATTTATCTATCCATTTCGTGCGCAACACCTTATCTCTGAATTGGGCTGCTAATCTTCCATCCGATGGTAATGCCATATGAAAGAACCAGGTGGGCTGCGACAGTCTTTCGCGCCCGCCTGATTCACTGCTTTCGAAGTGCATTCACCGGGGACCATGGAAGTGCCGATGAGGACGATCTCGGTAAGTCGCGAAACGGTGGTGCCCGGCCGCGTTAAATCCGGCATGCGTGCGTTTGCTCCCTCACTAACTCGCCGCACTTTGCTTCGCGACATGGCCGCGCTCGCGCTTGGCGCAATGTCGCCTTTCTCGTTCGCGCAGCATGGCGGGCTGGGACTCGTCACGCCGCCGATCCGCCTCGACGATATCTGGCTCGTCGACCAGACCGGCAGAAAGCGCCTGCTGAACGACTCGCTTCGCCGGGGCATCACCGCATTGCAGACCGTCTACACCGGTTGCGGCACGGTATGTCCGCTGCAGGGCGCGCTTTTCAGCGCGGTTCAGGAGAGGATCCCGGGAATCCGCGCCCGTCATCCTTTGCAATTGTTATCGGTTGGAATCGATCCGCTTTCGGATTCACCTTCGGCATTGCGCGCCTGGCTCGCGCGGTTTCATGCGGGTCCCGCGTGGATCGCGGCGACACCGTCACTGACCGATGTAGACCGGATGCGCGTGGCGCTGTCGGGCAGCAAGACGCCCCTGGGCGACATCGCAGACCATGCCACGCAGGTCTATTGCTTCGATGCCAACGCGATGCTGCGCTGGCGAAGCGCCGACCTTCCTCGCGTCGACGATGTCTGCGATGTGCTCGGCGCGCTTGCACGTACATAACCCGACTCATGTACGGGAGCAACCATGCCAGGAATTTGTTCGAAAAGGCACGTCTCCAGCTTGCTCGTCCGATGCGTGCGCTTCTCGCTGCTGATTGCGTTATCGCTGGCTCTGGCAGGCGTATCGCCCGCTGTCCGGGCGCAAACCTCAGCGCCCATCACGCTGAGCGGCACCAGCATGTGCGCGGACGTCAGCGGCCAATCGCTGACGGCGGGAGCCCCCGTGATTTCCTGGCCCTGCTGGGGCGGCGCAAATCAGCAATGGCTCCCGATCGCGACCGGCGCGCGGTACAACCTCGTCAATCTGAACAGCGACCTGTGCATGGACGTGTCGGGTCAAAGCCCGGACCCGGGCGGTCCGATCATCCAGTGGACCTGCAATGGCGGCTTGAATCAGGCCTTCTCGTTGATGCCGCAAGGCACGGGCTACGCGATCGTCGCGGGACATAGCGGCTTGTGCGTGACCGCGTCGAGCACAACCTCCCAGGGTGTCCAGCTGACGCAGCAGGTGTGCAATGGAAGCGCGACACAGACGTGGCAAGTGAGCGGCCTGCCAGCGCAGAAACCTACCTTGCCTTCGAAGTGGTCGGCGCCCGTCACGCTGCCGCTCGTTCCGCTGCACGCTGCCAATCTCCCCAACGGCAATGTGCTGGTCTGGGCGGCTGACAGCCCGCTCAACTTCACCAATAGCGGGACCCCGCCGGGCCGGACGTACACGGCGATCTTCAATCCATCGACTGGCAATAGCACGCAAGTGATCGTGACCAATACCGGACATGACATGTTCTGCCCGGGCATCGCCAATCTCCCCGATGGCCGGATTTTCGTGACCGGCGGATTGAGCTCGAGCCGGACCAGCATTTACTCGCCTTCGACGAACTCGTGGACCGTGGGCGATCAGATGCACATTCAACGCGGCTATCAGGGAAGCGTGACATTGAGCAACGGCAATGTGTTCCTGGTGGGCGGCTCCTGGAGCGGAGGGCTCGGGGGCAAGACCGGTGAAACGTGGACACCGGGCTCGGGCTGGCAGATCAACGGGGCTATCGTCGACGATTCCATCCTCACGAACGACAATGCAGGCGTGTTTCGCTCCGACAATCACGCATGGCTGTTCGCGGTCGGCAATGGACGGGTGTTTCACGCGGGACCCAGCCGGGCCATGCACTGGTTCGATTCGGCAGGCAACGGCAGCGTCACCCCGGCCGGCAACCGCGGAAGCGACCGCGATGCGATGAACGGCAACGCGGTCATGTATGACATCGGCAAGATTCTCGCTGTCGGAGGCGCTCCGAGCTACGACCAGTCGCAGGCCACGTCCAATGCGACGCTCATCGACATCAATGGAACCGCGCAGACGCAAACCATCGCGCCGATGAGCTATCAGCGCGCGTTCAGCAATAGCGTCGTGCTGCCGAACGGGCAGGTCGTCGTGGTCGGCGGACAGACTTTTGCCGCGCCATTCTCGGACGACAACGCGATCCTCACCCCGGAGCTGTGGGACCCGTCGACCAATGCGTTTTCCCCGCTTGCCCGACAGGCCGTGCCGCGCACCTATCACAGCGTCGCGCTGCTCCTGAACGACGGACGCGTGCTGAGCGGCGGTGGCGGCTTGTGCGGAGGATGCGCGACCAATCACACCGACGTGGAGATATTGACACCGCCCTATCTGCTCAATACGGACGGGTCCGCCGCGTCCCGGCCGAGTCTCTCGTCCGTTCCGTCCGACGCGCAGCTCGGCACGACGATCGTCGTGACGGCCAGCAGGAGCGTGCGCGCATTCGCGCTGATGCGATCCTCGTCGGTCACGCATTCGCTGAACAACGAACAGCGACGCGTGCCGCTGACGTTCACCGTCGGCACCGCAGGCGAATTTCACTTGCGTATTCCTTCCGATCCCGGCGTCGTGGTCCCCGGCTATTACATGCTGTTCGCCCTGAACTCGAACGGCGTGCCGAGCGTCTCGCGCGTACTGCTCCTGCATTGAAATGGCGCGGCGACACCCCTTGGCAACGCGGGCTGCCGCGATCGGCCTTGCGCTTGCCGCAATGACGCCGCTTGCCCGCGCGGAGGCCACGTGTGACCCTGCCGATCTGGGATGTGCGCTGTTCAACGGACAGCATCCGATGGCCGCGCATCTGCGCGACGACGACCGCCCGTTGCCTTCCTGGACGACGCGATGCGTCAACTGCCACGCGAGCACGTCGAAGGCGCCCGCCTTTGCGCCGCCGCTGACGCACGACGCCCTGCTCGGCGCGACGAGCCGCCGGGGTGGACCGATCAGTCACTATGACGCGACGGCCTTCTGCCGTGCGGTCAAGGACGGCATCGACCCGGCGAGCGTCCTGCTACGCAAGTCGATGCCCCGCTATCAGATTGCCGATGCCGAGTGCATGGCGCTCTGGCGGTACGTCGTGCGTCAATGACCGTGTGCTGGTCGAAACTCACAACTTGTAGCGAAGCCCCGCACATATGAGCGCCTGCCGATCGTTGCTGGAAGGCGAACTCTGATTATTGATCGACGCAACCGCCGCACGCGTCACGCTGCCGCCATCCGTGTTCACGAGATAGATCGGGAACCATGGATGAAGAAGTACTGCAGCGACGTGAGAATGCGTCAGGCTGCGCGCAGTCCTGGCGCGAGCCTTGCTCCGGACTTGATCGAGGAAGATGGATTGGAGGGGAAGATGAAAACAATAAGAATCGACCGGCTGCGTCCGACTCAACTGACGCATGGCCTACGCGAAATCCGCGACAAGACCCAGGCGTACGCAAAGCTCGAGGGCCATGACCTGGAGATGGCAATCGCGGAAAAGCCGGTTCCAATCGTGTACGGCCCAGGCGCCGTGCCCTATGCAATCGATCATCATCATGTCGCCACCGCCCTCTGGCGGGCGCATGTCAAGCGCGTCCCGGTCGTCCTCGTCAAAGACCTCTCGACGCTTTCGATGGCCGAGTTCTGGCTCACGCTGGAAAACCATCGCTGGACTTATCCGTACAACGCCCGCGGTCAGCGAGTGCCCTTTCCCGAAATGCGTGAACACATCTGGGACCTCGAAGACGACGAATTCCGCAGCGTGTCGGCGTCGGTTCGCGACGCGGGAGGATATGAGAAGACGTCCGTTCCGCTCGAGGAATTCCGATGGGCGGACTTTTTCCGTCATGCCTTTCCGCTGCCTCAAAGCGACGCGGAGTTCGATTCGCTCGTCAAGAAAGCGTTGAAACTGGCGAAGAGCGAATCAGCAATAGGACTTCCGGGGTATTTGGGAGGTGGCTAACTGACCGGCGGTCTCAAGGAAAACGTCCACCCGTCGAGATGTTGGCGGCCTGGCTCCGATTCGGCCCGCGCATCGAAGAGACTGAGCCACGCCACGCCCGCCGCCGCCAGCGATGCGGCGATCGCCGATCCGACGCCGCCGCAACCCACGACGAGCACGCGCGCGCCAACAGCGCCACCGGACGTTTTTTCTAATGTGGTGCGCGCGCCGGCCGTTGCTTGAACATAAGCATGCACACGACGATGAACGTGAAAAGCCCGATCGACGCGCCGTAGCGGCTCATCGCCAGACCGCCGTGCGCAACGGGCTTATCCAGGAAATCGCCAACTACCGCGCCAAGCGGTCGCGTCAAAATGAACGCACACCAGAAGAGCATCGTGCGCGAGACGCGGGTTGCATAGGTCGCGATCGTCAGCAACAGCAACAAGCCACCGAAGATGCCGGCGGCGCCTGAATAGCCCAACCCAACGGTATCAGCGACCCAGTCACCCAGTGCGGTGCCGAGCGTCTGCGAAAACAGGATCGTGACCCAATAGAACATCTCCGCCTTCGGAGACCGTATTGCAGCGACGGACACCGATCCCATCACGCGACGCCACACAACGAGCGAAACAAGCAATAGGGCGAGTAAGTGCGCGCTTCCGCCTGCATACCCAATGCCGAGAGAACGATCCGCGAAATCAGCGAGGGTCGTGCCAACGGTCGTCGTCGCTATGATCGTGGTCCAGTAGAGCGGCGCATTGAAACGCTGCGCTTTGATCTGCGCGAACACCGCAACGATAAATACCGCTCCGAAAATAAAGCTGCTGACCAGATAGCCGAGGTCCATGGACATGGATACGGCGTCTCCACCCGTTTCGCCAAGGGTCGTCGCAGCGATCTTGATAGCCCAGAACGCCACGGTTATCTCGGGAACCTTGGCGTATGCGTTGCTTGCTCGATCCATCCCTTATCTCACTGTACTGAAACGGTTAAAGATAAAGGTTTCAAGCTTAAGAAAGGCTTAGGAGCGCGGAGAAATGTCGGAAGCCAGCCAGCGCCGCCATTCGCAGATAAAGAAAGATTGATGTTCAAAGAACATCAATCTTTCCAAAAGTCGCAATTCCCGTTTGTCGAAATTCCGGCGACTATCAGGTACACAACAATACGCCGGGATGCAGTGCATCCCTATCTGGAGACATTCGATGCACCCCTCCGCTCATACCGCGTCCCCCGGACACTCGAAGAGCGCCGCCGTGCTGCGCGTCACGGCTGGCAACTTCCTGGAGCAGTTCGACTTTTTCCTGTTCGGCTTCTACGCGACCCAGATCGCCGCTGTCTTTTTCCCTGCGGCGAGTGAATTTGCTTCGCTGATGCTGACCTTCGCCGTCTTCGGCGCGGGCTTCCTGATGCGGCCGCTCGGCGCGGTCATTCTGGGCGCCTATATCGACGATGTCGGCCGTCGCAAGGGTCTCATCGTGACGCTCTCGATCATGGCGAGCGGCACCATCCTGATCGCATTCGTGCCGGGCTACGCGACCATTGGCCTCTTCGCTCCGGCCCTCGTGCTGCTCGGCCGTCTGCTGCAGGGTTTCTCGGCGGGCGCGGAACTCGGCGGCGTGTCGGTGTATCTCGCGGAAATGGCGACGCCCGGCAAGAAAGGCTTCTTCACGAGCTGGCAGTCCGCGAGCCAGCAGGTCGCCATCGTCGTTGCCGCGGCGCTCGGCTTCGCGCTCAATCAATGGCTCGATACGGCGGCGATCGCCGCGTGGGGCTGGCGCGTGCCGTTTTTCGTCGGCTGCATGATCGTGCCGTTCATCTTCATTCTGCGACGCAATCTCGAGGAAACGCAGGAGTTCAAGAAGCGTCAGCATCGCCCGACGATGGCCGAAGTCTTTCGCACGCTCGTGCAAAACTGGAACGTCGTGATCGCGGGCATGATGCTGGTCGCCATGACCACCACGAGCTTCTATCTGATCACCGTGTATGCGCCGACCTTCGGCAAGACCGTTCTGCATCTGAGCACGGCCGACAGCCTCCTCGTCACGCTGTGCGTGGGCGTGTCGAACTTCATCTGGCTGCCGATCGGCGGGGCGCTGTCGGACCGCATCGGGCGCCGTCCGCTGCTGCTCTCGATGACGATTCTCGCGATCGCCACCGCCTATCCCGCGCTGTCGATGCTCGCGCACGCGCCGAGTTTCATCAATATGCTGCTCGTGCTGCTGTGGCTGTCGTTCATGTACGGCATGTACAACGGCGCGATGGTCGTCGCCCTGACGGAAGTGATGCCGGTCGAGGTGCGCGTGGCAGGCTTCTCCCTGGCATACAGTCTCGCCACGGCGGTCTTCGGCGGATTCACGCCCGCCATTTCGACTGCGCTCATCCACATGACGGGCGACAAAGCCGCGCCAGGCTACTGGATGAGCTTCGCAGCGGCTTGTGCGCTCGGTGCGACGCTCTTGCTCTACCGGCGCCGTCCGGCCGCGCTTCGAGCTGCCTGACCGATCAACCTCGCCAACCTCACATCACGCAAACCGATGAAAGCCATTCTTCTCAAGTTCTGTATCGCCGCGCTGCTTCCCGCCACGATTGCTTGCGCGAGCGTGCAAGCGGCTGAACTGCACGTCATGAGTTCGGGCGGATTCACCGCAGCCTATAAAGTGCTCGGTCCCAGGTTCGCGGCGGCGACGGGCAACACGCTCGATACCGCATTGGGACCGTCGATGGGCAAATCGCCGGAAGCCATCCCGAACCGGCTCGAACGCGGCGAGCCCGCCGATGTGGTCATCATGGTCGGCTACGCGCTCGACGCGCTCATCAAGGAAGGCAAGGTCGTGCCCGGATCGCGCGTCGAACTCGCGGACTCGCGCATCGGCGCGGTCGTGCGCGACGGCGCGCCGAAACCCGATGTCGCTTCGGTCGATGGGCTGAAGCAAACGCTGCTGCACGCGAAATCGATCGCCTACTCGGACAGCGCGAGCGGCGTCTATATCGAGCGTGAGTTGTTCAAGCGGCTCGGCATCGAGGACCAGGTGAAGGCCAAAGCGAAAATGATCCCGAAGATTCCCGTGGCGTCGGTCGTCGCCAACGGCGACTACGAAGTGGGATTTCAGCAAGTCAGCGAACTTCTTCCGGTGAAGGGCGCCGCGTTCGTCGGCAAGATTCCGGAATCGATGCAATCGGTCACACGTTATGCCGCCGGCATTCCCGTCGGCGCGCGGCATCCGAACGAAGCGAAGGCGTTGCTCGACTATCTCGCGTCGCCCGAAGTCCAGCCGGTCGTGACGTCGACGGGCCTCGATTCCGTGACGACACACTGAGCGCGGCACGACGATTCAGCCCGGCAAGTCCGCGGGCCGATCGAACGATTCGCCGGCGCGTGGCCCGGCGCGCAATGCGCTCGACAGACGCGCCCTGTCGCATGAACGCTCCCATATCGACACGAAGATCACCGCGCAGGCATTGCTGATCACGCTCGTCATGGCGCGGGCCTCGGACATGAAGCGATCGATGCCGACCAGGAGCGCGACGCCCGAAAGCGGCAGGTCGGGAATGACGGACAGCGTCGCGACGAGCGCGACCAGTCCGCTGCCCGATACGCCCGCCGCGCCCTTCGATGTGAGCAGCATCACCGCGAGCATGGTCGCGATCTGGGAAGCCGACAACGGCACGTCGCAGGCCTGTGCGATGAACATCGATGCGAGCGTGAGATAGATCGCGGTGCCGTCGAGGTTGAACGAATAACCGGCGGGCAGTACGAGCCCGACGAGTCCCTTGTCGCAGCCGAGCGCTTCGAGCTTGACGATCAGGCGTGGCAGGACCGGTTCCGTCGACGATGTCGCAAGCACGATGACGAGTTCCTCGCGGATATAGCGCAACAGCCGCCAGAGCGAGAAGCCGTGCAGCCGCGCGAGCGGACCGAGCACGAACACGACGAACGCCGCGCACGCCGCGTAGAACGTCACTATCAGCATGCCAAGCGAGCCGATCGAGTGGATGCCGAACCGTCCGACCGTGAAGGCCATCGCACCGAATGCGCCGAGAGGCGCGAGCCGCATGATCATCGCGAGGATTCGGAACAGCACGTTCGCGAAGCCGTTGATCAATTCCTGTACCGGACGCCCGGCGCTTCGGCTGGCGTTCAATGCAAAGCCGAACAGAAGCGCGAGCAGCAGCACCGGCAGCACCTCCCCTTTCTCGAAGGCGCCGACGAGCGTTTCAGGAATCGTATGCAACACGAATTCGACGAGTCCGCGAGGCTGCGTATGCGTCGCGTACTGTGCGAGAAACGTGGTATCGAGATGCCGCGCGTCGATATGCAATCCCGCGCCTGGACGAAGCACGAACGCGGCGGCAAGTCCCAGAACGAGCGCGGCGATGGTGAGGAAGTAGAACAACGCCAGCGCCTTCAGAATGGCCTGCCCTATCTTCGAGCCGCTCGCCAGCGAGGTGATGCCGCCGACGATCGTGCAAAACACGATCGGGGCGATCATCATGCGGACCAGGCCAACGAACGCATCGCTGAGCAGTTTGAGCGATGCACCGGCTTGCGGCCAGAAGTGGCCGACTGTCATTCCGAGCGCCATTCCAAGCAAGACCTGCACATAAAGCAGCCTGACCGACATCGCCCACTTCATTTCGATGCCTTCGCTGTCTTGGCGCCCGCAACGGCGGTGTGCTTCGTGTCGAGGATCGTCTGGTAGAACTGCTGCGCCGCCGGCGTGAGCGGACGCCCCCGGCGCCTGACGATTCCAACGCGCCGGGTCACGACCGGATCGACGAGCGGCACGCCTGTGAGGATCGGATGATCGTGGGCGGGCATGGCCATCGAAGGCACGGCGGCGACACCCAGCCCCGCTTCGATCAGCCCAAGCAGGGTCGTGACATGGCGAGTCTCGCAAACGCTCGGTTGCTTCGGAGACACGGCGGTCAGCGCCTGATCGAGCAGCAGCCGGTTTCCCGACGTCTTGTCCACGGAGACGTAATCATGCTCATAGAGCTCGCTCCATGACACGCGCTTTTTCCGGGCAAGGGGATGATCGCGGCGGCAGGCCGCGACGAACCGCTCCTGAAGGAGAATCTTGAATTCGACCTCGGGCTCCTGACTGCCCATGAAACTGACGCCGAAATCGGCTTCTCCGCTGATCACCGCGCCGAGCACTTCATTCGCACCCGAGTCGAGCAGCTTGACCCGGATCCGTGGATAGCGGCTGTGATAAGTCGCAACGACGTTCGGCAGGAAATAATACGCAACCGATGGCACGCATGCGATCGTCACATGGCCCAGACGACTCGTGGAAACGTCGCGTATGCCGAGCAGCGCGACGTCGAGGTCGTCGAGGAGTTGTTCGGCGCTCGGAGCGAAAACGCGCCCCACCGTCGTGAGCGTGACACTTCGGGTCGTTCGCTCGAAAAGCCGCACGCCAAGGGCCTCTTCGAGCTTCTCGATGCGGCGGCTCAAGGCGGGTTGGGAAATGCTGACCGCCTCGGCGGCCTTACGGAAACTCCCCAGTTCCACCACCGCTCGAAACGCCTGCAAATCGTTCAGGTCGAAGTTGACGCCCACGAGCCATCCCCCGTAAATGCGGCTATTTTGCACGATGCGCGCAAGAATGCCTCAGGCACCATCGGCAGAAACAGCGACGTCACTCCGCAGGAAAGAGATGCTCGCTCATAAAATCCACGAACGCGCGTACCTTCGGCGGCGTCATGCGTCCCGAGGGCCATTGCGCGCGAAACGGAATGCGGTCGTTCAGGTCATCGCGCAAGACGGTCGCGAGCGAGCCATCGGCCAATTGCGTGCGTACCGCGAAATCGGGCCGTTGGTCAATCCCAATCCCTGCTCGGCCAGGGCGATGAGCGGTTCGACCGCGCTTGCCACGGCCGTCGATGGCAGTTCGACTTCGAGCGGCGTCCGCCAATTAACGTTCCTCACGATTCCGGGGCAATCCGAAGAAACTATTTATATTCAGTAAGTTAAGGTCATTTCTCGTCCGTCGAGGTCTATAATGTTCCGACCCAATCCGGCATTTTCAGAACCGATTTACTGGAACAGCGCCGTTCCGCTGATGGAAGCATGGGCGAAGCACGTTCTTGGCAAGTGATCGCGCCGCCCTCCTTCTTATTGAGATTCGGCTCGAAATATACATGTTCACCCGGTTACGATTTGTACTCCTGTTAAAAACGGAGGTGACATGTCGTTTCCAGAATGGGGGCGTTCGTATAACGCGCTGTACTTACCGTTAACGAGCGACTGGCAATGTTCGCTCGTCCCGATCCGCGACATGCCGGACGTTGATCGCGGCTGGAAGCTCTCTTATGACGAGCGGCAGAAGGCACGCAAGCAGCGCGAAGAACAAATCGATCAAGACCGCCAAGACTTCGACCGGTTATTTCGGGTTTCCATCGATCGCCGCACGGCGCGCTCCCGTAGAGATTTCGCGATGCGTATGCGGCATTCATCCTCCGCGATGCGGTACGCGATGGTCAACTCGTCCCTGCCATCAGCCGCGCTTGGCGGGGTAGTCGGCGGGTCGCCCGACAATACGCGCCGCAAAGCTGGCCGAAGCGAGCGCCCGATCCAAAGCCGACCGTGTACGGGCTCCGCAACGGCCAGTACCTGCCGCTCGATGCGGAGGGGTTCTTTTTCGGTGACACTCCATATGTGCCCGCACGAGTTGCGGCCAAAATTGCCGCCACGGCGAGCGCGGGCGCTCGTTCCGGCGGCGTTGATGGCGAAAGCGGTTTCGACTGTCTCGGCGCGGCTGAAACGGTCGCCGGGGCCGTGCTTGGCGGTGCGAGTCCGCGCGGCGATGACGGCGGCAATTCGATGCTGAAAAGCTTTGGCAATGCTGACGGCAGCGATGGCGGTTCGTTGCTCGGGGACGCGCAGCCGTTCGAGTATCAGCCGGATGCTTTCGACGATGATGTAACGGAACCAGCGGCGCGGGGTGTTCGTATGACGGGGAATGAGCCGGGAGGTTTTGCCATTAACCCCAATGGCCAAGATGTTGATTACTTCGATTCAAACGGCAATCTCTCGGCTCAATATCATGGAAGCCACGGTGATCCGCACGGACATAATATTTCTGGCGGCGTGCGGGACAACACGCATCTTCCAATGTCGCCGATCAATTTTAATTAGACTCGCGCCAAATAGAGGGCTGTCATGAGCAACGCAAACAAGACATGGGGTTGGCATCATGCAAAAGGCGCCGAATGGATCAAAGCCGTTCTAGGCGGATATTCGTCTTTCCACGACTCCGCCGTACGTTCATTCTGTCTGCGGAGAATTCGACAAACGCACGTAGATGCTAATGGCCTACCCTTAACGGGAAATCGCATGCGCGAATTGCTCGACCTTCGGCTGGAAGTGCTTCACAACCGCTATGGTGCACCGCCCGTTTCGGATCGCCCCGATTACATCGCCGTGCTTGATTTCCTAGACATTCGAACATCGGATATTGACGTAAATGGCATGATTGAAGAGGCGACGATCATGGAAATGACACTTACGGAAATGCCCGGTGAACTAATTCAACTGGACCTTACGCCAAATGTCGGCCTCGATATTCGGCTAACGTGCAAGGAGGTCGTGGTAGTCGATATGCGCCCATACAAGCACGATATTTTGTAGAAGTGGTGGCATATCGTTGCAAAAGACCGCTCCTTTTGCAACGGATTTGGGTCCGCGAAAAGGCGCGAACTGTCCGCATCCGGCAGCGTGCATTCGCATCAGCAGGGCGCATGGTTCTCGCTCGCGACGGTCATCGGCGTGCCGCTCGGCACGTTCATCGCCGAGCCGCGCTTGCGGTGATCGCGTCGATATCGCAGGCGATGTCGCTGCCCGACCTGCCGCCCCGCGTGGCTGCGCGCATCGGGGACTTCGGCCGCAACCGCCATGCTTCAACGCGCCGTAGAACGCGCGCAGGTTCGCATCGAGTTGCCCGTCCTTGATCCAGTTATGGATGTTTCGAAACGTCAACACACGGTCGAATCGCTCATGCGCGTCGAAGCCGCGGAACTGGCCTGCGTGCAATCTATGCGGGCAACACGATCGCCCGGAAAGAAGTTTCGGGAGGTCATGACGCCGCTGGCCGACAGACTCGGCGCCGCCATCGGCGCCAGCCGCGCGGCAGTGGACGGCGGGCTACGCGCCCACTGCCGCGCGGCGCGCCTGAGGCGTCTGGAACGAAAAGCGCGCCGAATGCTTTCCCTGCGCCCGCGGCGCCCGCTGCATCAAGCCGGCTTGATATTCGACGCCTGTTTGCCCTTGGGCCCCATTTTTTCGTCGTAAGTCACCTTCTGCCCTTCCGCCAGGGTTTTGAAGCCATCTGAACGGATTTCAGAGAAGTGCGCGAAAAGATCGTCTCCGCCGGCGTCCGGCGTGATGAACCCGAATCCCTTTGCGTCGTTGAACCACTTGACCGTGCCAGTTGCCATGATGAACGTTACCTTCGTGAATTGGTTGAAAGCGGCCGCCCCTTGCGGTCGCCAACTCCATATTGGCCTGAAGGCATCGTTTCGGCAACTGTCGCGATTTCCGCGATTGCGTCGGACGTGCCGTACCGCATTCGTCCACGCCGGGATGATCTTCGGCGATTCTGTCGTGATGATCGGCCGGGAATGGAGCGACGATCATCGAAGCCCGCGTTCCGTCGACGGCAAGAAGTTCACGAATCAGCTCACAGCGCTTCGGCTCGACCCAGGATTGCGCCGGTATCACCGTCCGAAAGGTCTGAAGGTTGTCATCGAGTTGGGCGACTGTGCGCACGCCCGGAATGTTCGTCGGGATGGCAGGGTGGCCGAGGACAAATTGCAGTGCCGCGGCTTTGAGCGGGAACGCGTATTCCTCGAAGACCTGCACCATCTGCGGCGACGTGAGCGCTTTCTGCTTGTGGGTGAAAAGTCTCGATTACAGGTCGAGCCCGAGTTGAGTCCGGCCGAGCGGCGTCAGATCGTCGACCGTGGCACGGCCGGTGAAATCGACTTCGAAATGATCCGCCGGGAAGTCAGGCGGGCTTTCGCCCTTCAGGAAGCTCGGCAACTGACGCTTCAGATATGCGTCATTCTTGGCGCACGCGGGCGCGGAAGCGATGTACATCACGTTGCTGTAGCCCGCACCCTTGTGCTCGTCCTCGACCGCATGGATGACGTCGCTGTGCCAGAACACGGTGTCGCCCGCTTCCATCTTCGGGATGGACGACAACGCCTCGAACAGCGGCGCATGAAATTCCGGCTTGATCGAGAGCGCGCGGCCGGGCATGGCGCCGCACAGGTCGTCGTCGGCGACATCGTCCTGAAGGGCGCGCAGCAGGATATACACCATCGAATCGGCGATGGGCACGAGTTGCAGCGTGCCGTCGCCCGGGCCTTGCGGCGTCAATGCGGTCCAGCCCTGAAACGTGCGGAACATCGAGCAGACGGCGGGCGATGCGATCTCTTCCACATCGGGCCGGAACGCAGCGTCGAACGCATCGTACTCGCGCCAGTCGCCGGAGAACACATGGCGATACACCTTGCGGAAATTGCTTTCGATCCATCGCTCGACCGAGCCGCCATCGCAATGCGCCGAGAGGCCGAGCGACGCCGAACCGGGCGGCCGGCGACGCAGACGGTCGGCATAGACGGGCACGCGCTCCGGATCGAAGTGGACGCGTCCTTCGCTTTCGCTGCGCCAGAGCTGGTTGAGGAAGACGCGCGCGGCGGTCAGCGACTCGGACTGACGCGCCAGCACTTGCGGCTTCGACCAGTACACGCCATAAATCTGCGGCTTGCTCGATGCCAGTTGTCCGAAGTATTTGTCTTCGGCGCGGTTTTCGAGCCGCTTGTCGAGATGATTCCGCTCGACGTAGTGCGCGATCTCCTCGTCCCAGTCGCGCACCTGCGCGCGAGGAAAGACATTGCGGATCACGCATGCGCCGCGCGATTTGACGAGCGCGATCTCGTCGGCGCTGACGCGTCGTTCGGTGATGTCGGCAAACTGGATCTCGGGGATGACGTTCTCTCCCCGATCACGCTGCGCGGCGATCCGCTTCGCTTCCTTGCCAATTGCCTTTTCGACCTCGGCGAAGACCTCGCGGTAATTCGGCAGCGCGGCGCGCAGTTCTTTTTTTGCCTGTCGGATCGCGCTCGGCAAGTCATCGATTTTCAGCGCCATGATCGTCTCCATGTGAATTTCCATGCGAAAAGCATATGACGTCGACGCGTCCCACGGTGATACTATTCAGGCAATTCATTTGCGCTTTCGGCCATGAAACCAGCGTACGAACATGTCGAGTTCGGCGACGACTGCTCGGTCCGGGTTTACCATCGGCGGCTTTCGCGTATTCCGTTCGAATGGCATCACCATCCGGAGTACGAGTTGACGCTGACGATGAACAGCCACGGCAAGCGCTACATCGGCGACTCGGTCAACGACTATCAGGCCGAGGATCTCGTTCTCGTGCCGCCGGATCTGCCGCATACGTGGTCATCGAACCGGTCGATCGATTCCTCGCTGCCACAAGTCGCCATCGTCATCTGGTTCGACGGCGAGTGGGCGCGACGCATGGCGGACTGCTGCCGCGAATACGAGCCGATTCGCAAGCTCCTGCGCCGTGCCGCGTGCGGACTCGCTTTCGAGCCGCCTGCCGGAGAATGGATGCGCGGCCGCCTGGAGCTCCTGCTCTCGAACGCGCCGCGCGAACGCCTGAGCGCGGCGCTCGACATTCTGTGCACGCTCGGCGACGCGCCCGGCCATCCGCTCGCCTCGCCGAGCGCCTTCAATCAGACGAACACAGGCCCGTCCGGTCACGAGCCCGAGCGGATCAACCGCGTCCTGTCGATGATCGATGCCCGCTTTGCCGAACCGTTGCGGATCTCGGAGCTTTGTGCAGCCGCCAGCCTGTCGGAACGCACGCTGACGCGTTACTTCGTGCAGCATATCGGCGAGAGCGTCGGACGCTATATCGCCCGGGTTCGCATCGGGCATGCGTGCCGGATGCTGGGTGACACGTCCCTGCCCGTTTCCGTCATCGCTGCGCGCTCGGGTTTTGCGAATGTCGCGAATTTCAACCGGCAGTTCAAGGCGGCGAAGCAGGCGACGCCGGCCGAGTATCGGCGGCAGTTCCGGGTGGCTGGCAGCGCGGACAAGGACACGGCGACGAGCCTGACCGAGCGGCCTCCGTCGCTGCAGCAGAAGCGGAAAGTCGCCGGGCGGCGCAATGTCGGAGCGGGTGCTGTTTAGCCTGCATCACTCACGTCGACTGTGCGCGATGCACTCCGAAATCCGCGGCTCGTTTCTCCCGAAATGCGGCGACGCCTTCCAGACGATCATCGCCATTGAGTCATGACGACCGGTGTTTCAAGGCTGCGGACAAGGTCATCCGGATGGAGGAAGGCAAGGTGCAGCGGGTGTCGACTGCGGCGGATGTGTGAGGGGGAACGGAACGAAACGCCCGCCGCCCCCACCAAGAGCGTCCACCCGCAGACGCAACTCACGCACCGATGATATTGCGCTCCGGCCCATACGGAAAACCGGTGATATTCGTCGCGCCCTTTTCACCGACGACGAGAATGTCATGCTCACGATAGCCACCCGCCCCGGGCAGGCCTTGCGGCAGCATGATCATCGGCTCCATCGATACGACCATGCCGGGTTCGAGCACTGTCTCGATGTCCTCGCGCAGTTCGAGCCCCGCTTCGCGCCCGTAGTAATGCGAGAGCACGCCGAACGAGTGGCCGTAACCGAATGTGCGGTATTGCAGGACGCCATATTCCGCATAGATCTTGTTGAGCTCGCTGGCGATATCGCAGCAACGCGCACCCGGTTCGATGAGTTTCAACCCCGCTTCATGCACTTCGACGTTGATTTTCCACAGGCGAAGATGCGCGTCTGAACAGTGATCGAAGAACATCGTGCGTTCGAGCGCGGTGTAGTACCCGGCGATCATCGAGAAGCAGTTCAGGCTGAGGATGTCGCCCTTCCGTACCCTGCGCGTCGTGACGGGGTTATGCGCGCCATCCGTGTTGATGCCGGACTGGAACCATGTCCAGGTGTCCATCAGTTCCGAATCGGGAAACCGCCGCGCGATCTCGCGCACCATCGCCTGCGTCGATGCGAGCGCAACTTCGTGCTCGGGCACGCCTTCATGCACCGCCGCCGCGAGCGCCGCGCCGCCCACGTCGCACACATTCGCGCCGTGCGTGATGACGTCGATCTCTTCGGCCGACTTGATCATCCGCATGCGCATGGTCGGCACGCTGATATCGACGAATTCGACGGACGGCAACGCGGCCTTCAGCTTCGAAAGCGTTTCAACGGGAAGCTGATCGAACTCCAGGCCCACGCGGCCTCTGTTCTCGATCTCCCCTTGCACCCCGCGGAAGAAGTTGTCGCGCTGCCAGTCCGTATAGACGACGTTATAGTCACCGACGGTGCGCCGCCAAGGCTGACCGCCATCGATGTTCGCCGAAATCGACACGACCTTCCCCGGCGTCACCACGAGTCCGTACTTGCGCCCGAACGAGCAATACAGGAAGTCGGCGTAGTAGTTGATGTTGTGATACGAAGTGAAGAGCACCGCGTCGATGTTCTCGCGCGCCATCATCTCGCGCAGCTTGCCGTGACGGTTCGCATACTCGGCGTCGGAGAACGTGTGCGTGGCCTTGTCGCCGTTCTCGATCCGGATGAGGTTCTCCATTTTCATGCGCTCTTCTCCTTTGAAGATTCGGGTGATGTGAGCGAATGTTAAGGAGCCTCAGGCTTTGGAACGTTTCCGGATTCGACACTGAACGCCGCCGTTTTCGACATCGAGGGTTAACGTGATCTAACGGCCGCGCGCCTCGCGAAGACACGCATCGCCTTTGCGTTTCGCGATGGCGGCGCTCGCGGCGGCATAGTCCTCCGAGAACGCCCGTTGCGCGAAACAGGGCGCGGAGCGCGATAGCAAGGCATCGACCGCCGCGAACTGCTTGTCGAACACCCACGGCCGGCGTGCGAGCGTGCGGTCATTGAGCCAGTAAGGACTCCAGTCGCGTGTGGTCTCGATGATCTCGCGCGCGAATTCCGGACCGTATTCGAGCCCGCCCTCGATCACGACATCGATATACGACTCGACGAGCGGAAACCTGGCGTCCGCCGCCGGAAGCCCTTCGCCGGGCGCCTCGCCGTCCGCCTTCGGCACATAGACCCAGACCGTTCCCTGCGCCGGCAACTGCTGCCACGACACGGCCTCGATCAGCGCGCGCGGCACCTCGACGCGCACGTATCCCTTCTCGCGCTCATCGAACGCGGACATGTCGTTGCCGGCAACGGGATAGATCACGCCATTGATCGTCATCGGTCCTTCGCCGTCGAACGGACGTCGCAGGCCGAGCGCGGTGAAGCCCGAGCGCGCGCGGTCGCTCCAGCTTCGCACATAGCCGAAGGCCGCCGAGACGCGCACCGGAATGGCCGCAACGGGCTTGGCAACCGTGGCGTTGCGCGATGGCGTGTTGATGAGCGAGCCGTAGCCGAAGATGAACTGCGTCGGCTGATCGGGAAGACGCGTGCCCCAGAAGTCGGCGGTCTGCGCGTGCGCCGCGGTGCCGACGAGCGACAGCGTCAGGATGAATCCTCGAAGCGTTGGCATCGATAACTTCGTCAGGTATCCGACGTTTATTGACTTGCTCATATGCGCCCCGGAAACCGCACGGCAAGCGCGCTCCTGAAGCGCGCGCCGATCTTCGCGAAGCCGGCGCCGGTCGGATGCAGCTCGTTGGCCCATTCCTCGGGCGCTAGCGTGCCCTGCGTCTGGACCAGCACCATGTCGTTGGCCGGGTCGCTCGCGAGCCGCTGCAACATGGCGTGGAAGTGGACGAGAATCGTCTTCACGATCAGACTGCCGGGCGCAAGGTCGGGCCAGCCACGATCGACGAGCGATGGACGCAGCCACGGCCCCGCGAGATGGCAGGCTCCGGTGCCGGAAGGAATCGCAAAGTCATACGCATGTACGAAGATCGTCGCATGCGGCGCGAATTGGTCGCGAATGCGGATCAGGTCGAGATAGGCGCTCTCGACCACGCCGAAGATATAGCCGAGGCGCTGCAAGTCGATGCCGCGCGCGGGATCGTTGCGGGCCGCGCTTGCATCGTTGAGCCAGAAACGGAACTGGTCGCCGACCACGTCGTTGCCGCCGCCGGAAAAAAGCAAGCCGTCGATGGGGCCATTGGCCGCATCCCGCAACTGCGCGATGAGGCGGTTGCGTTTGGTCACGCCGAGGAGCGTCGTGGTCGCGTCGCTGTAGTGCGCGAGCTTGAGGATCAGCGGCGCGGGCGTGCCGGTGGTCTTCAGCGCCTCCAGCACGTCCGTGGCGTGAAGCGGGTCCGGCAGCGGATAGTCGAACCAGGAATCGCCGTCGCCGAGCAGAATGAGCGGCCTGGATGCGCCGGGCTGGGCCTGAAGCGCCCTCGCCTTGAGCACTTCCTGCTGATGCGCCTTCACGCGCGCCATCAAATCCTGCTGGATCTGCTCCTGCCAGCGCTCGTAGAGGTTGTTCGCCGGAACCGTCATGGTGTCTCCGTCTCCGTTGCCTTGCAGGGAGTGCGCCGATGCGCGCGCGTTCACCGGCCATTGTACTTGCGCGGGCGCGTGGCCGAAATCGGATCGAGGCGGCGTGCGGCACGCCAGATCGTGATCGGATAGCTATACTCGAAGGGCGCGCCCAAGCGTGCGACGATTCCACGGGAGCGAACATCTTGCGCGTCGTCGACGAGATCCTGCTGGCTATCGCGGTGACCATCGTCTATCTGCTGCCAGCGATACTGGCGGACCGGTCGAAACGACGCTCCGTGCTGGTGCTCGCCTTGTTCAACGTCCTGCTCGGCTGGACCATCATCGGCTGGTTCGCCGCGTTGTACTGGGCATTCCATCCCGAGAGCGCCAGACAGCTAGCACGCATCGCAAGGCGCAATCGACAGGCGTCGGCACGGCATACCATCGACGCAATCGTGTCGCGCTCGACGTCTCACCGCGGAAACCTGGCCAGACGCGAAACAGAACGTGGAGCCGAGCGGAGTCATCGCGACGAATGAGTCGTCGTATGAATGCCGCCGCGCGAGAGCGTTCGAGTGAATCCCGGTGCGACGCCTACTCGACGCGCCGCCGCGTCGAAATGGCCGATGCCGTCGAGATCACGAGATCGGCGAAGCGTTTTTCATCGCGATCCGGCTGCCAGCGCGAGCGCGCCACCGCGATGTTCACCGCGCCCATCGCGCGTCCGCTCACGTTCGTGATGGCCGCGGCCGTCGAAATGTCGCTGACGAAGTATTCGTCTTCCGTATGCGCGTAGCCCTGCTTGCGGATCTGTGCGATGCGTTCCCTGATCTTGCGCGGCTGATACACGGTCGACGCCGTGTAGGGCACGAGATTCGTGCGCGAGAGAATGTCGTCGATTTCGCCGTCCGCGAGCGTCGCGAGGATCGCAAGGCCGGGCGCCGTGCAATAGGCGGGCAGACGCGAGCCGGTGATCACATGGGCGTTGAACACGTTGCGGCTCACGATGCGCAGCACGAACACGATGTGGGTATCGTCGAGCACGGTGAGATTGGTCGCTTCTTCCGTCTCCGAACCGAGTTGCTGAAGATACGGCGTCGCACGGCTTACAAGCTCGTTCGACGTGAGGTAGTGGTAAGTGAAGTCCAGAAGACGCGGCGACAGCTCGTATTTGCGGCTGTCCGGATCTTTGAAGAGATAGCCCAGCGCGGACAGCGTGTACGTGAAGCGCTGCGTCGCGCTCAGGTCGAAGCCGGTGATCGACGAAATCTCCGAGAGCGACAACTGACGCTTGCTGCCGTCGAAGGCGGTGAGCACTTTCATGGCCTTCTCGACCGACTGCACGTAAAGCGACGACGCGCTCGGGTCCGCCGTCTCGCCTTGCGGCTTCGCCGCGGGAGTCTTGCGCTTGCGCGGGGCTTTGGGCTCGTCGTTCATCGGTCTTGTTGTCGTTCGGTTCCAACCGCAAATTATCTCACTGCGCCTGCACTTTCCCCAGCCGGTCCCATGCGCCCTCGATGTTGCGCGGCAACAGATGCTTCTTGATGCGCTCGCTCGCCGTCAGTTCGAATGTCTCCACCGCGCGGTAGTAGCGCGGCAACTGAAAGCTCGCGAGACGCTCGCGCGCCCAGGCGTGCATCGCGTCCCAGTCGACCGGCTCGTCCTTGAACTGGACGTTGAGCAGAATGTCCTGTTCGCCGATCGCGGAGGTCACGCCGATCGCCGCGCTCGCGCGAATCGCCGGATGCGCCGCGAAAATGCGCTCGATTTCCCATGCGGACACGTTCTCCCCGCGCACGCGCATGCTGTCCGTCTGCCTGCCGATGAAGTACAGATCGCCGTCGGCGTCGCGGCGCGCGCGGTCGCCCGTGTGCAGCTTGCCGTTGCGCAGCGCGGCCCGGGTCGCGTCGGGGTTCTTCAGATACGCCGGCAGAAAGGTGCCGTCCACCTTGCTTGTCAACACGATTTCGCCATCTTCGCCTTCCTTCGCGGGCTGGCCGTCCGCGTCAAGCAATTCGACGCCGATCCACGGCAGCGCCCGGCCGATCGAACCCGGCTTGCCGGTGGCGTTCATCGTCGCGAAACTCGAGCATTCGGTCATGCCGTAGCACTCGCGCAGGCGCACCCCGAGGCGGTCCTGAATCCGTTCCCACGCCGGCGCGCTGACACCCGCGCCCCACGCGACGCGCAACGTATGCGAGGTTGGCTGCGCGTCTTCGGGCAACTGCATGAGGATGTCGAGCACGCCGCCGAGATAGTGCAACTGCGTCGCGCCGGCGCGTTCGATCTGCGCCCAGAAATGCGATGCCGAGAATCGCGGCACCGCGCACAGCGTGACGGCCTCGAGAAACGGCAGCAGCAGCATCTGCGCCCCGCCGATATGGCATAACGGCTCCCACAGGAAAAGACGATCGCCCGCGCGCGCATCGGCGACCTTCAGCGCCGCTTCACTCGCGATGCGCATCATGCGGTGCGTGAAGACGACGCCCTTCGGCGCGCCCGTCGTGCCCGACGTGTAAATGATGCACAGCGGATCGTGCACGCCGATGTCGGGCGTCGTGAAGCGCGCGTTCGTCTCGCTCGCGTCGAAGGCGGGCAGACGCACGCGGCGCGATGCGCCGCAATCGATCGATGCGGTCACGGCGTCGAAGTCGCCGTCGATCACGAAGAGCTTCGGCTCCGCATGTTGCAGCAGATATTCGAGGCCAGCCGCGCGCAGCTTCGTGTTGACCGGCACCCAGACGAGCCCGCTCAACACGAGCGCGTAGATCAGGTGGATATGCTCGGGGCTGTTGCCGAGCATCACGGCGACGCGGTCGCCCTGCACGAGTCCGACATCGGCGAACCAGCGCTGCAACTGCGCGATGTGCCGCGCGGCGTCCTCGCAGGTGATCGCGTGATCGTCGAAATGCACGACGGTGCGCGCGGGCGCCATGCGCAGGCCCGCCGCGAGCAGCGGCACGCAATCCAGTTCGTCCTCTGCGTGACGATGAGCGAAATAGTCTGAGTAACGATGCATGTCCGAACCGGTTGAAAGCCCGTGACTCAGCGCGCGCGGCGCTTGAGCCAGGAAGAAATCGCGACGACGAGCGCGATGAGGATGACGAGCGTGGTCGAGACCGCGGCGAGCGTCGGCGTGATCGCGAGCTGAATGTCGTCCCACATCTGTTTGGGCAGCGTCGAGTTGATGCCGCCGCTCACGAAGATCGCGATGGTCAGATCGTCGAACGACACGAGGAACGCAAACAGGAACGCAGCGGTCACGCTCGCCATCAGGAGCGGCAGCACGACCGAGGTGATGCGCCTGAGCGGAGAAGCGCCCATGACGCGCGCGGCATCGTCCAGACGCCAGTCGAAACGCTGGAAGCCCGCGGCGAGCGTCACGACCACATAGGGAATCGCGAGCACCGTATGACCGATGACGAGGCCCAGATTGTGCCCGTGAGCCCGAAGCGCCCGAACAGATACAACAGCCCGACCGCGACGACGATGCGCGGCACGATCAGCGGCGCGACCAGCAGCGCGAACAACGGCTTGCTTGCGCGGCGCGGCATACGCGTCATCGCGAGCGTCGCGCCGAAGCCCAGCAGCAGCGACAGCAGCGCCGTGCCGAGACCGACCTCGAAGGAGCGGATGACCGCGCTGTGCCACACCGGCGAATCCATGAAGGTGCCGAACCATTTCATGCTGAAGGGCTTCGGCGGGAACGCGATGTAGTCGCTCTTCGTGAACGCGTACGGGATGACCGACAGCACCGGCGCGACCAGCACCGCCATGATCACGCATGTGTACAGCCCGAGCGGGCTCGCGGCGCGCGCGGACGGTTCGGCGTGCGTCCTGCGCCGCAGCATGAAGGGCGCGAATACGTGGCCCGCCGTCAACAGAAGCGCCAGCTTGAAACCGGCCGCACGCGAGCCGCGCGAACGCTCCGTCGTTTCGCCCGTGAGCGACGTGAGGCCGACCATACGGTCGTACACGAAGAAGATGACGATCGAGCAGACGAGCAGCACCGTCGACAAGGCGCCTGCGAAACGCATGTCGAACAGTTCGAGCACCGAGGAGATGACGAGCTGCGCAATCATCGTTTCCTTCGGCGAGCCGAGCAGCGCGGGCACGATGAAGAAGCCGAGACTCGAGATGAACACGAGCAGCCACGCCCGGCGACGAGAGCGGCAGAAACACCGTGAAGAAGCTCATGCTGCGTTGCGCGCCCAGCGTTTCGGCGGCTTGCGCGAGGCGATCGTCGATGCCGCGCATCACGGGAAGCATGGTCATCACGGCGAGCGGCAGCATCGAATGAACCATGCCGATGAGCACGCCGGTCAGCGACGGGATCGTGCCCGTCGTCTCGTGCACGAGACCCAGCGACAGCGCGATGGTCGAGAGCACGCCGGTCTTCGAGAGCAGCAGCATCCACGCGTAGGTCTTCACGAGATAGCTGGTCCAGAACGGCAGCATGATCCACAGCAGCCAGCGTTCGCGCACGCGTTCCGGGAGACGGCTCAGCATGTACGCGACCGGATAGCCGAGCAGGATCGAGAGCGCCGCCGTCATGAACGAAATCGCGAACGTGATCCACAGCACCTTGGCGTAGACCGGCGTGCGCGCGATGCGCTCGAACTGCGCGAGGCCGATCTGCCCGTCGGCGCTTACCAGACCGCCTTGCAGGATCTCGCCGACCGGCACGATGAAGAACACCAGCAGGAACAGCAGCGTCGGCACGGCCGGCAGAAAGCGCGCGCAGCGCGCCAGCCGCACGGACCATGCGCGGCGCGGGGCATCCTTCTCGCGATGCGCGTGTAGGGCAATGGTCATGACGTTTCCTCAGGCGTGCAACAGGGTCGTGCGATACGGGTCCCACACGAGACCGACTCTGTCGCCGATACGCGGGCTGAGGCTGCGCTCGCAGCGCACGGTGAGCTCGCTGCCGTCGCTCATCGACAGCTGCACGCGCGTGTCGCTGCCGAAGAAGACGACATCCGCAATCGTGCCGTCGACGAAACCGCCCTGCGGCTCGACGAGACGGGGCGCCTCGGGACGCAACAGCAGCGTATGGCGCGCGGTGGACGCGGCCGATGCGCCCGCGTTCATCGGCAAGGGAATACGTCCGCCCGCCGCCAGCAGAATCGGCTCGCCGCCCGCGCCGCGCGTCTCGTCGAGGGCGCCTTCCAGCAGATTCGAATGGCCGATGAAACCCGCCGCGAAGCGCGTGGCGGGGCGGTCGTACAGGTCGGCCGGCGTACCGACCTGCTCGATGCGCGCCTGATTCATCAGGCAGATGCGGTCGGAGAGCGTGAGGGCCTCGTCCTGATCGTGCGTCACATAGACGAAGGTCGCGCCCAGCTCCTTGTGCAGACGCCGGATCTCGGACTGCATGTGCTCGCGCAGTTTCTTGTCGAGCGCGCCGAGCGGCTCGTCGAGCAGGATCACCGACGGCCGGTACGCGAAACAGCGCGCCAGCGCGATGCGCTGCTGCTGGCCGCCCGAGAGCTCCTTCGGGAAGCGCTTCGCATATTCGGTCATGCGCACCATCGCGAGCGCGTCGTCGACGGCCGCGCGCACGGCATCACGCGATTTGCGGCGCATGCGCAAGCCGTATGCGACGTTGTCCCACACGCTCATGTGCGGGAAGAGCGCGTAGCTCTGAAACACCATGCCGACGCCGCGCTTGCCCGGCTCGACATGCGTGACGTCGCGCCCGTCGATCTCGATGCGCCCCGCGCTCGGCGCGACGAGCCCCGAGATCATCTGCAACAGCGTGGTCTTGCCCGAACCCGAGGGACCGAGCAGCGTCAGGAATTCGCCCGCCTGCACGGCGAGATCCGTCGATTCCAGCGCGACTGAATCGCCGTAGCGCTTCGCAATGCCGATCGCCTCGAGTTTCGAGCTCATCTTGCCGTCCTCAGGAAATGATCCACGAGTTGAACCGCTCGGTGACCTTCTGACGGTTCTGTTCCCACCATTGCGGACTCGGCAGCTTCATGTCCCGGATGTTGTCGGGCGCCGTAGGAAGGAGCGTCGCGCGTTCCTTGCTGATGGTCTCGAACGCCTTCTTGTTGGTCGGGCCGTAGGCAAGCGTGCGCGTGAGCAGCGCCTGGCGCTTCGCATCGGCGCAGAAGCGCACGAACTGCTTCGCGGCATCCGCGCGCGGCGTGCCTTTCGGAATGCCCCAGCCTTCGATCGAATACAGGCCCTGATTCCACACGATGTTCACTGGCGCGCCGCCGTCCCTGGCGGCCTGCGCCCGGCCATTCCAAGCCGAGATCATGTCGACGTCGCCGCTCTGGATCGCCTGCATCGCCTGCGCGCCGGAGGTCCACCAGATATTGATGTGCGGCTTGATCCTGTCGAGGCTCTTGAACGCGCGATCCACGTCGAGCGGATAGAGCTTGTCGAGCGGCACGCCGTCGGCGAGCAGCGCCTGTTCGAGCGTGTCGAGCGGACTGCGGCGCAGGCAGCGGCGGCCAGGAAATTTCTTCACGTCCCAGAAGTCCGCCCACGATTTCGGCCCGTTGTCCTTGAACTTGTCAGCGCGATACGCGAGCACCGTCGAATACACATCGACGCCGAGCCAGTTCGGCGTGATCGCCTCCGGCATGATCTCCGGATAATCGCTCGCCTTCAGGCCGATCGGTTCGAGCAGGCCTTTCGCTTCGAGATACGGGATGTCGGCGGACAGCGTGAGCGTCGTCACGTCCCACACATAGTTCTTCGTCTGCACCATCGCCGCGAATTGCGCGACCGGCTGCGATTCGCGCGCGACGCTCACCACCTTGATGCCGGTGGCCTTCTCGAAGGGATCGTAGAACGCTTCGCGATACGCCGTCGTATAGGGACCGCCGGGGTCGGATACCACGATCTGCTTGTCTTGCGCGCGCGCCGCGAAAGGCACCGCGCCGGCCACCGCGAGCGCGCCCGCGCCTTGCAGAATGCGGCGCCGCGCCGGGTTGAAGTCTTGCGTCATTGTTCAGGTCTCCCGCATGGGGTTCAGAAAGAAACGGCTCGACTCGGGTTCGACGGGGCTTCGCTCTACCTAGCGCGCTTGCTGAAGAACGCTTCCATCATTCGCGCGGGTTCGCCGGAGTCGTATGCTTCGCGCTGAATGCGCTCGCCCGCTTCGATGCAGTCGACGAATCCCGGCTCCGTCATTTCGCGGAAACGCTGCTTGTCCAGACGCATCGCGACGGGCGGCTTCCCGGCCAGGTCGGTGGCGATTTCCAGCGCCTTCTCGAACACCTTGTCTTCGTCGACGAGGTGATGCAGCAAGCCGATGCGATAGCACTCGTCCGCCTCCATCAACCGGCCGGTGAGCGTGAGTTCGATGGTGCGCGACATGCCCAGCATCGAGTTCATGATCCACGGGCCGGTCGTGCTGGCGATGCCCGCGTTGATTTCCGGCTGGCCCATGCGCACGCCCGCGTGACCCACGCGGATATCGCCGAGCAACGCCACCTGAAACGCGGAGCCCGCCGCCGTGCCATTGAGCGCCATCACCAGCGGCTTCTTCAGGTTGCGCAGCGCCGCGTAGTAGCGCTGCCATTCCTTGACCCACGCGACCGCGCGCTCGCCGTCGAAATCGTGCGCCTCCGACAGGTCCTGCCCCGCCGAGAACGCGCGGTTGCCCGCGCCCGTCATGATGATCGCGGCCACTTCGTCGTCGGCATTGAAGCGATCCAGCGCCGCGATGATCTTCTCGCGCATCGGCGTGGTCCACGCGTTCAGACGCTCGGGACGATTCAGCGTGATGACCGCGACGCGGCCGTGACTGGAAAACAGGACGTCTTCGCTCATAGTTTATCGCATAGCAATAGTTGATGGTGAATAGCAATATAGGCGCATCAAAAACTTGGTGCAATAGGGTTTACGCCCTCGCCGGCGCCGTTGATGCAAGGTCTTTTTCGAGCGGCAAGCGCCACGCCCCGCCGACTACAATGAAGCTAGCCAAACAGCCGGAACCGACACGCCATGCGTATTCCTTCGACCGCACGCACACGAAAGTGGCAAGCCGGGCGCGCCGCGATGGCCGTGTGCCTCGCGCTCCTCATGTCGCCGCTGTCCGCGCTGGTCCACGCCGAAAAGCCGGGCGTCAGTTTCTCGAACCTGGAGCCGGGCGCCCCACTGCCCGCGGGATGGAAGAACCTTCCGGTCGTGCGCGGAAAGCCGATGACGCAATACACGCTCGTTCGCGACGGCCAGACGACCGTCCTGCAAGCCGACGCTGACCGCTCGGCCTCCGCTCTGATGCACGAGGGCGATATCGACCTGGCTCAGACGCCCGTCGTCGCATGGCGCTGGAAAGCGGAGAAAGCAATCGAAGGCGCGGACAACCGGACGGGATCGAAGGAAGATGCGCCGGCGCGGCTGGTGTTCGTCTTCGACGGCGACAAAAGCAAGCTGTCGCTTTTCGACCGTACCAGCATGGAAGTGGCGAAGCGCATCGGCGGGCAGGATCTGCCCTATGCCACGCTCATGTACGTGTGGTCGACTACGGCCGCGCCGGACAGCGTGATCGCGAATCCGCATACCAAGCGCGTGCAGATGATCGTCGTCTCCGGTCAGCCCGGCGATGCGGGTCAATGGCAAAGCCTGCGCCGCAACATCGCGCAAGACTACGAGCGCGTCTTTCACGAACCGCCCGGACGCATCACGGGCTATGGTCTCCTGACCGATACCGACAATACCGGCGCCACGGCGCGCGCGTGGTATGGAGACATCCGGCTGCTGCCCGGGCCGTGACGAGCGCCGATGGCGCCATGTAATCGGGCAGACGCGCGTTCAAATGCTCACGAAGATCACCAGCGTCGACCTTGGAAACCGTGACATAGGCGAAAAGCGTTCACCCGGTCGGCGGACTCGCCTGGAGCTATGCGGGTCTTGCGCAGATCATCGCGATGGCGACCGCCCGGTCTCTTCCCGATGCACGGGACGCACGTAGTCGATGAATGCGCCCTCTTCGCCGCGACTTTCACGAGCATGTCACCGCATCTGATGCTTTCGCTTCAGGCCATGCAATCGACTTCGGAACGCGTCATCGCCGAGATGTGTCTGCCTTCATCGCTTGCGAGGATCGGACAGAACCTCGCTTCGTCGAATGTCATCGCAGCAGGTAGAAACGCCGGTGGCGATGCGCTTTAACGTAAGAACAGGAGCAAGAGAATGAAACCCGCCTAGCCTTCGCGACGCTGCTTGCGGTCGCTGTGCTTGCGCACGTTGCTGGCGAGTTCGGAAATGATCTCGGTGGCCGCACCGATGATCTGATTGAAGTTGAAACCCGCGCGCGTCATCTCGCGATAGAAGGATCGTGCAAGCATCTTCGAAAGTTGACTTGGGTTCTGCACCGATTGAGCAACGATGTCACCGATCGTCTGATCCGACGCTCGCCTGAGCGTCATTCGGGTGAAGGGCGAGGCGACGAGCCTCTGCAGTCTGTCGGCCTCGACTGCTTTCGTGACGAATGTACCGAGAATGCGGAGCAATTGCAGATCATGATCATCGAAACGCCGCCGGTCTTGCGGCCCCGACACCTGCACGACACCGATCGCCCTTCCGTTCAGCGCGAGAACGGCGAACATCTTGTCGCGTGTGTCCGAGTATTCGACGATGGCCGTCTTTTCTCCGACATGCACTTCGCCGAATGCCGCGCTATGCCCGGAGCACACTTCCGCGACCCGCTCGTCGAGCGGTATCGACACCACACAACGCTTCACGCGCAGCGCCTCGGCTACCATCGCCGCGAGTTCTTCCGGCGAACCGGCTGCATCCTGGGTGTCCGCAAACTCCGCCAGCTGAGAATCCTGCTCTTCGAAAGCATGTTCAGAACTGTTCATATGCACTCCACCGGAAGGTTTCAGTGTGCGTCAGATTGAGCATGAGAAGTTAGGAGCCTGCTAGCGCATTTCGTGCCCAGACCAGGGACGCGGCGGCTCTGCCGTTGCGGAGTGATGTCGCCATCGCTCGAACGCCGCGGCTCGCACCGCGGCGTTCGTCTTCAGGTTACTGCGGCTCGTACCACGAATAGGTCGGCAGCGTCGTCAGCGACGAGCCGATCTGGAACGTGATATCGCGCAGCGACGTCAGCGGAATGGCGCGCGGATCGCCGGTATAGCGGCGCACATCGCCGTTGTCGTTGATATAGACCACGACGTTGCCCGTGACACCCGCCACATTCGTGCTCGAGAGCGGCACGCCCCAGATATCGAAGACCTGGCCGAGCGTGAACGGCTTCACGTTCGGTGTTTCGATATGAATGATGCCGGTGTTGTCGTGCGTATGCAGCTCGTAGTTGCACCCGGAGGTGATGCCGACGTTCTTCGGGAACGCGAGCCATTGGCCGTCCTTGAAGATCGCGACATGCGAGTGCACGTGGAACGTCTCGGCCATGCCTGGCGCGCAGACTACGCCATCCACAGGCGCACCGGTGCTGCCGATCCCCGTGCTGCCGTCCTGAAAGTACAAGGTGCCGAGCAAGCCGCCAAAACTGAGCGTGCTGACCGTCGACGTGAAGGGCGGCGGATCGGTCCATGCGTAGGTCGCGATCTGGGCCGGCGGCGTGCCGATGACGAGCGTCACTTCACCGTGCTGCGTCAGCGAGAGGCTCGCCAGATCGCCGCTGTATTGCTGAAGCGCGCCGCCCGTGTTCACCCACGCGGTGACGTTGCCCGTGAGGCCTGCCACGTTCGTCGTGCTGAGCGGCTGACCCCAGACGGCGAAGAATTGACCGAGCGTGTACGACCCGCCGGACGTCACATCCATGCGGACCTTGCCCGATGCATCGACCGTATGGACCGGATAGACGCAGCCCGTCTGCCGCGCCATCGTCGGCGCCACGGTGCCGATGTTCGCCGGCAAGGCAAGCTGTTTGCCGCCCTGATAGATCGACAGGTGCGCATAGCTGTACTTGGCGCCCGCCACCGCGCAGTTGAGGCCGTTCACCGCCTGGCCGGTGCCGCCGCTCGATGTCGAGCCATCGCTCCATTGCGGGGTGCCGATCGTCGTGCCGTCGACGACCGCGGTCGCCGCGGCGAGCGTCGGTGAAGTGTTCGTCGGCGACGTCTGCGACGCGGGCGTGGGTGCCGACGCCGGCGTTGCGCCTGACGCGGGCGTACTTCCCGCAGTGGTATTCGAACCATTGCCGGATCCGCCGCCGCCGCCGCAAGCGGCAAGCAAGGCGAGCGCGGCCGCCGAGGCTGCGGCGCTAATCCATCGAATGTGTGTGTGTTTCTCTGTGAGCATGGGTCGACTCCGCCTCTTCGTTTGAAAACCTGAACGTGATGCCGGCAGCACTGCGGACGCAGGCACGCGAGCTTGCATCGAGTGCGCCTGGCATCGGAAGTAACGCGATGCGCTCCAGAGCAAAAAACGTTTGCTCCGCGAGACGATCTCGATACGATTGACGCAAGTATTGACGCCTGTCGCTGCGACGTACGGTTGAAATGACCGAATTGCCTTCGGTCAGACGCACGCCGATGGAGTCCAGCGAGTCATCGAAAAGAGAGAAACCAGTCCGGCGAATTGATTACCGGCGAAAGGGAATGTAACGTCGATGCTTCAACGTCGCAAGTAGAAGTAATGCGCGGGTTTCGTTCCACTAATTTCGTAATCGCGTGTGTGCGGTCGCGCACATACGCGTGATGGATCATTCGGCTGAGATCTAGGTTTTCTGTTTGAAGTGTGCACAGACGAACCAAACCCTCGAACCGACCCCGCACGTGCACGTCTAACGAATACATCCGAATACATCTGAAGCAAGATGAAATTGATCCACTCCAGCCGAGAATTGGAGGCAAGCGAATGACTTTATCAAAGGCGCTGTTTCACAGCGTAAGGGATTGGTTGCCCGACAACCTGTTGCTGAGCATTTATCATCGGCGCAGAATCGGGCGCTTTCCAAACCTGCGCCATCCCACGACGTTCAACGAAAAAATACTGGAACGCTGTCTTTACCCCGATCCCCGCTACGTCGATCTGAGTGACAAGCTGAAAGTGCGCGATTACGTCGCCAGAAAGATCGGCAGCGAATATCTCGTGCCGCTCGTCGCCGAGCCATCGGATTTCACGGAGGACGTTTTCAACGCGCTTCCATCTTCCTTCGTGATGAAAGCCACTCACGGAAGCGGATTCGTCAAGCTCGTAAGAAACAAGGCAGAGACTTCGTTCGAAGAACTTCATGCGCTCGCGCAACGCTGGTTATCGACCGACTTTTATTGGGTGTATCGGGAACGTCATTACCGCCCGATCGAGCGGCGCATTTTCTTCGAAGCGCTTCTTCTCAACGAGAATGGCATCGTCCCGGCCGACATGAAGTTCCATGTCTTCAACAAGGAGTCGGGCAATCCCAAGATTTTCATTCTCGTCATCTCCGACCGTTTCGGCGAACGTCCGCGCGGCGACATTTACGATGCCGACTGGAATCTTCTCGACATTTCGATGGGCAAGTACGCGCGCAGCACGACCCCGGACCCGCGCCCGAAGAATCTCGACACGCTGCTGTGGGCCGCACGCGAGCTGGCAAGCGACTTCGAGTTCGTGCGCGTCGATCTCTACGATTCGAACGACGTCATCTACTTCGGTGAGCTGACTTTCACACCCGGCGCGGGCATGTTTGCTCTGACGCCGGACCGGGTCGACTACGAGTGGGGCAGCCTGATGTAAGCGCAAAAGACGCGGCCATCCACAAGATGAACTCGCGATAGGCGATACGTGTCGCGTCTTCGGCGACCACATCGCCCTTCTCCGCGTCTTCGATCATCACCGGCCCGTTCTGCGGATTGAGAAACGGCACCTCGAGCACTTGCGACGGCTTGTCGCTTTCGCTCGTGAGCTTGCCGCCGAAGGCATCGCGCGTGTCGACGACGATGCGAAACGTCATGTGGCCTCGGTCGCTGTGCCGGGATCGGTTGCTCGATGTAGCCTACTTCACCCATCCCCGTTCGATGAGCGGCACGTCCCACGCCGGCTCGGGGCTCACTTGCCCGGCGAGAAACTCGACCAGCGCCTTCACCTTGAGCCCCTGACGTTGCGTCTCCGGATACACGGCCGCGAAGTTCATGGGCGACAGCGCGTAGTCCGCGAGAATCGGCACGAGCGCGCCATCGAGCAGCGACGTGCTCGCCACCAGCGTCGGCAGACAAACGATGCCGCCGCCCGTCAGCGCATAGTCGTGCAGCAGATGAACGGAATTGGAGCGGATGATGCCGGGCAGTTCGAGCTCGACGGCCTCGTCGCCGCGCGTCATCGTCCAGCGGTTGCGCGACGGATAGCCGGAATACAGCGCCGTTCTGTGCGCGAGCAAGTCGCGCGGGTGCTGCGGTGCGCCATGCTCGCGCACATACGCGGGCGCGGCGCAAAACAGCCGCCGCACGGTGAAGAGGCGCCGTTCGATCAGCGAATCGGAGATGGCGGGGAAGATTTGAAACGCGACGTCGAAGCCTTCTTCGATCGGATCGACGACGCGGTCATTGACGATCACGTCGAGCTGGATACCGGGATAGCGCCGGTTGAATTCGGCCAGCGACGCGCCGAAGTGGCCCAGCGCGAAGCCCGGCAGCATCTGTATGCGAAGGCGGCCGGTAGGCGTCGCGCGCAGCTCGCGCATCTGGTCCGTGAGTTCGTTGACCCGCCCCACCACTTCGGCGCAGTCGCGATAGAAGGCCTCGCCGACATCGGAGAGCCGCACGTGCCGCGTGCTGCGATGAAACAGCGGCGCATTGAGGAAGCGTTCGAGCTGCTGGATGCGGTTGGTGACCACCGATCCGGTGACGCCGAGCTGCCGCGCCGCCTCCGCGAAGCTGCTGGTTTCCGCCACCCGCACGAAGGCCTCGATGCTGAGAAAACGATCCATGCTGGTCCCTTTCGCTCGCGTCCAGCATGGAAGTGTATCCGCTTGCGGCGTGCGCGCACGCCGCATGTTCACTCGGGTTGCGCGCCGCCCGTCAATGCCATTGCCTGCGCTTTGCGTCGCAATTTGGCCGGCGCGGTTTCTTCGAGAAACAGGCTGACGCCGATACCGAGCAGCACCGCGAAGATCGGCAGCCACATGATATTCTGGATTCCGAACTTAGTTGCGACGAAACCGGCAAGTGCGGGCGCCACGCCGCCGCCGAAGATCTCGCCCGCGCCCACCACGATGCCGATTGCCGTCGATACCATGCCGACAGGCGCCGCCTCCGTCGCGACCGGTCCCGAGAGCAGCGCGACGAGGCCCAGCGTAAAGAACGATGCGACGAACAGCACGATGAACAGAATCAGCGGCTGCGCGCCGACGCCGCGAAACACGTACAGCATGATCGCCGTGCCCGCGAAACCGGCGATGCTCGCAAGCCGCCGGCCGACGATATCGGAGAGCCCCGGCAGACCGAATTGCCCGACGAAACCGCCGAAGCCGATCGCCGATACGACGATGCCCATGCGCTGCGTATCCAGCGAAAGATAGTCGGTGAGGTAAAGCGGCAGCATCGCGCCGAGCACGAAGACGCCTGTCATCGCGCAGAACAGCGCGACCATCGCGACGGGAATGTTGCGGCTCTTCAGCACATCGCGCCAGTTGCCCGGCGCGGGGCGTGCAGCCGCCGGCTCGGCCATCGCCTTCGGCTCGCGGATCACGAAGTACATCGCGAGCCCGAGAATCAATCCGGGAATGGATACGAGCGCGAACACCCAGCGCCAGGACACGACGCCGAGCAGTTGCGTCGCGATGATCGGCGAAAGGGCGAGTCCGAACAGCGCGAAGCCGCTTTGCTGAAGCCCGAGATTGAAGCCGCGCCGCTTCGGATGGGAAGCGTCGGCGGTCGCGGCGAAACTCGTCGGACAGAACGATCCTTCGGCGACGCCCATCAACGCACGCACGGCGAGCAGGCTCGCGAGGCCGCCCGCGACGCCCGAGAATCCCGACAGCAACGAAAACGCGATGATCGCGGGAATCAGCACCTTGCGCCGCCCGATTTTGTCGGAGATGCCGCCCATCAGCGCGGCGAAGACGCCCCACGACAGACCCAGTATGCCGATGCAGTTGCCGACATCCTGCGCGGTCAGATGCAGGTCCTTCATGATCGATGGAAACAGCGGCGCGATCAGCCACCGGTCGAGGCCAACCAGGCCGAATCCAAGCGCAAGCAGCGTGACGGCTTTCCATTCGTAGGACGTATCCCACCGGTTCGATTTCATCTTCGTCTCCTGAGTCAGAGTCGGCGGCAACCATGCACGACAGCACGGCAGTACCGACGGCATTGAGAGTGACTCAGCCGCGGATCGAGAGGAACGGCAGAAGCGGCGAATGCGTCATTCGCGATATGCAAACAATGGCGCGGCAGGCGTGAGCGCCCGCCTCGGACAAGGCGCGGCGCATGTTTGCGGGTCGCGCGGCAAGGCTTTGCGCGCGCGCTAGGGATTAGTTCGGATGGACGCGCGCGAACGCGCGGCCACGCCTGCGTTATTTCGTTCCGGCGACGACGAAGGCATCCGAGCGATCGGGCAGCGTCAGTCCGGCGAGAACCTCGTTGCTGGTGAAGAACACGACGCCCGTGAGTGTCATGCCCGGATAAAGGCACGGCGCCGGGCCGAACTTCACCGTGGCGTCGAGAAAATTCTTGTCCCCGTGGGGCGTCGTCGTTCCGCTAAAAGCGTAGCCGGTCACGCCCGAGCCCTGGATCGAGCCGTCCTGACCGACAGCGAACCTCGTCGTCTCGCCGCCTTTCGTCGACCCTGCCGCTGGTTTTTTTGTCGAGGCTGATAGAGAAGCGCCAATAGGCGCACGCTCGACATAACGGCAGCGAAGAGGAAAACTTGAGGATGGATGCGACGCCATCGCGATCATCGACATCGCGACAGCAGCGCTGCCGCGATGAGCGCACGTATTACCACGTTCCGCTAAACGCCTGCTGGACCTTGCCCGCATCGGTCACGCCGTTCGCGATGAGCAACTGCGTGAGCACCCGGGCCTTTTGCGGATTCAGATCGAGCGACACGACGAAGCCGCGCTTGTCGTCATCCACTTCGACGTTGCGGTTCACGAAGCCGGAGACCACGCGCGTCGAACGAACGACGACGATGCCCTTCTTCACCGCGCGATCGAGCGCGGCGAGCGCTTCCTTCGACGCATCGCCGTCGCCTTCGCCCGCGATGACGATGCCCTTCGCGCCATCGGCGATCGCGTGATCGATCTGACGTCCATCCATATTGGCATGGGCATACACGATATCGACGCGCGGCAACGGTGCGTCCGCGGGCAGGCTCAACACTTCGCGCGGCGCTTGCGGCACCTGCGCGACGAAGCGCACGCTCGCGGGATCGACATAACCGATCACGCCCGCATTCGGCGAGGCGAACGCCTGCACCGCTGTGGTATTCGTCTTGGTGATCCAGCGCGGCGCGTGAATCTGGTCGTTCATGACGACCATTACGCCCCGGCCGCGCGCTTGCGCGCTCGCCGCCACTTCGACGGCTTCGTACAGGTTGTTCGGGCCGTCGGCGCTCGTCGTGCCGCCGGGACGCATCGAGCCGACCAGCACCACCGGCTTGTTCGAACGCAGCACGTTCTGCAGGAAGAACGCGGTTTCCTCGATCGTATCGGTGCCATGCGTGATGACGATGCCGTCCGCCTCGTTCTTGTCGAACGCCTCCTGAATGCGCCGCGCGAGTTGGAACCAGATCTTGTCGTTCATGTCCTGCGAGCCGACATTCGATATCTGCTCGGCGTCGATGCTCGCGAGCTTCTCGATGCCCGGCACGCCGCGCACGAGTTCCTGACCCTTGACGTTGCCCGAGTTGTAGCCGATCGCCGAGCGCGGATCGGCCGTGCCGGAAATCGTGCCGCCCGTCGCGAGCACGAGAATGCGCGGCATCGTGGCAGGCGCCGATGCGCTCGCTGGCTGCGATGTTGCATCGGCGGCAAAAGCGCCTGCGCTGGCGACAAGTCCCGCAACGAGCATTGCGGCCAGACGGTAACTGATGTTGATGTTCATTACTTGGTTCTCCTCTAAAGACGAGAGCATCTTACACCGCCGATGGGGACGCGAATTTGCGCGGCTGCGTGAGCATCGCGGGCTGAAGGATTTCATCGAGTTGCGTCTGACTCAACAATCCCTTTTCGATGACGATCTGCGCCACGCTCTTGCCGGACGCGAGCGCTTCCTTCGCGACTTCCGTCGAGTGCGTATAGCCGATGTACGGATTGAGCGCGGTCACGATGCCGATCGAGTTCTCGACGATCGCGCGCAGCCGGTCGCGATTCGCGGTGATGCCATCGACGCATTTCGACGCGAGCGTAAGGCACCCCGCCCGCAGATGCGCGACGCTTTTGAAAAGGCTATGCGCGATGATCGGCTCGAACGCATTGAGCTGAAGCTGGCCCGCTTCGGCGGCGAAGGTCACGGTCACGTCGTTGCCGATGACTTCGAACGCGATCTGGTTGACGACCTCCGGAATCACCGGATTCACCTTGCCCGGCATGATGCTCGACCCCGCCTGCACCGGCGGCAGATTGATCTCGCCGAGGCCCGCGCGCGGACCGCTCGACAGCAGCCGGAGATCGTTGCAGGTCTTCGAGAGCTTGACCGCGACGCGCTTCAGCACGCCGGAAAGCTGCACGAAGGCGCCGACGTCCTGCGTCGCTTCAATCAGATTCGGCGATGTCGTGAGCGCGATGCCGGTCACGTCGCTCAAGTGCGTGCAGGCAAGCTGCGCGTATTCCGGATGCGTGTTGATGCCCGTCCCGATCGCGGTTGCGCCGAGATTGATTTCGCAGATGAGCTTTGCCGCTTCCTTGAGCCGCTCTTCGTCCTCGCCGAGCATCACGGCGAACGTGCTGAACTCTTGCCCGAGCGTCATCGGCACGGCGTCCTGAAGCTGCGTGCGGCCCATCTTCAGATCATTGCCGAACTCCAGCGCCTTGCGTTCGAACGACGCGCGCAGCACGCCCATCGCGTCGACGAGCTGCATGATGCCGGCGTAAGTGGCGATCTTCAGCGCGGTCGGATAAACATCGTTGGTGCTCTGGCCGAGATTCACGTCTTCGTTCGGATGCAGCACCGCGTATTCGCCGCGCTCATGCCCGAGATGTTCGAGCGCGAGATTGGCGATGACCTCGTTCGCGTTCATGTTCGTCGACGTGCCCGCGCCGCCTTGAATGACATCGACGACGAAGTGATCGTGCGCCGTGCCCGAGCGCACTTGCCTGCATGCCTGCACGATGGCCTGCATCTTCACTTCGCTCAACAGGCCGAGGTCGTGATTCGCGAGCGCCGCGGCTTCCTTCACGCTCGCCAATGCGTTGACGAGATTCGGATACGCGGAAATGGCAATGCCCGTGATCGGGAAGTTATCGAGCGCGCGCAGCGTATGCACGCCGTAGTATGCTGTCGCGGGCACGGCGAGATCGCCGAGAAGATCGTGTTCGATTCGTTCGGTGGGTGCAAGCATGGTGTCTCTCAGGTTCTAGATGAAATCAGATTTGCGTGGCGACGAGATCGCATACGCGACGCATTGCTTCGCGAGCACATCGGTCGGATCGACGATGCTCACGCGCGCGCCGTTCGCGCCGACGACATGCGATTCGCGCAGCAAAAGCGGCAGTTCCGTGCAGCCGAGAATGACGACTTCGACGCCCTCGGCGATAAGCCCGTCGATGGCCGCCGCGATATCGTCCTGGCATTGCCCGGTCGTGAATCCGGCTTTCACGCCTTGCTCGCCATAAATGGCCTGCATCACGCGCGCCTGCAATGCGGGACCGGGAACGACCTGCCGCAAGCCTTGCGATGCGAGCGCCCTCTCATAGACGCCGCTTGCGATGGTGCCGGACGTCGCGAGCACGCCCACGTCACGCAGCGACGGAAACGACTCGCGCAGATAGCGCACCGTCGTCGTCAGCATGTTCACGATGGGAACGCCGAGATACGGCTGGATGCGCTCGACGAATGCATGCGCCGTGTTGCAGGGAATCGCGATGAGGTCCGCGCCGCCCGTCTCCAGCTTCTTGCAGGTCGCGTAAAGCGATATGGTCGGATCGGGGCCGTCGCCTACGAGGTTCTCCGTGCGATCCGGGATCTGCGGATTCTGTTCGACGAGCAGCTTGATATGGTCCTGATCGCGTCGCGCGGGCGTCGCGCGCACGATCTTGTGAATGAAATCGACGGTGGCCGCCGGGCCGACGCCGCCCACCACGCCGACCTTGAAGATCGTTTCGGGCGAGCGGTACTGGCCGGAGACCACGTATTGCGCATAAGCGAGATTCGAATCGACGAGCGGAACGCGCATTGCACCCAGTTCATCGGCGACGAGCGCGATCTCCGTGAGTCCCGGCATGATGAGGTTGGCGCCTTGCGCAACGAGGTCCTCGCACGCTTCGCGCAACAACTCGACCGGACGTCCGCGCAGATTGCCGCTTTTCACGCCATCGGCGCCATAGATGGCTTCGGTGACGAGATCGACGCCGTGGCTTTCGCGCGGATGAATCACTTCGAACTCGGGCGCGGCGAAATACTTTTCGAACAACTGCTTGCGCCGCGTGTACGCCGATGCGAGCACGCCCACGCGCCGCACGGCCGGAAACTTTCTGCGCACATGGCTGCGCACCGCTTCCATCATGTCGACGATCTGCAACGGCGAATTGGCCTTCAGTTCGTCGATGAACGTGTGGCTCAGAAAGCAGGGCAGCACGACTGTCGTGACATCGCGTTTCTCGAAGCTGCCGATCAGATCGAAGATGTAGAGCTTGCGCTGCGTCAGCGTCTCGCTGTCCGCGTCCGCGCTGCGAAACGGCTGCTGCTCGAAGATCGCATCGAAGTGCTCGGCGTCGCGCGTGGCGGGCGTCGACTTGATCAGCTTGAAGAAGACGTCCGCGCTCGCGAGCGGTCCGAGCCCGCCCACTACGCCGAACTTGCGCGCGGGCGTGGCGTCGGTGGCGTGCATGCCGCTCATTTCGTTTCGCCTTCCAGTTCGCCGAAGGAAGGCGTGCTCATCGCGACGCGATGCTCCTGCCGTGCCGCGCGCCTGGTCTCCCACTTCGCGATGGCCGCCGTCGCGATGCTGTTGCCGATCACATTGGTCGCCGTGCGCCCCATGTCGAGAATCTGGTCGATGGCGAGCACCAGCACGACGCCCGATGGCGGCAGATGGAACATCGGCGCGACGGCCGCGACCACCACCACCGATCCGCGCGCGACGCCGGCCATGCCCTTGCTGCTCACCATGAGCACGAGCAACATCACGATCTGCGTGCCGATGGGCATGTCGATGCCGAACGCCTGCGCAATGAAGATCGCCGCGAACGCCTGATACATCATCGAGCCATCGAGATTGAATGCGTAACCGAGCGGCAACGTGAAGCCGACCACTTTCTTGTCGACGCCGAATTCCTCCAGCTTTTCCGTCAGGCGCGGATACGCCGCTTCGCTGCTGGCGGTGGAGAACGCGAGCATCGCGGGTTCGCGAATCTTCTTGAGCAAGGCCCAGACGGACTTGCCGAGAAACGCATAACCGGCGAGGATCAGCGCGGCCCACAAGAGCGCCAGCCCCGCATAGAAGCTCGCGACGAGCTTGCCGTAGGTGGTGAGCACGTCGAGTCCGTGCACCGTGATCGCCGATGCGAGCGCGCCGAACACGCCGATGGGCGCAAGGCGCATCACGTAGTCGGTCAGCTTCAGCATCGCGGGCACGAGCCCTTCCACGCCTGCAATCAACGGAGCGACGCGCGGGTCCGACTTGATCACGCTCAACACGATCCCGAACAGCACGGAGAAGACGAGGATCTGGAGAATGTCGTTGCGCGCCATCGCATCGAGCAGGCTCGTCGGAAACGCGTGCGTGATGAAGTCCTTGAAGTTGAGACCGGCGGTGTTGAGGCCGGTGGCGACATCGGAACTCGTCTGCGTCATATGCAGACCCGCGCCCGGCTGCAGCAGGTTCGCGAGCACGAGGCCGAGCGCAAGCGAGAACAGCGAAGCGCACACGAACCACGCGATCGAGCGCAAGCCGATTCTGCGCACGTCGCTCGTGCCTTCCATGCCGGCGAGCCCCGACACGAGGGTGGCGAAAACCAGCGGCGCGATGATCATCTTCACGAGCCGCAGAAAGATATCCGTGACGATGGAAAAGTAGCCGGCGATCTCCTTGGCGTGCGCGGCGTCCACTGCCGTGCGATGGCAGACATAGCCGACCGCCACGCCGAGCACCATGCCCGCGAGGATATAGAGGGTGAGTCGATTTTTCATGTGTCTCCGTCCTGGGATGACGCACGAACGGTCGGTCGCGACCGGTGTGCGCTCGGGATTGGCAGGCGCATCGACGTAACGTGATGCGCCGCTTTCTTGTGTCAGGACGGAATCTTAGGGAAGGCAGAAAAAACGTGAATGCTAGTGCTGCATATGGCTATGCAATTTTCGCATAGCCTTTAAAAATCCCTTACATTGCGGGTGCGGACGAGGCGCGCAGGTGACGCCAGAGCGTGTCGAGCAATTCGCTGCGATTGGCGATGTCGCGGTACACGCGCAGTTCGAGCGCGAGTTGCCATTCGACGGGCCCGGCGGCGACGAGTTCGCTGGCATCCAGTTCGGCGACGATCGAACTCTTCGGCAGCCACGCCACGCCCTCGCCTTCGAGAACGAGCTTCTTCACGACCTCGGCCATGTCGGATTCATAGTGCAGGCGCAACGCGGGCGATGCTTTCGTTTTTTCAATCAGGAGGGCGAAGCATCGTCCGAAATAACTCGTCTCCATGTAGGCGATGAACGGCATCGGGCGATCCGTCGTGCCGGGCAGCCGGTAGATCGGCGCGAGTCGCTGGTTGGGCTTGCAGACCGGCATGAACGTATCGACGCCCACGGTCACGTATTCGTATTTCTCGGGGTCGAGATGCAGCGGCAATTGCGGATGATGATAGGCGAACATCAGCTCGCAATTGCCGTTCACGAGCTTCAGGATCGAGTCGTGGACGTTCGCCGGAATCACGCGGGCGCGCACTTCGCCGATATGTTTCTCCAGCGTGCGCAGCCAGCCGGGCAAAAAATTGAGCGCGATGGTATGGCCCGCCGCGATCTGCAGACTCGTGCCCGCGATCCGCTGCTCGGTGCGGATGATGGCGCGCGTGTCGAACAGCTTGTCGAGGATATCTTCGGCCGCGTCGCGGAACAATCGTCCTGCGGGCGTGAGCGTCGGCGGAAAACCGCTGCGGTCGACGAGATCGGCGCCGACCCATTGTTCGAGCGACTGGATGCGCCGGCTGAAGCCCGACTGCGTGACGTTACGGAACTCCGCCGCGCGCGAAAAGCTTTGATATCGGGCGAGCGCGATGAAGTCTTCGATCCACTTGATTTCCATGAGCCAGCCATCTCCCGATTCCGGCGACGAACGGGCTCGCCGCCGCGAGCCGAAATTCTACGCTTGCCGTGCGCGGTTTTTACTCGCACTGCGGCGATAAAACGGCTGCTAAACTGGCGTCATCGTCAACTTGGATTCACGAATAGCCGCGATGCCCGATACCGTCCAGGCCGCCGATCTGAGCTTCTTTTCGACGCTGTCCGCAGCGGGCTCCCTGAGCGCGGCGGCGCGCGAGCTGGGCCTCACGGCGGCGGCCGTCAGCAAGCGCCTGTCGCAGATGGAGACGCGCGCGGGCGTCGCGCTCGTCAACCGCACGACGCGGCGGATGATGCTCACGCCGGAAGGCGAGCTATACCTCGAACATGCGCGCCGCATTCTCGACGAAATCGATGAATTGTCGGAGCTGCTCGGGTCCGCGAAGCGCAGCCCGAAAGGACTGCTGCGCGTGAACGCGACGCTCGGCTTCGGGCGCAGTCATGTGGCGCCGGCGATATCGAGGTTCGTCGCGAAGTATCCGCAGGTGTCGGTGCAATTGCAGTTGTCGGTCACCCCGCCGCCCCTCACCGACGATGCCTTCGATGTCTGCATCCGCTTCGGCGAGCCGCCGGATACGCGCGTGGTCGCGCGGCGGCTTGCCGGAAACCGGCGGCTGCTGTGCGCGGCGCCTTCCTATATCGCGGCGCGCGGCATGCCGCTCACGGCGCACGATCTCACGCGTCACAACTGCATCGGCATTCGTCAGGGCGATGAAGCGTATGGCGTATGGCGCCTGACATCGGGGCGCGGGACGTCGCGCAAGACGGAGGCGGTGCGGATCAACGGCACGCTGACGACGAACGACGGCGAGATCGCGGTCAAGTGGGCGCTCGAAGGCCACGGCATCCTGATGCGCGCCGAATGGGACATCGAGCACTATCTGGCGGACGGTTCACTCGTTCGCGTGCTGCCCGACCACGAAACGCCGAACGCCGATATCTTCGCCGTCTGGTCGCAGCGGCATCAGATGTCCAACCGGATTCGCGCGTTCGTCGACTTCATCGCGCATGAGCTCAAAGGCGAAGTGGCCGCGCGCGGGTAATGACCGCGCGCGGCCGGTTCAGTCCCGTTCAGGAGGCCGGTCGCAGATACCCGAGCAGCATGTCCAGGTGCATGGCGGCAATCGACTCGTGATGGGCGGATTCGGCGTAGTTCCGGCCCGTGAACGCGTCGATGGTGAAGCGGTTCGACACGATGTAATACCCCATGCCGACCACCGTCACGTAGAAATCCAGCGGATCGACGCCCTGGCGAAACTGCCCGGCCGCCGCGCCGCGCTCGAGGGTGACGCGCACCAGGTCGACCACGGGCGAGATCGTCTCGCGCAAGCCGCTCGAGCGCTCCAGATAGCGGCCTTCATGCAGATTTTCGTTGTTGACGAGGCTCAACCATTGGGGATTTTCCCGCAGATGCGTCCAGATGGACTTCGCCAGCTCGCGGATCGCTTCGGCCGGTTGCAGGCCGGACAGGTCGAGGCTTGCCTCCCGCTCCGCGAAATGCACGTACATGGCTTCGAGCACCGCGACGTACAGGCCTTCCTTGCTCGCGAAGTAGTAGTAGAGCATGCGCTCGTTCGTGCCCGCCGCCGTGGCGATGGCGTCGACCCGTGCGCCTGCGAGGCCGAATCTCGTGAATTGCTCGGTGGCGGCTTCGAGAATGCGCCGTCTCGTGCCTTCCGGATCACGTTTTGCTCGTTGTTCGCTCATTTCGCGGCTACCAATGGAATTGCAACCCTTAATTAATAGCCGACATTATGCCGAGCGTCACGGTCCCAGGCATAGGGCGGCATATACGGATTGTTGCCGCCTTGACGAAGGTAATATGAAACGCTAGCTTCGCAAACCCAACGCAACTCAGTGCAGCTTGACCCGCGGAGCCAGCAGTCTCCCGAGACCATGCGCGGCGATGCCGAAGACCGTTCGACGCAAGCCCGACACGGCCATCAGATGCTTTCGATAGAGCGCCGCATACATCAGCTTCGCCACGAAACCTTCGACGAAGAACTTTCCCGTGCTGGTGATGCCGGCCACACTGCCCACCGCCGTCGGTGAGCCCAGCGAAACCAGCGAGCCGTGGTCCTTGTACGTGAACGCGCCGACGGCCCGGCCTTCGATGCGCGCGCTCAGCGCCTTGCACAAGAACATCGCTTGCTGATGCGCGGCCTGAGCACGCGGCGGAACCAGCACATCGGCGGTCCACGCACAGCTCGCGCAATCGCCCAGCGCGAAGATGTTCCCATCCGTTTCGCTCTGCAACGAACGCGTGACCTTGACTTGATTGACGTGATTCACCGTAAGACCTTCGAGCGATGCAAGCACGGCCGGCGCCTTGATGCCCGCTGCCCATATCGTGATGTCGGCGGCAATCGCTGCCCCGCCCGCCACTTCGACGCTATCTGGCCGCACGCTCGTCACCGACGTCGACACGCGTACCGAAATGCTCATCTTCTCGAGGATCGCACGCGTCGTATCGGACACGCGCCGGGGAAGCGCGGGCAACACACGGTCGCCGCGTTCGAGCAGCGTGATGCGCATCGCGGAACGCGGGCTTCCGGAAAGCAGCCTGAACTGCTTCAACGTGTGTTCCATGCGCCGCAACTCCGCAGCGAGCTCGACACCCGTCGCGCCGCCGCCGATGATGGCGATATCCACCGCCTCGTCCGCTTCGCCCGTGCCTTGCGCGTGCTTTCTCAGGCAGACCCGAAGCAGACGCTTGCGCAGATGCTCCGCCTGTTCGAGCGTATCGAGCGCGATGGCGTGCTCTTCCGCGCCCGGCACACCGAAGAAATGCGTGCGGCTGCCAAGGGCGAGCACCAGCGTGTCGTATTCGAGGTCGCGAGACGGCAGCACTTCGGCGTCACGGTCCTCGGATTCGAACGTCGGACCGATCTTCACGCGGCGGCTTTCGCGGTCGAGGCCGGTCATCTCGCCATGCACGAACGCGAAGCCGTTCCAGTGCGAGTGGGCTGCATAGGCGATTTCGTGCGCGTGCGTATCGAGGCTGCCGGCAGCCACTTCGTGCAAAAGCGGCTTCCACACATGCACGGCGCAACGGTCGACCAGCGTCACGTGCGCTCGTCCCGCCTTGCCGAGCTTGTTGCCGAGGCGCGTCGCCAGTTCGAGCCCGCCGGCGCCTCCTCCCACGATGACGATGCGATGCATCGGCAGCCCTCCCGCTCAGTTGTAGCCCAGAATGGCCGCCGAAATGGCGTCCGCGCGTTCCGGAACGTTGCCGGCCATGACCGAGACCGGCCCTTCCAGCAGCTTCGAATACGACGAGCCGCGCACTTTATCGACGGAACGCTTCGACGTGGAGAGATTGCCCTGAGACAACGCTTGAAAGGAGAGTGCGGCTTCGTCGATGAAAGGGTTCATGGTTCGAATGAGAACGTTCGTTAGGAAGTAAATGCCGTTGCAACGATTCTCATGGCACCATTAATGGCCGGCAAACGATATAAACACTCAACGTTGTGCGTAACAGGAAGGATGTGTGAGACGCAAAATACCGAGCATCGACGCCCTGATCGCGTTCGAGGCCGCAGCCCGGCACCTGAGCTTCACGCGCACCTCCGAAGAACTGTCGCTGACGCAGAGTGCGGTGGGCCGTCAGGTCGCGAGCCTCGAGGAATATCTGGGCACGCCGCTTTTCAACCGGCACAAACGGCGAATCAGCCTGACCGAAGCCGGCGAGATCTATGCGAAGCGGGTCCGTGAAAATCTCGAACGGCTCGAACGCGACACGCTCGCCGCGATGGCGCACCGCAACGCGGGCGGCATTCTGGAACTCGCGGTCATCCCGACATTCGCCACGCGCTGGCTCATCCCACGCCTCCCGGAGTTCTACGCGCAGCACGAAGACATCGTCGTCAATCTGACCACGCGGGCGGCGCCGTTTCTCTTCAAGGACACGCCTTTCGATGCGGCCATTCATTTCGGCGATCCGGTCTGGCCCGGTTCGGTGACCAAGTATCTGTTCGGCGAGGAAATCACGGCCGTATGCAGTCCGCGCCTGCTCGCCGGGCGGAAGAAGCTCGCGCCTCGCGATGTCGCCGGCTTCACGCTGCTGCATCAGTCCGCGCGTCCCGACGCATGGCGGCAGTGGCTCGCACAGGCAGCCGCGCATGACGTCGACAGCATGAAGGGCCAGCGATACGAACTCTTTTCGATGCTCGTCGAAGCAGCGAAGGCCGGCCTCGGCATCGCACTCGTGCCGCGCTTTCTCGTCGCGCACGAACTGCAGACGCGCGAACTCGTGCGGCCTTTCGAACTGTCCCTGCCCAGCGACAAGGGGTATTACCTCGTCTACCCCGAACGCAAGCAGAACTCGCCGTTGCTGCGGACCTTCGAGCACTGGCTGCTGACGGCCGCGCAGTCGTATGTCGAAACCGAACGACGGTCCGATTAGTGAGCGCCATGTCATCGGAAAACCCATCATTCACGCGACGGCTCGCGACGGCTGGATGAATTGCGGCGCGGCGCCGACGTGGACTTCGACTGAAGCGCGGCGGCGAACCCAGCCGCCCGACCGGTGGTACTCTGTGCGGTGGTTCGCCGAATGCTTACCGAGGAGGAGCCCATGCCGGCACGCTCGATTGCGTCTTTGTCACTCTCGTTCGGACTCGTCTCGATACCCGTCAAGCTTTATTCGGCGACCGAGAGCGCATCGGACGTCCGCTTCAATCTGCTCGCGCCCGATGGCTCGCGAGTCAAACAGCAATACGTATCCGACGCGACGGGCGAGCTCGTCGAACGGTCCGCCATGAAGAAGGGCTACGAGTTCGAGAAGGGCCGCTATGTCGTCTTCACCGGCGACGAGCTGAAGGCGCTCGAAGAAGGCGCGAGTCATGTCGTCGAAATCGTCTCGTTCGTGCCCGAGAAATCCGTCGATCCGATCTTCTATGACAAGGCCTATTTCATCGCGCCCGACAAGCGCGGCGGCAAACCGTATAGCCTGCTTCAGCAAGCGCTCGCGCAAAGCGGACGGTGCGCGCTGGCCAAGTGGTCCTATAAAGGCAAGACGCGCGTCGTCCAGGTGCGCCCCGCCGATGACGGCATGGTCTTTCAGCAGCTTCTTTTCGCCGACGAAGTGCGTTCCCTCAAGGATCTGAACATCGAGCGCGTGACGGTGTCGGACGCGGAACTGAAGCTCGCGCTTCAGATCATCGAGCAGGGCGCCGAAGACGCCTACGACGCAGCCGCCTACGAAGACGAGGAAAAGAAGCGCGTCCTCGCCGCCATCGACCGGAAGATCGAGGGCAAGGAAATCATCTCACCGGAAGCCGAAGAACCGGCTGCGGGCGGCGAAGTCATCGACCTGATGGATGCGTTGCGCGCGAGTCTCGCCAAGACCAGCGCGAAGCCGAAGGCCGCGTCGCCCGCCAGGCGCAAGACGGCGGTGGAAGCCGAGGAAGCCGTCGAGGTGCCGAAGGTCAGAAAGCCCGCCGCGCGGGCGCAGAAAGTGGCGGCCGAAGCGCCGGCCAGGACGCGCGCCCGCAAGTGATCGCTCACGATCTACCGCTGGCGAAGCTCGTGTCGATGCTGGGCGTGACGCGCCGGGTCGTCACCGGCCTGATCGATGCGGGCTTCGTCACGCCCGAACGCGGGCCGCGCAAAGAGCTGCGCTTCTCGTTTCAGGATGTCGTCCTGTTGCGCACGGCCTTGCGCCTTCGCGCCGCCGATGTTCCGCCGCGCAAGATCAGCCAGGCGCTTGCAAGATTGAAGTCGGATCTGCCTGACGAGCTACCGCTCTCGGGCTTGCGCGTGACGGCCGAGGGCGGCTCCGTCGTGGTGAAGACCGGACCGTCGCAATGGGACGCCGTGACGGGTCAACTGCTGCTCGATTTCGAAGTCGCCGAGGTGAAGGGCAACGTCGTGCTGCTCGATGCGACGCCGGAACGCAAGGAAGCGGCGGCGACGCAGGCCGGCGAATGGTATGAACTTGGCGGACAACTCATGAAGACCGACGCGCGAGGCGCGGAGCGTGCGTATCGACGCGCAATCGAGCTGTCGCCCGAGCCGCACTACGGCGCTTATGTCGATCTCGGCGCATTGCTATGCGAAGAGGAGCACCGTTGCGGCGACGCGCTGGCGGTTTTCGACAAAGCGCTCATGCACTTTCCGACCGATGCCGTGCTGCACTTCAATCGGGCTGTCGCGCTCGAAGGCATCGGTCAGATCGACGAAGCGGTGCAAAGTTATCGGCGATGTCTCGAAGCCGATCCGGATTATGCGGACGCGCATCATAACCTTGCGATCCTCCTCGACAGGCGCGGAGACCGGCAAGGCCTCATCCGTCATCTGAATGCTTATCGCAAGCTGAGCAGTTGAGCGTCACTGCGACGCGCCTGATAACGGCTTCGTCGCCATTGCACGCGTCAGGCCATGCACGGGACGGCGCACGGCCACATCGAACGGATTGATTTGCGGACCGAGCGCCGCCGCCTGACGTTTCAGCAATTCGACGACCATCGGCAAGCGGTCTTCGCCGAGACGCGTCGATAACGTGCCGACGCTCAACGCGCCGACCGCATGCCCCGCGCGATCGAGAATCGGCACCGCGACGCCCGCCATGCCATCGATCAATCCGCTGTTGCGCCCCGCATAACCTTGCGCGCGCACACGCTCGATCTCGGTGCGCAGATAAACTTCGTCGAACACGCCATAGTTATGCAGCCGCGGCACGTTGAAGCGAATGATCTCTTCACGCTCCGATTCCGGCTGAAACGCGAGAATGGCGAGACTGCCCTGTCCCACGCCCAGCGCGACGCGCCCGCCCACATCGCCGGTGAACGAGCGAATGGGGAACGGGCCTTCGCACATGTCGAGGCAGACCGCATCGAAGCTGCTTTTCACCAGCAGAAAGATGGTCTCGCCGAGGCTCGCGCACAGGCGCAGCAGCGCGGGCCGGCACAGCGCGCGCATCCGGCTCGGGTTGCCCGCCTGCGCCGCCAGCGAAAAGAAATCGACACTCAGCCGATAACGCTTGCTGCCTTCATCCTGCTCGACGACGCCTTCCGCGATCAGCGCATGCAGAATCCGATGCACCGTCGCCTGCGTGAGACCGACCGACTTCGCCAGCGCGGTCACGCGGCTGCCTTCCGCCTGGTCGTCGCCGAGCGCGCGTATCACGGCGAATGCGCGTTGCAGCATGCCGGCGCCGGGCGCATCCGGCGCGGACGTTCCGTTTGCTTCGTCAGATGCCTTCATTCTCGCCTCGCTCATTTCATTCAACGGAATGGCTGCGGTGGCCTTCGCGCATGCCGCTATTCGACCCGATTCGGCGGCGCCGCGCAATGTAAGGGATAACCCATATCCCATTCAATGAAATTAAAATCTGACTTTCAGATTTTCGATTCCGTCGAACGGAATGCAACGACAGCTTTTAATCGTTCAATGGAATTGAAATTGACGCCATGAAATATGGCTGGCTAAAGTCCCTACATCGAAAGCGGCGCGCGACGCGTCCAAAGGGGCAGCCATGTCGTTTCTCACATTGACGGATCTGTCGAAATCGTTCGGCGATCTGCACGCCGTCGCCGACGTGAATCTGTCGGTCGAGAAAGGCGAATTCGTGTCGCTGCTCGGACCGTCGGGCTGCGGCAAGACGACGACCTTGCAGATGATCGCGGGCTTCATCGAGGCGACGCACGGCCGCATCACGCTCGATGGCCGCGACATCACGCATATGCGGCCGAACCGGCGCGGCCTCGGCATCGTGTTTCAAAGCTATGCGCTCTTTCCGCACATGAGCGTGGAGCAGAACGTGAGCTTCGGTCTGGAGATGCGCGGCATCGACAAGCGCGAACGCAAGGACCGCGTGAACGAAGCGCTGTCCCTCGTGCGGCTCGACAAGTTCGCGCAGCGCTTTCCGCGCGAGCTGTCGGGCGGCCAGCGTCAGCGCGTGGCGCTCGCGCGGGCCATCGTCATCGCGCCGCCCGTGCTTCTGCTCGACGAGCCGATGTCGAACCTCGACGCCAAGCTGCGCGAAGACATGCAGTTCGAATTGCGCGGCATTCAGCGCAAGATCGGCACGACGACGATCATGGTCACGCACGATCAATCCGAAGCGCTGTCGATCAGCGATCGCGTCGTCGTGATGGAAGCGGGCCGCATCACGCAGGTCGATACGCCCTATCGCGCCTATGAACGGCCCGAGACGAGCTTCGTGTCGCAGTTCATCGGCAAGGCGAACATGCTGCACGGCACGATCGTCGCGCGCGACGGCGACGCCATTCGCATCGACCTGGGCCACGATCTCGCGGAAACCGGCTCGACCGCGCAACTGCCGGAGCGCGAGCGCGCGATCGGCGTCGGCGATGCGGTCACCGTCTGCATCCGTCCCGAGAAGCTGAGGCTCGGCGCGGCAGGCAGCGGACGTCTGCCGGGCCGCGTGACGAGCCGCTTCTTCCTCGGCAGCCAGTGGCTTTATCGCCTCGACAGCCGCGCGGGAGAAATGCTCGTGTGCTGCCAGAATCACGGCGACGAGCCGCTCGAAGAAGGCGCGCAAGTGGGCATCGACTGGAACACGGAATCGCTCCGCTTTATCCAGCAGGAGGCCGCCCGTGGATAGCACGCTGCGCTCGTCCGAACCCGCCGCGGCGGCGCAATCGAACGGCACGCGCCGCGCGCCGTGGTACGCTTATCTGCCCCTGTGGATGATGAGCGCGCCCGCGCTGCTGCTCTTCTCCGTGCTCGTGATCGTGCCGCTCGCGATGACGCTTGCGCTGACGTTCTATCGTTTCGATCCGTCGATGGGACCGGTCGCCGCCTTCGATCTGCATAACTATGCCGAAGTGCTCGGCTCGGAATACTTCCACACGATCTTTCTGCGCACATTCGGCATCGCCGCGCTGGTGACGTTGCTATGCGTCGTGATCGGCACGCCCGAGGCGTACATCCTTTCGCGCATGGGCGATCCGTGGCGCTCCGTCTTTCTGCTCGTGATCCTCGCGCCGCTGCTCGTCTCGGTGGTCGTGCGCGCGTTCGGCTGGAGCATGCTGCTCAACGTGAACGGCCTCGTGAATCAAATGTTCGGCGCGTTCGGCATGGGTCCGTACAAGCTGCTGTATACGAACTTCGCCATCGTCATCGCGCTCGTGCATGTCATGCTGCCGTTCATGGTGATTCCCGTCTGGACCGCGTTGCAGCGTATCGACCCGCAGACGGAAAACGCCGCGCTCTCGCTGATGGCGTCGCCCGCCGTCACGCTGTGGCGCATCGTGCTGCCGCAACTCGTGCCGGGCATTCTGTCGGGCAGCCTGATGGTGTTCGGTCTTTCGGCGAGCGCCTTCGCGATTCCCGGGCTGCTCGGTGGCCGGCGTCTCAAGGTCGCGGCCACGACTGTCTACGATCAGTTCCTCGGTTCGATGAACTGGCCACTCGGCGCGACCATCGCGCTCTTGCTGCTCATCGCGAATCTCGTGGTGATGCTCACTTACTACCGCGTGCTAGAGCGTCGCTATGCGCGCAGCATGGGTTAGCAAAATGCGCAAGAACGGTCCCCTCGCGCTGGCGTTCCACACGATCGTGATTCTGTTCGTGCTGGCGCCGCTCGTCATTGTCGTGCTCGTCGCATTCACGCCGGAGGAAACGCTCACGCTGCCCACGCGCGGCCTCTCGCTGCGCTGGTTCCGCGCGATTCTCAATTATCCCGACTTCATCTCGGCGTTCTTCAACAGCGTGAAGCTCGCGTTCGCATCGGCGACTTTATCGCTCGTCATTGCGTTGCCGGCGGGACTCGCGATCGGCCGCGCGCGCTTTCCCGGACGCGGCTTCCTCAACGCGCTCTTGCTTTCGCCGCTCGTGATTCCCGGCCTCGTGCTCGGCATCGCGATGCTGCGCTTCTTCGCGATGATCGGCGCGACCGGCTCGTTCGCGTGGCTCGTCCTCGCGCACATGGTCATCATCACGCCGTTCGTGATGCGGCTCGTGCTCGCGTCGGTGAGCGGCATGGACCGCAGCATCGAGCACGCGGCGGCGTCGCTGGGCGCGAGCGCGTGGACCACGTTTCGCCGCGTCACCTTGCCGATGATCCTGCCCGGCATCACCGGCGGCTGGCTGCTCGCGTTCATCAACAGTTTCGATGAACTAACGATGTCGGTCTTCGTCACATCGCCGCAAACGGTCACGCTGCCCGTTCGCATGTACATGTACGCGACCGAATCCATCGATCCGATGATGGCCTCCGTCTCCGCGCTCGTGATCTTCATCACCGCGGGCGCGATGCTGATCCTCGATCGCGTGTATGGGCTCAACCGCATTCTGATCGGCCAGCACTGACATCACATCATGAGCACCGTTACGGTCAAATCCGCGCCGCAGTTCGTCCGTCTCGCCGACAAGAAACGCGCGCGCATTCCCTTCGTTCTCGACGGCGTTCCGGCGGAAGCGCTCGCGGGCGATACGCTGCTCACCGCGATTCTCATGCAGCAGCGTCACGTGCGTCATAGCGAATTCAGCGGCCAGCCGCGCGCGGGATTCTGTCTGATCGGCGCGTGTCAGGATTGCTGGGTGCGCGATGAAAGCGGCAAGCGCATGCGCGCATGCTCGACGCGCATCGAAGCGAACATGCGCGTCGTCACGGAGGACGCGCGATGAACGGCGCGCATCGTGTGGTGATCGTCGGCGCGGGGCCAGCGGGCGTTCGCGCGGCCGAGACGCTCGCCGCGGCGGGCGTGCGTCCTGTCGTGATCGATGAAAACGCGCGCTGGGGCGGGCAGATCTATCGGCAGCCGCCCGCCGATGCCGGATTCGATCGCAGCAAATCGACGCTCTACGGCTTCGAAGCGAAGAAAGCCGAAGCCGTGCACGACACGATGGCGAAGCTGCTGCCGCAGATCGACTATCGCCCCGACACGCTCGCCTGGTCCTGCGAGCCAAACCGTCTCGACACGCTGCACGCGGGCCGCGAAGCCAGCGTGCCGTTCACGCATCTGATCATCGCGAGCGGCGCGACCGATCGCATCGTGCCGCTGCCCGGCTGGACGCGCGCGGGCGTCTACACGCTCGGCGGCGCGCAGGTCGCGCTGAAGGCGCAAGGCTGCGCGATCGGCTCGCGCGTCGTGCTCGCGGGCACCGGCCCATTGCTGTATCTCGTCGCGTATCAATACGTGAAGGCGGGCGCGCAGGTCGCGGCCGTGCTCGATACAAGCCCGCTCGCGCGTCAGGCCGCAGCCGCGCCGCGCATGCTGAATCAGCCTTCGACCTTCGCGAAAGGCCTGTATTACGTCGCATGGCTGCACGCGCGCGGCGTGCGGATCGAACGCGGGGTGACGCTCGATCGCATCGATGGCGACGATGCCGTGAGCGGCATTCGCTGGCGCACGCAGCGCGGCGATGCACGCGCGCTCGATTGCGATGCCGTCGGCATGGGCTTCGGCCTCAGGCCCGAAACGCAGCTCGCCGATCTCGCCGGTTGCAATTTTCATTTCGACGCGCTGAACCGCTGCTGGATACCCGAGCGCGATGCGGCCGGCCGCAGCTCCGTGCGCAACGTCTACCTCGCGGGCGATGGCGCGGGCATCGCCGGCGCGGACGCGGCCGAGCTCGCGGGACGGCGCGCCGCGCTCGCGCTGCTCGAAGACTTGGGCATCGCATCGAATCGACATCACGCAGCCAGACTCGAACACGAACTCGCGCGCATCGCGGCCTTTCGCGCGGGCATCGAGCACGCGTTCGCGCCGCCCGACAACACCGCGCAAAGCTGGCCGGACGATCTCGTCGTCTGCCGCTGCGAGGAAGTCACCGCGGGCACGATGCGCGCGTGCATCCGCAGCGGACTGGCCACGGAGGTCAATCGGCTCAAAGCGCTCACGCGCATCGGCATGGGCCGCTGTCAGGGCCGCATGTGCGGCGAATCCGCGATCGCGCTGCTGTGCGCCGAAACCGGCAAGCCGCCTGCCGCTGTCGGCCGCTTGCGCAGTCAGGCGCCCATCAAACCGATTCCGATCACGCCGATGCTCTACGACGACGGCGTGCAAGTGCAGCCCGAGGAAGCCCACGATGAGTGACGCGCGTCCGGGGGTGACTCATTACGATGTCGTCATCGCGGGCGGCGGGCTCGTCGGCTCGTCGGCGGCGCTCGCGCTCGCGACGAAAGGCCTGCGCGTCGCGCTCGTCGAACGGCGTTTCTGCGGCGCGCAGGCGAGCGGCGTCAACTATGGCGGCGTGCGCACGCAGGGACGCAGCGCGGAGCAACTGCCGCTCGCGGCGCGCGCGCGGCGCGTGTATGCGCGATTGCCGGAGCTGATCGGCATCGATGGCGAATTCGTCGTATCGGGTCATCTGCGGCTCGCGCGGCGCGAAGCCGATCTCGATGTGCTCGATCAATGGTCCGCGATGGCGCGCGAACACGGCGTGCAATCGCAGGTCATGCGCGGCGCGGAATTCCGCAGGCGCTATCCGTGGATCGGCCCCGCGGCGATCGGCGGCTCGCTCTGCCCGTCCGATGGTCACGCGAATCCGCGTCTCGTGTCGCCGGGCTTCGCGCATGCAGCGCGCCGCGCGGGCGCCGACGTGCGCGAGCAAACCGAGCTGACCGATATCGTCTTCGACGGCACGCGTTTTCAGATGCGCGCGGGCGACGAGCGCATCAGTTCGGACTGGCTCATCAACAGCGCGGGCGCGTGGGCGAACCGCATCGCGGGCAGCTTCGGCGAAAGCGTGCCGATGAAGGCCATCTATCCGAACATGTGGGTGACCGAGCCGCTGCCGCTTTTCATCGGCCATAGTCTCGGCGTGGTGGGCGGCGGCATCTATGCGCGGCAAGTCGAGCGCGGCAATTGCGTGATCGGCGGCGGGCGCGGACACGGCGACGGCGAGTACGCGCAGCCATCGACAGCCACGACGCGCGCCGTCATGCGCGATGCGTGCGCGCTCCTGCCCGCCTTGCGCGATGCACTGCTCATCCGCACTTGGAGCGGCGTCGAAGGCGAGACGCCCGACAGCAATCCCGTGATCGGCTTGAGCCACACGACGCCGCGTCTTCTGCACGCATTCGGTTTTTCGGGCGGCGGCTTTCTGCTCGCGCCCGGCGTCGGCGAAGTGCTCGCCGATCTCGTCACGCAAGGCGAAACCGCCACGCCGATCGAAGCGTTTTCGATCGCGCGGTTCAGCCGCATGCCTCTTTCCGCCACTCAACTGCCATAACAAGGACAATCACAATGAAGCTGTCCCGCACACTCGCTTCGCTTGCTGCGCTCGTCGCACTCGGCGTCACGTCGTCCGCGTGGTCGCAAAGCAAAACCATCTACATCGGCATGAACGGCGGGCCGATGGAAAAGGCCTATACGAGCGGCGTCCTGCCCGACTTCGAGAAGGCCAACAACGTGAAGGTGGTCGTGGTGCCGGGCACGTCGTCCGATGTGCTCGCCAAACTGCTCGCGAACCGCAACAGCCCGCAGATTCACGTCGCGTTTCTCGATGACGGCGTGATGGCTCGCGCCGTCAGCATGGGCGTGTGCCAGAAGCTCGACGATGCGCCCGTGCTCAAGGAACTTTATCCGTTCGCACGCCTGAAGGACGACATGGGCGCGGGCGTGCAGCTCGGCATGACGGGCATCGGCTATAACACGAAGCTCTTCAAGGAAAAAGGCTGGGCGCCGCCGACCTCGTGGATGGACTTCGCCGATCCGAAGTACAAGGGCAAGGTCGTGTTCCAGTCGGCATCGAGCAGCACGTTCGGCCTGCACGGATTCCTCGCGATCAATCGTCTGCTCGGCGGAAGCGAGAAGAACGTCGAGCCGGGCTTCAGCAAATGGGCGACGACGGTCGGCCCGAATGTCGTCGAATACATTCCGAACTCGGCCAAGCTCTCGGAGATGATCACGACAGGCGAAGCCGGCCTCTTCCCGCTCACGCCGACCGCCGTCGGCGATCTGAAGGACAAAGGCTTGCCGGTCGCGTATGTCGCGCCGAAGGAAGGCGCGGTGCTCTTGCTCGTGGATCTGTGCGTGGTGAAGAACAATCCCGATCCGGCGCTCGCGCAGAAGCTCGCGCAATTCCTGCTGTCCGCGCCCGCGCAGACGAAGGCGGCCGAAGCGGGCAAGCAGATTCCCACCAACTCGCAGGCGAAGATGACGCCCGAGATGGAGAAGAATCTCGGCGACCTCAATGCGCTCGTGAAGAAAGTGACCGTCGTGGACTGGGACACGATCAACGCGGATCGCGCGCAATGGGACAAGCGCTGGAATCAGCAGATCGAGAAGTGATCGGGTAATAAGCGGCGCGCCGTTTTCGAGCGGCGGGGCGAAGGCGTGCAGTTAGTCGATCAGATGAGCGAATCCGCGACGTCCTCACGCGCGCCTGCCCGAATAGCGGCACGGCGCGCGAGCTCATGCGCCTGGTCGGGGCTGAATCGCATGCCGCGCCCGGCTCACAGATCCTTCACAAGACGCAGCGCGTCATAGATCGCGGCGTGCGTGTTGCGCGCGGACACCGCATCGCCGATACGGAAAAGCTGGAAGCGTCCGTCAGGATTCGTTTGCGGCGTCTGCGGCTTGCCGTCGATGAGCTCGTCGTAATTCACCGCGCCCAGGTTCTTCGAGAGCGGCTTGAGCTCGAAGTACAGCTCGTCCATCGGAATCGTGCCGTGATTGACGACGATCTGATCGTAGCGCTGCTCCTTCGTCACGCCGCCGTAGTCGCTGCCGATCGTCGCGACGAGATCCTTGCCTTCGCGCCGCACAGATTCGAGCCGGAACGTCACCGTGAACGTCGTCGCGAGCTTTTGCAGCGAGCGCATGTAAGGCACGAGATTCATGCTCATCACTTCGGGCGAGAAGGTGCGGTCGGGCGTCATCACCTCGACCTGGCCGCCCGCCTGCGCGATGGTTTCGGCGGCCTGCAGCGCGGCGTGATCGCCGGCATCGTCGAAGATCAGCGCATTGGCGCCGGGTTTCACGTCGCCGGAAATGATGTCCCATGAAGAGACGACGAGCTCGTTGCCTTCCGTGCACACCTCCGTATGCGGCATGCCGCCGGTCGCGACGATCACCACCTCGGGATTCTCCGCGAGCACCGTATCGGCGTCCGCCCACGTATTGAACTTGAAGCGCACGCCGAGCTTCTCGCACTGCGCCATGCGCCATTCGACGATGCCGATCATCTCCTTGCGGCGCGGGTTCAACGCGGTGAGACGAATCTGGCCGCCGGGATCGTTCATCGCTTCGAGCACGACGACCTCATGGCCGCGCTCGCCCGCCACGCGCGCGGCTTCGAGACCCGCGGGCCCCGCGCCCACGATGACGATCCTGCGCTTGATCGCCGCGGGCTGGATCGTCTGCGGCATTTCGAGCTCGCGGCCCGTCGCGGCGTTATGGATGCACAGCGCCATGCCGCCCTGATAAATGCGATCGAGGCAATAGTTCGCGCCGACGCACGGACGGATATCGTCCTCCCGGCGCTCGATGATTTTGCGCACGATATGCGGATCGGTCATGTGCGCGCGCGTCATGCCGACCATGTCGATCTTGCCCGATTCGATCGCATGGCGCGCCGTGGCGACGTCCTGAATGCGCGCGGCGTGGAACGTGGGAAAGTCCGTCGCGCGCCGGATCTCGCCCGCGAAGTCGAGATGGGGGGCGCTCTTCATGCCCATGATCGGGATGACGTCGGTGAGTCCGGCGTCGGTGTCCAGATGCCCGCGCACGACGTTCAGGAAATCGACGAGCCCGCTCGTCTTCAGGCGCTTCGAGATCTCGATGCCCTCTTCCTTCGTGATGCCGCCCACGAGGGTTTCATCGGCGGTATAGCGGATGCCGAGCAGAAAGCGCTCGCCGACGCGCTCGCGCATCGCACGCAGGACATCGAACGTGAAGCGCATGCGATTCTCGAGCGAGCCGCCGTAAGGGCCTTCGAGCGTGTTCGTGAGCGGCGACCAGAACTGGTCGTTCAGATGGCCGTACGCTTCGATTTCGAGGCCGTCGAGCCCGGCGGCTTTCATGCGCTCGGCCGCGTCCGCGAAGTCGCGGACGATGCGCTCGATATCCCAGTCCTCCATCTTCTTCGGAAACGCGCGATGCGACGCCTCGCGCTTGTGCGACGGCGACACCGCGGGCAGCCAGTCGCCCTTGTCCCAGCGCGTGCGGCGGCCGAGATGGGTCACCTGGATCATCACCTTCGCGCCGTGCTCGTGACATTCGTCGACGAGATCCTTCATCCACGGCACCACTTCATCCTTGTACGCGAGGATGTTGTTGAAGACCGGCGGACTGTCCTTGGAAGTCGCGGCGGAGCCTGCCGTCATCGTCAACGCGATACCGGCCTTGGCCCGCTCGACGTGGTAAGCGCGGTAACGCTCCTTCGGCATGCCGTCCTCGGCGTAAGCCGGTTCATGCGATGTCGTCATGACCCGGTTGCGGAACGTCAGATGTTTCAGCGTGTACGGCTGCAGCAGCGGGTCCGTGGACATGGTGCCTCTTCGGAACGAGTGGGGAAGGTTGCGGCGTTGTGGACCAAGATTAGAAGCACTGTACACATGTGTCAAGTAGGAAAACAATGGTGTACAGTGGATGAACACGAACGACTGCCTGACGAGGGGAAAACCCGAAATGGACGAGACGCTGGACGTAGTGCGCGGTTCAGCCGACATGTGGCTGGAGGCGGCGTATGAAAGCCTGCTCGAAGGCGGCCTGGAGGCGGTTCGCATCCTTCCGCTGGCGAAGAAGCTGAACCTGTCGCGAACGAGTTTCTACTGGTTCTTCAAGGATCGCGAAGAACTGCTTTCCGCCCTGCTCGACCGATGGAAACAGAAGAACACGGGCAACTGGATCGAACGCACGGAAGCCTATGCGGACAGCGTGTGCGAAGCGATGTTGAACGTCTTCGATTGCTGGTTCGACGAGACGATCTTCGATTCGCGCCTCGAAGCCGCGATGCGGAGCTGGGCGCAGCAATCGCCGGACATCGCGGAGCATATGGCGCGAGACGATGCGCAACGCATCGAGGCGCTCACGGCCATGTTCGCGCGCTTCGGTTATGAGGCGCGCGCCGCGGACGTCCGCGCGCGCGTGGCGTATTTCACGCAGGCCGGCTATGTGTCGACGAAGAGCGAAGAGGACATGGGCGTCCGAATGTTGCGGATTCCGGAATATGTCGAAGTCTTCACCGGCGTGCGGCCGAAGAAGCATGAATTGCAGAGGTTTTATGCGCGGCGGAGTTTCCAGTTTCAGTAGATGATCGACGCCGATCCTTGCGTCAAATCCCCTCCGTCAGCAAATCCCGCATCGCATTGAGCGCCGCAGAAAAGTGCCCCTTGCGCCAGACCAGCAGCGTGTCGATCTGGCCGAGCGCGCCCATCGGATGGAGATCGACTTCATCGCCGAGACGCGCCAGTTCGAGCACCGAGCGCGGCGCGACCGCGACGCCCGCGCCCGCCGCCACGCACGCGACGATCGCATGATACGAACCCAGCTCCAGCACGCGCGCCGGCCTGATCTTTTGCCGCTCGTACCAGCGCATCGCGTATGAGCGGTACGCGCAGCCGCGCTCGAACGCGACCAGCGTCAGCCCGGCCGCATCGTCCGCCATCGCGGCCGGATGCCGCCCGCGCGGCGTGATCAACGCCAGCTCTTCCCTGAACACCGGCACGGATTCGAACTGCTCGGCGGGCAGCGCGTCCGGCTCGATCGGGCGCGCGATCACCGCCGCGTCGACTTCGAACGCGCGCACGCTTTCGATGAGCGCGCGCGTCACGCCCGTCGCCAGTTCCAGCGTCACCTGCGGCCAGCGCTGGTGATACGTCGCCAGCACGCGCGGCAGACGGCTCGCCGCCGTGCTTTCCATCGTGCCGAGACGCAGCCGCCCCTGCGGACGGTTCTCGCTGACCGCGTGACGCGCTTCTTCAGCGAGCGCGAGCAGACGTTCCGCGTACGGCAGCAGGGTTTCGCCCGCGGGCGTCAGCACGAGACGGCGGCCATCGCGAATGAAAAGGTCCGTGCCGAGCGTTTCCTCTAGCTGACGGATGCGCGTCGTCACGTTCGACTGCACACGATTGAGCTTGGCCGCCGCGCGCGTCACGCCGTTCTCGCGCACGACCGCCCGGAAAATCGTCAGCGCTGCAAGATCCATGATCTTTTCCGAAGATGCATCGAATCTCGATTATTCATTTTTCAAGATGATGCGGTCAAGCTACGATCGTTCCATTGCGCTTCTATCATTCCTTCATGGCTTCTCCAGCCCACGCTTCCTCGCTGCCCGCTCATCACGCGCGAAACGCCGCGCTTGCATGCGCCGTCGTGCTCGCGGTGGCGCTGGGCGTCGGGCGCTTCGCGTTCACGCCGCTCCTGCCGCTGATGCTCAAAAGCGGCGCGCTCGATATCCGGCACGGCGGCTGGCTCGCATCGGCGAATTACGCTGGCTATCTGATCGGCGCGCTGTCGTGCGCGGCGATCCGCGTCGATCACGCGCGCATGGTGCGCCTCGCGCTGGCATCGACGATCGTTCTGACGCTCGCGATGGGCGTCGTCCATCTTTTCTGGCTGTGGGCCGCGATCCGCTTCGCGGCGGGCGTCGTGAGCGCGTGGGCCTTCGTGTTCGCATCGCAATGGGGTTTGCGACGGCTCGCGGAACTCGACGCGCATGGCTTAGGCGGCGTGATCTACGCGGGGCCGGGCGTGGGCATCGTCGCGACCGGCCTGCTGGGCGCCGTCGCCGCCGCGCTCGACGTGCCCGCGCCATCGGTGTGGATCGGCTTCGCGCTGTGCTCGGGCGTGGCGGGCATCATCGTATGGAAGGCGTTCGCACGCCAGGCACCGGCGGCGCATGGCCGTGCGCGCGTGGCCGACAGCGCGGCACCCGTCTCGACGCGCGTCGATTCCATCGGTCTCGTCGGCCTCTACAGTCTCGCGGGATTCGGCTACATCATCACTGCGACGTTTCTGCCCGTGATCGCGCGGCAGGCGCTGCCGGGCTCGCCGTGGCCCGATCTGTTCTGGCCGGCGTTCGGCCTCGCGCTGATCGCGGGCGCGCTGGTCGCGGCGCGGCTGCCGCTGTCGTGGGACAACCGGCTGCTGTCGGCGGCGTGCTACGTCATTCAGGCGCTCGGCATCTGTCTTGGCATCGTGTTTCCGACCGCGCCCGGCTTCGGGCTCGGCAGCCTGCTGCTCGGCTTGCCGTTCACCGCCATCACCCTGTTCGCGATGCGCGAAGCACGCCGTTTGCGCGGCGAGGCCGCCGCCGGTCTGATGGGTTACGCGACGGCGGCCTATGGCCTCGGGCAGATCGTCGGACCATTGGTCGCGGCGCCGATCGCGGAGCACACCGGATCGTTCTCCATCGCGTTATGGATCGCCGTGGCGGCGCTCGCGCTGGGCGCGGCGGGACTGGCCTGGCTCGGCATGCGCGGCACACTGCATGCTGCAAAGCGCGCATGAACCTTCCCTTCCATACGGTCGGCCACTCGACCCGCACGATCGAAGAACTGGCGACGTTGCTGAAGGCGGCGGCGGTCGGCGTGGTCGTCGATATCCGCACCGTGCCGAAATCCCGAACGAATCCGCAATTCAACGCGGATACGTTGCCCGCGAGCCTCGAAGCTCATCGGATCGGATACGAGCGCATCAAGGAACTCGGCGGGCTTCGCGCCAAGTCGAAAGACATCGCTCCCGATGTGAACGGCTTCTGGGAGAACCAGAGCTTTCACAATTACGCGGACTACGCGCTATCGGCTTCCTTTCGCGAAGGCCTTGCACGGCTGATCGAGCTGGGACGCACAACACGCTGCGCCGTGATGTGCTCGGAGGCGGTCTGGTGGCGCTGTCACAGGCGCATCGTCGCGGACTATCTGCTTGCCCGCGGCGAGACCGTGTTTCATCTCATGGGCGATGACCGCATCGAAGAAGCGCATCTGACGCAAGGCGCGTCCGTCCTGTCTCCCGACGCCGTTCACTATCCATAACAGGATCGTCCTATCCGCGTGATGGCGTGCGTGTCAAAGTAAGCGGCATTCTCTGACGTGGAGCATGCCGTGTCCCCCGCCGAAACATCCACTCTTCTGTATCGCCCCTTCACCGCCGACGATATCCCCGCGGCGCACGCGTTATCGGTCGAAGTCAAATGGCCGCATCGCGCCGACGACTGGCGCTTCGTCCACGATGCCGGCGAGGGCTTCGTCGCGCAGGACGGCGACCGTGTCGTCGGCACCGCGCTCTTCTGGACGTTCGGCGAGAACGGCGGATCGCTCGGCATGGTGATCGTCGCGCCGGACTGCCAGGGCAAGGGCATCGGCCGCACGCTGATGGAACTGCTGCTCGAAGCGCTCGGCGAACGCATTACCGTGCTGCACGCGACGCCCGCCGGCGAGCCGCTGTACGCCAAGCTCGGCTTCACGCGCATCGGTGCGATACATCAGCATCAATCCGCCGATTTCACCGTGCCGCGCATCGACTTGCAGCGCGGCGAGCACATTCGAACAATCGAGCCGCGCGACACCGACACGCTCGTCGCCCTCGCCTCGCGCGCGAGCGGATTCGACAGAAGCGTATTGCTCCCTTCGCTGCTGAACGTCGCGCAAGGCGTCGTGCTCGAACGCGATGGCGAAGCGCTGGGCTTCGCGCTCATCCGTGAATTCGGGCGCGGCCATGCGATCGGCCCGGTGGTATCGCTCACGGACGATGGACAGCACGTGCGCCGCGCGCAAGCGCTCATCGCGCACTGGCTCGGGCGCAACGAAGGCAGGTTCACGCGCATCGACACGCCGGACGAAAGCGGTCTCGCGGACTGGCTCGAACGTATCGGGCTGAAGCGCGTCGATACGGTCATCAAGATGGCTCGCAACGGCACGCCATCGCGCGATGCATCCGTCGCGCAATTCGCGATCATCAATCAGGCGCTCGGCTAAGCCCATGACGATCCTCTATAAAGCCAATCTCGAACGCGGCAGGCAGTGGGCGCAGCTCTTCGCGCAAAAAGCGCCGGACGTGCCGTTCCGCTTATGGCCCGAGATCGGCGATCCCGCCGCCGTGCGCTATCTCGCCGCGTGGGAGCCGCCCGCCGATGTCACGCAAGCCTTTCCCAATCTCGAAGTGATCTTCTCGACGGGCGCGGGCATCGATCAGTTCGATCTCTCGGGCGTGCCGCCGCATATCGCCGTGGTGCGGATGACGGAGCCGGGCATCGTCGAAGGCATGGTCGAATACGTGACGCAGTCAGTGCTCACGATTCATCGCGATCTCTTCGATTACGCCGCGCTGCAACGCGAAGGCGTGTGGCGCGAAATGCCCGTGCGCGCCGCATCGACACGGCGCGTCGGCGTGCTCGGCCTAGGCATGCTCGGCACCGCCGTGCTGAAGACGCTGAACCTCTTCGGCTTTCGTTGCGCGGGCTGGAGCCGCTTTGCGCACGAGATAGAAGGCGTCGAATGTTTTGCGGGCGCCGATTCGTTCGATGCCTTTCTCGCCCGCACCGATATCCTCGTGTGCCTGTTGCCGCTCACGGACGCAACGCGCGGTCTCATCGACAAGCGCGTATTCGACAAGCTGCCGAAAGGCGCATCGTTCATCAACGTCGGCCGCGGCCCGCACGTCGTTCAGCAGGATTTGCTCGACGCGTTGAATAGCGGCCACCTCCATGCCGCGATTCTCGATGTCACCGATCCCGAACCCTTGCCGCGCGAGCATGCTTTCTGGACACATCCGCGCGTCCGCCTGACGCCGCATATCGCGAGCGCGACGCGTCCGGAAACCGCCGTCGACGTCGTGCTGGATAACCTGCGCCGCCATCGCGCGGGCCTGCCGCTGATCGGCGCGATCGACCGTGCGCGCGGGTATTGAAAGGGCGCAGCACAAAATGCTGCGCACGCCCCGAAAAAAGCGCATTTGCTTTCTTTGACGATTCTTTTGGCGATGCGCGCATTAGGGCTTCGCGGCTAGTATGAAACGGTCAAGAGCCATTCCGCCCCCTTCGCGAAGAGAGAGAGAGCCGCATCATGCCGAACCAATCGCTTGTCGAGTCCGACCGCAAACATCTGATCCACCCCGTCGTCAGCTATCGCGCGCACGAGGCGCGTGGCGTCACCGTGCTCGATTCCGCCGATGGCGTGTTCCTGCGCGATATCGAAGGCAAGGAACTGCTCGACGCGTTCTCGGGCCTGTGGTGCGTGAACACGGGTTATGGCCACGCGAGCATCGTCGAGGCCGCCGCGAAGCAGATGGCGAAGCTGCCCTACGCGACGGGCTATTTCCACTTCGGCTCCGAGCCCGCGATCGAACTGGCCGCGAAGCTCGCCGAACTCGCGCCCGCATCGCTGCAACACGTGTACTTCACGCTCGGCGGCTCGGATGCCGTCGATTCGGCGCTGCGCTTCATCACGCACTACTACAACGCGACCGGCCGTCCGTCGAAGAAGCATTTCATCGCGCTGCAACGCGGCTATCACGGCTCGTCGTCGATCGGCGCGGGGCTGACCGCGTTGCCCGCGTTCCATCGCAACTTCGATCTGCCGCTGCCGACGCAGCATCACATTCCGTCGCCGTATGCGTATCGCAACGATTACGCCGATGACGCCGCGCTGATCGCGGCATCGGTGCAAGCGCTCGAAGCAAAGGTCGCGGAACTCGGCGCGGACAAGGTCGCGGCCTTCTTCTGCGAGCCGATTCAAGGCTCGGGCGGCGTGATCGTGCCGCCCGCAGGCTGGTTGAAGGCGATGCGCGAAGCATGCCGCAAGCTCGACATTCTCTTCGTCGCCGATGAAGTCATCACGGGCTTCGGCCGCACCGGTCCCTTGTTCGCGTGCGAAGGCGAAGGCGTCGAGCCGGATCTGATGACGGTCGCCAAGGGCCTGACCGCGGGCTATGCGCCGATGGGCGCGGTCCTCATGTCCGATGCGGTCTATCAGGGCATCAAGGACGGCGGCGACGCGTCCGCTCCCGTCGGGCACGGCCACACGTACTCGGCGCATCCGGTGAGCGCGGCCATCGGCCTCGAAGTCATGCGGCTCTATCACGAAGGCGGCCTGCTCGCGAACGGCCAGGCGCAGGCGCCGCGTTTCGCGCAAGGGCTCGATGCGCTGCTCGCGCATCCGCTGGTCGGCGATTCGCGTCATCGCGGCTTGCTCGGCGCGCTCGAACTCGTCGCCGATAAAGACAGCAAGCGCGGCTTCGATGCAGCGCTGAAACTGCCGGATCGCATCGCCGCCGCCGCGTATGGCAACGGCCTCGTGTTTCGCGCTTTCGGCGATAACATTCTCGGCTTCGCGCCAGCGCTCTGCTATACCGAAGCCAACTTCGACATGCTGTTCGAGCGCCTCACGAAAACGCTCGACGATGTCCTCGCGCAAAGCGAGGTGCGCGACGCATTGAAGGGCGGATCGGGCTTCAGTTCGCGCGCGGCTGCGTGATAACATCGACCGACCGCCGACATGCGAGACCAATCCCGCCGCGATGAGCAACGACAGCAAGCTGGACCGAATCGATCTGCGTATCCTCTCGCAATTGCAGAAGCGCGGGCGCATCACCAACGTGGAGCTCGCCGATGCGGTCGGTCTGTCGCCCAGCCCTTGCCTGATTCGCGTGAAGCGGCTGGAAAAGGCGGGTTATATAGTAGGTTATGGCGCGCAGATTCAGCTCGAAAAGCTCGGCGACGTGCAGGTGGTCTTTACGGAAGTCACGCTAGCGGATCATCGCCGCGAGGACTTCATCAACTTCGTGAATGCCGTGAAGGATGTCGACGAGATCGTCGAATGTCATCTGGCGAGCGGCGGTTACGACTATCTGCTCAAGTTCGTCACGCGCAGCGTGAGTCACTATCAAAGCATCATCGAAGGGTTGCTGGAGCGCGGTATCGGCATCGAGAAGTACTTCAGCTACGTCATCATCAAGACGTCGTTCGTGAAGACGCATTACCCGCTCGAAACGCTCTTCTCGCAGAACCATCACTGAGGCGCCCGCCTCTAACCTGTTTTGTTCGAATGCACGCTCGCGCTTTTTTGCACGCGCGTGCTTTTTCACGTCGATAACTCGTCTATAACTTCACGCGGAGTAGCACATGTCCAGCACCTATCGTATTGCCGTGATCCCCGGCGACGGCATCGGCAAGGAAGTGATGCCCGAAGCATTGCGCGCGCTCGATGCCGTCAGCAAGCGCTTCGATATCGCGCTCGAGTACAAGCATATCGAGTGGGCGAGCTGCGACTACTACGCGCAGCACGGCCAGATGATGCCGGACGACTGGAAAGCGCAACTGCAGGACGCCGATGCGATTCTGTTCGGCGCAGTGGGCTGGCCCGATACCGTTCCGGACCATATCTCGCTGTGGGGCTCACTGCTCAAGTTCCGCCGCGAGTTCGATCAATACATCAATCTGCGTCCGGCGCGCCTGTTCGATGGCGTGCCCTCGCCGCTCGCGAATCGCAAGGCGGGCGACATCGACTTCATGATCGTGCGCGAGAACACCGAAGGCGAGTATTCGTCGGTGGGCGGCGTATCGTTCGAAGGCACCGAGCGCGAGTTCGTCTCGCAGACCTCGATCTTCACGCGCCACGGCGCGGAACGCGTGCTGAAGTTCGCGTTCGATCTCGCGCAAAAGCGCGAGAAGAAGATCACCGTCGCGACGAAGAGCAATGGCATTTCGATCAGCATGCCGTGGTGGGATGCGCGCGCCGCCGAAATCGCCAAACAGTATCCCGAGATCAAGTGGGACAAGCAGCACATCGACATTCTGTGCGCGCGCTTCGTGCTGAATCCGGATCGCTTCGATGTGGTCGTCGCGACCAATCTCTTCGGCGACATTCTTTCGGACCTCGGCCCCGCATGCACGGGCACGATCGGCATTGCGCCCTCGGCCAACATGAATCCCGAGCGCAACTTCCCGTCGCTGTTCGAGCCGGTGCATGGCTCCGCGCCGGATATCGCGGGCAAGGGCATCGCCAATCCGGTCGCGATGATCTGGTCGGCGGCGATGATGCTCGATTTCCTCGGCGAGCGCGAAGCGCATGACGCGATGTTGTCCGCTATTTCCGCAGTGTTGAAGGAAGGCCCGCATACCGGCGATCTCGGCGGCAAGGCGAACACCGCGGAAGTCGGCGCGGCCATCGCGCACCTGCTCGCCTGATTCATCTGGAGACGATCATGACGAAGCGTTATGAATTGAAGGAATTGATTCACGCCGATAACTTCATCGACGGCAAATGGGTGCCCGCAGCGAGCGGCAAGCGCTTCGCGGTCACGGACCCGGCGACGGGCGAAGTCATCACGCAAGTGGCCGACAGCGGCCCCGCCGATGCGCGCGCCGCCACCGATGCCGCCGCGCGGGCCTTCCCCGCCTGGCGCGATACCTTGCCGAAGGATCGCGCGGCCGTGCTGCATCGCTGGCATGCGCTGATCGTCGAGAACGCGGACGCGCTCGGCCGTCTGATCTCGCTCGAACAAGGCAAGCCCTTCGCGGAAGGACGCGGCGAAGTGATGTACGGCGCGTCGTATGTCGCCTGGTTCGCCGAAGAAGCCACGCGCATCTATGGCGACATCATTCCGCAGCAGCAGCGCGGCAAGCGCATGAGCGCGGTGAAGGAGCCGGTGGGCATCGTCGCTGCGATCACGCCGTGGAATTTCCCGCTCGCGATGATCGCGCGCAAGATCGCGCCCGCGCTCGCTGCGGGCTGCACGGTCATCGGCAAGCCGGCTGAAGACACGCCGCTCACCGCGCTTGCGCTCGTGATGCTCGCGCATGAAGCGGGCGTGCCGGCGGGCGCGTTGAACCTCATCAGCGCATCGCGCGAAAACGCGCAGGAAGCCGTCGCCGACTGGCTCGAAGACGGCCGCGTGCGCAAGATCACCTTCACCGGCTCGACGCCGGTGGGCAAGTATCTCGCGCGCGAATCGGCGGGTACGTTGAAGAAGCTGTCGCTGGAACTCGGCGGCAATGCGCCCTTCATCGTGTTCGACGACGCCGATCTCGACGCCGCCGTCACGGGACTGATGGTATCGAAATTCCGCAATGGCGGGCAGACCTGCGTGTGCCCGAATCGCGTGTACGTGCAATCGTCCGTCTACGACAAATTCGCCGACTTGTTGACGAAGCGCGTCGCTGCATTGAAGGTCGCGCCCGCCACCGACGCCGATGCGCAGATCGGCCCGATGATCAACGCGCGGGCCGTCGAGAAGATCGAGCGCCATGTGAACGACGCCGTTGAACGCGGCGCCCGCGTTTTGACCGGCGGCAAGCGCCTTTCCGAACGCGGCCCGAACTACTACGCGCCGACCGTGCTCGCCGACGCCACGCCCGAGATGCAACTGAGCTGCGAGGAAACATTCGGCCCGGTCGTGCCGCTCTTTCGTTTCGACGATGAAGAAGAAGCCCTTCGCGTCGCCAACGACACGCCGTTCGGCCTCGCATCGTACTTCTATAGCCAGAACGCGAAACGCATCGATCGCGTGTCGCGTCTGCTCGAAACGGGATTGGTCGGCATCAACGAAGGCGCGATTTCGAGCGAAGCCGCGCCGTTCGGCGGCGTGAAGGAATCGGGCTATGGACGCGAAGGCTCGAAGTACGGCCTCGACGATTATCTGTCGATCAAATATCTCTGTCAGGGCGGCCTCGAATGAATGCGCATTTGAACGCATACCCCATCGAGATTGTGTTTCCCGATATCGACGCGCACGCATCGGGCAATGCGGGCGTGCCGTATGTGCATACGTTCGATTCGGGCGTCGACGGTCCGCATGTGATGATCAACGCGCTCACGCACGGCAATGAAGTGTGCGGCGCAATCGTGGTCGATGCCTTGCTGCGCGCGCAGTTGCGGCCGCGTCAAGGCAAGCTCACGCTGGCGTTCGCGAATGTCGACGCGTATAAGCGCTTCAATGCGGACAAGCCGGATGCGTCGCGCTTCGTCGATCAGGACTTCAATCGCGTATGGACCGCGCAGGCGCTCGACGATACATCGCGCGATTCGAGCGAATTGCGCCGCGCCCGCGCGATGCGGCCTGTCATCGACACTGTGGATCTGCTGCTCGATCTCCATTCGATGCATGAAAAGAGCAAGCCCTTGATCGTCGCCGGGCCGCTCGATAAAGGCATCGAATTGTCGGCGAAGCTCGGCACGCCCGCGACCGTCATCTGCGATGAAGGTCATCCCGAAGGGCGGCGCATGCGCGATTACGAAGGCTTCGGCGATCCGGCAAGCAGCAAGAATGCGTTGCTCATCGAATGCGGACAGCATTGGGAAGCGAACGCCGTAACGGTCGCACGCGATGTGACCGCGCGTTTTCTCGTGCTATCCGGCGTTATCGACAAAGAAGATTTGCCCGCGGACTGGATACAGCCATCGCCGGAAGAAATGCTCGTCGTGCGCGTGACGGAACCTGTCGTCGCGAAGAGCATGGACTTCCGTTTCGCCCATGACTACACCGGTCTCGAAGTGTTTCCCGATGCGGGCAGCGTGATCGGCTGGTCGGACGGCGAGCGCGTCGAAACATCCTACGACGATTGCATGCTCGTGATGCCGTCGCTGCGCCAGTTGCGGCCCGGCGTGACGGTCGTGCGGCTCGGCAAGATCGAACGTCGAATCAGATCCCATTGAAGACCACATCATGAAAGTTCAGCAGATCAAGCAAAGCATTGCGATAAACGGATTGGAAGATTGGGGCACGGCGGGACTTCCAGGCACGCAGGAGATCAGGATATCCGGCGTGCAGAAAGTCATTCCGGGCAGCGAGGCGATTGATACGGGCGTGTTCGAATGCACGCCCGGCACGTATCGACGCGCGGTCAAGCAGGCGGAAGTCATGCACTTTCTGGCGGGCAGCGGCCGCTTTACGCCCGATGGCGAAGATACCGTTCACTTCAGCGGTGGCGACACGCTTTTCTTCGCGGCGAACACGGAAGGCACATGGGAAGTCGATGAAACCATGCGCAAGGTGTACGTGATCTTTCAATAGCGCATCGCATTGTGACCAATCGCATTGTGACCAATGCCCTGATATAACATCAGGTCATGGTCACTCCAACAATTCCGGCGTTGCCGCCTTCTATTTGACTCAATATATTTTTATTCATCCTCGCGTCGTCCCCGCTTGAGGATGAAGGCGGGCGGGACGGCGCGACCTGCAAGACGTCCACTGCTTCAACCTTGTCGAGGAAAACGCCGTGATGAAGATTGCAAGGTTCCGCTGCCCGCTCATTCCTGTTCGTCCTCTCGCGATGACATTGCTGTTGACCATCGCGGGAACGGCGCCGGCGTTCGCCGCGGGCAAGATCACGTTCGTATCGCAAGGCGGCGCGTATCAGGAAGCGCAGACGAAGGCGATTCTCGATCCCGCCGCCAAAGAGCTCGGCATCACCATCAATCAGGACAGCATTCCGGATGCGTGGCCGCAGATCAAGGCGCAAGGCGCGACGGGCAAGCCGATCTGGGATGTCGTCGATACGCCGACATCGAATTGCCTGCGCGGCGGGCGTGAAGGTCTGCTGGAAAAGCTCGACTTCTCGAAGATTCCCAACGCCGCGGCCATTCCCGAGAAATACCGCACGCCCTATTCGGTGGCGTACGAGTTCTATTCGACGGTCATCGCCTATAACAAAAAGACGCTGAAGAAAGTGCCGCAAAGCTGGAAGGACTTCTGGGACGTGAAGAACTTCCCCGGCACGCGTGCATTGCGCAACGATCCGACGACCGTGCTCGAAGCCGCGTTGCTGGCCGATGGCGTGCCGCGTGACAAGCTGTATCCGCTCGATGTGGATCGCGCGTTCAAGAAGCTCGAACAGATCAAGCCGAACGTCACGGTGTGGTGGACCTCGGGCGGGCAGTCGGCGCAATTGCTGCACGACGGCGAAGTCGACATGACGATGATCTGGAACGGCCGCGCGAGCGCCGTGATGAAAGACGTTCCCGACGTCGCCTTCACGTTCAACGATGGCATTCTGCAAAACACCCAGCTCTGCATTCTGAAGAACGCGCCGAACATGAATGACGCGGTGCGCTTCCTGAACGCCGCCGTATCGCCGGAATTGCAGGCGAATCTGCCGCTTTATATCGATTACGGCCCCGGCAATCCGGCCGCATTCAAGACCGGCAAGATCAGCGAAAAGCGCGCGGCCGAATTGCCGAGTGCGCCCGCGAACGCGGCGAAGCAGGCGCTGTTGTCGGAGGAATGGTGGGCATCGGAACCCGGCATTCAGGCGAAGGCGCGCTGGCTCAAGTTCATGCAGTAACACTAAAGCCTTGTCGTGTTCGACACGCTGATTCTGGGCGGCGGCTCGGCGGGCTGCGTGCTGGCCGCGCGACTTTCCGAAGATGCGCCCGTGAACGTGTGCCTCGTCGAAGCGGGTCGCGATATTTCCGCGCGCACGATGCCCGATGCCATTCGCAGCCGCTATCCAGGCCGCGCCTATCTCGACACGCGCAATATCTGGCAAGCGTTGAAGGCGCGCATGAGCATGAGCGCCGCGCTGCGTCGCTATGAACAGGCGCGGCTTCTGGGCGGCGGTTCGGCCATCAACGCGCTGATGGCCAATCGCGGCTCGCCCGCCGACTACGACGAATGGGAGGCGCTCGGCGCGCAGGGCTGGAACTGGCAGACGTGTCTGCCCTACTTTCGCAAGCTCGAAACGGATTGCGATTTCAGCGGCCCGCTGCATGGCAATGATGGACCGTTGCGTATTCAACGCGCGCGTTGGGTCCGTGTTTCGCCCTTCGTGCGCGCGGTCCTCGGCGCGCTCGCCGAAAGCGGTCATTCGATGCACGACGATCAGAACGGGCTTTGGGAAGACGGCACGTTCATCGGATCGATCGCTGTCAGCGCGAAGGGCGAACGCATTCCCACGTCCGTCTGTTATCTCGACGATGCGGTTCGAGCGCGCAGCAATCTGACGATACGCACGGGCGATGTCGTCGAGCGCATTCTGTTCGATGGCAAGCGAGCGATAGGCGCGCGCATCGTTCGCGATGACGGCACGCATCACGATGTGCACGCGCTGCGCGTGATCGTATCGGCCGGTGCGATCCACAGTCCCGCGTTGCTGATGAGAAGCGGCATCGGTCCCGCCGATGAACTCGCCGCGCTCGGCGTCGATGTGCGCGCGGACCGCCCCGGCGTCGGGCGCAATCTGATGGAGCATCCGTCGATTGCCGTGTCGACGTTTCTGCCGCGCGCCGCACGCACGCCGTTTCGCGACGAACATCACGAGCAGGCGATCGTGCGCTTCTCTTCGGGCTTGCCCGACACCGTGCGGGGCGACATGCACGGCGCGATTCTCTCGCGCTCGGGCTGGCATTCCGTGGGCTATCGGCTCGGCACGATCTTCTTCTGGGTCAACAAGTCGTACTCGCGCGGACGCGTGACGCTTGCATCGAAGAACGCATTCGATGAACCCGACGTCGATTTCGCGATGCTCTCCGACGCGCGCGATCTCGAACGGCTCAAGCTCGCATTGCGCTTCGGCGCTGGCGTGCTCGCGTCGGCTTCCATGAAAGCGCATTGCGATGTGATCTTTCCGTCGAGTTATTCGCCGCGTGTGGCTGCGGTCGCGGTGCCGGGCACATGGAACGCCGTGCAGCGCGGCATGTTGAGCGCCCTGCTCGATATCGCCGGACCGTTGCGCGGTGGGCTCGTAAGAAGCGTCGTGACGCAAGGTGCGAGCATCGACGAATTACTCGGCGATGATGAAGCGATGAGCTCATTCGTCATGCGCAATGTAGGCGGAACGTGGCATCCGTCGGGGACTTGCCGCATGGGTTCATCGAACGATCCGCACGCGGTGACGGATTCACATGGCGCGGTCTATGGCGTCGACGGGCTATACGTGTGCGATGCGTCGCTGATGCCGTCGATTCCTTGCGCCAACACGAATGTGCCGACGATCATGATCGCGGAGAGAGTGGCGGATGGGTTGCGCGGCAGATCGCCCGACCAACGCGCAATCTCCGCCCAACCCCTCGACTACTCCCCATAACCCACGATCCCCTTCACTTCCAGAAACGCCTCCAGTCCCCACTCGCCATACTCGCGCCCGTTTCCCGACTGCTTGTAACCCCCGAACGGCGAGCCCGGGTCCCAGGCCGGATAATTCACGTACACACTCGATATAAAACTGCTGTAGACGTCGCATATCTTTGTCAGTAAAAGAATCAGGCCCGCGCCGCAGCCGACGATCGCCGGCTCACGACGACGATCATCACGAGACACAAGGTCAGCGCGGTCAGCATGGTGCTGATGGCGGCAATCGTCGGATCGATTTCATCGCGCAATGTGACGAACATTCGGCGCGTGAGCGTCTGATTATTGCCGCCGGAAATGAACAGCGCGACGACGGTTTCATCGAGCGCCTGAATGAACACGAACACCGCGCCCGAAATCACGCTCGCCTTGATTTGCGGCAGCGTCACCGCCATGAACGCGCGAAAGCGGTTCATGCCGAGACTGCGCGCGACCATTTCCTGCGTGCGGTCGAAGGTGCGCAAATCCGCGCCGACGGAGATCAGCACATAAGGCAGGCCGAGCATCGTATCGGCGATGATAAGACCGCCGAGCGTGTTCACATAGCCCATCTGCGTGAAGACGAAGAACACGCCCACCGCGACGATGATGATCGGCACCATCAGCGGCAGCATCAGGAGCGGGCGCAAGTAGCGCAAGGACCAGTGCGACCCGTACTGAATGCCATACGCCGCCGCGATGCCGAGCGGCGTCGCGATCAGCGCCGCGCATGACGATGCCGCGAAAGTCGTCTTGGCGGCGTCGATCCACGCGGGGTTATCGAAGAATGCGTGATACCAGCGCAGCGAATACGCGGGCGGCGGAAACGTCAGGAAGCGCGCATCCGAGAACGACAGCGGCACGACGATCACCACGGGAATCATCAGAAACGCCAGTATCAGCATCACCGATGCGCCGAGCGTCACGCGGCCAAACGATAAGCTATTCATTTCGCCCCCAGTGTCTTTTCGAGCGGAATCACGCGGCTCACCGCATAGAAGATCGCGAACACGCAGATGAGCAACACCACGCTCACCGAACTCGCCGCACCCCACGAGTTATAGATCTCGACGTTGCGGCTCACGATCATCGACACCATCATCGACTTGCCGCCGCCCATCAGTTCGGGCGTGATGTAGAAGCCGAGGCACAGCACGAAGACGAGCGTCACGCCCGCGAGCACGCCGCTCATCGACAGCGGCAGGAACACGCGCAGGAACACATGCAACGGCGAACCGCCGAGGCTCGCACCCGCTTGCGACAGATTCGGCGGAATCTTCTGCATCGCGGAATAGAGCGGCAGGACCATGAACGGCAAGAGGATATGCACCATCGCAATGACGGTGCCGAACTGGTTATACGAAAGCTGCAAGGGACGATCGATGAGACCCATGCCGAGCAGCGTCTTGTTGATGAGACCCGTGCGTTGCAACAGCACGAGCCACGCATACGTGCGCACGAGCACGCTGGTCCAGAACGGCAGGATCACCATGCCGAGCACGAGCGCGCTCCATCGCGGCGATATCGATGCCGCGAAGTACGCGACCGGATAGCCGAGCAGGAGCGTAATGGCCGTCACGATGAAACTTAGCTTGAACGTGAGAAGAAACGTGTCGAGATACGCGCCGGTAAAGACGCGTTTGTAATTCACGAGCGAGAACACGCCATCGTGATAGAACGATTGCCACGACAGCCACGCGAGCGGCACGACGAGCAGCACGACGATGACCAGCAGCGCGGGCGCCATCAGCAGCAGCATCGCGCGGTCTTCACGACGCTGATGGCGCACCGAAGGGTCGATCGTCGCGGAAGGGATCACGGCGGTGTCCTGGAGAATCCGTTTGGCTGTCGTCATCATGCACCCACGGCGTCGAGAAACTGATACCACGCGGCGACGAGCCTCACGCCCGGCGCGCGCAGCGCGTGAAACGGCACGGGCCGCAAGCCGTCCTGCGCGAGCAGCGCGAGCTCGGGTTGGTCGCCGAGCGCGAGCGCCGCCGCATGCTGGCCGATCAGACTCGCCATCGCGACACCCGCGCCGTTATAGCCGAGACAGAATGTGGTGGCGCTGTCGCTGCGGCCCACATGCGGCAGCGCGTTGAACGTCATGCCCACGTAACCCGACCAGCGATAGTCCACCGCCACGTCCTTCAATTGCGGAAAGAGCGCGATCATCGCGCGTTGCAGCGCATCGAAGCCGGTCGGCTCGCCTTCCTTGCCGAACGCATCGCGGCCGCCGAAGAGCATGCGTCCATCGACCTTGCGGAACCACTTCATCATGCGGCGCGTTTCGGTGTAGCTGCGCCGATTGACCATGAGTTGCCGATCCAGTTCCGGCGGCAATGGCGCGGTCGCGATCATCGCGCTTCTGAACGGCACGAGCTCGCGATGATACGAAGCGGTGGCGTCGGTCAGATTCGAATACGCGTTCGTCGCGACGATGACCTGCTTCGCGCGCACCGTGCCGCCAGGCGCCTTCAAAAGCACGCGGCCATCCTGCGCGCGCGACATGTCGATAACAGGCGTCGACTCGTAGATCTTCACGCCGCGCGCGGTCAATCCCGCCGCGATGCCGCGCACGTATTCCAGCGGCAGGATCGTGCCCGCGTCCGCGCTCAGCACACCGCCGACGAAACCCTTCGAGCCGGTCTCGTGCTCCACTTCCGCGCGCGATTGCACGCTCATCGACGTATCGTTCAGCGCCGTGCGAACCCAGTCCGCTTCGGCGCGTATCGACTCCAGCGCGCGTTCCGTATGCGCGCATCGCAGGCTGCCCGTGTGCTCGAAGCGCGCGCGTTCGAGCCTGAACTCGTCGATGAACGCCTCGACGGTGCGCACGCCATCATGCGCGAGCCGATGCATGCGCTTCGCGACGTCGATGCCATGCGCGCTCGCGATCGCGGGAAACGACACGCGAAACTTCGACGACACCACGCCGCCATTGCGCCCGCTCGCGCCCCAGCCGACCGGATTCGCATCGAGCACCGCGCATTCGACGCCGCGTTTTTGCAACGCATACGCGGCGCTCAAGCCCGAATAACCCGCGCCGATGATCGCCACTTCCACATTGATATCGCGTGCGAGCGGTGCGCCCGTGCTCACGGGCGCGTTCATCGTGGGCACGCGCGCTGCCATCGCCCGCCATAGCGATTCGGGCTGCGGGCGCGGTTGTGTCGTCGGGGCGCGCATCGTCGTTATGCAGCGGCGCGCACTTCGGCGTCGACGGCATCCGCGAGCGCGGCGAGCGTCGCGAACTTCCACGTCGGCGTCGTGACGCTTTCGGGCACCGGCGTCGCGCCGAAACCCTTCATGCCCTGACGCCGCTCGATCCAGCACGTCGCATAACCGAGCTGCGTCGCAATGCCGATGTCGTGATACTGGCTCTGCGCCGTATGCAGAATCTCCTCGAACTTGTAGCCGAAAGCCGCCTGACGCCCGCGGTTATATGCGAAGAATTGCGGATCGGGCTTCGCGACGCCGGTTTCATCGCAGCACACGGTGTCGTCGAACGGATTGCCGAGCGTGTGTGCATACGCCGACAATGCAACGCGGTCCGCATTGGTCATCGCAACCAGACGGAAGTGCTTGCGCAGGCGCTTCAATGCGGCAACGGAATCATCGAACGCGGGCCATTCGAGCACGTCGCGCTGAAATGCGGCGGCGGATTGCGCATCGTCGGGCAAGCCGAGTTTCTTCGCGAGATGCAGATACACGTTCGCCATTTCATGACTCGAGCGGCCCGGATGGATCGCGCGCCCTTCCATGTACGGCTCGAAAATCTGATCGTCGGTCAGGTCGCGCGCCTTCGGGCCGCCGAGCCGGCGCACCGAATCCAGCACGCCCTTTTCGAAATTGATCAGCGTGCCCACGACATCGAACGTCAGAACCTTGAAATCGGTGAGATTCATTGCTTCATCCTTTACGGGTTGCGCAGCTACGTTGGCAGTCGAAATCGCCCGTGCACAGGCGGTGAAAGAATCAGGCCGGCACGACGATCGTGTCCTGCGGATCGAGCGCGACGGTCATCCATGCACCCGGCGTCGGAATGCGCCTGCGCGCCTCATGGCTGCCGGGTTGACGAAGACTGATCGTGGTGCCGTCGGCGAGCGCGGCGAACACACGCAGGCTCTCGCCTTGATAAAGCACTTCGGTCACGCGGCACGAAAGACGATTGGTGTTCGCATGACGATGCTCACCGTCGATGACGAGCTTTTCGGTCTGCACCGCGAGCAATAGCTTTTCGCCGCGCGGCAAGGGATGCGCGGTGCGCAGGACGGTATCGCCGAGACGCACGGCATCGTCGCCGGCGCGCGTGACATCGAGCATCGTCGCCTCGCCGATGAAGCTCGCGACGAACGCATCGCAGGGACGGTCGTAAAGGCGCTCGGGCGTATCGATCTGCACGAGCCTGCCGTCTTTCAATACCGCGACGCGATCGCTCATCGTGAGTGCTTCGCGCTGATCGTGCGTCACGTTGACGATGGTCGCGCCGAGCTGCCGATGCAGTCTGCGCAATTCGATCTGCATGGTCTCGCGCAATTGCTTGTCGAGCGCGGACAAGGGCTCGTCCATCAGAATGAGTTGCGGCTGAAACACGATCGCGCGTGCAAGTGCAACGCGCTGCTTCTGACCGCCGGAAAGCTGATGAATGCTGCGGCTTTCATAACCTTTGAGCTCGACCATCGCGAGCGCTTCGGCGACACGCTTCGCCCATGTCGATTTCGGCTCGCGGCGCGCGCGCAACGAGAATGCAACGTTTTCGCCCACGGTCATGTGCGGAAACAGCGCGTAGTTCTGGAACACGATGCCGATCTCGCGCTTGTGCGGCGGCGCAAATGTAATGTCACGCTCGCCGACCCACACGCTGCCCGATGTCGGCTGCACGAAGCCGCCGAGAATGCCGAGCAGCGTCGTCTTGCCCGAGCCCGACGGCCCGAGCAGCGAGACGAACTCGCCCGGCGCGATATCGAGCGATACGTCTTCCAGCGCCGTCACCGCGCCATAGCGCTTGGTCGCGGACCTGATCGACACCCCTGTTTTTGCTCGTGCGTCCATGACGTTCGTCTCATCGAAAAAGAGAGAGGTTGGGAAAATACTATGTCGCGATGTTTTTGACGGCAATTCCAAAATTGTTGGATCGGGCATAACATGAAGTCATGCCAAACCTTCGCAGAAAACTGCCCAGCGCGAATGCGCTTTTCGTGTTCGAAGCCGCCGCGCGCTGCGGAAATTTCACGCGCGCCGCGCAGGAGCTTTATGTCAGTCAGCCAGCGGTCAGCCGCATGCTCGCACGCATGGAAGACCATATCGGCGTGCGGCTTTTCGAGCGCGTGCGCGGCGGTATCGAACTGACGGAAAGCGGCAGGATTCTTTATCGAAAGATATCGGAAGGCTTCAGCGGCATAGAAAGCGCGATACGTGAAATCGAGGCGCGCGCAACGGGCATCGAAACCGTCACGCTGTCCGTATCCACCGGCTTTACGACACACTGGCTCATGCCGCGCATGAGCCGGCTGAATCAGGCGTTTCCTTCCGTGGATCTGCGGTTTCAATTGATATCGGGGCGCATTGGCGGCCCGCTTGTCGATGTCGATCTCGGCATGCGTTTTCTTCACGACGAAGAGATCGATGAAAACGCCGTTCTCGTGATGCCCGAAATGCTGCTGCCGCTTTCGAATCCGCGCTATCACGAGCATGCGCAATCGGAAGCGGGGCGCGCGCATGGCGATACGGTCATCGTCATGGATGACGAAGAGCGCGGCTGGCACGAACGTTTTCATGCCTTCGCGAAGAAAGAGCGTCATGCGGCCGGCATGCTGAGCTTCAACGATTACGCGATCGTCGTGCAGGCGGCGCTGCTCGGGCAAGGCATCGCGCTGGGCTGGCTCAACGTGACATCGCACTGGCTCGCGCAAGGCACGCTCGTGCCGGCCGAAGAAGAGCTGATCGTCACGAGCCGCCGCTGTTGTCTGCTCACGCCGCCGAATCAGCCCGTGCGGCCCATCGTCGCCGATGTGCGCGCGTGGATCATCCAGGAAGCGCTAAGCGACATGCGCGTCGTCGAAAGCCAGTACCCGCGTCTCGGCTTGCGCGACGCGCTTCATCAGACCGGCATCGAGCTCGGCTGAACGCGCTTTCTTGCGCGTGCGCGCGACGAAGGCGCTCGGCGTCACGCCGCATAGCCGCTTGAAATGCCGCGCGAGATGACTTTGATCGAAGAAGCCGACTTCCGTCGCGACGACCGAACCCGGCACGCCCGCGAGCAATAACATCTGCGCGCGGCGCACGCGCAATTCGCATAAGTACTTGTACGGCGAAAGCCCGAATTGCTGACGAAACACCGTCGCGAAGCGCGATACGCTCAGCGCCGAAAGATCCGCGAGTTGCGCGAGGCTCACGGTCTTGTCGAAATTGGCTTCGATATAGGCGAGCGCGTCGACGAGATTGGCTTGACTCATGGCGAAGTCTCGGATGTGACCGATTCCGCGTGCGTCGACGATGCGCGCTGAAATCGTCTGATGGAAAACGATGCGAGATCAATCGGCGTGCTGCCGCTGTCGAGCAATTCGGCGAGCGTTTCCCCCACGCCCGGACCGATCTGAAAGCCCGAGCCGGAAAAGCCGAATGCGTAGAACAGGCCATCGACTTTCGAACTCGGGCCGATGACCGGCTCCGAATCCGGCAGATAACTTTCCACGCCGCTCCACACGCGAATCACATGCAGCGGACGCATCGCGGGCACCATGCGGCGAAACTGCGCCATCTGCGCGACGGTGTTGTCGGGCAGCACGGATGCGCGTTTCGTATCGGCATTCGCGGGACCGGGCGGGCCGCCGCCCAGCACGATATTGCCGCGCGGAATCTGCCGGAAATACACGCTCTCCTGCTTGATCGACGAATAGACGCCCATCGAATACTTGAAGACATACGGCACGGGCTCGGTCACGGCCATTTGCGGGCCGCGCGCGGCGAGCGGCACGGGTTCGCCGAATTGCGTCGATAGCGCGTTGGCCCATGCACCCGCGCAAATCAGCACTTGCTCCGCGCGATACACCTCGCCCGTTGCGGTGTCAACGCGAAAGCCACCCGCCTCTTTCTCCACGCGCACCACTTCCGTGTTCTCGACGATGCGCGCGCCGAGCCGTGCCGCCGCGCGTCCGAACGCGGGCGCGGCGAGACGCGGATTCGCGTGACCATCGACCGGCGAGATCGATGCCGCGAGCACGTCGCGCCCGAGAAAGGGATAGCGCCTGAACATCGCCGCGCCTTCGACCACTTCAAGATCGAGACCATAGGCGCGCGCATCGGCGGCATAGCGATGAAAGTATTCGGCGTCGTGCGCGTGATAGCACACGCGCGTATGGCCCGACGGCAGGAATTCGACATCTTCGCCGAGCAACTCGCGCGCATGCCGCCATGTTTCCAGCGCGCGATTCGACATCCCGAGTTGTTCGAGCGCGCGTCCCTGCCGACGCACGCCGCCGAAGTTCACGCCGCTCGCCTGCTGTCCCGTCAGCCCGCGTTCGAGAAGAATCACCGAACGCTTGCGGCGACGCAGAAAGAAAGCGGTCGTCGTGCCGACGATGCCGCCGCCGATCACGATCACATCGGCGCGTTCGCTCATTCGCTCGTCTCCATGTCCGCGTGCGGCGCGAGCGCCATCGGCAGAGGTTTGACGGGCGCTTGCCCGCGCAGGCGGCCGACCGCTTCGAGCGGCACGCGCGCCTCGGCTGCGATGACTTCGGCGCCCGCATGCGCGCAAAAGCGGCCCTGGCATCGGCCCATGCCAACGCGCGAGAAGGCCTTGGCGCGATTCGCTTCCTTCGCGCCCATCTCGTTGACGACGTGTCTCAACTCGCCCGCCGTGATCGCCTCGCAGCGGCACACGATGGTGTCATCCGGCAATGTGGCGGCGAAACGCGCGGGCCACGGGAAGGCCGTGCGCAAGCCTGCCGCGAAGCGCGTGTAGCGGCTGAGTTGCGTGCGCAAGCGGTTGGCTTCGGCGGCATCGTGCGCAAGGCTCAGGTCCTTCAACGCGGCCAAAGCCGCGAGCTTACCGGCGCGTTCGGCCGCATCGGCGCCACGCACGCGTGCGCCATCGCCTGCGAGGTAGATGTCCTTCACGTTGCTGCGGCCGTCTTCATCGGCGATGGGAAGCCACTGCCGCAACGCCTGATCGAAGCGGAATTCGCAGCCCGCCAGATCGGCAAGCTGCGTTTCGGAGCGCAAGTGATAGCCGAGCGCGACGGCATCACATGTCACTTGCAGCGTCGCGCCATCGGCACGCTTGACGCGCACGCCTTGCACGCCATGTTCCGGCGTGCCATCGATCGCAAGCGGCGTGATACCGCGATGAACCGGCACACGCGCGTCTTTCAGCACCTTCATCAACGCGATGCCTTTCTTCAGCGCCGATGGAATCGCGAGCAATTGCGGCAATGCGCGCAGCCGTTGCGCGAACGTCGAAGTGTCGAGCACCGCGCCGACCGTCGCGCCCGCCTTCACGTATTGCGCGGCGACGAGATAGAGCAACGGTCCCGTGCCCATCATCACGACGCGCGAACCGATCGCGCAGCCCTGCGATTTCAACGCCACCTGCGCGCCGCCCAAGCTATACGCGCCCGCGTGATGCCAGCCGGGCACGGGCATCAACCGGTCCGTCGCGCCGCTGCAAATGATGAGCGCATCGAATGCGATCTTGCGATGACGCGTGCCGCTCACCACATGCACTGCCTTCGGCTCGATGTTCCAAACGAGCGTATCGGGCATGTAGTCGATCTTCGCGCGCAACGTGTCGAACGCATCATGCAACGCGCGCGCGCGTTCGGCTTCCGTGCCGTACAGCGTTTCGTAAGTGCGCGTGAAACCTTCCGGCTGACGACGATAAATCTGCCCGCCATCCCTTCTGCCTTCATGGACGACGATGGGACGCAAGCCCGCCTGCACGAGCGCCTGCGCCGCGCGCACGCCCGCCGGTCCCGCGCCGATCACGACTACAGTAGCGGCCATACGCCCTCCGCCTCCGTGAGACGCGTGACGATCGACATGCCTTCGAGCGCCTGCGTCGTGCATGCGCGCACGCGCTCGCCCTGTGCGGTCCATACCCAGCAGTCCTGGCACGCGCCCATCACGCAGAATCCCGCGCGGCGGCCATCGCCGAATTCGGAGTCGCGCAGATCATGTTGCGATGTGAGCAGCGCGACCATCAACGTATCGCCTTCCGATGCCAACGCGCGCTTGCCATCAATGAGGATCTCGAACGTCCTGCGCCCTGTCTCCGCGACTCTCACGAAGCGTCCGCTCATGCCGTCACCGTATCCGCCGACTGCATGCGCGCGAGATCGGCGGCGCTGTGATGACACAGAATCTCTGCCCCCGAAGGCAAGGTCCTCTTCACGGGCGGCGTGACGTTGCACTTGCCGTCGATGCGCGCGGCGCAGCGCGAACGGAAGCTGCACAACTCGCGCGCATCGCTTTCCGGGCCGAGCGCGGGCAGCGCGGCGAGCGCCATCGCGCGGCGCGCATCCAGCCAGCCGGGACGCAATGCGGGCACCGAATCGACGAGCAAGCCCGTGTACGGGTGATACGGTGGATGCGAAAGCGCATCGCGCTGGCCCGCTTCGACGCATTGCCCCGCATAGAGCACGATGACTTCGTCGCAGATGGCGCGCACCGTCGAAATGTCGTGGCTGATGAACATGTACGACACCTTCAGCTCACGGCGCAGTTCCGCGAGCAGATCGAGGATCGCCGCGCCGACGACCGTATCGAGCGCGGACGTCACTTCATCGCAGAGAATGAGCTCAGGCTTGGCGGCGAGCGCACGCGCGAGATTCACGCGCTGCTTCTGTCCGCCCGATAAACCGCCGGGCTGACGCTTCGCGATCGACGCCGGCAGCTTCACCAGATCGAGCAGTTCGAGCATGCGCTTTTCCGCCGCCGGGCCGCGCAAACCGTGATAGAAGTTCATCGGCCGCGCGAGAATATCGGCGATGGTGCGGCTCGGGTTCAGCGCGGTGTCGGCGTTCTGAAACACGATCTGCACGCGCCGATATTGATCGAGCGTGCGCTCCGATAACTTCGCGGGCAAGGGCTTGCCGTCGAGCAGCACGTCCCCGCGCGCGCGATCGACGAGGCCCGCGATCACGCGCGCGAGCGTCGTCTTGCCCGAACCCGATTCGCCGATCACGCCGAGCGTCGCGCCGCGCGCGATCTTCAGGCTCACGTCATCGAGCACGCGCACGGCGGGCACGCCGTTCCCATCGATGCGTCCATAGCCCGCGCTCAGATTGCGGATCTCCAGCAGAGGCGTCGCACTTACTTCGTTATCCGTAGTGAGTTCCACTTCCGGGCGGCGCGTCGCCGCGAGCAGTTCACGCGTGTAGTCGTCGGCGGGCGCATCGAGTACTTGCGCGGTCGCGCCGTTTTCGCGCACACGTCCGCCGTTCAATACGACGATGCGGTCCGCCATCTGCGCAACCACGGCCAGGTCGTGCGATACATACACCGCCGTCGTGCCGAGTTCGCGCACCACGCCCTTGAACGCGGCGAGCACTTCGATCTGCGTGGTCACATCGAGCGCTGTCGTCGGTTCATCGAACACGACCACAGCGGGATCGGTGATCAGCGCCATCGCGGCCATCAGGCGCTGCAACTGGCCGCCCGACACCTGATGCGGATACCGGTCGCCGATGGTTTCAGGATTCGGCAACGCGAGCTTGCGAAAGAGGCCGATGGCTTTCTCGCGTGCTGCCGTGGCCGTCATCAGCCTGTGCAGCAGCGCCGGCTCGGTCACCTGATCCATGATCGTGCGCGCGGGATTGAAACCCGCCGACGCGCTCTGCGCGACATACGCGACCGTGCGCGAACGCAATGCGCGGCGGCCCTTTTCGTCGAGCGCGAGCACGTCGATATCGCCGATCTTAACGGACCCGCCCGCAATCGCGCAACCGCTGCGCGCGTGCCCGAGCAAGGCCAGCGCGATGGTCGTCTTGCCCGATCCCGACTCGCCGATCAGCGCGAGCACTTCGCCCTTCTTCACCGTGAAGTCGACGCTCTTCACGATCTCGACGACCGGGTCCGGCGCATGACCTGCTACCACACGCAGGCTTTTCACTTCGATCATGTTCGTAGTCACTGGCCGCCTCCCTGCGAGCGCGCGCCATGACGACGCAGACTGTCGATAAGCAGATTCACGCCGACCGTGAGCGTCGCGATCGCAACCGCTGGCATCAGCACGGCGGGCGCGCCTTCAGCAAGACCGCCGATGTTCTCGCGCACGAGCGAGCCCCAGTCCGCATTCGGCGGCTGCACGCCGAGGCCGAGGAAGCTCAGGCCCGAGAGCAGCAGCACGATGAACACGAAGCGCAGGCCGAAGTCCGCGAGCATCGGATGAATCATGTTGGGCAGCACTTCCACGCGCGCGATATAGAACAGCTTTTCGCCGCGCGCCTTCGCGACCTGCACGTATTCGAGCGTCATGATGTTCACCGCGAGCGAACGCGAGATGCGGAACGCGCCGGGGATATACGCGAGCGCGGCGACCATCATCAGCATCGGAATGGACGAGCCGAACGCCGCGATCACCACGAGCGCGAGAATCTTGCTCGGGATCGAGATGAGCGCATCGAAGAGACGGCTCAGCACTTCATCGACCCAGCGGCCCGACACCGCCGCGACCAGACCGAAGAACGTGCCGATGACGCTCGCCGCCACGGTCGATGCGAGCGCGAGGCCGACCGTGTATTGCGTGCCGTAGAGAATGCGGCTCAGCATGTCGCGGCCGAGATAGTCGGTGCCGAGCAGATGCGCCGCGCTATACGAGCCGAAGATTTCCGTCGATGTGAACGCGCCGCCTTTGTAGGGCGCGACGACCGGCCCGATGAACGCAATGGCGAGCCAGAAGATCACGATGAAAAGACCGATCAGCCCGAGCACCGAGAAGCGATGCACGAGCCGGCTCAACGCGCTGCGTCTGACGGCGGCGGGCGCTTGTTCTTGTGGCGCGTCGGCTGGCGGTTGATCGTATATCACGGTCGTGGCGTGTGAAGAGACGTTCCGATTCATCGTTGACGCAGCCTCGGGTTGGAGACGATCTGAGCCAGATCGGCGATGAGCACGAGCGACAGATACGCCGCGCAGAACACCATCACGCAGCCCTGTACGAGCGGCATGTCGCGGTTCGTGACGGCATCGACCATGAGACTCGCGAGACCGGGATAATTGAAGATCGATTCGACGATCACCACGCCGCCGAACAGATACGAGAGGCTCAGCGCGACCGCGTTCGCAATCGGCCCGATGGTGTTCGGCAACACATGCCGCAACACGACGCGCATGGGCGAAGCGCCCTTGAGCACCGCCATTTCCACATACGACGCGTTCAGTTGATCGAGCACCGCCGCGCGCGTCATGCGCGCCATCTGCGCGACGATCACGCAGCAGAGCGTCATCACCGGCATCGCGTAAGTGCGCAGGAGCGCGCCGAACGACGACACATCCGACAGGTACGACAACGCCGGCAGCCAGCGCAGCTTCACCGCGAAGATGAGCACGGCGATGGTCGCGACGAGAAACTCCGGCACGGCGACCGTCGACAGCGTGACGACGTTGAGCGTGCGATCGAGGAGCGAGCCGCGATACATCGCCGATGCAATGCCGATGAAAAGCGCGACCGGCACGGAGACGAGCGCCGTGAGTCCGGCGAGCACGAGCGAGTTCGGCAGACGTGTCGCGATCAGCTCACTCACGGGCAGATTGTTCGACAGCGACGTGCCGAAGTTGCCCGTCACGACATGCACGAGCCACTGCACGTAACGCGTGATCGCGGGCTGATCGAGGCCGAACTGATGTCGCAGCGCTTCCACCTGCTCGGGCGTCGCGGCCTGGCCGAGCGCCTGCTGCGCGGCATCGCCCGGCAAGAGACCGGTAATGCCGAACACGACCATCGACACGATCAGGAGCGTGAGCAGCGCGAGGCCGAAGCGCGCGGCGACGAGTCGTTGCGCATGAACTTTCATCGGATATCGCCTCTCGTTTTGAAGGGTTCATATCGCGCGCCGTCGCTGTTGCACATGACGGCGCGCGCCCCGCTTACACCGCGTTCACGCTTCGAGCCACACGTTCTCCGCGAACATCCAGCCCATCAGGCCCGCGAGCGGAATGCCGCCGAGACCTTTCAACTTCGTCGTGTGGGCGTCGAGCGAGCTCTGGAACATCGGAATGCCGATGCCGCCGTCCGTGTGCACGAGCTCCTGCATGTCACCGTAGATCTTCTTGCGCTTCGCGTCGTCCGGCTCGCCGCGCGCGCTGACCAGCAACTGATCGAACTGCTCGCTCTTCCAGTTGGCTTCGTTCCACGGCGCATCGGACTTGAAGAACTGCGTGAAGATGACGTCCGCGCTCGGACGTGCATTGATGTTGCCGAAGCCGAGCGGATGCTTCATCCAGTGATTCGACCAATAGCCATCGGACGGCACGCGGATCACTTGCAGATTGATGCCCGCCTGCGGCGCGACCTGCTGCATCAACACGGCCATTTCGACGGAGCCTTCCGCCGCCGGCGATGCGTACAGTTGAATCGGCGTGTTGCCGACCTTCGCCTTCTGGAAGTGGAATTTCGCCTTCTCGGGATCGAATGCGCGCTGCGGCAGGCCCGACATGAAGTACTTGTTGCTCGGATCGATCGGCTGATCGTTGCCGATCGCGCCATAGCCGCGGAAGATCGTCTTGCGCATCTGCTCGCGGTCCATCAGATACATCATGCCGCGGCGGAAGTCCGCGTTGCCCGTGATGCCGCCATCGTCGCGCATGATGAGATCGGTGTACTGACCCGTCTTCGTTTCGAGCACCGTGAAACCCTGCGTGCCCTTGATGCGCTCGGTCGAACGCGCGCTCACCGCGTTGATGAGCTGCACGTCGCCCGAGATGAGCGCATTCACGCGCGCCGGTTCGTCCGCGATGCCGATGAGCTCCACTTCGTCCAGATGCGGCATGCCCGGCTTCCAGTACTTCTCGTTGCGCACGCCAATGGTGCGCACGCCCGGCGCGAATTCCTTGACCTTGAACGGTCCCGTGCCGACAGCCGTCTTGAAGTCCGTCGTGCCGTCCTTGATGATGAGGAAATGCGAGTCGGCCAGGATCACGGGCAGATCGGCGTTCGCGCCCGTCAGCGTGATGGTCACCTCGTTCGGGCCGGTCGCCTTGACTTCCTTGAACTGATCGGCGAGCGTCTTCGCCTTCGAGCCGATCGCCGGGTCCTTGTGGCGCATCAGCGAATAGATGATGTCCTGCGGCGTGAGCGACTTGCCGTCGTGGAACTGCACGCCGCTGCGAAGCTTCGCGACCCACACGGTCGCATCTTTCGTTTCGAGCGATTCGGCGAGCGCCATCTTCGCGCCGAGATGATTGTCGAGTTCGGTGAGGCCGCTGTAGAACATGAACGCGCGGGCGTAATCGGTGCCGAGCGAGCCCTTGGCGGGATCGAGCGTATCGGCGGCGGAAGACGACTGCGTCGCCACGAGGATGCGTCCGCCCTGCTTCGGCTTGTCCTGCGCGAACGCCGCGCCGCTCGCGGTGAGAAGGCCCGCGCCGGTCACGGAGAGCAGTCCGCCCGCGGCCATCGCGCGCAGGACGTTGCGCCGCGACGCGCCACGGCGCGTCAGTTCTTCGAGCCGTGTGCCTGCATCGGCATGGGCGAGTGCTTCGGGCGATTTGTCGATGCTCATGAACTTCTCCGCGATAGGGACTGTGGATATTGTCGACGGCTTCGTTTTGGAATCTAGGCCGCCTGTCTTTGCTTCGATGCTTCGATGCTTCGATGCTTCGATGTTTCGATGTTTCGATGTTTCGATGTTTCGATGCTTCGATGCTTCGATGCTTCGATGCTTCGATGCCTCAATAGAACACGTCTTTGATCGAGTAATACGCGCCGACGAGCGGCAGAAACCAGGGCTTTCCCGTATGGCCCGGAATCGCGGGCCAGTCGAAATCGCGCCACGGATTCGCGTCCGCGTTGCCGTTCATCACGTCGGCCATGACCTGGCCCATGTGCGTCGACATCTGCGTGCCGTGGCCGCTGTAGCCCATCGAGAAATAGATGCCGTCGTGCTGGCCCGCGCGCGGCAGGCGGTCCGCCGTTATATCGACGAGACCGCCCCAGCAATAGTCGATGCGCACGTTGGCCAGCGCCGGAAAAATCGCTGCGAGATTGGCTTGCAGAATGCGTCCGCTTTTCGCATCCGATGGACGCTCCGACGCGGTGAAACGCGCGCGCCCGCCGAGCAGCAAACGCGCATCGGGCGTGACGCGAAAATAGTTGTGCATCAGACGGCTCGTCGTGTACGAGCGCCGGTTCGGCAGCAGCCGGTTCAGCCGGTCCTCGGGCAGCGGCTCCGTCACGATGATGAACGAGCCGACCGGCGCGAGCCTGCGCCGATACCACGCGAACGGACCGTGCTTCGAAGGCCCCGTCGCGATCAATACCTGTTTTGCGCGCAGCGTGCCGCGCTTCGAGTCGATGCGATACGCGCTGCCTTCCTTCGCGATCGCCGTCACTTCGGCATGTTCGTAAAGACGCGCGCCTTGCCGCACTGCCGCTTGCGCGAGGCCGGCCGCGAACTTGCCCATGTGCATCTGACCGCCGTGACGTTGCAGCAAGCCGCCGTAGAACGCGTCCGATTGCACTTCGCTGCGGACCTGCTCGCGATCGAGCAGATCGATGTCGGGATCGACTTCCCGTCGAATCAGTTCGGCGGTCTTCGCGATGTGATCGAGATGATGCGGCTTCGCGGCGAGCTTCAGCTTGCCCGACGCGAGATAGTCGCAATGGATGCCTTCTTCCTTGATCAGACGCTCGACGGTATCGACCGCCGCCGCATATGCGCGATAACAGCCTTGCGCGCGCTCGACACCGAGTTGCGCGCGCAGCGCCGCGTAGTCCTGCGCGACGCCCGTATTGCACTGGCCGCCATTGCGCCCCGACGCGCCGCCGCCGATGCGCCCCGCATCGAGCACGACGACCGACGCGCCGCGCTTGCCCAACGCGAGCGCCGCCGAGAGACCCGTGAACCCGCCGCCGATCACGGCGACGTCGGCCTGACCATCGGCCGGGCCTTCGCACGCGGACGTCATCGCGGGCGCGCTATCGAGCCAGTAGGAGTCGAGTTTCATCGGCATTGCCAGCGAGAAGTGGAGGGTGTTACAGACCGAGCTGCGTGGCGAGGTCGCCGATGGTGTCCACTTCGTAATACTCGTAGTACGGCGTGCCCGGCTCGTGGCCGCGCTTGACGAACGCCTTGTGCTTGATGCCCAGGTCGTGCGCGGTCATCAGGTCATAACGCAGGCTCGACGAAACGTGCAGCACGTCTTCCGGATTGCAATTCAACTGGTCGAACATGTACTCGAAACCCTGCATGCGCGGCTTGTACGACTGCGCCTGCTGCGCCGTGAACACGCGATGAAACGGCGCGCCGAGCTTGTCGACGTTGCTTTGAATCTGATCGTTGGATGCGTTCGACAGAATCACGAGCTTGTACTTCTTCGCCAGGCGCGAAAGGCCTTCCGGCACGTCCGGATGCGGACCCCACGTCGGCACGGCGAGGTAGTACTTTTCGGCTTCGGCTTCGTTGAATTCCACATTCATGCGCTCGCACGTGCGGCGCACCGAATTGACGATCACGTCGCGATAGGGTTTCCATGCGCCGAGCACTTCGTCGCGGCGATAGCCCGAGAAGAACTTGACGAATTGCTCCAGGTCGTCGCCTTGCAGGCGGTCGCCGTACATCTCCCGGGCCATGTCGGCCATGCGGAACTTCGTCAGCGTGCCGTAGCAGTCGAAGGTGATGTACTTCGGCTCGAAATCGATCATGGTGTCAGTCCTGTCGTGTGATGAACCCGTGCGGAGTTCAGTGTTGAAAACGAGGAACAGCGAATCGTTAAGGAAAATTTAAACAGGGCAAAAATGACTGATGGCGTCGAATGCGTGCCTCGCGGCGCTATAACTCATGCGTTTTGAGGCATCGCCGCAGCACAAAATGCGGCGTGTTTTTTGAACGATCGTGCTTGTCAACCTTCGCTCATCCTTCGCTATCTATCAGCACGCTCTTGAAGCGCAGATTCGCTTCATACGCCTGCCTTCCGAGATCCTTGCCGATGCCCGAGCGCTTGTAGCCGCCCGTCGGAATCACGAAGTCGCTCGTGCGGCCATAGCGGTTAACCCATACGGTGCCCGCTTCGATGCCGCGCACCATGCGCAGCGCGCGGCCGATATCCGCCGTATGCACGCCCGCGGCAAGACCGTATTCGGGATGCGAGGCGAGTTCGAGCGCTTCTTCTTCCGTATCGAAGACTTGCGCGGTCAGCACGGGGCCGAAGATCTCGCTGCGCACGGCTTCGCTTTCCGGCGTGACATCGCACAGCAGAGTCGGTGAGTAGAACGCGCCGGGCGTCGCTGCATCCGCGCGCAGGCCGCCGCAACGCAAGGTCGCGCCATTCGCGATGCTGCGCTGAACGATGCCGTCGATGCGCTGCGCCTGCGGCTCGGAGATGATCGGCGGCAAGGTCGTGCCCGCAGCCCATGTCGGTCCGGCCTTGAGCTCGCCGAAGACATGCGCGATGCGCTCGATCAGTTCATCGGCGATAGCGCGTTGCACGAGCAGCCGCGAGCCCGCGACGCACACCTGTCCCGCGTTGCCGGTGATCGCGCCCGCGATGCGCCGCGCCACGTCATCAATACGCGTCGCATCGGCGAATACGATCTGCGGGCTCTTGCCGCCGAGTTCGAGCGTGACCGGCTTCGTGCCCGTCTCCGCGCACGCGGCCATGATCGCGGCGCCGGTGCGCGTCGATCCGGTGAACGTCACCTTGCCGATGCGCGGATGACGCACGAGCGCATCGCCGGTGATGCGGCCATCGCCCTGAACGACGTTGAAGATGCCTGGCGGCACGCCCGCTTCGAGCGCGAGTTGGGCAAGACGCAGCGCGGAAAATGGCGTCATCTCCGAAGGCTTCAGCACCACCGCATTGCCCGCCGCGAGCGCGGGCGCGGTCTTCCAGATGCCCATCACGAGCGGAAAATTCCACGGTGCGATCGCGCCGATCACGCCATACGGCTCGGCGATCGTCATGCCGAGATGACGATGATCGGTCGCCGCGACATCGCCGCCGATCTTGTCGGCGAACTCCGCATAGAAGCGGATGCTTTCGGCGGTGAACGGCACGTCCCAGTTGTACGCATCGCGCACGGGACGCGTCGATCCGAGCGCTTCGAGCGGCGCGAGATGGGCGGCATCGGCGGCGACGAGATCGGCGAACTTGCGCAGCACGCGTGCGCGTTCGCGAGGCGCGCGCCGCGCCCAGTCGCTCTGTCTGAACGCGTTATATGCGTTCTGCACGGCGTAGTCGATCATCGCTTCATCGGCGATGGGCACCGATGCATAGACGACGCCGTCCGACGGGCGCGACACGTCGATACGCGATGCGCCCGCATCGATCAGTTCGCCGCCAATGAAATGCCCGCTCCTGATGCCGATGCTGGCGGGATCGAAACGGTCCATATGCGTGAGTCCTCCGGGACGTGGCGTTGACATGGCTTCATCGTAGGACCAGAGCGCCGGCATATTTCGCTGACAAAATTGCCGATTCAGCACAGCGCGCGTGTTCTCGCCGCGATAACCCGCTGTTTTGCGTTGCATCATGCGCGCGCCCCAAGCGCCGTGCGGGACAGGAAGATCGTCCTAGCCATGCGCGCTGCGCGGTGTCAAAGTCACGGTAAATGTCTCAGGATGAGGAGGCCGGCGTGCCCGACTCAAACAAGAACGATGTGATCGAATACCGGGCCTTCACGCTCGACGACATTCCCGCTGCACACGCGTTGACCACCTCCGTCAAATGGCGGCATCGCGCCGAAGACCTGCGCTTCGCGGCGCGTCTCGGTCATGGCTTCGCCGCGGTCGACGGTCAGGGCCAGGTCGTCGGCACGGCGCTCGCATGGGAGTTCGGCGCGGCTGCCGCGACGATCGGCATGTTCATCGTGTCGCCGGAATATCAGCGGCGCGGTATCGGGCGCGGACTGCTCGATCGTTCGATCGCGAAGTTCGGTCAGCGCATGCTGCTCATTCATGCATCGAACGAAGGCGTGCCGTTATGCGAGGCACGCGGCTTCACGCGCATCGATACGATCCATCAACATCAGGGCGCGGCGTTTCAGCCGCCGCTCGTGTCCTTGCCGCCCGGCGAACGGCTGCGGCCGATCGGCGCGAAGGACACGCCGCGCCTCGCCGATCTCGCGTCGCGCGCGAGCGGACTGGATCGCACCGCGCTGCTGCCCGAATTGCTCGATACGTCGAGCGGCATCGCACTCGATCGCGATGGCGAGCTGATCGGCTTCGCGCTCTTCCGGCGTTTTGGCGACGGCCATGTGATCGGTCCCGTGATCGCGCCCGAATCGCCGGACCAGAGCCGCGCCAAGGCGTTGATCAGCTATTGGCTCGCGCTGAACGCGGGCATGTTCGTGCGCGTCGATACACCGCTGCGCTATGGCCTTTCGACGTGGCTCGAAGGGCTCGGGCTGCCGCTCGTCGACACCATCGAGCAGATGGCGCTGAACGGCACGCCATCCGCCGATGAAACGCTCGCGCAGTTCGCGCTGACGAGTCAGGCGCTGTGGTAGATCACGCCTTTTGCAGCCACGCGAACTCCGCGAACCGATAGCCCATTACGCGGCCCGACGGGCTTCCCTTCAGGCCGCGCAGCGTCGAGCTCTGCGCATCGATGAAGTTGATGAACGCGGGAATCACGAGGCTGTTCTTCTCGTAGATGATGGTCTGCATGTCGCCGTACATCTGCTTGCGCTTCGCTTCATCGCGCTCGCGGCGCGCCTGCACCAGCAGTTGATCGAACTGCTCGTTCTTCCAGCCCGATTCGTTCCAGTTCGCATTCGAGCGGAAGAACTGCGTGTACAGCAGATCGAGCGTCGGGCGCGGCAGGATCGAACCGTAGGTCATCGGGTACTTCATCCAGTACGTCGTCCAGTAGCCATCGGCGGGCACGCGGCGCACGTTGATATCGACACCCGCCTGCTTCGCGGCCTGCTGGACCATCATGGCTGAATCGAGCGCGGTTTCCACCGATGGCGGCGCGATAATCTCAGCACGCGCGCCCGGCGTGCCGGCCTTCTTGAAGTGGAACTGCGCCTTGTCCGGATCGTACGCGCGCTGCGGCAAACCCTTCATGTAGTACGGATGCCACTCGGGCACCGGATGATCGTTCGCGAGCGTGCCGTGGCCTTGCAGCATTACCTTCACGATACGCTGACGGTCGTGCAGATACTTGATGCCTTCGTTGAAGTCCGCGCTCTTCGTCGGCAGCATGTCCTGACGCAGCGCGAGATCCGAATACAACTGCGACGGGCTTTCGAGGATCGTCACCTTGCCGGTCTGCTTCACGCGCTCGACATCGCGCGCGGGCAGCGGCGAGATCAGTTGCACGTCGCCCGCGAGGAGCGCATTGGTGCGCGCCGCATCGTCGCCGATACCGATGATCTCCACTTCGTCGAGATACGGACGCCCCGGCTTCCAGAAGTTCGGATTGCGCGCGCCGATGCAGCGTTGCGCGGGCGTGAACTCCTTGACCACGAACGGGCCCGTGCCGTTGCCCTTGGAGAAGTCCGTCGTGTTCGCCGCGACGATCACGAGGTGCGGAATCGCGAGCAGCGCGGGAAGATCGACGTTCGGCTCGGTCAGCATGATCTCGACCTTGAGCGGTCCCTCCGCTTTGACCGATGCGATGCCATCCGCGATCGACTTCGCTTTCGAGGCCGTGGCGGGGTCCTTGTGGCGCATCAGCGAGAACACGACATCGTCGGATGTGAACGGCTTGCCGTCATGGAAATGCACGTTGGGCCGAAGCGTGACGGTCCACTTCACGAAGTCGTCGGATTCGAGCTTTTCCGCGAGCGCGTTCTGCGTCTTGAAGTCGGCGTCGAGCTCGGTGAGGCCGCTATAGAACATATAGGCGCGCGAGTAGTCGCCGGTATGCGTGCCTTTCGCGGGATCGAGCGAATCCGTCAGCGACTGGTTCGCCAGTGCGACGCGAATGCGTCCACCGCGTTGCGGCGTCGCCTCTGTCGCAGCGAATGCAAGGTGCGATGCGCCCGACAAGATGATCGTCGCCGCGGCAAGCGTTTTGATCGCCTTGCGGCGGCCAGGATCGGCGACAACGAGTTCCTTCGGCAATGTCATGGTCAGCCTCGCTTGGGTCTGGTCTTTACGCGGGACGATGGAATGGGCCTTCACAGCGCGAGGCAAAGCCTGTATGCGTCGTAGATGGCCGTATGAATGTCGCGCGACGCGCTCGCGTCGCCGATGCGGTACAGATGAAACTGGCCTTCTCCAGCCTGCGTTTCGGGTTGCGGCTTGCCTGTCGCGAACGCTTCGAGGTCGGTATAGCCGTCGTTGGCCGAGTACATGCGCGCCGCTTCGAAAAGATCCTCCACAGCGAGCATGCCGCGCTCGACGACGACATGATCCGCTTCCACTTCGACGAGCTCATTCGTCAGATGATGACGGAACACGGCGCGGCGCTTGCCGTTCGATGACGCATGCACTTCGATCAGCTCGATGTTCGTGCGCACGGGCACGTCCCAGCGCGCGATGTTGCGCATCCAGACCTGATCGTCGCCGCGTCCGCCGGTCTCTTGCGCGGGCATGCTGTCGATGAGCGCGAGCGATACGTCGAGGCCCGCATCGACATAACGTTCCGCGCACAGATATGCGTTGTGGCGGCCGGTGCCGTCGTACACGATCACGCTGCCTTCGCGCGGCGGCGTTTCCGTGAGCGCATCGAACACGGACTTGCAGTGCTCGGCGCCCGGCAGCGCATCGAGATTCGGCAGGCCGCCCGTCGCGATGATGACGACGTCCGCGCCATGATCGAGCACATCGCTCAATTCGGCGTAGTGGTTGTAGCGCACATCGACGCTCAATCTTTCGAGCGCGGACACACGCCAGTCGACGATGCCGATGAGATCGCGCCGCCAGCTTCCCGTCGCCGCGAGCAGCATTTGCCCGCCCGCCGTCGAGTTCGCTTCGAGCACGGTGACGTCATGGCCGCGCGTCGCGCAGATGCGCGCGGCTTCGAGCCCTGCCGGTCCCGCGCCGACGATCAGCACGCGCTTCTTTTGCGCGGCCTCCGGTATGTCGTGCGTGAGGTACGTTTCGCGCGATGTCGCCGGATTATGGATGCACGTCGCGCGGAAATTGCGGCAGAACGATGCGCCGACGCATGGCCGCGCTTCATCCTCCTTGCCCGCTTCGACGAGCTTCACGAGATGCGGCTCGGCGATATGTGCGCGCGTCATGCCGACCATGTCGAGCAGGCCTTCGCGGATCGCGTAGCGCGCGGTGGCGAGATCGGCGATTTTCGCGGCATGAAAGACGGGCAGGTCGACCGCGCGCTTGAATGCGGCGGCTTTCGGCAGCCACGGCGCGGACTTCACGAACATGGCGGGCATCGAATTGAGCGCGAGCGCCATCTTCGTGTCCATGCGCCCGAACGTGACGTTGAAGAAATCGAAGAGACCGGTGCCCTGCAGGATGCGCGACATCTCCAGCCCTTCCTCGAAGCTGCATCCGTCTTCGAGCGCGAAGCGAAAGCCCACGATGAAATCATCGCCGACCTGCTTGCGGATCTCCTCATGAACCTCGATCGCGAAGCGCACGCGATTTGCCGTGGAACCGCCGTATTTGTCGGTGCGCAGGTTCACGGTCGGGTCCATGAACTGGCCGATGAGATGACCGCCCGCATGCGTTTCGATGCCGTCGAGCCCGCCATCGCGGCAGCGCTTCGCGGCGAGGCCGAAATCGCGTATCACGCGTTTGATGTCGGCATCGTGGATCGCCTGCGGCATGGCGCGGTGCAGCGTTTCGCGCACGGGCGATGGCGCGATCATCGGCAGCCACGGTTCCGTGTAGGCGTCGCCGCGCCGCCCGAGATGCGTGATCTGACACATCAGCGCCGCGCCGTGCGTGTGGACGCGGTCGGAGAAGCGCCGCAGATGCGGCACCACCGCGTCTGTCGATACGTTGATCTGCTGGAACGTGTTCGGACTGTCGAGGCTGACGTTCGATGAGCCGCCGAACATCGTCAGCGCGAGGCCCCCTTTCGCTTTTTCCTCGTGATACCGTTGATAAACCTCTTGCGGGAATTCGTCGCGCGTCAGGCGGCTTGCGTGGCTCGTGCTCATCACGCGGTTCTTGAGCACGAGATGCTTGAGGGTGAACGGCTGCAGCAACGGGTCCGACGAAGCAGTGGTCATGGCCTGCGAATGAAGTGGACGTCGGGCTCAAGGTAAGGAGGCCAATTTGCGCCGTCAAATTACAAATCGATGCATGCCCCATAACATGGTGTTGTATGAGTCTTCGACTTCCCTCGCTTCAGGCGCTGCTCGTCTTCGAAACCTCCGCGCGGCTTTTGAGCTTCACCAAGGCGGCCGGCGAGCTCAACGTGACGCCCGTGGCGGTGAGCCGCATGGTCGCGCGGCTGGAGGATGCGCTCGGCTTCAGACTTTTCGAGCGCACGAAGCTAGGGCTAACCCTGACTGATCGCGGCGCAACATTGCAGCGCGCGGTCGCGTCCGGCTTCGGGCAGATCGGCGACACCATCGACGAACTCAAGCGCGATCATGCGCAAGGCGAGATCGTCACGCTTTCGCTGGCGAGCGGTTTCGCCGCGCTGTGGCTGCTGCCGCGCTATGCCGACTTTCGCAAGACGTTCCCTTCCATCAATCTGCGCCTGCAGGTCATGGCGGGCCGTCTGTATGGACCGCTCGAAGATGCCGATCTCGGCATTCGTCTCCACGGACCCGGATCGGACGACGATCCGCTTCTGCTGTGTCCGGAGATCATCGTTCCGGTTTGCAGCCCTAACTATCTCGATGCATTCGGTCCGCTCGATGCGCCCAGGCGCGCCGAAGGTCACGCCTACATTCATCTCGACGTGACCACGCATTCATGGGCCGACTTTCATCGTGCGACGGGTCTGTCGGACAGGGGCATCGGCGAGGCGGTGCATCACACCGATCCGGGACTCGCGGTGCAATGCGCGATGCTCGGCCAGGGCGTCGTGCTGGGGTGGCTGCTGGCGATCGCGGCGCCGCTCAACGAGGGCAAAGTGATTCCTGCATGGAACCGCTATATCGAAACGGGCTGCAATTACGTGCTGGAGCATCGTTCGTCGAATCCTTCGGAGAGCACGCGCGCGGTGGCGCAATGGCTCATCGATGAAATGAAGAAGGAAGTCGATCAGGCGCTGCGCATTCTCGCCTTGCTGAAGGCGGTGCCGAAGAAGCGCGTCGAATCTGCGCCGGTGTCATGACGCGGACGAGGACCGGTCGCGCTGATAGCAACGCAGGCCGAATAGCGGCACGATGCCATAGGCGTGATCGAGCATGTCCGATTGCAGGTTTTCGTATCGCTCCCAGCGTATCTCGTCGATATAGAGCACGATCTCCACTGCGACGATGGGCGCCGCGGACTGCACGTGACGGATCACGAGCGGCATGTCGCGGCGCACGGCGGCGTGCTGCCTGAAATATCCGCCGAGATAGAGCCGATACCAGCCGAGGTTCGTGCGGCGCTCGTCGTCGGGCACGGCGAGCGGACGCCGGATGGCTTCCTGTATGCGCGTGAGCAGTGCGTCGTCGGGGTAACGTATCGTGTCGACATCGATGTGAATCGCATGCCGCAGACGCCGGCAGCGTGCTTCCGTCATGCCGCGCCAGTTCTTCACGCTGTGGGTCAGAAGAAGCTGGCTCGGCAACATCACGATGGTGTTATCGAAGTTGCGCACCTTGATCGTGTTGAGCGAGATATCGATCACGGTGCCATCGGCGACGAAGCCGGGGACTTCGATCCAGTCGCCCACGCGCAGCATGTCGTAAGCGGTGAGTTGAATGCTGGCGACGAAGCCGAGCAACGAGTCGCGAAAGATGATGATGAGCAGCGCCGTGATGGCGGAAAGACCGGTGAGCAGATACAGCGGCGAGCGTTCGAGCAGCAATGACACCACGGCGATCAGCGCGACCAGATACAGCACGATGGTGGTGATCTGCAGAAAGCTCTTGATGGGCCTTTCGCTCGCCGTCGGGAAGTGGCTGTAACGCTCCTCGATGCTGTCGCGCAGCGCGAGCAATGCGCGCACCAGCGTGTAGACCATGTAGCAGGCCGCGAGTATGGCCAGAGGCCGTCCGAGAGCCGGGATCACGGGAAACGAGAGGCCGGCGAGCATCGGCGCCGATGCGTAGATGATGGCCGCGGGCACGAGCGGCGCGAGCCGGTGAAACACGTGATGCCGCTCGGCGGCGATCAGCCACTTGCGCCCTTCCTTGCGCGCGAGCCGGCTGACGATCATCAGCATGATCCAGCGCGTCAGGTAGTAGCAGACGACGCTCGCCAGCACGATTGCGAGGAGCAGGATGGCCACGAGCAGTGTCGCGACGGCCCAGCTATCCGTGTGGAAAGCGAATTGCCAGTCCGGTCCTCTTTCGATACGCAGCAAATTGCCGAACATGGACGCTCCTGCTATGGGCGAAGCGGTGGGATTGATCAGCGGAATGGGGGTTGGGGCTTGGTATGGGGTTATTGTAGTGGGGTGGGGCTTTGCTTCGTTGGCGGTGCCCCCAGAGCGCGAAATTCATTTCAGGCGACGCACTATGGGTCGATTCAATCATCGCGATCCGTCGATTCGCTATACTGATGATTTTATCTCGACCCAAACGGAAGGGAAGCTCTTGGGAGACGGAATTCGACCACGCATTTCACCGACGCCGCGGACGAACAACGCGCGAAAGCCACGGCACGTGCGTTTCTTTCACTGGTGGGCGTCAGCAGCGTTCGGTTTTCACCCGATACAGCCCAGACGTTGGTGAACTTACTGCCCTTGTGAAAGAACATCTCCACAAACAGACGATGGGTCGTCCGTTTGGTCATCCATTTCAATATCGGGTTCCGTCGTTAGGTTCAGGTTCGTCGGACCACAATTTCTTCAACGAAGCGGTTGTGAACGACAAATCTCTAAAAAAGCTTCTTTGCGAGGCGAATATCTACCGTTTCGCACAGAATTCTTTGGTAAATTGAGGCTCGGACATCAAGTCAAAACTTCTAACTTTTTTTCTTTGAAAATCGATGATTTCAAACCCAAACCGACTATTCACAAATATACTTCTTTGATTGACCCCGAAACCAATGTCGTAGATTCCGCCTCCGTAGGTTCGCTTCATTATCAGATGAAGTCGTGGATGTGTAGAGTAAATCGACAGAATTTCCGCTTGCGGACTTCTCCTATCTACTTTCGCTGGCAAGCCATAAACCACAAGGTATGAATCATCCAGACTAAAAACCCCTCCAACGATATCGTGATCGCTTTTAGCAACCGCAAATACCTTGCCCTCTTTACTAACGCGAATCACGTTCGAATGCAAACCAATTGCGATTGAATAGTCGTCAGAACATGATTTGATCGCGTCAGCACTAGCACTGTTCAACCAAAAAACGAAGCAGCAAACAAAGATAAAAATTCTCACACCGAATCTCCCAAGATGTTATGTGCCTCTTGCGTTTCCTTCCAACGCTTCGGTGGACTTGTAGTGTCAGCAGGATTAACCTTTTTCGTGAGGCTCTTCGACACATTCTCCGTAATGCCGTTATCTGCTGCCTTAGTCACTAGATATCGCGTGCAAAAAAATCCGGCTGTATCTACACAGCTATAGGGATCGTTTCCCACTTCCTCAGGATTGTCAATTTGCGGACCGGGCATCGGCCGACCATTGACAGTTTTTTCGAACCAAGCGTGGTCATACAATTTCCCGTCTAGCCAGCCACGATATACCCAATACTCCGAATAGTTGTACCGACCCGTGAGTTGTTTGAAACCCCGTCCTCTGAACTTGACTCCGTCGCCAACATCGGAATTTCCGAGGACTGCTCGTCCTTCATACAGTTTTTTGAAGTAAGCCACGTCTGCTTCTGCCGCAGGCGGAGAACGGAGATATCCACGCGATTCAGGCATTATTGAAGTGTGACCTGTTTTAACAGCATTTGCAATGCCGATCGACGCTTCTCTCACGACCATCATGTAAAATGATTCAATGGCGCATTGCCCGAAGAAATGAGAACTACGGGGTGCTTTATTAAGGGCATATTTTCTAAGGACGTTATTTATCGATTTTCGATAGAGCTCCTTATAGTCCTCACCCTTTTTTCCAAGAGCGACATAGGTAGACTCGTTATAAATCTTCGATAGATCATTTCGACCTAACCACCCACACTTTCTAAAGTGCCGCACAAACGCGAGCGGATGAAAAAACCACATCTTCTCGCCATCCGCAAAACCCGTCTTATCCCAAAACTGAAATGACTTCAGCAGTTTCATGAATGCAGCGTAGCCGTCGTCATCGCCGTGATAAAACTCGCCCTCATCCTTCAGCTTGCGATAACGCTCCTCGTTGTTCGAGCTATCCCATTCGCTTGGCGCTTCGCACACGAATCCCTTTAATCGCTCACGGATAGCCTTGTTCGTCTTGACGTAATTGGCAAGCACAGCCTCCTTCTTGTGCTCCGCCTTCAACGCGGTTTCCTGCGGCGTTTGATGCTCCTTCGTGTCTCTGACGATTTTCTTGAGCGCATCGATATCACACAGTCCGTCGGCGCTGAACGGCGTGTTGCCTTCGCTGATCTTTTCCCAGCCTGCGAGCCCTGAGAAGTCGGCGTCGGACAGCTTCAAAATCGCGTCAGGGCTCACGTCGATATAGCCTTCCCGTCCGGCGGCGAACGTCACCCGCATCCAGGTCGCGCGAGGATTCTCCCCGTCTCTGGGTCGAGGATTTCCCTGGACGCTGGCATCGACCGGCGGCGGGGTGGCGCCCGTCGCCACACCCAGCGTGGGCGATGGCGAGAGAATTCGTCCGAACCGGAGCAACTCATAGCCATCGCTCGGACAAGCGGGGTACAGCGCCGTAGCACGCTTGTACATGTCGTATTCGTAGTCTGTCTCTTTCACTGGCGTGGGCGTGAGCAACGTTCGGCTTTCACCCGATATAGCCCATACGTTGGTGAACTTACTGCCCTTGTGAAAGAACATCTCCACAAACAACTGCTCTTCGTTTCGATCCGCCTGCAGAGGATCGAAGGCGATACCCTTGAGCTTCTTCTGCGAATCGGCGCCGGGCGGGAGCGCGCGAAACGACGAGCCTGCGGGAATCACATAGTAGGTGTGCCCCCAGCAATCGTTGCCGGTCGCCACACTCGCCGTCGGCTTTCCAAGCTGCGTGCGACCGAAGTAGGCATCGTAATCCGTCTTGGTCATGAAAATCTCGAAGTGCAGATGCTGCTGAGCGTGGCATGCACCTACCCAGCCGAGCACATCCTTTCTCCGCACCTTGAGATTGACGCCTTTCTGCGCGGGGGATGGCGCGGTGTCGCCGCCCGGCGTGGGCATCTTCAAAAATTCCGGGAGCAACGTTCCATCCGCTCCGTTGTAGCTACTCAGGTCGAGCAGATGCATGTACAACGAATAAAACTTCAGCGTCCGGCCGTCGCCCGTCTCAGTCGAGTGTTTGAGCAGGACGAAGCCCGCATTGCTGTCGGGCCTTCCACCGCCGCCATCGTAGGCCTTCTGGCACACGCGATACGCAACAACCTCACCATCAGCAATGGCGCGTACTTTTTCGTTTTGCATCGACGGCATCAGATGCGCGCCGCAATGCCAGCGTCTGTCAAACCCGATCGGGTAGGTTCCGTGGGCGAGTTCGAACTCGTCCACCTTGTCCATCATCAGATCGACGATGGGCGGATTGACTGTGGCATCGGTATTCCTCAGGCCCGCAGCCGGGAGGAATGGAGGGCTGATAATCATGATTTAAAGCGTCAGCGGACAGTAGTTGGTAGGCTTAAATCCATCCAGTCCGTGAACGTGCTTGCGTTTCGAGTAATCGAAATGCGCGCCCATCACGAACACCCTGTCGATGTCATCGTTCGTGAAGCCCACGCGGACTTAGAGGCCCGGCAGATTGTTACGCAAGAATTTGCTGCCCAGAATCAATAATATAGTGAATTAAGAGTTGTCCGAAACGATATCCAGATTGAAGAAATTGTCGGCTCGGCGCGGGAATCGTGAGGCCTCCTCGTATCCGCCGATATCGGTCATCTCGATGTCGCTGCCACGCACGTAGATGACCGTGCAGGCGTTTCACGTCCACGCGATTGCCGCCGCATTCAGGATCGCGCGAAGCGTGGCGCTAATTCGTTGAGTCACGGCTGCGGCGCACCGGCGTCTGGAGTTTCGACAGCGAAGGCGTGGTTCAGAGCGATACGCTCGGGCCGCATTTTCGGTTCCTCATAACACGGCTCGGCCTTCCGCGTGCCGACCTTCGCGAACATCTCCAGCAGCAAGGCGCGAGCGCTCGCTTCTTCTGCTTTTGGATCAACGAATCCGGCAATCGCATGCCAGACGTACCCGACGACATTCGAGAAATGGCCGATGCCACGGGGATAGAAATCGACATCGACGAGTACCGTTAGGCGAGCTCACATCGGTATCTTCCGCTCTGCAATCACCGCGCCTTCCGCCCCGCCCCCGCCCCCGACTGCACCAAAAACTCCCGAAACGCATTCGCCACCTGAGGCAGCCTCCGCTCCGACATATGCACGACATGCCAGAACCGCTCGATCGGCGTCGATGGCACGCGCAGCGTCGCGAGCAGTCCCGCCTGCATCTCCAGCGCGCACGCATGCAGCGAAAGAAACGCGACGCCGAGCCCCGCTTCGACCAACTGCTTGATCGCCTCGTTGCTCGATAGCTCCGACGCCGCATGCAGCTTCAATCCCGCTTCCTTGAACAGCGCCTCGATCGCGACGCGCGTGCCCGAGCCGCGCTCCCTCACGAGCAGGTTGGCCGATTCGAGATCGGTCAGCGACACGCGCTTCGCGCGCATGAGCGGATGCGATGGCGCGGCGACGAACGCCATCGGATGCTTCGCGAACGCGGCGGCGCTCGTGCGCAACTCGCGCGGCTGCCGTCCCATGATCGCGAGGTCGATCTCGTTTGTCGCGAGCATCCGCACGATGTCATCGCGATTGCCGATGCGAAACTGCAGCTTCACGCCCGGCCTCTCCTTCGTGAATCTCACGAGCAGCGGCGGCACGAGATACTCCGCCGTCGTGATCGCCCCGATGCGCAACGTGCCGCCCAGTTCTCCGCGCAACGCCGCGACTTCTTCGCCGGCCTCGTTCCACAAACTCAGGATCTCGTTCGCGTAACGCGCCATGACTTCGCCCGCGGCGGTCAACTGAATCTCGCGCCCCACGCGGCGCAAGAGCGGCGTGCCCGCCGCCTCGCCCAGAAGCGAAATTTGCAGCGATACCGCCGGCTGCGTCAGATGCAATTCCTCGGCCGCGCCCGAAATGCTGCCCACGCGCGCAACGGTCTGCAAAGTGCGCAACTGGCGGAAGGTCGTCGTCTTTAACATTAGTGAAAACTTATGAGTCGGCGATAAATACTAAATAGCGCAAATGTTTCCTCGACCTTATATTTTTTCCCATGACGTCGTCAAGCAAGGCCCGCGGCGACACGCATGCATTCAATCGATGGGAGAACGATGATGTTGAACACTTATGCGCGACACCAGGTCGATACGCCCCACCGCATCGTCATCGTGGGCGGCGGCGCGGCCGGGCTCGAGCTCGCGACGCGGCTCGGCAATGGTCCGGGCAAGCGGCGCCGGGCCGAAGTCATCCTCATCGACCGCTTTCCGACGCACTTCTGGAAGCCGCTCCTGCATGAAGTCGCTTCAGGCCAGATCGACGCGGCCAGTCATCAGATCGATTACGCGGCGCACGCGAAATGGAACCACTTCCGCTTCGAACAGGGCGCGCTGTCGGGCATTGATCGGGGCCGCCGCGAGATCGTCATCGACGAGACAACCGATGTCGATGGCCGCCCGCTTTTGCCGCGCCGGACGCTCCAGTTCGATACGCTCGTGCTCGCGCTCGGCAGCGTCACCAATTTCTTTTCGATTCCGGGTGCGAACGAGCATGCGCTGACGCTCGAAACCGTGGATCAGGCGGAGACCTTCAGGCGGCGTCTGCTGTCGAGCCTGCTGCGTTCGGGCCATGACGCCGTCAAGACGCCCGTGTCGGTGACGGTGATCGGCGGCGGCGCGACCGGCGTCGAGCTGGCCGCCGCGCTGCGCGGGTCCGCGGAAATGCTGCGCGACTATCATCTCGCCTCGCTCGATCCGTCCGACGATATCCGCATCCGCCTGCTCGAAGGCGCGCCGCGCGTGCTGCCCGCGTTGCCCGAGCGCATCTCGACGCGCGCGAAAGACGTGCTCGGCGGGCTCGGCGTCGACGTGCGGCTCGGCTGCCGCGTGCAGTCGGTGGAAGCGAACGCCGTCGTCACCGCCGATGGCGAAACGCTCGCGAGCGACATCACGATCTGGGCCGCGGGCGTCGAAGGACCGCCCGTGTTGCGCACGCTCGAAGGCTTGCCGTTAAACCGGCTGGGACAGGTCATCGTCGATGGAAATCTGCAGATCGCGCCCGACTCAGGCATCTACGCGATGGGCGATTGCGCCGCGTGCGCCGCATCGAAAGGCGACGCGCTCGTGCCGCCGCGCGCGCAGGCCGCGTGCCAGCAAGCGGTCTATCTCGCCGATGCCCTCACGCGGCGTCTCGACGGTCGAGCCGTGCAGGACTTCTCATATCGCGATCAGGGCACGCTCATTTCGTTCGGACGCGCGGGCGCGGCGGGCGCGCTGATGAGCGAGCTGCTGCGCGGGCCGCTGTTCGTCGACGGATGGATCGCGGCGTCGGCCTACCGGCATCTTTATCGCAGGCACATCATGGGGCTGACGGGCGTCAAGCGCGCGGCGATGTACGCGGCGAGCCAATGGCTGCGCGAACGCGTGCGCCCCACGGTGAAGCTGAACTGACGGCAGTTCAGGAGCGCGCGCGTCCCGACACGAGACATTGCGACCGGGACGCGTCGCGCTGGCTGCTCGCGGCGGCGTGGCTGAAGCCCTTGGCGAGCGCGTCGAATTCGATCTGCGCGGCGCGCTCGACGCACGACGCCGCCGCGACTTCGCTTCCCTGAGCGTGGAGCGTCGCGCGGTCGGCGACGAGGTACGCGACGAGCGCCAGAACGGTGGCCTTGAATATCTTCTGCATGCGTGTCTCCTTGCGTTCTAGGCTAAGGGCCAGCCGGCTCAAGGCAAATCAGGGCAAGCCCGGAGCGAACGAACGGTTTTATTCACTCCGACGCCTTCGCCCGGCAAAAGCCGTGGAAATGTCAATCCCGCCGCGCACAATGAATTTGATGCGCCGCAAATCCCCCAAAATCTTTTCTTTGAGTTATTCTCGTTAACCCTTAGGTTGCGCCCGGTCTGAGACTATCCGCGCGACCGTCCTGTCTTACATTCCACTGTCATCGCGCAATGTTTTCGCAAGCACGCTCATCGCGTGCCGGCCGCGCTTTGCTTTCGATTTCGACCGAACCCATGCATCTGCCGTCAGTCCTCAGCTTTCTCATCTGGATTCCCGTGGTGTCAGGCATCTTCGTGCTGACGTTCAGCCCGTCCGCGACGCTCGCGCGCGCGGCCGCCCTGTTCGGCGCGGTGCTCGGCGCGCTGCCGCTCGTGCCGCTCGTCGCGCACTTCGACGCTGCCTCGGGCGCGATGCAGTTCGTCGAGCGCGTTGAATGGCTGCCGCAGTTCGGCATCGCGTATCACCTCGGTGTCGATGGCATTTCGCTGTGGTTCACCGTGCTGACGGCGGTGACGACGCTCATCGTCTTCATCGCGTCGTGGCAGTCGGTCACGAAGCAGGTCGCGCAGTATTACGGCGCGTTTCTCGTGCTCTCGGGCTGCATGCAGGGCGTGTTCGCCTCGCTCGACGGCATGCTGTTCTTCGTGTTCTTCGAGGCGTCGCTGATTCCGCTGTATCTGCTCATCGGCACGTGGGGCGGCGGCGAGCGGCGCGTCTACGCGGCCATCCGCTACTTCTTCTTCTCGCTGCTCGGCTCGCTCGCGATGCTCGCCGCGCTGATCTATCTGTGGTCGCAGGCGCATACCTTCGACATCGACGCATGGCGCCATCTCGAACTTGGCTTCGCGCCGCAGATCGCGATCTTCGTCTGTTTCCTCGCGGCCTTCTCCGTCAAGGTGCCGATGTGGCCGGTCCACACCTGGCTGCCCGACGTCAACGCAGAAGGGCCGACTGGCGCGGCGGTGCTGCTCGGCATGCTGAAGATCGGCGGCTACGGGATGCTCCGCTACGTACTGCCGATCGTGCCCGACGCCGCGCATTTCTTCGCCCCGGCGATGATCGCGCTGTCGCTCGTCGCGGTCATCTACGGCAGTCTCGTCGCGCTCGCGCAGACGGACATGCGCAAGCTGCTCGCGTACTCGGCCGTCGCGCACATGGGGCTCGTCACGCTCGGCCTCTTCACCTTCGACCGCCTCGGCACCGAAGGCGCGGTCGTGCAGATGTTGTCGTACGGCATCGTGTCCGGCGCGATGCTGCTATGCACGGGCGTGCTGGTCGAGCGCACGAACAACGGTTCGATAGATGCCTACGGCGGCGTCGCCAACACGATGCCGAGGTTCGCCGCCTGCGCGATGCTGTTCTCGATGGCCAATGTCGGCTTGCCGGGCACGTCGGGTTTCGTCGGCGAATTTCTGGTGCTGATGGGCGCGATCCGCGTGAACTTCTGGATCGGCGCGGCGGCGGCATCGTCGCTGATTCTGAGCGCGGCCTATACGCTGTGGATGGTCAAGCGCGTGATCTTCGGCGCGGTGAAGAACGACCGCGTGGCGATGCTGCGCGATCTGGGCAAGCGCGAGTTCGCATTGTTCGGCGCGATGGCCGTGCTGGTGCTCGCGATCGGCGTGCATCCGAAGACGTTCACGGACGCGATGGGCCCGTCCGTCGAAAGCCTTCTGTCGGCGGCGCAAGGCTCGTCATTGCCCGCCGATGAAAACGCGCCGTCCTACGACGCCCATCACGTCACGGTCTCCGGGCGCACGCCAGGCTGACGCGCTCATCGCACCGCCGCGTGCCGGTGCACGAGCGGCAGGCGCACCTGAAACGTGGTCCCGCCTTCGTTGGCCACGACATTGAGCCGTCCGTCGTGGCGCAGCACCACCGTCCGGTACGCGATGTGCAGCCCGAGGCCATTGCCCTTGCCGGGCGGCTTCGTCGTGAAGAACGGCTCGAAGAGGCGCGGCAGGATATCGGCGGGAATGCCGTGGCCGGTGTCCGAAATCTCGATCACCGCGCAGTTGCCTTCCTGATGCGAGCGGATCGTGAGCTCGCCGCTTTCGTCCATTGCGTCGATGGCGTTGTCGATCAGGTTGGTCCACACCTGATTCATCTCGCTGCCGTACACCGGCACGGGCGGCAGCGCGCGATCGTAGTCCCGCTTCACGACGACGCCATGCTTCAGGCGATGCTGCATGATCGTCAACGTATCCTCGATGCCGCTGTGAATGTCGACTTCCTGCAGCGGCGCCTGATCCATGTAGGAATACGACTTCATCGCCTTCACGATCTCGGAGATGCGCCCGGCGCCGAGCCACGTCTGCTCCGACAGAAAGCGCATCTCGAAGGTCGCCGCGAGCCAGCGCACGCCCGCGACGAACTGATCGCGGCTCGCGCGCTGCGCCACGGCCTCCAGCTCGTCGGGCGCAAAGCCCGCCGCCACGAGCCGCGGCGCGATGAGCCAGGGCTTCTCGAATCCATACGATGAGAGCCACTGCGCGAAACGGTCTTCCGCCTCGCTCTGCCGCAATGCGCCCTGCGGCGTGGCGTCGATGGCGGGCGGCGCGCGGCTCGCCCAGGCGTCGAGCGTATTCATGATCTCAGCGGGCATCGCGCTCAGGACGAGCGCGCGCGTCGCGCGATGCAGGCTGTCGAGCGCATCGCGCATGCCGTCCGCCGCGCGCGACACCGCCGCCGCCGGATTGTTCAGCTCATGCGCGAGCCCTGCCGATAGCCGTCCCAGCGCGGCAAGTTTTTCGCCGCTGAGAATGAACATGTCGTAGGCGCTGATGCGGCCGTACATCGAACGGAAGATCTGCTTGCTGAACGACTCGCATTCGTTCATCAGCGTGCGCACGACGCTCTCGGTCAGCGAGACGAGATAGCAATCCGTGTTCGCGGTGAAGGTGAGCGGCAGCGGCATGCCCGCGAGCAGCGAGGCCTCCGCCACCGATACCGGCGCGGTCCGCGTGTCGTCGATCACCTGACGGCCCGCGACGCGCTTCTCCGTCAGCAGCTCGCCCTCGAGCAGAATGTAGTGATGCGTCACCGTCTGCCCTTCGCGCATCAGAACGTCGCCCTTCTTCAGCCGATGCTCGCTCAGATTCGCGCGCAGCCAAACCTTCCGCTCGGCCGACAATCCCGCAAAAAGCGGCATCTCGAAGAGCATCGATGGATCGCTCATGGGTTGGCGAGATATTGATGAATGAAGTGCACCGCGATCGAACCCTCGCCGACCGCCGCGGCGACGCGCTTGACCGAATCGGCGCGCACGTCGCCCGCCGCGAAGACGCCGGGCACGCTCGTTTCAAGCAGGAACGGGTCGCGGCCGGGCTCCCATCCCGCGGGCGCGCGCCCGCCTTTCACGAGCGCGCGGCCCGTCAGCAGAAAACCGTGCTCGTCGCGCTCCACCACGCCGCGCAGCCATTCCGTGCACGGCGCCGCGCCGATGAACACGAAAAGCCCGCTCGCCGGCACCGTTTCCGAACGCCCGGTCTGCAGGTCGCGCAGCGTGATCTCCGCGAGATGGCCATCGCCGCTCACGCTTTCGACTTCCGTATGCGGCCGGACATGGATGTTCTCCGTCTCGTGAATCTGCTCGACGAGATAATGCGACATGCCCACGCTCAACGATGGCCCGCGGCACAGGATCGTGACCGAGCGCGCGTACTTCGACAGAAACATCGCGCCCTGCCCGGCCGAATTCGCGCCGCCCACGATAAACAGATCCTGCTTCGAGCACGCGACCGCTTCCACCAGCGCCGCGCCGTAGTACACGCCCGCGCCGGTGAGCTCGTGCATGCCGCGCGCTTCCAGCTTGCGATACGACACGCCGCTCGCGACCATCAGCGCGAGACAGCTCACCTCGGAGCCATCGGAGAGCTTGACGAACTTGTACGGCGGCTCGATGCGCAATCCCACCGCGTGCTGCGTGAGGATCATCTCGGCGCCGAAGCGCCGCGCCTGCGCGAGCGCGCGCCTCGAAAGATCCGCGCCGCTCACGCCGGACGGAAAGCCGAGATAGTTGTCGATATGCGAGCTCGTGCCCGCCTGGCCGCCGGGCGCATCGCACTCGATGATCGCGACATGCAGCCCCTCCGATGCGCCATACACGGCCGCCGCCAGTCCCGCCGGCCCGCCGCCGACGATGACGAGATCGTAGAAAGGCGTCGTCGAGCGCGTGTGCAGCCCGACTTTTTCAGCGATTTGCGCGATCGTCGGACGGCTTTGCACGGAGCCGTCCTCGAACACGACGACGGGCAACTGACGCTGGCCCGGGGCAAGCGCATTCAGCAGCGGATCGGCCTCGGCGTGCCGCTCGACATCGAACCAGCGGAACGGAATGTGATTGCGCGCCATGAAATCGCGCAACTGATGCCCTTGCGGCGACCAGCGATGATCGAGAATGCGGATGCCCTGAAACGCCGAGCGCGACGACGCGTGCCAGTCGGCGAGCAGATCGTCGAGCGCGGGATAGAAGTTCTGCTCGGGCGGATGCCACGGCTTGAGCAGATATTGATCGAGATGCACCGTGTTGATCGCGCGGATGGCGGCATCGGTGTCGGCGTAAGCGGTCAGCAGCACGCGCTTGGCCTCGGGAAACAGTTCGATGGCCTGTTCGAGGAACTCGATGCCGCTCATTTTCGGCATGCGCTGATCCGCGATGAAAAGCGCCACGGAGCGATTCTGCAGGCGCAGATGCTGCGCTGCTTCGAGCGCCGCCGGACCCGAATCCATGCGCACGATCTGGTAGTGCTCGCCATACGCGACCTGCAGATCGCGCGCGACCGCGCCGGCCACGATGGGGTCGTCGTCGACGGCGAGGATCACGGGTTTGTCCATGATTATTCACGCGCCGGGCGTAGGGCGCGGCATACGTTGCAGACATTGTAGGCGCTATGACGGCGCAGGTTTCGCGCAGCTTGCATGCCTCACAGCACCGGGCCCGCGAGCCGCTCGCCGGCGTGCGTCTCGCCGCGCCGCCCCGCGAGCGGCAGCGAAACGCGAAAGACCGTTCCGCTCACATCCGATCGCACGCCGATCGTTCCGCCATGCCGGTTCACCACGATGCGGTACGCGATATGCAGACCGAGCCCGAGACTCGGGCCGTGCGCATGGAGCGCGGATCGAGCCTGTCGTTTCAGTGTAGGCAATCCGTGCGCTGGAACGCCGACCGGCCTCGCGGACCGGCTGCACTATCGCAATTGCGCGACTTTCAGCAAAAATCGAAGAGCGCAGCTAACATTTAACCGTTTACGGACGCACGCCGCCCCGCATCGCCTGTTCCGAAATTTGAAATGCAGTCGCCCGATATGCAGTCAATGGAGGCCTGGAGATGAACAAGAAGAATTCCGCAGCCGTCTGGATTCTGGTCGCGATGGTCATCGGCATCGGCGTGGGCTACATGATCTTCACGAGTTTTCCCGACAAGAAGAGCGCCACCGAAATCGCGGGTTACATCTCGCTCGTGTCGGACGTCTTTCTGCGGCTCATCAAGATGCTGATCGGGCCGCTCGTGTTTTCCACGCTGGTCGTCGGCATTGCGCACATGGGCGACGCGGCGTCGGTCGGGCGCGTGTTCGCCAAGGCGCTGGGCTGGTTCGTCACCGCCTCGCTCATTTCGCTGCTGCTCGGGCTGGTGATGTCGAACCTGCTGAAGCCCGGCGACAACCTCGGGCTGCCGCTACCCGACATCGGCGCGTCGGCGAATCTCGCGACATCGAAGTTCACGCTGAAGGACTTCGTCAGCCACATGGTGCCGCGCTCGTTCGCCGAAGCGATGACCAACAACGAGATCCTGCAGATCGTCGTGTTCTCGATGTTCTTCGGCGTCGCGCTCGCCGCGCTCGGCGACAAGGGCAAGATCCTGCTCGCCGCGATCGATCAGCTCTCGCACGTCATGCTGAAGATAACCGGCTACGTGATGAAGCTCGCGCCGCTGGCCGTGTTCGCCGCGATGGCCGCGACCGTCGCGGTCAACGGCCTCACGATCCTGCTCAAGTTCGCCGTCTTCATGGCCGACTTCTATCTCAGCCTGTTCCTGCTGTGGGGGCTGCTCGTGCTCGCGGGCTTCCTGTTTCTCAAACGACGCGTCTTCAGGCTGCTGTCGCTCATCAAGGAAGCGTTCATGCTCTCGTTCGCGACCGCCAGCTCCGAAGCCGCGTATCCGAAGATTCTCGACGCGCTCGACCGCTTCGGCGTGAAGCGCAAGATCTCCAGCTTCGTGATGCCGATGGGATATTCCTTCAACCTCGACGGCTCGATGATGTACTGCACCTTCGCGACGCTGTTCATCGCGCAGGCGTACAACATCCATCTGCCGCTCAGCACGCAGATCACGATGCTCCTGATCCTGATGCTGACGTCGAAGGGCATGGCGGGCGTGCCGCGCGCGTCGCTGGTCGTCATCGCGGCCACGCTCAATCACTTCAACATTCCAGAGGCGGGCCTGCTGCTGATTCTGGGTGTCGACACGTTCCTCGACATGGGCCGTTCCGCGACGAACGCCGTGGGCAATTCGATCGCGAGCGCGGTGGTCGCGAAGTGGGAAGGCGAGTTGCTGTCGGAGTCTGACGCGGCAGCGAATGCGGCGCGCATCGAGGCCGAACAGGACGCCTCGCTTGCGCACCCGGCGCAAGTCTGACGGAGGCGAGCCATGAAGACGCAGCGCTTCTGGACGGCGCTGGCGATGGCGAGCCTCGTCGCCATCGCCAGCGGCGCGCGGGCCGAAGACGTGCATACGCCCGCACCCGACAACGACGCCTACGCGCCCGCCGCGCTGACCGGCACGCTGGCGAAGGCGCGCGATACGGGCGCCATCGCGATCGGTTATCGCGATGCCTCCGTGCCGTTCTCCTATCTCGATGCGCGCAAGCAGCCCATCGGCTATTCGATCGAACTGTGCAAGGCGCTCGTCGCCGCGATCGGCAACGCGGTCCACAAGAACCTGAACATTCAGTGGGTGCCGGTCACGCCGGAAACGCGTATCGATGCGGTCGTCGATGGCCGCGTCGATCTGGAATGCGGCTCGACCACGAGCAATGTGGAGCGGCAAAAGCGCGTGGCCTTCTCGCCGATCTTCTTTGTCGCCGGCACCAAGGTGATGGTCAAGAAGGGCTCGCCGATCCGCTCGTTCCGCGATCTCGCGGGAAAGAACGTCGCGGTGACGGCGGGCACGACGAACGAGAAAGCCTTGCGCGATCTCGACAGGAAATTCGCACTCGGCATGCACTTGCAGGTCGTGCCGGATCATGCGGAAGGCTTCGCGCGCGTGGCGAGCGGCCAGGCCGATGCGTTCGCCACCGACGACGTACTGCTGTACGGCCTCATCGCCGAGAATGCCGCCAAGGGCGGCGCGTATCAGGTGATCGGCGATTATCTGTCGTACGACCCGTACGGCATCATGTACCGCAAGAACGATCCGCAACTCGCGCAAGTGGTGAGGGACACGTTTCAGCAGCTCGCCGCCGATGGCGAAATCGAGCGGCAATACAAGCGCTGGTTCCTGCAACGTCTGCCGTCCGGCAAGAGCCTCGACATGCCGATGAGCGCGCAGCTCGAAAGCATCATCGAAACGATGGCGGGCGGGGAGTCTCAGTGACGCCTCACCAAAGCGCTAGTCCTGGATGAGTTGCCGCACGCGCGCTGCGAGCGTTTCGATCGCGAACGGCTTGGTCAGCACCTGCATGCCGGGTTCGAGCCGCCCGTTGCCGATCACCGAATTTTCCGCGTAGCCGGTGATGAACAGCACCTTCAGGCCGGGACGCGCCTGCCGCGCCGCATCGGCCATCTGGCGGCCGTTCATGCCGCCGGGAAGGCCGACATCGCTGATCAGCAGGTCGATCCGCACGTTCGATTGCAGCAGCTTCAGGCCCGCGACGCTGTCGGCTGCTTCAATCACCGCGTAGCCGGCTTCTTCGAGCACATCGGTGACGAGCATGCGCACGCTCGGTTCATCGTCGACGATCAGCACGGTCTCGCCCGCTTCGCTGCCCGAAATGGGCGGCGCGGCGTGATGCGCGGCTTCGCCATCGGCATCGCCGTAGAAGCGCGGCAGATAGATGCACACGGTCGTGCCCTGCCCGACTTCGGAGTAGATCCGCACTTGCCCGCCGGACTGCTTCGCGAAGCCGTAGATCATCGAGAGGCCGAGACCGGTGCCCATGCCGATCGGCTTCGTGGTGAAGAACGGGTCGAACACCTTCGCCATGACGTCGCGCGTCATGCCGGTGCCGGTATCCGTCACGCACAGCGACAGGAACTGGCCTTCGGGCATGTCGAGGGTCCGGGCCGCGTGCCGGTCGATCCACTTGTTGGCCGTCTCGATCGTGATGCGCCCGCCGTCGGGCATCGCGTCGCGTGCGTTGATGCACAGGTTCAGCAGCGCGTTTTCGAGCTGGCCCGAATCGACGAGCGCGGGCCACGAACCCGCCGCGCCGACTGCCTCGACCCTGATGCCCGGCCCGACCGTGCGCTGGATCAGATCGGTCATGCCGTTGACGAGCGCGTTGACATCGGTGGGACGCGGATCGAGCGTCTGACGTCGTGAGAACGCGAGCAGCCGATGCGTCAGCCCCGCGGCGCGGCGCACCGCTCCTTGCGCGGCGACGACGTATTTATCGACATCGGCGACGCGCCCCTGACTCAAGCGGATGCTCAGCAATTGCAGCGAGCCCGACACGCCCGCGAGCAGATTGTTGAAGTCATGCGCGAGGCCACCGGTGAGCTGGCCGACCGCTTCCATCTTCTGCGACTGCCGTAACTGCTCTTCCGCGCGCATGAGTTCGGCGGTGCGCTCGGCGACGCGCTGCTCCAGCGTCTCGTTGAGCGCACGCAGCGATGCCGCCGCGCGATCGCGCTCCTCCTCCGCCTTCCTGCGCGCGGAAATATCGCGAAAGAGCACGGACACCTGGCGCAGGCTCGGCGGCTCGACGCGCGCCGCCGACACTTCGATATGCCGCGCCGCCGTCAGAAAGTAACGCTCGAAGCGCGCGGGCGCACCGGTGCGCAGCACCGCGCCGTAGAGATCGATCCATCGGTCGGCGTCGGTCGGATCGATATCACGCAGCGTCTTGCCGACGACATCGCGAATGCCCGTATGCCGCTCGTAACCCGAATTGGCTTCGATGTGAACGTAATCGCTGAGCGGTCCGTGCGGACCGTCGAAGAATTCGATGATGCAGAAGCCGTCGTCGATCGTATCGAACAGCGCGCGGTAACGCGCGAGAGCGGACGGGCGGGCGGCGTCGAAATCGGGTGCATCGTTCATCGGTGGATTCTTGTTGAGCGCGTGTGCAGGGCACGGCGACGAGAGCTTACGTCAAACGTAGCACACGGTCACGCCACAACAATATCTACGATAAAAGACGAACTTTCGTCCACCGCATTCAGCGGATTTTCGACGAAATCACGCGGGACTCGACTGCATCACGCGGTTGCGTCCGGATGCCTTCGCGTCGTAGAGCGCTTCATCGGCGGCGCGGATGAGCGCGCTCACGTCGTCGTCGCGTTCGGGCTGCCAGCTCGCGAGGCCGATGCTCGCCGTCACGCGGCCGAACTCGCTGCCCGCATGCTCGATCGACAGGTCGCTGATGGCCGCGCGAATCTTCTCCGCGATGCATGCCGCTCCGTCGGCGGACGTATCGGGCAACACGACGATGAACTCCTCGCCGCCATAGCGCGCGGCGGTATCGGCGGGCCGCCGGATGTTATCGCCGATGCAGCGCGCGACGGCCGCGAGCGCATCGTCGCCGGCCTGATGACCGTAAGCGTCGTTGAAGGCCTTGAAGCGGTCGATATCGACGAACAGCAATGAAAAGAGACTGCGCGTGCGGCGCGCGCGGCGCCATTCCTGATCGAGAATCTCGCCGAGCGTGCGGCGATTGTGGAGACCCGTCAGGCCATCGGTGCGGGCGAGCAATTGCAACTCGGACTCCGCGCGCATGCGCCGCCTGAATTGCGCGGCGAGCACGAACGACAACGCGATGAAACCGATTGCGAGCACGCCCATCGACGAGCCGATGATGATCGCCCGCCGATGCCACGCCGCATAGATATCCTCTTCGCCCTCGGCGACCATGATGATGAGCGGCAGCGTCGGAAAATTGCGGAAGTAGTAGAGGCGCCGCCTGCCGTCGATGGACGATTTCTCGGCGAAGCTCCCTTGCTCGGCGGTGCGAAAGCGCTTGAACGTGTCGGCGTTGCTGATGTCGCGGCCGATCACCTTTGCGTCGAAGGGCTGACGCATGATCATGAGGCCGTCCTGCCCGATCAGCGACACGGCGCCGTGCGGCCCGAGCGAAAGGCCCGCGAAAAGATTGCGAAAGTATTCGAGGTTGACGGCGATCATCGCGACGCCCGCGAACGATCCGTCGGGATGCGAGAGCCTTCGGCTGAGCGCGATGCTGGGCGCACCGTCGCGCAAGCGCGACGCATACGGGCCGCTGATGAAAAGCCCGGTGTCGGGATGATCCCGCTGCGCCGTGAAGTACGCGCGGTCCGAGAAGTCGCCGGGCCTCGGCGTGAGACTGCCGGAATCGATGACGATTTTGCCGTTCGCATCGAGCACGAGGATGGATCCGAGATCGCGCGCGGTCGCGGCGCGATCGAACAGCACGTCGCTGCGCAGTCGTGGCGGCAAGGCCATGACATCGGCGCGTCGCACGCCTTCGACGACGGCCAGCAAGGAGAGTTCGTAAAGTTCGAAATTGCGCTCGATGTCGCGCTCGGCGAGCAGCGCCAGATTGCGCGACGTATCGCGTGCGCGATCGAGCGCGTCGATTCTGCCCTGATACAGCACCAGCCCGCACAGCGACACCATCGCGAGCGCGATGACAGTGCCGCATAACACGATGACACTCGGCGCGGAGAGCCGGCGGCGCGCAGGCGCCGGCGGGTTCAGACTCGGGTCGGAGAGTTTTTCGGTGGCCACTATTTGGAAATCCCGGATACTGGCTCGCGAGTTTATCTTTGCTCTGCACGGTCCTTGGGTCAGCGAGCTCGGCCGATATTCTCTCTCATTTGGCGGATTTGGGTGGGAAGACGGGGAATTGGGGGTTCCCGTCGCGGCATAACCAAGGCGCCTATCCCTCGAAATCGTAGCGCTTACGCTTCAGAAGATTTTTGGTTCGCTCGAGAACGGCGCAGTTCGGACACCATCTGCCTTTATTGATGTTGTGCGGCAATGCCTTCCAGACGTGTGCCAGATGGCACTTCCATTCGAGCTTTTCACTGCTGTGATTCACCTCGGTTGAAAGACACTCCCCGCCGCGTGATTTCGCAATCTCACGCAATCGTTCAATGGTGAGGGTCCGGCGTCCCAGATCGGCGCAACGCTTACACCACGTACCTTGCCATATACGTGCCGCGCTGGTTGTCCATTCATGTCCTTGAGCGCAGCGAAATGCATACTGCTTTTGAGAGCCGTCATAGACGGTGGACAGGCATTCACCGTTGCGCTGACGCGCGGCCTCCTGAAGGCGCTGCAAACCGTCCTTGAACAAGAGCGCTTCCCTAACCCGATCGCCGTGCTCCATGTGCGCGCACTTGGCACACCAACTGCCTTGCACGATGGTGTGCCCCGCCGCCTCCCAGCGATGCCCGCGCGCGCATTCGAACGGATAAAAAGCCATGGTTCCCATGTACACGTCGGCCAGACACCGTCCCCCTTTGTCCACCGCCATCGCTTGTAATCGCGCCAGACCACCCGTCTTGAGCTGGGCCTGCCTGCTCGCCTCTTGTGCGCATTGAGGACACCAACTGCCTTGACGAATGACGGTCCCAAGCGTCTCCCATTCATGCCCGCTCGCACAGCGCAGGCGATACTTTTCGCTGAGCCCGGTAAAGGCGCCAAGCAAGACTCCGCCGCGCGCATGAACAGTGTCGAGCCAACGCGCCCTGATTTCATCGGCCTGGCATTCCTCGCATCGGGGGACGCTCTTCGTGCCGCGCATTACATGGCTCGCGTGCCGTTTCAAACGGTGTCCCTTCGCACACTCGAAATCGTATTGCGTCTTCTCGCCCACCCATCCTTGCGAGACGCAACGCCAACCCAGCTCCGCTGCAATTTCCTGAAGTCGCCTGAGGTGCGGATGCGAGGAGTCGGCGCTCGCCCGCGCACGCGCCGAGGCGTAGCGCTGCGCGTTGTCCTGTCCCCGTTCGAGAATGGCGCACCTGGGGCACCACTGCCCGCTCGTCACATTGTTGGGATTGGCCTGCCACACATGCCCCATCCCGCACTGCCACGTCAGCTTGTCTTTGACATCATCTCGCTGCGACGAAAGACATTTTCCCCCACGCGCCTCGGCGATCTCCTGCAGCGTTTCGATGGGCGTGCGCTGTGCAAAATGCGCGCAGCGTGCGCACCACGAGCCCTGCCAGATCGCATTGGCCGTCTGCGTCCACTCGTGGCCAGCCGCACACCGAAACTGGTATTTCGCCCGCTGGTTGGTGTATTCACTCGATAGACATTCGCCACCATGCTTTCGTGCCGCATCGTGTAGCCTCTCGAGGCCGTATCGACAAGTGAGCGCTTTCGCCGCCCGAAGCCCAACTTCGGCGTCGGCGCATCGACGGCACCATGTCCTTCGGATGACCGCATTACCCGCCGCCTCCCATCGATGCCCCTTCGCGCATTCGAACAGATAGTGGTCATGCCCCGTCGTGTAGGTATCGGACAGACAGCGTCCGCCTCTTGAAGCGGCCACCGCTTGCAGTTTTTCCAAACCATCGCTGCGACGCCGAGCCAGTGACCTTTGCTCACAAGCGCATACCGGACACCATTTCCCGTTGCTCGTATGGATACCGAGTGTCTCCCACTCGTGACCGTTCGCGCAACGCAGGCGGTGGCGCTCGCTCAGTCCTTTGAAAGGACCCAGCATGACGCCGCCATGCGCGGCCACGTTTTCCAGGCAGCGCACGCGAATTGCATCGTCACGGCAAGCAACGCATCGCGGCATCCTATCCAGAAAAGCCGCGGCAACGCGCTCGCTGCGATGCCCACGCGCACATTCGAAGACGTAGAACGCTGCGCGGCCTGCCCATTCATGGGAGAGGCATCGCCAGCCAAGCTCCGTGGCCCGGGCGTGAAGCCTGGCCAGGTGCGGATTGGGTTCACAACGCGGATCTCTATTCATGACTTGCCCAACTTCGTATCTCACTCGGTTTCATAGCGGCGCCCGCCATGTCTTGCTGCGCGGCGATTCGATCGTGTGGATTTGACGCGTGAGCGCCAGGTGCATCGCGAAGGCGGTCGGCAACCCCAGATACAGGCGACGTTCGACGTATGGATCACGGTCACCCACGCGGTCGAGATTGAGCATGCGCGCCCGGTCCGGATGCGCGCGTGTGAACTCGCGCCCCGCCTCGCGCAGGTAGCGCATCTCGACTTCGTGGTAGTGCAGCACGGGATCGGGATGCTGGTCGGCATTCTGTTCGACGCCGGGCGTTTTATCGTTCTTCATTCAGATTCGCATGGTGACGCACACGGGCGTCACTTCATCGACGGCAGCGGTACGCCGAGCTTTTGTGCGGACGCGATGGCGCCCGGCGGCAGGGGCGGCGGTGTCGGTCCCGAAAGCTTCGATCCATCTTTCGCCGAGCTCGTCACGAAGATGCGCGCAGGCAGCGCGAAATGCCGCAACTGCAGCACGTCGAGCGGACCCGCGCCCGCCTCAGCGCGCAGTTGCACCGACAGCGGCAGGCTCGTGCCCTGCTCGGGCGTCCACGACAGCAGATAGCGCGCGTTGTCCTGCTGTTCGACCTTCGCGCGTTCCAGCAGGCGGATCAGTGCGAAACGGCCCTGCGCGTACATCGTCGAGCGCAGGCCCGCCTGCTCGGTCTGCCATTCGAGTTGCGCGTTGTTGTCGAGCGCCTGGCCCGGCCATTCGAACGGTATCCATTGCTCCATCTGGTTGAAGTAGTGCAATTGCTGGCCCGATGAGATGAACTTCATGTCCGTGATGCCCGGCGTGGGCACGCCGCGTAGCTCGAAGCGCACGCGGGCGTCGCCTGAGGGGAATAGCACCGTCGAGACTTGCGTGAGCTTGTTCAAGGCCGCGAGAAACGTCGGATCGAGTGCGAGCGTGCCTTGATTCGTGCCTTGCGCCGCGACCCACCGATCGCCTTGGCGCTTGACGACGCCCGCGAGTTCCGTCGCGACGAACTGCGCGATCAGGCCGTTGTCCGGGCGCATGAAGCGAGCCATGTCGGGCAACGACGCATCGTTGTCTGAATCGGCGAAGGGATAGCGTCCGCCGAAGGCGCGGTTCCAGTCAGCCACGACCGAGGTGCGCCAGATATCGTTCAGGCTCGACGACGCGGGCTGTACGACGACCTGCCACGTTTGATCCAGCGGCGCTTCGAACAGATGTCCGAAGCCCGACCACTGTTCGCCCAGACTCGCGGCGAGGCGGCTCGCGTAGTCGCGGCTGTCGGCGATATCCGAGGTCTTGCCTTGCAGCATCGCTTGAGCGGCCATGCGCGACACGGCGTCTGGGTCGGCGCTCGCCATCATCTGCTGCGTTTTGAGGCGCATGGCGGTCACGCGCTCCAGATAGCGTGGCAGGCTCAGGTCGCCTGTCTGCTGTTGTTGTGTTTTGGCGGTGTTGGCCACGTCGCTGCCCGTCAGACGCAGGATCGGGCCAAAGGCCGCGGCCAGCGGCGCAAGTTCGGCTTGAGTCTGCTTCGACGGGTCTTTTTCGTCCGTGCCCGCCCAGTGTTGTGCCTTCGCGATCAGGTTGTCCGAGAGCGACTGCGTCGAAGCGCCCGCGCTTGCCTGATAGACGATCGCGTTCATCAGCGCCACGAGCGGCGAGCGTTGCGGGTCGCCGAGCAACGTCAGTTGATCGACCGTGCCCGAGAGCGATGATGCGTTCTGCCAGCGGATGCTGTTCAGGAACTGGGCCCACGCGCGGGCGTAGTCGTCGAAGTAGCGCTGACGCAGTTCGGCCTTTAGCGTCGAAGGTGCGGTGTTGTCGATCTTGGCGTCGGACAGCACCCAGTCGCCCGTGACCGTGCGCTGCTCGCTCGCCTCATCAATCGCCTTCGGGATGCGCTCGTCCCATGCCGCGCGCGTGAAGACGCCGGGAACCGTGGCGGTCGTGTTGAATAGGCCGCGGCTTGGGTGGTCGCCCAGCAAGGTTGCGAGCGTGATCGGCGGATACTTCGGCTTCGCGTCCTCGATGATCTGCTGATAGATCTCATCCGTCGAGTTCTGGATGCCGCGCACGCCGATGATCGTCTGACGCGTGGAGGCGACAAGGGATACGTCCGGCGTGATGGCCGGTGCGGAGTCACGTTTGAGGTGGCTCGCGTAGAACGCGATCGCGTGCTGGCGTAGGTCTTCCCAGGTGCCAGGCGTCACGGACGAATTGTTGGGACGCGTCGGTGCGTTGGTCGCCAGCAGTTGCGCGGTCAGGAACGCCGGATCGGCGTGCTCAGGGTGCGCGAGCATCAGGTACGTCTTGAGCGTGTCGTACGCCGCCTGCACTTGCGCGTTGCCGCCGCTGGCGATCTCGGCGTCGGAGAGCGAGGCGAGTTGATTGAGACGTTCTTCGAGTTTGGCCTGAATCGGTGCGATCAGCACGCGCGAGGCTGCGCGCTGGTAGCCTGGTCGGAGCGCTTCCAGCAACTCGGCGTCATGGTTCAGCCCGAAACGCTCGAACCACGGCGCACCTTCCTTGCGATGCACTTCGAGCGTGTCGATCTGTTTGTCCAGGCTCTCGAGGGCCAGCACCGCTTGCGTCGTGTCTTGCACGGACGAGAATTTGGACAGCGTCGCCGACGCTTCCTGCATCGATGCGCGATTCGATACACCCGAAATGACGGTGCCGAGCGACCAGAGCGCAAGTACGGCGATCGCGATCCAGGCCGCTATCGTCGACAACGAGAAGCTCACTCGCCGGCCATGAACCTTGCGGCTGTGATCCGCGATGGTTTGCCAAACCGGATGCTGCACGTTCTGCTCGATGGCCGACGCGTTAATATCCGCATGACGGGCCAACTCCTCAGGCGTCTTGCCGATCGGAAGCGATGCAAACAGCAACCCTTGCACGGAACAACGCGCGAGATGCGATGCTCCCGCCTGCGTCACAAGGTCCACCAGCACCACCCGCAGACTCTCGATGTGCAGCGAAAGCGCTCCAAGGAAGCGATCGCGGGGATTGCCGGCAAGACGCACCACGCCGGTATCCGCCAGACGCGCCGCCAACGTTTGCAGCGTCCCGTTCAGTTCTGCCGGATTCACACGGGCCTCTCCCCATGTCTCACCGACCACGTCGAAGCTGCTCGATGCGTTGCGCCCTAGATCAAGCACGTTGAGCAAGTATGCGGGCGCGGCCCACCCGAGCGCACGGGCGTGACGAGCGAGCTTTTGCGCGATGGCTGGCCCATCGAACGATCGCGTTATTTGAGCGCTCGACTGTTCGATCGCCACCATTGCGTCAACGGGACGCCCCCGCCGAAGTTCACGAATTTGTTCGAGCCAGCTTGCGTCGAGCGAATCGCCGTTCTGTCTCGCATAAAGGAGGACAGTCGAACCGGCAACGGCGTAGCCGTTCTCAACCAAACCGGGCGTCATGCGTGCGACCACCCGCTCATCACCGACGATGGCAAGCCACCGGTCTCGATAGCGCCAACGTCGTCCGTGTCGGTCACGAAGCGTCAGTTCCAGTTTCTCGCGGCGCGATGACCCGAGATCGGCGGCGGTGACTTCAGTTGACTTCGCACGGGCGGAAGCCTCGCGTTCATGCTTTTTGGCGCCGTCACGCGCTGTACTACGTGCCACACGGCGCCATCCCCCAGTGAAATTCGCTCGCGCCACGAGTGCGAACGCGCCGATGGCACACACGTACATCACCCGCTTATAAGGTGATGGATCAATGCTGTCCCCGTTGTACCAGGCAAAGATCGCGCCGCTCACAGTGAGCGCGCCAGCCAGCAGCCAATAGCCGGAGATTTTTGAAAACTTCATACTTCGAATGGGAAAATAAGTTCAGGCGACCGGTTGAACGATCGAGAAACGAAGCGATGCATCGCGCCACGCCACAAGTTGTGGTCGATGCGTCCGTGCCGCGTGTTCGAGACTCAGCGCCAACGCAAGCCATGCCGAGGCACAGCCGCTTCGGCCGAGCGCGGCATCAACATCATGTATGCCGCTTAAGTCATCGGCCTTCGACACGCCGAGTTCGAGCGCCGATGAACCATTCAGCACAGTTGCCTTGTCCGCTTTATCGAGTCCGGCCTGCCACAGATCGGTGACGGCGTCATGTTTCGCACGGCCCCATTGCAGTGCGGTGGATAGCGGTCCGTTGATATCCTCGCCTGATACGTACACCGGACGATGCAGCGATCCGATGCATCCGATCCGCCGACGTGACGCAAGCTGCGGCCAGCCGATCAGCATCGCCACCGCCGCTTCGCCGCTGTTCTGAGGTGGCGAGTCATGCAGTTGCACAGCGACGAACAGCAGGAACTTCTCAAGCGTCGGGCCGCCCTGCTCATCGAGCCATTCGTCCAACGCCATCGCACCTTGATCGGGCGAAACGAGCACGGAATGGGCGGGGCGATTCATCGTCTCATCCCAACAGGTTTGCCAAGTCTGTTGCAATGCCATTTGATCGACATCGGCGGGTAGTTGCAGGCGCACACCGAAAGGCACATCGAATGGAACAGCTTCGATTGCCTTATTTACCGAAGCGATCACCCGCTTGAAGCACACGCGATAGCGACAAGGGTTCTCGTCGTTGCTCACCAATTCAAGCGCGGAGTGCCGAATCGCAGGCTTCCCGTCCAGCGTATCTTGCGCCTCGATCACGCTTTTGAGTTTCACGACATCGGCGGCTACGTGCTCGTTCTGAGTACCCGCTGCGCTCAGATACGCCAATGCCGTCACCGCGAGCGGCTCGCTCGCGAATTCAAGCGCTTTCTCGCGGTCCTCGCGCAAGACTTCCTCTTCCGCGTCCAGGCGCTCGTTCTCCTGATCGCGATACAGAAGGCGAAACCCGAGCGCGACGGCCCACGCGAGCGGAGGAACACCCAGCAGGCGAATCCAGAATTGGACCGTGCCGGTAGGTTCGCCCTTCGGCCAGGTAAGAAGCGTGATCGTGACGCCCGCCACCATGAATACGAGCAGCAGAACCAGCCAAACGATGACGTTCGGCGGCTTGGGACGATCCTCGGTGGACTTCTCGGGAGGCAACTCGACCGGCATCGTGCGACTCAGAGCAAACTGGAGATGAGGTGACAACCGCACATCGCGCGATAGCCGTGGCGAGCTACGGGCACGCCCTCGTCCACCGTCTCTTCGTCGCCATCGATAATGAGGTTCGGCTTGACCTCGGGATGCTTCGGGCAGGTCACCTGGTCGCCCTTGCGGGCGACGCCACGCCCTTCGTAGATCATCGTGGTCGATGCGGTAATGACGCGGCCACCGTGGTCGGTGGCGTCGCCGAGAAGAATCAGGTCGGGCATGGTTACGTCTATCGGGTTAAGAAAGGCTGCTGGTACGACCCGGCGATGCGCAGCTTCCTCACTACGCATCGCGACTTCGTCGTTGGTTATGCTTCGTTGCCGTATGAAATCAAGCGCCACACGCCATCGGTGTGCATGCGACGAACGCCGAGCATGCTATCGAGCATGCCGATCGCCCGCGGTTGCACGACCTCGAGAAGCGGAAGTTTCTCGCCCTTCTGGAAACTTCGTTCGGCGGATGTCGCCACATAACCCGACGGCGGGCAGGCTCGCCAAACGCCGGATTGCGGGCAGACTTCCATAGCGCGAACCGTGGTATTCAATGGGACCTTCGTCGCCATAGCGGATTTTTGTTGCTCCGATAGCGGCAGTCCCGTGGCAGGGTCGAGACTCTTTTCCTTGGCCAGCCGTTCGACTAGTTCTTCAGATGGCTTCGGCGGAGGAACTGCCGCGTCCTGCTGCTTTTGCCATTCAAAAGTGCCGTCCCACGGTGGTAGCTTCGCCGGTGGAAGCGGTACGATCTTGTCGATGTCCGGGACCTTGGGGTTGCGGCTCTCGTTTGAACTTAGAAAGTCTGCGATCTTTCGATAACGTCCGACGCGTTCTGGGTCCTTAGGCAAAGCGAAGAACGTAGCGTCATCCTCTGCAGAGGCGGTCTCAAAGCCCATAGCTAGCATCGAAGCTGACGTTCGATTTCCTGCCTTGACTCCGATCTGGAGAGATCGAACTGCATCGACGAACTGACGATCTCCAATTTGCAGCATCAGTCCAAGCGACAACGCCGCTTCACCGTTCCCTTGGTCAGCGGCGCAGGCATACAACTTTTTCGCAACCTCTGGCGCTTTGTCGTGAGGAGAAAGCTTTTCTCCAACATAAAACTGGGCATCCGGGTTACCCAAGTCCGCCGCTCTCCGGAAATATCGGAGCGACATCTCAGAATCTTGTTTCAGACCATACCCAAGCTCCAGATAGTGACCGATATCGTAGTAGCCACCGGGTACACCTTGCTTGATCAGTTGTTCCGCCAAACCAAGGACTTCACCAACCCCGTCTGGAGAATCGGCAAGCCCTTGCGAAATCAATAGCTGTAGGTTGTGATTGGCCTTGTAGTGATCGTGCGCCGCTGCAATCCGGTAGTAGCGAGCTACTTGATTGAAGTTCTTCTCCCCATCTTGTTTGTATAGGTAACGACCGTACGCAAACAAGCTCTCGGTTCGACCGTCCAACGACGGTAGACGATTTACTTCATGCGAGCATGTGAATGCCAGATTTGCTCGAACTTCTTTAAGGTCAGGTACAGATGCGGACACTGAATTCTCCCTCTCACATGCATTCAACAAAATCACCGTCGCAACGGCCGATAGGATAAAAGTCTTTTTCATCATCAATCACTATCCTGCCGATCCGCCGATAACCTGATGAACTTTACTACCGACGCAAGCGGTGAAGCCTTACCGGTGGCTTCCCGACGCTCGTTTATTTTTAATATATCTTCCCATGCCCTGAAAGCCTTTCCGGCATCATCCTGTGAACCATTCAGATCGCTGTCGACACCGTCTGAACCTGCTCGACGCATCTTCGTATGCATCTCCCACAAGCGCTTCCTCAAAGGCCTTGTAACCTCAGTGTTTTCGTGACAGATATTCAACTCACTGTCTCCTTCCATGCTTCGAGAATTCAAGTTCGCCGATCCCTGCGTCGTGAAGACGTCGTCCACAATCATCAACTTAGCGTGGATATACACGTAATCCCATGCACTTGGCGGCGAATCTGGCGCTACAAGCGTGCAGATATGCATCTTGAGCCCGGGAATAGGCGTCGGGACGACCGGCCCTGGCTTCTGCTTCATTTGCTCCTTGAACTTCGCCGCTTGTGCGCGAGCCGCCTTAGCTCGCTCTCGCGTAGGATTCACCACCGACTCCGGAAACCGTCCCGCGGCCTGTTGAAGCGCCCATTCAAGCTGACTCGCCTCGTAGTCGGCCTGCGATGCTCGTTTCACCAGATCAGCTTGCCTTGCATCCTCTCGCTCAAGGGTCGCAACGCCTGGAATTTGATCTGCACTGCCGAGTGCCTCTAACATCCGATAGGTATTGACTGTTCCAGGGCCGATCCCTTCGTCATTCGAATTTGTAATTACGAACAGATAAATCGGGTTATCAGGACTTCGCCCCTTCGTTATTTGGCGTGCGACGGCTGTCTTGATTTTTTCCGCTAGCGGCACGAACCGAAAATACTGATTCTCCACATAGATATAGTTCGAGACGTTGTTCGCCGCCTGCAGATAGAGCTGTTCAATGTCTCGCTTGCCTTTCTGAGACTGCGTTCGAAGAATCTGAGCCCGAACCGTCGAATGGTCACCAAGGTCAGTTCGTCGTTTCAGTTTCTTATAGAGCAACGCCCGCGAGACAGCGAGAAACTCGCCGGTTGCATCGTCCCACGCCTCACAGAAGTTATGGTTGAGATCCTTCAGGATTGGCCCACTCACTCGACTTGAGATGTCATGTCTCGGATGCAAGCCATTTCGCCCCACGTTCGGCTTTTGCCGCACGCAACTGTGGTCGTCCTTATCCCAATAGGTATCGAGCATGTTATGCCCCATGACGAATCCCACTGCGTTTTCAGGATCCTCGTAGTCAACCAACACCATCTTCTGATGATGCGTGGCAAAGGCGCCCATTACAGCGCCATTCTCCGCTTTGCCTCCCGCACTTCGTTGTTTGTCTTTGCCAAGCAGCGCCGTCCTGAAGGCAATCTCCGCGCGATCTTTTGTGTCGAATCCTCGTGTAGCAAGATCGATGTTCTTGAAACTCCCTTTGCCGAGCAAAGATTCGACCATCGGTGTGATCGGCCCCGTGAACAGTCTATCCATCGTGGATTTGGACACCAGGGGCAAAATGAGTGACTTCGTAACGTTATTCTTGTTGGCGCGGCGATACCACTCCCGATCGAAATCAAGCTGATCATCCGTCTCATAAGGTCGCGAGAACATAGACGACACGACCGGAATGCGCTTCACCACGCCATCAGGTAGATGCTGTTGCGCTTCGGTCGCCACACTGTTCCCGGGCATGTTGTTCTCCGAAATCTCTGCGAGATGAAGGATATCCATCCAGCAAAGGAGCCGCACCTTCACCCCTTCTGCGCCCTTCTTGACAAGCAACGAACCGATAGGCAAGTAATCGGAGTTTCCAGCCGCCCTCTTGAAATACATTGACGGTTGAAATCCCCAACAAATGATGTCGACACTTTTCTTGGCTTGTAGTATGGCGTCATACACTGCTCCGAATGCTTCCTCCCCGTTGACCAATTGGCGGTAGGTAGCGTCTGCCGGGTTGTATTCCGTTTTCTGAACGAACCATGGAAACGTGCCCGTTGCACTATTCGTACTAGACAGAGCAATAGGCGTAACAATTGTGCTAGGGCTAGACATCACTGTTCTCTGAGTCGGTTGAATTCAATAGATTGCTGTATTGCATGCGGTGAACAGCCCTGTCCACCGCATCCTCTGAGCCAGCCAATCCTTCGTGAAACTGAAAGCCCTTGTTAGCGAGTTCGCCGTTGGCGGCATTACCCCGATAGTTTTCCGCGACTGGCACGGAGTAAGTCACGCCGTTCGCTAGCTCCAACCTATATTCCTTTGTCGTGGTCATGTGGTTGACGGGTATCTGACCGTTTTTGCTGATCAACCCTTTGCTAACGACTTTGCCATCAGCAGAAAGTGTGTACGGCATGCCCGCAGGAACAACCGATCTGGACGCCGGTGATGCGGCCAGATTGATCGTAAGCGGCTGGCCCGGCAGGCTGTCTGGCAGCTTCGAACTGATCTGCGCCGACGCTGCGCTCGGCTTGCTCCACACCGCACATTTCTCGAGAATGTCCCCTGGCGTGCCGTTCTCGATGCGATTGGCGTTGATCTTGATGTACGACCCGCCCGCACCAATCCAAACTTCTTTGGCCGCGGACAGTACGAGCCGACCGTCCACGCTCGAAATCGTCACGTCCTTGAGCGCCGACAGTGCCATCTCATCGCCCTGCGACTGCACTTCCACCTTGCCCTTTGCGAACAACTTCATCCCCAGTCTTTGCGCAAAAATCGACACCGCTTCGCCCGCTGCGACTGTGAAGCGACGCAGCACACCAATATCGGCGCTTCCCCCCGCAGTCGCCATGAGGTTCTTGGCCGCAGTCAGCTGCAGATGCTCACCCGATGCAACGCCCACGCCCGCTGGAGCGCTCACCAGTACGCCCGCCTTCTTCAGTTCGCGCAGGGTGCCGTCAAGCAGCGCCTTCTGACTCTCATAGTCGGCCGCAATGGCCTGCGCCGCCTTGGCAGTCACGACGAGGGACTGAGTTTGTAGCAACGCCTGTTCGAGCAGGCCTTGTGCGGGCTGCATATCAAGCTGTTTGCCGCCGGCCGCATTCTGCACGTCCGCAGAAATGAATACGCCCTTCCCCCCTCGGACGGCGACGTGCTCATCGCTGCGCAGCTCCGCCCCGCGCCCCCTCTCCTTGCGATCCCCATCGACCATGTGCCCGAGAGTGAGCTCACTGGCCTGAAATGGCGTCGTCAGATGGATATGCTCGAATCCCCGCTTGTCCTCCATACGCATCTCATTGAGCGCGGCGGTGCGGATGATATTCCGCGTGTGATTCAGGTTGTTGACGAGGTCCGGATTCAGACTGTCATGCAAGGCGCCCGCAATCATGGGCCGATTCGGATCTTGCGCAGTGAAGATCAGCGCAACTTCCGCCCCGTCGATCAGCGGGAAATGGTGACCGTAGTTCTGCCCCGCATACGGCTTCATCATCCGAATCGCACGGCTGCGGCCACCCGGACTCCATTCGTCCAGATCGAACGGCATCGTGGTGACGTACAGCCCTTTCTCGGTCAGATACGAATAGGTGTACTTCCCCGGCGAATCGATTCGCGCTGGCAGGATGCCTTCGATTTTGGGTCGCGTGATCGAACTGATGCTCGTACGCCACCTCCGATCCGCTGGAATCGCCCGGAATGCGCACCAGTACGACGTGCGCCGACCGCCGCCGAGACGGATGGACGTCACGAGCAACCCGTGCGGCGCATCCTTCGGGTTGACGTCCAGGTTCATCGCTTCACCGATCTCGAGCGAGAACGGATTGCCCCGTCCGCGAAAGCTGATCTGCGTGGCCAGATGCTCTTCATGGCGACGGCGCGCGATCTCCTTACCCTCTTCGCGGGTTTCGTAATGTTCACCCCAAGTCGAATCCACGCCATCCGTGGTCTTGTCCGCCGGCGCGACATTCTCTTCCACCAGCAGCGAAACATCCGCTTGCCGATGGTTGTAGTCGTTCAACTGGATCGCTTCAGGCACGCGCCGGGTGATGGTTTTGAGCGAACGGATCGACTCCGCGCCTGCGCTCTCAAGGCCCGAATACAGACGAAATGGCACAATCCTTTTCTTACGAGCATAGGCCTCCAGATCATCCCCGAATATAATCACGGCGCGATCGCGCTTTTGCTCGAAGCGGAACCAAAGGCCTTCCTCCGCACAGAGCCTTTGAACGAATGCAAAGGTCGTCTCGTGATATTGAGTGACGTACTCGTGCCGCTTATACTTGCCGCGAAGTTTCAGAAAATCGAAGTCCACGCCCAAGCGGTAACCGTAGTGGCGCAAGGTGTCCGTGATAATTTCAACGACCGACTGTTTCTGAAACAGTCTGCTTTTGCGCACCCTGGCCAAATCTGCGATTTTCGGCACGAGTGTGACGCGATATCGCGTCTCGTCGGCCGACGTGCCGAGTTTTTCGAACGTGTCAATGATCCCGTGCGTCGCAAACGCCTTGGGCACCTTGCTGAAGTCCTTTGCCCGCTCGCCAAACATACGGGAAAGATAGTCCATATCCGGGTCCACGGGTTCCACCGTGAACGCTGCGGGACGCCCAACCACCTCGTCCATTCCGATATCGGAGTCCGGACTGGTGAATTCGATATTGAATTTGTATAACTCACTAATATCAAGCTTTCCATTGAAGCTCGACACAGAGATAAGCCCGGGCTGCGGCTTGAGTACCAGGCTATACGCCTGACTCGGTAACACCATCGACATGCGAAATACTCCCTGCTGAACTTGCGCCGTTGGCTCGACGACTACACTGAAGCGTTGCGCTACGCCCCATCGGATCACATGCCACGAATTAGCTTTGTAATTCGGGTCAAACCGTTCGATTGTGACCTAAATTTTTACTGCCTGGAGTCAACAATCAATCGCAGTCCGTATAATTGGGAGCATTCCTAGTGGTTGAAGACTTTCCGGCGGTGGCAGTTACCGCTGCGGCGGAGACAAGTGGAAAGACGCCGCGGCCTGGGCCGCGCGTTCAGGTACCTGAGTCCGCCGCCATGCCCGCCGACGTCGCTTACAGCGTCATGGCTTCCCTCGATATGCACCTCTGGTTGAACGCATCAGGGACGCGTAGCGCGTTCGCCTACCATGCGTCGGGCGCGTTCCTGACAACGCCGAGTCTCCCGGTGGACTGTTTGATAGTCCCTACCCTGCCTTCATCTGAAACCGGGCGTTACAACCGCCCGCTCACATCCGGTCCGCCTCGATCACCGCATCGGCGAAAGCGCGCGGCGCTTCCTGCGGCAAGTTATGCCCGACGCCGCCACCAATATTCCGATGCTCATACTTGCCGGTGAACTTCTTCGCATACGCGGACGGCTCGGGATGCGGCGCGCCGTTCGCATCGCCTTCCATCGTGATGGTCGGCACGGCGATCGTCGGCGCGGTGGCGAGGCGCGCTTCGAGCGCATCGAATTGCGGCTCGCCCTGCGCGAGTCCCAGACGCCAGCGATAGTTGTGAATCACGATAGCCACGTGATCCGGATTATCGAACGAAGCGGCCGAAAGTTCATAAGCGGTATCGTCGAACTGCCATTGGGGCGATGCGAGGCGCCAGATCAGCTTGTTGAAGTCGTGGCGATTCGCTTCATAACCCGCGCGGCCGCGCTCCGTCGCGAAGTAGAACTGATACCACCACTGCAGCTCCGCCTTGGGCGGCAACGGCGTTTCGCCGGCCTTCTGATTGCCGATGAGATAGCCGCTCACCGACACCATCGCCTTGCAGCGCTCCGGCCACAGCGCCGCGATGATATTGACCGTGCGCGCGCCCCAGTCGAAGCCGCCGAGAATCGCCTTGTCGATCTTCAAGGCATCCATGAATTCGATGATGTCATGCGCGATCGCCGCCTGCTGCCCGTTGCGCGGCGTGTCGGAGGAAAGAATGCGCGTCGGGCCGTAGCCTCGCAGATACGGAACGAGCACGCGATAACCCGCCGACGTGAGCATCGGCGTGACTTCGGCGAAGCTATAGATGTCATACGGCCAGCCGTGCACGAGTATGACGACGGGACCATTGCGCGGTCCGGCTTCCGCATAACCGATGCGAAGCGTCGACGTCTCGACATAGCGTAGATTCGTGAACGAAGCGGGCGGCGTGAACATGCTGCGCGGCGTGCTCGCGTGCTGCGCTTTCGCGAGCCCGCTCAGGCCGAGTTCGAGAAGGCCGATGCCGGCAACGATCGTGCCCAGCAAACGGCGGCGGCGTGTATTGATCGGATCCGACATGGCATTTCCCCTTGTTGTGCGTGTTGGCTTGGGGATATTAGAACCGGCCGACGTATCCGGCTCATGTCGAATGCGGGTGAAGTTGAATCGCTATGTATCGCCGCGCCGCCCGGATACATTGCGATACACAAGCCTGCTTCAGCGACGAAGCTCCGCGCGTTTCAGCCTGCCGCTGTAGTACCGTTCACGCGATACGCGGATCGCCGTATCGAAGTCCGGCGCCGTCGCGAGATGCTTGTGGTCCACGCTGACGAGCCATCCTTGCGCGGACCGGCACCAGCGGATTCGTCCTTCGTCGTACAGTCCGGAAAACCAGCGCCAGAGCGTGGTATCTTCCTTGTCGGCCAGCTTGGCCGCGTCGCTTCGGACGGTGTCGTTAATGATCGCGAGCATGGTCGTTCAAAGCCTCAGGCTAGTTCATTTGCCTGACACGCGCTCAGGAAACGGAAGCACGTCCAAGTTCCATATAGCGGGCAAGATGATGATCCTCGTCGCCGAGTTGATGATCGATCATCACGAGGCGCTTCGCGTAATGAGCAAGCGGCAGCTCCCACGTCATGCCGATGCCGCCATGCAGTTGAATCGACTCCTCTGCGACGCGCGCGCCGATGCGCCCGACCGAATACTTCGCCGCCGACAATGCACGTTCACGCGCGACACCCGATTCACCGACCGCCGCCGCCGCGTTGATCGCAGCCGAGCGCGCCTGTTCGATCTCGATCAGCACATCGGCCATGCGATGCTGCAGCGCCTGAAACGCGCCGATCGGCGTGCCGAACTGCTTTCGCGTGCGCAGATACTCGAGCGTGTGCTCTTTCGCGACGTCCATCGCGCCAACCGCTTCCGATGCCAGCGCGACGAGTCCATAGCCCACTGCATGCTCCAGCGTCGCGTAGCCATCGCCTTCATGACCGACGAGCGCGTCGGCATCGAGCGTGACATCGTCGAGCAAGACTTCCGCCGCGCGTCCGCCATCGATCTTTCGATAGCCACGCACGCTCACGCCTCGATGCTCACGCGGCACCATGAAAAGCGCTATGCCCGCTCGTTCGAAATCGCCGCCGGACGTGCGCGCCGACACGAGCAACACGTCCGCATGCTCGCCCTGCTGCACGACGCCCTTCGCGCCTTTCAACACCCATTGATCGCCACGCCGTATGGCGCGCGTCGTCACGCGCGCGCGCTCGTAGTGCGAGCCGGGTTCATCGTGCGCGAATGCCGCGATCGTTTCGCCCTCAATCAACTTCGCGATGATGTCACGCTGCGCCTCGCTGCCCGCATGCGCGAGCGCGCGCCCGACGATCAGCGCATCGATAAACGGCTCGACGACGAGCCCGCGCCCGAGCGCTTCGAACACGACGGCGACATCGAAACCATCGCCGCCGAAGCCGCCCGCCGCTTCATCGAAAAACGCGCCGATGATGCCGAGCTCGCAAAAACGCCGCCACATGTCGCGGCTGAAGCCTTCTTCGGAGCGCGCGATGCGATCACGCATGTCGAACCCGTATTGTTCGACGATGAAGCGATTCAGCGAATCCGCGAGCATCCGCCGGTCTTCGGTGTGCTGGAAATTCATCGCGCGATTCCTTTAGAGCCCGAGCATCATCTTCGCGATGATGTTCTTCTGAATTTCGTTGGAGCCGCCGAAGATCGACAGCTTGCGATTGTTGAAGTACTGCGCGGCCTCCGTTGAAGTTTCGTCATCCGAACCATATTCGATGACAGGCTGCGCATACGGCCCCATCGCGCGGCGCATCAGCGACGAGATCTCCTGGCGAATCTCCGTGCCGCGAATCTTGAGCATCGAGCTTTCCGCGCCCGGCGCGCCGCCGCCCGCAACCGCCGCGAGCACACGCAGGTTCGTCGTCTTCATGTTCTCGAGATCGATCTCCACACGCGCGAGACGCGCGGCGAACAAGGGATCGTCGATGAGCGCGCGGCCATTGCTCTGCATCCTGCCCGCCGCCGCTTTCAGGCGGCCAAGCGCCGCGACCGAAAAGCCCACGCCCGCGATATTCGTGCGCTCGTAGGTCAGCAGATATTTCGCATAAGTCCAGCCCTTGTTCTCCTCACCGACGAGATTCGCGGCGGGCACGCGGACATCGGTGAAGAAGACTTCGTTGACTTCATGCTCGCCGTCGAGCGTGATGATCGGACGCACTTCCACGCCCGGCGTGTTCATGTCGATCAGCAGAAAGCTGATGCCTTCCTGCTTGCGCGCGTCCCGCGATGTGCGCACGAGGCAGAAGATCATGTTCGCGTAGTGCGCGAGCGTGGTCCACGTCTTCTGTCCGTTGACGACGTAGACCTCCTCGCCGTTCTCCATCGTACGCACCGCCGACGTGCGCACCGATGCGAGATCGGAGCCCGCGCCCGGCTCCGAATAACCCTGACACCACCAGTCGGAGCCATCGAGAATGCGCGGCAGCCAGTGGCGCTTCTGTGCCTCGCTGCCGTACTTGATGAGCACCGGCCCAAGCATGTTCACGCCAAAGGGCACGATGCGCGGCGCGCCCGCAATCGCGCATTCGTTCTCGAAGATGAACTTCTGCACCGCGGTCCAACCGGGTCCGCCGTATTCCTTCGGCCAGTGATTCGCGAGCCAGCCTTTCGCGTCGAGAATGCCGTGCCATTGCGCCATGTCGTCGCGCATCAGACGCTTGCCTGTACGCACTTTTTGCGCGATGTGCTCCGGCAACGACGTGCGCAGGAATTCGAGCACTTCGGCGCGGAAGCTCTTTTCCTCCGCGGTGAATTTCAGGTCCATGACTGCCGATCCCTATGAAGTTCGATTCAGGCTCGCGAAGTTTTTGCCGCGCTCGACGAGATCGACGATCAATGGCGATGCGCGCCAGAACAGCGGATCTTCCTTCGCGAACGCGCGGATATCGGCGAGCACGTTGGCAAGGCCGATGGTGTCAGCGTAGTGCATCGGACCGCCGCGATGGCGCGGAAAACCGAAGCCGTGCATCAGCGTGGCGTCGACATCGAGCGGACGCTGCGCGACGCCTTCATGCACGATGTTCGCGCCTTCGTTGATCATCGCGGCCATATAGCGGCGCACGATCTCGTCGTCGCTGAACGTGCGCGGCGTAACGCCCGCACGCGCGCGCTCCGCGTCGATGATCGCCTCGACTTCCGCATCCGGCTTGCCGATGCGCGCGCCGTCTTCGTATCGATAGAAACCGCGTCCCGTTTTCTGGCCGAACCATCCGCGCTCGCACAGTTCATCGCCGACACGCACATAGCGCGCATTCGGATCGCGCGTTGCGGCGCGGCGCTTTCTCGCGGCCCAGCCGATGTCGCCGCCCGCGAGATCGATGACCTGATACGGGCCCATCGGAAAGCCGAAGTCGCGCACGGCTTGATCGATCTGATACGGCGACGCGCCGTCTTCCATCAGATGATCCGCCGCCGCGCGATACACCGCGAGCATGCGATTGCCGATGAAGCCGTCGCACACGCCCGCGCGCACGGCCACTTTCTTCAGCTTCTTCGCGAGCTCGAAGCCGGTCGCGACGACATCGGCGGCGACGCGCGCGGGCACGACCACTTCGAGCAGCTTCATGATGTTCGCCGGCGAAAAGAAGTGCAGCCCGAGCACGTCTTGCGGACGCGAGATGCTCGCCGCGATCTCGTCGATGTCGAGATAGGACGTGTTGGTCGCGAGCACCGCGCCCGGCTTGCACACGCGATCGAGCTCGGCGAAAACGGCTTTCTTCACCGCCATGTCCTCGAAGACGGCTTCGATCACGACATCGGCGTCGGCGAGCGCGTCGTAGCGCGTGGCGCCGTCGAAGCGCTGCAGCGCACGCGCCTTCGCTTCCTGCGTGATGCGCCCTTTCCCGATCAGCGCGTCGTACACGTTTTCGATGTGCGCGCGGCCGCGTTCGAGCGATGCGTCGTCGCGTTCGATCATCGTCACCGCGAGGCCCGCATCGAGCAGCGCGACGGCGATGCCCGCGCCCATCGTCCCGCCGCCGACGACTCCGACGGAGCGAATCTCGCGCGGCTTTGCATCGCGCGTTTCCGGCGACTTCTGCACCTCGCGCTCGGCGAAGAACGCATGCACGAGTCCCGCGCGCTGCGGGCTTTCTCGGCATTCGAGGAATCGTTCGCGCTCGAAGCGCAGACCTTCATCGAAGGGAAGATTCAGCGCCGCTTCCACGCAGTCGACGATCTTCAGCGGCGACAGCAGCCCGCGCGATTTCTTCTGCGTTTCCGCGCGCGCGGCGGCGATCGCGGCGGTGCTCGCGTCCTTGTCCGCGAGACCGCGCGCGTTTTTCGTGCGACGCGGCGCGGCCTGCGTCGCGATGAGTTCGTGCGCGAAGGCGAGCCCTTCGGCGACCACGTCGTCGCTCTGGCCGACGCGATCGACGAGACCGAGACGCAGCGCTTCCTGCGCGCCGACGTGACGGCCGCTCAGCATCAGCGACAACGCGGCCTGCGCGCCGATCAGACGCGCCGAGCGCTGCGTGCCGCCCGCGCCGGGTAAAAGACCCAGCAGCACTTCGGGCAGACCGAGCTTCGCGCCCTCGACGGCGATCCGGTAATGCGACGCCAGCGCGATTTCCAGCCCGCCGCCGAGCGCCGCGCCGTGAATCGCCGCGATCACCGGCTTGCCGCACGCTTCGATGCGATTGCACACGTCGGGCAGCGACGGCGGCACCGGCGGCTTGCCGAACTCGCGGATATCCGCGCCCGCGATGAAGCCGCGGCCCGCGCCGACGATCAGCACCGCGCGCGCGGACGCGTTGGCATCGGCGGCGTCGATCGCGTCGATGAGGCCGCGCCGCACGCCTGCGTTGATCGCGTTGACGGGCGCATGATCGATCGTCACGACGAGGACGCCGCCGCGCAATTCATGTTGGACGGCCGCGGTTTCGGGCGCGCTCGAAAGCGTCATGGAGCAAGTCTCCTGATTGGATTTTTTTCGGAATGGCGTGGGTGCATTGTCGCGGGGAAAGGCATCCTTGACAATTACAGCGCCGGTTGACAGACTGTCAAATCGCTTTTGACAATTAATATTGCCGTGGATGTCAACGAACTCACGCTGCTGGTCGAAATCCTCGATGCGGGCAATCTGAGCGAAGCCGCGCGGCGCCTCAAGATGAGCCGCGCCAATGTCAGCTATCACCTGAATCAGCTCGAAAAGTCGGTTGGTCTGCAACTCGTGCGGCGCACCACGCGCCGCGTCGAGCCGACCGAGATCGGCCTGAAGCTGTATGAGCATGGGCTGTCGATCCGCAACGCGCTGCTCGCGGCGCAGGAATCGGTGTCGACGCTCGGGCAGCGGCTGCAGGGACGCGTGCGACTATCGGTGCCGAGCGGTTACGGGCAGCTCGTGATGTCGGAATGGCTGATCGCGTTCAAGCGGGAGTATCCGGATATCGTGCTCGACGTGATGTTCGAGAATCGCGTCGAAGACCTGCTGCGCGATGAAGTCGATATCGCCGTGCGCGTGATGCCCGAGCCGCCGCCGAGCCTCGTCGCGCGCGATATGGGGCCGGTGCGTTATGTCGCGTGCGCGTCGTCGGCCTATGCGCAGGCGCACGGCATGCCGACGCGGCTCGAAGCACTGCGCGTCGCGCCGGTGATCACCGCGTCGGTGATCGGCAAGCAGACGCGCGTGGCCGCCTATCTCGGCGACGAACGTCATGAAGTGCTGCTGGAACCGAGCGTGATATCGGAGAACTTTCTCTTTCTGCGCGATTCGATTCTCGCGGGACTGGGCGTCGGCATCGTGCCGGATTATGTCGTGATGGAAGACATGCGGCGCGGCGATGTGGTCACCGCGCTCGATGAATGGCGTCTCAGCATCTTCGGCACGCACATGTACATGCTGTATATGCCGAACCGGCATCACACGCGCGCGACGCTGGCTTTCATCGACTTCATGCTCGATCGGGCGCAGAAGGCGGGACGGGGGCGTGTGCCTGCGGCGTCCGCTGATGTGCGTGGCCAGTAGCTACATGTCGCCTTGCATATCGACCACGTAGGGCGGACTCTTCCTTGAATCGCCGTTATTTCCTGTGCCTCTTCCCGCAGGCCTCGTTCACCGCTACGCGAGACATTGATCAGCGTGCGCGTGATTTTTACGGCTTTTTCGGATTGGCTTTTCGACGGAACGTCGACACGGGTGACAAATGCCTGAACCATATGCATCGCATGTGCGGATAAACACGTGCGCAGTATCGCTCGCCGGCATTGCCTGTCACTTGTTCGCCCGTCGCTCCGCAAACCCTATCGCCACCGACATCACCCCAATCCCCGCAAGCTGCACGCTGCTCAATCGCTGATCGAAATACCACCAGTCGATGACGATGGCCACCGCCGGATAAACGAACTGAAACACCGCGATGCGGCCCGTATTCAGACGCGCCATGCCGATGTAGATGAGCGTGTACGCGAGCCCCGTGTGGATCAACCCGAGCCCCGCGAGCCACACCCACGACACGCCCCACGCGGGCCATCCGTGCTCAATCGGCCAGACCGACAATACCAGCGTGCCGACCGCGCATTGCCACCAAGCGAGGACGCCGGCCGGCATGCCACGCAGCCGTTTCGCGATGATGGTCACGCACGCCAGACAGAACGAACCCGCGATGCATGCGGCAACGCCGATCCAATAATCGGCCTTCAGCGTGCCGCCTGTCGCGTGCTCGACGATGCCGGTCGCAAGCACCAGTCCGAACATCGCGACCGCCACCGCAACGATGCGCCGTCCGCCGATCGCCTCCTTGAGCAACAACGATGCTAGCACCAGCACCCACATCGGCTGAACATGAAACAGCACGATCGCGACGCCCGCCGAAATGCGCTCGACCGCGCTGAAGAACAGCGCCCAGTTCAGCACCATCAGCATGCCGGCGGCGAGCACCCACGGCCCGGTGGTTCGCGTCAGACGCAGAAAACCCGTTTGCCCGCGCAGGATGACCCACGCGCTCATGCCGAGCAGTCCGAATGCGCAGCGAAACCACGTCGCGGTCAATGGATCGGCGTGGGCTTCGTGCAGGAAAACGCCGATGGTGCCCAGCAGCGCGCAGCCGAGCAAAAAAGGCCAGGCGTCTGGCGCGCGGCGCTCCGCAAAGCGCATTGTCGTGTGATGGGTATCCATGCCCGCAGTGTGTGCCCCGCTGATGCGAACGAAAAGCGCATAATTCGAACGTCATCCATTCGCTTTTCGAAAGCATCGCATCGACCATGAAACAACACGATCTGCAAACCGACTGGCTCAAATGCTTCGTCGCGGTCGTCGACGCGGGATCGCTGTCGAGCGCGGCCAGCGAAGTGCATCGCTCGCAATCGGCGGTGAGCATGCAGTTGAAGAAGCTGGAAAGCGCGCTGGGATTGCGTCTCATCGAGCGGAGTTTGCGCACGCTCGAATTGACCCACGACGGCCAGACGCTGCTCGGCTACGCGCGACGCATTCTCGATCTGCACGCCGAAGCCCACGTCGCGCTGCAAGGCGAGCAACTGAGCGGCCGCGTGCGCCTCGGCGTGCCCGACGACTACGCGGCGAAGTATCTGACGCCCGTGCTCAAGCGCTTTGCGCCGAAGCACAGCGGCGTCGAAATCGAACTGATCTGCGAGCAATCGACTTCGCTGATTCCGCGTGTCGCGAATGGCGAACTCGATATCGCGCTGGTTTCGCGCGACCACGGCCGACGCGGCACGCTACTTTTCCACGAGCCGATGGTCTGGGTCGGCGCGACGCAGTTCGAGTCATGGCGGCGCGATCCGTTGCCGATCGCCGTCTATGAAAGCACGAGCCTCGCGCGGCGCGGCGCGATCAATTCGCTCGCGCAGCAAGGGCGACGCTACAAGGTGGTCTACAACAGTTCCAGTCTCGCGGGGCAGATCGCGGCCGTCGAAAGCGGCCTGGCCGTCGCGGCGCTCACGCAATGCAGTGCGCCGGAGCATTTGCAGATTCTCGGCAGCGACGAAGGTCTCGGGCCATTGGCGCCGATGGAAGTCGCGGTATATCGAAGCCGCGATTCGCGCGGCTCGAAAGCGGTCGATAGCCTGCACAGCCTGCTCGTGAAGACGCTCAGGCAATCGGCGTCAGTCTGATCGAAGCAGTCGTGACGCGATGCCTTCGATCTCGACCAGCAGATCGGCGCGGCAGATATCGACCTTCAGAAAACGGATGTTGGCGTCGGGATGAAACGCGGCCTTTGCGAGCTTCGTCACCGATGGCAAGTCCGTCGCGTGCCGGTAATAGACCTTGATCTGATCGAGATTATGCAGCGCGTAGTTTTGCGAGCCGATCAGATGCGCGATGTTGTCGATCGCGACGCCCCACTGCTTGCGCAGATCGCCCGCATGCACCGTCTCGTGCCCGAGAATGCTGGCCGTGCCCGATACGAACAGCGCGTCGCCCAATTGCGTGCCGCGCGCGAAGCTCGGCGCTTTCGGACCGTAACGCTGCGGATATTCATACGCGGGCGTCTGACGCGAATTCTCGATGTGCCTCATCGCGCTCTCACGGCACGCCAGAAAATAGAAGCCGACGCCATCGCCCGATGTGCCGATGCCCGTCGCCGCCGGCATGCCCGAGGCCGCCGCGTAATCCTCTTCGAATGCGACTGCGCGCCCGCGGCAGAAATCGCGATACACCTCCAGCCCTTCCCGGTTCTCTCCGTTGATATGCGGAATGAAGTTCCACATGCGGAAAATCTTCGGAAAGCCCAGTTCGCGGACGAGCGCAAACGCATCGCCATACGCCTGGCGCGTGGCGTCGGTGTATCGGTCGGAAGACGGGATGAACCCTGCGCAAAACAGGAACTCGTCGTCGTGGGCGAAGACGAGACCGTGGAAGATTCCGCTGCGAACCGGCGCGGCGCCAGGCCAGATTTCGGCGAAGCCATCGCGCGCGTCGTCGTACATGTCGAGGTGCAGCGTCGGCACACCGTTCTCGATGCGTGGCCGCCCGCTCGTATCGCCGAAGACGATGCGCGCAAGCGCGCCGCCCTCACACGTCTCGTCGATACGGACGAAGCGGGACGCGATCATGAAACCTGATCCGGCTCTTCGGTGGACGGGTCGCCGAAAAGATCCGCGGTCGCGATGCGATCCTGCTGCAACGCAGGCAACGTGCCGCTCTTCACTTGTTCGAGAAGATCCGGCGGCAGCCAGGTCTCCTCCATTGCGCTGATGCCGTTCTCGATCATCTGCTGAAGAAAGAACGATTGCTTGCGTCCCGTCACTTCAGCCAATAGTCGCAGCCGTTGCTCGAATTGTGGATCGACCCGCACTGCGACCACCTTCAACTTGTTTTCGGCGGTCCGTCTCACTGCATGCTCCTGTCACGTTCGTTGCGCGCCGCGAGGCTTGGCGCGCGCATGCGGTGCTTATACCACACGCGTCGCCAAGGACGTGTGGCAATGCGGCGCACGATCGTGCGAGAGCGAAGGCGAAAATCAAGCCGTTTGCTTCCATCCCCCGAATTGCACGATATCCTCGAGCGACAATCTCGCGCGCGGCGCAAGCTCACGCTCGGCCAATGCCGAAGGCAAAGCGCGCGCATCGCCATGATGCGCGACGGAAATCACGGAAAGCGCGGTCAAGCGCTCGGGAATCGCGAACGTCTTTTCGAAGCCGTTTGCATCGAAGCCGCTCATCGCGTGGGCGGCAAGATCCTGCGCATGCGCCTGAAGCAGGATCGCCATTGCGGCGGCGCCCGCGTCATAACTTGCGTTCGGAACCGGCTCGCCCTTCGCGTTGAGCGTGTCCGCGAGCACGACGATCAGCACTTGCGCATTCGCATTCCACGTCTGATTGAACGGCACGAGAAACGAAAACGCGCGCGCGAAGGCATCGGCATCCCGCGACTTCTCGAACACGACGAAGCGCCACGGTTGCGCGTTGTATGCCGATGGCGCCCAGCGCGCCGCTTCGAGCAACGCGACCACTTGCGCATGCGCGACGGGCCGATCCGCATACGCGCGCGGGCTCCAGCGTCCCGCGATCAGCGGATGAATGGCGATATCGGTGGGAGCGGGTCGATGTGTCATGAAGATATCTTTGCGCGAGCTATGCCAGCGTAGAAGCATAAGCGACGCATCGGCCGACGCGAACGAATTTACGCTGCTAAGCAAATCAATGGATGAACGATTCCTTTCGCATATACGCTCCGATTCAAAGCTGCGGTCGCATAACCTCGACCGGCACTGACTCGACGCAAGAACGCATAGCTTGCACGACAGCGTGCGATGGAACTATCAAGCGCTCGGGCAGTATGAGTTGAACGGTTTGGCTTGCGATTTCGCTTACTTATGCGCATCCGTATATGGCGGTGTAAGCCGGTTGCCGTCGCCAACCCTCTCTAAATTAACGGGCCCCGCTTCGATTTCACGCAATCCAAGCATCCTTGCCGCCGCAAACGACAAATCAATGATGCGTCCTTTGGTGTACGGTCCTCGATCATTGATACGGACGATCACCGATCTCGTCTTCGATCCATTGCTGACACGAACGTAAGTTCCAAAAGGCAGCGTTCGATGTGCCGCTGTCAAAGCATGCATATCGAAACGCTCGCCGCTCGCCGTACGACGCCCCTGAAACTTCTTGCCGTACCATGACGCCCTGCCAGCCTGCACAAAATCCGTGCTTGCTTGCGCAGGCGGCTTTAGTGCGAGCGGCGCACTCTGAAGCCCAATGGCCGATGAGGCATTCACGCTGGAAGCAGCAGAATCCGGAGAGGATTCGGGCTGCATCGCAATTTGAATATCTGCCGGCCGGCTTTCTACTACCGCGGGATTTTTTAATTGTCCCGCGCAACCCGCGAACAGCAGACAGGCAGTCCACGACAACATTCGATACGACACGGCTTCTCTCCTTGAATCGTGAGAAGGTTCGAAGGCTCGACGGGATTCGCCATGACTGTTGGACGAAGAGCGAAGAAGCTTCTTCGTGAATCACGAATCCAGACCTTCAAGACGCGCATTAGAAATGCGGTGAGAAGACACACCATGAATTCGATGCGTCTCTCACTGCAGCCAGAAAGACCGCGTGTTTCGCGATCTGCCTCCGGATCAGGAATGGGTCGACGGATGACGCGAAAGTATCGGAACGAGTCAGCGTTCTCGTGCTTCCGCCGCACAGATCACAACGATCTGCGACGCTTATTGCTTCGGCGCCGATGCGGCGACCGGAGCGCAGGCCGCAGCCACCGACACGGCGCTGTTCGACGCTGCCTTGGCCGCATCCGCGCTCGATCCATTCGATCGGTCAGGCAGTAACGCCGTACGTTTCGGGAAGTTGACCAGACGGTCCCGCAATCAAAATCTTTGACAACTATGCGGCGCATTCAGTGAAATTCGCGCCGAGCATTGCTTTTCGATTCGAGGTCATGGCCATACCGACTCGGATTACTCCTATGGTTGAAGACTGTTGATTGCTCTACTGTGCCGAACGCTTTCATTACCTCGGGCAAAAAGCAGAGTTCCGGCTCGCGTACCGCTGGTCTGTCTGGTTGACACAAGGTTTTTCCAGTCCGTTGCCTGATGGCGATGCCACTCACATTCTCATCACGCCCTTGCGGAAATCCCTGTGAAATCGCGTCTTTTTGTCTCTCGATCACGCACGAGTCCCCCCGCGATCATTCAGCATTCGATGACCACCTCATGAAGCCTCTGATCCCATTTCTCATCGTTGCGGCGTGCGTAGCGGCTTCGTGTCTGGCTCACTCCGTCATAGATCGTGGCAAGACAGCCGGAGCGCAAGGCGGCGTCGACGGGTCGAAGCCGATACCGGCTACCGAGGCTGTCGTGAGAGCGCCCGATCGCAACTACTGGGGGAAGCATCGCAGCGCGTCGAGGGCCCGGGCACATGGGCATGACAACAAAGAGCCGGGCACGGATCATGAACCGGTTGCCACCGAGGCAACTCCGCACTAAGAGATGGTTCCGGAAAGGGTTGGTAGCAGCCCAAGTCAAGTCATCAGAAGGTCAACGAATTCAAAAGATGTCGTATCGATTCAGTCTTATCAACGGACGTAACGTCCTGCTCCGGAACACGGTCAGAACCGGCCTCATGTGCATCCCGCTTATCGCGGCCGGCTGCGCGAGCAATGCATCCGGACCGGAAGCGCAACCCGTCATGCCCGGTTCGCTCATCGCACCCACTTCCGCTACGGCGCTGCCCGCGGGCTACTACGCCGTCGCGCCGGGCGACACGCTGGCCTCGATAGCGAACGCCTACGGACGCAGCGTCACGGAGCTCGCTTCCTGGAACGCGATCTCCGCTGACGTTGCGTTAAGCGTGGGTCAGCGGTTGCGAGTCGGTCCGCCTGCGGCTTCATCGTCTCGCGCGATTCCGCCCGAAACGGTTCGGCCCGATTCGGGAAAACAAGCCGCTGACCGATTTCCCTGGCCCGCAACTGGCCCGCTCATCGCACCCTTTGGAGCATCGGGTTCGAAGGGAATCACCGTGGGCGGCGCCGCCGGCGAACCGATCAAATCGGTCCGGAACGGACGCGTTGTCTATGTGGGCAGCAAAATCGAGGGATATGGAAACCTGGTCGTGATCAAGCACGACGAGCATCTCATCACGGCCTATGGCAATGTGCATCGCGCACTCGTGCGCGCGGGCGCCTCTGTGAAGCAAGGACAGGCCATTGCAGAAATGGGCGCTCGGGCTGATGGTCAGCCATCGTTTCTATTCGAAGTACGAATAGATCGATCACCGGTGGACCCGCTCGCGTATCTCAGTGCGAGAAATCCGCAGTAAGGCGTGAACGGCGCACAGTAATGAAGCGCGGTATGGCTGCAAGCCATATCGCGCGGTCGTCATTCACGAGCTGCCCCATCGACACACTTCACCGCCCCGCCACTGCCTGCGCATCGCCCGACCGGTAGAGCGTATCCGCAATGCGCTGCTCACGTGCTGCCAGTCGCCTGTCGAGCGCATGGAATTCCGATCGTCCATGCTCGGCTGAGAACTTCGCCCGCGCCGGGCTTTGCTTCATCTTCTCCAGATAATTCTTCTCGACGGCCGGCATGTTCTGCGTCCACGACGAGATGCCATGCGCATCACGTGGCATTTGGCCATCGTCGTAAAAGCCGTCCGCGTGCATTGCTTAGCAGATTCGCTTCGTTGGCGAATGCGATCCGCTCCCATAACGTAGATGGATGACGTCTTTAAATCAGAACGCGGTCATCTGACTCGAAATCCAGGGAGCATCGAACTTGTCTCGATCCATTTCATCGCGACGGCCACGCGTGGTCGGCATCGGCGGCACGACGCGGCCACAATCATCGACCGAACGGGCGCTCGCTTTCGCGCTGCGCGGCGCGCAGGAAGCCGGTGCGGGCGTGCAGCTCTTCGGCGGCGCGTTCCTGCACAGCCTGCCGCACTATGCGCCGGAAACGCGCGAGCTCACCGACGAGCAACATGAACTCATCGAAGCCGTGCGCGCAGCGGATGCGCTCGTCATCGCGACGCCGGGTTATCACGGCGGCATCTCGGGGCTCGTGAAAAACGCGCTGGATACGCTGGAAGAGCTGCGTCTCGACGAACGTCCCTATCTCGAGGGCCGCGCGGTCGGCAGCATCGTCACGGCATATGGATGGCAGGCGGCGGGCACGGTGCTCACGTCATTGCGCTCGATCGTGCATGCGCTGCGCGGATGGCCGACGCCGTTCGGCGCCGCGGTCAATACGCTCGAAACGCGCTTTGAATCCGCCGATACGTGTTCCGATCCGAAGGTGGTCGAGCAGCTTCGCACCGTGGGGCGGCAGGCTTCGAGCTTTGCGCTCGCGTTCGGCGCGGCGCGCGCGGACGATCATCACGCCGTGGAACGGCGCGTCGCGCTCACGCAGGATTGAATGTCGAACGATGAAGCTGCGCATCGCGCGCAGCTTTCCGTTTCAGTGCAGCGCCGACTCTCCCGACAACTGGAATGCGTCGACGGTATAGCCCATGTTGAAATATCCCGCACGCGCATAGGCGGAAATGTGCTCGAGCTGTTCCGCGCGCGTGGTGTCGTTCTGCGTCGGCGCAGCCCGCGCCGCGTCGTCTTTCGTAAAGTGCTTACGCACGTATCGAGTCAGAAAGTGCGGCATGGATCGGCTCCCAATGCATGAATAGCTCAAATCTAGGCCGTAAAGAACGCCTGGACAAACAAGCTTTTCTGCTATGCATTGCAAGGCCGCGCCGCCGTGAGGCATCAGGCCGCGTGCGCGCCGAGCTCGATCCGGTCGAAGACGGCGCTGACGGCCGGCGAAACGAAGCAGCGCATCGCCTGCACGTGCGAGTCATCGAGGAAGTTGTTGTCGCGATAGACGCCCGCTACTTTCGCCAGCCGATCGAGGATGATGCGGTGAACGATGGACGTGTCCTGCCCATAGTCGCGCGCATTGGCGGTGGCGAGTCTGTCGACCGCGCGCACGGTGTTGATGAAGGCGTCCGCATGGGCCTCGAAGAGGCTGGAGTACATGGCGACGATGCGCTCGATGTCGTGTGGATCGAGGCCGGGATACCACAGCGCCAGAAGGCGGCGCCGGGCGATTTGCAGGAACTCGCGCGCCACGTCGTGCCGGCTGTTGGTGAAGCTGCCGCGATGCGACCTGTGCTCGGTGAGCACTTCGTCGACGTTGGCGAGCTTGCCACCGGCGGCCATGACGGAGGTGAGATAGTCGAGATCTTCGGCGCTGGCGGCGCATTCGTCGAAGCGGATGCGATGCCTGCGGATGAACGAGCCACGCACCATGAGCGTGCCGCCGCTGATCGTGTTGAGGCCGTCGAACAGGTGCGCCTTGATGTCGCCATCGCCGAGCGCGCAATACGCGATGCCCTCGGGAACGTCGCCGAACACGCGCGCGTGTGATCCGGCGGCGGCCAGGCAGTCGTTGTCCCGGAACGCGGCGATCTGGACAGCGAGCCTTTGCGGAAGCGCGATGTCGTCCGAGTCGAGACGCGCGATGAACTCGCCGCGAGCCGCATCGAAACCGGCGTTCGACGCGACGCTGATGCCCTGGTTCCGGTCGAAATGTATGAGACGGATGCGCGGGTCTTCGCCGGCGGCCTGCCGCGCGGCGGCCAGGGTCTGATCGGTCGAGCCGTCGTTCACGACGATGAGCTGCCAGTCATCGAGCGTCTGATGCTGGATGGAGGCGATCGCTTCGCCGATGAATGATTCGGCGTTGAAAGCCGGAATGACGACAGTGACGAGAGGAGAGGATGACAAGGCTATCTCGGGCATGAAGAGGCCCGGACGATTACTTCCGCGGTCGTAGGGACGACGGCGCTGTCCGGCCAATGAGAGTCTGAAGCGTCCGAGTATAGGTTCTTACGAAGCGTGACTTTCTAAGAGGTCTCCGAAGTCGGGTTGCTCGAATGCAAACAGGCTGTTTCACAAATGGAGTCTCGAACGGACCCGCGATCAGGCCGCGTCGGCCTCGCTGCGCACCGCGCGCCCGGCCTGCGCCTGCTCCAGATGCCGCAGAAGCAGCGTGACCATGGCGACGACGGTGAATGCAAGAATCACGAAGAACACCGCGAGCGGCGTGAGAATCTGCACCGAAACGAAACCCGCCAGACCCATCATCGCCGACGAAACGAGCAGCAGCGCGCAGCCGAGGATGGCCGCCGTCAGCCCCGCGATATGCGGAAACAGCGAGTTGCCCTTCGCCATGAACGTCGGGTACATCGCGCCCGCGCAGAAGCCCATCACGAGAACGGGCGCGCAGAGCGTCCAGACGGTGAGGCCGATCGTCAACGACAGCAGCAGCATGACGACCGACGCGCCCGCCATCACGCGCGCGCCGATGCGCAGCCGTTGCTCGGCGTTCGGCAGACGCGGACCGTGCACGCGGTTAGACAAGCCACCGAGAAAGTACATCATGCCGATGGCGAGCGCGAGATAGCCGAAGTAAGTCGGCGGCTTGTGCAGCGTGTTCTGCACCATGAACGGGCCGACGATGTTGAACACCAGCAGAATGCTGTAACACAGGCCTTGCGCGAGAAAGCAGCTCTGAAACACGCGGCTCGACAACACCTTGCCCGCGTTCGATATCAGCGTGCGCGGCGCGAGCTGCACGGGCTTCTGCAAGGTCTCGCGATAACGCCATACGAACGTCGACATGACGATCGCATAGATCAGCAGGAACACGAGGCAGGCCTTCCAGCCGAACCACGTCTGCAAATGCGCGCCGATGACGGGCGCGACGATCGGCGCGAGTCCCCACGCGATCGACATATAGGTGAACACGTGCATCAGCGCCTGACCCGAGAACGAATCCGTGATGATGGTCTTCGCGAGCAGGTTCGTCGCGGCGATGCCGAAGCCCTGCAGGCAGCGCGCGAGCAGGAAGGTTTCGAGATCCGTCGCGGCCAGCGAGAGCAGGCAGCCGAGCGTGAAGACGACGAGCCCGAACGCCAGCACCCGCTTGCGGCCGTAAGCATCGGCGATGGGGCCCAGCACGAGCTGGCCGATCGCATACGCCGCCATATAACCGGAGACGCTCGACTGGATCGCCTGCGGCGAGGTCGCGAAGTAACGCGCCATCGCGGGCAGCGCCGGCACGTAGATGTCGATGGCGAGTTGCCCCGCCGAAGCGAACAGGCACACCAGAAACAGCAGGAAACGCGGGGAATTCTTCGCAGGAGCGTGGTTCATGACAACGATGAGTGAGCAGGGCGCGGCTGCGTCTTCGGGCCGGCCCGGATGGCGGAATCATCGTATTGTGCCTGTCGAACGCGCGCATCGCTCAAAGGCCACGTCGCGCGCAGTGGTCAAGCCAACGAAGGCATCGGCGTTAGCTAATCACGCGAAGCGTCAGTTGTTCTTTACAGCGAGGCGATCATGCCTTGCCATCCAGAATGGGATGCGATTGCCCCGGTATCGGACGTCCGCGATTGTCGGTCGGAACGAGTTGCGTCTGGAACGCGACGAAGAGCGCCTGAAACTTGCCGTCGACTTCGATCATCACCGCGCCGTCCTGGAAGACGCCGTTCTCGTTCGAATGATCTTTGACCTGGCTGCCATTGCCCGGCTTCGGATTGCCCTGGTTCATATGCGTTTCGTGAAGGCCGTCCTTCGCCGGTTCGAAGAGAAAGCCGAAGCCGTACACGGTGACGTCCTTCGTGGGCTTCCAGCCGAGGCGATGGTCCTTGTAGCTCGGCGTCGGATAAACGAAGTCGACGCCATCGGCGGACATGTCGAGTTGCAGCATCTCGTCGAGCAGCGCGTTGATATCGTTCTGCTCGTGCTCGGTGTCGAGCGGAATTGGACGCATTGCGCTCAGATCGACGAGACGCGTATCGTGCACGTAATCGAGCTTCGGGAATCCCGACATCGAAACGCCCGCGGGCAGCTTCGCGAGATCGGCGGTCATCGGATGATCGAAGTACTGGTTCCAGAGATAGAGCACGAGATAACCTGCCGGCCCCGTCAGCGAGCTATCCGATTTCACATTGGTGACGATACGGAATTCCTTGCCGTTCGCATCGTCGCTAACGATGACATAGTGCGGGTCGCCCTTGTAACCCGCGAGAAAGGGAACGCCGAGCCTCACCTTGCCTTTGAAGAGAACATATTCATTGCGCGCCATGATGCTGCTCCGTGAAGTGAGCGATCATTTGATGCGACAAGTGTGACATCCTTCCGTTCAGCTCGCAGATGAAGTCCGCACCCGCGCCAAGATCAGCGAATGGCTTTTCTCGCAGCCTTGATGCGCTGCTTCTGTTCGGCGTCGAGCGCGCGCAGCGCATGTTTCGTCACACTGTCGCCGATGGGAAGCGTGCCCTGCGCCAGCAGATCGTGGCTCGCGACGACATCGTTCAATGCGCCGAAGCGCTTTTGCAGGCGCTTCAGGCTCTTCACCTTCGAGCGTAGTTTCGGCTTGATATCCGGATCGAAGAATTCGAGCAGATAACGCACCTTTTTTCCGGCCTTGCGCACTTCGTGATAAGCCGCATAGTCCGACTGCTTCGCGTGCAGCGCGCGCTTGATGCGCTTCTTCAACTGAGTGCGCGCCGCGTCGATGCGCTTCTTCGCGAACCGTTCGACGGGCACGCGCTTGCGTCCCGTGTTGAGCTCCTGATTCGCTTCCTTGAGCCCCGTCCACAACACATGCTTGACGTCCGCATTCGCAATGGTCTCGATGCTCGTCGCGAGCACCGCCGCACGACGCTCTTTCGCGGGCTCGTCGAGCCCTTCTACATCGAGCTCCTTCATCAATTCGAGCAGGATGTCCCAGTCGCGCGCGCTTCCCGCGGAGGTCGCGAGATATTTGAAGACTGCGCGCTGGCGCGTGTCGAACTCCTCGTCCAGCAGGGGCCGGTACGCCCAGAACAACGTACGCAACCGGCGCAGCGCGACCCGCAGCTTGTGCAGTTCTTCCGGGTCCGAATTCGCGTTGAGCGCGGATGCATGGTGCGTCGCCTCGTCGATCAGCGGCGAAGCAAGATCGCCGAATCTCGATTGCGCCGTTTCGGGCCTGGCGCGCTTGTCGTCGCGATGACCGTCGCGTCTGTCGTCGTTCAGGGTCATGATGTCCTCCTCGTGAATGCCCTTCGTAGTGCAACATGCATACCTGCCCGGCGACGCGGCCCACTGCATTTTTTGAGCCGAGGAACAGGTTTTGCGCAATGCGCAATACCGGACATGCCACTATTTGTGCGTGCCCCACAACGCTATGCGCGTTCGATAAAATTCACCCGCGCGCAGGACGCCCCTGCACATTCGAAGACGAATCAAAACAGCTATCGGAGTCGGTTTGAAAAAGCGAGCTACGGTCATCTGTCGACGAGGGGACCACATTCTGCTCGTCGCGCGGCGCCGCACCAAATGGGCGCTGCCCGGCGGCATGCTCAAGCGTGGTGAACAGCTGTCCGACGCCGCGCTGCGCGAGCTCAAGGAGGAAACGCGTCTTTCCGGCAAGTCGGCGAAGTTTCTGTTTCAGCATCGCGGAAGACAGAAGCATCATCACGTGTTCGTCTGCGATGTCCCGAAGAGCGCCAAACCTCGCGCCAGCAACGAAATCGACCGATGCCGCTGGGTTCACGTTGCGGACATCCCGCGTCTTGCCGCCAGTGAACCGACCAAGCTGATCGTCAAGGCGCTCAACGGAAATCGCAGCAAACGCTGAGATTCAGTCAGCCGTCACGCGCGCTGCTCCGGCGCATCGCCATACACGACGCGCACCGCGGGCACGAACCACGCGAGACACAAGCCGACGAACGCGGCGAGCGCGGCCACGGCAAGCCCGACATGAATCGACTCGACGAGCGCCATGCGCGCCGAGTGCATCATCGTCATCGCGTCGTTCGACTGGCCGGCGGCGACGAGACGCTCGATCAGCGCGGACTGTTCCGCACGATCTATCAGCAAATCCGGGCTCGCGAACGATTTGAGCCATTGCGTCGCCTGATATGAATCGAGCGGACGATGCACATTGTTCGCATAGAGATGCCCGAGCAGCGCGCCCGTGATCGCGGTGCCCAGCATGCCGCCGAAAATGCGCAGCGATTGCAGCAGGGCGGTGACCGCGCCGAGCTGTTCGCGCGCGACGATCTGCTGCGAGCAGATGGTGAGATTCGTCGCGACGAGCCCGAGGCCGAGGCCGCTCGCGCCCATGCACGCCATCCAGATGGCATGCGGTTCGTGCCCATTCAGCGAGACGAGTGCGAGACAGCCCGCCGTGCATAGCGCGAAGCCCGCGTACAGCAGCATGTTCGCGCGGCGGATGCGCGTGACGATGCGATTGTTGAGCATGCTGCCGACCGTCGTGCCGAGCAGGAGCGGCGTGATCAGCATGCCGGAATCGTGCGGCGACATGCCGTAGCCGCCCTGAAACAGCAGCGGAATGTAGAAGGCCATCGAGAAAAGCGCGAAGCCGCCGAGCACCGAGATCGCGAACAGCGCCGCGAGCTTGCGGTCGAGCAGCACATCGACGGGCACGACGGGATAGCCCATGCGCTTTTCCCAGAAGTACAGCGTCGCGCCGAACACGAGCGTGACGAGCGAAAGCACGATCGTCGTGCCGCTCAGTCCTTCCTTCGGCAGCATTTCGATCAGCAGTTGCAACGCGCCCAGCGTCACCGCGACGACGCACGCGCCGAGCCAGTCGAGCTGAATCCGCTCGCGCCGTTTCAGACGATGCAGGTTCGGCACGAACAGTTGCACGAACATCAGCGAGACGAGGCCGATCGGCACGTTGACGAAAAACACGAGCCGCCAGCCGTGCATCTGCGTGAGCATGCCGCCGAGCGTCGGGCCGATCACGTTCGCGATGCCGAACGTCGACGTGACGATCACGAGCCAGCGCAGGCGCAGCCTCGGGTCGGGGAAGAGATCGGCGACGGTCGCGAACACCGTGCCGAGCAGAATGCCGCCGCCGATGCCCTGCACGCCGCGCGCGATGACGAGAAACAGCATGCCGTTCGCGAGCCCGCACAGGACGGAAGCCAAGGTGAACAACACGACGGCGGCGAGCAGAAACGGCTTGCGTCCGTACAGGTCGCCCAGGCGCCCGAAAATCGGGATCGTGATGACGGACGCGAGCATGTACGACGTCGCGACCCACGCGTACAGGTCGAAGCCTTTCAACTCGGCGACGATGCGCGGCATCGCCGTGCCGACGATGGTCTGGTCGAGCGCGACCAGCATCGTCACCAGGGCGATGCCGAGCATCGCGAGCAGCGATTCGCGAAACGGCAGGCGCTGCCGCTCGGGATCGTGAACGTCGATGAACGCGCTCATGCCGTGCTCCCGCCGCGCGCGAGCACGTGGTCGACGCGCCCGCGCCGTGCGCTTACTGCCCGCCTTCCTGAATCGTCAGAACATTCTTCACGGACGTGACGCCGTCGACGCCCTTCGCGATCTGCGCGGCCTTGTCGATCTGCGTCGCGTCGGCGGTGTGCCCGGCGAGCGTGATGGCGCCATTCTTTGCGATCACGTTCATGCCGGCCGTATCGACGCCGCCCTTTTGCAGCGCCTGCTGCACCTTCTTGCTGAGTGCGCGGTTGGCCTTGCGGACCTGGGATTTCGAGGGCTTGGCGCTCGCGGACGGCGCGGTCGTGCCGGACGCCGCATCGGTGGTTTGCGGCCACACGTTGACGGAAAAGACGACCGCCGTCGCGGCGGCGGCGAGTTTGAGCGCATTGATCGTTTTCATCGCTTGGCTCCAGGGTGGCGTGAAGGTCGGAAGGGCACGATGAATTCTAGTCGGCGATGCGCCACATCCAAGGGATAGTTTCATTCATCAGGAGAGCCACACGATTCACGCGACGGCAAAAGCGCGCAATTCAGCCGCCGAGAGGGCGAAATGCGAGCCTTCCGATCGTGAAATCAATGAACGTTCGTACGCGCAGCGGCTGCTTCGTCCGGTGCCGGTAGTAGATGTAGACCGATTCGCGCTGCGTCAGCTGACCGCATGACTCGCGGCCTGCGGCGAAATCCCCTGATCAATGGCCGCGCGCCGCAGATTGCCGAGCGTGGCGGCGCGAGGCGCTGCACGCTGAAGGCGATCGCGGAAAGGAACGCGTATGTCGCGGCGGAAACGGAAAGCTGGAAAGCGTTGGCCAGCTCGACGGATTTCGCGACGTGCATGAGCGGGAGCGACAGCGCGATCGAGCGTGCGCGTCATGCGTCGCGCACTTTGCCCGTGAGCGCGAGGCGCGTCGCGAGCGCGGAGAGCGCGTTGTAGGCCTCGCGCGACACCGCATCCCATCCGCCGATCGCCCGCGCCTGCGACTCGACCACCGCGCGGTCGCCGCGCGCGGCGGGACCGGTCAGCGCATCCTTCGGGCCGAGCGCGAGCACGTTGTCGACGGCATTGCGCGACAGCGTGTGCATCATGTCGTCGATGAGCGGCTGTGGAATGCCCGCCGCCTGCCACATCTCGACCGACATCGCCGCGAGCACCGGCAGAAAGTTCGACGCGACGACCGCCGCCGCGTGGTAAAGCTGCTTGCTGCCCGGCTCGATCTCGAAGCAGCGCGCGCCGATCGCCGCGAGCACGTCGCTCCACGCGGCGCGCGCGGCGCCGTCGCCTTCGAGCCCGCACGGTGTGCCTTCGAACTGGAACACGGACGTGCCGGGATTCGCGAAGCTCAGCATCGGATGCGCGCTCGCGACGCTCCAGCCGATCGCGCGCAAGGGCGCGAGCGTGTCCGTATCGAGCGCGCCGCTGCAATGCACGGCGACCGCGGGCGCTGCGTCCTTGCGATGCTGCGCGAGCGCCAGCGCCACGTCGGCGATGCGCATGTCCGGCACAGACAGCAGCCAGATATCGGCGGGGCGCATCGCGGCGATATCGTCGAGCGCGCGGCCCGCGCCGATGAAATCGACCGCATCGCGCGCGCGCGAGAGATCCGTATCGCACACGTCGCCGATATCGAGCACGCGGTTCGCGACGATGAGATTGCCGAGCGTCGCGCCCACGCGCCCCGCGCCGATGATGTTGAGAATCGCCATCAGCCGTGCTTGATCGCGATGGTTTTCAGACTCGTGAAGCCGTACAGCGCTTCGAAGCCTTTTTCGCGTCCGTGGCCGCTCGCCTTCACGCCGCCGAACGGCAACTCGACGCCGCCGCCCGCGCCATAGTTGTTCACGAACACTTGCCCCGCCTGCAGCTTGCGCGCGAGACGCAGGCCGCGCGAGCCGTCGCGCGTCCACACGCCCGCAACCAGACCGTAGTTCGTGCCGTTCGCGAGCTTCACGGCTTGCGCTTCGTCATCGAACGACATCACGGCGAGCACCGGGCCGAAGACTTCTTCCTGCGCGAGCTTGCTGTGCGGCGGCACGTCGCGGAACAGCACGGCTTCCTGGAAGAAGCCGTTGCGCGATGCTTCCACCGCGATCCTGCCGCGCGCCGCAACGCGAATGCCCTCGCCTTCCGCCTGCTCTACGATGCCGCGCACGCGTGCCTGCTGCTTCGCGTTGACGAGCGGGCCCATGTCGAGATCCAGCGAAGAAGGCCCGGTGCGCAGCGCTTCGAAGCGTTCGGTCAGACGCTCGATCACCGTTTCGTAGATGCCGCGCTGAACCAGCAGACGGCTGCCCGCCGAGCACGTCTGTCCGGCGTTCTGCACGATCGCGTTGAGAATGACGGGCAGCGCTTCGTCGAGATCGGCGTCGTCGAAGACGAGTTGCGGCGACTTGCCGCCGAGTTCCAGCACGCTCGGGCAATGACGTTCCGCAGCCGTGCGTCCGACGAGCGCGCCGGTCGCCGTCGAGCCTGTGAACGAAATATGGCCGATGCCTTCGTTCGCCGACAACGCCGCGCCCGCTTCGCTTCCCAGACCCGTGACGACGTTGATCGCGCCCGCCGGAAAGCCGACGTCGGCGGCGATTTCGGCGAGCCGCAGAATCGACAGGCTCGCGTCCTCCGCAGGCTTCACGACGCACGCATTGCCCGCCGCGAGCGACGCGCCGACGCTGCGCCCATAAATCTGCATCGGGTAATTCCACGGGATGATGTGCCCCGTCACGCCGATCGGCTCGCGCACCGTCATCACCGTGAAGCCCGTCGTATAGGGCAGCGTTTCGCCGTGCAGTTTGTCGACGCAGCCTGCGTAGTACTGGAGGTAACGCGCGAGCACGGCGGCGTCGGTGCGCGCGGTCTTGAGCGCCTTGCCGGTGTCGCGCGCTTCGAGTTGCGCGAGCTCGTCGGCGTGATCGAGCACGGCCGCGGCATACGCGAACAGCAGGTTCGCGCGCTCGACCGGCGAGAGCTTCGCCCACGGACCGTCGAGCGCTTCGCCCATCGCGCTTCGCGCCGCCGTTACCGCGACGTCGATATCGGCGGCATTCCCGCGTGCGATCGACGCGAACGGCTCGCCATTGCTCGGATCGATGACATCGAGCGATTCGCCGTTATCCGCCGCTTTCCACGCGTTGCCGATGAAGTGACGATATTCCATTGCTTACTCCGTAATCAGTGCGTGTTCCGTGACGGCCGCGGCGATCGCCGTGCCGACTTCGATGGTGTTCGCCGCGCCGCCCATGTCGGGCGTGCGCGGGCCGTTTTCGAGCACGGCTTCGATGGCGGCAACGATGGTCTTCGCCGCCGCTTCGTAGCGCGCTTCGCCGCGGCCGAGATGTTGCAGCATCAATGCGGCCGACCAGATCTGCCCGATCGGATTCGCGATGCCCTTGCCCGCGATATCCGGCGCCGAGCCGTGCACCGGCTCGAAGAGCGACGGGAAGCGCCGCTCCGGATTCAGGTTCGCCGAAGGCGCGATGCCGATGGTGCCGGTGCATGCCGGCCCGAGATCCGAAAGAATGTCGCCGAAGAGATTCGACGCGACGACCACATCGAAGCGATCCGGATGCTGCACGAAATGCGCGCACAGAATGTCGATGTGGAACTTGTTCGTCGCGATCTCGGGATAGCGCTTCGCGGCCTCAGCCAGGCGCTCGTCCCAGTAAGGCATCGTGATCGAGATGCCGTTCGATTTCGTCGCCGCCGTGAGCTGCTTTTTCGGGCGGCCTTGCGCGAGCTGGAACGCGAAGTCGAGAATGCGGTCGACGCCCGTGCGCGTGAACACCGACTGCTGCGTCGCGAACTCGCGCTCGGTGCCTTCGAACATGCGCCCGCCGACCGACGAATATTCGCCTTCGGTGTTTTCGCGCACGACCAGAAAGTCGATCTCGCCGGGCTTGCGGTTCGCGAGCGGCGAAGGCACGCCGGGCATCAGGCGCACGGGGCGCAGGTTCACGTATTGATCGAATTCGCGGCGAATCCTGATGATCGATTCCCACACGGCCGTGTGATCCGGCACGACGTCGGGCGTGCCGACCGCGCCGAAGAAAATCGCGTCGTGCTTGCCTATCTGTTTAGCCCAGTCGGCGGGCATCATCGTGCCGTGCTGCACGTAGTGCTCGGTGCACCACGACGCGAATTCGTCGAAATCGAGCGGGATGTCGTAACGCGCGGCGGCGGCCTTCAGCACGCGCAGGCCTTCGACCATGACTTCCTTGCCGATGCCGTCGCCCGGAATGACGGCGATGTGATGCGTTGTTGCCATTGCGCTCTGTCTCCTGTTATTCGACGTGGAACCGCCCGTCATACAGGAGGGGAATCTAGCGGACGCTTTCGCGTGAAGGAAGTGCGAATCCGGGAACGGGAGTCTTCGAATATCCGCAAGGGCTCAGCCGGCCGGACGTTCGGCGCCGGGCGCGACGAGCGACGCGGGCGCGAAGGCGGCGAGAAAATCGAAAAGCCTGCGCGCGGGCAGCGGCGCCGCGCCCGCGCGAATTCCGACCGACATCACGCGCTCGGCCCACGGATTCGTCAGGCGGATGAAGCGCAGATGCATCGGCTCGCGAAAGAGCCGCACCGCGCCCTCCGGCAATACGCCGATGCCCTGCCCCGCCGCGATCAGACGGCACATCGCCTCGAAGCTTTGCACCTGCACGCGAAAGCGGATCGTGCGGCCCGCGAGCGCCGCTTCCTTGACGAGCATGCGCGTGACCTCGGCTTTATCGTCGAGGCCGACGATATCGTGCTCCAGCAGCGCCTTGAACTCGATCTCCTCGCCTTGCAAAACGTGATCCTCCGGCACGACCACACTGATGCGGTCCGTGCAATACGGCGCGAGGCGAATGCCTTCCATGCCAGCCTGCGACGTCACCACGCCGACGTCCGCGCGCCCCTCGCGCAGCGCCTGAAGAATGTCCATGCTGCGCAATTCGCTGATATGCAGCTTGATGTCCTGATACCGCTGCGAGAACGCGCGCAGATGATCGGGCAAGTCCTGGCTGATCGCGGAGATATTGGCGAACACGCGCACGCGGCCGACGGAGCCTTTGGTGTAATCGGAAAGCTCGCTGTAGATGGCGTCGGTCTTGAGCAGCAGTTCCGTGGCATGACGCGCGAGCGCTTCGCCCGCGGGCGTGGGCTCGACGCCGGCGGACGTGCGGTTCAATAATCCGACGCGAAAGTGATGTTCGAGTAGCGCGATGCGCCGGCTCGCAGTCGACAGCGACATATGCGATTGCTGCGCCGCCTTGGACAGGCTGCCCATTTCGACGGCGCGCAGAAAAAGAGCCAGCGACGTGAGATCGAACAAAACGCAACGCTCCGAAAAAGATCATGCCGCGCAGTATGGCATTGGCCTGCGCGCGCTGCTTCGCGGTGCGGTACAGGAAAACCCTAGTGCGCGTGCATGCGAGGCATTCGAACTATTCGAAAGCCCGCTTCACGGATTTCGCATATCACCTGCGCTCAGCAGCCGCTACATTTCCCCTGTCCCGCCGCGTCTTTCGCGAGCAGAGGCCAAAAAACAGACATGGAGACAGACGTGGAAATCGATGCGACCAGGTTGGCCCGCGGCGCGGCACCGCCCGCCTCTTCACACGATGCGGCCACCGCCGACCGCATCTTCCGCCGTCTTGCGCTGCACATCCTGCCGATATTGATGTTCGCGTACATCACGTCGTACATCGATCGCGTGAACGTGAGCTTCGCGAAACTGCAGATGGCGCAGCAGCTCGGCTTTTCCGATGCCGTGTTCGGCTTCGGCGCGGGCATCTTCTTTCTCGGCTACGTGGTATTCGAAGTGCCGAGCAACATGATCCTGCAACGCGTCGGCGCGCGGCGCTGGATCACGCGGATCATTCTGTCGTGGGGCATCGTGTCCGGGCTGACGGCCTTCGTCTCCACGCCGATGCAGTTCTATGTGATGCGCTGCCTGCTCGGCGTCGCGGAGGCCGGCTTCATTCCGGCGATCGTGTTCTATATCGGCCGGTCGTTCCCGCGTGATCGTCGCGCGCGCATCCTGAGCATGTTCTATGCGGCGCTCGCGCTTGCCGGGCTGATCGGCTCGCCGTTGACCGGCTTCATCATGCAGTACTTCGACGGCCTCATGCAGTTGCCCGGCTGGAAGTGGATCTTCATCGTCGAGGCATTGCCCGCGTTTCTCGCGGCGTTCTACACCTGGAAGGGCCTCGACGACGACGTGACGAAAAGCCCGCGCTACAGCGAAACCGATCGCGCGTTCCTGGCGCGCGTGCTGGCGGAAGATCGCGCGGTGACGGCGCAATCGAATCACACGGGCCTCTTCTCGAGCTTTCTCGTGTGGGCGTTCTGCTTCATCTATTTTCTCGATGTCTTCGCCATCTACGGCTACACCTTCTGGGCCCCGACGATGATCAAGTCGATGGGCATCACCGGCGACTTCGCGATCGGCGCGCTCGCGGCCTTGCCCAATGCGGTCGCGGTCGTCGTGATGGTGCTGTTCGGCCGCAGCGCGGACAAGCGCGGCGAGCGGCGCCTGCACGTCGCGGCGCTGCTGCTGATGGGCGCGCTCGGGCTTTCGCTCTCCGTGCTCTGGCACGACAATCTGTGGCTCGGCATGTTCGCGCTGTGCATCGCGAATGCGGGTTTGCTGTCGTTTCCGCCGCTCTTCTGGAGCATGCCCACCGCCGTGCTCGGCCCGGCGGCCGCGGCGGTCGGCATTGCATGGATCAGCGCGTTCGGCAATCTCGGCGGCTTCTTCGGCCCGTATGCGGTCGGCTTTCTGAAACAGGCGTCGGGCGGCATGACGCTGCCGATCTTCTCGATGGTCGGCTGCCTCGCGCTCGGCATCGTTCTGACGATGCTGCTGCCGAAGCGGCTCGTGAACCGCTGAGCTTTTTACCGCATAAAAGGAAGAGACAAAGCATGAAACAGCGTATCGGCATGATCGGCATCGGCCTGATGGGGCACGGCATCGCACGCAATGTCATGAAGCACGGCTATCCGCTGACGGTGGTCGAGCATCCCGGCAATCAGCCGCTCGACGAACTGCGCGCGGGCGGCGTGAAGACCGCCGCGAACGGCGAGGCGCTCGCGCGCGAGTCGGACATCGTCATTCTGTGCGTGACGGGTTCGCCCGAAGTCGAAGCGGTGTTGACCGCGCCCGATGGCGTGCTCGCGGGCTTGCAGCCGGGCGCGATCGTGATCGACTGCTCGACGGCGGTGCCCGCATCGACGCGGCGCATGGCCGCGCTCGTCACGGAAGCGGGCGGCCTGTTCGTCGATGCGCCGATGACGCGCACCGCGAAGGAAGCGCATGAAGGACGCCTGAATCTGCTGGTCGGCGCTTCAGCCGAACTGTTCGCGCGCATCGAGCCGCTGTTGCGCACGTATGCGGAGAACGTGACGCTCGTCGGCGGCGTCGGCGCGGGGCACAGCATGAAGCTGCTGCACAACTTCGTGTCGCTCGGGACGATCGCGCTGATCTCCGAAGCGGCGGCCTGCGCGAAACGCGCGGGCGTCGATGCGCAGACCTTCGTCGATGTGCTCGCGAAAGGCGGTGGCGGCGGCGCGGCGCTTGAGCGGCTGCGTCCGTCGCTCGTGGATGGCGATCCGTCGGGCATGCCGTTTCACATGTCCAACGCACTGAAAGACCTCGGCTATTACGTGACGATGACCGGCGACACGAACGCCGTCGATGTAATCGCCGCCTCCGTGCAAGCGACGTATGCGGGCGCGGTCGAGCAAGGCGGGGCGCATCGGACGTTGCTGGAGTTGCCGAATCTGCTCGGCAATTAAAAAAGCCGCTCCGAAGAGCGGCTTTCGAGTCTCGCCGCGAACGCTGCTTCAGTCGTCGAGCATGGACAGGTCGCGCACCGCGCCCTTGTCCGCCGACATCACCAGCTTCGCATAGGCCTTCAGCGCCGCCGACACCTTGCGCGGACGCGCCTTCGCCGGCTTCCAGCCCTTCGCGTTCTGCTCCTCGCGACGGCGGGCGAGTTCCTCGTCGGACAGGAGCACGTCGATCGTGCGATTCGGAATGTCGATGCGGATCTTGTCGCCGTCGCGCACGAGACCGATCGCGCCGCCCGCCGCCGCTTCCGGCGAGCAGTGGCCGATCGACAGTCCCGACGTGCCGCCCGAGAAGCGGCCGTCCGTCAGCAGCGCGCACGCCTTGCCGAGACCCTTCGACTTGATATAGCTCGTCGGATACAGCATTTCCTGCATGCCGGGGCCGCCCTTCGGACCTTCGTACCGGACGATGACGACATCGCCCGCCTTCACCTTGTCGCTGAGAATGTTCTCGACCGCCTCGTCCTGCGATTCGGTGACGTGCGCCGTGCCTTCGAACACGAGGATGCTTTCATCGACGCCCGCGGTCTTCACGACGCAGCCATCCAGCGCGATGTTGCCCGTCAGCACCGCGAGGCCGCCTTCCTTCGAGAACGCATGCTCGTAGGAACGGATGCAGCCTTCGGCGCGGTCGGTGTCGAGACTCGGCCAGCGCGTGTTCTGGCTGAACGCGATTTGCGTCGGCACGCCCGCGGGACCGGCCATGTAGAAGGTCTTCACGGCTTCGTCGTCGGTGAGCTTGACGTCCCACTGCGCGAGCGCGTCCTTCAGCGTGGGCGCATGCACGGTCGGCGCATCCGTGTGCAGCTTGCCCGCGCGATCCAGTTCGCCGAGGATCGCCATGATGCCGCCCGCGCGATGCACGTCCTCGATGTGATACTTGTTCGTGTTCGGCGCGACCTTGCACAGTTGCGGCACGGTGCGCGAAAGACGGTCGATATCCTTCATCGTGAAGTCGATCTCCGCTTCGCGCGCGATCGCGAGCAAGTGCAGGATCGTGTTGGTCGAGCCGCCCATCGCGATATCGAGCGTCATCGCATTTTCGAACGCCTCGAAGCCGACCGCGCGCGGCAGCACGCGCGCCTCTTCCTGTTCGTAGTAACGTCGCGCCAGCTCGACGATGCCGCGTCCCGCGCGCTTGAAAAGCTGCTCGCGATCCGCGTGCGTCGCGACCACGGTGCCGTTCCCTGGCAGCGAGAGACCGAGCGCTTCGGTGAGGCAGTTCATCGAGTTGGCCGTGAACATGCCCGAGCACGAGCCGCACGTCGGGCACGCGGAGCGCTCCACTTCGGCAACTTCGGCATCGGAATACTTTTGGTCCGCGGCGATCACCATGGCGTCGACGAGATCGAGCTTCTTGAACTCCATCGCCTTCGTGACGGGATTCGCGAGGCGCGTCTTGCCCGCTTCCATCGGACCGCCCGAAACGAAGATCACGGGAATGTTCAGGCGCATCGCGGCCATCAGCATGCCGGGCGTGATCTTGTCGCAGTTCGAGATGCAGACCATGGCGTCGGCGCAGTGCGCGTTGACCATGTATTCGACCGAATCCGCGATGATTTCGCGGCTCGGCAGCGAATACAGCATGCCGTCGTGACCCATCGCGATGCCGTCATCGACGGCGATGGTGTTGAACTCTTTCGCGACGCCGCCCGCGGCTTCGATCTCGCGCGCGACGAGCTGGCCCAGGTCTTTCAGATGGACGTGGCCCGGCACGAATTGGGTGAACGAATTGACGACGGCGATAATCGGCTTCGAGAAATCTTCGTCTTTCATGCCGGTGGCGCGCCAGAGCGAGCGCGCGCCCGCCATGTTGCGGCCGGCGGTGGAAGTTTTGGAACGGTATGTGGGCATCGTGGTTGCTGTTGGAATATCGCGGGATAGACACGGGCCACGAGGGTAACGGCCCTTGCGCGCCGGGCTGCGGCGACCTTTTGGGTCGCGCTTCGATTCGAACCCGCGCGAATTTTGAGATTATCCCATACCTAGTTATCTGCTTCGTCCATTCCGGCTCGCCTCGCCGCGTCCACCAGCGCGCGGATCGCCCAGCGCCGGACCTTACGCGCACGCGCTTTGTCGAGTTGCAGCACGTCCTTGCAGACGATCATCGCTTCCGTGCCGATGACGAGCGCAAGCGCCTGAGTCAACGTATCGAACGAGGCGGGCTTCAACCGATCGCGCGCGGGCGCGAGCGCCGCTTCGATCAACGGCGTGCGCCGGTTCTGGCGCAGCGGCATCTCGTCTTCCGGTTCGCCCTTCGCCACGCGTTCGAGCGAATGCGCGAGCATCATGCGCAGGGGCGCTTCGTTGGCGAGGATCATGTCGTTGAGCGCGGCATCGACACGCAGCAATCGCGCGACAGGATCGTCCGATCCGCGCGCGGAAAAGAGCGTGCCGGCGTCCGGCGTATCGACATCGAGCGACGCTTCGAGCAATAGCGCATCGACGCTCGGGAAATGCCGGTACGCCGTTGCGCGCGACACCAGCGCTTCACCGGCGATCTCTTCGAGACTCGGTTTGTGCCCCTGCTTCATGAGCCGCGATGCTGCCTGCAGCAGATCCTTGCGCGTGCGCTGCTTCTGATTCCCGCGCGTTTTCGTGACGGATACAGCCATATCACTCCTGCGGCAACTGACCGATGATCGCCGCGAGATCGACCCACACGTTCTCGCGCTTGATCTGCCCGCTCTCGCTGAATTCGACGACATGCAGCATGCGAAATTGCAGCGCACGTCCGCGCCCTTCGAGTCCGAACGGCGTGCCCGGCGCCTTGCCTTGCCACATCGATTCGTCGATGACGAAGCCATCGCCATAGAGACGCCGCAGACATTCGACACGGCTCTCCGACAAATCCGCGAACAGCGCCTCATAGAACGGCCGCGCGCGCTCGCGTCCATGCGCGGGGCCAGCGGGCCAGCCGACGATATCGTGCTCCACGTCGTCCGTCAGCGTGGCGAGCACGCCTTCGACATCGTCGCGCCGCTCGAAGCCGAAATGCTCGTCGATTTTCTGGTCCATCTCCACACGGGTCAGCGTCATGATTGCCTCCTTGCGTCATGCCTGCCAGTTTCATTCTAGTGAGACAACAGTCTCATTACAAGATTGAAATGTCTGATCGACACGACCGCTTAGCTATGCAATCACTTCATCAAAGCGCAAAAAAAAAAATGGCGCAGCCTCTTTCGAGACTGCGCCATTTTTGCGTCAAAAGCGGGAGTTAAACCGCCCGGCGCACCATCAATTCCTTGATCTTGCCGATCGCCTTGGTCGGATTGAGCCCCTTCGGGCACACGTCG
>NZ_FCOF02000107.1 GCF_001544755.2 Caballeronia catudaia | reverse complement strand
AAGCTCGGCGATCTCGGCGTGCTCGGCATGACCGTCTCCGAGGAATACGGCGGCGCGAACATGGGCTACACGGCGCACATGGTCGCGATGGAAGAGATTTCGCGCGCATCGGCGTCGGTGGGTCTGTCGTATGGCGCGCATTCGAATCTGTGCGTGAACCAGATTCATCGCAACGGCACGGAAGCGCAGAAGCAGAAATATCTGCCGAAGCTCGTGTCCGGCGAACATATCGGCGCGCTGGCCATGAGCGAGCCGAACGCGGGCTCCGACGTCGTCAGCATGAAGCTGCGCGCCGACGAAAAGAGCGATCACTACGTGCTCAACGGCACGAAGATGTGGATCACCAACGGCCCGGACTGCGACACGCTCGTCGTCTACGCGAAGACCGATATCGAAGCGGGACCGCGCGGCATCACCGCGTTTATCGTCGAAAAGGGCATGAAGGGCTTCAGCGTCGCGCAGAAGCTCGACAAGCTCGGCATGCGCGGCTCGCATACCGGCGAGCTCGTGTTCGAGAACGTCGAAGTGCCGAAGGAAAACATCCTCGGCCAGTTGAACGGCGGCACGAAAGTGCTGATGAGCGGCCTCGACTACGAACGCGCCGTGCTCGCGGGCGGCCCGACCGGCATCATGCTCGCGTGCATGGATTCGGTTGTCCCGTATATCCACGACCGCAAGCAGTTCGGCCAGGCGATCGGTGAATTCCAGCTCATTCAGGGCAAGGTCGCCGACATGTATTCGACGCTGCAGGCGTGCCGCGCCTATCTCTACGCGGTGGGCCGTCAACTCGACACGCTCGGCTCGGGCCATGTCCGGCAAGTGCGCAAGGACTGCGCGGGCGTCATTCTCTACACCGCGGAAAAAGCCACGTGGATGGCCGGCGAAGCGATCCAGATTCTCGGCGGCAACGGCTACATCAACGAATATCCGGTCGGCCGTCTGTGGCGCGACGCGAAGCTCTATGAGATCGGCGCGGGCACGAGCGAAATCCGCCGCATGCTGATCGGCCGCGAACTCTTCGCCGAAACGGCTTGAGGGCGCGCTCATGGCGATCATCGAATCGAAACTGAATCCGCGCGGCGAGGAATTCCGCACCAACGCGGCGGCGCTCGAAGCGCTCGTCGCGGACCTCAAAGAGAAGGTCGCGAAGATCGCGGAAGGCGGCGGGCGGGCCGCGCGCGACAAGCACGTCTCGCGCAACAAGCTGCTGCCGCGCGATCGCATCGCGCAACTGCTCGATCCGGGCACGCCGTTTCTCGAACTGTCGCAACTCGCCGCGTACGGCATGTACAACGACGACGCGCCGGGCGCGGGCATCATCACGGGCATCGGGCGCATCGCGGGGCAGGAGTGCGTGGTCGTCTGCAACGACGCGACCGTGAAAGGCGGCACGTACTATCCCGTCACCGTGAAGAAGCATTTGCGCGCACAGGAAATCGCGGAGCAGAACCGCCTTCCGTGCGTCTATCTCGTCGATTCGGGCGGCGCGAACCTGCCGAATCAGGACGACGTGTTCCCCGACCGCGATCACTTCGGCCGCATCTTCTACAACCAGGCGAACATGTCGGCGCAGGGCATCGCGCAGATCGCGGTCGTCATGGGTTCGTGCACCGCGGGCGGTGCGTATGTCCCGGCGATGAGCGACGAATCGATCATCGTGAAGAATCAAGGCACGATCTTTCTCGGCGGCCCGCCGCTCGTGAAAGCCGCGACGGGCGAAGAAGTCAGCGCCGAAGACTTGGGCGGCGGCGACGTGCATACGCGTCTCTCGGGCGTCGCCGATCATCTCGCGCAAAACGACGCGCATGCGCTTGGCATTGCACGCAGCATCGTGGGTAATCTGAATCGCGTGAAGACGCCTTCGGTTGCGTTGAAGGAACCGCTGCCGCCGCGTCACGATCCGGCGAGCGTGTACGGCGTGATTCCCGTCGATACGCGCAAGCCTTTCGATGTGCGCGAAGTGATCGCGCGCATCGTCGACGATTCCGCCTTCGACGAATTCAAGGCGCGCTACGGCACGACGCTCGTCTGCGGCTTCGCGCATATCTGGGGGCACCCGGTCGGCATCGTCGCGAACAACGGCATTCTGTTTTCCGAGTCGGCGCTGAAGGGCGCGCATTTCATCGAACTGTGCGCGCAACGCAAGATTCCGCTCGTGTTCTTGCAGAACATCACGGGCTTCATGGTCGGACGCAAGTACGAGAACGAAGGCATCGCGCGCAACGGCGCGAAGATGGTGACGGCCGTTGCGACCGCGAAAGTGCCGAAGTTCACGGTGATCATCGGCGGCTCGTTCGGCGCGGGCAACTACGGCATGTGCGGCCGCGCGTACTCTCCGCGCTTTCTGTGGATGTGGCCGAACGCGCGCATCTCGGTGATGGGCGGCGAGCAGGCCGCGTCCGTGCTCGCGACCGTGCGGCGCGACGGCATCGAGAAGAAGGGCGGCTCGTGGTCGAGCGAAGAAGAGGAAGCGTTCAAGGCGCCGATCCGCGATCAGTACGAAGCGCAAGGGCATCCGTATTACGCGAGCGCGCGCCTCTGGGACGACGGCGTGATCGACCCCGCGCAGACGCGCGACGTTTTGGGCCTCGGGTTGGCCGCGACGATGAACGCACCGATTGAAGAAACGCGCTTCGGCGTGTTCAGGATGTGACCGCCATGTTCAACAAAATACTCATAGCGAACCGCGGCGAGATCGCATGCCGCGTGGCGGCAACGGCGAAGCGCCTGAATGTCGGCAGCGTCGCCATCTACTCCGATGCCGATGCGAAAGCCAAGCACGTCGATGTCTGCGACGAAGCGGTGCACGTCGGCGGATCGGCGGCGTCGGAAAGCTATCTGCGTATCGAACGCATCGTCGAGGCGGCGAAGCGCACCGGCGCGCAGGCGATTCATCCGGGCTACGGCTTTCTGTCGGAGAACGAAGAATTCGCCAACGCATGCGGTAAAGCGGGCATCACGTTCATCGGCCCGCCGGTCGAAGCGATCAGCGCGATGGGCTCCAAAGCCGCCGCGAAGGCGCTCATGCAATCCGCGTCCGTGCCGCTCGTGCCGGGCTATCACGGCGACGATCAGGACGCTTCGCTGCTTCAGCGCGAAGCCGATCGCATCGGTTATCCCGTGCTGCTGAAAGCGAGCGCGGGCGGCGGCGGCAAGGGCATGCGCGTCGTCGAGAAGAGCGAGGACTTCGCGGCCGCGCTGGCGTCGTGCAAGCGCGAGGCGGCGTCGAGCTTCGGCAACGATCGCGTGCTGATCGAAAAGTACTTGCTGCGTCCGCGGCACGTCGAAGTGCAGGTTTTCGCCGACAAGCACGGCAACGCGGTGTATCTCTTCGATCGCGATTGCTCGGTGCAGCGCCGCCATCAGAAGGTGCTGGAAGAAGCGCCCGCTCCCGGTCTCGCCGATGAAACCCGCCGCGCGATGGGCGAAGCCGCGGTCGCGGCGGCGCGCGCGGTGAATTATGTCGGCGCGGGCACGGTCGAGTTCATCATGACGCAGGACGGCCAGTTCTACTTCATGGAGATGAACACGCGCCTGCAGGTCGAGCATCCGGTGACGGAGATGGTCACGGGCCTCGATCTCGTCGAATGGCAACTGCGCGTGGCGGCGGGCGAGCCGCTGCCGCTCA
>NZ_FCOF02000029.1 GCF_001544755.2 Caballeronia catudaia | reverse complement strand
AACGTCGCTTCTATCGACGTCCATGGCATCCGGTTAGCCAGGATCGCCAGCGCGTGCCGTAAATCGATCATCGCATCTATATGAACGCGTCCCTTTGCGACAGTTCTTCGTGCGTCAGATTGACAGGATGGGCTGCAACTCTATATCCGGCCTCGTTGCAGCGGACACTACTGCTGCGGGCCCCTATGAAATACGCTGACTCGCCCCTCATTCCAGGCTCGAGCTACAGGCTCTGGATGCGATTCAGGTTTGGCGAGTCCTGGTCCTACCTGGCTTGTCATCACACTCGATTGCTGCGCAACCCTTCGACGTTCACCCTGTGTTATTAAACGTTGATCTTCTGCCTCGCGTAAGCCGGTCAGTTCGGCTTGACGCTCACGTAGTCCTTCTGATACGGCCGATCATGGGCGAGCACTGCCCAGATCGTCCGCGCGATCTTGTTCGCTAGCGCGACGATCACGACATTCATAGGTCGCCGCTTCTTCATCTGCTCGACCCACAGGCCGGGTTCCTTCGAACGCGTCAATACGCTGCGTGCACCGTGAATCAGCAGGGTGCGCAGATACGTGTCGCCCCTCTTGCTGATCCCGTGCAAGCTCACCTTGCCGCCCGAGCCGGTCTGCTTGGGTACCAAGCCCGCCCAGGCAGCGAATTCGCGTCCCGAACTGAATGCCTTCGGGTCGCCTATCATCGCCACCGCAGCGGTTGCCGTCAGCAACCCTACGCCAGGAATCTCGCTGATCGCCTTCACGGTCCGGTCTTCCTTCTTCCATTCGCGCATTCGGCGCTCGATCTCCGCCACTTGTTCGTCGAGCTTCGCCAGCCCGTTCAACTGCTCCCGCAACGTGTCGATCAGCGCCGCCGGAAGGCGCTCCGAGATCCGTCCTAACGCGGCCGGCATTTCCTTGTCCACTGCCGCTCGCCCTTTGCTCATCACTTCACCGTATTCCGTCAGCAGTCCCCGCAGCCCGTTGACCTGCATCGTGCGGAACTTCACTAATTGCTGGCGCATCCTGTGCAGCGCCAGCATCGCCTGCTGCATCTCGGTCTTCACCGCCACCGACTTGCACGGTTGCTGCACCGCCAGCCAGATCGCCCGCGCATCCGCCGCATCGTTCTTGTTGCGGATATTGAACGCCTTGACGAACTCCGCTGGCATTAGCTTCACTTCGTGACCCATCCGCGTCAGTTGCCGCGCCCAGTGGTGCGCTCCGCCACACGCTTCCATCCCGATAAGGCACGGCGTGCGGTTCGCGAAATACTCGAGGAACTTCGCACGCTTGATCGGCTTGTTCACGATCTCTCCGGTTTCCTGGTCAACGTAGTGCACTTGGAAAACCTGCTTGGCGATGTCTACGCCCACTGCCATACTGTTCATCGTGGATCCTCCGGTTGCCGGGAAATGCGTGCATTTTCCATCTTGGCACATCGATGCCGTTGGCCCGTGAGGATCCACCTCCTGCCTCCGCTCTCACGTTCACGGTGGGACGCGTTCATTTCATTCCAGGCGGCTGCGGAAGAAATCCGGTGTGCTCATCGGCGCTTCTCACTCCCAGAAGATAGGCCAATTCCATATTGAAACTGGGAGTTTCGCAACCCTTTATTTGCATCGATCCGCACGGGCCGCATGGCTTCGCGCCATTCTGCATGACCGACTTATTAAATCCCGACAGCGATACGTCGAATACGGAAGTGCAATCATGAGTGGACAAGCAGCCATCACATCGCCAATCGCCCGGTCGTGCGGCAGCAGTGCGACATTGACATTGCCGCATTGTGTACAAGAGGCAGAGTACAAACCCAAGGCTGCAACACACCGTCCTTTGGTGTGCGGAGAGGAGGCGTTTGGGGCGGTGTACGACGCAATCGAGGCTGCGCAACATACCATTGACCTCGTGTGTTGGGGCTTTCAGCCATCGATGTATTTCAAACGCGGAAGCGAAGCAGCGGGTTCGCTGTCAGTTGGGGAACTGTTGCTCGAAAAGGCACGGCAAGGAAAGAAGGTCCGCTTGCTCGTATGGGGCGACAAATTCCACCTAGCTCAGAACAGCGAGAGCATGATGCCCGGAGCTCGTATGTCCGTGGCTGCCGACAATCGGAATTCCACGCAACGTGAATTCGATGCTTGGTGGTACGGGCAGGTAGGTCTGGATCAGAAAAATTCGAGCGATACGGATCCAACAGGTTCCGATTTGCTGCCTGTCTCGTTCAGCAAGATTGGACGGCTGGCAGATAAAGTCGGCAACAGCGTGGCTCGTCTGCAGCGAGATCCCGCATTCGGCAACATTGAATTCGCGACTCGTGATTTCGAGTTGAAGGAGCGCGTCGAGATCGTTCAGCGAACATCGAAACAGAGCGCATATGGCGAACGTGGTACCCAGGCGAAGGTTATGAATGGGGTGTTCTTCGGAGCATTTCCCACCCATCACCAGAAGATGGTGCTGATCGACTACGAATATCCCGACATTGCGACCGGCTTTGTGATGGGGCATAACACGCTTGGCGAATACTGGGACACGACCGGTCATAGCTATGTGCGATTGCATCCGCAGATGGGCCGTAATGGATTTCATCCGAGGCAGGACATCTCAGCGAAGGTAACGGGGCCGATCCTTATCGATCTGAATGCCAACTTCTGCCAGGCGTGGGATGCAGCCACGGGACAGAAACTGGCAGTCCAACGCAATTCGGCGAAGCCACCCGTGCTTCGAAGCGGGCCGAACGATGTCGCAGTCATGGCCCAGATCCTGCGGACGCAGTCGCAGTACAAGATCAAAGATATCGAGGCGCTCTACCTTCAGGCGGTCAACAATACGAGCAACTTCATATACATCGAAAACCAGTATTTCCGCTTTCCGCCTTTGGCCGAAAAGCTCACGAATCTGGTGAAGACGTATCAGGCGCAGGGCCGGAAGAAGCCGCTGTACCTTTTCGTGATAACTAACTCAAGTGATGAGGGAATCGGTCCGGGTACCGTGAGTACATATCAAATGCTCAATGCGCTCGGGCGCACGGATGTGCTGCCGGGTGTGGCGAAGCTGGAACGCGCCGACGATTTGAGCGAGCAGTATAAGCAAGCGCTTGAGACGAAGAAGCGTGCGGATCAGGCGCTGGAAAGTACGACGCAGATGCGGGTCAATCCGTTCTCCGGTGACGCACAGGGCGTTGCGAACTACCTTGCCAAGGCTCAACAGGACGCTTTCGAAGCCAGTCAACGCGTCGCCGAGGTAAAAGCGCAAATGGATCATGCGAAGACGGAAGATCCTCAGAAGCTCGATATTCCCGGCCTCAAGGTGCATATCTGTACGCTCGTGCCTCCTGATACGCCGAAAGGCCAGCCTTGGGACGAGGTATACATTCATTCTAAATTGATGATTGTCGATGACGTGTTCGTTACGCACGGATCGGCAAACGTCAATTTGCGGAGCATGGAGGTCGACAGTGAGTTGAACATCTGTCACGAGTCCATGCGTGTGACTCAGCCGTTGAGAGAGAGATTGTGGCGTATTCACACGGGCGGTCAGGGAGTGGGGCAGAAGGATGCTAACGGGCGATTGGACGCGGAGGAAGCTTTCAAGAAGTGGGATGAAATAATTTCGAGAAACAAAACCCGACGAAAAGGCAGAACAAGCGGCCCAGCGGCGTCGTTGGTCGAGTTTTACAGAGATAACCCGACTCGTTCATATATCGACTGACTGACTGAATGAAGAACCTTGCATTGGTGTTTCTGACTGTTACCTGTCTTGCTGCCTGCTCAAAGGAGAGTGCGTTGCCTGGTTTCCCCAATATCAAAGATGTGCGCGCCAATCTGGCGTTCACCTGTGTACACGAAGCCGACCGTCTTCCCGTGTTGACTCCGGATGCGGACAGGTTGTTTCGATATGGCCGATACCTTCAAACGCGGGACGGCCCGAAGGACTACGACGAAATTGCGCGCTACTTCCGTATCGCTGCTGCGCATGGACATTACAAGGCGAACCATAACGTTCAGCAATTAATCTCGCGCGGGATGGCACATGCACCCGAGGGCCGTAAGGAGGTAGTGGATTGGGCCGCTCGACTGGTAGACGACGGGGTTCCGACGGGTTATTACGACATTGGCTACTACTTGAACTCAGGGTACGGCCTCAAGCAAGACCGCGAAATGGCGCTGAAGTACATGCGTAAGGCCGCGGACCTGGGCAATGCCGATGCGCAGTTCTATATATCCAATCTGCTGAATTCGCCTGACAAAGCACCAGATATTGCCGACCAGATGCTGCAATGCGCGGCGGATGGTGGGCATCCACGTGCAGCCTACGAACTCGGCGTCAGTCGTCTTGAACAAGGTCAGTACCGAGAGGCAGTTGTGGCGTATCAGAGAGGTGTTGTGTCCGGTAGCAGCATGGCGGCGTTCTCCCTCAAGAATGGCTTTCTCGCATCTTCGGAGGATAAGCTTGAATTTCTTAGCTTGTCCAAAGATGAAGAGCGCTCGCGTCGCTATGAAATGATCGAAAAATTCCTGGATGAAAATGAATATAGCAATCCCAAGGTGCCCGACATCGACAAAATTGTGCCGCTGCCACCGGCGAAACTTCCGGTGTGGGACGGCACGTTCGAATGGCAAAAACAACATGAGCAGGTCGTGCCTCAGCCCTCGGATGAGCTAATCGAACGTCTGGCCAAGGAAAAGCGTCTCGATCCCGCCACGGGCTTACCGCTATCGGACCAGCAAAAGTCCGCTTCTGCGACGAAGGTACCGCTCAATACGACCGTGCGTGCGCTAGAGGAATGCCCGCAAGGCGGAACGTGGAGAGCCTGTCCGCCTTCGGGCTACGTCGCGACACCCGCCGAACGGAGCTTCCGCAAAGGCGAGAAGCTTCCGCTGCTCGATGTCGAACAGCCGAGAGCCATCGCAATGCTCGACAGTATGTTAGGCGTGCGTCGCATGCATACCGATGGCGTGTGGCAACTGATTTCCTACACCGACGAAGCATAACGAGCAGCGATTCGACGATGCGCAGGTCGACGATCTGCGCAGCGACTTGTATCAACACTGCGCAGCATCCGAAATAGAACCTAAATATGCTTAATTTGATTCTGCTGGGCGACGCCACCGACCACGGTGGCCGCGTCATTACCGCATCGACCACAATGATCTACGAAGGGCGCGGCGTCGCCCGCAAGGGCGACCAGGTGACTTGCCCGAAGCATCCCGAGATCAAGCCGAACCTCATCATCGATGGTGACGAAGAGACGCTGGACGAAGGCGTGCCCGTTGCTCGCCACGGCTATCGCGCGATGTGCGGATGTCACCTTATCTCCAGCTTGCTCTGAATCGTACGATGCCGGTCGCTTTGCCTCCCGAGAAGTCCACCGAGGATCGTCCCAAGCCGCCGAACGTCATCGTTTGGCTGGTTCTGCTGCTCGTATTCATGGTGGCGGGCGTCACGATGACGCTTCTGACCTGGCCGAAGGGTGAACCGACCGGCACGGTCCCATTCTGGATCCGCCTGCTGGGCGTCCCGCCGCTCGCGTGGGCCGCGGCGCTCGGGTTTCGCCTTCTGTATCGCGATCAGGAGAACGAGCGCCTGGACGCGGAAGAGGAGGTCTTGCGCGAGGATCGGGAGAAAGCGCTTGAATTCGCGAGCGAGCCGCTCGCGGTGACGGTATCGACGTATCTGAGCGCAGCGGGCAATCAAGACGTAGCCGCCGATGTCGTGAAACTCAAGAGCGTGATCGAGGCGCAAGACTCGCTGGACGGGAAGACTGCGATTCGGCACGCCGCGCTTGAATTGGTGAGCAAAGACGAGAACCCTTGCCGCTATCGCGTGTGCTTCAGGCGCCTGATCGCTTCGGTAAAGACGGCAGTCGAAGCTGTTCCATTCGATGTGCCTTTCGGTGTGCGTCTGCAACTGCCCGCCGATGTGGATCAAATAGCCTTGCAACAGACCTGGCAAACCTGCTGGGATGAGGCGATGAATCGTCCTGCTCATTCCGTGCTCGTTTCACCCGAACAAGGCGCGATGGCATTGGATGAATGGCTCGACGAGCAGGGCGGCCCGACGCTTGAGAAGTTCCTGCTGTTCGTCGCGGTGCAACTGCATGACTCGCCGCCTCAGAACAGCGGCGAAGCGGCTGTGGCGATGCTGATCGGCTGGGCGCCGCTTGCGTCACGTCGGCACATCAAATGCATCGGATCGCTGCATCGTCCTGTGCAGGCGTCGGGCGAGGATATCAATGCGCCGCTTTCAACCGCACTGCAATGGGGCCGCACAAAGCATGACGCCGTCACCGATCTGTGGCAGGCCGGACTCGATAAAGCGGACAAGGCAACTGTGCTGAACGGTTCATCGGCGCTCAAACTCGGCGTGTCGAAGGCCGATGACTTAAGCGGCATACACGATCTTGACGCGGCACTCGGCCGAAGCGGCTGTGCCTCGGCATGGCTTGCGCTGGCGCTGAGTCTCGAACATGCGGCGCAGACACATCGGCCACAGCTGGTGGCGTGGCGCGATGCATCGCTTCATTTCTCGATCGTTCAACCGGTCGCCTGAACCTATTTTTTTATTCGAAGTATGAAGTTTCCCAAAATCTCCGGCTATTGGCTGCTGGCTGGCGCGCTCACTGTGGGCGGCGCGATCCTCGCCTGGTACAACGGGGACAGCATTGATCCATCACCGTATAAGCGGGTGATCTACGTGTGTGCCATCGGCGCGTTCGCTCTCGTGGCGCGGGCGAATTTCACCGGGGGATGGCGCCGTGTGGCACGTAGTACGCAGGGTGACGGCGCCAAAAGGCATGAACGCGAGGCATCTGCCCGCGCGAAGTCGACGGAAGTCACCGCCGCCGATCTCGGGTCATCGCGCCGCGAGAAGCTGGAACTGACGCTTCGTGACCGGCACGGGCGACGTTGGCGCTATCGAGACCGCTGGCTTGCCATCGTCGGTGATGAGCGGGTGGTCGCACGTATGACGCCTGGCTTGGTCGAGAACGGCTACGCCGTCGCCGGTTCGACCGTGTTGCTTTATGCGAGACAGAACGGCGATTCGCTGGACGCAAGCTGGCTGGAACAGATTCGTGAACTGCGGCGGGGGCGTCCCGTTGACGCGATGGTCGCGATCGAACAATCGGGCGCTCAAACAACCCGATCGTTCGATGGGCCGGCCATCGCGCAAAAGCTGGCTCGACACGCTCGCGCGCTCGGATGGGCCGCGCCGACGTACTTGCTCAACGTGCTTGATCTGGGGCGCAATACATTGAGCAGTTCCGAGGTGGTCGGTGAGACGTGGGGAGATCCCCGTGTGACTCCGGCAGAACTGAACGGGACACTGCAAGCGTTGGCGGCGCGCCTGGCGGATACGGGGGTGGCGCGCCTTGCCAGCAATCCCCGCGATCGCTTTCTTGGAGCGCTCTCGCTGCACATCGAGAGTCTGCGCGTGGTGCTCGTGGACCTTGTGACGCAGGCGGGCGCGTCGCTTCTTGCGCGTTGTTCCGTGCAGGGGTTGCTGTTTGCATCGCTTCCGATCGGCAAGACGCCCGAGGAGTTGGCGAGTCACGCGGATATCAGCGCGCCAGCCATCGAGCAGAACGGGCAGCATCCGGTGTGGCAAACCATCGCGGATCACAGCCGCACGGTTCACGGCCGGCGGGTGGGCTTCTCATGGTCGACGCTGGCGGCCTGGATCGCGATCGCCGTGTTTGTGCTCTGATTGCTCGGCACGGTGATTTCGGGTGTATCGAATCGGTCGTCGATGCAGGAAGCGTCAGCGACGATGTCCAAACTCTCGTCGGTGCAGGATCCGACGCAAGCGCTGGTCGCCCTCGACAGTTTGGACAAGCAGCTCGACACGCTCGAAGTACATCGCAAGGAAGGCGCACCTTGGTTCGCCCGTTTCGGTCTGAACCATGACGCCGCTTTGCTGGATGCGCTACAGCCCGGCTATCAGAGCGCCGCCGCGCGCGTGCTCATTGCGCCAATCCAGTCCAAACTCGAAGAGCGTCTCAACCAGCTCGCTTCGCTCTCTGACGCCGAGATCGCCAGCGGCGGCAACGCGCAAGTGCAGGCGGCCTACGACACGCTCAAGACGTACCTGATGCTCGCGCATTCCGAGCACGTTGATCCGGCGTTCCTGAGCGCGCAACTGCTGGCGACCAATGCACCAACGCGTCCGCTGAATTCGTCGGTGACGCCCGGCACATGGGAAGACCTGCGCCAGCACGCGATCGCCTTCTACGCGAGCCATCTCAAACGCGACTCGGCGCCGGCCATCACGCCGGACGTATCTCTTGTCGCTTCCACGCGTCAAACCATCATCGGCGTGCGCGGCATCCAGAATTCGACCGACGCGATCTATCAGCAGATCATCGAGGAGACGAAGCCGAAGTACCCGCCAATCACGCTGGCGACCCTGCTGGGCGATCACCCCAGCCGCGGCCTCTTCAATACGACCGCTACGGTTCCGGGCGTGTTCACGCGCTCCGCGTGGGACGAGCGCATCCCGAAGGCGATTGACGAAGCCAGCGAACAACGCTCCGTCACCGGAGATTGGGTGCTGTCCGACGCCAAGATCGACAACACGGCACCGTCCACTCTAAAGGCCGAACTGCGCCAGCGCTACTTCGACGACTACGCCCGCGCGTGGGCGCAGTTTCTGAACAGCATTCGCTGGCAGAACGCGTCATCGCTCTCAGGCACGGTCGACCAGTTGACCCTGCTGGGCGATCCGCAACGCTCGCCGCTCGTGGCGCTGATGAACGCGATCGTCTATCAGGCGAGCGCCGGCGCGTCGATGCAATCGCTCTCGGACAATCTCATCAGCAAGGCACAGTCGTGGGTCGGCAAGGACGAGAAGGATCCGTCAAAACAAACGGAACAGCCTTTGGCGCCTTTGGCCGCAGCCTTCGGTCCGATCCTGCGTCTTACCGGAAGCGACGTTGCGACAAGCACCGCGACGAACGCCAAGGCGACTCGGCAAGCGATGGTGGCGGTAGGCGACCTGAGTCTGCCGCGCTACCTTGAGCGCGTCACCGCGATGCGCCTGAAGACTCAGCAGATGATGGCCAGCGCCGACCCGGACGCGATGTCGCGTATCGCTGCACAGGCGATGCTGCAGGGCAAGACCTCGGATATCGCCGACAGCCGTGACTACGCGAGCCGCCTCGCGGCAAGCCTGGGCGAACAGTGGTCGGGCTTCGGACATCTGTTCGAAGCGCCGCTCGACCAGACGTGGCAAGTGGTGGTGCAGCCTGCGTCATCGAGCCTGAACGACATCTGGCGCACCTCGATTGTGGCTGACTGGAACCGCGCTTTCGGCGGCAAGTATCCGTTCGCGGACTCGGACAACGATGCGTCGCTACCCGACATGGCGAGCTTCATGCGCATGGACAACGGTTTCATCGCCCAGTTCGTGACGAGCCAGCTCGCGGGTGTGATCGAAAGGCAAGGAAACCGGTGGGTCGCGGCGCAAGGCGCTGATCGTGGTGGCCTGACGCTCGATCCCGAGTTCCTGACGGCGCTCAACAAGCTCACGCGCGTTTCATCGGTGCTGTTCCCGGGCGGCGACGCTCGCGTGCGCTTCGAGCTACGGGGCGTGCCGACGCCGGGCATCACGGACATGAAGTTCATCTCATCGGGCCAACAGTTGCACTACTTCAATCAGATGGAACAGTGGATACCGTTCGAATGGCCCGGCCAGGCGCTCGACAACAACGCGCAACTCGAATGGCAGACCGAACAAGCGGGCCTGCGGTCGTCGATGTACGCGCAGGGTCGCTTCGCGCTGATCCGGCTGCTGGAACGCGCGAAGGTCGAACAGCAGGACAACGCGCGCTATCTGCTGTCGTGGACGCCGGATCAAAGCTTGGGTATCCCGCTGTCGGTGCAACTGCGCGCCGAGGGCGGCGCTGGTCCGCTCGACGTACTGCAGTTGCGCCACTTCACGTTGCCCACGCGCATCTTCGTGACGAGCGCGGCGAAAGATGGACCGAAGCTTTCGGGACCGACACCGCCGCCCCTGCCACCGGGAGCCGTCGCGTCCGCCCAAAAGCTCGGCGTGCCGCTGCCGTCGCTGAAGTGACGCCCGCACGCGTCACCATGAGAATCCAATCTGAATGAAGAACGATAAACCCCCTGACGTCGAACAGAATGCTGACCCGCATCTCGATCCCGTGCTGCGCTACTACGAAGCCGAGATGCGCTATTTGCGCGAGGCGGGGCGTGAGTTCGCACGCGCGCATCCGGACCGGGCGCGCATGCTCAATCTCGATCGCGTCGGCGACCGAGATCCTTACGTCGAACGTCTCTACGAAGGCTTCGCGTTTCTCACCGGCCGACTTCAGCAAAAGCTCGATGACGAGTTGCCCGAGCTGACCGAAGGGCTCGTGAGCCTGCTGTGGCCGCACTACCTGCGGATGATTCCGTCGCTCTCGGTCGTGGAGCTGATTCCGCTCGGCGAGAAGCATCAGCGAACCGAGCACGTACCGGCAGGCGTGGCGGTGCGTTCGGCGCCGATTCCAGCAGGCAACGAGTCAGGCGGCGGCGCCACACAAAAGACCGTCCAGTGCCTGTACCGAACCACGCAGCCCGTCGAATTGCACCCGCTGCGCCTGCTTCAGGCAGGACCGACCGTGCGCCACGACGGCCGCTCGGTGATTCGTCTCGCCTTCGAACTGGATCATTCAGCGAACCGCAAGGAAACCGATCTGTCGCGCTTGCGCTTGTATCTGAACGCGGACTTGCCGACCGCCTTCGCGATGCACCTGGCGCTCACGCGTCAAATCCACACGATCGAATGGCGCGTACCTGAAATTCGCGACGGTGAAGCGTTGCCGCTCGCGGGCGTCACCATCGAACCTGCGGGTTTCTCACCCGAGGAACGCCTGTGGCCGAAGTCAGATGCCGCGTTCTCCGGTTATCAGTTGCTGCTCGAATATTTCACTTTCCGCGAGAAATTCCTGTTTGTCGATCTGTGCGAATTCGACGTCGAGAAGCTTCCGGAAGACTCGACGCGCTTCGAACTGGAGATCGTGCTCGAACACCCGTATCCGTCCGACCAGCGTTTCAACAAGGACAACGTGCGGCTCTTCTGCACGCCGGTGATCAACCTGTTCGAGCTCGATGCCGAACCGATCGTCATCGATCATCACGAGACGGAATACCGGGTGGTGCCTGCGGGCTATCAGGGTGAGCACGTCGAAACCTATTCAGTCGATGCGGTCGAAGCCTTCGATCACGAAAGCTCCGAGCGCTACGAATACGTGCCGTTCGCGACCTTCCGCCATCGCGGCGGGATGATGCGCCATGAAGCCCCCGAACGCTATTTCCACACGCGCGTGCGTCCTGGCATGGATGGCTTGCACGAGACGTGGGTGATCTTCGGCGGCCACGCGTGGGAGACGATGCAGGATTTGCCCGAGGAAAGCGTGTCGCTGCATGTGACGGGCACCAACGGCATGTTGCCACGCAAGGGATTGAGAGAGGCGCGTCTGGACGAACTCGCGGAAAGCACGCCGAACGTCGCGGGCGTGCGAAACCTCATCGCGCCGACGCTGCCGCTGTATCCGCCCACGGGCGACCGCTTCCAGTGGCGAATCCTGTCGCACCTCGCGCCCAACTTCCTGTCGATGATGAACGCGGAGGTGCTGCGCGGTGCGCTGGCGTTGTACGACTGGACTAACGATGAACTGAATCGCCGGCGTCTCGCAGGCATTCTGTGGGTGTCGGAGGAACTGCTCGAAGAGGTGACGGGCGGCGCGGTGGAGCGGGGTGTGTTGATTGAGGTGACGCTCGATTCGCACGCCTTCTCGGGCGATGGCGATGTCATGCTGTTCGGCGAACTGTTGCATCGGTTCTTCGAACTGTATGCGGAGATCAATCTGTTCACGAAGCTGGAGATCGTGAGTTTGCCGTCGAAAGCGCGCATCGAATGGCCGCGCAGCAAGACGTGGAGGGCGCCGTTATGAAGTCTCGTGAGTTACCCAACATCGAACCGTTGGTCGCAGCGCTCCTCGCACGCGCACCGAAGATGGGCTTTATGCATCTCTGTCGCCTGCTGGAAACAGGCAGGCCCGAGCGCACGGGCTTCGGTGAGCGCGACACACCCGAACACGAGCCGGTGCGTTTCCGCTCGCGTGCCCGTATGGGTTTTCCGGCGGGCGAGATCGCGAGCGTCGAATATGCCGATATCGACGATGATCCCTATGCCACGTCCCAGCCGCCGACGATCCGCACGACCTTCATGGGTCTGTACGGCGTCGATGCGGCGATGCCCAGCCATTATCTGGACGACATCGCCCAGCGTGAGGAAGGACACGAAGCGGTCGAAGCGTTTCTCGATCAATTTCACCACCGGTTCGTGACGCTGCTGTACCGGGCGTGGAAGAAATATCGCTATCCGGAGCGTTTTCAATACGGCGGCGCCGATGCGCAGTCGAAGAATCTGCTGTGCCTGATCGGCTTAGGCTGGGGTAGCAAGCCGGCGCGCGCAGGATTGCCCGATGCGCGCACGCTGGCAATGCTCGGATTGATGATTCAGCGCACCCGCACATCGGAAGGGCTGGGAGGCGTGATCGCGCTGGGTGCGCCGGGCGTGGACGTCAAGGTCGATGAATTCTGGCCGGTCGCCAAACGCACCGCGCAGCAACATCCGCTCACCACGAAAGCATCTTCCAGCCAAGGCCGAGGTCTCGGCGGCGGCTACGTGCTAGGCAAGCGCCTGCCTTATCGCAGCCGCGCGGTGCGCGTGACGCTCAAACCGCAGGATGCGCAGCAAGCGCGCGATCTGTTGCCCGGCGGCTGGCTGCATCGCGATCTGACCGCGCTCACGCGGATTTATATCGGCGTGAAGGCCGATGTGCATCTGCGCATGCAGATGTCCTCGCGCTTGGCTCCCGCACCATCCGTCGGCACGCCACGAGTCACCGTCGCACCGCGTCTGGGCTGGACGGTCGTGCTGCCTGCGCAGGAGGAACGCGTCATTACGGTTCAACTGGGCATCTGCGAGGCGTTTCCGACGGCTGAGTCCAATCCGTATCTGTTGGCGCAGGTCGTCCCTCAAGCCGCATGAATCGAGGAAGTGTGATGTTCAAACGGTATAGCGCAATCCTGACGCTGCTGCTCTCAGGATGCGGTGCCTGGCAGGCCGTCTCCGACACCTCGGTCGTCGCCTACGACGCGGTGTTTCACAGGCGCGTGGAGGAGGTCAATGTTGATCTCAGCGCACGCGCAGAACTCAACCCCGACAGCGCGGGCCGCTCGACCTCGGTGGCGGTGCGCGTCTATCAGTTAAAGGACCGCAAGCGCTTTGACGCCGCGTCATACGGCGAACTGATCGTCAAGGACACGCCCGTGCTTAGCGAGGATCTGCAGGCGAGCATGGCTGCAGTGGTGAATCCCGGCGGCGCGGCGAGTCTCTCTCAGCCGATGGTGAAGGGCACGGAATACATCGCGATTGCTGCGTTCTATCAAAACCCGGACAAGACGGGAACGGGAAGCAGGTCATCAAGAGCAAGTCGCTGTCGGCAGACGAACCGCTCAAGCTGGCGCGGGTGGATAAGACGCTGACGATCGCCGGCGACACGAAATCGAGCAAGAAATGATCACGACCAATACGGCGATGAGCACGTCTTTTCCTTTGGCCGCGTCGCATCGGGTTTCGAGCGAGTGCAAGATCAGCGAAGACACGCGCATCGAAGTGAATCCCTATCTGGCCAAGCTTCAGGCGCGCGCCGCCCGGCTTGGCTGGCAGTGTTTGTCGAAAGCGTGGCGGGGCATGAAAGCTCGCTATGAGTTCGAGTGCGCGAAGGGACACCGGTTCGAACGCGAGGCCAGTGTGTTTAGGCGAACACCTCAATGCATGGACTGCGAAGCCGACGAGATCCGGGCACGCTGCCTCACTCGCGTGTCCGAGCGCGGCGGCACGTTGCTGGGGGCATTCACGGGATTGCGTGATCGCCACCGCGTGAGATGCGCCAATGGCCACGAATGGGACGTCAGTGGAAACGGGCTGAGCCAAGGTAACTGGTGCCCGCATTGCCGATACGAAGACACGACCCGCCGACAGTTGCATGAGGACGGCCTGGCGCGCCTGCAAGCGGGAGCCGCTAGCAGAGGCGGGCGCTGCCTCGCCGAATCCTATGCGGGCGGACGCACCTATTACCTGTGCGAATGCGCCTGCGGTCATCGGTGGGAAGCGCGCGGCGATCTGATCATGGACGGAAAGGGCTGGTGTCCGCGTTGCACGCAAGCGGCACGAGCCGAGAAGATTGTTCAGGCGAATTTCCATCACGACGGACTGGCGCGATTGCGCGAAGCGGCCCGTCAGCGCAAGGGCGAGTGCTTGTCCAGCGACTACACCGGGTCTTACGAGCGATATCGCTTCCGTTGCGAGGTCGGCCACGAATGGACTTCATCGGCCAGCGCGATCTGGCAGGGCCTGTGGTGCAAGCGTTGTGGCAACCTTGCGAGGCGCACGCCCATCGAGACGTTACAGGCAATCGCCGCGGAACGCGGCGGCCAGTGCCTATCGTCTGAATCGATCGGGAACAAGGTCAAACATACGTGGCAATGTCATCTGGGCCATGTGTGGCAGGCCACGCCCTCCAATGTCAAGCAGGGCCGATGGTGTCCGAATTGCGCCAACCTCGAGCGATCCAAGCAGCGCGCTAAGCGAGAGCGCTGGGACGTGAGAGGGTGAAGGGGGCTTCTGGGGCGCTTCGGAAGAGGTGTGTGGGCAATCTATTGTCGCTCTCGAGCGGAAAAACCGGTCGAGATATCGACAACAGGAAATTCAGCAGAAAGTCTTCATTCATGGTCTATCGCAAAACCATTGCAGACATGCACGCGCTTGCCGCGCGAAAAAATGGGCAGTGCCTATCTCAAGAATATCGTGGCATGGAAGCCAAGATGCTGTGGCGCTGTGAAAGCGGTCATGAGTGGCAGGCCATCCCTGAGCGGATTCAGTGGGGAAGCTGGTGCCCGCAGTGCGCGCGCGAGAAGATGCGCGACACGATTGAGCATATGAATGAGATTGCCCGCGAGCGCGGCGGACGATGTCTGTCGAGCGCATACGTCAATAGCGATACGCCGTTGCTCTGGGAGTGCGCAAAGGGGCATCAATGGAAGGCGCGGCCGGGCAGTATCAGAGGGCCCAAGCCATCCTGGTGTCCAGTTTGCGCAAAAGAAAGAATCAGAAAGGAGACGCTGGCCTGGGCACAGGGCCTCGCCCGGAAACACGGCGGCGAATGCATATCGAACGAATATAAGGGTACGACAGTTCCGTTGGAGTGGCGTTGCAGCGAAGGGCATACCTGGACGGCGGTACCGTTCTATATCGCCCGAGGGCAGTGGTGCAGGCTGTGTTACATCGAAAGCCAGCGCTTCAGCCTGGCTGACGCGCAGGCGCTGGCAGCAAAACATAACGGGCGATGTGTTTCAAAGCGCTATACCGATGCGAAAAGTCCTCTGCTGTGGGAATGCGACAAAGGACATCGCTGGGGCGCCCCGCTCCATAACATCCACAGGAGTTGGTGTGCCGAGTGTAGCTTCGAGCGCAAGCGTACGGGCATCGAAAAGATGCATGAGATTGCGGCTGGATACGGCGGCAAGTGTCTGTCCGACGATTACACCAACCAGTCTGCGCTATTGCGCTGGCAATGCGAAAAGGGGCATGAGTGGCTGGCCAAGCCCATGAAGATCATGATCGGTCACTGGTGCCGGACCTGCGCGATAGAGCGCACACGTCTTGGTATAGAAAAGATGCGTGAGATCGCCGCTGCGCGCGCAGGCAGGTGCTTGTCCGATAGCTATGTCAACACCATCACGCCGCTGCAATGGGAATGTTGTGACGGACATATCTGGAGCGCAAAACCGGATAGCGTTCGCCGCGGTACCTGGTGCCCGAACTGCGCTGTGCTCGCTCGAACGAAAAAACGTACAAAGCGAGAGCGGTACGATTTTGAAGGAAAGTGAAGCTGGCTCGTGCTTTGCGGGCGGTTGGGGCGCGGCGAGTGCTTCAGGGACAATTCCAGGGACAGTCGAGGGGCATGCAGGGGACTACAGGATATGGCCCTTCGACATATCAAAGGGTTAGCACCCCTGCGATCCCCTGCGTGCCCCGGTACGTGGGTTCGAGTCCCTCCCGGCCCACCAAGTATTCCTTCCTAAAAGCCGTCCGTCCGTCTCGTCGCTTCGCGCGTCATGCGGCGGAGGCGCCCGCAAATAACGCCAGATAATCGGCCGGGTTGACTGGCCGGTCATTCACGCGCACCTCGAAATGCAGATGCGGGCCCGTCGAGCGGCCGGTCGATCCAACTTCGGCGATCGACTCGCCTGGCTGCACGGTCTCCCCGACGCGTACCTCGATCTTCGATGCATGAGCGTAGCGCGTGATAACGCCATGGCCGTGGTCGATATCAACGGCGTTGCCATAACCGGGCATCGGCCCGGCCCGGACCACGCGACCACCGGCGGCCGCGAGGATAGGGGTGCCCGTTGGGGCGGACAGATCCATGCCCGGGTGGAAACTCAAGTGATGCGTGAAGGGGTCGAGGCGGTTGCCAAACGATGAACTGGTACGCCCGAGCGCGAGCGGACGGCGGCCCGGGAAGGCATTCAAGGCTGCCTCGCGCTGCGCCACATCCTGCTCGAGCGCAGAAAGCGTCGTTGAAACGCAGTCGAGTTCGGCGCGGGGGACTTGCGGATTCGAATATGCGCCGACCGCCTGGCAAGGTCGAGGCGGTAGTTCGGGGCCGCCCGCGGCGTCGTCACCGGACGCGCGCGCTGATGCCACCTTGCTGGTTGCGGTGGCGCGTGTCGCTTGTGCGCGCAGGCGTTGATCGAACGCGCTGAGGGTATCGACTTGCGCGGCGAGCCGCTCAACGCGAGCATCGAGCGAGGCATTCGCGGCGTGCAGGCGCGCCAACTCGCTTGCCGCGAGCGGGGAGGTCGTGGGAGCCCGCGCAGGCTCGCGATGGACGAGCGGCGCCTTACTACTGTCGTGCCCGAGCGCAACACCGGCGTGCCCGACCGCAACACCAGCGGCCAACGCAAGCAGGACCGCCGAGCAGGCCGTGCAGACGATGGTGTGCAGCGCGCCACGCCGCATCACGATGTACGGATCGTTCTTTCTGCGCGAGATAACCGAATCCAACCTGACCTCCCCAGCAACCCAATATTATTTTGAGATGTTAGGGGCGCGGGAAATCGCGGCCTATCGGACAGATCGGATAAATTTGGGACGGAGTCGTGCTTCTTCTGCGTCGCGCGGACCAGGCGAGGACTTACGCCTCGCCGCCACTTGGAACTACTGCTTCAGAGCGGCGACTTCCCGTTGCGCGACGAAATCCGCGGCGATGCGGTTATAAGCCGCAGCCGATATGTCATGGATGTCGCCAGCGCTTTCGAACTCGCCGTAGCAGATCGTCCCGTTGTAGTCGACATAGACGCTATTGCTCGAAGCCTTCAAATAGCGATAACCGCCCATCGATTCAATCGAGCCGCCGGAGCCGGCTTGAACTTCTTCCAGCGACTTCCAGCCAGACGATCCAGCCGTGGTGAGATTCACCCAGATGTGCTGCGCGTAATCGCCTGCAACCGCGGAAGTGTTCGCGCCGAACTGGTAGTAGCCCGCCGCTGTCTTTCATGAATATGCTGTTGAAGAAGCTGACAGTGGTGGACTCGTCAGCGTTGGAGCTGCCGTTTGACGCGTTCATGTGTTTCTTCAGATTCGAAAAAACGAGCGATTTTCAATGAGCCGACAAAATGCAGGAAGTGCGAAAAATCCTAAAAATACTCAAGCTTTCTTGACGAATTCCGACTTCAGGCTCATCGCGCCGAAGCCTTCGATTTTGCAGTCGATATCGTGATCGCCGTCGACCAGGCGGATGTTCTTCACCTTGGTGCCCATCTTGATCACACCGCCCGAGCCCTTCAGTTTCAGGTCCTTGATGACAGTGACCGTATCGCCGTCCTGCAGGATGTTTCCGGCGCTATCGCGATAAACCTTGGCATCCGGTTCAACGGTTGCAGTGACGCTCGTCCATTCGCGAGCGCAATCCGGGCAAATGAAAAGGTTGCCGTCCGTGTAGGTGAATTCGGAGCGGCAGTTCGGGCAAGGGGGCAAAACGCTCATGGGTACTCCAAAGGATGCATCGAAAGGCCGGCAGTATAGCGCCATGCGAAGGAGCCTGTAACTTCTACATTCGACGTCGATCGTGTACAAACCCGCGCCGTTATATCCGTCCATACATTCCGCTGTATGCAAACGATAAAAATGTTTTGCTTTCATGGATGCTTCTTCTGCCCCAACATGAAGTGATTCGTAAAAGCACATGGAGCGAGACATGGAAAGCACTGCGGACTTGAAACGCTACGAGTTACTGATCAACGGCGAGTTCGTCCCGCCGAGCGGCGGCGATTACTCGACGAACCTCGACCCGGCGACGGAAAGCCCTATCGCCCGCGTGGCACAAGGCACGTCCGCCGACGTCGACCGAGCCGTGCAGGCAGCGCGCGCCGCGCTCAAGCCGTGGAACGCGATCCGCGCCGCCGAGCGTGGCCGCATCCTCATGAAGCTGGCTGAACTGCTGCGCGAAAATCAGGAAGAACTCGCGGCGCTGGAAAGTCTCGATGCGGGCAAACCGATCGCGGGCGTGCAGCGCCAGGACGTGCCCGCCGCCATCGATACGCTCGCGTACTACGCCGGCTGGTGCGACAAGATCAACGGCCAGGTCGTGCCCGCGCGGCCCGACGCGCTGACCTACACGGTGCGCGAGCCGGTTGGCGTCGTCGCGGCCATCGTGCCGTGGAATTTCCCGCTGATGATCGGCATGTGGAAGATCGCGCCAGCGCTCGCGTGCGGCTGCACGCTGATCGTGAAACCCGCCGAAATCACGCCGCTGTCGGCTCTGATGGTCGGACGGCTCGCGCTCGAAGCGGGCGTGCCGCCGGGCGTGCTCAACATCGTGACGGGCAAAGGTTCGGTCGTCGGCGACTCGCTCGTCGCGCATCCGGGCGTCGACAAGGTGACGTTCACCGGTTCGCCGTCAGTCGGGCGCGGCATCCTGCAAGGCGCGGCGGGAAACTTCAAACGCGTCACGCTGGAGCTCGGCGGCAAGTCCGCGAACGTGATCTTCGCGGACGCCAATATAGATAGTGCCGTGCGCGCCGCCGCCTCGGGCATCTTCTTCAACGCGGGCCAAGTTTGCTCGGCGGGTTCGCGCGTGCTCGCGCAGCGGGCCGTCTACGATGAAGTCGTCGAGCGGCTCGCTCAGCGCGCCCGGACCATCAAGCTCGGCGATCCGTCGAAGCGCGAAACCAACATGGGACCGCTCATCTCCGCCAAGCAGATGAAAAGCGTGCTCGATTACGTGGATATCGGCAAAGGCGAGGGCGCGTCGCTGGTGACGGGCGGGCGTCGATCAGGCGAGCGCGGCTATTTCGTCGAGCCGACGGTGTTCGCGAAAGTCGAACACGAGATGCGCATCTCTCAGGAAGAGATCTTCGGACCGGTCGCCAGCGTGATCCCGTTCGATGACGAAGCCGACGCGCTGCGCATCGCCAACGGCACGGCGTACAGCCTCGCCGCGGGCGTGTGGAGCGCGGATATCGGCCGCGTGCATCGCATGGCGGCGGAACTGAAGGCGGGCACGGTCTGGGTGAACACCTATGGCTTCACGGATGTGCGCCTTCCGTGGGGCGGCGGCGGCGATTCGGGGTTCGGCCGCGAGCATGGCGATGTCGCCATCGAGAACTTCACCGAGCCGAAGGCCGTCTGGGTCGCCCTCGCGCCTTGAGTATCGGGTTTCGCCGCGCGCAACCGCGGCGGAACGCAGGAACGCAAAAGGGCGGTCCGGATTTCCCGGACCGCCCTTTTGATAAAACCAAAACCGTCAGACGCGCGCAGTTTCCTGATTGCGCGCTCGCCAAAGCCGCGCCCGCTGCGTGCTGTCTTCATATTGGACAGTGTTTTGCCGGCACGCTTCGATCGTCGAGTTCTTGCGTTCGACGATCGCCTGACACAGAAACTCCGCGCTGTACGCCTTCAACAGATGCGGACATTGCGTCTCGATGTATTGCGCGATCTTTCCGTAATCGCTGTCCGCCGACGCGAGCGAGCGATACGTGTGCGGATCCCAACGGAACATCAGGTCGAGTTCTTCGAAAGCAGTGTTGAACGCGCAGACTTGCGCCTGAACTTCGCGGTCATCGTCGTACGTTGCATGGGTCATGATCGTCTCCTGTATGGCCGTGGGGCTTGAATGCAGGATAGAAAACACGAACCATATACGACAGTTAAACTTTTCTCGCTTATCTATTCAGAAACATTTATGCGTTGGGCTTGCCCGTCGTCGCGACGATCTGCGTGATCGCTTCGATCTGCGCGGCGCCTTCCTCCACAAGGAATTGCTTGAACGCGAGCGCGACCGGCGGCAGGCGCTTGTTATGCCGATGCACGACGAACCAGTTGAGCATCACGGGAAAACCCTCAATGTCGAGCACCGAAAGCTTGCCCACCTGCAGTTCCATGCTGATCGTATGCGCGGAAAGAAAGCTCAGACCCATGCCCGCGATCACGGCCTGCTTGATCGTCTCGGTGCTGGTGATCTCCATCGCGACATTGAGGTTGCCAAGCCGACCGGCGAAACCTTCCTCCATCGAATTCCAGGTATCCGAGCCGCGCTCGCGGACGATGAACGGCTCGTCGGCGAGCGCTTCGAGCGGTACGTTTCTGCGTCCGACCAACGGATGATCCGGCGGCGCCACGATGACGTACGGATGGGGCGCAAAAGAAACGTTGACGGTGTCCGTATCGCGCGGGGGGCGGACCATTACCGCGAGGTCGGTGAGATTGTCCGAAAGCTGATGCAGCAACTCCTCGCGGTTATGCACCGCGAGATTGAGCCGGACATCGGTATTGCGCTGGGTGAAGGCGGCCAGCAGCCGGGGAAAGAAGTAATCGCCCGCGCTGATCACCGCGACATTGAGCGTCCCGCCTGAGATGCCTTTGAGCCGCGCCATCGCATCGTCGGCTTCGCGAAACTGTTCGAGGATCGCCCGACTGTAATGGAGCATCTCGTTCCCGGCGGGCGTGAGATAGATTTTTTTCCCTAATTGCTCAAATAAGGGCAAACCGGCATGCTCCTCCAACTGCTTCACTTGGGTGGAGACCGCAGGCTGCGTGAGGTAGAGCTCTTCGGCGGCACGGGAAAAGCTCAACCGACGGGCGACAGTTTCGAAGATCTTCAGTTGACGCAGGGTAGCGTTTCGCAGCACGGCGATCCTTCGTCCATTCACGATAGCTAATTTATACAATAACTTTTTCTAACTTTCCTTAATCGTTTTTCTCCCCCACGATGCTTTCACGTCCTCGCCAGTTGTAAGGCGAACGGCATCGCCCCGCAGCACACGAAGCCTGTATAGGCCGCATAACCATCCGGACTTCATTGGGAATCGCTTGAAATGATTCTTCGATCGCCTGACGCGGATGCTTGCCAGATGTGCGAATCGATCGCCCACCTCCAATCACGCGGAACGCGCGACCTGCGCAATACCCGCGACCGGCGGCCTCACGCCCACGCCGTCTGGACCGAGCATTTCCCCTGACCGACCGCTCGCCGCCGACGCAATGCGCCGGTTCCTCGCAGCACATCAAGCGCCGAACGAGCGCTGAGACACATAACGGAGACAGACATGGCAAGCGCAGACACGGTTGTGTCCGGGCAATCGCACGGGCGTCACCACAACAGATGGCTTCAACTGACGATCGGCATCCTATGCATGGGCCTCGTCGCCAATCTGCAGTACGCATGGACCCTGTTCGTCGTTCCAATGGATGCGAAACATCATTGGGGTCAGGCGGCGATTCAAACGGCCTTCACCATCTTCATCGTCACTGAAACATGGCTCGTGCCCGTCGAGGGCTGGCTCGTCGACAAGTTCGGGCCACGGCCGGTCGTCATCGGCGGCTCGATCTGCGCGGCGCTCGGCTGGATCATTGATGCGCACGCCACGAGCCTCGTCCATCTCTACATCGGCGCGGTGGTTGCGGGCATTGGCGCGGGTTGCGTGTACGGCACGTGCGTCGGCACGGCGCTCAAGTGGTTCCCCGACAAGCGCGGTCTCGCGGCGGGACTGACCGCGGCGGGCTTCGGCGCTGGGGCGGCCGTCACCGTCATTCCGATCTCGAGGATGATCCAGAGCGCCGGCTACGAGCACGCTTTCATGTTCTTCGGCATCCTGCAAGGCGTGTGCATCTTCCTGCTCGCGCTGATGCTGGTGCGCCCGAATCCGCCGGCGAACATCGTACCGGCCAAGCGCATCGTGGCCACGAAGATCGACTACACGACCAAACAGATGGTGCGCGCGCCGATCTTCTGGGTGCTCTATCTGATGTTCGTGTTCGTCGCGGCGGGCGGCGTGATCGCGACCGCGCAGTTCGGGCCGATCGCGAAGGAATACGGCTTCGCGAAGATGCCGGTGAACCTGCTGGGTGTGACGCTGCCGCTGCTGGCGATGACGCTGTCCATCGACAATCTGTGCAACGGCTTCACGCGTCCGCTGTGCGGCTTCATCTCGGACAAGATCGGCCGCGAGAACACGATGTTCTTCATCTTTCTCGGCGAAGGTATCGCGCTGCTCGGGCTGATGGAGTTCGGACATAACCCGTATCTCTTCATGCTGTTCGCGGCGATGACCTTCCTCTGCTGGGGCGAAATCTTCTCGATCTTCCCCGCGACCTGCGCCGATACCTTCGGCAGCAAGTACGCCGCCGCGAACGCCGGCACGCTGTACACGGCGAAGGGCACGGCGTCGATGCTGGTGCCGCTCGCTTCGGTGCTCGCCTCGATCGGCTCGTGGAACGCGGTGTTCATCACGGCGGCGGTGACGTCGATCGCGGCGGGCCTGTGCGCGAAGTTCGTCCTTGCGCCGATGCGCAAGCGCTGGATCGAGAACACGGTCGCGGAAACATCGGCGGAGTCCTCGGTGAACGCGTCGTTCCAGGCGGGTTGGGACGCATCGCGCAACACGGTCCAGTAAGGCGCGAGGCATGACGCGCGAACAGCCTCCATCGCTCAGCGTATCGCTGCATCAGTTGAGGCTGTTCGTCACGCTCGCGCGGCATCGCAGCTTCACGCGCGCGGGCGACGAATTCGGCATCACGCAATCGGCGGTCAGCCGCAGCATCCGCGAACTCGAAGATGAAATCGCGCTGCGGCTTTTCGATCGGACCACGCGCCAGGTCGCGCTCACCGACACCGGCCGCAAGCTGCTCGCGCGTATCGCGCCGCTGGTCGAAGAGCTGGAAGCGACGCTGCGGCCGCGCGCGCTGGAGGGCGGCGAGCCGGGCGTCGTGAATCTGGCGAGCAGTTGCGGTCTGACGGCGAGCGTACTGCCCGCGATGCTCGCATCGTGCCGCGAATGTCTGCCGGACATCACGGTCGTCGTGATGGACCGGCCGCAGAACGCGGTGCTGCAACTCGTGCGCTCGGGCGAGGCGGAACTGGGCTTGGTCATCGCGCCCGGGAATCTCGACGAACTCGCCGCCGAGCCGCTTTTCGCCGATGGACTCGCGGCGGTCGTCGGCGCGTCGCATCGGTTGGGCGCGGTATCGAGCATCGACTGGCAGCAATTGCGCGGCACGCCGCTCCTTCTTCTCGATGACGACACCGGCACCCTCGGCGCCATCGAAGCCGCGCTCGCCTTGCACGGCGTGACCGGCGCGGTGCGCCAGCGGCTCACGCAGCCGGCGGCGGTCGCGCGCATGGCCGAAGCGGGTCTGGGCGTCGGCATCCTGCCGCTGCACGCGCGCGCCGCGTGCGACGGCGCGCAGACCTGCTTCATCCCTCTCTCGCCCGACGTACCGCGCACGATCATGCTCGTGCGGCGCAAGAACCGCGCATTGCGCGCGAGCGCCGCGAACGTCTGGTCACACTTCGTCGCGCGCTCGTCGCATACTCTTGGCGTGGGTCAGGCGGTCGAAGCCTGACCGGAGCGCTTTCCCAATCATCGCAGACCCGCAGCGCCGTTGCGCATGCGGGTTTTCGCTCGTCCGCCAGCGCACGATTCGCCTTGTTCTTGCTCAATACGGAATGTAGTATCTTGTATATCAGAAGGCTATCAGGCTACAACCCTCAGGAGACGAAGCATGAAAATCTGCGTGTACGGCGCCGGCGCGATCGGCGGCTATATGGGTGCGCAATTGGCGCGCGCCGGTGCGGACGTCAGTTTCGTCGCGCGCGGGCCGCATCTCGCGGCGATGCAGGCGAACGGCGTGCGGCTCAGGATCGATGGCGAAGAACATGTCGTCAAAGTGCGCTGCACCAATAATCCCGCCGAGCTCGGTCCGCAGGATTTCGTGATCATCGCGTTGAAGGCGCATTCGATTCCCGCGGTCGTCGACCTGATTCCGCCGCTGCTCGGGCCGGAAACGGCGATCGTCACCGCCGTCAACGGCCTGCCTTACTGGTATTTCTACAAGCACGGCAACGAACTCGAAGGCACGAAACTGCAGAGCGTCGATCCGGGCGGCCGTCAGTGGGACGTCTTCGGGCCGGAACGCGCGATTGGCTGCGTGCTGCTGCCCGCGGCCGAGATTGCGGAGCCGGGCGTCATCGAGCATCACTACGGCAAGAAGTTTCCGATTGGCGAGCCGAGCGGCGAAATCACGCCGCGTCTGCAGGCGTTGCACGACATGATGGCGAAGGCCGACATGGAAGCGCCGATGCGCGACAACATTCGCGACGAAATTTGGCTCAAGCTCTGGGGCAACCTGTGCTTCAACCCGATCAGCGCGCTGACCGGCGCGACGCTGGACGTCCTGACGAGCGATCCGGGCACGCGCGCGCTCTCAAAGGCGATGATGCTGGAGGCGAAGGCCATCGGCGACAAGATCGGCGTCAATTTCCGCGTCGACGTGGAGCGGCGCATCAATGGCGCGGGCGCGGTCGGTGCGCACAAGACTTCGATGCTGATGGACTGCGAGGCCAATCGCCCGATGGAAATCGATCCGCTGATGACCGTCGTGCAGGAAATCGGCCGCCTGGTGCACGTCGAGACGCCGATGCTCGATGCGGTTCTCGCATTGATCAAGCTGCGCGAGGGCGTGAACCAGGGCACTGCGAGGGCATTGCCGCTCCCGCAATCCCAAAAAGCCGCCTAAACTGCAGACAAAGGCACCGGCGTTGTTTATGATATACAAGATGCAAAATATGTTGCGCGATATTGCGATGCAACATATAATGAGGGCTCTTGAGTGATTTAACCGGAGCCTTAAATGAGCATCGCCCTGTTGGTTGTCGTCGGATTCGCGCTGGTTGCCGTTGGTGTGGGTGTTACGTTTATGATTGCGTCGTCGGTGCCGCAGAGCATGCTGCAGCGCGCACAGAATCACGGTCGCTTCGCTGGTCTCGCGGCGGACGATCAGAACGGCGGATCGGGCAAGCGTGTCGACGCTCGCCGTCCGCACTTGGGAAATCAAGCCATCAATGCCATCTGATACTCAATCCGTAGAACGGCCGGAAGTTCGCACGTCGGGACTCACGCTGTCACTGGAACCGATCAATGCCACGGTTTCGCTGCGTGACCAGGCGTACGCAAAGCTGCGACAGGCGATCGCCGAGGCGGACATCTACCGCTCGCGGGAGGAGATTCGTCTCGACGAGAAAGAACTGACCGAAGCGCTCGGCGTGTCGCGCACGCCGATCCGCGAGGCCATGACGCTGCTGGAGCAGGAAGGTTTTCTGCGCACGGTGCCGCGCCGCGGCGTGTATATCCTGCGCAAGACCAAGCGCGAGATCGTCGAGATGATCCATATGTGGGCGGCGCTGGAGAGCATGGCGGCGCGGCTCGCGACGCAGCGTGCATCGGACGAGGAAATCGCCCAGTTGCGCCACATGTTCGACAACTTCCGCGACTCGACGCCCGCCGAGCATATCGACGAGTATTCGGAAGCGAATATCGCGTTCCATTCCGCCATCGTGCGGCTGGCGAAGTCGGAAATCATCTTCGACACGATCAAGAACATCTTCGTGCACGTGCGCGCCATCCGAAAGATGACGATCTCGCAGAGCGACCGGGCGTCGCGCTCGATCGTCGATCACATGCGCATCATCGAGGCGCTGGAGAAGCGCGACACAGAGCTGGTCGAGCGGCTCGTCAAGCAGCATTCGCTCGATCTGGCGGCGTTCGTCGAGGCGAACTGCGACTTTCTGGATTGAATGTTGTCGAGCAGGAAGAAGAAAGGCCGCGCGGTGATTGCCGCGCGGCCTTTCTTATTTGCAGCCGAGTATTGCGGATTGCCGCTCGAGCTCGCGCTGCCGGTCGGGCGACGTTTGACTGTCGGCGCCGCCCCACGTATTGCTCACGAAATCCTCGCTGCCGCGATTGCGCTGCGCGCTCGGGTTGTCGCGGCCCCAGTCGATCGACGCGCCCAATGCGGCGCAACGTTCGCTTTGCAATTGCTCGTCGGTGACGGACTGTCCCGGAGCGCGATCGAGATTCGTGCTGAGTTGGCTTTGAAAGCGCGGCGCGGACGCCGCATCGGCATAGGCCGGCGATAGCGAAACGGTCTGCGCCCCGGCCACGCCGCATAGGCAAGCCAGCGCCAGGTAGACGACGATTCTGTCGAGCATGGCGTCAGTCGCGCGCGCAGTCGAGCTGCTGGGATTGCATCGGCATCTGCGATCCCTTGTCGTCGGATTGTTGCGTCACCTGTGAACTGCCATCGGGCAAGATCGCGATCGAACCGCTGCGCTGCGGCGTCGTGCCCGGCAGCCCGGCCGACAGACTTTGCGGGCTTTGCGCGCCCTGCAAGTGGCAGTGGATCGGGCTTTTGGGCGGCGCAGGCGGGTTCTTCACGTTCGCGGACGCACTGCCATCGAAACGGGAAGAAGCGGGGCCGAAGGACGGAGAAAGCGACTGGGCCAGCGCATGCTCGACACAGACGGCCAGCGTCAGCGCTGCGACGGCGAAGTAGAAGAAACGGATCATGAGGCGCAACTGTCAGGCTTGGAGAACCTTGCAGTCTACGATGCGCCCACATTGAAACTGTCAAAATGTGTGTCTTGCGAGACGGTCAGAGGCGCCGCCTCGCAAGTTTGCCGATCAGCGACGCATCGCGCGCACCATCGTTTCGCCGAGCGCGGCGGGCGAATCGGCGACGTGAATGCCGGCGGACTTCATCGCGTCGATCTTTGCGGATGCCGTTCCCGAGCCACCCGAGATGATCGCGCCCGCGTGACCCATGCGGCGTCCCGGCGGCGCGGTCGTACCGGCGATGAACCCGACGACCGGCTTTTGCGTCTTCGCGTCCTTCAGGAACTGCGCCGCGTCTTCCTCCGCCGACCCGCCGATTTCGCCGATCATGATGATGCCTTCGGTCGCGTCGTCTTCCAGAAAGAGCGACAGGCAGTCGATGAAGTTCGTCCCGTTCACCGGATCGCCGCCGATACCGATGCACGTCGTCTGTCCGAGCCCGGCCGCCGTCGTCTGCGCGACGGCTTCGTAAGTGAGCGTGCCCGAGCGCGACACGACGCCGATCTTGCCCGGCTTATGGATATGCCCCGGCATGATGCCGATCTTGCATTGCCCCGGCGTGATGACGCCCGGACAGTTCGGCCCGACGAGCCGGCTCGCGGACCCGGAAAGCGCGCGCTTCACGCGCAGCATGTCGAGCACGGGGATGCCTTCCGTGATGCAGACGATGAACGGCACTTCGGCGTCGATGGCTTCGAGAATCGCATCGGCGGCGAAGGGCGGCGGCACATAGATGACGGACGCGTCGGCGCCGGTCTTCGCGACCGCATCGGCGACGGTGTCGAACACCGGCAGATCCAGATGCGTCGTGCCGCCTTTGCCCGGCGTCACGCCGCCGACCATGCGCGTGCCGTAAGCGATCGCCTGCTCCGAATGAAACGTGCCTTGCGCGCCGGTGAAGCCCTGGCAAATCACTTTCGTGTCTTTATTGATCAGCACGCTCATTTGGCGGTTCCTCCTTGGGCGACGGCGGTGACGATCTTGTCGGCGGCATCGGCGAGATTTTCGGCGGGAATGATGGCGAGGCGGGACGCGCGCAGAATCTCGCGGCCCGCGTCGACGTTCGTGCCGGCGAGGCGCACGACGAGCGGCACGCGCAGGTCGACTTCGCGCGCTGCGGCGACGACGCCTTGCGCGATCACGTCGCAACGCATGATGCCGCCGAAGATGTTGACGAGAATTCCCTGCACTTTCGGGTCGCGCAGGATCAGCTTGAACGCGGTCGCGACGCGCTCCTGCGTCGCGCCGCCGCCGACGTCGAGGAAGTTCGCGGGCTCGCCGCCGTAGAGCTTGATGATGTCCATCGTGGCCATCGCGAGGCCGGCGCCGTTCACCATGCAACCGATGTTGCCGTCGAGCTTCACATAATTGAGGCCGTGCTTCGCCGCTTCGATTTCGGCGGCGTCTTCTTCGTCCTCGTCGCGCAGTTTCTCGATATCCGCATGGCGATAGAGCGCGTTGTCGTCGAAATTGAGTTTGGCGTCGAGCGCCATCACGTCGCCGGAGCCGGTCACGACGAGCGGATTCACTTCGACGATGGACGCGTCCAGATCGACGAACGCCTGATAAAGCGCCGTGATGAACTTCGACGCCGCCTTGATCTGATTGCCGGTCAGCCCGAGTCCGAACGCGATCTGCCGCGTGTGGAAAGGCTGCAGGCCCGTGGCCGGATCGATCGCGACCTTGAGAATCTTTTCCGGCGTGCGATGCGCGACTTCCTCGATCTCCATGCCGCCCTCGGTCGACGCCATGAGCGTGATGCGCGACGTGGCGCGATCGACCAGCATGCCGAGATACAGTTCGCGCGCGATATCGCAGCCTTCCTCGATATAGAGACGCTTCACTTCCTTGCCCGCCGGCCCGGTTTGCTTCGTCACGAGCACCGACGCGAGCATGTTCCGCGCGTTCTCGCGTACTTCATCGACCGACTTCACGACCCGCACGCCGCCCTTGCCGTCGGGATCGTTGGCGAAGCGCCCGGCGCCGCGGCCGCCCGCGTGAATCTGCGATTTCACGACCCAGACCGGGCCGCCGAGCGCACTGGCCGCATCGGCGGCTTCCTGCGCGGAAAAGGCGACGCGGCCCTCCGGAACCGCGACGCCGTACTTTCGCAGCAGCGCCTTCGCCTGATATTCGTGGATGTTCATTGCGTCTCCTAATGTCCTCTGATGGGAATGGGCGCGACCACAAAAACGCGTCATCGTGGCGCGCTGAAATACTGTATATCACATTTCACGGAGCGCAAATAAATTTTGCGCGCGACTCGCCTGAGCTGTACACATTTGATGCGTTGCAGCGTCGAAAACGATCAAACCGAGACGGGAAGGAGATCTCAGCGATTATTGCACTGCATCACAGGGTTTTTTCCGAGCTTGATACAGTTGACTAATACTGTGTGTGGAATATTGTATATCACAGCAACCGGGACGCAGCGCGACGTCCACGGGATCGCACACCACCCAATCGAGGAGGAGACAAACAATGTCCGAAGTCGTCAGCAGCCGCCCTGAAGTCGCTCCAGCCACCACCACCGCAGATGACACGCTGAAAGCAAAAACCCGCGGCGCCGGCGTCGTCTCGGGCGGCCATCTGGTCGCCCGTGCTTTGAAGAACGAAGGCGTCGACACGATCTTCACGCTGTGCGGCGGCCACATCATCGATATTTATGACGGCTGCGTCGACGAAGGCATCCGCATCATCGACGTGCGCCACGAGCAGGTCGCGGCCCACGCCGCCGACGGCTATGCGCGTCAGACCGGCAAACTCGGCTGCGTCGTCACGACGGCCGGCCCCGGCTGCACGAATGCGGTGACGGGCGTCGCCACCGCGTTCCGCTCGGAAAGCCCGATCATCCATATCGGCGGACAGGGCGCGCTGACCCAGCACAAGATGGGCTCGCTGCAAGACCTTCCGCACGTCGACATGATGGCGCCGATCACGAAGTTCGCCGCGACCGTGCCGAGCACCGAGCGCGTCGCCGACATGATTTCGATGGCCGCCCGCGAAGCGTTCAACGGCGCGCCCGGCCCGGCGTATCTGGAAATTCCGCGCGACGTGCTCGACCGTGAGATCGACGTCACCCGCGCCGTGATTCCGCAGCCGGGCCGTTATCGCGCGTCGACGAAATCGGTCGGCGATCCGGCATCGATCGAGCAGCTCGCCGATCTGCTGGTGAACTCCGAGCGCCCCGCGATTCTCTACGGTCAGCAAGTGTGGACCGCGCGCGGCCACGAAGAAGCCGTCGCGCTGCTGCGCGGCCTCGACATTCCCGGCTACTTCAACGGCGCGAGCCGCGGCCTGTTGCCGCCGGGCGATCCGCATCACTTCGACCGCACGCGTTCGCAGGCTTTCGCGAAGGCGGATCTGATCGTGATCGTCGGCACGCCGTTCGATTTCCGCATGGGCTACGGCAAGCGCATCAGCAAAGATCTGAAGCTCGTGCAGATCGATATGGACTACCGCACGGTCGGCAAGAACCGCGATATCGATCTCGGTCTCGTCGGCGATCCGGGCGCGATTCTCGGCGCGGCATTGCAGGCGGCGAGCGGGCGTCTCAAGAATGACAAGCGTCAGGCGCGCCAGGCGTGGATGCGTGAACTCTCGGCGCTGGAGGAAACCGCGACCGCCAAGCTGATGCCGCTCTTCACGTCCGACGCGAGCCCGATCCATCCGTACCGCGTCGCGCACGAAATCAACCAGTTCCTGTCGGACGACACCATCTACATCGGCGACGGTGGCGATGTCGTGACGATTTCCGCGCAGGCCGTGCGTCCGCGCCGTCCGGGTCAGTGGATGGACCCGGGCGCGCTCGGGTCGCTCGGCGTCGGCACGGGCTTCGCGATCGCGGCGGGATTGGCGAACCCGGAGAAAGAAGTACTCTGTTATTACGGCGACGGCGCGTTCTCCATGACGTCTTTCGACATGGAAACCGCGAACCGCTTCGGTGTGCCGTATATCGCGGTGATCGGCAACAACTCGGCGATGAATCAGATTCGCTACGGCCAGCTCGCGAAGTACGGCGAGGAGCGCGGCAACGTCGGTAATCTGCTGTCGGATGTGCCGTATGGCCGCTTCGCCGAAATGCTCGGCGGCTACGGCGAGGAAGTGCGCGAGGCGTCGAAGATCGCAGGCGCGCTGCAACGCGCGCGCGAATCCATCGCGAAGACGGGCAAGAGCGCGGTCATCAACATCTGGGTCGATCCGACTGTCTACGCGCCGGGCACGATGGCGCAGACGATGTACAAATAAATGTGAACCTATAAACGTCGTAAGAGAGATTTGGGAGACAAAGCCATGACGGTGAACACTTCTGGCAAGGCGCTGGACGGCGTGCGCATCCTGGACTTCACGCACGTCCAGTCCGGCCCGACCTGCACGCAGCTGCTCGCGTGGTTCGGCGCGGACGTCATCAAGGTGGAGCGCGCGGGCGCGGGCGACATCACGCGGGAGCAACTGCGTGACATCCCCGACGCCGACAGCCTCTACTTCACGATGCTCAACCACAACAAGCGTTCGATCACCATCGATACGAAGAATCCCGAAGGCAAGAAGGTGCTCGAGACGCTCGTCAAGAAATGCGACGTGCTCGTCGAGAACTTCGCGCCGGGTGCGCTCGATCGCATGGGCTTCACGTGGGAGCGCATCCAGGAGCTGAATCCGCGGATGATCGTGGCCTCCGTGAAGGGTTTCGGACCGGGACCGTACGAAGACTGCAAGGTCTACGAGAACGTTGCGCAATGCGCGGGCGGCGCGGCCTCGACGACCGGTTTCGACGACGGCCCGCCCACAGTGACCGGCGCGCAGATCGGCGATTCGGGCACGGGGCTGCATCTCGCGCTCGGCATCGTCACGGCGCTGTATCAGCGCAACACGAGCGGACGCGGCCAGAAGGTGCTCGCGGCGATGCAGGACGGCGTGCTGAACCTCTGTCGCGTGAAGCTGCGCGATCAACAGCGGCTCGAACGCACCGGCGTGATGAAGGAATATCCGCAATACCCGAACGGCAGCTTCGGCGAAGCGGTGCCGCGCGCGGGCAACGCGTCGGGCGGCGGCCAGCCTGGCTGGATCCTGAAGTGCAAGGGCTGGGAAACCGACCCGAACGCGTACATCTACTTCATCACGCAGGCGCCGGTGTGGGGCGAAATCTGCAAGGTGATCGGCCGCGAGGAATGGATCGATCATCCGGACTACAAGACGCCGAACGCGCGCCTGCCGCATCTGAAGGACATATTTGCGGAGATCGAACGCTGGACGATGTCGAAGACCAAGTTCCAGGCGATGGAAATCCTCAACAAGCACGACATTCCGTGCGGCCCGATCCTGTCGATGAAGGAAATCGCCGAAGAGCCGTCGCTGCGCAAGACCGGCACCGTAGTCGAAGTGGATCATCCGGTGCGCGGCAAGTACCTCACGGTCGGCAATCCGATCAAATTGTCCGACAGCCCAACCGACGTCGTGCGCTCGCCGCTGCTCGGCGAACACACCGATGAAGTCATGGCCGAACTCGGCTACACGCCCGACCAGGTCGCCACATTGAAGAGTCTCGGCGCGATCTGACTTTAACGTTCTGAACGCTTGACCGCCGCCGCCTCGAACGAGGCGGCGCGGGCCCCTGCACGCCCATATACGGAGACACCTCAAAATGAACAGCACGGTTGTCCAGGAACGCAGCGAAGCAGCCAATTCATCCACGCAGACGGCGCAGGTCGTGCCGCTGCATGCGCCCGACGCGAAACGCCGTGTCGCCGAAATCTTCGATCGCGTGAAGGCCGAAGGCCGCACGTCGCTCACCGCGCCCGAAGGCAAACTCGTCTGCGATGCATACGGCATCGCGGTGCCGCAGGAAGGCGTGGCGAAATCGGCGGACGATGCCGCGAAGCTCGCATCGTTCATCGGCTATCCGGTGGTGCTGAAGATCGTATCGCCGGAAATCCTGCACAAGACGGAAGCGGGCGGCGTGCTCGTCGGCGTGAAGAATGAAGCCGATGTCCGCGCGGGCTTCGACACGATCATTTCGAACGCGAAGAAGTACGACCCGAACGCGACGCTCGTCGGCGTGCAGGTGCAGCAGATGGTCGGCGCCGGTCAGGAAGTGATCATCGGCGCGGTGACGGACCCGTCGTTCGGCAAGCTGATCGCGTTCGGTCTCGGCGGCGTGCTCGTCGAAGTGCTGAAGGACGTGACGTTCCGCCTGGCTCCGGTCACGCGCGACGAAGCCGCATCGATGCTCGACGGCATCCAGGCCGCCGAAGTGCTGCGCGGCGTGCGCGGCGCGGAACCGGTGAATCGCGAGGCGCTCATCACGCTGATCGAACGCGTGTCGCGTCTCGTCGACGACTTTCCGCACATCTCCGAGATGGACCTGAATCCGGTCTTCGCGAGCCCGAACGGCGCGGTCGCGGCGGACGTGCGCATCGTGATGGACTTCGCGCCGGCCGAACCGCGCTATCGCCCGACGCAGGAGCAGATCGTCGCGCAGATGAACCGCATCATGAAGCCCGATGCGGTCGCGGTGATCGGCGCGTCGAACGAGGACGGCAAGATCGGCAACTCGGTGATGAAGAACCTCATCAACGGCGGCTATCAGGGCGCGATCTATCCGATCCACCCGAAGGCCGACGAGATCATGGGCCGCAAGGCGTACAAGAGCGTGAAGGACGTGCCCGGCGTCATCGACGTGGCGGTCTTCGCGATTCCGGCGAAGTTCGTCGCTCAGGCTTTGGTGGAAGTGGGCGAAAAGAAGATTCCGGGCGCGGTGCTGATTCCGTCGGGTTTCGCGGAGACGGGCAATCACGAAGGCCAGGACGAGATCGTCAAGATCGCGCGCCAGTACGACATCCGCATGATGGGCCCGAACATCTACGGCTTCTACTACACGCCGAAGAACCTCTGCGCGACGTTCTGCACGCCGTACGACGTGAAGGGCAAGGCCGCGCTGTCTTCGCAATCGGGCGGCATCGGCATGGCGATCATCGGCTTCTCGCGCTCGGCGAAGATGGGGGTTTCGGCGATCGTCGGCCTGGGCAACAAGAGCGATATCGATGAAGACGATCTGCTCACGTTCTTCGAGCAGGATGACAACACCGAGATCATCGCGCAGCACTGCGAGGACCTGAAGGATGGCCGCTCGTTCGCCGAAGCCGCGAAGCGCGTGTCGAAGAAGAAGCCGGTCGTCGTGCTGAAGGCGGGGCGCACGAGTCTCGGCGCACGCGCGGCGAGCTCGCACACCGGCGCGCTCGCGGGCAACGACAAGATCTACGAGGACGTGTTCCAGCAATGCGGCGTGATCCGCGCACGCTCCTTGCGCGATCTGCTCGAATACGCGCGCGGCATTCCGAAGCTGCCGACGCCCAAGGGCGAGAACGTCGTCATCATCACGGGCGCGGGCGGCTCGGGCGTGCTGCTGTCGGATGCGTGCGTGGACAACGGACTCTCGCTGATGACGATGCCCGACGATCTCGATGCCGCATTCCGCAAGTTCATTCCGCCGTTCGGCGCGGCGGGCAATCCGGTCGACATCACGGGCGGCGAGCCGCCGTCGACGTACAAGAACACGATCCGCCTCGGGCTCGAAGACGATCGCATCCATTCGATCATCCTCGGCTACTGGCACACGATCATCACGCCGCCGATGGTCTTCGCGAAGCTCGTGATCGAAGTCAAGGAGGAGATGAAGGCGCTCGGCATCGAGAAGCCGATCGTGGCGTCGCTCGCGGGCGATGTCCAGGTCGAGGAAGCGGCCGAGTATTTGTATGAGCACGGCGTGCCGGCGTATGCGTATTCGACCGAATTGCCTGTCGCGGTGCTCGGTGCGAAATATAAGTGGGCGCGCGGCGCGGGTCAGATTTAAGGAGGAGGGGACGAGGGCGCGGGCCAAGCATGCCCGCGCCCCATCACAAGGGAGACACCTGTGACACACTGGATTCGCTTTCGCGATGCCGATGGCAGCATCGGCTTCGGCACGCTCGATCAGCACTCGGGCCGCGTCGTGCAGCACGACGGCGCGATGTTCGACCGCCCGCGCCCGACCGACATCACCTTCGCCGTGGACGACCTGACGCTGCTCGCGCCGTGCCAGCCGAGCAAGGTCATCGCGCTGTGGAACAACTACTACGCGCTGTCGCAGAAGCTGGATAAAGCGCCGCCGCAGCATCCGCTATTTCTCATCAAGCCGCCGATGTCGGTGATCGGGCCGAACGAGTCGATACGCCGGCCGAAGAGCTATCAAGGCAAGATCGCGTACGAAGGCGAGCTGGGCATCGTGATCGGCAAGACGGTGAGCGGCGCTTCGGTCGAGGAGGCCGAGGCGGCGATCTTCGGCTACACCTGCGTCAACGACGTCACCGCGATCGAACTGTTGCAGGAAGATCCCAACTTCGCGCAATGGTGCCGCTCCAAAGGCTTCGACACGTTCACTTGTCTCGGGCCCGCGATCGTCACGCCGGGCAATGGCTTCGACTGGCGCGCGGCGAGTGTCGTCACGACGCTCGAAGGCGTCGAGCGCCAGAACTATCCGCTCGACGACATGATCTTCTCGCCCGCCGAGCAAGTGAGCCTGCTGTCGCAGGACATGACGCTCGTTCCCGGCGATGTCATCGCGTGCGGCACGTCGATCGGCGTCGGCTCGATCAAGGACGGCTCGCGCGTGGATGTGTCGATCGGGGGGATTGGCACGCTGTCGAACGTGCTCGAAGCATGATCGGGGATGCGCTCTCGGGTGCGCTGTGCGTGCTCGCCGCGCTGTCGGCCGGGGCGTCGATGCGCCAGGGCGCGATGCGTTCGCTGTGGGTCGCCGGCGCGATTGCCGTCGTGGTTTGCGCGGTGAGCGGCGGGGCAGGCACGGTCGCGCTTTTACTCGCCGCTGTCGCGGGATTCGCAGGATTTCGGCTCAACCGCGGCGCTTCGAGTGCGTCGACGCAGGCATTGCTTGCGACGATCGCGTTCGTCGCGTGGCTGCTGCCGTACTCGAATAGTGTGTACGCGGTGGCCGCAGGCGGCGCGATGGCGGCGCCGGGCTATCTGCTTTGCGCCCGGTCGAATCGCGAAGGCGCGAACCAGCAAGCACTGCATCTCGCCTGCGCAGGCGCGTGCGCGGCGCTCGCGTATATCGTCGGCGCGCAGCCGGGCGTGCTCGCCGTGGTTCCGACGCTTGCGCTTCTGGCGCTCATCGGCGCGCATTTGTCGCTCGCCATCGGTGGCAATGTCGGCGCGCCTTTCGCGGGTCTCATGACTGGCGCGGCGTCGTGCGGTCTCGGCATCGCGGCCGCGATTGCTAGCGCGCATGGCGCGCTCGCCGTGACGGCGGCCGCGCTCGCAATCGAATGCGCGCAGTCGGCGGCGCTCGTCCGCATCGTGCGCGAAGCACCGTAAACGACAAAGCCGTCGCGATCGTCACGCCGGCTTTGTCATCGTTACGTCAGACGTGACGCGCGATCAGATCAACGATCGCGATTCCACAACGCGCCGAGCACGAAGCCGACCGCCACCGCGATCAGCACGCCCTGGATCGGCTGGTTCGCGACAGCCAGACGGACGTTGTCGACGGTCTGTCCGTAGCTTTGCTGCAAGTTGCCGTATGCCTGCCGCACTTTGCCTTCGACTTGCGTGCTTTCATCGCCCGTCAGCGCGCCGACCGCGTCCTGCACCTTGCCGACGACGCGTTGCGCCGTGCCTTCCACTTGATCCTGCACCATGGTGCCTCCCTTTCGGTTGAGCGGTTTCTCGTGAGGTCCTTCAGAGTCCGGTTTCGCCGGAACGCACCTGTACAGCACGTCGCGTGCCCAGTGCATCAGGCCGGACCGATCAGGCCTGTGACCGCGTCGATCAGTTCATCGATGGAAAGCGGCTTGCGCCGGAATTGCGCGTGCGGATGTTCGAGCACCGGCGCGTGGGCTGCCGCGCTCATCAGGATCACGGGCACCGCGCCGAGCCCGTCGCTCGCGGCGAGCTGCCGGATCAGCTGGACGCCGTCCATGTGCGGCATCATCCAGTCGGTGATAACGAGCGCGGGCGGATTGGCGCGCGCGACGTCGAGCGCCGTGCGCCCGTTGGATGCGGTCACGACCTCGTAGCCCTCCATTTCGAGGACGAGCCGCCACGTGGTCAGAATGTCGAATTCATCGTCGACGACGAGGATCTTTTTCATGCGCGCGCGCCGGGATCCGCCACCGAGAGTGCGGGCGCCACCGACGGTTGCCCGGACAACAGACCCGTCGTGCCGATGAAGCCTTCGCTGACATGCAGGCCGCGCGCATCAATCGTGAGGCGGCGGATCGCGGAATCGTGCGGGCCCTCGCGCTGCTTCACGATCGACACCATGCGATAGAGCGCGGAGTTCGCCTCCACATAGCGCATGAGCACGATGTTCTCGGTCAGCGCCGACGCGCGCAGCGTCGCGGGCAACGTCGCATCGCCGAAGAGCGGCAGCTCCTCGGTGAGAAGGGTCGTCACGCCCGCATCGCGCAGGCGGTGCGTGAGCGCGTTCAGGAAGAGCCCGAAGCGCTCCGTGCGATTCGCGGACTGATGAAATCCGTCGATGCCGTCCACCACGAGGCGCGACGCGTTCGTGTTCCGGACCGCGTTCATCAGCTCGACGGCGAGCTCGTCGATCGCGAGTTCGACGGCCGGATGCCAGTGGATCGACAGGCGCCCTTCCGCCACGGCCGGCGCGAGATCGATGCCGACCGAGCGCGCTTTCGCGAGGAGCCGCTCGGGCGATTCGTACAGCCCGAAATACACGCAACGCTCGCCGCGATCGACGCCCGCCTGAAGAAACTTGAGCGACAACAGCGTTTTGCCGATGCCCGACGGCCCGATGAGCGTGGTCGTCGAGCCGCGCACGACGCCGCCGCCGAGCATCTGGTCGAAATCGGAAAAGCCGAAAGCGAGCCGGCTGCTGAAGTCGGGCATGCCTTCGGCACTGGCAGGCGTCGCCTCGATGCGCGGGAAGGTCACGAGACCTTCCTGGGTGATCTTGAAAAAATGCTTGCCGAGCAGATGATCGCGGGCGCGCAGCTTGTGGACTTCGATCTCGCGGGCGCGGCGCATGCCGGTGTTGTAGCGGTTCAGCTCGATCAGCCCGTCGACGAGCGTGTGCTCTGGATGCGGCTCGTTGCCGGACAGCGGCGCGAGGATTAGCGTCGTGCAGCGGGCGGCGTTCACGAACGCGGACAGTTCGTGGATGAACTGCGAGAGTTCGAGCTCCGTCGAACTGAATTCGCGCGCGCTGCGAAAACCGTCGATGACCATGAAGCGCGGCCGGCTCGATTTGATGGTCGACGCGATCAGCGCGAGGAAACCGGACAGCCCGTCGCGCATCAACTCGTGATAACCGGAGACGAAGAGCATCCGGTTGGAGATCGCGTCGGCGTTGTAGAACGAGAGCGCCTTCAGGTGGGACAGCAGCTTGGTGTGCGATTCGGCGATCAGCGTGATGTACAGCACCATGTCGCCCTGAGCGACGCGGTGAAAGCCGATCTGCGAGGAAAGGATCGTCTTGCCCGCGCCCGCCATCCCTTCGATCAGATACAGGCCGCCTTCGACGAGGCCGCCGCCCAGGATGTCGTCCAGACCCGCGACGCCGGTCGTGACATTGCCGTCCGTGGCGGCCGTCTGCCTCGGTTGATCGGTGGGGAGTTTGTCGTCTTGAGTCATGGCATTTTCGTTTTTACTTGGGCGATCCGGCATTTTTTGCGAAGGCGCATTATGGCTGACTCCCGGCAAGCTGTGGCTGCATGCCGTGCCTGTCATACCTTTGCGCACGTGTTTCGCGGCGCGTGGCGCCTTTGCGCACCGTCGCTACGAGATTCAAAGGCATGCCGGAAGCCACGCTGCGGAGTGAACGTTTCAGGCTCGCATTTTTCACGCCTGAGCGCGTGCGATGCTTAGGCTGGTTGCGTGGAAACAGGGAATCTTTGAGAACCTTCTCATGGGCAAGTGACGTGAAGGCTGGTGGAATAGCGAGCTATGCCGTAGCCGCGTCTCGCTTTCGGCGGCTCCTTTCCGGCGCTCGAGCGCCATCCTGACCGTTCCCTAGCCATGTTTCGTTCACACCCGATTTCGGGCGCTTTCGCGCTCGTTGCCTGCCTTTTATCTTTTTTTGCTGTCAGCGCCGGTACGGTACACGCCGTCGAGCCGCTGCCCGACGCGCGCATTCTGTCGGCGGCGCCGTTCGTCTTTAAGGGCGACCGCGAAATTTTCTCGCGCATGAGCGCCGAGCCGTCCGACGCGCGTATCTTCAGGCCGCCGCAATCGTTGCGCAGCGCCGACGAGCCACACCTGAACGAGCGTCCGAAGCGCCAGTCGATGATTTGATTCCACGCAATTCCGATTTTCGAATAGCGCTTTGAATCGCCTGGCATTAACGGCTTGGCGCCACCATAATCCTTTCCGGGCGACGTGCTTTGCCGTTACGGAAAATCGCAATGAAACGCCTGGTGATTGCGAATATCGTGCTGATCTTGTCCGGTCTTGCTGGCCCGCTCGCGCAGGCGCTTGCGGCCGGCGATATGCGTGCGGACGCATCGTCGAATATGCCGGAGGGCGCGGCGGCGAAGAATGGCGATGTCGCGGAACTCGAGCATCTGACTGCCGCCGGGAAAATCACCGAATTGCGCAAGAGTTTCAATGGCAGTTACGGCGCGAGTCTTTCGTATTTTCCCGAGCAGATGACTTATTACGCCGCGCTCTTTCAGCAAAGCACGATCTGGCGCGTTTTCAAAACGCAAAATGACGGACGTGCCGAAGCGGTGTATTTTGATTTCGCCAAGACCTCCATGACCCTCGCCGATGCGGAAATCAAGCGCATCAAGCTCGAAGCCGAAAAAGCCTATGCCGACAGGCAGATTGCGGCTCAGCAGGAGCGCGCCGGCCGGCTGCAAGCGGATCTCGACATTGCGCGCGCGCAGCAAGGCCAGGTGACGAGCTACCAACAGGAGCAGCAGAATGCGGTCCGCGAACTGCGCACGGAACAGGCGGCCGCGCAGGCGCAGCTTCGCGCGCTGCAACTACGTGTGCAGGAACTACAGAAACAGGCCGACGGTGATCTTCCCGCCCCCGCCAGATAGGCGCATTGCCACGCATTCGGTGCACTTTAATTTGGGAGTTGTCCGCTTAAACCGCGATGGTCCGCCACGCTACAATCGCGCAGCTTTTGGATGGCTTACGAGCAATGAACACATCCGAAACCGATCCACGAATCTGCCTGCCTCTTTCAGGATGAGTCCGAGCCTGAAAATGAGGCGCGCTCAGCGCCACCGCGCTATGGAATTGACCTGCATGAACACCAAGATGATCACGAAAACCCTCGCCGTTAGTCTTACCGCCGTCGCTGTACTTGCGGGCTGTTCCTCGACGACCGGGCCGGCTTTCAATATCAGCGAGATTCAAACGTCGAATGGGCAAAAGGCGTTTCGCGCCGAATGCTTCGGACTTTTCGAAAGTGGCAGCGCATGTATGACCGCCGCTCAGAAATTGTGTGGCGACAAGAACGTCGCTTTGCTTCAGACCGCCGCAGGGACGAGTGCACCGAGCGACCCGCGCGACGTGATCTTCACGTGTGCGACGCCGGCGCAACCTGCCCCTGTGACGCCGCCGCCCGCGCCGCAGCCGGCACCGGCACCCGCACCGCGCAAGGTCGTGCTGGATGGGCAGACGAACTTCGCATTCGATAGCGCTGCCCTGACGCCTAAGGCGAAGGTCATTCTGGACAAGATCGTCAGCGAATCGCAGGGTACGAAGTTGGCGTCGGTCACGGTCGAGGGGTACACGGATTCGACCGGCCGGGATGCGTATAACGTCAGTCTGTCCCAGCGCCGTGCGCAGTCCGTACTCGACTATCTGAAGGGACGCGGCCTTGACGCCTCCAACTTCTCGGTGAAGGGTTACGGCAAGGCGAACCCGATTGCGTCGAACGCGACGGCTGCGGGCCGCGCTGAAAACCGTCGTGTGGAAGTGACGCTCACGCCGTAATAGCCGCCGCACGGCATCAAAGGAAAAGCCCGCGAACCGTCAAGTTCGCGGGCTTTTCGCATTGTGCGCCGAATCCGCGCAACTCAGAAAAGCGCGAGCTGCTCGCGCCCCGGTCCGCCTTCCAGCGTGAGCAAGTGCCGCTTGCGCTCCACGCCGCCCGCATAGCCGGTGAGTTCTCCATCGACGCCGATCACGCGATGACACGGCACGATGATCGCGACAGGATTGCGCCCGTTCGCCCCGCCGACGGCCCGCGATGCGCCCGCTGGCAAACCGAGCCGGCGCGCGAGATCGCCGTAGGTCCAGGCATCGCCGAAAGGAATCTGCCGCAGCGCATTCCATACCTGCTGCTGAAAAGTCGTGCCGCCGAGCCGCAACGCGATCGAAAATTCAGTGCGCGCGCCCGCGAAGTATTCGTCGATCTGCTCGCGCGCTTCGACGATCACGCGCGAGCGAGGCGCCGTCTCGGACAGCGTCGGCTCGGACAGGCCGCCAGGAAAATGCTTCTGGCCGACGAAGAAGAGTCCCGTCAGACAGTCGTTCTCGGCGCGATACAGAATGTGCCCGAGCGGGCTCGGGCCGACATGACATTCGATCACTTCGCATCCCCGCACGGCCAATACGACGAAACCATTGTAGGGCGCGTCAGATGAAGGGATTATCGGCGGTGCCGGACGGCGCGCTCGGCTCGTCCGGCAGCTTCGCGGGCAGCGACGCATCGTTTTGCAACGCGTCGACGATCGCGCCGAGCGCCTTGTGCAGCGCGAGCGCGTTCGCGAGACCGGCCTTGTCGCGCGTGATCGTCAGATCGCCGCTGACCGACAGGCGCTTCACGCCGTTCTCGATGTTGATCGCGTCACCCGCGATGTTCATCACATCCGTATCGTTGGCAAAGGGCTTAAACACCTCGCAATCCTCCAATTCGTTTGTCTTTCAGGCCGTCCGGAATGCCGGGAAACGTGAGGCCGCTCATCGTTTCGAGTTCGCGCACGGTCTTCATCGTATACGTGTTCGTCGGCGCATTTTCGACGATCACCGCGAACGCGACCTGACGCTGCGGCAAGTAGACGACCTTGTACAACTGCGTCGGCACGAACACGCGCGATTCGCCGATCGTTTGCAACTGGCGTCCTGAAAAAAGCGGTCCGGTGACGACGTAGGCTTCGCCCGATTCTTCCGTCAGCCTGCGCACCGCTTCCTCGATGCGCGACCAGATGCGCCGGTTGTTCGACGGATCTTGCGGCACGATGTTCGCGAGCGAGAACGATTCGGCCATGCCTTTCTGGCTTGCGCGATCGCCCGCGGGACTCATGTGGCCGCGGTCGTAACCGCTCTTCTTGTAGTCGGCGAGCTGCGCGCTCTCGCCAGCCGGCAAACGCTTGTCGACGAAAAAGCGATTGGTGCGCGTGTTGCTCTTCGCTTCATCGACACTTTGCGAGGTCAGATGTTCCGCCGACCAGAGCGGCCCTTTCGTGATGCCGGAATGAAGCAGCGCAAAGTCGGAATAGCAGATTTCCTGCGTCGCCGCGCGCATCTTCGAATTGACGACGACCGGCGCGCGGCCATTTGGGCTGAACTGTGGGCAGTCGCTCGCGAATGCGCCGGCACATACGAAACCGATGAGCGCGGCGGCGAATGCCTTGATGCGGAATTGCATGCGTTGAAATCCGGGCTGAATGCGATGCTTGAAAGAGCGCGCCGCGTTGCATCCTTGCGCAGCGCGCGGGGCCGAGAAGTATAAGCTGACAGGCAAGTGAACGCGCGTGAAATAGAGGCGCGCTAGAATGCGTCGGCCCGCCGTCATTTCGAAATGAAACATGAATTCAACGCGCAGCAAGTCCGTCGTCCGATCCTTGATGTCGTGTCTCGCGATGCTCTTCGCCTTGCACGCGCATGCCGATGAACCCGCGCCGCCGCCGGGCAACGACGGCCCCGCGTATGGCCCCGAACTGCAGGGCTTCGACTATCCGTATCCGGTCGCGCGCTTCTCGCTGACGTCGCAACGTCAGGTCGTGCGCATGGCGTATATGGATGTGCATCCGCTGCATCCGAACGGCCGGACCGCCGTGCTTCTGCATGGCAAGAACTTCTGCTCGGCGACATGGAAGCAGACCATCGAAACCTTGAGCGACGCGGGCTATCGCGTGATCGCGCCGGATCAGATCGGCTTTTGCAAATCGACGAAACCCGAGCGCTATCAGTACAGCTTCCAGCAGCTCGCGCGCAACACGCATGCGTTGCTCGCGGCGCTCGGCGTGTCGAAGGCGACGCTCATCGCGCATTCGACGGGCGGCATGCTCGCCGTGCGCTACGCGCTGATGTACCCGCGCGAGACCGAGCAGCTCGTGCTCGTGAATCCGATCGGACTCGAAGACTGGAAAGCGAAGGGCGTGCCGTCGATTTCGATCGACGACTGGTATGCGCGTGAGTTGAAGACCAGCGCCGACGGCATCCGCCGCTACGAGACGAACACGTACTACTCGGGCCAGTGGCGCGCCGATTACGAGCCGTGGGTGCAGATGCTCGCGGGCATGTATCGCGGGCCGGGCAAGGACATCGTCGCGTGGAATTCGGCGCTGCTGTACGACATGATTTACACGCAGCCCGTCGTCTACGAATTCGACCAGTTGAAGACACCGACGCTGCTGCTCATCGGCGACAAGGACACTACCGCAATCGGCAAGGACTTCGCGCCGCCGGAAATCCGCTCGACGCTCGGCCGCTATCCCGATCTCGCGAAACTGGCGAAGGAGCGTATCGAGGGCGCGAAGCTCGTCGAGTTTCCGGAGCTCGGCCATGCGCCGCAGATGCAGGACCCGACCGCCTTCCACAAGGCGCTGCTCGATGGCCTCGCCGCCATGAAGCCGCTATCGAACTGACTCGGCGCACGCCGCGCGCTCGATCGCGGGCACCTGAACGGACAGCGTGATGCCGCGCGCCACCATGAAAATCGTAAGCGCGAGCCACAGTCCGTGATTGCCGAGCGATCCGGCGAGCGCCCACGCCGCGAAGAGAAAGACCGCGAGCGAAACCGCCATTGCTTTCATCAGCTCGTGCGTGCGCGTGGCGCCGATGAACACGCCGTCGAGCTGAAAGCCCGCGACGGACGCGAGCGGCAAAATCGCGGCCCACGGCAAAAAGCGCAGCGCTTCATGCCGCACGACGGCCTGATCCGTCAGCGCGCCGATGATCCATCCGCCGCTCACCCAATAGACGATCGAAAAACCCGCCGCGCCGATCGCCGACCAGAGCATCGTCACTTTCACGGCCTGGCGGAACGCATGGCGGTCGCGCGCGCCGGCCGCCGCGCCGACGAGCGCTTCCGCGGCGTGCGCAAATCCGTCGAGCCCGTAGGACATGAACGTCTGGAAGTTCAGCAGGACGGCGTTCGCCGCGAGGACGGCATCGCCCTGACGCGCACCGAGATGCGCGAACCAGCCGTACGACCCGAGCAGGCAGATCGTGCGGATGAAAATGTCGCGATTGATCGCGACGAGCCGGCGCATCGCGTGGGCATCGAACAGCGTGCGCGGCGCGAGCGGCGGCAGGCCGCGCGGACGCCGGTGCCACAGTATCGCGAGGCCGAGCGCGAAGCCGCAGAAATCCGCGAACGCGGTCGCCGCGCCGATACCCGCGATGCCCCAATCGAGCCGATACACGAATAGCAGCACGGCGACGATGTTCACCAGATTGATGAAAATCTGCGTGACGAGCGCGAGCCGCACGCGCTGGCAGCCGAGCAGATACCCCAGCACGACATAGTTGCCGAGCGCGAATGGCGCGGCCCAGATGCGCGCGTGGCAATACGCGCGCGCGGTGTCCTGCACGGCCGCGCTGCCGCCCAGCGCGACGAGCGCATAACGGATCACCGGCACCTGCAGCGCGAGCACGGCTACGCCGATCGCGAGCGCGAGCAGCATCGCGCGCAGCACGCTCGCGCGCAACGCATCGTCGTCGCGTGCGCCGAACGCCTGCGCGACGAGACCCGTCGTGCCCATGCGCAGAAAGCCGAAGCCCCAGAACACGAAGCTGAACACGAGACCGCCGAGCGCGACGCCGCCCAGATACTGCGGACCGTCGAGATGGCCGGCGACGGCCGTATCGACGGCGCCGAGAATCGGCTGGGTGAGATTGGCGAGGACGATCGGAAACGCGAGCGTCAGCACGCGCTTGTGCCAGTGCATGGAGACTGCATTCATTCGATCGTGTGAGGTGGTCTGCAAAAGCAAGCGCGTCATTGTCCGCACACCACGCGCGCCGCGCAACGTCGCACGAACGCCGATAATGCGCGTCATGAAAACATTCACGCTCTATGTCGTCACGGCCATCGCCGAGATCGCCGGCTGCTATTTCCCTTATCGATGGCTCAAGGCGGGCGGCTCGCCGTGGCTCGTCGTGCCGGGCGCGCTGTCGCTCGCGTTGTTCGCGTGGCTGCTGACACTGCACGATACCGCCGCGGGGCGCATCTATGCGGCGTACGGCGGCGTGTATATCGGTGTGGCGATCGCGTGGCTATGGGCCGTCGACCGCATCCGGCCGACGGCGTGGGATCTCACGGGCGCGGCGATCGCGCTCATCGGCATGGGCGTGATCGCGTTTCAGCCGCGCGTCTGACACGATTCGGCATCACCCTTCACGCTTCGAGCGCGAGCAGCGCGAACGTCGCGAGCCAGTGCTCGCCCATGTAATCGCCCGCGACGTGCGCGATTCCCGAAGCCAGATGCTCGCCGGCGCTGGCTTCGAGCACCGCGATGCGCGCATCGCCTGCCGGCAGCGCCCGCGCAATCGTGCGCTGGCACCAGGCGCGGCTGAGGTTCAGGCCGTCGAGATGCGCGAGCTTGCCGTCGCTGCGATCGGTGACGGTCGCGGGCGTGAAAAGCGTCGCGGGTTCGCGCGCCGCGATGCGCGGCAGGAACCGGTCGAACCAGCCGACGAAGCCATCGCCCGGCAGCACGTGGCGCATCAGCACCGCTTCCATCAGCGACGGCGACAGGAATTCGTCGCCCGCCGGCTCCCACGCCTGGCAGCCTGCATCGTTCCCGAACCAGCGCAGCGCCGTCTCGCTCAGCATGCGCTCGAAGTCCGCGTTCCGCGCGATGCGCGCATAGCCGATCGCCAGCGTCAGCGCGAACGCCATGTTGAAGTGCGTGCCGACGCGCAGCGGATACGTCGATTTCGGCAGAAATTCCTCGAAACGCGCGACGAAGGCATCGGCGAGCGGCTGGAGCGTGCGGGCCCAGCGCCCGCCGTCGTCGGACTGCATCGAGCGAAGCTGACCCGCGAGCGCGAGCAGCCACGCCCAACCGTAGGGCCGCTCGAATCCGCGCGCGGCCGGGCGCCGCAGGTACGCGACTTCGGCTGCGACGTTCGCATCGGTGAAATGCGCGTCGATCGTCGCGCGGATACGCTCTGCCTCCGGCAAGCCGGGAAAAAGGTCGTGAAGGCGCGCGATCAGCCAGTAGCCGTGCACGCAGGAATGCCAGTCGAAGCTGCCGTAGAAGATCGGATGCAGCGCGCGCGGGCTTTGCACGTCGGCTTCGCCCGCCATTACGTGATCGAGCTTGTTCGGATATTCGCGTGTCAGGTGGCCGAGCGCGACCTGGGCGAACTTCGACGCGAGCGCGGCGTCGAGCGTGATCGGTTGATGCGGGTTCATACGGTCCTCTTGGTGCGAATCGTGATCCCGAGACTTTATCGACAAATAGTCAGCGAAATCTCGAATCAGGGTAATTACTTAGTACGACGGCAGCGGGAGCGCGCCGCAAGCCCGCAAAACGGCAGCGAAATGCTTTCACGACAAGCCTGAGCGAGCGCCGGACGCCATCGACGGCAAACGGTCGACACGGAATTTCGCATGTCCCGACCGCGCGCTCTCTGCCGAACCGTCGTATAAACTTGCGCCCGAACGCCGCCAAGAGCGTTCGCACCGGGGTCACGAGCCCCGGCAAACGCCATCCAGACAGTGACCAAGAGCCCAGAAAACAACATGACCGACATTCACGCTTATTCCCCCGAGGACACCCGGCGCCGCGTTTTCGCGATCGTCGGCGCCTCGTCGGGCAACCTCGTCGAGTGGTTCGACTTCTATATCTACTCGTTCCTCGCGCTGTATTTCTCGGCGGCGTTCTTTCCGGGCGGCAATCCGACGGTGCAGCTCCTGAACACGGCGGGTGTGTTCGCGGCGGGCTTCCTGATGCGTCCGATCGGCGGCTGGCTGTTCGGCCGCATCGCCGACAAGCACGGCCGCCGCAACGCGATGATGATCTCCGTCCTGATGATGTGCGGCGGCTCGCTCGTCATCACCTTCCTGCCGACCTACGCGACGATCGGTGCGTGGGCGCCGTTCCTGCTGCTGATCGCGCGGCTGTTCCAGGGTTTGTCGGTCGGCGGCGAATACGGCACGAGCGCGACCTACATGAGTGAAGTGGCGCTGCGCGGCCGGCGCGGCTTCTTCGCGTCCTTCCAGTACGTGACGCTGATCGGCGGGCAGCTTGCCGCGCTGCTCGTGCTCGTGATCCTGCAACTGTTCCTGTCGACGGAAGAGCTGAAGGCGTGGGGCTGGCGCGTTCCGTTCTTCATCGGCGCGTGCGCGGCGCTGGTTTCCCTGTATCTGCGCCGTTCGCTCGACGAAACCTCGACCGCCGAAACGCGCGATCGCAAGGAAGCGGGCACGCTCAAGGGCCTGCTGCAGCACAAGGGCGCGTTCATGACCGTGGTCGGTTTCACGGCGGGCGGCTCGCTGATTTTCTACACGTTCACGACCTACATGCAGAAGTACCTGGTCAACACGGCGGGCATGCACGCAAAGACCGCCAGCAACGTGATGACCGCCGCGCTCTTCGTCTATATGCTGTTGCAGCCGTTGTTCGGCGCGTTGTCGGACCGTATCGGGCGCCGTGCGTCGATGCTCTGGTTCGGCGGCCTCGCGACGGTCTGCACGGTGCCGCTGCTGCACGCGCTCTCCACCGTGACGAGCCCGGTCATGGCGTTCGTGCTGGTGGTCGCGGCGCTCGCGATCGTGAGTTTCTACACGTCGATCAGCGGTCTCATCAAGGCGGAAATGTTCCCGCCGGAAGTGCGCGCGCTGGGCGTCGGCCTCTCGTATGCGGTCGCCAACGCGGTGTTCGGCGGCTCGGCGGAATTCGTCGCGCTGAAGCTGAAGTCGATCGGCAGCGAATCCACGTTCTTCTGGTACGTGACCCTGATGTGCGCGATCTCGCTCATCGTCTCCTGGCGCATGCTCGATCCGAGCAAGGAAGGGTATCTGCGCAACGAGCCCTGAACCGGCTGACGCCATGCGGATGACGGCGACACGGCCGCCGTCCGCATCGCTTGCCGATGAAGGTAGTATGGTGTTTTATGCGGTATGTAGGCGACGCACCGGTTACGGTGCACGATCACAACGAGAGAAGCGCGGGAACCGGATATGCATGCGCGCGCAGCCGCCGCGCGCAATGCCGGTGCGCACATTCGGGCGCGTCGGTCTGCGTGGAGCCTGTTCATGGAAGATTTCGACGAAACGCTGTTCCTTGTCTGGCGCGCCAACCTGAACGTTCTGGTCGGCTCGCCGGGAGGCGCTGGACGCCTCGCGCGCATGATGAACTTCTCGCCGACGTTCATGAAGCTCATCGTCGCCGGTCAGCGTGATTTCAATGAGGAGTTCGTGCGCGGCATCGAGCTCGTCACGGGCCTGCCGCCGCACTGGATGGACGAACGCCGCGCGAGCGACGAAGTCCCGCCCGACGTGCAGCGCGCGATGGACGAAGAAACGCCGATGGCCGTGTTCCGCGGCACGGCCCATCCCGCGCCGAAGCGCTCGGTGCTGCGCGGCCCGGAGCCGCTGCTTTCGCAAACCGAGGCGACGCGCCGCGTCGCCGATCTCGCCCAGCAACAGGCCGAGGTGAACCGCCGCGACCTGCTGTTTCGCAAGAATCGCGAACTGCTGTCGCAGGATTTGCGCCGTCTGGAGCGTCAGCTCGGGCTGCTGCAGGTCGACGGGATGCAACCGAAAGTCGATGAACTGCTTACCTCGGATCGCATGAGCGAAGCGGCGAAGGCCGATCTGACCGGGCGTCTCGAACAGATCGACAAGCACGTGAAGCTGTTACATCAGCATGTCGAGAAACTGGTGGCGCTGCTGTCGAGCCCGGACGAGCCCGAACTGGGCGAATGATTATTTTTTCTTGCCGTCCTTCGGAGCTTTCGGCTCGGGATGCACGGCGATCGGATCGCTCGCGGGGAAGGTCTCTTCCAGCGCTTCATCGAGCAAATCCTCTTCGTTCAGTGCGGGCGGCTGATCCCGCTTTGAACGTTCCTCCCGGTTGGCTTTCTTCATGGTGCGCTCCGTGATGCGAGGTCATCGAGTCATCGTCGATTCAATATAGCAGTCCCGGCACACCCGCGCAGTCAGCCGTCGCGACGGTAATCGGCGGGGCGCACGCCCGTCCACTTTCGAAAAGCGCGCCGGAATGCGCTCGGCTCCGCGAAGCCGAGCGCGTCGGCGATCTGCGCAATCGTCTCCTGCGTGTGCGCGAGACGCGCGATCGCGAGATCGCGTCTCAGCGCGTCCTTGATCGTCTGATACGTCAGCCCTTCCTGTTTGAGGCGCCGCCGCAGCGTCGCTTCCGCCATGTTCAGCGCCGCCGCGATGTTCTCGGCCTCGGGCCAGTCCGTCGGCGCGGTCTGCTTCAGACGCGCCTTGATGCGCGCCGCGAGCGAATCCGGATTGCGATATTTCACGATGAAGTTCGCCGGCGCGTCGCGCAGGAAGCGCCTCAGCGTCGTGCTCGTCTGCACGACCGGCAGCGCCGCGCAGTCGGCCGACAGATCGACGAACGAGCGCGGCGCGTCAAAGCGCAGGTCGTCGCAGAACATGAGGCGGTATTCGTCGCTCGCGTGCGGTTCGGGACAGCGCAGATGCGCCGCGAGCACCGGAATGCGCCGCCCGACCAGCCAGCACAACAACCCATATACGAGGATGAAGCCGGTCGCGTAGGCGAACATCGACTTGGGCGCGGCTTTGTCGTCGAGCCAGATGCGCACGCGCTGTTCGTCGATATCGGGCGTGAAGGTGAGATCGTCGAGCACGAGGCGCAGGAAATTCGCGATGCGCGCGAGCGCCTGCGCGCCGTCGCGTGCGGAAAGCGCCGCATGACACAGGAGCACGAAGCTGCCGCGGCGCATCGGATGCGCGTCCTGGCCGAAGAACTCGTCGTCGAGCGCGTCGGCGGTGGCATTCCACAGCTTGCCGTATTGCACGGGCGACACGCGTGCGCGCGGCGAATCGAGCGTCGCCGGGGCAATGCCCGCAGCGGCCAGCAAGCCCTCGCGCGCGACGCCGCGGGCCTCGGCGCAGTGCAGCGCGGCTTCGACGAGACTGACCGAAATCGAATCGCGCTCGATGTTGCGTCCGTGAGTTGGGGTTGTCACTAGGTGGCCAAAGCGCTCAGTTAGCGTGATCGTTTTGGGCATCGGCTAATGTCCGGCGATTGCCTAGACTCGTAGCCGGACGGCCCATCCGCCACGCGGGCGGCGGCCGGAAAGTTTAAACGATGCGTACCGCGCGCCGCGCCGCGCAAGCCCCATTCAAACGAAATCGAAACATGATCGACGCTTTCCTCACCGAAGAGCAGCGCATGATCCGCGACGCGGCTCGCCAGTTCGCCACCGAAGTGCTCGCGCCGAACGCGGGCCAGTGGGACAAGGACGCAGCCATTCCCGACGCCGTCGTGAAGCATCTCGGCGAGCTCGGCCTGCTCGGCATGATCGTGCCCGCCGAACTCGGCGGCACATTCAGCGACTACATCGCCTACGCGCTCGCGATGGAAGAGATCGCCGCCGGCTGCGCGTCCTGCGCGACGCTGATGAGCGTGCACAACTCCGTCGGCTGCGGGCCGATCCTCGCGTACGGCACCGACGCGCAAAAGGCCGACTGGCTTCCGAAGCTCGCGAGCGGCGAGATCATCGGCGCGTTCTGTCTGACAGAGCCGCAGGCGGGCTCCGAGGCGAACAACCTGCGCGTGCGCGCCGTCGAAAAAGACGGCACGTGGGTGCTTTCCGGCAGCAAGCAGTTCGTCACCAACGGCAAGCGCGCGGGCGTGGCGATCGTCTTCGCGGTCACCGATCCAGAGCAGGGCAAGCGCGGCATCTCGGCGTTCATCGTGCCGACGAATACGCCCGGCTTCAACGTCGGCGCGCCGGAGCACAAGCTCGGCATCCGCGCCTCCGATACCTGTCCGATCACGTTCGACGATTGCGCGATTCCCGCCGCGAACCTGCTCGGCAAGCGCGGCGAGGGCCTGAAGATCGCGTTGTCGAATCTGGAAGGCGGGCGCATCGGCATTGCGGCGCAGGCGCTCGGCATCGCGCGCGCGGCTTTCGATGCGGCGCGCGCGTATGCGAGGGAGCGCGTGCAGTTCGGCAAGCCGATCCAGGAACATCAGTCGGTCGCGAACATGCTCGCCGACATGCAGACGCAGATCAACGCCGCGCGCCTTCTTATCCACCACGCGGCGCGCATGCGCACGGAAAGCGTGCCGTGTCTGTCGGAGGCGTCGCAGGCGAAGCTATACGCATCGGAAATGGCGGAGCGCGTGTGTTCCGATGCGATCCAGATTCACGGCGGCTACGGCTACTTGCAGGACTATCCGGTGGAGCGTCACTATCGCGATGCGCGCATCACGCAGATCTATGAAGGCACGAGCGAAGTGCAGCGGATGGTGATCGCGCGCAACGTCTGAAGACCTATAAACGGAGACGCAATGAATCGAGCCCAGGCATTCATCGAAGCACGAGACTTTCTGTTTGCGCATCGCACCGATTACGACACCGCGTATCGCGAGTTCGAGTGGCCTGTGCTCGATCGCTTCAACTGGGCGCTCGATTATTTCGATCCGATGGCGCGCGGCAACGATGCGCCCGCGCTGCATATCGTGAACGAAAGCGGCGGCGAGACGCGTCTATCGTTCGCGCAGATGAGCGAGCGTTCCGCGCGCGTGGCCAATCACTTGCGCAGCCTGAACGTGCGGCGCGGCGAGCGCATTCTGCTGATGCTGCCGAACCGCGTCGAGCTATGGGAAACGATGCTCGCCGCGATGAAGCTCGGCGCCATCGTCCTGCCCGCGACGACGCAGCTCGCGAACGCGGACTTGCGCGACCGCATCGCGCTCGGCGGCGTGCAACATGTGATCGTCGATGCAGCGGAAACGCAGAAGTTCGATGGCATCGACGTGCCCGGCCTGCGCATCGCGGTGGGCGGCGCGATGGAAGGCTGGCTTGCCTATGAAGCGGCTTACGGCGCATCGCCGGAATTTAATTCGGATGCCGAAACGAAAGCGAACGATCCGTATCTGCTGTACTTCACCTCGGGCACGACGTCGAAGCCGAAACTGGTCGCGCATACGCATCAGAGCTATCCGGTCGGCCATCTGTCGACGATGTACTGGATCGGCCTGCAACCCGGCGACGTGCACTGGAACATCAGCTCGCCTGGCTGGGCGAAGCACGCGTGGAGCTGCTTCTTCGCGCCGTGGAATGCGCAGGCGTGCGTGTTCATCTACAACTTCAGCCGCTTCGACGCGGCGCGCACGCTCGATGCGCTCGTGAAGCACGAAGTCACCACGCTGTGTGCGCCGCCGACCGTGTGGCGCATGCTCGTGCAGGAGCCGCTCACCGCGTATGACGTGAAGCTGCGCGAGATCGTCGGCGCGGGCGAGCCGCTCAATCCGGAGATCATCGAGCGCGTGCAGGCCGCGTGGGGCTTGTCGATCCGCGACGGCTACGGGCAGACCGAGACCACCGCGCAGATCGCCAACACGCCGGGCCAGCGGGTCGTGCCGGGCTCGATGGGCCGTCCGTTGCCGGGTTATCGCGTGGCGCTGCTCGATCCGGACGGAAACGCCGCGGAGGAGGGCGAAATCGCGCTCGCGCTCGATCCGCCGCCGCTCGGCCTGATGACCGGTTACGCGGGCAATCCGAAGGCCACCGAAAACGCGATGCGCGGCGGTTTCTATCGCACGTCGGATGTGGCGGCGCGCGGCGCGGACGGTTACTTCGTCTACGTCGGCCGCGCGGACGACGTGTTCAAGTCGTCGGAGTACCGGCTGAGCCCGTTCGAGCTGGAGAGTGTGCTGATCGAACACGATGCGATCGCGGAAGCGGCTGTCGTGCCGAGTCCAGATCCGCTGCGTCTTTCGGTGCCGAAGGCGTTTGTCACGCTGCGTCACGGTTACGCCATCGGACCGGAGCTCGCGAAGAGCGTGTTCGCGTTCTCGCGCGAGCGGCTCGCGCCGTACAAGCGAATCCGCCGGCTCGAATTCGCGGAATTGCCGAAGACGATTTCCGGCAAGATCCGCCGCGTCGATCTGCGCAGGCAGGAAGCGGCGCGCACGGAAGCCGGCACGCGCGGCGAGTTCGAGTTCTGGGAAGAAGATTTTCCGGAACTGCGTCAGACGAGCAAGGCGGACTGAACGCATGAGCACGCAAGGGCTGTTGCGCGACACGCCGGAAGTCGCCTTCGAAATCGTCAATCGGGTGGCGATCGTCACGCTCGACCGGCCGCATGCGATGAACGCGCTGTCGCACGACATGATCGCGCTGCTCGCCGATTGTTTCGCCACCTGCGCCGAAGACGATGCCATCCTCGCGGTCGTTTTACGCGGCGCCGGTGACAAGGCGTTTTGCGCGGGCGGCGACGTGCGCAAGCTGTATCACGCCGTGCGCAACGATCCGCATCACGCGACACCGTGGCTGAAATTTTTCATCGACGAATATCGGCTCGATTACACGATCCATCGTTTCGCGAAGCCGGTCATCGCGCTGATGGACGGCATCGTGATGGGCGGCGGCATGGGCCTCGCGCAAGGCGCGGCGCTGCGCATCGCGACCGAGCGCACGCGCATGGCGATGCCCGAAACGCGCATCGGACTCCTGCCCGATGTCGGCGCGACGCACTTCCTGCGCGTGCTGCCACGCGATCTCGCGCTGTACGTCGGCCTGACCGGTGCGAGTCTGTCGGGCGCGGATGCGAAGCGCATCGGGCTCGCGGATGAATGCGTGCCGTCCGCTTGGCTGCGCGGCTTCATCGAGCGTCTCGAAACGGTGCGCTGGCACGACGCGCAAGATGCAATGACGCAGTTGAGGCGCGTGTTCGTGCCGAGCGCGAACATCGAGCGCCACGCGCCAGTCGACGAACTCCGCGCGCAGATCAGGCGTCATTTCACCGCGTGCGCGACAGGCGGCGCGGAACGCATCGCGGCGTCGCTTGCCGCCGATGCGGACAACGAATGGTCGCGCGCGACGCTGGGCACGCTCGAACGCCACTCGCCGACGATGCTCGAGGTGACGTATCACGCGCTCTTGCGCGGCCGTCAGATGTCCCTTGCGGATTGCTTTCGCATGGAGCTGGGCGTCGTGTATCGCGCGATCGACGACGGCGATTTCGTCGAAGGCGTGCGCGCGCTCATTATCGACAAAGATCAGCGGCCTCGTTTCGCGCCGACGACGCTCGCGCAGGTGCGCGCCGAGCGCGTGCAGCACTTTCTCTCATCTCCGTGGCGTAAAGAGATGCATCCGCTCGCGGAGCTGTGCGCATAATCTCCAGACGCAATTCGCAAGCAATTGTTTCCGCGGCGAACTGTGTGAATGTCCGACGGGTCGAAGCTGGCTCACCGTTCATCGGACATTCAAGAGGAGGAACCGACCATGCCGAACCGTAAGTCACCGATTCGTATGTCACATCGGGCGCTTCTGTCGGCCGGCATCGCATTCGCGCTGATCGCACCGGCCGCGTCGCACGCACAGATCAACCTTCAGCAATTCGGCTTCGGCAGCGGCAAGTCCGAAGCCGCCGCCGGCGCGAACGGCGCGGCGCAGCCTTCGGCGCTGACTTCGCTCGTGCAGAACTATCTCGGTGCGAACCAGCAGGTGCTGTCGGGGCAGTCGAGCCTCGCGTCTGCAATGGGCATGTCGAGTGTCGCGAGCCAGGCGCAATCGGCGGCTGGCTTGTTGTCGGGCGCATCGGGCGGAAGCGGCGTACCGAGCACGAGCGTGCTGTCGCAGCTCGGCGGCACGCAGCAGAGCGTTTCGCAATCGTTGATGCAGGCAATGACCAGCGGCGCGGCCACGCCACCCACCGCCGCGAGCAAGAAGACCTTCACCGAAGGCCTCGCGTCGCTCGGGCAAGGCGTAAAGCAGTACGCCGGCCTGCAATCGGATCTCGGCTCCGTGTCGAACTCGATGAATATGTCGTCGCTGCTGCAAGCCGGTTCGAACCCGGCGACCGCACAGGCCGCGACCTATATCGCGCAATCCGCGCCGGGACAGTTGCAGTCGCTCGTGCAGACGCTCACGCAAGCGGTGCAATACGCGAAGACGAACGGCATTTCCGTGCCGTCCATCGCGACTTCGGCGTTGACCGGCGCGAAGTGATGTGACGCGTCGAACGCGCGCGTAAAACGAAAGCGGCGTGGCTCTACTTCGAGCCACGCCGCCTTTTTGTTTGCGGGGTCATGCGTTCTTCAGCCGGCCGCCTGGCGCATCGCCAGGCGCCTCAGTAAAGGGAGGGCTTGCCTCCGGCGCGACTCGCGCGACAGCGGCGGGAGATACGCGATATCGGTGACGTCGGCAAGTTGCGCGTGCGGATCGGCATCGAGCACTTCCAGCGCGGGCGGCTCGACGGGCTCGGCCTCGACATGCTCTGTTTCGACAGGCTCGGGTTTTTCGACCGCGATGCCGAGCGAAGGACGCACGTCTACGCCGCGGGCACGCGTTGTGTAACCGGCATCGGCCAATAGGCGTTCACGCGATTTCCAGTATTCGCGCGCAGAGGAAGGCATGGAATGCGTCGACACATATTCGATCACGATCTCATAACCGCGAACTTTCGGATAATTCAACAGCAATTTGCCGGAGCGAATATAACGAATGTAGTGGTCGATTTTCTTCGTGAGCAAATCCTGGTGTTCCCGTTCATCGCGCCAGTCGAGCTCGTCGAAGAGCCCGACATATACACGCTTGAAGAGAATGTTCACTCCGATGTAATCGATGGCGTCCACGTCGCGCAAAGACATGGTCAATCCCCTGCGCCCTGAATCGGGCAAGTATCAAAGGTTTGTATTGTAGCGGACCTTCACTGCCCGATTATCGTGAAACACGCTATTTAATCGGAGAAAATCTTATTTTCGTAAGAATCCTAATTCGCCAATTAAGCGCAATCTGATTGCCGCAAACAAATGCGACAAAATGCGAATCTATTTATCAATCACGTCCGCCTCCGCGATGCATCCGCGAGATCCGCAGCCGATGTGGGTTTGGCGACTTCCTCGTTAGTCATCGCTTCGACTTGCGGCAGCGGCGGCTGCTCGTTGATCCACGCATTCAGGATCGTCGACGTGACCGCGAGAATGACGGGACCGATGAACAATCCGACTATGCCGAACGCGAACATGCCGCCGAGCACGCCGGAGAGAATCAGCAGCATCGAGAGGTTCACGCCGCGCTTGATGAGAATCGGCCGCAGGAAGTTGTCGAGCATGGCGATCATGATCGACCACACCAGCAGCAGCGATCCCGCGATGTGCGCGTCGTGCCAGAAGAGATAGGCGACGCCGCCGAGAAGCGGCAGCAGCGGGCCGATCTGCGCGAGACACAGCATCAGCATGACGGCCGTGATGATGCCCGCCGCCGGCACGCCCGCGAGCGCGAGCCCGATGCCGCCTAGCGCCGACTGCGTGACCGCCGTCACGACGATGCCGAGCGCCACCGCGCGAATCGCGAGGCCGGCGAGCTTCACGGCTTCCGCGCCGCGCTGCGCGGCGATGCGCGTCGCGAAGCGCACGACGAAGCGTCCCGCCGCCTCGCCGTTCATATACAGAATGCCGGAGATGACGATGGTGATCAGCATGTGCATCACGAACACGCCGACGACGGCCGCATGCGAAAGCATCCAGCGTGCGGCGATCGTCACATACGGTTCGAGCTTCGCGAGCAGGCCGCCGGGGCCCGCGTCCGAGAGCGTCTGCCATTCCTTCGAAACCCGCGCGCCCGCGAGCGGCACATCGTGCACCCAGTTCGGCGGCGGCGGCAGGGCATAGCTCGGCAGGCTCTTGATGGCGGCCATGATGTCGGCGCCGTGCACCGCGAGCGTGGAGATAGCCGAATAGAGCGGCAGCACGATGACGATCAGCAGGATGAGCAGCATCACGGTGGTCGCGATCCAGCGGCGGTTGCCGCAGCGCCGCTGCACGGCGAGCATGAGCGGCCAGGTCGCGACGACGATCGTCGTCGCCCAGATGAGACCGGGCAGGAACGGGCGCAGCACGTAGAGGCTGCCGACCGTGAGCGCGGTCAGGATCGTGATGACGAGCAGGATGCGGGCGATATCCACCGGCTGGCGGGGATTCGGATTCGGCTGCCCGTTGGATAGGATTGGCATGATGCGTCCGGATGAAAGTGAGGGTCGATGCCGCAACAGGAAACATCGAGACGGCGCGCAACGAGCGCTACACGAACGATAAGCGAGCGATAAGCGAAAGCCGGCGATCCGGCAAGCCGCTTCCGGCGTGACGGGCGCAATGATAACGGCATCCAATCCATACTACTAAAAATCGTCACGCGCCTGCCCATGAAATACCCTTCTTCGCATGCGTGGCGCATCGAACGGGTGCTTCGATGTTTGCTGGAAATGCGTTATTAAATTGCCTATTCTTTTTGCGGGCGCAGAAAAGAGCACGTTATGCTCCGCCGCAACCAACGAGGACGATACAAGAACGATTTGAGAGACTGTCATGGCCGGTTTTTCCCGCACTTCGCTCGTTCCGCTCATTGTTGCCTTCGGTGCTTTCGGGATCGTGACATCGCCCGGAATTCAGGCCGCCGACGAAGTCCAGAACGCCAACACGACGCAAGCCTCGCCGGTTCCATCGACGTTGCGGCCGATCTCGCAGCAGCAACTCGACAGCGCCGCGGGCGACAGCGCGTCGTGGCTGCACTCGAACGGCTCGTATGCCGAAACGCGCTACGCACCCGCGACGCAGATCAACACGTCGAACGTGGCGAAACTCAAGCCCGCGTTCATCTTTCAGACGGCGGTCATGGAGTCGATGGAAACCGCGCCGATCGTTTCGAACGGCGTGATGTTCCTCACCACGTCCTACAACCACGTCTATGCGATCGACGCGGTCACGGGCAAGGAGTTCTGGCATTACAAGCACAAGATGGGTCCGGTCACGACCTTCTGCTGTGGTCCGAACAATCGCGGCGTCGCGATCTCGGGCAACCGGCTCTTCATGGGCACGCTCGATGCGAAGCTCGTCGCGCTCGATGCGAAGACCGGCAACGTGCTCTGGTCGACGCAGATCGCCGATCCGGAAGAGGGCTATTCGGAGACGATGGCGCCGGTCGTCGTCGATGACAAAGTGCTGATCGGCACGAACGGCGGAGAGTACGGCATACGCGGCTTTGTGAAAGCGTTCGACGCGAACTCGGGCCAGTTGCTGTGGACCTTCTACACGATTCCCGACACGGGCAGCGAAGGCGTCTGGGCGGAGAACGATGCCGTCGGCCGCAACATGAAACGCGACATCGCCGCGGAGAAGAAGACGCTCGCGGACAAGGGCACGGATTTCACGAAGACGCTCGGCGGCGGCGTGTGGATGGCGCCCGCGATTGATCGCCAGACGCGCACGGTGTATTTCGTGGTCGGCAATCCGTCGCCGGATCTCTATGGCGCGATTCGCCCCGGCGACAATCTCTATACCGATTCGCTCGTCGCGATCGAGCTCGATACCGGCAAGTACAAATGGCACTACCAGTACATCGCGCATGACGTGTGGGATCTCGATGCGGCGAGCCCGCCGATTCTCGTCGACGTGAAGGACAAGAACGGGCAGATGATTCCCGCCATCATCCACGGCGGCAAGACGGGCTTCGTGTATGTGCACGACCGCCGCGACGGGAAAATCATCCGCATCTCCGATGCGATGGTTCCGCAGGAAGGCGTCTGGACCCTGCCGACGCCCACCGGCGCGCGCATGCTGCCGGGCGCGAACGGCGGCGTCGAATGGTCGCCGATGGCGTTCAGTCCGAAGACGCGCATGGCCTACGCGGCGAACCTGCATCAGCCGATGACGTATCAGGTCGAGGAAGTGGCGTATCCCGGCGGCAAGCTGTGGCTCGGCGGCGCGTTCAAGGTGATACCGTCGGAGCAGCAGTGGGGCAGGCTCGTCGCGGTGAATGTCGATACCGGCAAGATCGCGTGGGGCTTCAAGACGGAGCAGCCGCTGATCGGCGGCGTGCTCGCGACCGCGGGCGGGCTCGTGTTCAACGGCGAAGCCAACGGGCTCTTCCGCGCCTTCGACGCCGCCAACGGCCGCAAACTGTGGGAGTTCCAGTGCGGCGCGGGCGTCAATGCGCCGGCGGTGTCGTACATGGTGAACGGCAAGCAGTACATCGCGGTCGCGGCCGGCGGCAACACGCAGATCGATGCCAAGCGCGGCAACAGTGTGATGGTGTTCGCGCTGCCCTGATGAAGACACGCGCGATCCGTGTGCGTATCTGGCTCGTCTACGCGCTGTGGATCGTCGTGTGCCTGCTGTTGTCGCTGCCGTCGTTGTCCCGCGCTGCCGACGCGGCCGCCGCCGCAGCAGCGAAGGCGGCCATCTGCACGTCGTGTCACGGTCTCGGCGGCAACTCCACGACGGGCGAGTATCCGTCGCTCGCGGGACAGACGTCGCGCTATCTCTATCTGCAGTTGCGCGATTTCAAGGCGGGCCGCCGCAGCGACCCGCGCATGTCCCCGATGGCCTTGAATCTCACGCCCGAGGACATGCACGCGCTCGCGGATTACTTCGCCGCGCAAAAGCCGATCGCCACCGATTTCAAGGCGGACCCAATCAAGGTCGAGGCGGGCAGGAAGAAGTCCGAAGAAATTCTCTGCACGATGTGTCATCTCGGAGGCTCCTCGGGGCAGAACGAGATTCCTCGCGTCGCGGGGCAGCAGTATCCGTATATCGTCAAGCAGTTGCAGGACTTCCGCGACAGGAAGCGAACCAACGACGCGGGCAACATGACGAGCGTATCGAAGAACCTGACGGACGCGGATATCGAGAATCTCGCGAACTACATTGCGAATCTGCAATGAAAGCGCTCGTCTTGTCGATGATGCTGGTTTGCGCGGCCGCTCACGCCGAACCCGACACCTACACGCTCAACGAACAGTTGCTCACCGCGACGCGCGCGGGCGACCGGGCGGCCGTCACGCGCCTCGTCGACGAAGGCGCGGCAATCGACGCGCGCAACCGCATCGGTGACACGCCGCTCATCAGCGCGTGCAAGAAAGGCCTGACGGCGATGGCGCGCATGCTGATCGAGCGGGGCGCGAACGTGAATCAGGCGGACGTGCAGGGCATCACGCCGCTGATGGCCGCCGCCTTCGATGGCAACGACGAAATCGCCGCGCTCCTGCTCGCGCATCATGCCGATGCCGCCGCGGCCGACCGCATCGGCAAAACCGCGATCGAGTACGCCGCCGGGCGCGGGCATACGGCCATCGTGCAGCGTCTGCTCGATGCGGGCGTCGATGTGAACGCGGCGTACCGGAATCACCTCACGGCCCTGATGTGGGCGGCGGGCTACGATCAGGAAGACACCGCGTCGATGCTGCTCGCACGCGGCGCGCGACGCGATCTGCGCGACGATCGCGGCATGACGGCGAAGGACATCGCCGAGCAGACCGGCTCGACGCATGTCGCGGCGTTGCTGTCGAAGGGCTGAACCTTACGCCCTCAGGATTCGTTGTCCAAACTGTTGCGCGCCGCCATCGGGAAAGAGCGCCGCACGTGCCTGCCGCGGATCGATGCCGAAGGTCTCGCCCGCCGCGCTCGCGATGACCGCATCGAGCCCGATCGTCGGCTTCAGGTCGCGCGCCTGATACAGCGATGCCGCAGCGAGTCCCGGCCAGTCCGCGAGCACGCGTCCGCCGGCCACCGCGCCGCCGACGATCATCGCCGCCGACGCCGTGCCGTGATCCGTGCCGCCCGTGCCATTCGCCGCCGCCGTGCGGCCGAACTCGGTCGCGACCAGCACTGTCGTGTTGGCCCAGTGAACGCCCAGGCCATCGCGCAGGGCGGCGAGCATCGCGTCGAGCGCCTTCAGTTGCGTGGCGAGGCGCGGATTCTGCGCGCTGTGCGTGTCCCAGCCGCCCGTTTCGATCATCGCGATGCGCGGGCCGTCGGGCTTGCTCAGGAAAGTCGCCGCGAGCTTGCCGAGGCTCGCCGGATTCTGGCGCGCGCCCGCATCGGCGGCGAGACCACGCGCCTGCATCGCGGCCTCCCATAACGAATGAAGTTGCGCATCGCCCGCGTAGAGCTGCGACACGCGCGCGATGAGATCGTCCGGCGCCTGGGGCAGCGACGACGGCGCATACGACGTCACTTCCGCGCGGCCGCGCAGCGCGAGCGGCACGGTCGGCGCGAACGCGATGGCATCGGTGCGCGGCGCGGGCAGCATCGCGAGCAGGCGGTTCATCCAGCCGTCCTTCAGCCGATACGGCGCGGCGCCGCCCGTTTCGAGCACGTTCTGGCCGTCGAAGTGCGAGCGCTCACGATACGGCGACGCCACCGCGTGCACGAACAGCGCCTCCTTGTCGCGATACATCTGCGCGGTCGCCGCGAGCGACGGATGCAGCGCGAAGGTGCCGTCGAGCTTCGTCGCGGTCGATGCGTCGATGGCGAGCGGTCCGCGCGCCGCCGCATAAGCCGGATCGCCATACGGCACGACGATGTTCAGCCCGTCCGCCGCGCCGCGCTGGATCACGAACACGAAGCGGCGGTCGGTTTCGGCGGACGCGAACACGAGTTGCGGCGCGACGAGCATCGCGCCGGCGCCCGCGCCCGCGCACCACAGGAATTTGCGACGCGTCAGCATGATTTATCTCCTCAGAAAGTCTGGCGATACGAGCAACAGCGCGAGTGCGGTCGGGGCGCTCTCGGCGCGCGACACGGCGTTCGCGGTCGCGTCGGACAGCGAGCCGGGAAGCAGTTGCGGCGCGAGCGTGCGGGCGTCGAGCGTGTCGCCTGCGGGTTGAGCAAAACTCGCCGCAAAGCGCTGCGCCAACTCGACGCGGCGCACGAGCGCATCGGGCGCGGCCCAGCTCGCGGCGATATCGTCGTAGCCGGCGGGCGAGCCGGGACGCCAGACTTGCTGGCCCAGTTGCGTCAGAAGCGGCGCGGCGTGCACGCCTTGCAGATCGCGGCGGCCGAGTCCGCGCAACGATGAAATCGTCCAGTCCCACGGCGTCTTGAACTTGGCGGGCGCGTTCGTCCACGCTTCGGGCGCATCGATGAGCGCGCGATACACCGAAGGCAGATCGCCGCCGCTATCGCTGAAAACATCCGCGAGCTTGTCGACGAGCGCGGGCGGCGGCGTATCCGCGACGAAGTGGCGCGCGAGCTTTTCCGCGATGTGATGTGCGGTTGCGCGCGCGTTGGCCAGATCGTGCAGCACGGCGAGCGGCTGGGCTTCGCCCGCCTGCGCGTATTGCTTGCCCATCACGGTGCGCGCGCCCGGTTCGTGCAGACGCGTGCGAAACACGAACTGGCCGGGCGGCGTCGGATCGTTGGCATTGTTCGCCGGCTTTGGCGTCATCGCGCCGAGGCTCCAGCCGGTGAGCGCGCGCGCGAATTCGGTCACGTCGGTCTGCGTGTAGCCGCTGCGCACGCCGAGCGTATGCAGCTCCATGATTTCGCGCGCGAGGTTTTCGTTGAGGCCGCGCTTCGCGTTCGGATCGCGCATCGCGGCGCGCATGGCGGCCGGGCTGTCGGGACCGACGGAGCGCGGTTGATCCAGAAAAATCTGCATCGCGGGATGCCGCTCCACTGCGACCAGCATGTCCTCGAAGCGCCCGAGCACGTGTGGGCGGATCGCCTCGTTTTCGAACGATCCGGCCAGCAGCGCAACGGGCGGCTTGTCGATCGATACGGCGAAGTGGTTCGCCCAGAAATGCACGAGGCGTTCGATGAACGGCGTGTCCGTCGCGAGCGCGCTCGTCACGCGGGCATCGACGGCATCGCGGTACACGTCGCGAAGCTGCTCGCGGTATTGCTTGCGAGCGGCGGGCTTGTCGGCGTCGCTGGCGTCACGCAGCGCGCGCTGGCGTTCGGCGAACTGCGCGGCGAGCGCGCCGCTCGACGGCTGGCCGCTCAGCGCGGGCGGCATCGGCTGATACCTGCTCTGGCGCGGATCGGCCTGTTGCGCGAGCCAGCCGCGCGGATCGGCGGGAAGCGGCTCGCCCGGCCGCGCACCGAGCCCGAAGCGGTTCAACGCGACGGCGGCGGGCGTGAGTTTCGGGTCGAGGGTCATGATGATGTGCTCCGGTGTCATGGCTGCGGACGTTCATCGGCGGGCACCGCGCGCAGCGGGCCGTAACGCTCCATCGCGCCGACGAGCTTGAGACGCTCTTGCGGCGTCAGCGTCGACGCGAAATCCGCGACCGCGCCTTCGATGCGCGCGCGCAATGCGACATCGGCGGCGCGGGTGCGGGCGAGGGCGTCGTCGAGCGCGTGGCGATCGAAGTCTTGCGCCGCGAGCCGATGCGCGAGATCGATGCGTCCGTCGCGCGCATCGCGGATCAGCGGCAGGCTTTCGCGTCGCGTCTTGCGCAGGGCGTCGCGCAACTGGCGCTGGCGTTCCGGCGAAAGATCCGCCGCCGCGAAGCGAATGCCGCGTTGTTGCGCGGCTTCGGTGCGCTGATGCGCGAACGGTCCCGACAGCCAGTACGCGCCGCCCGCGATCGCGCCGAGCAGAAACACGTTCAGCACGAGCGACAGCGCCGCGAGCGTCTTCAGCGTGCGTGGATTCATTGATCGCTCCAGTCCGTAGAGGCGCCGCCGAACGCCGTGCCCGACCACGATTGCTCGAACGCGCCGAAGTGCGCGTTATCCATCGACGCCGGCGCCGGCGCCGGCGCCGGCGCGAGCAGCGACACCAGCAGCGCGCCCGCCGCGACGCCCGCCGCGCCCGCGCCGACGAAGCCCACTCCCGAGAACCAGGTGCGCGGACGCCGCCAGAACGCGCGCGCCGGGTGCGTTGGCGCGGATTCGACGATGCGTCGCGTGAGTGCAGCACTCGGCGGCGCGACGGCATGCGCGTCGAGCAGGCCGTCGAGCGCGCGGGCATCGGCGAGGGCGGCGAGCGCTTCTTCATCGCCGGCATTCACGAGCGCGAGCGCCGCGTCGCGTTCGCCTTGCGGCCAGCGGTCCGGCGACGCGCCGTATGCCTCGGTGATGTGGCGAAATCGTTCGGGTGTCATCGATGTTCCTTCGGAGCGTCATCGCCCGGCCTGGCGAGATCCGCGAGTGCGGCTTTCAGATTGCGGCGCGCGCGCGCCAGCAGGCTTTCGAGCGCCTCGACGCTCACGCCCATCAGCGCCGCGCTTTCCGCGTTCGGCACGTCCTGGTAGTACTGCAGGACGAGCGCCTCGCGTTGCCGCGCGGGCAGTGTCGCGAGCGCCGCCTGGATGCGCGCGTTCGCGTGGGCCGTGGCGAGACGCTCGTCGGGCAAGGGCGCGAGATCGGCTGCTTCGGGCAGATCGTCGGACGACGGCGTTTCCCGATGGCGGCGCAGGCGGTCGTAACACAGATTGAGCGTCACGCGATGCAGCCAGGTATCGAAGCGCGCGGAGCCGGAGCGCCACTTCGGCGCGATGTTCCAGATGCGCAGGAACGCTTCCTGGGCCACGTCGTCGGCCTCGTCCCGATCGCCGAGCATGCGCGCGGCAAGCGCGACGATGCGCGGGAGCTTCTTCGCGACGATCTCGCGGATGGCTCCCGGTTCCCGATTGCCGACGCGGGCAATGAGCGCGGTATCCGGATCTTCTTCGTTCAAAGTGGTGTCGGGTTTCGTTGCGCATGTCGGACTGCGCGGGCGCTCTTCAGTAAACGACGACCGGTCCGCGATAGTAGACAGGATGCGCCGGATACACGACGCATCCGGCGAGCATCACCGCGACGAGCACGGTTTTGAGCCGGTTCATGCCCAGTGGCCCTCGGCCCAGCGCCAGCTCGGCCCGCGCTGCACCCAATGCCCCGGAATCCAGCGATAGCCCGCGCGCACCGGCCGCCAGTGGCCCGGCGCCCAGACATAGCCGCCGCGCGTCCAGCGCCAGTGCCCCGGGTCCCATGCGTAACCCGCGCGCGGCGGCGGAAGCTGCTCGACGCGCATCGGCGGCGGCGCGGACGGCGCGATGATGACGGCCTGCGCGCTGGCAGGCGTGCTGTGCAGCGCGGCGAACGACACCGCGATGACCGGCGCGAATACCGCGGCCGAAAGCGCCGCCGACAATGCCGCGCGCAGCGGCGTACGTGTTCTCTTCATGTTCTCTCCCGTCGACTTCTGGTTGCGACGAGAACTTGAACGTGGCGGCGTGCGCTATTCCGTCGCTTGCCGCGCGACGACTTTGTAACGGGTCATTACGCCGATATCGTCAGTCCATCGACGAGACGTTTCGCGAGGCGCGGCTGCCGCAATTGCTCGATCCACCATTGCAGCGCGCGGCCTTCGTGATCGCCGCGCCATGCGACGTACAGCACGTTCGGTTCGCGCGGATCGGCGGTTTCCTTTTCGACGAGTTCACCGCGCGCAAGCAGCGTGTCCACGCGATGCCGTGGCACCCATCCCGTGCCGAGCCCTTGCCGCTGCGCGAGGATTTTCGCGCGCATCGTCGGCACGGCGAGCGCGGCCTGACCGCCGAGCACGCCGTACGCGCGCCCCGCCGAACGCGACGAATCCGCGACGACGACCGCCCGATGCGCCGCGATCTGCTCGCGTTTGAGCGGCCCGTTCACGCTGGCGAGCGGATGACGCGGCGACACCGCGAAGGTCCATTGCATGACGCCGAGCTCGAACCAGCGCAGGCCGGGGATCGCGGGCGGCTCGTTGGTCGCGCCGACGATCAGGTCCGCGCGGCCGTCGCGCAAGGCTTCCCAGGTGCCGGAAAGCACTTCGTGCGTGATCCGCAGCGCGACGCCGGACTCGAGCGCATCGAACGCCTGCACGACCGGCAAGAGCGTTTCGAATTCGAGGATTTCATCGCAGACGATCCACAGCCGGTCTTCCCAGCCGCTCGCGATCTGCTTCACGCGCTGCGTGAGCCGCGACACGTCGAGCATCAGGCGCGCGGCTTCGTCGGCGAGCAGGTGTCCGGCGGGCGTCAGTTGCAGTCGATAGCGGCGCCGGTCGAAGAGCAGCGCGTCGAAGCGCGTTTCGAGTTGCCGCGCGGCGTGCGAGATCGTCGACGGCGCCTTGCCGAGCCGCGCGGCCGCGCGCGACAGGCTGCCGGTTTCGCGGATCGCGTCGAGCAGCGAGAGTTCTTCCTCTGTCAACATGTTCGACTCCATCGAACGAGTTCATCGTCCGGATCGTACGGCAAAGCGGGGTCGGCGGTCCAACATCAGTCATCGGGTAAAACCCAACCTTCGACGGAGCTGAACGATGAACACCTTCCTGCACACGATGCGCCGCGCCGCCGGCGTGCTTCTCGCCGCTGCCGCGCTGCAACCGCTCGCGCATGCCGCGAACACGCCGCGTGCGCCGCAGCCGGCTGCCGCCGCAAGCGCGATCCAGTCGCGCACGATCGACGCGAACGGCGTCGAGCTTCACTATCTGCAAGCCGGTCGCGGCGACGCGACGCCCGTCGTGCTCCTGCACGGCTACACGGAAACGAGCCACATGTGGCAACCGCTGATGACGCGTCTCGCGGGCGAGCGCGTCGTGATCGCGCCGGACTTGCCGGGCGCGGGCGGCTCGGCGATGCCCGCTTCCGGCTACGACAAGAAGACGATGGCGCAAGACATCCACGCGATGGTGCGTTCGCTGGGCTATCGCAAGGTGAAGCTGGTCGGGCACGACATCGGGCTGATGGTCGCGTATGCGTACGCGGCGCAGTATCCCGACGAAGTCGAAAGCATCGTGCTGATGGACGCCTTCCTGCCCGGCGTCGGCGACTGGCAAAAGGTCTGGTTGCTGCGCGACAAATGGCACTTCAACTTCTACGGCGGGACGCCCGAGCAACTCGTGCGCGGTCGCGAGCGCGTCTACTTCGAGCATTTCTGGAACGACTTCGCCGCCGATCCCGCGCATTCGGTGAGCGAAGCGGATCGCCGCTACTATTCGGCGCAGTACGCACGCAATGGCCGCATGCGCGCGGGCTTCGAGTATTTCCATACGTTCACGCAAGATGCGGACGATTTCGCCGCGTTCGCGAAAACGCCGCTGCCGATGCCGATGCTCGTTCTCGCCGGCGAGCGCGCGTCGGGCACGTTTCTGATCGATCAGGCGAAGCTCGTCGCGACGAACGTGCAGGGCGTGGTCGTGCCGGGCGCCGGACACTGGCTGATGGAGGAAGCGCCGGATGCGACGACGGCGCAACTCGTGCGCTTCATCGACGCGCCTTCGTCCAACTGAAAACCATCGATGCCGTGGCGCGTGTCTTGCGCCACGCCATCAAAGGAGAGCTGAAATGGGACTTCTCGTCGACGGGAAATGGCAGGACAAGTGGTACGACACGTCATCCACCGGCGGGCGCTTCGTGCGCAAGGACGCCGCGTTCCGCAACCGGGTGACGGCGGACGGTGAAAGCGGCTTCAAGGCCGAAGCGGGACGTTATCACCTGTACGTGAGCCTCGCGTGCCCGTGGGCGCATCGCACGCTTATCATGCGGGCGCTGAAGGGACTGGAATCGATGATCGACGTCTCGGTCGTGAACTGGCTCATGCTGGAAAACGGCTGGACCTTCGACGACGGCCCCGGCGTCGAGCGCGACACGATCAACGGCGCGCGCTATCTGCATCAGGTCTACACCGCCGCCGACCCGCACTACAGCGGCCGCGTGACCGTACCGATCCTGTGGGACAAGGCGCGCGGGACAATCGTGAACAACGAATCGTCGGAGATCATTCGCATGCTGAATTCGGCGTTCGACGGCATCGGCGCGAAACCGGGCGATTACTATCCGGGCGACCTGCGCGAAGAGATCGACGCGCTCAACACGCGCATCTACGACACGCTCAACAACGGCGTCTACAAGGCGGGCTTCGCGACGACGCAAGCCGCCTACGAGGAAGCGGTGACGCCGCTCTTCGACACGCTCGACTTCCTCGAAGAACGGCTGGGCACGCGCCGCTATCTCACGGGCGAGCGCTTCACGGAAGCCGATATCCGCCTCTTCACGACGCTCGTGCGCTTTGACGCGGTGTATGTCGGCCACTTCAAGTGCAACCGGCGGCGCATAGCGGACTATCCGAATCTCTCGAAGTACCTGCGCGAGATTTACCGGATGCCGGGCATCGCCGCGACGGTGAACTTCGACCACATCAAGCGGCATTACTACGAGAGTCATCGCACCATCAATCCGACGGGCATCGTGCCCGCCGGACCGGTGCTCGATTTCGCTGCGGATCAGTCGTACTGATAGACGCCGCGCTTCGTCTTGCGCCCGAGCCGCCCCGCCGCGACGAGCTCGCGCAGCAGCGGGCACGCGCGGTACTTCGAGTCGCCGAAGTCCTTGAGGAACACGTCCATCACCGAGAGACACACGTCGAGGCCGATCAGGTCCGCGAGCGCGAGCGGGCCGATCGGATGATTCGCGCCGAGCTTCATGCCCGCGTCGATCTCCTCCGCGCTCGCGACGCCTTCATAGAGCACGTAGAACGCCTCGTTGATCATCGGCACGAGAACACGGTTGACGACGAAGCCCGGCGAATTGCGCACGCCGATCGGCGACTTGCCGAGCTTCTCGGTGAGCTCGCGCACGGCGGCGGCGGTTTCATCGCTCGTCTGCACGCCGCGGATCACTTCGACCAGGGGCAACAGCGGCACCGGATTGAAGAAGTGCATGCCGATGAAACGCTCGGGCGTCGCGATCGTCGCGGCGAGCGCGGTGATCGAAATCGACGACGTGTTCGACGCGATGATCGCATCCGGGCGCGCCGCTTCCTCGATCTGCTTCAGGATGCGGTTCTTGAGCTCGGCGTTCTCGGTGGCGGCTTCGATCACGATATCGGTTGCGGCCAGGCGCGCGTAATCGGTCGAGGTCTCGATGCGGTTCAATGCCGCATCGCGCGCGGACGCGTCCAGTTTGTCCTTCGACACGAGCCGCTCCAGGCTTCCCGTGAGCGTCGCGACGCCCTTGGCGAGCGCGGCGTCGGTGACGTCGATCAGCACGACGCTGAAGCCCGCGACGGCCGCGACCTGCGCGATGCCGTTGCCCATGGTTCCCGCACCGACGATGCCGACGGTCTGAATCTTCATGCTCTGCTCCTCCTTGATCTGCGCCGGCGTGAGGCGCCGGCAAACCGGAAATGGTCGAATGCGCGCGAAGCGCTCTCAGGGAACGATTCTAACCAGCGATGCGGGCCGTGACGTTACCCGAAAGCCGTCAAATCTTTCAACGCGATGCCGTTTGCATGACAGAAGGCAGCGTACCGGTCCCAGCCGCTCTTCCAGTTTTCGGCCGCGAGCACGTGGCCGCTGTCGTTCACGAAGAGCAGTTCCCCCTGAATGATGTTGAGCGTGACGATGTCCGCGCCGTCCGTATCCGATGGCAGCGCCTCGGGCGTATGACTCGATCCCGCCGTCTCGTACACGATGCTCCCCGGCTCCGCGATCCACTCGTGCTCGCGATACTTCCAGCGTCCCGCCACGGTGTAGACGATCACCGTCCCCGTGTGCCGATGCCGCGGCATCTGGCCTTTGGCCGGAGCCTTCATCAGCGCGATGACCTCGCCGCGCACCGGGTCGAGCTTGAAATACTTGACGAGCACGCGCTCGCTGTATGGCGTGAACGGCACCCACGGCAGGTCGGCGTCATTGAGGCAGGCGGTCTGGATCTGTTCGAACAGCATGATGTCGGCTCCTTGCATTCAGCAGTGCATTGTAGGCAGCGCGGCGCGTGTCCACCATTGGCCGAATGGACGACCCGGGCCGACCCCGCCGGCCAAGCCGGATCGCGCGGTATCTGCTATCGTCCCGCCATGCCAACCATCATCACCGTTTCCAATCTGTCCAAGACCTACGGGTCGGGCTTCCGCGCGCTTCGGGACGTGAATCTCGAAATCCGGCGCGGCGAAATTTTCGCGCTGCTCGGCCCGAACGGGGCGGGCAAGACGACGCTCATCAGCACCGTGTGCGGCATCGTGAATCCGAGCGAGGGAAAGGTCACCGTCGCCGGCCACGATATCGTCACGGACTATCGCGCCGCGCGCGCGATGATCGGCCTCGTGCCGCAGGAACTCACCACCGACGCCTTCGAGACCGTCTGGGCGACCGTGTCGTTCAGCCGCGGCCTGTTCGGGCGGCCGAAGAATCCGGCGTACGTCGAGAAAGTGCTGAAATCGCTGTCGTTGTGGGCGAAGAAAGACAACAAGATCATGACGCTGTCGGGCGGCATGAAACGGCGCGTGCTGATCGCGAAGGCGCTCGCGCACGAGCCCGAAATCCTCTTTCTCGACGAGCCCACCGCCGGCGTCGATGTCGAACTGCGCCGCGACATGTGGGACCTCGTGCGCGAGTTGCAGAGCAACGGCGTGACCATCATCCTGACGACGCATTACATCGAGGAAGCGGAGGAGATGGCCGATCGCATCGGCGTGATCAATCGCGGCGAGATCGTGCTCGTCGAGGAAAAGCGCGAGCTCATGCGCAAGCTCGGGCAGAAGAAGCTCACGCTGCAGCTCGAACAGCCGCTCGCCGAGATCCCCGCGCCGCTGACGCCTTACGGCCTCGCACGCTCGGCGGACGGCAGCGAACTCACGTACACGTACGACGCGCACGACGAGCCGGGCCGCATCATCGCACTGCTGCGCCATGTCGACGAAGCCGGCGTGCGTTTCAAGGATCTGCAAACGACGCAAAGCTCGCTCGAAGACATCTTCGTGAGCCTCGTCAGGGAAGCCAAATGAATCTATATGCCCTTCGCGCGATCTACCGTTTCGAGATGGCGCGCGCCGGACGCACGCTGATGCAGAGCATCGTGTCGCCGGTCATTTCCACGTCGCTTTATTTCGTCGTGTTCGGCGCGGCCATCGGCTCGCGCATTCCGGAAGTCGACGGCATCAGCTACGGCGCGTTCATCGTGCCCGGTCTCGTGATGTTGTCGCTGCTGACGCAAAGCATCGCCAACGCGTCCTTCGGGATTTATTTTCCGAAGTTCACCGGCACGATCTACGAATTGCTGTCCGCGCCGGTGTCGTACTTCGAGCTCGTCCTGAGCTACGTGGGCGCGGCCGCGACCAAATCCGTCATCCTCGGGCTGATCATTCTTCTGACGGCAGGACTGTTCGTGCCGCTCAGAATCGATCATCCCGTCTGGATGATCGTATTTTTGCTGCTCACGTCCGTGACGTTCAGCCTGCTCGGGTTCATCATCGGCATCTGGGCGGACGGCTTCGAGAAGCTGCAGATCATTCCGCTGCTGATCGTCACGCCGCTCACGTTTCTCGGCGGCAGCTTCTACTCGATCAATATCCTGCCGCCGTTCTGGAAGACCGTGGCGCTGTTCAATCCGGTCGTGTATCTGATCAGCGGCTTTCGCTGGAGCTTTTACGGGCTTGCCGATGTCGAAGTCGGCGTGAGTCTCGGCATGACGCTGGTGTTTCTGGCGGTATTCGTCGGGATCGTCGCGTGGATCTTCAGGACGGGATACCGGCTCAAAACCTAGAGCGGCGCGCGGCACGGCGGCCGGGCATGAGGGCGTTCATCGGATGAAAATCATGAAACGCACGAAGCGCAATTTCCTCGGTGTAATGGCGGCGGCGTTCACGGGCGGCGCGGGTCCATCGGCGCCCGCCCGATCGTACGAAATCGACCATAGCAGCGCGGACTGGCGACGGCGTCTGTCATCGGAGCAATATCGCGTGCTCAGGCGCGGCGGAACCGAGCCGCCGTTCGCGAGCCCGCTGCTCAAGGAAGACCGCGGCGGCAACTACGCGTGCGCCGGATGCGGCCTCGCATTGTTTTCGTCAACGGCGAAATTCGACAGCCGCACCGGCTGGCCGAGTTTCTGGAAGCCGCTCGACGGCGCCGTCGCGATGCACGCGGAAGCGACCGGTCATATGCGCAACGAGGTGCATTGCCGGCGTTGCGGCGGCCATCTCGGCCATGTCTTCGACGACGGCCCGAAGCCGACCGGCCTGCGCTACTGCATGAACGGCGCGGCGCTCGAGTTCCTGCCGGACGAAGCCTGACACGGCGCGCCCATCCACTTTTCTTCAGGCTTTCCCATGAACGCAACCCAACTCGTGCTCGATGCCGCGAAGACCGCGCTCGTGCTGATCGATTTGCAGAAGGGCATCGCCGGGTTGCCCGTGCAGCCTCACGCCGCGGCGAGCGTGCTCGCCAACGCGCGTGCGCTCGCCGACCGTTTCCGCGCGCTCGGAGCGCCGGTCGTGCTCGTCAAAGTGGCGTTCCCGAACGCGCCGGGCGGCCTGCGCCCGATCACCGACGCGGGGCAGGCACAGGAAGCGCCCGAGCCCGCGGGCTGGAGCGAACTGTGCGCGGAGCTCGACGCGCAGGCATCGGACATCGTCGTCACCAAGCGGCAGTGGGGCGCATTCCACGGCACCGATCTCGATTCCCATCTGCGCCGGCGCGGCATCGATACGATCGTGCTGGGCGGCATCGCGACGGCCATCGGCGTGGATACGACCGCGCGCGGCGCGCACGAGCGCGGATATCAACAGGTTTTCGTCGAAGACGCGATGAGCGACCTGCACGCCGATACGCACGAATCCACCTGCCGTTACATTTTTCCGCGCATTGGCCGGCTCCGGTCGACGCAACAGGTGCTGGCGGCGCTGGCATAGCGGCGCGCGTCGCCTATGCTGTCCGATATCGACGGACGAATGAGGTGCGGTGATGGCGGCCATTCCGAAGGTAGCGATCGCGTGTCAGGGCGGCGGAAGCCATGCGGCGTTCGCCGCGGGCGTGCTTGACCGGCTGTTGAGCGACGAATGCTTCAGCCGCTTTGAGCTCGTCGCGCTGTCGGGAACCTCCGGCGGGGCGATGTGCAGCGCGCTCGCGTGGGCGGGCTTGCTGCTCGGCGGCCCCGTGGACGCCCGAAGGCGCCTCGCCGCTTTCTGGAAGGATCTGGAGGCGCGCGACGGCCCGGATATCGTCGCCAACGCGCTCGGCACCTGGTACGCGCGCTTGCCGGTCAATGCGGAAATCAGCCCGTATCTGTATCCGCCGGTCGCCGAGGAGCGCCTGCGCGAATTGCTCGACAAGCATCTGCCGTTCGCGTCGCTGCCCGACGCGCCCGAGCAGCGCGCGAGGCCCACGCTTCTCGTCGGCGCGACCGATGTGCGCACGGGCGATCGCGTGATTTTCCCCGGCGACAGGCTCGATCAGGACCAGTTGGTGGCATCGGCTGCGGTCCCGCCGCTGTATCGCGCGGTCGCGGCCGGCGGGCGCATGTGCTGGGACGGTCTCTTCAGCAGCAACCCGCCGGTGCGCGAGTTCACCGATTTCGCGTTCGACATGCGGCCCGACGAAATCTGGGTCGTGCAGATCAATCCGCAGCTTCGCCGGGAATTGCCTGAATCGATGAACGAGATCATCGACCGGCGCAACGAGCTCGCCGGCAATCTCGCGCTCGGGCAGGAGCTTTACTTCACGACGCGCGTGAACGAATGGCTGAAGGCCGACGCATCGCTCGCGCAACGCTATAAGCCGATCAAGGTTCGCGTCGTGCAGATGCATCTCGACGCGAAGGATTATCCCGGGCCGCTCGACTATGCATCGAAGCTCGATCGCAATCCCGCGCTCCTGCATGCGCTCATCCGCAAGGGCCGCGAGCGCGCCGAATGGTTCTTCGACGCACGCTCCGACTGGCCGAGAGAAGGCACCGCGCCGCATCGGAGCGTCTATGCGACGACGCCCGCGGCGGTATCGGCGAAGGCGTAGCGTCGCTGTCATCAGGCAACGATCTGGACGTCTGCCTGGCACAAAATTTCGCGCTGCCGTTGTCATGCGGACGGTCGATTCGTCGGCACAATCTATTGTTCGGGCCGAGGCACGGATGCCTCTTCGAAGTGCCGCGCCGGGCCGGACAGAGACAGGTGACAACAGAGAAAATCATGAACACAAGAAAACTCGGATTCCTTTTTGCAGCCTCGCTCATCGCGCTGTACGGCGAGGGGGCGATGGCGAACCGCGCAGCTTCGCGCATCGAAGGACTCATGGTCGTGCAGGTCATCGGCGAGGTGAAAGCGGTCGATGCAAGCGCGCATCGCGTCACGGTCGTGAACGCGCAAGGCGTCGCGACGCAACTGAACGTGAGCCCCGATATGCAGGATCTTGGCAAGCTGCCGCTCGGCACGCGCGTCAAGAGTTCGGTGCTGCAGCCCGTCACGCTGACACGGATCGGGCATGCGAAGCTTCAGCAGGCCGTTCCCGGCGACAAGCGCTTCGTGGCGCAAGTGGCGAGCGTCGACGCAGCAACAGGGGTCGTCATGCTCGAGGATGCGGACAGACTGCCCATCGAAGTGCGCGCGCGCGATGCGCGACAGGCGGGCATGCTCGCAAGCGGCGCGACCGTCAGGGTCGACGTGGTGAACGAGCACGCGAATGCGGCACAAAAGAAGCCATGATTGGCGTCGCGCTTTAAGAAAGTTCTAATGGTCCCGTTATTTCGGTTCCCTTAACTTTGCATCACTCGCTGGCGGGACCCCGCCTGCCACGTCGAGAGCGTCCGTTCATCCCCGTGTCCGGACGCAGCGCTTATCCCCGAGCGCCGGACGCGCGCCGCACCTGCGGCGCGCGTCCCTTTTTCTTGTCACTGGCGTCATGCCGGCGTCGACGGAACCAGCCGAACCCGCGTGATCTCGGACGGCGCGCCGAGTCGTTTCGGCGGCCCCCAATAGCCGGTGCCGCGGCTCGTGTAGACCCACAGCCCATTCACCTTCACGAGTCCCGCGACGAACGGCTGTTGCAGCCTTACGAAGAAATTCCACGGCAGAAACTGGCCGCCGTGGGTGTGCCCGGAGAGCTGCAAGGTAAAGCCTGCTTCGGCCGCCGCGGTGGCGCTGCGCGGCTGATGCGCGAGCAGCACGCGCACGGCGGCGTCGTCGGGCGCGCCGCTGATCGCCTTCGCGGGATCGCTGCGATGCGCGGGATCGAAGCTGCCCGCGCTGTAATCCGTGACGCCCGCCACCACGGCTTGCGCGCCGTCGTGGTTCAACACGACGTGCTGATTGAGCAGCACGTTCAAACCCAGGCGACGGAATTCGGCGATCCACTTGTCCGCGCCCGAGTAATACTCGTGATTCCCGGTGACGAGAAACGCGCCGTGCCGCGCACAGAGACCGGCGAGCGGGCGTGTGTGGTCGGCGAGATTCGGCACGGTGCCATCGACGACATCGCCCGTCACGGCGATCAGATCCGGTTCGAGCCCGTTCACCGCCGCGACGATGCGCTCCACATAGTGGCGCTTGATCGTCGGGCCGACGTGAATGTCGCTGATCTGCACGATGGTGAAGCCGTCGAGCGCGGCCGGCAGATCGTCGATGGGCACATCCACGCTCACGACCGGTGCGCGCCGGCGCGCGTTGTAGAAGCCGATCGCGGAAAAGAGCACGGCGAGCATCGGCACGGCGAGCGCGCTATACGCGACGAGCGTCGGTGAACCGACAGGCGCGCCGCGCAGCCAGTCGACGAGATGCACGAAGAAGAGCATCACATCGCGCGCAAAGGTCAGGAGAAGCAGCGAGGAGAAAAAGCCGAGCGCGGTGAGCCCGCACCACGCGAGCCGATCGGCGAGCGCCTGCGGTTCGATCTGACGCGCCGCCATGCCGAGCGGCACGAGGATCACCGATGCCGCGAGCAAGACCGCCGCCAGCATCTTGAGCGGCATGCCGACGGGCGCGGCCGGGATGAGCCGCACGCCGACGTAGATGTGAAACAGAATGCCGATGCCGATGAAGCGGAGAAAGAAAGCCGAGCGTCGCATAGCGCCCCTGAGAGATCGGAGAAGCGGCAAAAAGGCGCATGACGGACGGCAGCGCCGGAGCCAGAGCCGATTCTACCCGCTAGAAAAAGTCCCCGCCTTCGGCGCACCGATGCGCCGCATTCCCTCAATTGCAAAAAATTGCGCGTCCCTTGGACTTTCACCGGTACAGGGCGGTATAAATCGTCCGTTTAATTCCTGTAATCGCATTGTCGATCTCAAAAACATTAGCAATGCAAAACTCGAGAAGAGGAGTAGGCGCATGAACATGAAATTGCGTGCAATTTCGATCCTGGCGATGACCGCAATCGCAGCATCGGCGGGTTCCGCATTCGCACAGACCGATTCGCTTGCGAAGACGGCCGAGCAAGTGACGATGGCGGAAAACCCGATTCATCTTCAGTCGACTATCGTGGGCATCGATTCGGCGAACCGCGTGCTGATGCTGCGAGACCAGAGCGGCGACGTGATGCTGCCGGTCGTCAAAGAAGTCAAGAATTTCGACAAGTTCAAGGTCGGCGACGTCGTTGACGTGTATTACAAGAATGCGCTGCTGATGGACATCAGCAAAGCGACGGGCGACAAGACCGACCGCGCGCGCGTCGACACGACCACGGTCGCGCCGGCGTCGGGCGCGAACGTCGTCGCTGGCTTCGATGCGATGCGCAAGGTCGAAATTCTCGCCACCGTCGTGAGCATCGACGCGGCGAAGCGCACGATCACGCTGCGCGGCCCGCAGAACACCGTGAAGCTCGACATCGTGAAGAACGTCGACGTGAGCAAGCTGAAGAAGGGCGACAATGTTCACGCCGTGTTCGTGTCGGCGCTGGCGGTTCAGGTGTCGCAACCCGCGGCGACAGCGTCGAACTAAGACGCGCGGTTGCCGGAAATAGAAAGGCCTCGGCATGTCGCATGCCGAGGCCTTTGCCGTTGTGCGATCACACCGCCATGCAGAGATATTTGATGACGACGTAGTCGTCGATGCCGTAATGCGAGCCTTCGCGGCCGAGGCCCGATTGCTTCACGCCGCCGAACGGCGCCACTTCGTTGGAGATCAGCCCGGTGTTGATGCCGACCATGCCGTATTCGAGCGCCTCGGCCACGCGCCAGACGCGGCCGATGTCGCGGCTATAGAAGTACGCGGCGAGGCCGAACTCGGTGTCATTCGCGAGGCGTACGACTTCATCGTCGGATGAGAACTTGAAGAGGGGCGCGAGCGGGCCGAAGGTTTCTTCCTTCGCCACTTTCATGTCGGGCGTGACGCCTGTCAGCACGGTCGGCTCGAAGAAGCCGTGACCGAGCGCGTGACGCTTGCCGCCCGACGCGAGCGACGCGCCTTTCGCGAGCGCATCCTCGATATGCGACTCGACCTTCTTCACGGCCGCTTCGTTGATGAGCGGCCCGAGCGACACGCCGCTTTCGGTGCCGCGCCCGACCTTGAACTGCCCGACCGCCGCCGCCATCTTTTGCGCGAAGGCATCGTAGACGCGCTCGTGCACGTAGAAGCGGTTCGTGCAGACGCAGGTCTGTCCGCTGTTGCGATATTTCGATGCGATCGCGCCTTCCACGGCGGCGTCGAGATCGGCGTCGTCGAACACGATGAACGGCGCGTTGCCGCCGAGTTCCAGCGTCACTTTCTTGACCGTCGGCGCGCTTTGCGCCATCAGCAGGCGGCCGACCGCGGTCGAGCCGGTGAACGAGAGCTTGCGCACGACCGGATTGCTAGTCATTTCGCCGCCGATTGCTTGTGCATCGCCGGTCAGGACGCTGAGCACGCCCTTCGGAATGCCGGCGCGCTCGGCGAGCACGGCGAGCGCGAGGGCGGAGAAGGGCGTCGCTTCGGCGGGCTTCACGACGATCGGGCAGCCGGCCGCGAGCGCCGGCCCGACCTTGCGCGTGATCATCGCGGCGGGGAAGTTCCATGGCGTGATCGCCGCGCAGACGCCGATCGGCTCCTTCGTCACGACGATGCGTTTGTCGGAAGCGGGCGACGCGAGGGTATCGCCGGCGACGCGCTTGCCTTCCTCCGCGAACCATTCGATGAACGACGCTGCGTAGGCGATTTCGCCCTTTGCTTCGGCGAGCGGCTTGCCTTGCTCGGTGGTGAGGATGAGCGCGAGATCGTCGGCGTTCGCGATCATCAGGTCGAACCAGCGGCGCAGGATGGTGGCGCGTTCTTTTGCCGTCTTTTGACGCCAGGCGGGCCAGGCCGCGTTGGCGGCTTCGATGGCGCGTTTGGTTTCGTTCGCACCCATGTGGGGGACCGCGCCGAGGGATTCGCCGTTCGATGGGTCGATGACTTCGAAGGTTTTTCCATCGTCGGATGGGTGCCATTCACCTGCGAGGTAGGCTGCGTTGCGCAGCAGAGTTGGGTCTTTCAGGTTCATTTCTGTTTGGATTCCTTTGTTTTTCGATTTGGCTTTCGCCGGATCCCGTGTTCGTGTCGGTTTATTAGCTTCGCCCCTATGCGGGGCAGCAGTCACTTTCTTTGCTGCTGTGTATAGACCGGAGACATGGGTAACAGGTGTGTCAGGACATGGGTAACACATTTAGCTCCTTTGACTGCCACGTTTC
>NZ_FCOF02000108.1 GCF_001544755.2 Caballeronia catudaia | reverse complement strand
AAAAAACCAAGGCCGGAATACCGAAACATCGGGATCGGCCAACTCGCGAAGTATCGCTTGCCGCTGGCAGGGAAGGTGTCGATCCTGCATCGCATCAGCGGCCTGCTGCTGTTCGTGTGCCTCCCGTTCATCCTGTACCTGCTCGACCAGAGCCTCACGTCGGAGATCCGCTTCGACGCGTTCAAGGGCTTTCTGGCCAACCCCATCGTCAAGATCATCGCGCTCGTGCTGTCGTGGGCGTATCTGCATCACTTCTGCGCGGGCATCCGCTTTCTGCTGCTCGATACGCACGTCGGCGTGAACAAGGAAGGCGGCAAGCAGAGCGCGCTGATCGTGCTGATCGTGTCGCTGCTGCTCACACTCGCGATGGCCCTCAAACTCTTCGGAGCCTTCTAAGAACATGGCAACGCAAAATCGAGTCGGCCCGAAGCGCCTGGTCGTGGGCGCGCATTACGGCCTGCGCGACTGGCTCGCGCAACGCATCACCGCGGTCGTGATGGCCGCTTACACCGTCATTCTTCTCTTCTGGTTCTTCGCCGCGCATAACTTCTCCTACGAAGGCTGGGCGGGCATTTTCGCGACCCAGTGGATGAAGCTCGCGACTTTCGTAGCCTTGCTTTGCCTCTTCTATCACGCGTGGGTCGGCATTCGCGACATCTGGATGGACTACGTGAAGCCGATGGGCGTGCGCCTGTTCCTGCAGGTGCTGACGATCCTGTGGCTCATCGGATGCGCCGGCTACGCCGCACAGATTCTCTGGAGAGTGTAAAGAACATGGCTGCAATCAAGACTTCTCTGCCGCGTCGCCGCTTTGACGTGGTTATCGTCGGCGCGGGCGGATCGGGCATGCGCGCATCGCTGCAACTGGCGCGTGCGGGTTTGTCGGTCGCTGTGCTGTCGAAAGTGTTTCCGACGCGCTCGCATACGGTGGCCGCGCAAGGCGGCATCGGCGCATCGCTTGGCAACATGAGCGAGGACAACTGGCACTATCACTTCTACGACACGATCAAGGGCTCCGACTGGCTCGGCGACCAGGACGCGATCGAGTTCATGTGCCGTGAAGCGCCCAACGCCGTGTATGAGTTGGAACACATGGGCATGCCGTTCGATCGCAATCCGGATGGCACGATCTATCAGCGTCCGTTCGGCGGTCACACCGCGAACTACGGCGAAAAGCCGGTGCAACGCGCATGCGCGGCCGCCGACCGTACCGGCCACGCGCTGCTGCACACGCTGTATCAACAGAACGTCGCGGCCAAGACGCACTTCTTCGTCGAATGGATGGCGCTGGATCTGATCCGCGACGCCGATGGCGACGTGCTCGGCGTCACTGCGCTCGAAATGGAAACGGGCGAGGTCTACATCCTCGAAGGCAAGACGACGCTGTTCGCCACGGGCGGCGCGGGGCGCATCTTCGCGGCATCGACGAATGCGTTCATCAACACGGGCGACGGCCTCGGCATGGCGGCGCGTTCGGGCATCGCGCTGCAGGACATGGAGTTCTGGCAATTCCACCCGACGGGCGTCGCGGGTGCGGGCGTGCTGATCACCGAAGGCGTGCGTGGTGAAGGCGGCATCTTGCGTAACGCGAACGGCGATCGCTTCATGGAACGCTATGCGCCGACGCTGAAGGATCTCGCGCCGCGCGACTTCGTTTCGCGCTCGATGGATCAGGAAATCAAGGAAGGTCGCGGCGTCGGTCCGAACAAGGATTACGTGCTGCTGGATCTGTCGCACATCGGCGCCGAGACGATCATGAAGCGTCTGCCGTCGATTCGCGAGATCGCGCTGAAGTTCGCGAACGTCGATTGCATCAAGGAGCCGATTCCGGTGGTGCCGACCATCCACTATCAGATGGGTGGCATTCCGACCAACATGCACGGTCAGGTCGTGGGCACGGCCAAGGGTTATAACGATCCGGTCAGCGGTTTCTATGCCGTGGGCGAATGCTCGTGCGTTTCGGTGCACGGCGCGAATCGTCTGGGCACGAACTCGCTGCTCGATCTGGTCGTGTTCGGGCGCGCGGCGGGCAATCACATCATCAAGCATGCAAGCGAGATGAAGGAGCACAAGCCCCTTCCCGCCGATGCCGCCGACTTCGCGATGGAACGTCTCGCGGTGCTGGAGAAGTCGACCTCGGGCGAATACACGCAGAGCATCGCCAACGAGATCCGCTCGACGATGCAATCGCATGCGGGCGTGTTCCGCACGGCGAAGCTGCTGGAAGAAGGCGTCGACAAGATCGGCGAGTTGGCCGAGCGCGCGAAGCATGTGCATCTGAAGGACAAGTCGAAGGTGTTCAACACGGCGAAGGTCGAAGCGCTCGAACTGGCGAACCTGATCGAAGTCGCGCGCGCGACGATGGTGTCGGCCGAAGCCCGCAAGGAAAGCCGCGGCGCGCATGCGCATAGCGACTACGAGCATCGCGACGACGAGAACTGGATGCGCCACTCGCTGTGGTTCAGCGAAGGCGATCGCCTCGAATACAAGCCGGTGCAGATGAAGCCGCTGACGGTCGAATCGGTGCCGCCGAAGGCGCGTACCTTCTAACGTACCTGCGAAGGCATCAAGGAAGATAGAGAAATGGCAAAGAGAATTTTTGAAGTCTATCGCTACGATCCGGACAAGGACGCCGCGCCGCGCATGCAGACGTACGAGCTTGAAATCAAGCATGAACGCATGCTGCTCGATGCATTGGTGAAGCTGAAAGAGCTCGATGAAACGCTGTCGTTCCGTCGCTCGTGCCGCGAAGGCGTGTGCGGCTCCGATGCGATGAACATCAACGGCAAGAACGGCCTCGCGTGCCTGACGAACCTGAACGAGTTGCCGCAGCGCATCGTGCTGCGTCCGCTGCCGGGTCTGCCGGTCGTGCGCGATCTGATCTGCGATTTCACGCAGTTCTTCAACCAGTATCATTCGATCAAGCCGTACCTGATCAATGACACGCCGCCGCCCGAGAAAGAGCGTTTGCAATCGCCGGTCGAACGCGACGAGCTCGATGGCTTGTACGAGTGCATCCTGTGCGCGAGCTGCTCGACGTCGTGCCCGAGCTTCTGGTGGAACCCGGACAAGTTCGTGGGACCGGCGGGCTTGCTGCAAGCGTATCGCTTCATTGCGGATAGCCGCGACGAAGCGACGGGCGAGCGTCTGGACAACCTGGAAGATCCGTATCGTCTGTTCCGTTGCCATACGATCATGAATTGCGTCGACGTGTGCCCGAAGGGGCTCAATCCGACCAAGGCGATCGGCAAGATCAAGGAATTGATGGTGCGCCGGGCGGTTT
>NZ_FCOF02000016.1 GCF_001544755.2 Caballeronia catudaia | reverse complement strand
CTCATCCCTCATCAAGGCGATGATCGTATAACGCTCAAGCCGAGAATCGGTTGTCATGGATTTAGTAAAACTCAATAATCGAGGGCATCGACGGTGCTGTCACTTGGGCATGTCTGGCAGACGACGCCTTCAGTAATCCGGCAAGGCGGATGGTGTCCGAATTGCGCTAACCTTAAGCGGACGAAGAGGCGTGGCAAGCGCCAGCGTTATGATGTGCATTGGTAACGGTTCCGGCAGCCAAGATTGTTGATGATTGAACGGGAGCGCTGTCGTGCCTACGTTCGAGGAGCATCGCGCAGTGCCCGCCAGGGCGGCCCTTTTGTGTTGCCGCGACGCGACGCATCGCGATATATATTCAACTACCGCTACCAAGTTCGCGCTCGAAGGCCTCGGCGAAGCGCTCGCGCGCGGAACCGAAGGGCTCAGCATCAAGGTCACGGCGGGCGCTCACCGACGAGATAGATGCCTGGCAGGCGCGCAGCGGATGGACCGACAACCCGGCTCGATGATCATGGAACTCCGCGCGGAAGAACGACACGTGCTCGCGCTCGTCGCCGACGACGCGGCAGCGCTGCACGTCGCGCCGCCGCGCGTGCGCTTCGTGACATCTTCCTGCGGACCGTGTTACGAGACGCTGCTCAACCGGATCGAAATCGATCGCGATACGCTCGCGCTGCCGGAACCGCTGTTGCGCATCGTCGTCGCGCATGAAGTCGGCCACGCGACGCAGCGCAGATCGATGCTGCTCGATTTCGCGCGCACGCTCGCTTCGACGATGACGCTTCTGGCGATCCCGTGCATCACGTTCGCGACTTTTCCCGGCGAAGACCTCTGGCGCGTGAGCGTGCCAGGCCTCGCGTTCGTGCTCGCGTTCATCGCCTGCCTGAAGATCTGGCGCGCGCGCGGCGAAAAGCGTTCGGCCGCCTTCGAACTCGATGCGGACGCCAAAGCCGCATCGATCTATGGTCCCGCATCGGCATTGGCCGCGCTCGAAGCAATGGCGACGCGCGGACACATCAGCGCGGCACGTCTCGATGCAATGCGCGCGCGCCTCGTGTCGGGCCCGCAATAGTTTCTGCAGCGATACGATCCCTTTCGTCTGACCCGTCTCCGAACGCCGCGCCCGCCCGGACAATAGAAAAAGCACGCGCGTCCGTCTTGCAGCGCGCGTGCTCTTGTCGGCGAAGAGGGCTTATTGCGTCTGCGAGGCCGGCGGCGGCGTGGTCGTCGACTTCTTGCTCTTGTGCTTATGCCCCTTCTTGTAGGCGGGGCGCGGCTTGTTGTCCGGATATTCCGCGGCCGCGAACGACAGCGTCGGCGCCGCGAATGCCGCCAGCACTAAAAGCACGAGAGTTTTCTTCAAGGACGTTTTCATCGGAGACTCGCTTTGAGGAGATGGCCTTAAGGATCGCAAAACAACGCCTGGCTCGCCGCTTCGCACGAAGAGAAATATAAGACTCGCTATTCCGGTGCAAGTAGGGGAAACCGGCACGAAGGGCGTCGATACGCTCAGAGCCAGGCGGCGGCTCGTAGTTCCGGCCCGCATCGACCCGCCCGAGACAACAGTATATTGCACAAAAAAATACAGTCAGTCAGTCGCGGGCCATAAGACATTGAAGCGACGGGGTTTTGTGGTTTCGCTTGACTTGAACCCGCAAGCTTTCATGGCGGGCATCCGCGACAGTTGTCATCGACTGCATTTACTATCGTGCCTGTTCTAAAACTTGGAGCGATTTAGTGAAAGAAGATTACATCCGCAGGAATGCGTTCGCCATGCCTGTGCACAATCCCGCCTATCCGCGTCCGCCGTTCCGCTTCCTCAATCGCGAGTACTTCATCATCACCTACGAAACGGACCTCGACGCGTTGCGCGCCGTGGTGCCGGAGCCGCTCAAGGTGGATAGCGGTCTCGTGAGTTACGAATTCATTCGCATGCCCGACTCCTCGGGTTTCGGCGACTACACCGAAAGCGGCCAGGTGATTTCCGTCATCGACCCGGACGGCAACAAGGGCAGCTACACGCACGCGATGTATCTGGACGACGAAGGCCCGATCGCGGGCGGCCGCGAGATCTGGGGCTTTCCGAAGAAGCTCGCGCGACCGCGCCTCTCCGTCGATGGCAAGGACACGCTGCTCGGCACGCTCGAATACGGCACGCAGCGCGTCGCGACGGGCACGATGGGCTACAAGTATCGTCCGCTCGATCTCGAAGCGGAGCGCAAAAAGCTGGCCGAAGTACCGAACTATCTGCTGAAGGTCCTGCCGCATGTCGACGGCACCGCGCGCGTATGCGAACTCGTGCGCTTCTTCTTGCGTGACGTGACCGTGACCGGCGCGTGGGAAGGCCCGGCCGCGCTGGAGCTGCACGCGCATGCGCTCGCGCCCGTCGCGGACCTGCCGGTGCGCAAGGTGGTCGGCGCGCGGCATATCATCGCGAACCTCACGCTCGATATCGGCGAAGTCGCCTACGACTATCTCGCATCCGGCGACGAGCTCAAGCTCGCCGTCAATCAATAACGCCTACAACATCAACTAGGGAACTACACATGGCACTGCAAGGAAAAGTCGCGCTCGTGACGGGCGCAGCAAGCGGCATCGGTGAGCAGACGGCGCGCAAGCTCGCTGCCGACGGAGCGGCGGTCGTCATCGCCGACCTGAACATCGCGAATGCGCAGAAAGTGGCGGACAGCATCGTCGCAGCAGGCGGCAAGGCGATCGCCGTTTCGATGGACGTGACGAGCGAAGATGCGGTGAACGCGGGTATCGAAGACGCGGTCGCGAAGCTCGGCGGCATCGACGTGCTGGTGTCGAACGCGGGCATTCAGATCGTCGCGCCGATCGAAGAGTACGCGTACTCGGACTGGAAGAAGATGCTCGCGATCCATCTCGACGGCGCGTTCCTCACGACGAAGGCCGCGATCAAGCACATGTACGCATCGGGCAAGGGCGGCTCGATCATATACATGGGATCGGTGCACTCGCACGAGGCATCGAAGCTGAAGTCGGCCTATGTGACCGCGAAGCATGGCCTGCTGGGACTCGCGCGCGTCGTCGCGAAGGAAGGCGGCCCGCGCGGCGTGCGCGCCAATGTGGTGTGCCCCGGTTTCGTGCGCACGCCGCTCGTCGAAAAGCAGATTCCCGAGCAGGCGAAGGCGCTCGGCATTTCCGAAGCGGATGTCGTGAAGAACGTGATGCTGAAGGAAACGGTCGACGGCGAATTCACGACCGTCGCCGATGTCGCGAACACGGTCGCGTTCCTCGCGGGCTTCGAATCGAATGCGCTGACGGGCCAGTCGATCGTCGTGAGCCACGGCTGGTTCATGCAATAAACGATAAAACGATAAGGAGAGCCCATGCGCCGCAGTCAACGCAACACACTCACACAGCCGAACCACGTCGCGCTGCCGGACTACGATGAGGTTTGCCTCGTGCTGCAAGGCGGCGGCGCGCTGGGTTCGTATCAGGCAGGCGTGTTCGAAGGGCTTGCCGAAGTCGGCGTCGAGCCGACGTGGACATCGGGCATTTCCATTGGCGCGTTGAATACCGCGATCATCGCGGGCAACGCGCCGGAGGATCGCGTGGCCGCGCTGCGCGGCTTCTGGGGCACGGTCTGCCAGCCTGCGGATCTGGTTGGAAACGTGGGCGCCTACCTGCCCGCCGCGTTCGGCTTCGCCAATCTAAGCCGCAAGTTCTCGAGCATGTGGGCGGCCTTGCGTGCGGTGAGTCAGGGGCAGAAGGGCTTCTACTCGCCACGCGTGGAGATCCCTGATTTTTCCGCGCGTCCGCGGAGCAAGCGGCCGAGCGAGGTGAGCTATTACGACACGTCCGCCTTGCGATCGACACTGCTGCAATATGCCGATTTCGACCGCATCAACGATGGCGACATGCGCGTGTCCGTGGGCGCGGTGAACGTGCGCAACGGCAATCTCGTCTACTTCGACAACACGAGGATGCGTCTTGCGCCCGAGCATTTCATGGCGTCGGGCGCGTTGCCGCCGGGCTTTCCGGCAGTCGAGATCGACGGCGAATTCTATTGGGACGGCGGACTCGTATCGAATACACCGTTGACCGAGATCATCCGCGACTGTCAGCGCAAGGACACGCTCGTGTTTCAGGTGGACCTGTGGAGCGCGCGCGGCACACTGCCGGGCGATTTTCTCGATGTGAGCGAGCGCACCAAGGACATTCAATATTCGAGCAGAACCCGCGCGATCACCGATTTCCTGGCGCATAACCGCAAGCATTCACGGCTCATCAAGGAACTGCTCGAGCATATTCCCGAGAAGACGCGCCGCTCCACCCCGCTATTGCGCGAAGCGCAGAAAGTCGCCGATGGCGGCGCGGTGAATGTCGTGCATCTCATCTACAAGAACAAGTTCTTCGAAGGGCACTACAAGGACTACGAGTTCAGCATCGACACGATGGGCGAGCACTGGGAAAGCGGACTGGAAGACATTCGACGCTCGTTCGGCCATCCGGAGTGGTTCGACGTGCCGAGCCACGATCTCGGTTTCGTCACGCATGACGTGCACCGGTTCGAGCCCGCGCCAAAGGCGACGCCCGAGATGCCGAAGGCGGTGTCGAAGAAACTGGACGATGAGGATGTGGTGGAAGGCGTTTGAAGCCGTAGAGCTTATTAACTGCTGGTCTTGCGCCGGGCGTGCTTGCGCCCGGCGCTTCTTCGCGAGGGATCAGGAATTGCGGTCCCTTCGCATAGGGTGAACGAACATACAACGCGTCGTAGAGGCGTTTCGACCGCACGCAAGGGAAGTCCAAATAATGTCCGAACAAGAATGGATAACCGTCGCAAGAACGACTACGAACACGATCGAGGGATCGACTGTGACCGTGTTCATCAACACCACGCCGATCTGCCCGAATATGACGAACGCGCAGTTTCGAAAACTCATGATGAGATTGCGCGATATCGCGGTGAAAATGATCGACGACCGAATTATCGCGCTCGCGACGGTCTGGGTGAGGGAGAAAGAGCGTGTGCAGACGTGGTTCGGAAAATCGGACGAAGGCACGCGTAAAACTTTGCTGGAAGGATTGCCAAGGCTTCAATCGGTTCTTCGTGAGTTGACGCCGGAGAACATGATTCGTTACGACGATGAGCTAGGCAAATCGCTAAGCTGCGTCCCCGTCGCCGATATGGGAAGCAACGATGCAGCGGTATGCAAGCCTGATTCACAGAAGCGCATCATTCAGTTCTACTCGCATTTCTGTACGCTCCCGTCAGCGGATCTCCATACCAATTGCAAGCTGAAGGTGCTGCTTCATGAATGTACTCATTACGTTGATGCGTTCGATTCCCTTGATAATGCATACGGGTGGGCTAGCGGACTAAAGTATTGGGCGCGAGCGCACAGCGAGGAGTCTTTGAATAACGCTGACAGCATTGCTTGCTATATCGCCCACTTCGAGGGCCTTGATCTCGACCCGGATGGGCGGCTATGGAAAAGCTGAAGCAATCGGTCGTTCGAGCCGGATTCATGCTGATTCTGTGCCATGCGATGCCTGCATGTGCTTGTACATTCTCGCAAATGCTTGACGTAACCATTCCCTTGAATACCGTCGACATCGGCAATGCGGCACGCGTTGAAGTTGCTCAAATGGTTATCCGGGCGAGGGATTGGAGGAGCGTGACCGGTGTCGATATCAAAGCGGAAATCATCAGTCCGGCCCTTGCGAGCGAGCACCGGGCCGCGAGTCTTGCCAACGCAAGGGGAAAGATGATCAAGGCTTACCTGATGCAGCTTGGCTTGAAAGAGGAGAACATATTTTATGATCCTCAGGTTTTGCAGGAGCGTCGGGGAGAGACGCCGGAACAGTACGAGCACTTCAGACGCACGACGATAGGTCTTCTGCCCGTTTGTGAAGGAGGATGTGACCGCCTCTGTCACGATCCTGCAATCGCACCAGATAGCCGAGGCCGCGAGTAACTTGCGCAGGGTGGATCCGGGAATGCGCCTTTGCGCTACGCTGATACTTCCACAGCGCGATTCAGGAAACATATATGACCGGCTGGAAACCCGCGAACTATCCCTCCGTCAGCCCTTATCTCATCTGCGAGAACGCGGAAACGATCATCGCGTTTCTCGAACGCGTCTTCGACGGGGCATTGGTCCGTCGCTTCGACCGCCCCGATGGCTCGCTGATGCACGCCGAAGTACGCATCGACGACAGCATCGTGATGATCGGCGGCGGCGCGGCCGGTCATCAGTCGGCGGGGCCGCATATCCACGTCTATGTGCGCGATGCGCAAGCCGTCTACGATCGCGCGATGCAGAACGGAGCGCAAAGCGTGCAGACGCCGACGCGCAAGCGCGACGACGACGACTTCCGTGGCGGCTTTCGCGATGCCGCCGGCACGAGGTGGTGGGTCGCCACGCAGTGAAGCCTCAACGCTTTTTCTTCCTGGCACGCGCCACGGGCTTGCCGAGACTCTCGCGCAGCGCGTTCGTCAGCGACTTCAAGAACTGATCGACGGCAGGCGGCAGGCGGCGCTCGCGCATGACCGTGACCTGCAACAGACGCTCGTTGAGCAACGGCTCGTCGATAGGCGTGGCGACGAGCGTCGGCGGCCCGGGATCGCCTTCGAGCGCGACGGCGCTGCCGAGCGTGATCGCGCCGGTGAGCGCCGCGAAGTGATGCATCGCGCTGGAGTTGTTGCTCGCCAGCACCGGCTCCAGATGCACGCCGCGCGCCGAGCAGCACCAGTCGACCAGTTGGCGCACGGTGGTGCCGCGATCTAGCACGGCGGTGGGGTACTGGAGAATCTCATCGAGCGTGAGGCTCGTTTTGCCCGCTAACGGATGCGTCGGCGGCAGCAGCGCGCAGACCGGCGCCTTCACGCTGTATTCGATGCTCAATGCCGTCGATGTCGATGTCGAGAACGCGAGGGCCACATCGACCTCGCCGCTCGCCACCCAATGCTCGACCTGGCCGGGCGTACCGGAACGCATCACGAAGCGCGTGCGCGGATACGCGCGATAATGCGCCGCCATCACGCTCGGCAGAAAGCAGCGCGTAAAGCCCTCCGTGCAGCCGATACGCACGATGCCGCGCCCGATCGCATGCATGTCCGAGATTTCGTCGAGCACGGCGTCGCCATCCATCAACGCGCGGCGCGCGTGCTGTACGAGCAACTCGCCCGCTTCCGTCAGGATCATGCCGCGCGGCATGCGCTCGAAAAGCGGCGTGCCCGCCTGTTCCTCCAGCTTCGCGATCTGGCGGCTGATGGCCGACACCGCGACATGCAGTTGTTCCGATGCCGCCGCGAGCGAGCCCGAGCGCGCGACCTCCACGAAGTATCTGAGTGCGATGCCGTGCAGCACGATGCCTCCCCCGAGCGTTGCCTTTTTGGCAATGCTATCGGCAAAATTTGAAATTGTCGCGAATTTTTGGCGTTTCTAGACTGGCTGGAATTGCAAGTCATAACAGCCGGGAGACGTCGTGAAAGAACCTCAGAACACTCGTGAAACCGCCATCGCCATCGCCTGTAAAGCGTTCGATTCGGGCGCGTTTTTCGCGGACCTGCAGCGCCGCGTCGCGTTTCGCACCGAAAGCCAGAACGGCGCGAATCCCGCGCTGCACGCCTATCTCACCGACGAAGTCAGCGACACGCTCGCGCCTCTCGGCTTCACCGCGCGCATCGTGGACAACCCGGTGGCGGGCGGGCCGCCGTTTCTCATCGCCGAACGCCACGAGTCCGACGACTTGCCGACCGTGCTCACCTACGGTCACGGCGATGTCGTGCGCGGCTACGACGAGCAATGGCGCGCGGGCCTGAAGCCGTGGGACATCGTCGTCGACGAAGACCGCTGGTACGGCCGTGGCACCGCCGACAACAAGGGGCAGCACTCGGTCAATTTCGCGGCGCTCGCGGCGGTGCTGGCGGCGCGCGAAGGCCGGCTCGGCTACAACGTGAAAGTGATCTTCGAGACCGGGGAAGAGATCGGCTCGCCGGGGCTGAACGAGGTCTGCGCCGCGCACGCGGACGCGCTCGCGGCGGACGTGTTCATCGCCTCCGATGGGCCGCGCGTGTCCGCTGAGCGTCCGACGCTCTTTCTCGGCTCACGCGGCGGCGTGCCGTTCGAGCTGACCGTGAAGCTGCGCGAAGGCGGTCATCATTCGGGCAATTGGGGCGGCGTGCTGCGTAATCCGGCGGTCGTGCTGTCGCATGCGATCGCGAGTCTCGTCGATCGAAACGGGCGTATCGCAGTCGTTGGATTGCGGCCGCCGCCGATTTCGCAGGCCGTGCGCGAAGCCCTCGCCGATATCGAACTCGGCCGCGACGACAGCTCGCCCGAGATCGATCCGGCGTGGGGCGAGCCGGGCCTCACGCCGACCGAGCGCGTGATCGGCTGGAACGCGCTCGAAGTGCTCGCGATGAAATCCGGCAACGCCGATGCGCCCGTCAACGCAATCCCGCCTTTTGCAAAAGCGGTGTGCCAGTTGCGCTTCGTGGTCGGCACGGATTGGGAGAACGTGCAGACGCATCTGGAGCGTCATTTCACCGAACATGGCTTCGACGAAGTGAAGGTCGAAGCGACGCGCGGCACGCCCGCGACGCGCCTCGATCTCGACGATCCCTGGGTGCGCTGGGCGCTCGATTCGATGCGCGCGACGACCGGCAAGAAGCCCGCGTTGTTGCCGAACCTGGGCGGCACGGTGCCCAACGATGTCTTCGCCAAGACGCTCGGGCTGCCTACGCTCTGGGTGCCGCATTCGTATCCCGCGTGCAATCAGCACGCGCCGAACGAACATGTGCTCGCACCCGTGATGCGTGAATCGCTCGGCGTGATGGCGGGCCTCTGGTGGGATCTCGGCGAGAAGACCGCTGCAATCATCGCCATGCGCGACGCGCATTGATCAACCGCTACTCATGACACGCTGACATCATGAACAAAAAGCCTCTGAGCCTGACGCAGATCGTGCTCGCGACTTCGGTCGGCAACGCGCTCGAATGGTTCGATATCGCGATCTATGCGTTTTTCGCGGTGTATATCGCGAAGAACTTCTTCCCGGCCGCGAACGAGACGGCGTCGATGCTGCTCACGTTCGGCTCGTTCGGCGCGTCCTATCTCGTGCGCCCGATCGGCGGCATGGTGCTCGGCGCTTACGCGGACAAGCGCGGACGCAAGGCGGCGCTGATGATGTCGGTGGGCCTGATGATGATCGGCACGGCGATCATCGCGGTGATTCCGCCTTATGCATCGATCGGGCTGGTCGCGCCGGCGGGCGTATTCATCGCGCGGCTGATTCAAGGCTTCTCCGCGGGCGGCGAATTCGGTCCTTCGACGGCGATGCTGATCGAGCACGCACCCGACCGGCGCGGCCTGCTCGCGAGCTGGCAATTCGCGACGCAAGGGCTTGCGACCTTGCTCGCGTCGCTGTTCGGCTTCGCGCTCGCCAAGCTGATGCCCGCCACGGACCTGGCCGCGTGGGGCTGGCGCATTCCGTTCTTCTTCGGCTTGCTGATCGGGCCGGCGGGCTTGTTCCTGCGCCGCTATCTCGAAGACGCGACCGACTACACGGAAGCCGAGCACACGGCGACGCCGGTCCGCGATGTCTTCGCGCGGCAGAAGACCTTGCTGCTGATTTCGATCGGCGCGCTGACGGTGTCGACGGCGGTGAACTATCTGCTGCAGTACGTGCCGACGTTCGCGATCCGCGAGCTGCAGCTGGACGCATCGACCGGTTTCGCGGCGAGCATGGTCGCAGGGTTCATGCTGACGTTCGTGACACCGTTCGCGGGCCATCTCTCCGACAAGATCGGCCGCGTGAAGCAGATGTCGACGGCGGCGTTGCTGTTGTTCGTGACGGGCTATCCGGCGTTCGCGTATGTCGTGTCGCATGTGTCGGTGCCCGCGCTGTTTGCGCTCGTCGCGTGGCTGGCGCTGCTCAAGGCGATCTATTTTGGCGCGCTGCCGGCGCTGATGTCGGAGATTTTTCCGGTGTCGACGCGCGCGACCGGCATGTCGATCGGCTACAACATCGGCGTGACGGTGTTCGGCGGTTTCACGCCCGCGATCATCATCTGGCTGCTGAGCTCGACCGGCAGCAAGGCGGCGCCGAGCTTCTACATGATGTTCACGGCGGTGATCAGCCTCGCGGCGCTGGCGGCGGTGAGCCGGGGCAAGGGCGGAACGAGGGAGATGCGCGTCGCGGCGTGATGGTGCGCGTCGGGGCGGGCTGGAACGTCGGTGACGCTTCGGAAGGGATAAAGGGCGCGACAGCGCTCTTTGTCCGTTTGTCCGCCAGGATGACGTCAACGCCTTCGAACCTGAAGGTCAATGGCCATGCCGCGAGCGTTCCAGACCGTGAAGCCGCCGATCAAGAACAATTCAACGGTTGAAATACCTGAGGCAGCCGTCAAGCGATGTGAGGTTTAGGCGCAGGAATTCGCCCATTGTCGCGGCGCAGCGGTGATTTTCCCGCGTCACCCTGTGAGAAAAAATCGACCGATTCCCACGTTTCCCCCTATGTCTCGCGTCCCTTGCGCGATGGTCTACTCACCTCACCGGTTGACCACACTCGTGCGCTACGCCTGGAGGAGACATGAACGTTGCAGAAACGCAGTCCGTCGAGCGATCGGCGATCAGGAAAGTGTCGTGGCGGCTCGTGCCGTTCGTCGCGCTGATGTTCTTCATCAACTTTCTCGACCGGACCGCGATTTCCTTCGCCGGACCGAACGGGATGACCAAGGATCTCGGCCTCACCGCCGCGCAGTTCGGCCTCGCGGCGGGCGTGTTCTTCATCGGCTATATCGTGCTGGAAATTCCCAGCAATCTCGCGCTGCACAAGTTCGGCGCGCGCCGCTGGCTCGCGCGCATCATGGTGACGTGGGGCATCGTCGCGCTGCTCTTCACGTGGGTCAGCAGCATCGGGGGCCTCTATACGCTGCGCTTTCTGCTGGGCGTCGCGGAAGCGGGCTTCTTTCCCGGCGCGATTCTCTTCCTCAGCATGTGGGTGCCGGCGAAGCATCGCAGCCATATCCTCGCGCTCTTCTATCTCGCGCAGCCGCTCACGATCGTCATCGGCGCGCCGCTCGCCGCGCTCCTGATCGAAGCGCACGGCCTCTTCGGTCTCGCCGGCTGGCGCATCATGTTCTTCGGCGTCGCGGTGCCGGCGATTCTCGTCGGCGTGATCGCGTGGTTCTATCTGACCGACAGACCCGCCGACGCCAAATGGCTCACGCCCGCCGAACGCGACTGGCTCGTCACGCGCCTCGAAGAAGAGGACCGCGCGAAGGGCGCATCGGGCGCGCGGGGCCACGGCAATCCGATGGCCGCGCTGATGAGCGGACGCGTGTGGTTGTTCGCGCTGATGTACTTCGGCCTGATCTATGGGCTCTATGCGCTGGCGTTCTTCCTGCCGACGATCATCGGTGGCTTCGAAACGCGCTTCGGCACGCACTTCAACGTGTTCCAGAAGGGCTTGATCACCGCGATTCCCTATCTGCCCGCCGCCTTCGCACTCTTCCTCTGGAGCCGTGATGCGACGAAGCGCGGCGTGCGCTCGTGGCATATCGCGGTGCCCGCGCTGATCGGCGCGGTGAGCGTGCCGCTCGCGCTGCAAATGGGCTCGCCCGCCGCGACCATCGCCGTGATCACCGTGACGGCCTGCGCGATCTTCTCCGCGCTGCCGAATTTCTGGGCGCTGCCGGCGCGCTTCCTGTCGGGCGCCGCGGCGGCCGCGGGCATCGCGCTCATCAACACGGTCGGCAATCTCGCGGGCTTCGTCGCCCCGTATGTCACCGGCATGGCGAAGGACATGACCGGCTCGTATCAGGTGCCGATGCTGATCGTCGGCGCGGTGATGCTGATGTCCGCCGCGCTCGCCTTCGCGATCGGACGCACGAGCCAGGAACGCGCGCCCGACGCCGTCGCGGCGAACGCACATTGAACATTCACCTCACAAAGGAATACTGAAATGAACGAAAAGATCGCGTTGTTCGGCGCGGGCGGCAAGATGGGCGTGCGCCTCTCGAGCAATCTGCTGAAATCGGACTACCGTGTCGCGCACGTTGAGCCGGGCGCGGCCGGACAGAAGCGTCTGAAGGACGAACTGGGCATCGAATGCGTGTCCGCCGATGCCGCGCTCGACGGCGCCGATGTCGTCATCCTCGCCGTGCCCGATACGCTCATCGGCAAGCTGTCGCACGAGATCGCGCCGAAGCTGCCGCCCGGCACGATGGTCATGACACTCGATGCCGCCGCGCCCTTCGCGGGCCATCTTCCGGACCGCAAGGACCTGACGTACTTCGTCGCGCATCCGTGCCATCCGATCATCTTCAACTACGACCTCGACGAAGAATCGCTGCACGATCACTTCGGCGGCGCGCATGCGAAGCAGTCGATCGTCAGCGCGCTGATGCAAGGGCCGGAGGGAGCGTTCGATCTGGGCGAGGCCGTCGCGAAGGTGATCTATGCGCCGATCCTGCGCTCGTATCGTTTGACCGTCGATCAGATGGCGATCCTCGAACCGGGTTTGTCGGAAACGATCTGCGCGACGCTGCTCTACGTGATGCGCGAAGCAATGGACGAGACTATCAAGCGCGGCGTGCCGGAACAGGCCGCGCGCGATTTCCTGCTCGGCCACATGAACATTCTCGGCGCGGTGATCTTCAACGAGATTCCCGGCGCGTTCTCCGATGCCTGCAACAAGGCGATCGAGTTCGGCAAGCCGCGTCTCATGCGCGACGACTGGAAGAACGTGTTCGACCGCGAAGAGATCGCGGAAAGCATTCGGCGGATCACGTAAGCGCGATTGCACCGGCATCATTGAAATCGACTTGTGAGGAACTGACTGTGAGCGAACGCATCCACGCCACTTACTGGCTCGAAACCGGCGTCGACCCGCGCACTGCCGCCGAAACGATCGCGGGCGAGCAGTCGAGCGGCACCTTCATCGCGCTGCCCAACGAGACGCCCGAACTCAAGGCGCGCTCGGGCGCGCGCGTCGAGCGGCTCGAAGTGCTGGACCATAGCGAGGCGCCGAGCCTGGCGGGCGGCGCCGAGTCGAAGTGCTATACGCAATGCACGCTCGAACTGTCGTGGCCGATCGAAAACTTCGGGCCGTCGCTGCCGAATCTGATGTCGACGATCGCGGGCAACCTCTTCGAATTGCGGCAGGTGTCGGGCTTGCGGCTCACGGGCCTGCGCCTGCCCGATTCGTTCGCGAAGGCGTATCCGGGGCCCGCGTTCGGCATCGAAGGCACACGCAAGCTGTCGGGCGTGCAGCACGGGCCGCTCATCGGCACGATCATCAAGCCGAGCGTCGGATTGTCGCCGCACGAAACCGCGGAGCAGGTGAAGGCGCTGGTGGCGGGCGGCATCGACTTCATCAAGGACGACGAATTGCAGGCCGACGGCTCGCATTGCCCGTTCGACGAACGCGTGCGCGCGGTGATGCGCGTCGTGAACGATCACGCCGAGCGCACCGGCAAGAAGGTGATGGTCGCGTTCAACGTGACGGGCGACCTCGATCAGATGAAGCGCCGTCACGATCTCGTGCTCGAACAGGGCGGCACCTGCGTGATGGCGGTGCTCAATTCGATCGGGCTCGTCGGCATGCACGAGTTGCGCAAGCATAGCCAGTTGCCGATTCACGCGCATCGCGCCGGCTGGGGCTACCTGACGCGCAGCGAAGCGCTCGGCTGGGACTACGCGCCGTGGCAGATGTTGTGGCGTCTCGCGGGCGCGGATCATCTGCACGTGAACGGCTTGCGCAACAAGTTCAGCGAGTCCGATGAAAGCGTGATCGCGGCGGCGCGCGCGGTGCTCTCGCCGGTGATGGAATCGGCGCCGCTGACCGCGATGCCCGTCTTCAGCTCCGGCCAGACGGGTCTGCAAGCCGCCGACACGTATGCGGCGATCGGCTGCGCGGACCTGATCCACACGGCGGGCGGCGGCATCTTCGGGCATCCGGGCGGCGTGGCGGCGGGCGTCGAGGCGCTGCGCGAGGCGTGGGTCGCGGCGATGGAAGGCGTGCCGCTCGCGCGTCATGCCGAACGCAGTCCCGCGTTGAAGGCCGCGCTGGAGTTCTGGAAATGAACGCCCAATGGCCCGACGGCCTTTTGCTCGCGTACTACGGCGACGATTTCACAGGCTCGACCGACGCGATGGAAGCGATGACGGCCGCCGGCGTGCCGACGCTGCTTTGTCTGCAAGCCCCGACGCCCGAGTTGCTCGCGCGCTTTCCCGGCGTGCGCTGCGTGGGACTCGCAGGCTCGTCGCGCGGGCGCAGTCCGCAATGGATGGACGACGAGTTGCCGCGCGCCTTCGCGAATCTCGCCGCACTGGGCGCGCCGATCCTGCAATACAAGGTTTGCTCGACTTTCGATTCATCGCCGCAGACGGGTTCGATCGGACGCGCGACCGATATCGGCGTGACGCACATGCGCGGCGCGTGGTCGCCGATGATCGTCGGCGCGCCGCGCCTGAAGCGCTATCAGGCGTTCGGCAATCTGTTCGCGGCGGTGGAGGGAGAAGGCTATCGGCTGGACCGTCATCCGACGATGTCGCGCCATCCCGTCACGCCGATGGACGAAGCGGACCTGCGCGTGCATCTGGCGCGTCAGACCCGGCGCGAGATCGGGCTCATCGACTTCGTGCAGCTTCGTTCGGATCAGGCGCATGAACGCCTGAACGCGTTGATGCGAAAAGACACGCCCGTGGTTCTGATCGACGTCCTCGACGAAGAAACGCTCGCCGCCGCCGGCAAGCTCGTCTGGGAAGCGCGTGGCGAGGGCGTGTTCACCGCATCGTCGTCGGGATTGCAATATGCGCTCGCCGCGCACTGGCGCGCGTGCGGGCTCGTGCCGCAGACACCCGGTCTGCCCGTCGCGAATGCGGTCGATGTGATCGCGGCCGTCAGCGGAAGCTGTTCGCCGGTGACCGCGGGACAGATCCGCTGGGCGCGCGACAACGGCTTTTGCGTCGAGCGTCTGGACCTGCGCCGCGCCCTCGATGCGCCATCGCGCGAAGCCGAGATCGAGCGCGTCGTCGGCATCGCGGGGCAAGCCGTGCGCGACGGCCGAAGCCCGCTGATATTCAGCGCCGAAGGCCCCGACGATCCCGCCGTGCTCGCCTTCGACGATATCGCCACAGAAGCCGCGCTGAGCCGTGCCGATGCCGCGCGCCGCGTCGGCGAAACGCTCGCCGAGGTGATGCGCCGGCTGCTCGATCGCACGCCGTTGCGCCGCGTCGTCGTGGCGGGCGGCGACAGTTCGGGCGAAGTCGCGGGCAAGCTCGGCATCACGGCGCTGAGCGTCGCGGCGGGCATGGCGCCGGGCGCGCCGCTGTGCCGCGCATGGTCCGACGATCCCGCCCGCGACGGCCTCGAAATCGTGCTGAAAGGCGGCCAGATCGGCGGCGTGTCGTTCTTCGGGAGCGTGCGCGACGGCGTGGCCTGAGCGCGTCTCACGCCTCCAGAAACGCCGTCATTTCCTTCAGGCTTTCGCTCATCTCTTCGATCAGCCAGCGTTCGAGCTGCGCGACATCGGCATGGGCGCGCAGATGCGGCGCGACCCATAGCACGAGCTCGCGCGGCCCCGGCGCGAAGCCGAACGGCGCGACGAGCTTGCCGGACACGAGATCGTTCATGACGAGCATTTGCGGCACGAGCGCGACGCCGAGCCCGCACACGGCCGCCTGGATCAGCAGATAGAAATGGTCGTAGACGTCCGCGCTTGCGCCTGACACGGGCGCGAGGTTCGTCGCGCGATACCAGTCTTCCCATGCCTCGGGACGCGTGCGCGTGGACAGCAGTTTCGCGCGCGCGAGACCGGCGGGCGCGGCGAGCCGGATCGACTGCGCATACACGGGCGAGCAGACCGGCCCGATCCATTCGTCGATGAGCTTGCGCGTGATCGCGTCCTTCGGCGGCTCGATCGTGTTCGCGCGAATCGCGACGCTGATCTTGTCGCGCACGAAATCGATCTGGTCGTAGTTCATGTTGAACTTGAGCTCGGTCTGCGGATAGCGCCGATGAAACCCCGCGATGCGCGGAATCAGCCAGTTCATCATGATGGTCGCGGAGCACGACAGCGTGAGCGGCTCGGGCTTCAGTTGCTCGATACTCGCATCAATGAGACCGAACGCGGTCGTGAGGCCTTCGGCGAGGCGCTTGCCTTCGGGCGTCGGATCGGACGACTGCGCCGAGCGCACGAGCAGCGTGAGGCCGAGCGTGTCCTCCAGCGCCTTCACCTGCCGGCTGATCGCGCCGTGCGTGACGCTTAGTTCCTGCGCGGCGAGCGTCATGCTGCGCAGACGCGCCACGGCTTCGAACGCGCGCAGGGCGTTCAGCGACGGACGCGGGGTGTGCATGGGTCTCCTCCCTTCATCTTTTCGACACCGGCGATGATTGAGCGATTATTGCGCCGCGCGATATGGCGACGTCGATTGTAGACCGCGCCCGGCGTCGTCGAGGCGGTTTGTATCGCACTGTATCCGCGTCTTTCGCGGACACACGTCGATTCATTATCGATATAAGCCGGATACGTCGCGCCGTTCTAATACCTCCAAGCCCGAACGATCCGAAACACACGGCGGACCGGCAAGCGGGCCTTCCATCACAAACTCTGGAGGTCAATCATGAAAGTCATTCAATCGCTGATCGTCGCTGCCGCTGTCGCGCTTCCGGCTTTCTCGTTCGCACAGTCGAACCAGCCGATTACCCGTGCGGACGTGCGCGCGCAACTCGTCGAATTGCAAAAGGCGGGCTACAACCCCGCAAGCGACCAGACGCAGTATCCGCAAAATATTCAGGCGGCGCAGGCGCGCGTCGATGCGGCCAAGGGCCTGACGGCTTACGGCGCGTCGGTGAGCGGCGGCTATGCGTCCGGCGCGCGTTCGGCGGAATCGACCGTCATCGGCCTCGGCCCGGTTTTCGCGAAACCGTAAGCGTGCGGCTGCGCGAGTCTTCGAGCCCGGACGGATCATCCATCCGGGCTCGATGCGCTTTTTGGAATCACGCGGCGGGTCTCGATTATCGTGCAGGCGATACACTTCCCGCTGCGAAATACCCTGTTTTGACGTCACGTGACGCGCCGCCCCTTATAGAAGCGGCGAAAATCGGTATCATTCCTTTCCGCCACGCGCGGATTCCACAGAATGTAACAACGTATCGCAGTTCTATTGAGTGCGACGCCACTGATTTTCGAGGCGCTTATGCCCACAGACGTAGATAACATCACCGACGAACAGATCGCATCGATCGCCGATCGCCTGTCCGAAGAAGGCCGCAAGGTTTCCCCCGTGTCCGTTTGGACCGAGGCGAAAAGCGGTTCGATCGTCGCCATTGCTGCCGGTCTGCAGCGATGGCGTGACGCGCGTCAACCGGACATGCCGGCGCATCAGCCGTCGACCGGACTTCCCGACGACCTTGCCGAGACGCTCGTGAACGTGGCGCGCCGGCTCTGGACCGTGTCGCGCGACGAAACCGAACGGCTGTCCGGCCAGCGCCTTTCCTCCGTGAGCCAGCGGCTTTCGATCGCGCTCGCCGAACGCGACGAGGCGCTCGCCGAGTTCGAGAAGAGCGGCGACGAATCCGCGCGCAACCGCCAGCAAATGACGGAAATGCTGAGCGCGTTGCGTGCGTCGGAAGACTCGGTCGCGCGCTTGCGCGAAGAGGTCGCGGCGGCCACGGGGCGCGCGCAGACCGCCGAGGCGCGCGTCGAGGAAGCGGCGCAGCGTGCGTCGATGGAGCAATCGGAACGGGAAGCGCTGAAGGCGTCGCTCGACGAAGAGCGGACCGCGAAGGAAGCACTGAACGCGGCGCTTGCGGGCAAGGACGAAGAGATCGCGCGCATTGCCCAGGAGCGCGACGCGCTGCGGCAGGCGCACGACGAAGCGCGCGCGCTGGTGTCGGGCAAGGACGAGGAACTCGCGCATATCGGCAGCGAGCGCGACGAGGCGCGGCGGCAGCACGATCAGTTGCGTGCGGCGCTCGCGGGCAAGGACCAAGAGATTGCGCGCATCGCCGCGGAGCGCGATCAGGCGTTGCAGCAGCACGAGCAAGTGAAGACGTCGCTCACGGGCCGGGACGAAGAGCTGGCGCGCATCGCCGAGGAGCGTGATCGTTCGCGTCAGGATCATGCGGAACTGCACGCGCTGATGTCGGACAAGGACGAAGCGCTCGCGCGTATCACCGAAGAGCGCGACCGGGCGCGGCAGGAGCACGAAGCGCTGAGCCTCGCATCGCAGGAGAAATCGGCTGAAGCCGAACGCCTGTCGCAGGATGTGAACGCGTCGCAGTCGCGCGCGCAAGCCATCGAGGCGCAGCTGAACGACAGCCTCTCCCGCGCGGCCGCACTCGAAGCCGAGTTGAACGAGGCGCGCGGCGCGCTCGCCAGCGAGCGTGACAGCACGGCCGCGCGCAACGCGGAACTCGCCGCACAGCGCGATCACGTGAACCGCGTGAGCGGCGAGCTTGACGAGGCCCGCAAGCGCATCAGCCTGTTGATGGAAGAAAAAGCCGAGCAGGGCGCCGAGCTCGCGCGCGTGTCGAACGATGTCAACGCATTGCGCGAACGCGCCGAGTCCGCGGAGAAAAACGCGACCGATCTCGCGAAGCGTTTCGTCGAGAAGGAGCAGGGCGACGAGTCCGAGCTCGCTTCGTTGCAGCGCCAGATTTCGGCGCAGGCGAACGCGCATTCGAAGGCGTACGACGACCTTCGCGCCAACGCCGAGCAATGGGTGACCTACGCGAAGGATTTGCGCCAGCGCCTCGACGTGGCCAACGAGAAGATCCTCTTCATCGATGCCCGCAGCACCGGCGAAGTCGCGCTGATGCGCAGGCTCGCGGTCGAACTGGAGCGCTTGAAGCCGGATCACGAACTCGTGCTTCGCGAGGCGCAGCAAAAGCTGATCGGCGACAAGATGGCGCAACAGCTCGCGCAAAAGGGCTATCGCTACGATCCGGCCACGGCGGTGATGTCGAAGATCGAATCATGACGCTCATGTGACGATGGAAACGCGGACCCTCACCGTGACGATCGATCGCGACTGGCGCGAGCTCTACGACGCCGTCTGGCGTCCGGAAGTCTTCCCGACGTGGGCGTCGGGGCTCGCGCATTCGGCGCTCGAAGACCGGGTCGATCACTGGCGCGCCCGCGGCCCCGCGGGCGACGTGATCATCCGCTTCACGGGGCACAATGCGTTCGGCATCATGGATCATCGCGTCTGCCTGCCGAACGGCGATGAAGTCTACGTTCCGTTGCGTATCTATCAGAACGGCGCGGGCGCGGAGGTGGCGCTCACGCTGTTCCGTCAACCCGGCATGTCGGATGACACATTCGCCGCCGATGCCGACTGGGTCCGCCGCGACCTCGCCTCACTCGCCGCGCGCTACGCGAAGCCCTGACTTAGCGCTTGAAAGCACGGCGCGGCGCGTCTAGGCTTTTCGAAGGTCCGCCACTTGCAAGCGGACCATTCAATCGCGCGAGGCCGACATGATCGCGAACGCTGCGCCATTCGATACCGAACTGACCCGTGTGCTCGGTTGCCGCTATCCGATCCTCTCCGCGGGCATGGGCGGGCCCGCGCGTGCCGAACTCGCATCGGCGGTGTCGAATGCGGGCGGCTTCGGCCTGCTCGGCATGGTGCGCGAATCGCCGGAGACGATCGCGAGCGAAGTCGCCGCGGTGTGCGCCGCGACGGACCGGCCATTCGGCGTCAATCTGATTCCGGCGCGCACGAAGCCCGAGCTGCTCGCCGCCGAACTCGACGCATGCCTCGAACTGCGCGTGCCCGCGATGTGCTTCTTCTGGGACGTGGTCCCCGATATCGTCGCGCGCGTGAAAGACAGCGGCGCGCTCGTGCTGTATCAGGTCGGCTCGCTCGAAGATGCGTTGCGCGCGGAAAAAGCGGGCGCGGACGTGATCATCGCGCAAGGCGTCGAGGCAGGCGGGCACGTGCGCGGCTCGACCGGCATCATGACGCTGCTGCCTGAGATCGCGGCGCACTTGCGCGTGCCGGTGGCGGCGTCCGGCGGCATCGCGACGGGCGCGGGCCTCGTCGCCGCGCTCGCGCTGGGTGCGAGCGGCATCCATTGCGGCACGGTCTTTCTGACGACGCACGAATCCTATGCCCACGACTATCACAAGCAACGCGTGATCGACGCACGCGCGGGCGACACGGTCCACACCGATATCTACGCGATCAACTGGCCCGCCGGCTCGCCGGTGCGCGTGCTCGCGAACAGCGTGACGGATGCGGCGAGCGCTCATCTGTTCGGCAACGATCCGTATGCGCTGCCGCGAGAGGTCATCGCGCACGACGAATGGGGACCGGTCGACAAGTACAGCACGATCTCTCCGCTGCGCTCGACGACCGGCGACCTGGAGAAGATGGCGCTGTTCGCCGGGGAATCGTCCGCGCTCGTGAACGAGCGGATGTCGGCGGGTGAAGTCGTCGAGCGTCTGATGCGCGAAGCGGACGAGACGCTCGATGCACTGCTGGCGCGGCGCGTGAAGAACGCGGACATCGGCGGCGGATCATGATTCGAGCATTGCCTTCTCCCGCGTGCCGACAAGCTATCATGTGCGCATTGCAAACATGCCGCACGGGCGGGAGAACCTTATGGCTGGACCTCAGGAAAGCGTCAGCATGGCGGTGTTCTGCGATTTCGAGAACGTCGCGCTCGGCGTTCGCGATGCGAAGTACGAGAAGTTCGATATCAAACCCGTGCTCGAGCGCCTGCTGCTGAAGGGAAGCATCGTCGTCAAGAAAGCCTATTGCGACTGGGATCGCTACAAGGGCTTCAAGGCGGCGATGCACGAGGCCAGCTTCGAGATGATCGAGATTCCGCACGTGCGCCAGTCGGGCAAGAATTCGGCCGATATCCGCCTCGTCGTCGATGCACTCGATCTCTGCTACACGAAATCGCATGTCGATACCTTCGTCATCATCAGCGGCGATTCCGACTTCTCGCCGCTCGTCTCGAAGCTGCGCGAGAACGCGAAGAAAGTGATCGGCGTGGGCGTGAAGCAGTCGACGTCCGATCTGCTCGTCGCGAACTGCGATGAATTCATCTTCTACGACGACCTCGTGCGCGAGCAGCAACGCGCGATGGCCAAGCGCGAGGCACGCGAGACGAAGCGCGCGCCGGAAGAAGAGCGGCAGCCGAAGCAGGAAATGGAATCGCGCAAGTCGCAGGCCATCGCGATCGCGGTCGAAACCTTCGAGGCGCTGGCATCGGAGCGCGGCGAAAGCGGCAAGATCTGGGCATCGGTGCTCAAGAGCGCGATCAAGCGGCGCAAGCCGGGCTTCAGCGAAACGCAATACGGTTTCCGGGCGTTCGGCAATCTGCTCGATGAAGCGCAGTCGCGTGGCTTGCTGGAAGTCGGCCGCGACGATAAATCCGGCGCGTTCGTGTTCCGCTCCACGCAGACGTCGGCGGTCGATGCGAGGCCAGCCGAAGCGCCGGTCGCCGCAAGAGAAAAGGAAGCGGGCGGGAACGGCAAGCGCAGGGAGAAGCGAGGCAAACGAAAGCCTGCGCCGGAGCCTTTGACCGCTGTGCAGGAAGCACCCGAATCGCACGAATCGCGCGAAGCATGGGCGCCGGTCGAGCTGGAGATGCACGAGCCGCAAGCCGCGCCCGCGCCTGAGCCCGCGCCCGCGCCCGCGCCCGCGCCCGCGCCTGAGCCTGAGCCTGAGCCTGAGCCTGCATTCGTGCCCGCACCCGCGCCGAAGAAAACCTCCGCGCCGCGCCGCGCGCGTAAGACAGCGGCCAAGGCGAGCGCAGAGCCCGCGGCGGAAGGCGTGTCTGAACCGGTTGCCGAAACCGAAGCGGTGAAGCCGCCGCGCAAGTCGTCGCGCGCGAGCCGTTCCCGCAAGGCGGTCGACAAGCCAGGCGAGCAGTAAGCCGGTCGAATCACGGCCGGACGCGGCTCAACCCGGATGCCGCTCCGCCGCCACCGATTCCGTTTCGCGAGCCTGCGCCGCCGCGTGCTCCTCGGCGCGCCAGCGCTGCCGCGAGCGATACATCGTGGCCACCGCGAAACGCGCCATCTTCACCCAGCCCGAGTGACGCGGGTCGGCGAGCATGCTGAGCGCACGCGCGTAGTCGAGCGTGAGGCCGGGCGTCCAGGCCATCGTCGCGGCGCGTTTTCTCACTTGCGCCGCGACCCACAGCTCGGGCGTCGTCATGATCCGCACGAGCGGCTTCCATCCGTCGCCCTTGCCCCACGCACGCGCGGACGCGCCCTCGATCGCCGCTTCCAGCGCGCGCGCCACGGAGCTCGAACAGTTGCGGTACGTGAGGTTGTACGTCGTATCGCGACGATAGTTCTCCCAAAAGCGCTGAAGCCGCGCGGGATCGTAGTTGCGGATGCGGACCTGTTGCGTCGACGGGCACCATGCCTGCGATTCCGTCGCGTAGTCGGGCTGAAAGAAGCCGGGCACGTCGTTGTCGCGTGTCGCGCGCAGCGTGCGGGCGAAGTCGTTCGGCGAACGGTCGATCTCGACCGCCGGATACAGGCTGATATACACGCCTTCGGGCGTCTCCAGCGCCGCATGGCCGGTGGAAATGGTGCCGTTCCTGTCGACGGCGGCGATATAGCGATCGACGATCAACTGCCGCCTCGGCTGCGACTTCGCCGTGCCGAGCGGCGTCCACACGTGCACGGTCAGCGCGGCTTCATTGGGCCCGGGCGGGCCGTCCCATACTGCGCCGGCGAATGGCGACTCGGCGGGCTTCGTCTCTTCCTGCACGGCCGCATTCGCCGCGCCCTCGACCGCCGGATTCGCGGCCATGCGCCGCACGCGCGCGGCGAGCAGGATCATGTTCCAGCCGCCGAAGAAGAGCCCGAACGCGACGCAATACGCGACGGTGCCCGCATAGTGATCCGGATAAGGCTGATAGAAGAAGATCGCGATGGCGATTTCGAGCACGCCGCCCGCCGTCGCGAGCCGCCATCTGCGGTAGCGGACCACGCGCGCCGCGACGATCTGCAATGCGCCATCGACCAGAAAAAGCGTGCCGAAGATGAGCGACAGCACGAAGTTGCCGTGCTCGCCGCCGAACAAGACAAGCAGCGCCGACAGACAGAACGTGGCGCCTTTCACGTAGCGGAGCTTGCGCTGTCCGCCCATGCCGGTCCACGCGACGGTCAGTGTGGCGAGCCCTTCGAGCAGCATCATCAGCGCGAAGGGGATGATGGGGAAATAGAGCGAACCGTCGAGCGCGTCGGTGAAGATGACGGCGCCGAGCGCGATGCTGAGCAACCCGAGCGTCATCACCGAGCGCCAGCGGGAGCGCAGATAGTCGACGCCCAGGAGAATCATCACGAGACGAACCATCGTTTCCTCCGTTTCATCATTCGATGCCTTGTGCGGGATCAGGCGCAGTCACACACTATATAAGGCATTTGAACGACGCAGCGGTAACTACTGAAGCGGTTCGATCGGCACCTATTACGCAGATGAATGCGCGCGGCCGTCGAACGCATGACAGCCGCGACCTGCTTCGGCTTCGATTCGTACACGGAATGGCTCGCGCCCGGAATGACCGTCATGTGGCTATGGGCGCGCTCGTAGTACCAGCGTTCCAGCTCCGGATTGATGATCAGCTGCCGAAGTACGGCTGGCAGAAGTCGATCGGACCGACGCACGTGTTCTTCATCGCGGCATGCTTCGATACGCCCGCTTTGCCCGATGCGCTCGTGCCCGCTTGCGCGCCGCCATAGCCTTGCGCGGCGACCTTTGCTTCCGCTTTCTGGATGTCGGCGGGATAGTACGGATCGCTCGCGATCGCGGGGTTATAGCCCGCCTTCTCGACAGCGACCAGATCGGCGCGGACCTGTGCGCGCGTGACGGGACCGTTCGATTGCGCGAAAGCGAGCGCGGGGGCGGCGAGCGTAGCGGCGACGAGGGTGAGGCTGACGAGATACTTTTTCATGATCGAACTCCTGGTGGATGTATTGGATAACTGATCTGGTATCCGAACTAAAGGGTCTTGTCCGGTTTCCCTTGTCAAGGTCGTTGGTCGTTGCTTGTGTCTCGACCTTGACGACACTCTATAAGCCGGAAAGCGCCGCGGCTACACCTACGAAGGAGCGTGCTTGCACCCGCCATCGGTGTGTCGGATAAACGTTCGCATGGCTTTGCGTCGAATGCCTGGCCGTGCGGCTGCATCGCATCCCACGCGCGGATGAGCCGGCTAATGCGCGCGGCGTATGCGATCAGACGAAGGTGTTAGCGGTTCGCTGCGACCTAAACCTTGATATAGGTTGACTCAACCATTAGGCGGTGTCGTCAACCGTATGTACGGCTAGGCGGGCGTTTTCCGTTTGATTAACTTGGAGTCGTCGCGATGCCGTTCTGCGATCGGCGCCACGCCGAAGCACTGGCAGACGATCCACGCAATTCATCGACAAGGAGCCGAACATGGCTGAAGCCGCAATCGCCCTCGATCCGTGGGCGCGAACTATCTTTCAATTGACGTCGCTGAGTGGCGGCGTGAGCTTCGAGGCGCGGTCGCTCCGGCGTCCTTTCACGCAAGCGGATGACAGCCGCGTCGCGGTGAAGCTGATCGAGCGTCCGTCGACGACGACCGTGACGATCGAATGGCGCGACTCGACGCGCTGCTGCTACGGCGATCAGGTCTGGCGTGCGATGCGCGCGCGCACGACAGGCGTCTGCGCGATGAGCGGGGGCGCGATTCGTCCCGGCGATCATGTCTATGCGCCCAATCCGCGGCCCGTTCCGAGCAATGCGGGCGCGATGATTCTGGCCTCCGTGCTCGATCAGACGACGCCGTTGTGAGGCAGCGCGGAGGCGCGCACAGCTAAAGTTTTGCCGCGGTTTGCCGATAGCGCATGGGTCACGATGCAAAGCGCTCCGATACGGCATGGCCCGAAGCCGGATCGGAGCGCCGGAAGAACAGTCGCAAAAGACTGAAACGAAAAACAAGAGAGAGTGGGCCGATGACCGGTGTCTATAACCCGCTGCTGGTCTGCCTGTCACTGGTGGTCGCGTTTCTCGCGTCCTACACGGCGATGGAGTTGTCCGGTGGCCTGAATGCGCTCGCGAGCGCGAAACGCCGGCCGCTGTGGCTTGCGGGCGGCGCCGTATCGATGGGCGTCGGCATCTGGTCGATGCACTTCATCGGCATGCTCGCGTTCTCGCTGCCGATCGCCATCGGCTACGATTTCACGACGACGGCTGCGTCGCTGGTGCTCGCGGTCGGCGTGTCGTTCATCGCGCTCGCCACGGCCAGCCGGGGTGCATTGTCCAGGCTGCGCCTCGTGATGGCAGGCACGATCATGGGCCTCGGCGTCGCCGCCATGCACTTCACCGGCATGCAGGCGATGCAGATGTCGCCGGGTATCGACTACACCGTCTGGAAGCTCGTGCTTTCGGTCGCCGTCGCGATCGTAGCGTCGATGGCGGCGCTCTGGCTTGCCTTCACGCTGCGCGCGTCGGATGTGGAGAACCTCGTCATCAAACGGCTTGGCGCGGCGTTCATCATGGCGATCGCGATCACCGGCATGCACTATCTCGGCATGAACGCGGCCAACTTCGCCGCCGACAGCCTGTGTCTCGCCGACGCAAAGCTCGATGCCAACTGGCTCGCGCTCGCCGTCACCGCGATGTCGTTCACCGTGCTGGTCGGCACACTCGCGTTGCTCGGCTTTCATACGAGCAGCCTGTCCCTCTCGCTCGAGCGTGCGAACCGGCAATTGCATTACCTCGGCACGCACGATGCGCTGACGAATCTGCCGAACCGCCAGCAGCTTTCGTTGCGCATCGCCGAGGCCGTCGCGGAGAGCACGCGCAAAGCGTCGATGTTCGCCGTGCTGTTCATTGATCTCGACGGTTTCAAGTCGATCAACGATTCGCTCGGCCACGGCGTCGGCGATGACTTGCTGCAAGTGTGCGCGGAGCGGCTGCGCCAGGATTTGCGTCATACCGACATGGTCGCGCGGCTCGGCGGCGACGAGTTCGTGATCGTGGTCGAGAACACGCTGGATGCGTCGTCGGCCGCAGCGGTCGCCAATGGTGTGTTGCGGCGTCTTTCTCAGGAGATCGTCGTCAATGGCTTGCCCTTGCGCGTGAGCGCGAGCATCGGCATTGCGTTCCATCCGCGCGATGGCGCCAATGCCGATGAGCTGCTTCACAGCGCCGATGCCGCGATGTACGCCGCGAAGCAAAGCGGGCGCAATACGTTCCGCGAGTTCGAGCCGCGCATGAACCATACCGCGCTCAAGTCGCTGATTCTGCAACGTGACCTGCATCGCGCCTTGATCGAAGATGAACTCAGTCTGTCGTTCCAGCCTAAGTTCAGCGTCGCGACGCAATCGGTGACGGGCGTCGAGGCGCTGATCCGCTGGCATCATCCGGAGCTGGGCGAGATCGCGCCGCTCGAGTTCATTCCGGTCGCGGAACGCTCGGGGCTCATCGTCGAGATCGGCGATTGGGTGTTGCGCGAAGTGTGCCGCAACATCACGTTATGGGACACGCAAGGGTTGCCCGCCATATGCGTATCGGTGAATCTGTCGCCGATCCAGTTCAACGTCCCGGATCTCGTTGCGCATATCGATGCGCTGGTTGGCGCGGCCGATGTCGATCCGTCGCGCCTCATGTTCGAGATCACCGAAACCACGGCGATGCAGAACGTGGAGAAGACAAGCTGCACGATCGAGGCGTTGCAGGCGCGCGGTTATGCCGTGGCCGTCGATGATTTCGGCACCGGCTATTCGAGCCTGGGCTATCTGCAGCGTTTTCGATTCGACCAGATCAAGATCGACGGTTCGTTCGTGCGCGATCTCGATTCCGCCGGCCAGCGCGGCAGCGCGTTGCTGTCCGCGGTGGTGACGCTTGCCCGTGCGTTGCAGATTGAAGTCGTGGCGGAAGGCGTCGAGACGGAGGCGCAGTTTCGCACGCTTGGCGAGCTTGCTTGCGATCAGATGCAGGGGTTCTTGCTGAGCCGGCCGATGCCCGCGGCGGAGGTCGCAGGATTTTTGAGCGGGGCGTTGATGCGGGGTGTCGTGGTGGTCGAAAGGTTGAGAACGGCGCACGCGGCGTGAGGGTTGCCGCGCTCTTTCAGTGATGGCCCTAACGTGCGAACCAGCCACGCCGGATCGGCCACGACAACGCTCGTCGATATAGCCTGACGAGCCTGCGCATCAATGCATCGCCCGCACGCGCCCACAGCGGCGCGACGAGCACATAAGCCACGCACGCGACGCACACGGCGCCTGCCATATCGAGCGGGAAATGCACGCCGATGGCCACCCGCGCCCATGCGACCGCCGCGCCCGCGAGCATGAGCGATAAGCCAGTGCGAACGAGCCCTGCAAGAAGGAACGTCAGCGCGACGCTCGCGAACACGGTTATGTGGTCGCTGGGGAAAGACGAGTCGGCTGCGTGCTCCAGGAACGTATGACCGAGGCCGATCATGAACGGCCTCGGATGCATCCACACCAGACCGATCAACTGGTTCAGGCCGAGCGCGAGAAAGGTGACGCAACATGCGCGCACGGCTGCCGCGCGCTGACGGCCAACGCCGAAAAGCCACATGAGGCAAAGCGTTGCCGGTATCAGATAGATGAGGTCATCGGCGACGGCCAGTGTGACGTCGATCTGCCAACGCGGTGACATGGGGTCTGCGTTGATCATCAGGAACAACGCGCGGTTCAGCGTTTCGAGTTCGTTCATGCGGCGGGGCCCTGGGCCGGAAGTTCGATGCGATCTTATCCGGCGAACCCTTATGAAACCCTTAGCGAGTCTGCATTCCTTCGCGATGCACGATGCCGACGAGCCGCGCATCTAGCCGCTTCGCCAGCGCTTCGCCGCCTTGCTGCATCACGTAATCGTGATTCCATTCGAAGAGCGGGCGCGCGATGGGCGCGAGCAGATTCATCCATCCACGCCCGGTGCGCACGCGCCATTCATATCGCACGATGGTGACGCCATCGCTCGACGAAAAGCGCCAGCACCCGAAGCCATCGACATCGCCGCTCGCAACGCCCTCCAGCAACACGAGCGGTTCGACGCGCGTCACGCGCATGTCGAAGCGCACGCGGTACGGCAAGCGCCCCTTCCACGTATAGCGATGCAGCGCACCGACGCCATCGTCCGCGCCGCTTTCCACTTCGATCACGCGCTCGACGCACGTCCACCATTGCGGCCACGCGGCCGGATCGTGGATCGCGTTCCATACTTGTTCAAGCGGCGCTTCGATCTTCCAGACGGTAACGAACCGATATTCGCTCGCGCGCACGATCATCTCCCCGGCGCTTATTTTCCCTTCGAAATCTGCGCAAGGGCTTCGTCGGTTTCCCAGCCCCCGCCGAGCGCGCGGAACAGGTTGACCTGATCGACCGCGACCTGTCCTTCGGCCGCCGCCACTTGCGCCGCGACGCCCGTGAGCGTGCGCGTCGCATCGAGATCGTTGAGGAAGGACTCGCGGCCCGCGTGATATAGCCGGTTCGTTTCATCGGCCGATTGGATCGCCGATTTGTACGCGGTGCGCAAGGCATCGGCGCGCGTGGTATCGGACGCGTAGGTCGCGAGACTGCTCTGCGTTTCCTGAAGCGCCTTCAGCACGACGCCGTCGAAATGCGCGAGCGCGCCGCTCGTCGCCGCTTCGGCCTGCACCACGCGCGCGCGCTGACCGTTGATCGGGAGGGTCCAGCTGATGAGCGGACCGAACGCCCAGCGGTTCGTTGTCGGGCCGAACAGATCTTCCACGACGCCGACCGATCCCACCGATGCGCCAAAGCTCACCGACGGATACAACGCCGCCGTCGCCACGCCGATGCGCGCCGTCGATGACGCGAGCTGCCGTTCGGCCTGACGTACGTCGGGACGGCGCTTGAGCAGTGCGGCGCCACTGCCGACCGGAATCGGCGCGCGCAGCTTCGGCAATTTATTGCACGCGAGCGCCGCCTTCGGCAAATCCGATGGCGCACGCGCGAGCAGCATCGCGAGGCGATATTGCGCGACGCGGCGGCGCGCGACGAAGCGCGGGATATCGGCGGCGAGCGTGTCGGCCTGCGTCTGTCCGCGCGTGACTTCCGACTGGTTGCCGCGGCCCGCATCGCGCAGACGCTGCGTGAGCTGCACGCGCTGCTTCTGCAGCGCGAGTGACTTGCGCGCGATCTCCAGTTCTTCCGCCGCCGAGCACGATTCGACATACGCGCGCACGACATCCGCGACCACGGTGATGCGCGCGAGATCCTGCGCGGCTTCGACGGCTTCGTCTTCCGCGTTCGCCGCTTCGACGCCGCGCCTCAACTTGCCGAAAAGATCGAATTCATAGGATATCGAAAGATCGAGCGCGCCTTCGTTGACGACCGGAATCTTCTCCGTCAACAGATACTGCTCCGCCGATTCCTGCGCGCGTTGAAACGCCGCCGATGTCTTGCCCGAAAATCCGCCTTGCTTGTTGGCGAATTCCACTTCGGCGCGCGAGCGCGCGAGATTCGCGGCGGCGACGCGCAGATCCGTGTTCGAAGCGAGCGCTTCGGTCACGAGTTGATCGACGACGGGATCGTCATAGAGACGCCACCACTTCGCGGGCACTTCGCCTTGCGTGACGGGCGCCTGATCCGCGCCGTCGATGGCCGCGTTCGCATAGGGCGAGTTGACGGCGGCGTTATCGGGCAGCTTGTAATCGGGGCCCATCGTCGTGCAGCCGAATAGCACGAATGCCGACGAAGCGACGAAGACGAGCGCTTTCATCGCGATGCACCCGATGCGCCCGATATGCTCGAAGTCGGCGCGGGTGCGGACGCGGGCGATGTCTCCGACGCGGCGCGCCTGCCGATTGCCGGTCCGATGCCGCGCACCGAAACCGTCGCCGTGCGGCCCGCGATCATGCGGAAGTCGGCGGGAATTTCATCGAGCGTGACGCGCACGGGAATGCGCTGCGCGAGGCGCACCCAGCTAAACGCGGGATTCACGTTCGGCAGAAGGCTCGGGCTTTGCTGACGGTCGCGATCCTCGATCGCTGCCACAATGCTCTGCACATGTCCGCGCAATACGTTCGGCTCGCCCATCACCTTGATATCGACGGGCTGGCCGATATCAATGCCATGCAGCTTCGTTTCCTCGAAGTAGCCATCGACGCGGAACGAATGCATGTCGACCACCGACAGCACCGCGCGGCCCGCCGCGACATATTCGCCGGTGCGCGGCGCGCGATCGTTCAGATAACCGTCGACGGGACTTACGATCTCCGTGCGTTGCAGATTGAGGCGCGCGGTATCGATGGCGACGTCGGCATCCGCGAGCGCGGCCGTCGCCTGCTCGACGCGCGACTGCGTCTCCTCGACCACTTCGCGCGCGACGAGATTGCCGAGCTTGCGATTGCGCGTATCTTCGCGGCGCGCCTGATCGAGCGTCGCGCGGCGCTGCTGCGCGGTGGCCTGCGCGTTACGCAACGCAAGCGCATAGCGCGCCTGATCGATCACGAACAGCACGTCGCCTTTTTTGACCTGCTGATTGTCGATGACCCTCACTTCGGTGATGAGGCCGGACACGTCGGGCGCGACCTGGATCACATCGGCGCGCACGTGGCCGTCGCGCGTCCACGGCGCGAACATGTAGTAGTCGACGAGCTTCCACAACACGACCGCCGCAATCGCGACGACGATGAGCGTAAGCAGGATCTGCCCGACAGAGAACCAGGTTTTTTTCACGAGATGAGCCGCTGCGAAACGATGACGACAACTCCCAGCACCAGCACATAGATGCCGAGATCGAAAATGGAGCGATGCCACACGAAGCGATAGAAGCCGAGGCGCGCGAGCACGTTGCGGATCACGAAATTCACGAGATACGCGATGAACATCAGCATCAGCACGGCGGGAACGAACACGCCGAGAACGTCGATTTCGCCGATCATGTCAGGCGTTCCGATGGAAGATGAATGACGCGGATCATGCCGGCTCCTCGCGCGGCGGCGTGCCGCTGGCAGGTTCGGCGTGCGTTTGCGTCGCGGGCGGATGCAGCGACAGGCGCATGCCGGTGAGCGCATGCAGCGTGTCGCGCAGCCATTTCTCCGCGACGACATCCTGCGACTGGGCCATCGCGCGCGCAGCGACTCGCGCGCTCGATGCATCGATGCTGCGGATAAGCGCGGACGGCACCGGCTGACGCGCGCGCCGCGCGATGCAGAGCTCGAAGTAACGGCGCAATGCGTCGAGCACCTCGTCGACGGAGCTCTGCAATTCAGCCGGCAGCTTGCGGCGCGTGCGGCGCAGATCGAGCGCATTCAACGCGACGCGGAAATCGCGAAAGCTTTCGATCGACGGATGACGATGCGAGTCCGTTGCCGCATGGCGCGGCAGGAGCTGCATCAGACGATCGAGCATGCGCGCGTAGAGATTGCGCTGATCGTCGATCACTTCCGCCGACGATGCGCTCAGCACGATATCCGCCCACGCCGAACGCGTGAGTCTTTCGGCGGCCAGCTCCGCGCCGAACGGCCGCGTTGCGCGTGTCCAGAGAAAAGCGAAGAGCAGGCCCGCGACGCCCGCGAGATTGCTGTTGACGAACACGAAGAAGTCGGCTTCGTAGGCGCTCTGAATGCTGATGAACGTCGCCGTGTTGACCGCGACGAGCATCGTGACCAGACTGAAGCGCGGGTTTGTCGTCAGCGTGCCGATGATGAGAAACGGCCCGGCGAAAATCAGCACGAGCATCGGGAAATCATGCACGTTCGGCAGCACGACGAACACGTACAGCCCGGCGATCACGACGCTCATGCACGTCGCGACGAAGAACTTGAAGACCTGCGGCGCGGGCTCGTCGAGCGCGGCGAAGAAACAGCACGAGATGGCGGCGAGGCTCACGGCGCCGGCGCCGTCGTTCCAGCCCGATTGAATCCACAGCGCGCACGCGACGATGATCGCGGTGACTGCAACGCCCGTCGAAAACAGCATCATGCCGCGATCGAAGAAGCGCGCGGTGCCGCCGAGACGCCAGTGCCTGAAATGCGGACGCCACTCGCTCGTTTCGTTGAGAATGGCCGCGCGCAAGGCCCGGATGTCCTGCCAGACGTCGATGACCTGGCCGAGACGCCACAGCGCATTCGAAAGCAGCGCGCCGTCGGCGCTCGCGAGCGCTTCGACGGAAGGACGCATCGCGTGGATGCGTTTGCGCAGTGCATCGGGCTCTGGCTCGTTGCCGACATCCGTTTCCGGACTCGGCATGGGCAAGCCGACCCACGCGGCGACATCCTTGAGCAGCGTTTCGAGTCCTTCCGGATGCTTGCCGTGCTCGGCGATGAGCTCGATCAACGGATCGGCCATCGATGAGATCAGCGGCAGAAAGATCTGCATGCGCCCCTGCAATGCCCGCGCGCGGCGGATGATGTCGGGTCGCGTGTGATCGTAGGTCAGTTGACTCAGCAAGAGTTCGAGGCCGTTGACCGTCGCCGCGAGCCGCTGCCGCGCCGCCGAAATCGACGCGCCGGCAATGTGGCCCGAAAGCGTTTCACAGGCGTAGAAGGCGGCATCGCGAAACCATGCGTCCGTTCGTACGATGAGCGTCGGCGCGAGACGGCTCGGAAACACCGCGCTGCCGACGACGCTCGCCACCACGATGCCGAGCAGAATCTCTTGCGTGCGGGTGATCGCGAGATCGAATACCGTTGCCGGATTGGTGACGGACGGCAGCGCGATCAACGGCAGCGTGTAGCCCGCGAGCAGAAAGACATAGCTGCGCGCGCTGCGGTCGAACATCGAGAGAAAGAGCAGGGTGCCTGTCCACAGCGCGACGATCACGCTGAAGAGAATCGGCGATTCGACGAACGGCGGCACGATGAGCACTGCGCCTGCCGCGCCGATCATCGTGCCGAGCGCGCGATAAAGCGCCTTTGAGCGCGTTGCGCCGACGAACGGATTCGACACGATATAGACGGTCGCCATGGCCCAGTACGGACGCGGCAATTCGAGCGCGAGGCCGATATAGAGCGCGATCATCGCGGCAGCGAAGGTCTTGGCGGAAAAGAGCCACTCGCGCGCGGAAGGGAATTGCATGGCGCTACGCTCCGCGCTTTCCGGCGGACCGGACCGGCTTCGGCGCTTCGCCGACTGCTTCGAGCGCGGCGAGCAGTTTCGCGTCCGGCGACGCGCTGAACGCATTGAGCACGCGCAGCGTCGTTTCCAGGTCTTCGCGGCTCACGCCCTTCAAAAGCCGCGCGCGCAGCGTGACGAGACGCTCTTCCATGCGCGCGGTGACGGCGCGGCCTTCATCGGTGAGCGTGATGGTCTTCGCGCGCTTGTCCTCGGGATCTTCGTCGCGGCGCACGAGACCGGCCCCGCACAACTGATCGAGCAGCCGCACGAGCGACGGCCCTTCGATGCCGACATGCTCCGCGAGCGTCACCTGCCGCACGGCCTCGCCGAGCCGGTTCGCCGTGAGCAGCGGCACCGCGCACGCTTCCGACACGCCGTAGGACGCGAGCACGCCGTGACTCGTGCGGCGCCAGCGGCGCGCGGCCAGCACGAGCGAGCTGCTCACGGAGCGGCGCAGGATATCGAGTTGGGTCATGCGGCGGAATTATAGCGAGATGGTTATTCGTTAGCATGCTATCGAAGAGAAACTTTTCTTTCAGTTTCATCCTGTTGAAAGGTGGGGCTGACTTTTGCTGATGCGGGCGCAACAGCGGCCCGTAACGCGCCTGATGCTGCATTTGCAACGCGCGGAAACGGCAAATTGTCGTGCTATCTTTTCGGCTCGACCTTCCCGCGCGCGCCGCCATGCCGATCAGCTATCTCCGAGGCCTGACCTCGCCCAGCCGTACCGATACTTCGAACCGGCGCCTCGGCTGCGCGCTCGCCTTCGTCGCGGGCGCGGCGAATGCCGGCGGCTTTCTCGCGGTGGGGCAGTACACGTCGCATATGTCGGGGCTCGTGTCCTCGATCGCCGATAACCTCGTGCTCGGCCAGGTGGCGTTCGTCTTCTCCGCGATCGGCGCGGTCGGCGCATTTCTCGGCGGCGCTGCGACATCGGCGGTGCTCATCAACTGGGGACGGCAGCGGCGCGCGCATAGCGTGTTCGCCACGCCGCTGTTGCTCGAAGCCGGGCTGCTGCTCGTGTTCGGCGTGCTCGGCGCGAATCTCGAAACCCATCGCGTGTGGGACGTGCCGCTGACCGTTGCGCTTTTGTGCTTCGTAATGGGCTTGCAAAACGCGATGATCACGAAAATATCGAAGGCCGAGATCAGGACGACGCACGTGACGGGGCTCGTTACGGATATCGGCATCGAGATCGGCAAGAGTCTTTACTGGAACCGCGGCATCGCGCGGAGCGACGCCGGTTATGTGCGCGCGAATCACGCGCGGCTCGGGCTCCTGAGTTCCTTGTTCGCGATGTTCATGCTCGGCGGCTTCGCGGGCGCGATCGGTTTCGCGCATCTCGGTTTCGCGACGACCGTGCCGCTTGCCGCAATGCTTCTGTTGTTCGCCTCCGTGCCGCTCGCCGATGATCTCGCTGCGGGCAGGCGTCGCGCGCGGGATTAAGCGTCTTGCGCACCCTCCGCGACGATCCAGTCGCGAAACAACCGCATGCCCCGGCGAAAGGCGCCGCGACTTGAGCCACGCGCAACGCATTCAGGGGAAGATGAGGGCGCATGGCTCATAAGATTCTCTATTGCCTGCGGCAAATTATCCTCGATTGTCGAAGTCGCCAAAAGAGCGGATATTTCGCTTCGTTCCAATCATGCAAACCAGAACGAAGGATCAAGACGATGAAGTTTCGTGCGCTGAGTTTTTTGGCGACAGCCATTTTTTCTTTTGCCGCGATGTCCGGCGCTGCATGGGCGCGCGATGCGGCGAGCATCAAGACCACGGTCGATGAAACCATCAAGCCGTTGATGGCGCTGCACGGCATCGCGGGCATGGCGGTGGGCGTCGTCGTGGACGGCAAGCCTTATGTGTTCGATTACGGCCTGGCGTCGAAGGCGACGAAGCAGCCCGTCACGCGCGATACCCTCTTCGAGCTCGGCTCGATCAGCAAGACGTTCACCGCGACGCTCGCCTCGTATGCGCAGATCAATGGCGATCTCTCGTTGAACGATCCCGTAAGCACGTATCTGCCGACGCTCGGCGCAAGCGAGTTCGGCAAGGTGACGTTGCTGAATCTCGGCACGCACACGCCGGGCGGCCTGCCGCTCCAGGTGCCCGACGAGATCCACGACAACGCTCAACTGATGCAGTACTTCAGGGCATGGCGTCCGGCGCAGCCGCCCGGCACGATCCGCACGTACGCGAATCCGGGCATCGGCACGCTCGGGCTGATCACCGCGAAGAGCATGCGTCAGGACTTCGATGCGCTGATGCAAATGCGCCTCTTCCCGGCGCTCGGGCTCACGCACAGTTATATGAACGTGCCCGCATCGAGGCAGAGCGACTATGCGCAAGGCTATGCGAAGAACGACGCGCCCATTCGCATGAAGGGCGGCGTACTGTCTTCCGAGGCTTACGGCGTGAGAACGACGGCAGCGGACATGACGCGCTTCATGCAGATCAACATGAACATGGTGCGCATCGATCCGGTGTTCCAGCGCGCCGTCGATGCGACACATATTGGCTATTTCCAGGCCGGCCCGATGACGCAGGATCTCATCTGGGAACAGTATCCGTATCCGGTTGCGCTGCAAGCGCTGCTCGACGGTAACGCGGCGTCGATGATCCTGAACGCGACGCCCGTCACGCGCATCGATCCGCCGCAACCGCCGCGCGACGATGTGTGGATCAACAAGACCGGCTCGACCAATGGCTTCGGCGCGTATGTCGCGTTCGTGCCGAAAGAGCGCGTGGGCATCGTCATGCTGGCGAACCGCAACATCCCCAACGAAGAGCGCGTGAAGGCCGCGTATGCGATCATCACGTCGCTAACCGGCAGCCGATAAAAACAAACGCGATGCGCATCGATCCCTACAGTCTCGAACTCTTCATCTCGGTCATCGAGGAAGGATCGATCGCACGCGCCGCGAGCCGCAGTCATATCGCGCCTTCGGCGTTGAGCAGGCGTATCGCGGACCTCGAAGCGGCCATCGGCGTCGCGCTTCTGATCCGCTCGCCGTCGGGCGTGCAGCCTACCGAAGCGGGCCGGCACGCTTATGCGAGCGCGCGCGCCATCCACGGACGGCTCGAAGACATGGCGCGCGAAGTGCAATCGATGAGCGGACAGATCGCGGGCATCGTGCGCCTGCATGCGAATGCCTCCGCGATCGTGGGCTTTCTGCCCGAGCGGCTGACGACGTTCAAGGCGCGCTATCCGCTCGCCGGTATCGCGTTGACCGAGCAGATCAGCGACGAAGTCATTCGCGCATGTCTCGACGATCGCGCGGACGTCGGCATCTCGGCGAGCGGCAAGACGCCCGCGGGCCTCGATTCATGGCACTTCGCCGACGATCCGCTGATGGTCGTGCTGCCGCCCGGTCACGAGCTGGCCCAAGCGGACAACCTGAGCTTCGCCGAGGTGACGCGCTTTCCGCTCGTCGCGTTGCAGGCGGGCGGTTCGCTCGATCAGACGTTGAAGGAACATGCCGATGCCGCGCGCCTGCCGCTCAACGTGACAGTTACCGTCAATAGCTTCGACGCGCAATGCCGGATGGTCGAAGCGGGCCTCGGCATCGGCATCGTGCCGACGAGCGCGGCCTCCGCATTCGCGGGCTCTCGCAACTTCGTGCGGCTGCCTTTACGCGAAAGCTGGGGCAGCGGCCGCACCCTGCGTGTCCATGCGCCGCGCAAGTCATCGCGGCTGAAGGCAGTGCAGGCGTTGATCGATACGCTCATCGACAGCAAGGGTTAATACGGACATCGCATCCTGCGATGACCCATGTGCCGAACGAACACTTTTGCTCGCGTGCGTGTGCGTCTAGATTGGCTGCCAAGGAGAATTGCGATGGCCAATCTGGTGTTGAGCGGGCGAATCCTGTTTCTGTGCGCGGACCCCGCCAAAGTCGAGCGCCAGCTTGCGGGCGCCGATCTGACGCCCGATGAAGCGGGCGCATTGCGCGACGATGTTTCCACCGACGAGATCACGCCGATCAGCGTGCTCACGCGTTTCGACGAGCGTCTCGGTCAGTGTCCGTATGTCGGCTTTCATGCGGGCGGGCGCAATCCCATCGGCACGGATGCCGTGCGTGCGGGCGGCTTTCAGGTGACGGTCGCGGGCAATCGCTATGGCAAAGGCTCATCGCGCGAACATAGCCCGCTCGCGGAATATCACGCGGGCATTCGTCTCGTCATCGCGCATAGCTTCGAGCGGATCTATCGGCAGAACGCGGACAATCTCGGGCTGTTCACATCGACGGATTTCGGCTTGATCGAACGCATCCGGCGCGGCGAGTCGATCGATGTGGAAGAGCTCGTCGCCGGCCGCGATCCGCTCGCCGCTGCCATTCTGAAAAGCGGCGGCCTGTTGCGTTACGGCAGGCTGCATATGCAGCGCGTGAGCATCGGCGAGACATCGAACGATGACGCGCCGCGCACGCTCGTCGAAAAGATTCTTGCGCGCCACGCATTGACGACCGACGTGACGAACGCGTCGCTCGAACCGGGCAACGGCATCTTCGTGCGCGCGGACTGGCGCTTCATCCACGAGTACTACACGGGCATGGCCGCGCACATGCTGCGCGCGACGTTCGGCCGTCCTTTGGCGCTGCGCGAGCCGAATAGCATGCTCGCGTTCGAGGATCATCTTTCGTATTCGCATCGCAGCGAACTGCATATCAGGCATGGTCTGCTGCCCAACGTGCGCGAGCTGTCGGCGGCGCATCGCGCGTTCGCGCATGACTACGGCGTGCGCAATCACGGCTATCTGAGCGAGACGAACAGCGAGCTGGACGAAGGCTCCGAAGGCATCTCGCACGCGATGATGGCGGAGCGTTACGCGTTGCCGGGGCAGGTCGTCGTCGGAACGGATTCGCATACGCCGCATAGCGGCGCGCTCGGCTGCGTGGCGTTCGGCGTCGGCACGACGGACATGGCCAATGCGTTCGTCACGGGCGCGGTGCGCATGACCGTGCCGCAATCCTTGCTGATCGAACTGCATGGGCCGATGCCCGCGGGCGTGACGGCGAAGGATATCGTGCTGCATCTGCTCGCCGATGCGCGCATCCGTGCGGGCGCGGGCGTCGGCAAGGTCTTCGAGTTCGCGGGCACGGCTGTCGCGAGCCTGTCCACCGACGAGCGCACGACGCTCACCAACATGACCGCCGAGCTCGGCGGCTTCACCGGCATCGTCGCACCCGACGATGAAACCGTGCGCTTCCTGAAGGAGCGTCGCGGCATCGACTTCAAGCTGGAGCCGTGGATGCGCAGCGACGAAGGCGCGCGTTATGCCGACGTGATCGAGATCGATTGCGCGCGTCTCACGCCGATGCTCGCCGCGCCAGGCGATCCGGGCAACGGCATCGCGCTTCACGCATTGGATGAAAGACCGCGCGTCGATATCGCATACGGCGGTTCGTGCACGGCGGGCAAGCGCGAAGACTTCGATCACTATCACGACGTGCTTTCATGGGCCGCCGAACGCGGCCTGCGCGTGCCGGATCACGTGAAGCTGTATCTGCAATTCGGCACGCAGGACGTGCGCGACTATTGCATCGCGCAAGGTTATGTCGACGCGTTCGAGCGCGTGGGCGCGATTCTGCTCCAACCATCGTGCGGCGCGTGCGCCAACTGCGGGCCGGGTTCATCGACCGAAGCGCAGCAAGTCACGATCAGCGCGATCAACCGAAATTTTCCGGGCCGTTCCGGTCCGGGCAAGGTGTGGCTCGCAAGCCCGCCGACGGTCGCGGCGAGCGCGCTTCTCGGCAGCGTCGCGTCGTTCGCGGAGTTGCAGGCGCGCTTCATGAGCTAGGCACGATCGGGCCGCCATCGATGCGGCATCGACATACGAACAGGAGACAGCAATGGCTATCATGCAGGGCACTTCGGGTCTGCACGACGCCGCCGGCAGCACGCTTACGGACGCGCCGGCAATCGCGGACACGGCGGGCATCTCGGCGCGCCTCGACCGGCTTCCCGCGACGCGCGCGGTCTGGAAGCTCATCTTTCTCTTGAGCCTCGGCTTCTTCTTCGAGCTCTACGATCTGCTCTTCACGGGCTACATCGCGCCGGGCCTCGTGAAGAGCGGCATTCTGACATCGACGACCGCGGGCCTGTTCGGCACCACAGGCGTCGCGAGTTTCATCGCGGCATTGTTCTGCGGGCTGTTCATCGGCACGATTGCGTGCGGCTTTCTCGCCGACCGCTACGGACGCCGCGCGATCTTCACGTATTCGCTGCTGTGGTACGTCGCGGCGAATACCGTCATGGCGTTTCAGGACACGGCGATGTGGCTCAACTTCTGGCGCTTCGTGTCGGGACTCGGTATCGGCGTCGAGCTCGTGACGATCGGCACGTATATGTCGGAGCTCGCGCCGAAGCATTTGCGCGGCCGGGCGTTCGCGGTCTGTCAGGCGATCGGCTTTTCAGCCGTGCCCGTGGTCGCGTTTCTTTCCTATCTGCTGGTGCCGCAAGCGCCGTTCGGTTTCGACGGCTGGCGCTGGGTCGCGCTGGCGGGCGGCGTGAGCGCGCTGTTCGTCTGGTACTTCCGGCGCAATCTTCCGGAAAGCCCGCGCTGGCTCGCGAGCAAGGGCCGTGTCGATGAAGCCGATGCAGTCCTGCGCCGTCTCGAAGACAAGGTCGCGCTGGAATACGGCAAGCCGCTGCCCGCGCCGGGTCCGTCCGATCCGATCGCGAAGAAGGCCGGTTTCGCCGATATGTGGAATCCGCCTTATCGCAAGCGCACGCTGATGCTGATCGTCTTCCATATCTTCCAGACGGTCGGCTTCTACGGCTTTGCGAACTGGGTGCCGACCTTGCTCGTGAAGCAGGGCGTGACGGTCACGTCGAGCCTGCTCTATACGACGGTGATCGGGCTCGCCGCGCCCATCGGCCCGTTGCTCGGCTACTGGATCGCGGATCGCTTCGAACGCAAGCATGTGATCGTCTTCATGGCGGGCGTGAATATCATCGCGGGCCTGCTGTTCAGCCAGGCGGCCGGCCCCGTGATGATCGTCACGCTCGGGGTCATGCTCACGCTCGCGGGCAACATCATCTCGTTCACGTATCACACGTATCAGCAGGAGCTTTATCCGACGACGATACGCGCCCGCGCCGTCGGCTTCGTTTATTCGTGGAGCCGGTTGTCAGCGGTGTTCAGTTCGTTCGTGATCGCGTTCGTGCTGAAAGAAGCGGGCGTGACCGGCGTGTTCGGTTTCATTGCGGGCGCGATGCTGCTCGTGATGCTTTCTATCGGGTTGATGGGGCCGCGCACGCTCGGGAAGTCGCTCGAAAGTATTTCGCATTGAGTTTGGCTAGCCGCCGCACGCGTGAATCAGGAATTGCTGCACGGCGGTCGCGGGGGCGTCGAGCACGGCGCCCTTGCGCCAGATCATGCCCGCTTCCATGTGAGGAATGGCGTCGTTCACGGGCCGCGCTTCGATGCGCTTGCCTTCGAGCGACCACGGCCGAAACACCATATCCGACAGCACGGTGACGCCGAAGCCGTGCGCCACGAGTCCACGCAGCGCCTCCATCGAACTCGTGCGAAACGCGATGTTCGGTTCGAGGCGCTTCTTATGCCAATAGCGCATCGTCGATTGTTCGCCTTCATCGACGGTAATGAGAATGTACGGATGCGCGGCGATATCCTTCAGCGAGACCGCGTGCTGCCGCGCGAGCGGATGCGTCGGCGCGACCCACAACTGCCGCCGCGAGCGCATCAACACCTGACTGTCGAAGCGCTCCGGACGTTGCAGATTCGATAACAGCACCACGCCGATATCGACATCGCCATTCGCCACGGCCGTTTCGATATCGGCGCGCTCCATGTCGCGCAAGTCGAAATCGATGAACGGATATGTCGCACGAAAGCGCGCGAGCAATTCCGGCAAAAAATACCCGAGCACCGTATAGGACGCGGCAATCCGTGCCACGCCGCTCATGTCGTGCGAGCGAAAGCGCGGCTTGTGCATGGCGTCGCGCGCGGCATCGAGCACGCGGCGCGCGTGATGATGAAAGTCCTGACCATCGGGCGTCAGCGCGACGCCTTGCGGCATGCGTTCGAACAGCTTCGTGCCGAGCGCGCTTTCGAGCGCGAGCACCGCATTCGTGATCGCCGATTGCGAGACATGTTCGTTCGCCGCCGCCATCGAGAACTGGCCGGTTTGCGCGGCGGCCACGAAATAGCGCAACTGCCGGAGCGTGAGATCGAAGGCCATCTGATTTTCGAATACCAGAGTTGTTTATTCGTGATTTTACGATGGCTATTCGGCTTTCTATACTGCGCAAAAAACAATTCCCCGAACTTGGAGACACGCCCACATGAACGCACCCGATCGCGCCGCACTCGCCGCCGCCAATGTTTCGCTGGATGATAAATACACGCTGGAGAAAGGCCGCGTCTATATCAGCGGCACGCAAGCGCTCGTGCGCCTGCCGATGCTGCAGAAAGCGCGCGACCGCAAGGCGGGACTGAATACGGCGGGCTTCATATCGGGTTATCGCGGCTCGCCGCTCGGCGCGCTCGATCAGTCCTTGTGGAAGGCGAAGGCGCATCTGAAAGCCAACGACATCGTGTTTCAGCCGGGCGTGAACGAAGACCTCGCCGCGACGTCGATCTGGGGCACGCAGCAAGTGAATCTCTGGCCGGGCGCGACGCGCGACGGCGTGTTCGGCATGTGGTACGGCAAGGGACCGGGCGTGGATCGCACGGGCGACGTGTTCAAGCACGCCAACTCGGCCGGGACTGACAGGCACGGCGGCGTGCTGGTGCTCGCGGGCGACGATCACGCGGCGAAGTCGTCGTCGGTGGCGCATCAGTCGGATCATGCGTTCATCGCGGCGGGCATTCCGGTGCTGTATCCGTCGAACGTGCAGGAATATCTCGACTACGGTTTGCACGGCTGGGCGATGAGCCGCTACTCGGGTCTATGGGTCGCGATGAAATGCGTGACCGATGTCGTCGAATCGACGGCATCGATCGACCTCGATCCGGACCGCGTGGAGATCGTCACGCCCACCGATTACGCGATGCCCGCGGACGGTCTCAACATCCGCTGGCCCGATGCGCCGCTCGCGCAGGAAGCGCGTCTGCTCGACGAGAAGTGGTACGCCGCGCTGGCCTATGTGCGCGCGAACAAATTGAATCGCGTGGTGCTGGACTCCGACAAGCCGCGCTTCGGCATCATCACCGCGGGCAAGGCTTACCTCGATGTGCGCCAGGCGCTGGTCGATCTCGGCCTCGACGATGAAACCTGCGCGCAGATCGGTCTGCGCGTGCTGAAAGTGGGCTGCGTGTGGCCGCTCGATGCGCAGGACGCGCGTGCATTCGCAACGGGTCTCGAAGAGATTCTCGTCGTCGAAGAGAAGCGGCAGATCCTCGAATACGCGCTGAAGGAAGAGCTGTATAACTGGCGCGAAGACGTGCGCCCACGCATTTACGGCAAGTTCGATGAACGCGACAACGAAGGCGGAGAATGGTCCGTGCCGCGCGGCGACTGGCTGCTACCCGCGCATTACGAGCTATCGCCCGCGCTGATCGCAAAGGCTATCGCGCGCCGTCTCGCACGCGCCGATCTTCCCGCCGATGTGCGCGCACGCATGCTGGCGCGCGTCGAAACCATCGAAGCGAAAGAACGCGAGGCGATCAAGCCGCGTGTCGATGTCGAGCGCAAGCCGTGGTTCTGCTCGGGTTGCCCGCACAACACGTCGACGCGTGTGCCCGAAGGCTCGCGCGCGCTCGCGGGCATCGGCTGCCATTACATGTCGATGTGGATGGACCGCAAGACCGAGACCTTCAGCCAGATGGGCGGAGAGGGCGTTGCGTGGATCGGCCAGATGCATTTCTCGGGCGACAAGCACGTGTTCGTCAATCTCGGCGACGGCACGTATTTCCATTCGGGGCTGCTCGCGGTGCGCGCGGCGATCGCCGCGAACGCGAACATCACGTACAAGATTCTTTATAACGATGCCGTCGCGATGACCGGCGGCCAGCCCGTCGACGGCGTGCTGACGGTGCCGCAGATCGCCCATCAGGTCTATGCGGAAGGCGCGAAGCGCATCGTCATCGTCACGGACGAGCCGCAGAAATACGATGCGAACGTTGCATTGCCTCAGGGCGTGAACGTGCATCATCGCGACGAGCTCGACAGCATTCAGCGCGAGCTGCGCGATACGCAAGGCACGACGGTGCTCATCTACGATCAGACCTGCGCGACCGAAAAGCGCCGCCGCCGCAAGCGCGGCACGTATCCCGATCCGGCGCGCCGCGCGTTCATCAACGATGCCGTGTGCGAAGGCTGCGGCGATTGTTCGGTGCAGTCGAATTGCCTGTCCGTCGAGCCGATGGATACGCCGCTCGGCACGAAGCGCAAGATCAATCAATCGTCGTGCAACAAGGATTTTTCGTGTGTCAATGGCTTCTGCCCGAGCTTCGTGACGGCCGAAGGCGCGCAGGTTCGCAAGCCGCAGGCTTCGAAAGAGACCAAGCCTGATTTCGACACGCTGCCGTCGCCTTCATTGCCCGCGCTTTCGAAGCCTTACGGCATTCTCGTGACGGGCGTGGGCGGCACGGGCGTGGTGACGATCGGCGGGCTGATCGGCATGGCGGCGCATATCGAGCGCAAGGGCGTCACCGTGCTCGACATGGCCGGTCTCGCGCAAAAGGGCGGCGCGGTGCTGAGTCACGTGCAGATCGCGCCCGAGCCGCAAGCGCTGCACGCGACGCGCATTGCGACGGGCGAAGCGCGCCTCGTGATCGGTTGCGATGCGATCGTGTCGGCATCGAACGATGTGCTTTCACGCACGCGAAACGGCGTGACGCAGGCGGCGATCAACAGCGGCGCGACGCCGACCGCGGAGTTCGTCACGAACGCGAACTGGACTTTTCCGGGCGCGCAGACGGAAGAGGCGCTAAAGGACAGCATCGGCGCGGGGTGCGCATTCGTCGACGCCAACGCGCTCGCGCTGAAACTGCTCGGCGATACGATCTACTCGAATCCGCTGCTGCTCGGCTTTGCGTGGCAGAAAGGCTGGCTGCCGCTGGAACTGGCGAGCCTGAAGCGCGCGATCGAACTGAACAACGTGGCGATCGAGAAGAACTGGCTCGCGTTCAACTGGGGACGATTCGTCGCGCATCATGGCGCGGGCGATCTCATCAAGCCCGCGCAGCATGCGGTCGTGATGAAGATGCCCGAGTCGCTCGACAACGTGATCGCGACGCGCGAAGCCTTGCTGACGGCGTATCAAAGCGAAGCGTATGCGCGTTCGTATCGAAGCGTGATCGAGCGCATCCGCGAGAAAGAGAAGCCGTTGAACGCGAAGCTGCCGCTCACGCGCGCGGTCGCGGTCAATCTCGCGAAGCTCATGGCCTATAAGGACGAGTACGAAGTCGCGCGTCTCTATGCCGATCCCGCGTATCTCGACAAGCTGCGCGCGCAGTTCGAGGGCGAACCGGGCCGCGATTACAAGCTCATGTTCCATCTCGCGCCGCCGCTCTTCGCGAAGCGTGACGAGCACGGCCATCTCGTGAAGCAGCGCTTCGGCGCTTGGATGCTGCCCGCGTTCCGCGTGCTCGCGAAGATGAAGGGCTTGCGCGGCACGGCGCTCGATGTGTTCGGCAAGACCGATGAGCGCCGCACCGAGCGCGCGATGATCGCGGATTACATCGCGCTCGTCGATGAATTCTGCGCGACGCTCGATATGGACCGTGTCGACACCGCGCTGCAACTCGCGAAGCTGCCCGATGAGATCCGTGGCTTTGGCCATGTGAAAGAGCGCAACATGGCGGCGGTTGCGAAGAAGCGCGAGCGTCTGATCGGGCGTTATCGCGCGCCGGTGGAGATGGCGGCGACGGCGTGATCGCCGTGCGATGCCTCACGCAGCGCGATACATCGCGCTGCGCAAAGCATTGACGGCACACACATCGCCTTCGGGCGCGGCGCGCACATTCGCGTGCCGCGCGACGAGCGGAATGCGTTTCGTGCTGCCTGGCGCGAGATGAAACCAGTCGATGCGCGCGTGATAGTTCGGATCGACGACATGCACCCAGCGCGCGAGTTGCCCTGTTTCGACGACGAGACTCCAGCCTTCCTCATCCTTCTCGACCGAGACCTTCAGGCCGATATCGCGCCGTTCGCCTATCGAGGGATCGGGGAAGTGGAACGCTTCCGATAACACGTCGCCCGTTTCGGCATCGCGCAGGACGACATGCGTCGCATCGTGCGCGCGCGGGCCGAAGCGATACGCATACGCGATATCGAAGAACGCGCCGATCAGCGCATTCGACGACACGCGCTGCACGCTGCGCGGCTTCAACACGATATCGCACGAACCGCCCGCCACTTTCACCGCGCCTTCACGCAGGCATGTCAACTCCACACGCGCGCGAATCTCGCGCGCCGTCTCGTTGACGAGATGCACGTCGAGGCCGTCGAGCCCTTCGTCGAGAATCAGCGCCTGCACGGGTTGCAGCACACGCGCGAGTCCATGCAGCGCGCTCTTCGGTGCGCCGAGCACGTCGATCACGCCCCAGCCCGCGCCCGGCCGCACATCGAGCAGATTCCATACGATGCCGCCCGCGCACGTCGATCCTTCGCGGCGCCATTCGGAGAACACCGCGCCGATCACATCGGCGACGATTGCGCGCGATAGCTCGAGATAACGCTCGGGGTTTTCATAGCGCAGACGCGGCACATCGACACGATAGAGCGATTGCATGTAGTGCTCGCGCACATCGTCGAAGTCCCACGCGGAACCGGGATCGCGCGGCACGCCGGTTTTCCAGCGCGGTTCGTGCGCGCGCGGATTCGGCAATGCACGCAACGCGACATCGTCGGGCACGTTGGCGAATGCAAGGCACTCGGATGCGAAGCGCACTTGCGCGCGGCGCACGTCGTCGAACGAACGCTGATAGGCGGGCACGCCATAGTAGTGCGTGATGCCGCCGCGCGTGTTGAAGGGCATCGATTCCGTGTCGCCGGGCGCGGCGCTCGGCGAGTTCACGACATAGGCGACATCGGGCCTTTGCGCGGCGATCGCGTTCGGCAGCAACTCGGTGAACAGACGCTGCTGATAGGCGTCGAAGGGCAGACCGAGCATCGCGGCCTGCTGATGCACCTCGCTTCCGCCGCATAGAACCGCGAGCGATGCGAAGCGTCGCGTGCGCGCGAGAAATTGTTCGGCTTCGCGTTGCACACTCGATCGAAATGTTTCGTCATCCGGATAATCGAAATTCGCGAACGCGAAGTCTTGCCAGATCATCACGCCGTGCTTGTCCGCGAGTTCGTAGAACGTATCGGACTCGTATAGCGTGATTCCGCTCACGCGAACGATGTTGAGGCCCGCGTCACGAATCAGCCGGAAAATGCCTTCGAGCTTGTCACGCGAGGCATCGAGCGAAACGATATCCGCCGAGGTCCAGCACGCGCCGCGCGCAAACACCGGCACGCCGTTCACGACGAGCTGAAAGCCCTTGTTATCCTTGCCGCGATCGACTTCGATGGTGCGAAAACCCACGTCGCCGAGTTCGATATCGCCGAGCTTCACCGCATAAAGCGACGGCTCGCCGTGCGTATGGGGAAACCACAGGCGCACGTTCGGCACGCGCACGCGGCCCGTCAACGTGTGCGCGTCCTGCCATTGCAGCGCGGCTCGCGCTTCACCGCATTCCAGCCGAAGCGGCGTTGGCTCTTGCGCGTGAAAGAAGCGGACCGTGATGTCGAGCATGCCATCGCTACCATCGACGCTCGTGCGCATATCCACATCGTCGATGCACGCACGCGATGCGCCGATCAGTTCGATCGCGCGCCACGGTCCCGCTGGTTGAATCGCCGGGCACCAGCCGGACATATGCCCGAGCAGCGTCGTGCGCACATTGCGCAAGGTGGCCGGCTGCGCGAGCTTCGGTCGCCAGCGCGCGCGTCCGCGTTTTGCCGCGAGCGCGGGCGCGATCGAGCGAAAGCAGAGATGGAGCGTGTGCTCGCCGTTGAGTTCGACATCGACATCATGCGCGATGAACATCGAATCCGATTCGAGCAGCTTGCGATCGTCCAGCCATATTTCGGTGATGGTCGCGAGGCCGTTGAAGCGCAAGCGCCGCTTGCCATCATCTGAAATTTTCACGCGATACCAGTGATCCGAATGCGCGAACGGTTGCGCGAGCGCTTCATCGGCGACGCCGGACAAACGCAATGCCGATGCGATCGTGCCGGGCACGGGCGCGTCGATCCATTGCGTGTGCGTGAGTGTATCGAGCGATGCGGGCGTGGCGCATGCGCCCGCGGGCGTGCTCAGGCATTGCCAGCCTTCGGAAAGACGCAGCGGCGCGTGCGCGGAAAGGACCTGCATGACCTTCCTCGATGAGGATGACGGGATCTTGAGAACGACGCCAAAACCGCGCGAGGGACCGCGCGGTTTTGGCGTTCAGAGAAAGCACGCGGCAAGCGGCTCGATGACTTTATCGTAAGAGGCTTGCATCGAATCGAAGCAATCCTCGCACGCATCGGTACGCGAGCGCATGCGGGCGCGCGCGAGACGGAACTGCATGACCATCGCTTCGCTTGCGATCGCCTGCGCGCTCGTTTGAATCTCGACCGGCACTTCCACGCCGTGCCTGTTGAGCCAGCCGAGATACTTCGAAAGCAATTCGAAGTTCGAGCCCAACTGACGCATCACGTTGAACGTGTAGAGGTGATAGTACGCAGGATCGCGTTCGAGCAACGCGCGCAAATGCGCCGGAAATTCCGCGCGCCATTGCGCAACCGGATTCACCGTCGGACGATCCGCGAGCCGCAATGCGAGCAGGTCGACCGAGCGTTGCACGAGCGCATGGCCTTCGAGCGGGGCACGCGCGCGCTTCACGAACTCCACGTACGGAAAGAGCGCGTGCACATCGCTTGCGAGGCCGGGCATCAGACGAAACACGCCGTCGTAGTCTTCGCCCGACAACGCGAAATAGCCCGCGTTGTGGAAGTACGTGATGCGCTTCGCGTCCGTGTCGATGGCGTCGATGGCGATGGTCGTCTTCGTATGCGTCTGCCGGTACGCGGTCGCGCGCGTATCGGGCAGATAGTACGCATCCATTTCGACGACCACCATCTGCCCGCGACGCGTCTGCTCGCGCACGTGCGCTTCCAGCGTGTCGTAGATCGCGAGCTCTTGCGCCTGGAGGCCATAGAGCCGCGCGATATCGTCGAGCGAGAACTTCGGGAACGTGAACTGATCGCCCTCGAACGCCTGCGTCACCGTGAAGCTGAGTCCCGCATGCGGATCGCAGCGGTAGTGATGCAGCAGCTCGATCCACAGATCGACGTAGCAGTTGGTCTCCAGCCACACGCGCTCTTCACGATGCAGCGCGTGTTGCTGAAAGTCGCTATCCGCAGGCGTGGACGCGGCCGTCACGACTTCTGCCGGCGTGCGGGCGTTCATGCTTCCGTTCCCAGGTTCGCGAGGCCTTGCTCGATGAGCGGCGCCTTGTCGCCCCAGAGCAACTGACGCACTTTCTCGGGCCACGCGTTGACATCGAGACCGTGATGGCGGAAGAGCGCGAGCGTCGTGCGCTCCATGCCGAATCCGACGCACGCGGTATGCGCCACCTGATCGTCCGCCTGACTGATATGCCAGAGCTCGCCGAAGTGATCCTGGTGATAGTTGAACGACAGGCACGCGGTCGGGCGATCGGGCGTCGCGACGGGCACGAGCAGTTCGAACTTGAGCTGTTGCGCGCGCTGGCTATCCGCGACGATCATGCCGCCACGGCCGAAGAACGGATCGTTGGCCAGATCGATTTCGTAGGGCAGTTCGAGCATCTCGACGAGCAGCGAGCCGCGCTCGATCCACTTCTGACGGAACGCCATCACCTGTTCGGGGCTGCCGACGCGAATGTACTCGCGCATGCGGAACATCTGCATGCGGCCCGGATCGATGGACGGCTCGTGACGGAAGCAGTACGAAAACGCATCGAAGATCGCGCCGTCTGCGGCGAGCTTGCCGCGCTTCGCGACGAGCGGATAGATCGGATAGCATGCGGCCGGCGTGAGCACGAGGCGCGTGGGCTTCTGCTGATCCATCCATTCGTCGGAACGCTCTTCGTTCTCGCCGATATGCACGACCTTGTCGAGCGCTTCGAGCAGACGATGATGTCCGCGATCATTGCCCTGGAACGAATGGATCGTGCCTGCGAGATTCGGGAAGCTCTTCAGATATTCGCTGTCCTCGAAGTCGCGGCGGCGCATCGCGGGCGGAAAGCGCAGCACTTCCGCGTGTTGATCCGCGCCGAGCATCGTGATCGCTTGATTCAGGCGCTCGACGACATCCTCGAACACTTCGCTGCGGCCATAGAGACCATCTTCGCCCGTGTCGAGCAGAATGCCCGCCTCGATGAGGCGATCCCGCAAGGTCAGGTCCGACTTATCGTACGGCGCCTGCGTCTCTTGGGCTTGTTGTTGTGCTTGTTGTGCTTCGGCCTGCGCAATGGCGGCCTGTTCCGTCGGCATGTTCATCGTCAAAGAGTCCCCGTTGCGGCGCGCTGCGCAAGCAGCAGATTCGCCGTGTTCAATTCGATGCGATCGTTGCTGATCATGAGCGGCGCCGAATGCAGATCGCGCAGATGGCGCCCCACGCTGAACGGCGTGTCGCTCTTGTAGCCCGCCATGCCGGTGATCATCAGCGTCTCCTGCACGACATGCACGGCCGATTGCGAGATCGCCAGCTTCAGCATGTTGAGGTCGGCGTTGACGCCGATCGATGCCGCGAGCGGCGCGTCGTCGTCATGGCTCTGGCTCGCCTTGCGTGCCGCGCGCCCGGCGCTCGCTGCTTCGACATTCGCGAGCGATTCGCGCAAGCGCGCCTGCATCATCTTGATGAGCGTGAGCACCTGCGAGAGCCGCGCGGCCGATGGCGGCAGCGCGGGCTTGCCGCGCGCCTGATTACGGAAGAACTGATGCGCGCGGTTCGCGGCATCGCTCGCGATGCCGCACCAGACCGCGGACCACAAGGTATGCGACACGGGCAGCATGCTTTCGTCGGCGATCTTCGAAAAGGGCGTCGGCAGGATCTGTTCCGCTGTGCCGCTCGCGACGAGACGATGCCCTTCGCTGCACGTGCCGCGCATGCCGAGCGTGTCCCACGTGCCGCGCTGTTCCAGCGTGAACGTGTCGCGCGGAACGACGATCAGGACCTGATCCGAAGGCGGCGCATCCGGATGACGGCGTGCCGTCACGAGAATGGCGTCCGAATACTTGCCATACGAAATGGTCGGCGCCAGCTTCTCGATGCGAAACGCGTTGTCGACGAGATCGACCGCGCATGCGCTCGTGCGCATGTTGCCGCCGATGTTCTCTTCCGACGTCGCCGATGCGAGCAGCAATTGCTCACTCACCATGCGGGCGAGAAAGTCGCGCTGCCACGGCACGTTCACGCCATGATCGACGATGCACACGACCTGGCTCTGATGCATCGCATAGATCATCGCCGACGATGCGCAGCCTTGCGCGATGGCTTCGCACAGACGTGCAACGCCAGTCAGCGAGAGACCGTCGCCGCCGTGAATCGTCGGGATCATCGCGGAGAAGAGACGCTCTTCGCGCATCGCGGCCACGGCTTCAGCGGGGAAGCGCGCTTGTCTGTCGACCGCATCGGCGTGCTTCGACGCAACGGCGGCGACGCGTTTCGCGGCTTCGATCAGCTCGCTCTCACTGCGCGCGCCGACGCTTTGCGCGAGCTCGGCGATTTCCCGCTCCTGTGCGGGCGCGTTCATGCTGCCGCCTGTGTGCGACGCAATTCGTCGACGGCCGACGCGAGAGAGTCGACGCTCGAGAACAGGCGGCGCGTGAGCATGTGATCGGGAATCTCGATGCCGAATTCGTCTTCGATCGCGAGCATCACGTGCACCGTGGCGAGCGAGGAAAGACCGGCGGAGTAGAGATCGTCGCTGTCGGCGAGCGTGTCGATGGGCACGTCGAGACGAGCGGACTCGGCGAGGATACGGCGCAGTTCAGTTTTCATTGGGTGTGTTTTCCTTATTACCCGGCCAACGGTCAATTTAATCCGGACTGCGGCGATGAATTCTTATCGAATGCCGCATTGCTCCGAAGCGCGAAGACAGGGGTGGTGTTCATCTCTTGAAGACGCTTCACGCGCCTCCTCCCACGCACTGCCGCTTTGTTTTTGTTTGATCGTATTTAACGAATTTGCGGCCTTGTGCGTCCGTGCGATGGCGCACGGAGGGCTTCGAACAGCAATGCGGCTTTTGTGCGCGATAACTCGCACGTTATGATCCGCTTGAATTATTGAAACTCATGCCAGTCGCGCAGGGCGCAATGCAATCCGTTCCCGCAGGGACGATCTTGCAAGTTTCATGTGCGATTGAAAGGTTATTGAAAATAGCAACGCTCAGGTGAGGTAATTGGTACTGATTGCTCTGCTGCTCGTATTCATTGTTTTATTTATCGCGTGGAAAAAACGACGCGTTGCCATCTTCATCGTTGCATGCGCGGTGTTCTGGCTGCTCGGAAGCTGGCTTGCGGGGCCGCTCGTGTGGATCGCGAATTCCGCTTATGGCTCGGCGAGCGAACCGCGCTTGAAAGCGCGCACGGCAATCATCGTGCTCGGCGGCGGCACGCGCCACGATTTCTACCAGCGTCTCGTGCCCGAAGGCGACGGGATGGCTCGCATCGATCTCGCGGCATCGCTCTACAGGCGCTGCGTCGAAACGGAGAAGGCGTGCTTTGTCGTAATGAGCGGAGGCAATCCGCAGCATCATGAACAGAGCGAAGCCGATCTCTACAGCGGCTTGCTTCTCGACGCGGGCGTGAGGCGCTCGGATCTCGTCATTGAAAATCAGAGTCTCGATACATACGAGAACGCGCGCAACACGGCGAAGTTACTCCGGTCGCGGCAATACGATACGTCGGTGCTCGTTACGTCGTCGCTTCATATGCGCCGCGCTATGCTGGCGTTCGAAGCCTTCGGGGTGCATCCGCAGCCGGCGGTGGCCTCCATACGCGAACCGGATTCGCGGTGGGTGCTGCGCCCGGCAGCATTGTTCGATTCGAACCGCGCGCTGCATGAACTGGTCGGCATCGCACGGTTCTATGCCTGGCGATGCCTCGGCCTCTATTGATGGAAGACCAACTCATGAATCAACTGCTTCGAGCCATCGCATTCGCCGCGGACAAACATCGCAAGCAACGGCGAAAGGACGCGGAGGCGTCGCCGTATATCAATCATCCGATCGCGCTCGCAAACGTGCTCGCCAACGAAGGCGGAGTCGAAGATCAGCGCGTGTTGCTCGCGGCCATCTTGCACGACACGATCGAGGATACGGACACCTCGCATGACGAGCTCACGCGATGGTTCGGCGACGAGGTTGCGCGCATCGTCGCCGAAGTCACGGACGACAAGTCCTTGCCGAAGGCGGAAAGAAAGCGCCTGCAAATCGAACATGCGGCGCATATCAGTCATGCGGCACAACTCGTGAAGCTCGCGGACAAGATCTGCAATCTGCGCGATATCGTCGCGATGCCGCCTTCGGACTGGAGCGAAGAAAGAAAACGCGAGTATTTCGAGTGGGCGAAACGTGTCGTCGATCAATTGCGCGGCGCGCATGCCGGGCTCGAAGCCGTGTTCGACGACGCGTATCGGCAAGGCGTGCGTTCAGGACACGCGGCCTGACGCCAGCGCTTCCTTCAGATAACCCGCCGTGCGGCTTGCAACATGTTCCGCGATGCGTTGCGGCGCGCCTTCCACGACGATCTTTCCGCCATCCTCGCCCGCACCGGGACCGATGTCGATGACCCAGTCGGATGACGACGCGACCCGCATGTCGTGCTCCACGACGACCACGGTGTTGCCCGCATCGACGAGTCCTTGCAGTTGCGCCATCAGCCGGTCCACGTCGGCCGGATGCAGACCCGTCGTCGGTTCATCGAGAATATAGAGCGTGTCGCCGCGATGCGCCCGCTGCAGTTCCGTCGCGAGCTTGATGCGTTGCGCTTCGCCGCCCGATAGCTCCGTCGCGGGCTGCCCGAGCCGCAGATAACCGAGGCCGATGTCGCGCAGCACGGCGAGCGCGCGCATCACGTTCGGTTCATCGGCAAAAAATTCGCATGCGCTGTCGACGCTCATGCCGAGCACGTCGGCGATGTTCTTTCCGTGCCATTCGATCTCCAGCGTCTGCGGGTTGTAGCGCGAGCCATGACAGGTCGCGCACGAGGTGTAGACGCTCGGCAGGAACAGCAGCTCGACGCTCACGAAGCCTTCGCCCTCGCACGTCGGGCAGCGACCCTGCGCGACGTTGAACGAAAAGCGTCCCGCGCCATAGCGGCGTTTGCGCGCGGCGGGCGTATCGGCGAAAAGCTTGCGCACGTGATCGAAGAAACCCGTGTAAGTCGCGAGGTTCGAGCGCGGCGTGCGGCCGATCGGTTTCTGATCGACGCGCACGAGACGCCGGATCGTCTCCATGCCCGCGACAATGCGTCCGTCCCCCGATGTATTGGCGGCTGCGAACAGCGGGTCCTGCTCGTCTTCCTGCGCGTCGTCGAGCGCGCGTCCGAGCCGTTCTGCGACGAGTTCCGGCAGCGCCTGACTCACGAGGCTCGACTTGCCCGAGCCCGAGATGCCGGTGACGGTCGTGAATGCGCCGAGCGGGAAGGCCGCGTCGATGCCATGCAGGTTGTTTCGCGTAACGCCCTCCAGCCTGAGCCAGCCGCGCGGTTCGCGCGCGGCGCGTGCTTTCGCTTGCTTCGCGCCGAAGAGATGCGGGCGCGTCTGCGATGCTTCGACCGATGCGAGGCCCGCCGGCGGCCCGCTGTAAAGCACATGTCCGCCTCGTTCGCCTGCGGCCGGACCGACATCGACGAGCCAGTCCGCGCGCCGCATCGTGTTCAGATCGTGTTCGATGACGAAGAGCGAATTGCCCGCGGCCTTCAGGCGCTGCAACGCGGCGAAGAGCGCCTCGCTATCGGCGGGATGCAGGCCGGCGGACGGTTCGTCGAGTACGTACACGACGCCGAACAGTTGCGATGCAAGCTGCGTCGCGAGCCTCAGGCGCTGCAGTTCGCCGGAGGAGAGCGTCGGTGTCGCGCGATCGAGCGACAGGTAGCCGAGGCCGAGATCGATCAGCGTGCCGAGCCGCTCCAGCAGGTCCGCTGCGATGCGCTCGGCGGCGGCGCGTTTCTCGTCGGACAGATTCGCCGTTCGGCGTATATCGGGGGCGGCCTTGTGCGCGGAGCCGCCCGCCGCGACGCGCTTCGCGGTTGCGGCGACGCGGTCTTTCTTCGCGAGCGTGGAGCCGGGCGCATCGTCGCGTGCCGGCCATTCGCCGCGCGCGATGGGTGCGAGCAGATCGGCGAGACGGTTGAGCGGCAGCCGCGCGAACTCGGCGATGTCGAGCCCCGCGAAAGTCACCGACAGCGCTTCCTTCTTGAGCCGTTTGCCCTGGCACGCGGCGCAATCGTGGCCGACCATGAAGCGCGACACGCGCTTTTTCATGAGCGCGCTTTGCGTATGCGCGAAGGTATGCAGCACATAGCGGCGCGCGCCGGTGAACGTGCCCTGATAGCTCGGCTCGGCGCCGCGCTTGAGCGCCGCACGCGTTTCCTTCGGCGTGAGCCCGGCGTACACGGGTGCGGTCGGCTGCTCATCGGTGAAGAGAATCCAGTCGCGGTCCTTCTTCGGCAGGTCGCGCCAGGGTGTGTCGACGTCGTAGCCGAGCGTGACGAGAATGTCGCGCAGATTCTGCCCGTGCCATGCGGGCGGCCACGCTGCGATGGCGCGCTCGCGGATCGTGAGCGAGTCGTCCGGGACCATCGACTTTTCCGTGACTTCGTAGACGCGGCCGAGGCCGTGACACACCGGGCACGCGCCCTGCACCGTGTTGGGCGAAAAGTCTTCCGCGTAGAGCATCGGCTGTTTCGGCGGATAGCTGCCGGTGCGCGAGTACAGCATGCGAACGAGGCTCGATAGCGTCGTCACGCTGCCGACCGACGACCGCGCGTTCGGCGCGCTGCGCTGTTGCTGAAGGGCGACCGCGGGCGGCAAGCCTTCGATCGAGTCGACCTGCGGCACGCCCACTTGTTCGATGAGCCGCCGCGCATACGGCGCGACCGACTCGAAGTAACGCCGTTGCGCCTCGGCGTACAGCGTGCCGAACGCCAGCGACGATTTCCCCGATCCCGAGATGCCGGTGAAGACGACGAGCGCGTCGCGCGGCACGTCGACATCGACGTTCTTCAGGTTGTGCTCCCGTGCGCCACGAACGCGCACGAAACCTGCTCTCGATGCACTCGCGGGATCGTCGTGTTCGGCTGACTTGCGGTGGGTTTTGCGGACATCCATGAGCAGGGCGGGGTGACGGCCAGACGCGGCGCGGACGTTGAGGGGGTGAGCATTCAGCATGCCATATACCAGATGGCATTTTGCGTTACGCATCTTGCATGCGAAATGCACGCCGAACAGCAATGATTTTCGAGGAGAGGGAAAAATGAGGAAAGCTGGATTGAAGGCGTTGCTCGCGCTTGCCGCGAGCGTGACGTTAGGCGTTGCAGGCGCGGCGGTAGCGCAATCGGGCGGCAACGGCAATGGCGGCGCGGGCGGCGGCAACGCACACGGCGCGGCGACAGCAGGGCCGACTGCAGGCGGCGAAAAAACCTCCGTGCCTGACAGCACCCGTCACGAGGACGCTCATTTCAAGCACAAGAAGAAGCCGAAACCCGCGACAACCACGCCATGACCCGATGACGCCAGGGCGCTGCGAATCAGGCCGGCGCGCCTTCCACGTCGATATCGTCGGTGCCGAGGCGCGAGAAGATGTCGCACACCGCGCGCATCTCGGCTTCGTCGCGGATGCTCACGATCACGCGCGTGATTCCGCAGGCCTCGTCCGCATCGCCGCCGTCGGCGCCGAACGAGGGAAGGATGTCGTCGCCGGACATATCGAGACCGAACGGGTAGTCGTGCGTATCGACCACGCCGAGATGTTCGCCGTGGCCTGCGTATTCCGCGGCGATCCACTGTGTCTGCGCGTTGTTGCTCTGGGTTTGCGCCGCATGGAAATCGGCAAAGCCGCTCATGCTCGCCATGCGGACGCGATCGCCCGTGATGCCCTCCGCGCGCAAGTCTTCAAGTGCCTCATCCAGCTTACGGGAGTTATAGAACGCTCCGCTTACTTCACGCATCATTGCTCGTCTCCTTGCCTGCCAACCTCGATGCCGCGACTCAGTATCGCCGTGAATCCGGCGAATGGGAATACGGATGTACACCGGCTTTCGCCTGATCGATGGGCGAGGCGCGTAGAGGCGTGGTGAAACGTACAGACACGCGTGTGCGCGCGCGTCTGCGAGCCGGTGAACCGCTGTGCCCTGGCCCGCGAGTGCGCGAGAGGATGGCGAATCCAACGGATGCGGACATGGATTGGCGAGCCGGACGATGAAACCAACCCGCGCGGTCAGACGAACGAAGACCGCCGATAGCGGCTGTCGTCGCCTGGCTTGCGCGGATTCACTTCATGTGGTACTTGAACTTTACGCCGCAACAAGTGGTTTAACAACGGTTTGCTTTGGCCCCAATCGCATGATTTTCAGGGCTTTGGTGGCCTTAGCCAGTGCGCCCACGCGATTCATGATTCGCTTACTCGCTGAAACGAATGCTGCTTCTAACTCCGCGTGTGCAATGCCGCTGCATCCTGCGTGCAAAATTCGATAGTCATCGTACAAGCTGTCACGCGCCCCTATAATGGGCCGATCAGCACACCAAGATTGGCCCTTCAATGTCCCAAGCACTCGCGTCCGGCGCGCTTCGCCGCTCCCGCAATCTCACCGAGGAGGTCGTCGCCGAGTTGTCCGAGCGGATTCGCAGCGGCGCGCTTCAACCCGGCGACAAGCTGCCGACGGAATCCGAAATCATGGCGCAGCTCGGCGTGAGCCGAACGGTCGTGCGTGAATCCATTTCACGGCTGCAGGCGGCGCGGCTGGTGCAAACCCGTCACGGCATTGGCACCTTCGTGCTCCAGGCAGGCGACCAGGACCGCTTCCAGATCGAAGCTGCGGGCGATCTCACCGTGCGCGACGTGATGGCCATTCTCGAACTGCGCATCAGCCTCGAAGCAGAGGCGGCCGGTCTCGCCGCCATGCGCCGCACCGATGAAAACCTCGCGCAGATGCGTCGCGCGCTCGACGAGTTCGAGCGGCTCGTCGAAGCGGGCGAGGGCAGCGCGGTCGCAGCCGATGTCGCGTTCCATCTCGAACTCGCAAAGGCGACGGGCAACCGCTATTTCCACAGCATCCTCAGTCAGCTCGGCAATACGATCATTCCGCGCACGCGCGTCAACTCCGCGGCGCTCGCGCATAACGATCCGGGCAGCTATCTGGATCGTGTGAATCGCGAGCATGAAGATATCTACGATGCAATCGAGCGCCGCGATCCCGAAGCCGCGCGCGCGGCCATGCGCATGCATCTGTCGAATAGCCGCGAGCGGTTGCGGCGCGCGCACGAAGCATTGCCGAAGTCGCAAGACGCGGGGTGAGCGCCCACCGCTATTCGGCCCTTGAACACGTGGCGTCAGTCTTCGTCGAGCATCACTGACAGCGTTCCCGCTTCGCTTTGCACACCTGCGTCGAGATCGATCTGATGCGGCGTCATGGTCGCGATCGCGCGCAACAAACGCGGCGAGAAGCGCGCGCCGAAACGCGCAAGCTCGGCTTCGCGTGCGGCGCCGTCCGCATGAGACAGCGCGCGCAATTCGCTCAATGGCAAGCCGACGAAGAGATCGAGCGGATACGGCGGCGCGTCGGCATCGGCGGTCGTTCGCGGTGAATCGGGCGCGCGGATGCGCAAGCCCGGCTGCAGATGCGATTCGAGTTCCATCGTTACTTCGTAACCGGCTTCGGCTTCGAGTGCCGAACGCGCTTCGCTACGCAAAAACGGCGCGACGGATTGAAGGCGTGCGAGTTCTTCATCGGAGAGCAACATGAGGTTTCTCCTCGCAATTTCGATTGAAGTTATCACGCTCGCACAGTACTTGCTGACGCAAGACCGAGGTTGAAACAGACGCTGAATTCTTGCCGCGAGCGCTAAGCAATCAAGGCGTTTAGCGAACAATGGTTAATCAGGAACTCGACAAACGTTTGCTCGTTACCACCGAGTTTTTTTTCTTTAAGCGACTGATAAGGTTCGATGAGCGAAACTGACAAATTCGCCATCTTTGCGTCAACCAGGCACTCGCTCGAGCCGTTAGCTGGTCAAGCGGGCCGACCGCCCTCAAAACGTTACATCGGTTGACTGTTTTTAGCACCATCGGCGTCGCGCTTTCATTACGCTAACAAGCACTGCATTTCTTCCGATAGCCTCGTTCGAGGCGGCACCAAACCCCTTGCGTTTTCATTGCGAATCCCCGAGGGTTGAAAGGCAAACAAATTATTACCAGATATTTCGGCTGCGTTGCCGCCGAAATTCGGAGCATCGAGCATTGAAGATCCTACATAGCGAGTCCTCGACGGGATGGGGTGGCCAGGAGATCCGCACCTTGAAAGAAATGGTGGCGCTACGTGAAGGCGGTCATACCGTGGAACTGGTGTGTCCAAGCGATGCGCGCCTCGGGCACCGTTGCAGCGAACTCGGTTTCACCGTGCATCACGCGCGCATGCGTGGCGGCGGCGACATGCAATCGATGCTTCACATCAACGCGCTGTTGCGCCGCCGCCCGTTCGACGTGGTCAATACGCATAGCGGTCACGACAGTCTCGTGGCCGGCACGGCCGCACGGCTCGCACGCACGCCGCTCATCGTTCGCACGCGGCATCTCGCGCTGCCGATCTCGTCGCTCGCTACCTATACGTGGATTCCGCACCGCGTGATCGCGGTGAGTCATTACGTGCGCCGCTATCTGATTTCCGCGGGCGTCGGCGAGGAACGGGTGCAGACGATCTATGACGGCATCGTCAAGCCACAGCCCGTCGCGCATTCGACCTTGCGCGAAGAACTCGGTCTTGGACCGGACGCGTTCATCGTATGCATGGTCGCGATCATGCGTGACAAGAAGGGCCATGAAGATCTGATCGCCGCGGTGCGTCCGCTGCTCGACACCTATCCGCACCTGCACGTCGTGATGGCGGGCGATGGCGATCTTTACGTTCGTGTCAAAGGCATCGTGGATAGCCTCGGTCTCGCGCATCGCATCCATTTGCTGGGCTTTCGCACCGACGTGCAGAACATCTTTCGCGGCTCCGATCTTTTCGTGCTGCCTACGCATCAGGAAGCGCTCGGCCAGGCATTCATCGAGGCGATGGACGCAGGATTGCCGGTCATCGGCACGTGTGTCGATGGCGTGCCCGAACTCATCGAAGACAACGTGAATGGCTTGCTTGTGCCGCCGCATGATCCGGTTGCGTTGCGCGAGGCGATCGCGCGCATGATAGATGATCCGGCTTTGCGTCAGCGCCTTCAACGCGAAAGCGTGCGCATCACCGAACGCGGCTTCACGGTCGGCGAAATGGCGAATGAAACGGCGCTCTTCTATCGACGTGCCCTGGAAGAGCGGGGGCATCGCCAATGAGCCGGAAGCAGGCACGCGCCGTTCCCGTGCTGATGTACCACCACGTCAGCACGTCGCCCGGCATGATCACCGTGACGCCCGGGCATTTCGCGGCGCAAATGGATTATCTGGCGAACGCCGGTTATCGGACGATCGGCTCGGCGCAGCTCGCGGCGTTTCTGAGCGGCGAGGACATGCCGTCGAAATCGATCGTCATTACTTTCGACGATGGCTATCTCGACAACTGGGTGCATGCACATCCGGTGTTGGAGCGCCACGGCTTCACGGCATTGTGCTTTCTCGTAAGCAGCTGGCCGGGCGAGGCCGGCGTGCGCCCGAATGCAGCGAACGCGGGCGCGGCGTTGCCGTCTTTGCTGGATCATCACGCAGGCGAGCGCGCAATCGAAAGCGGTCGCGCCGACGATGCCATCCTGCGCTGGTCGGAAATCGAAGCGATGCGCAATGCCGGCACGTTCGAATTCCATAGCCACACGCATACGCATGTGCGCTGGGATCGGGTCGCGGGCTCGCCGGGCGAGAAGCGCGAGCGTCTGCATGACGATCTGCATGCGGCGCGTTCCGCATTGCGCACGCGCCTCGGCGAAGTCTCCGATCATCTGTGCTGGCCACAAGGTTATTACGACGACGACTATCGCGAAGTGGCGCTGAACGCGGGCTTCAGGCACTTCTATACGTGCCATACGGGCACGAACATCAGCGCGAATCCGCTCGATCGGAACGCATGCGTTGATGCCGAGCGCACCATCAAACGACTCGAAGTGCGCGATCGTCCGGCTTCGTGGCTTGCGTCGCGCTTATGGGTCCACACGCGGCCGGCCATCAGCCGTGCCTATCTGAAAATCAAGCGTTGAATCAGGCGCGATGCGATGCCACGAAAGCGGCGATCGCATCGTTCACTGCGTCGGCCGCATCGCGATGCGGCGAGTGTCCGCACTGCGTCAGCTTGACGAGTCGCGCATGTGGAACGGCCGCCTCGATCGCGTCCAGTTGCCGCATCGACGCATATTCGTCGTCATAGCCTTGTATCGCAAGTAACGGGCGAACGATCGACGCTATCTCTTCCGTGATGTTCCAATGCAAAAACGCGGGATTCAGCCAGGCGTCGTTCCAGCCGTAAAAGGCTGAATCCACGTCGTCGTGATAAGCCCGCAGCTTTTCCCTGAACGATGCCGTCTCATACGTGCTGCGGGCCTTCTCGATACCTTCCACCGTCATCGTTTCCACGAACATGTGCGGCGCCATGACGGCCAGACCGGCGAGCGCTTCGGGGAAGGCGCTCGCGTACAGGAGCGCAATGGTGCCGCCATCGCTATGGCCGATGAGCCACATGCGCGATCGTTCTTCAGCGCCGATGCCGAGTGCATCGAGCAATGCGGGCAGCACGTCATGCGCTTGCCGATGCAGGAATTCGACTGGCCACTTTTCTTCGGGCCGGCGCGGAGTGGAGCGCCCGTAGCCGGGCCGCGAATAAACGAGACCACGGCAAGCGAGGCGATCGCATAGCATTTGCGGCCAGCCTTTCCACAGCGCGATCGATCCCAGACCTTCATGCAGGAACAATGCGATGGGCGCATCGGCGCGCTCTGCATTCAACCATTGATATTCGATGCGCACCGGATAAGCGCCGCTGCTCAATTCGACGAAGCGGGTCATGTCGATGCCTGTTGCCGGATGGTTCATGGATGTTTGAAGGCTGAATTCCGAACGACAGAGATTAGCAGACGCCAACTCACGAGTCGCGAATAAAACCCGACCCGTCGATGCATCATTCACGGACGCGCGGCGCATTAAAGATACGTCAGATTTATTTCACTGGACGCCGATGAACTTTTTCTGCGAAAGTGATTCGTAAGGAATTCGCCGCACTGCAGCGTAGGTACGATCCCCTTTTTATTCATTGCGTCGGCATGGAAGGCGCGCTGGTTTGCTTATGGAGAAAAATGCATGAATCGACCGAAACGAATGCTTCTGGAAAACATTGCCTGGGCGCGCGAAACCGCGCATGCGGATGCCCAATTCTTCCCGCGCCTCGCGCAAGGGCAAAGCCCGAAGGTGCTGTGGATCGGTTGCGCGGATAGCCGCGTGCCGGCCGAAACGGTGACCAACGCCAATCCCGGCGATCTCTTCGTTCATCGCAACATCGCGAACCTGTTTTCTCCTTCCGATGACAACACGATGAGCGTGCTCGAATACGCGGTGCGCGTGCTGAAAGTCGATCATGTGATCGTATGCGGCCATTACGGATGCGGCGGCGTGCGCGCCTCGCTATTGCCGCAATCGAGCGACTTGCCGCACGTGAATCGCCGTATCGCACCGTTGTGCGCATTGGGCGAGCGCCATCGCGCGGAACTCGACACATTCGCCGAGCTCGACACGCGCGCAAATCGCCTCGCCGAACTGAATGTGCTGGAGCAAGTGCGCCTCTTGCGGCAACACGCGGTCGTGCGTGATCGCGCCGAGCCGCCGCTCGTTCATGGCTGGATCTTCGGCCTGCATGACGGCCTCATCGACGTGCTCGCTTCCGGGTATGCGGAAGAGGCCGGGACACAAGACACTGCGCGCGCGCAGGTCGTATCGCTTCAGGCCGCTTAGTCGGCTGTTTCCCCTCGATAGCTTGTCGATGCGAAGTCGCTCCCGCGGCATTCGCAGGCCCCAACTCGTTCGAAAAAAATTCATGAATCAAGCTAACCGTCTGGCCACTTTTCCGCGCGATGTATTCGCGGGCACTGTCGTGTTTCTCGTCGCGATGCCGCTATGTCTCGGTATCGCCAATGCATCGGGCGTCGAGCCGTTTGCCGGGCTTTTGTCGGGCATCATCGGCGGGCTCGTCGTCGCGTTGTTGAGCGGCTCGCAATTGAGCGTGAGCGGTCCGGCCGCGGGTCTCATCGTGATCGTCGTCGATGGCATTGCCAGGCTCGGGAGCTTCTCCGCGTTTCTCCTTGCTGTACTGCTTTCCGGCGCAATCCAGTTCGGCTTCGGCATGTTGAAAGCGGGGCGCTTTGCGGCGTATGTGCCTTCGTCGGTGATCAAAGGCATGCTCGCCGCCATCGGCCTTCTGCTCGTCATCAAGCAGATTCCGCTCGCCGCGGGTTTCGCCAATCACGGCGCGCCCGCTGCGAGCGGTCCCGGCATGCTCGCCACGCCGTTCGGTCCCGTATCGATGGCGGCGTGCATCGTGGCCGTCGTATCGCTCGCCATGCTGGCCGCCTGGGAGACGCGCGCGATGCGCCGCTTCGCGCTCGTGCGCGCCGTGCCCGCGCCGCTCGCGGTGGTCGCGTTCGGCATCGGCATGACGCTGTTGCTCGATCTGTTCGCGCCGGGGTTCGCTCCGCCCGCCCAACATCGCGTCGCGTTGCCGTCGCTTGAAACGTTTGCGGCGCTCACGAATGCGCTCGAATTGCCGAACTTCTCCCAACTCGTTAATCCCGATGTGTGGCGTCTTGCGTTGACGCTCGCGATCGTCGCGAGCCTCGAAACGCTCCTGAGTCTGGAAGCGGTCGAGCAGCTCGATCCCAAGAAGCGCGCGGCGCATCCGGATCGCGAACTGAAGGCGCAAGGCATCGGCAACATGATGGCCGGTGCGATCGGCGCTTTGCCGATCACCTCGGTGATCGTGCGCAGCTCCGCGAACGTGCATGCGGGCGCGCAGAGCCGCTGGTCGTCGTTCGTGCATGGCGTGCTGTTGCTCGCGAGCGTGTTCGCGCTGACGAGCGTGATCAACCTGATCCCGCTCGCCTGTCTCGCGGCGATCCTGATCTTCACGGGCCTCAAGCTCGCGAAGCCTTCGCTGTTCGCGGCGGTCGCGAAGCAGGGCATCGACCGCTTCGCGCCGTTCGTCGTCACGATTGCGGGCGTATTGCTGACGGATCTGTTGATGGGCATTCTGCTTGGCATTGCGTGCAGTCTCCTGCTCGCGTTCCGCGCGAACCTCAAACGTCCGATCACAATTGCGCAGCACGACGATCATTACCTGCTGTCGTTCCGCAAGGATGTCTCATTCCTCGGCAAAGTCACGCTCAAGCATCATCTGCGCACGATTCCCGATGGCGCCACGGTGATCTTCGATGCCTCGCGAGCGGACTATATCGATCCCGACGTGCGCGAGGAAATCGACAAGTTCGTGACTGCCGCGCCTTCGCGAAACATGCATGTCGAATGCCGAAAGCTGCCGCTTACCTCGGCGGAAACAGGCATGTCCGCCTTGCGCGGGAAATGGCTCGGATTCACGAGACAGGGCATGACGTCCGAGTGAGCGAGCGCGAGATCAACCGGGCGTCGACGGCGTCAATTCACCGGCCATCCGGCGTTGCCCGACTGTTTCTCGGATGAAAATAGTTCGGGCAACTATTCTTCGAACTCAGGACACGATGGAAATCGAAAACCCGTCCCAGCCTTTGCTTCCCACCGTCTGAATCGCCGTGGAGCACACGTCTTTTTCTGCGGCGAGCATATCGAAGAACGCGCGCACGCCGACGACGGCCGGGTCGCTATTTTGAGCCTCCGTCACGCGGCCGCCGCGAACCACATTGTCCGCGACGATCACGGTTCCTGGCCGGCTGAGGCGCAAGACGAGGCGCAGGTACGCGGGATAACTTTGCTTGTCGGCATCGAGAAAAACGAAGTCAAACGGCGGAATGCCGTCGCGCACGAATGCCTGCATCGTATCCACTGCATCTCCGACGATCACCGACACGACGCCCGATAAGCCCGCACGCTCGATATTCCTGCGCGCGACATCAGCATGGTGCTCGACGGCTTCGAGCGTGAGCAGCGTCCCGTCTTCGGGCAGGGCGCGCGCGAGCCAGATCGTGCTGTAGCCGCCGAGCGTGCCGAGTTCGAGAATGCGCCGCGCCCCGCGCAGGCGCGCGAGCATGTTCAGCAGTTTGCCCTGATTCGGCGCGACGTTGATCGTGGGCAGGCCTGCTTCCACGCTGGATTTCAAGGCCGCATCGAGCGATTCGTCCGGTGTTTGCGTCCGCTCGCACAGGTACTCGTCGACTGCCATCCATTGCTGCTCGTCCATCGCATCTCCTTTGCGGTTGCCTTTGCCGCTGCCGTTTCCGTAGTGACGCTCACGACACGATACAGCACGCGCACGGGCTGATACAAAGCGCTTTATCGCGATGCCATCACGCTGCAATGAAAGTGACATCATGGTTTCATGAAGCAGCGGCTTTGACAGCGCCGGCCGATTTGCGACGCATGTCATGTCCGAGTTGATCGACGGTCAATCGTATAGCATCTATCAACGCCCGCGCTGCCGGCGACGGAGTGCCACCCGCGCGCATCGTGAGGCCGATATCGCGCCGTGTGTTGTGCAGCGGCACATCCATCACGACGAGCTGGCCCGATTCGCATTCGTAGTGCAACTGTTGCGCTGATACGGCAGCGAGCATATCCGTGTGCGTCAACAAACCGCGAATGACGGCGAGGTCCGCCGTTTCGACGGTGGGCATCGGCGGCTTCAGCTTCCAGCGTCTGAACTGCGCTTCGAACAAGCCGCGCGCAGGAGCCTGACTGCGCGGCAGAATCCATTGCGCGGAGATCAGATCCTTGAGCGTCAATCCGCTCGCGCTCGCAAGCGGATGCCCGCGCCCCGCGATCACGACGATGTCTTCGGACATGAGGGGTTCGTTCACGAGCCCGCTCGACGCATCGTTGTGCCGCAGCGCGCCGAGCACGAAGTCGATATCGCCGGCGCGCAATCCCGCGACGAGCGTTTCATAAGCGCTCTCGTCAGTCACGATGCGCACGCCTGGATATTGCGCGGCGACGCGCGCGATTGCACTCGGCAGGATCAGCGTTCTGCCGAGGGGCAGCGAGCCCACCGTGACATAACCTTGTATCGTGCCGCGCAACGCCGCGAGATCGTCGGGAATATGGCGCAATTCGTTCAGTGCGCGGCGCACGTGCAGCACGAAGGTCTCGCCTTCGCTCGTGAGCAGAAGCCCGCGCGGGCTTCGATAAAACAATTGCATTCCGGCGCCCGTCTCCATGATGCGGATCGCGCTGCTCACGGCCGGCTGACTGAGTCCCAGGGTCTGCGCCGCGCTCGGCATGTGCCGATGTCGCGCGAGTGCGGAGAACAATTGCAGACGCCGTGTGTTGAGCAGGAACGCGGGGAGCGTGCCCCCGGTTGCGGTTCTTCTGCGTGATTGACGCGTTGCGCACCATTGCGCCAGTTCCTCCAGCTCGCCGAAGATGCGCTGGCAACGCAACAGCACCGCGCGACCGGCGGGCGTGGGCAACATGCCTGACGGACGGCGTTCAAGCAGGGTTTCGCCCACCGACGCTTCGAGTTCTTGCAGCGAACGCGTTACGGCCGATTGCGCGCGGAATAATGCAGCGGCGGCACGAGTGGCGCTTCCGGTTTGCGCGACGAGCCGGAATGCGCGCAAGTAGCCGAGGTTCAGCAGTTCGCGATTGTCCATATCCGAAAGGCGATCGAATGCGCAGGCTATCAGTTTAATTTATCGCATCGTCACGCCCATATCAGAGGGGTGCGCTCACTGAAAGCTAATTCTCGCGCCGATCGTGAAGTTATGTATTGAACTTTCATAACGCGCTATTCAGTGTTCGGGGGGTAGCGCCATGTATCGACATATCGTCGATGAGCGAGGCGGTGTTGTTCCAATCGCCCGAGCTGTCCTTGATGCCCGCGATTGCATCGGGATAAGCTTTGAGCAGGCGCTCGATCAGCGTCAGGCTCAGGCCGACTTGCGAGACGGGCGGGATGTGATAGAGATAGATCTTCAGACGCGCATCGCCGATTGCTTCGATCACGCTCGCATACGCACGAAACAGTCCTTCGTCGCTCACGCCTTTGTAGTATCTCCTTTACGGTCCTTTGCGATGGAAGCCAGTATCGCCGTGCGTCAAGCATCGAAGAACCGGGGGCCGCTTGCTTCAAACGCAAAAATTTTTTATGTCTTGTGGTCGGTCGCGTGGAGCGTAAAAAAGGCCACTCGTAGGTGGCCTGGCAACGACTCGATTGAACGCCGACGTCATCGCCGCGGTGTCACGCCTCGCGTTTGCGTTGCGCGCAGAAAGTCGAAATCGACGCCTTTATCCGCTTGCGTCACCGTGTCATAAAACAGCTTGCGATAACCGCGGTCCGCAGTCGGCACTGTCACAGGCGTTGCTTTCGCGCGTGCTGCAAGTTCTTCATCGCTGATCAGCAGGCTGATTTCGCGTTTGGACACGCTAAGGCGAATGCGGTCGCCCGAGCGGACATGCGCGAGCGGCCCGCCGACGGCCGCTTCCGGTGTGACATGAAGAACGATAGTGCCGAAGGCCGTGCCGCTCATGCGTCCATCCGAGATGCGCACGATATCCTTCACGCCCTTGACCGCGAGCTTGCGCGGAATCGGGATATAGCCCGCCTCGGGCATGCCCGGCGCGCCTTTAGGACCGATGTTCTTCAGCACGAGAATATCGTCGCCCGTGACGTCGAGATCGTCGGAGTCGATGCGCGCCGCGAGATCCGCGCCATTCTCGAACACGACCGCGCGTCCTTCGTGCTCCATCAGCTTCGCATCCGCCGCCGACTGTTTGATGATCGCGCCGCCCGGTGCGAGATTGCCTTCGAGCACCGCGATGCCGCCTTGCGGAAAGATCGGCTTATCGAACGGACGCACGACATCCTGCTCGAAAGCGGACCCGGCCGCTTCGATTTCTTCGCCGAGCGTGCGGCCCGTGACGGTCAGCGCGTCGAGGTTCAGAAGCGGCTTCAACTCACGCAGGAGCGTCGCCATGCCGCCGGCCTTGTGAAAGTCTTCCATGTAATGCGAGCCCGAAGGCTTCAGATCGACGAGCACCGGCGTCTCGCGCCCCATGCGATCGAGTGCCTTCAAGTCGACGTCATAACCCATGCGTCCGGCGATAGCAGTGAGATGCACAATGCCATTGGTCGAGCCGCCGATCGCGAGCAGCACGCGCATCGCATTTTCAAATGCTTCCGCCGTAAGGATCTTGTCGATCGTGAGGTTATCGCGCGCTATCTGCACCGCTTGCGTGCCGGTCATCTCGGCGATGCGCATGCGATCCGACGTCACCGCCGGCGGCGATGCGCCGCCCGGCACCGTCATGCCGAGCGCTTCGGCGATGCACGCCATCGTGCTCGCGGTCCCCATTACCGAACAGGTGCCCACGCTCGCGACGAGCTGATTGTTCACCGCGGCGATCTCGGCTTCGTCGATTTCCTCAGCGCGAAAACGGCCCCAATAGCGGCGGCAATCGGTGCACGCGCCGACACGCTCGCCGCGATGCGCGCCCGTGAGCATCGAGCCTGTGATGAGCTGAATGGCCGGAATGCCCGCCGATGCCGCGCCCATCAGTTGCGCCGGCACCGTCTTGTCGCATCCGCCGATCAGCACGACCGCGTCCATCGGTTGCGCGCGAATCATTTCTTCCGTATCGATCGACATCAGATTGCGCAAGTACATGCTCGTCGGCTGCGAGAACGATTCGGCGATCGATATCGTCGGGAAATCCATCGGCAGGCCGCCTGCGAGCATCACGCCGCGCTTCACGGCCTCGATGAGTTGCGGCGCGTTGCCATGACAAGGGTTATAAGCACTGCCTGTATTGACGATGCCGATCACCGGGCGATCGAGCGCGCTGTCGGTATAACCCGCGCCTTTGATGAATGCCTTGCGCAGAAAGAGCGAAAAGCCGCTGTCGCCATAGCTCGTCAGCGATTTGCGCAGGCCGCCCGGTTGCGTGGGCTCGTCGCCGGGCTTTTTATTGAACGTATCTGTCATGGCTGCACTACCGTCGAGTGAGCGTTGAATGTCTCCGTGCCTTGATTATCGCGGCTTTGGCAGGCTTTGAGCGCACGTGGCGTTTGCTTCAAACCATAGAGATTTTTGCTTCCCGAAGTGGGCAACGCTAATGATCGTCGCTTGTCAGTGTCGTTCGATGGAGTCGGCCGCGGCCAGAAACGCTTGCACGAGGCGTAATCGCGCGGATGAACGTCCCCAAAGCAGGCCGACGAACCGCTTGGGCGCCGCATGCGGCAACGCCCATTTCTTCAGATCGAGGAGCACCGCGAGCGCATCGGGGATAAGGCCCGCCATCATTGTCGCCATGCCGCCGAGGCGCAGTTGACCGCCGAGTTGATCCGTATCGTCGATGTCCGCGCGCAGGTCGCGTATGTCGTGCAGCACGGTGCGTGCCCGCGCGAGAATGCGCTCGCCGGCTTCCGTCGCGCCGACCGTGCGGCCCGAGCGGCGCACGAGCGTCGCGCCGAGTTCGGCCTCCAGCATCTTCACCCTTTGCGCGACTGCGGCGGGCGTGAGATCCAGTCGGCGCGCGGCTTCGGCAATGGAGCCGAGCTCGACGACGAACACGAAGCTCTGCAGATAGCGCGAGTCCATCGATAAAAAGTTATATCGTAAGAGTGTCTGTCAAGCCGAGTTTGCGGCGAGCGATCGTGCGGCGGCGCGCATTTTGAACGCCGCATACAATTACGCGCATTGTCTTTTGCATTCATAAAACCATGAGCCACTTTCATCCCGTCAAGCTGGAGCACGCGAGCCGCCTCATCAATCATGGTCCGACGGTGCTCGTCACGAGCGCGCACGACGGCCGGCGCAACGTGATGGCCGCCGCGTGGTCGATGCCGGTGGAATTCACGCCGCCGCGTATCGCTGTCGTGATCGACAAAAGCACGTACACGCGCGAGTTAGCCGCCGCGAGCGGCAGGTTCGGCATCATCGTGCCGGGCGCGGCGATGATCGATCTGACTTACGCGGTCGGTTCGACGAGCGGGCGCGAGATCGACAAGTTCGAGGCCTTCGGCATCGAGACGGTGCGAGGGCCGGTGCTCGGCCTGCCGCTCATCGAGACGAACTGCGCGGCCTGGCTCGAGTGCCGGCTCATCGACGAAAAGCACACCGAAGACGCCTACGACACCTGTTTCGCGGAAGTCGTCGCGGCCGCCGCCGATGCGCGCGTGTTTGCCGACGGTCACTGGACTATCGACGAATCGAATCAGCCGCTGCACACGATTCATCACCTTGGCGCGGGCAAGTTCGTGCGCGCGTCGTCGATGGAGCAGGCGAAGCCGCTTGCACGCTGATGCGTTGCACGGGTGCCTGGCGCGCCCGCTTTGGCCCGCGACGAGGCTGTGCAGGCTGCGCTTCCAGCGTTGCGAACGAGATCAAATTGATGCAGATTGGCATCGGTTAAGGATGAGCGATATCCCGCGCCGCCGTGACGAGCGTGAGGCGTCATGACGAGCGTGTCCAAGCGATTTGACGCGGCGTACCGGTCTCGCGCGCACAAGACCCAGGAGACTCGATGACTTCCCCCCGGCGCGACACGAGCCACGAAACCAACAAAACCAACGAAAAAGCCCCGCACGAGCCGCTCACCTCCTATTACCCCGACGAATCCCGACGACGCCTCTGGCTGCGCGGCATCTTCGACCGCACCGCCTCCGACTACGATGCCATCGAACGTGCGATGGCCTTCGGCTCGGGCCCGTGGTACCGCAATCGCGCGCTGCGCTCGGCGGGTCTCGCGCGCGGCATGCGTGTGCTCGATGTCGGCATGGGAACGGGGCTCGTCACGAAGGAAGCGGTCGCGATCACCGGCAACCCCGCGCTCGTCACGGGCGTCGATCCGAGTCCGGGCATGGTCGGTCAGGCGCATCTGCCGAAAGGCGTCGAAACGCGCATCGGCACTGCCGAAGACCTGCCGTGCGACACCGCCGCGTACGATTTTCTCAGCATGGGTTTCGCATTGCGCCATGTCAGCGATCTCGCGAAAGTCTTCGACGAATATTTTCGCGTGCTCGCGCCCGGCGGACGGCTCTGCGTGCTCGAAATCACGCGCCCCGCGCATGGCGTGGGCATCGCCGCGTTGAAGCTGTACATGCGCGGCGTGGTGCCTGTGATCGCGCGACTCGTCGGGAAGAAAGAGGAAAGCGTCGAGCTGATGCGCTATTACTGGGACACGATCGAAGCCTGCGTGCCGCCCGACACCGTGCTCGCCGCCATCCGCCGCGCGGGTTTCGCGAACGTGCGCCGCGATGTCGAGCTCGGCATCTTCTCCGCTTATTGCGCGATCAAGCCAGCCGCCTGAGCCGCGTCGAGGATCACGGCCGCGCGTCCGCTCAGCAGCAAGCGTCCCTTGCAATGCATGGCAAAGCGATAGAGCACGGTGTTGTCGTCGCCGCCCATGCGCTCGGCGTCGATATCGAGCGGGCCGTCGAGCGTATCGAGGCGATCGACGTGCATCTGAACGCCGCGCACGCTCGTCAGCATGCCCACGCGCGGACGCTCGCTTGCATCGCCGACGAGCGCGCCATGCGTCGCCATCGCCTGCGCGGCATATTCGATGCCGCATACCGACGCGAGCCGTCCTTTCGAACGCAACGGATTGTCGGAAGCGAGATGGCTCGTCGCTGTGCAGCGAATACGCTGCGCATCCCACGCGACGACGGCATCGAGCAGGCACATCGGACCACTGTGCGGAATGCGCGCCGCGATCCAGTCGCGATCGAGAATGTGCGCGGCGTCGCTCATGTCGGGTCGATATCCACGGCTAGGCGCGTGCCGTCGAGATAATCGAGGACGACGCTCGATGCCTCCCCGCGTGCCAGCGCTTCGAGCAGCGGCAGCGCGCGCGCCGCGGGGTTCGACAGGCGCAGCGCTTCGAGATCCGCATCGGCGAAAATGAAAGCGTTGGCGTCCGTGAGACGCGCCTCGATGCGCGCCAGCGTGCGGCCGCTCGATTCGGGCGCGAGCACGAGCGCGACGCCGAACGCATCGGCGATCGGGCGCGCCTGATGCAATGGCTCCGGGTAATCCGTGTCGTAGGCGACGAGCAGCGTCGCGGCACCATCGACGCTCACTTGCGCGAGGCTCTCCAGCAAGCCCGCCGCGAAGCTGCCGTCATAAGCACACAGCACGTTCGATGCGGCCATCGCGCGCGTCGCGATGCTCCAGTAGCCCGCCGGCGCGTTGTGGACGGAGTTGTGGAAGCGCGTCGGCGAGAGTTGCGGCTCGTCGCTCGCGAGCGTTTCGCAGATCGCGTGAAAATTCCCGCCATCGCCGCCGGATGCAGCGAACACGGCGGCGAGCGCCGCGGCCTCGCGTCCGCTCTGCGCGACCGCTTCGTGCGCGGCCGCGAGCGCCGCGCGCACGACCGGCCCGGTGCGGCGCCGCTCGGCGGAAGGCAGGCTGGCGGGCGCCGGCAGCGAGGTCCGCGCGGCGGCGTCGCGCGCGGCGCGTTGCATCAATACGCTGGCGGCCCGCGGCCAGTCCGCGAGGCCCGGCCCGATCACGCCGATCCCTTCGATATACGCGCGCAATGGAGTCATGCCGATGCCGCTCCCTTGCGCCCGAACACGAGACTGCAGTTCGTCCCGCCGAAGCCGAACGAATTGGACAGCACTGCGCAGAGCGGCGCGTCGCGCGACGTGAGCACGTAGTCGAGACCGAGCGCGGGATCGGGCTCCGTGGTGTTGGCGCCCGCCGGAATCATCCGATGCTTGAGCGCGAGCGCAGCGATCACCGCTTCGAGCGCGCCGGCCGCGCCGAGCGTGTGGCCCGTCGCGCCCTTGGTCGAGCTGCACGGCACGCGGTCGAACAGGTCCGTGAGCGCGCGGCTTTCGGCGGCGTCGTTGCTGGGCGTCGCCGTGCCGTGCAGATTGACATAGCCGATGTCGCGCGCGTCGAGGCCCGCGCTCGCGAGCGCCTGTTCCATAGCGATCCGCGCGCCGAGCCCTTCTGGATGCGGCGACGACATGTGATACGCGTCGCTCGATTCGCCGATGCCGAGCAGACGGATCGCGTCGCCATCGTCGGCACGGTCGGTCGACTCACGTTCGAGCAGCCCGAACGCCGCCGCCTCGCCGATGGAAATGCCGTCGCGCTTCACGTCGAACGGCTTGCACGGCCCGGTCGACAGCAGTTCGAGCGAATTGAAGCCGTAGAGCGTCGTGAGACAGAGCGTATCGACGCCGCCGACCACGGCCACGTCGATGAGACCGGTTTCGAGCATGCGCCGCGCCGAGCCGAACACCTTCGCGCCCGACGAACACGCCGACGACACCGACACCGCCGGTCCGCGCAGCCCGAAATAAGCGCGCACGAAGCCGGCGAGCGAATACGGGTTGTGCGTGGTCGCATAGTTGAAATCGGCGGGCAGCGCACCGGTTCGCGCATCGCGACGCCGGTACGCGAGTTCGGTTTCGAGAATGCCCGCCGTGCTCGTGCCCATGAACACGCCCACGCGCGCCGAGCCCACCCGCTCGATCGCTTCGCGCACGCGCGCCTCGAAGCCGTCCTGCGTCATCGCCAGTTGCGCGAGGCGGTTGTTCCGGCAGTCGAATCCGGCGAGGTCCGCGCGTACCGGCGCGTCTTCGATGCCCGCGACGCGCCCCGTGTACGTGGCAAGCGCGGCGCCTTCGAAGTCGCATGGCGCGAGGCCGCCGCGTCCTTGCGCGAGCGCGGCGAGCGTCGCGTCGAGGCCGCGTCCCGCGCAGCTCGTGGCGGTGAAATGCGTAAGCAAAAGAGGGTTCACTACAGGTTCGGCCTCGACATTCAGTGGCGCTCGGTGGCGCCCAGTGGCATTTCGATGCGATTAATTGTAACAAACGAGATTTTCGGGACGGGACGACGCTCAGCCGGCCGGTCGCGCGATCAGCAGACGATTGGCGTCGTGCGCGCCGCTGCCCATCGGACGGATCTTCGTGTGGAAGCGCAGTTCGTCGAGCAGCGCGAGCCATTGCGCTTCGCTGCGGCAGGTGAGCCCGTTCGTGCGTCCCGACCGGGCGATCTGCACGCCGAAATCGACGGCGCGATCGAGCGTCGCATGCCAGCCCGCGGCGGCGTCGCTGACGCGCAGGAGCAGCACGCCGTCCGACGCGAGGCTCGCGCGCACGCGGCGGAGGATGGACGCTTGCGCGTCGGCGTCGACGTAATGCAGCACATCGCACGCGACGACCACATCGGCCGATGGAAACGGCGCGACGCGAATGTCGTCGCAGACGAAGCGGATGCGCGCTTCGTGCGCCTTCAACGCGATGCGCGCCCGCTCGACATCGCGCGGCGTCAGCTCGATGCCGTGTATCGAATGCGGCAGGGGCGGCGCGGGCCAGCGCGACGGCCACTTCCGTGATGCGTCATCGCGATGCCACGCGTGCGCGCCGACGAGCCACGCGGCGAGCAGGCCCTGTCCGCTGCCGAGATCGAGGATGCGCGCGCCATCGCCGATCAGTCCATGCGCGAGGACGTGGGCGAAGAACGGATCGTGACGCAGTTTCGCCGACGCGAAGTGCCACGCGAACCGGCCCGCGGCGCGGTAAGGACGGCAGGCGGCTTCGATGAGCGCGGTCGGGACCATGCGGGCGCAGTTGAACGATGGGCCCGTGCAGTCTAGCCGACTAACCGGCAATCGCCTCGCGCAATGTCGCCGTGGCAAGCCCGCGATCCGCCGCCGCGCGCAGCACCGCATCGAGCGCGGCCAGCACGACCGGCGCGCCGTCGGGCGCTTGGGCGGCGTGGCCATCGTGGACGAGCAGAATGTCGCGCGCGGCGAGCCCGTTCAAGAGACGCCGGGCGACGAGCGCGGCATCGCCCGCGCGCGTATCGAAGCCGCGCCGCGTCCAGCTCGCGAGATGCAGGCCGAGACCGCATAGCACGGGCTCCAGAAACGGATTGCGCAGTCCGGCGGGCGCGCGAAAGAACACGGGCCGCGTGCCCGCGATTTCGCCGATCGTCGCTTGCGCGGCTTCGATTTCGCGCCGCAGCGCGCGCGGCCCCATCAGCGAAAAATTGTGCCGATGCCGCTGGCTGTGGTTCTCCACGGCATGTCCGCGCGCGACGATCGCCTCGACGATGCGCGGATGCGCGCGCACCCGCTCGCCGATGCAGAAGAACGTCGCGCGGGCGCGATGCGCGTCGAGCAGATCGAGCACGCGCGGCGTGACGTCGGGATCGGGACCGTCGTCGATGGTGATCGCGATGCACGCGCCCGCCGACTCCGGCAGCGTCGTCCAGTTGTGACCGAGCAGCGAACTGCGCGGCCAGAGTCCCGCCGCCGTCAGCGCGAGATGCGACGCGATCACGCCGCCCGCCGCCCACGGCCATGCGCCAGGCGCGACGGCCAGCGACGCGAGCGCGCCCGCGTGCACGGCGACCGCGCCGCCGATCAGCGGCGTCGGAGTCCATCGGCGTGACGTGCCCGGCGCGTTCATCGCCTGAATCCCGAACGCGGCGCGAGGATCGCAGAAAACAACAGCGCCAGAATCGCGCCGGGGCCGACGGTCAGGCCAAAGGTTTTCAACATCGGCACGCTGGACAGCGCGAGCAGGCCGAAGCCGAGCACGGTCGCGAGATTCGCGATCACGAGCGACACGAGCGTTTGCGGCGAGATCGCGTTGTCGTCCGCGTGCGCGCGATAGTTGAAGAAGAGCGCGTAGTTCGAGCCGACCGCGACGATCAGCAGCATGCCGATCAGATGCAGGATCGTGAGCGACTTGCCCGCCAGCGCGAGCGCCGCGATCACGACGATCACCGCCGCGACGAGCGGCGCGAGCGTGCGCGCCGCGCGCACCGGCGAGCGCAGCGCCACTACGAGCAGCACGACGATCGCGGCGAAACCGCCGAGCGAAAGACGAATGTCCTCGTGCACGTAGTTCTGATAGAGGCGGTCGGCCTCGGCTTTCATATCGACGAAAAGCGCGTCCGGCACGTGCGCCGACGCCACCGCCGCGCGGATCGTCTGCGCCTGCACGTCGGAGCCTTGCGCGGCGCGCAAGGGCAGCATCGCGGTCCAGCGGCCGTCGCGTTGCGTGAGGAGCGAATCGACGGCGAGCGCCATCGACGTGCCTTGCAGATCGGCGCGGCGCACAAGCGGCTGCGCGCGGGCGGTTTCGACATCGGAGATGAAGGGCTCAAAAACGTCGGGCTTCACGCGGACGGTCTGCGCCCGCAGCGCGGCGGCGAGGCGCGTGCGCAACGCATCGGCGGGCGGCAGGCTCGCGATGCGCGCGCGCTGCGCCGCATCGCTCGGCAGATAGCGCGCGGGGCTTTCGTAGCCGGCGATCACGTGTTCATCGACGAGAGGCTGAAGCTGACGCGCGAGCGCTTCCGCGCGCTCCAGCGCCGTCTGCTCATCCACCGCCGACACCACGACGAGATAGCGCACGTCCGGCGCGCCGACATCCGCGCGCAGGCGTTCATCGAGATCCTGGCTCGCTTTCGGGACCGGACTCAGCGCCGACAATTCCTGACTCCACAATCCATGCCGCTGCATCAGCAACGCCGCGACAGCCACGAGCAGCAGCACGGCGAGCGCGACGCGCAACCGCGACGCCCGCGCCGCGACCCGCGCGAGCAGATTGCCGAGGCGCGACACGTCGCGGATCGCGAAGCCTTGCGGCAGCAGATGCGGCAGCACGAAGCGCGTGACGATGCCCGCCGTCGCCAGACCGACGATCGAATACAGCCCGAGTTGCACGAGGCCCGGAAAGCCGGAGAAGAGCATCGACGCGAAGCCGCAGATCGACGTCAAGACGCCGAGACGGATCGTCGGCCAGAAGCCCGCGACCCAGTCTTTCAGCGATTCGCGTCGCCCGCCAAAGGTCACGCCCGCCGACTGCACGAAGAGATAGATCGAATAATCGACGGCCTCGCCGATCAGCGTCGTGCCGAAACCGAGCGTCAGGCCATGCACGGTGCCGAACGCGAGGCTCACCGCGGCGACGCCCGCCGCGACGCCCGACAGAACGGGCATCAGGCCGAGCAGCAGCGTCGGAAGCGAGCGATACACCGCCAGCAGCAGCACGACGATCAGCACGATGCTCGCCGCCGACAGCCAGCGCACGTCGTGCATGATCGTGTCGCGCGTCTCGACGGCGAACACGCCGGGGCCCGTCATCAAAAGGCGATACGACGGCGCAACCGATGCGAACGCATCGCGGATGGCGGCCATCGCGCTCGCTTGCGCATCGGTGTCGGAACCGGCGTTCGCGGTTTGCGCGAGCAACACCGCGCGCTGGCCGTCGCGCGATGCCCACACGCCGTCGCGCATCGCGGGCTGCGCGCCGCTGTCCAACTGGCTGACGAGCGCGGTGACTTCGCCGGTCGGATCGTGCGGCAGCAGGTCTTTCGCCATCATGCCGGCCGATGACGTCAGCAAGTCGAGGCTGTCGGCGAGCGCGTCTTTCAGGCCGGTTTGGCTGAAACGCTCGGGCGTCACCGCCGGACTCAACTGGTATCGATGATCGAACACGAAGCGCTCGTCGCGCGCCTGTCCGACCGGTTCGCCGTTGTTGACGGCGGAAAAGCGCTTGTCCTCGCGGAGCTTCGCCGCGACCTTGCGCGAGACTTCCGCGCGCCCCTTTGCATCGCCGCCTTCGATGCCGACGAGAATCAGCCGCGACACGAGCCCGTCGCGCAACTGCTCGACGAGCACGCGCTGTTGCTCGCTCGGCGAGCGCGGCAGGAACGCGGAGAGATCGGCGGAAAAGTTCGTGCGCGCGATGACCGCCGCGCATACCGCGAGAAAGCACAGCCAGGCGATGACCGCAGGCCGACGAAGAACCGCGCGCATGCGTGTTCAGTGCGCCGACGCGTCTTGCAGGCGCATCAGCGAACGGTCGCCATCGGCCTGTCTGATCTCGACGCGCGCGAGCGCCGCGCCCGTGCCGGCGAGCGTGATCGAACTGACTTTCTGCTTCATGCGCGAATCGATCGGCACGAGCGTCATCGTCCAGTCGTTGCCTTTACCGTCGATCGAAACCTTGTACGCCTCTTCCAGCGCGAAGCGGTTGCCCGCGAGCGTCGCGCGAATGCTGTCGATGAAGGCGCCCAGCTCCGGATAGTTGCGCAGCGGAATGGTGATCTTGCGGCCTTTGCGATCGACGGTGAGCATGTCGCCATCGACGACGAGATTCTCCGGCTTCGGGCTGACCGTATGCTTTTCCAGATGATCCGGCGCGACGAACACGAGTTCGCCCGACGATTCGAGCGGCTCCTGCGCGATCTTCAGATAACGCGTCTCGGTGAAGCGCGCGCGGCCGGACTTCTTCGCGCCGAGCGTATTCATCAGGCGATCGAGCGTCCAGGGTGTGTCGGCGGCGACGGCCAGCGTCGATGAAGCGCAAAGAACGGCGGCGGTCAGCACCGCGGCGAAAACTCGCATAAGCTCAGGCATCCTCCACAATTTTCTGCAAGACGGCGTCCGGCGCGCGCTCGGGCTCCTGCGCGGCGTTCGCCTGCCAGAAGTCGAAGTAGTTGAACCAGTTGTACGGTGCTGCGCGGCAGTACTTTTCCAGCAGCGCGACGTAGCGCGTCAACGCGGCATCGACGGCGGCGGCGCGCTCGCTGCGCTCGACCGTCGAAAAATCGGCGAGCGTTTCGAAGTGGATGTCGTAACGATTGCCGCCGAGATACAGCCCCGTCATGAAGACGACCGGCCGCCGCAGCACCGCCGCCATGTGCAGTGGCCCGAGGGGAAATGCGGCGGGCGCGCCGAGGAAATCGCGCTCCTTCAGCGTGTCGCCGGCCTGGCGCAGCGTGCGGTCCGCGAGAATGCCGACGAGACTGCCCGCATCGAGCCGCTCGCGCACTTTCAGCATCGCATCGACCTTGCCGAGCCCGATCACGTCGTGATGCGCGGCCGGATTCACGGCAGCGAGAATCGCGCCGATCTTGCGCGCGTTCTCCTCGTACATCGTGATCGCGATACGGATATGCGGCTGCGCCCGCCCGATCGCGCGCACCACTTCGAAGCTGCCGAGATGCGCGCCCATCAGAAATGCGCCGCGCCCATCGGCGAGCGCGGCTTCGACATGTTCGACGCCATGCGTGCGGATATCGAACAGATCGAAGCGTTCGTTGAGCAGATAGATGCGGTCGTGAATCGTCGATGCGAACGAAAACACGTGGCGATAACCGTCGCGCCAGCCCGCGTGCCGCCCGAGCGCGCGATTCAGATAAGACCGCGACGCACGCCGCGCACGCGGCGAGAAGGCCACGAAATACGCGGTGATGATCCGCAGCAGCACACGTCCCGCGCGCCGTCCGAAGCGCAGCGATACCCACGTCATGAAGCGCAGCAACGCGAGGTTGCTGCGTTCCTGGCGGTCGGCCCAGTCGTCGCGGTTGCGCGGCTCGTTCACGATGTGTGCTTATCCGTGACGTTTGTTGTAGATGACGTAGCGAGCGCACCGCTCGCCACCGCGCGTTCGCCCGCGCGGATCGTGAAGCGGATCGCGCCGCTCGCCGCCGTCTCGTAGGCGATGTCGAGCGTTTCGCCCGGTTTCGCCGGACTCAAAAATTTCGCCGATTCGATCCGGCACGCGTCGAAGCGCTGTCCGAGCGCGACGCCGATCGCATCGAGCGCGTGATCGAGGAGGACTACGCCCGGCACGATCGGACGCCCCGGAAAATGTCCGGCGAGCGCGGGATGCCCGGGCGGCACGGTGAACGTCAGCGCGGCGCGCCGGTTGCGTTCGGTGTCGATCAGCTTCGTCAGCACTTCGCGCGGCAGCTTGCCGGTCGCGTTGCGCGGCAGCGAATCGACGAACAGCAGCGGCCGCGGCATGAAGGCGGCGTCGATGCGCTCGCGCAACGCGCGCTGCAAATCGGCCGCCGCGAGTTCCGGCGCGACCACGAGCGCCAGCAGGCGGCGCACCGGCTCGCTGTCGGACGGAGATTCGTCGGGCATGTAGAACACGCCGTCGACGACGCCCGGCACCGCGTTCAACTGATGGTTCAAATACGCGAGCGACGTGCGCTTGCCCGCGATATTGATGAGATCCGCCTTGCGCCCGTGCAGCAGAAAATGCGCGCCGTCGATGAGTTCGAGCGCGTCGCCCATCGGCACGGGCACTTCGACGTGGCCTCCGGACGCCCACATCGTCGGTTCATTCGAGTCATCGGCGCGCGGCGTCAGCATGATGTCGGGAAACAGCTCCCATGCGGCGGTTCGCGCGGTGCGTCGCGTCGCGATCTGGCCGGTTTCGGTGCTGCCGTAGATTTCCATCAGGGGCGCTTGCAGGCGCGCTTCTGCGTCGAGCGCCAGTTTTTCCGATAACGGCGCGGTCGCCGACAGCACCAGCGACGCGCGCGGCAGCGCTTCGTCGTTGGCGAACAGCGCGCGAAGGTGGATCGGCGAGCTCACGAGCACGCGCGGCTCGGGCACGGCATCGAGCTCCGCGCGGATATCGACGGGATAGAACGGCTGGCGGTTGCTGAACGCGAGGCCGCCGAGCAGCGCGAGCAGCACGGTCGATTCGAAGCCGTACATGTGCTGCGGCGGCACCGTGCCGATGAGCGTCGCATGCGCTTCGCCGAGCAGGTTCAGACGCGCCGCCGCCGCGCGCACGTTCTTCACCAGAAAGCCCCACGTCTTGCGATGCGGCACCGGCGCACCGGTCGAGCCGGAGGTGAACACGTAGGCCACGACGCGCGCGCCGTCGATATGCGGCACCTGCGTTTCGCCGTCCGCGCACGCCGGCGCGCGCTCCGGATAGCGGAAGCGCGGCAGGTCGATCGCGCAGTCGTCATGGTCGTGCAGGCAGAACGCGTCGGGTGCGAACGAGGCGAGGGCGCGCACCATGTCGGGCGTGTGGGTCGACGGCAACAGGCTTGTCTTGCCCGCGACGAGCGTCGCGCACAGGCTCACCGTGAAGCGGTATCGATCCGTGCACACGTTGAACACATGACCGCCTTCGGGCAGCGCAGCGGCGAGCGTCCGCACATCGGCGAGAAATTCGCGCACGCTGACGGGCGCACCGTCGCGCCAGGCGATCGTCTGATCCGGCGACGCGTGAAAGACCAGCGGAAAAGTCTGCATGGGCGATGGGCTCGTCGGCATCACCGCGCCCCGCTGCGACGCATCTGCATCGAATGCGTATAGGCGCGCACGGCGTCCATGATGCCCGAGGGCGCTATGTCCGGCAGCGCGATGCGGCGGCACGCGTATTCGGCGACGAACATGAGCCCTACCGCCGGCAGCGCGAGATAGTTCGCGAACGTGGACCACGCGACGATCGACGCGAGCGCGAACAGCGCGGTCGAAACGAGCGCGGTCGCGATGAAGAAGAGCGTCCACGCGATGGTGACGCCGCGCGTATAGCGCACGACGCGCGGTTCGAGCTTGCCGTGGATCATCGTCGCGAACTGGGTGCAGAGCGGTTCGCGGCCGGCCGCGAGCGTGTGGCCGAACATCCACGCGAGCGCGAGATTGAAGCTCGCGTGCTCCAGCCAAAGCCCCCAGCCGAAGTGCGCGGTGAGCGGCGCGCGCCCGAGCCACAATACGGCGCACGCCAGCGCCCAGAGCGGCAGCAGCCATGCGCGCGCGTTCGAGCGCAATGCCGCGTTGAGCGTGACGAGCAGCAGCGGCGCGAGGACGAGCGCGAGCCCCAGCCCGTGCCCGCCCGGTGTGGACGCGGCATGATGCGCGGCAAGCTGGTATGCGACGATCGCGGCCACGACGCCGGCCGCGCGCAGGAAGCGGGCGGCGCTCATCGGCAAAGTCCCGCGCCGCGCAACGCGCGTGAAGAAAGGAAAAAGGTACGCAACATGGGATGCGGCTGCGGCGTTCTTTCTGAACGCTCGGTTGTTGAACAAAGATGCGGCAGTCGCCCGCCTGACGATCATTTTCCCGCGCGGGTGGTGGGTCGGTCTGTAACCGATTGTTCGATGATCTTACATTCGTCAGACGCGCGAATTTTACCCTACCGGCGCGGCCCCCCGAGCAGAGGGGGAAACCACTGATTTTTCTCGATAAAATCCTGCCGGTGAGCCGTGTACCGGCGGTTACCTTTACTACTAGGCGTGCCAGAGGGCATCGTCTAGAATTTCGCCACCGCAATTATCTCGATAACAGGCGGCCGGCAGCGTGCGGAGAACGCGGGGCGCACGTATTGCGAGCGACCTTCGCCGCGCGTTTTTGCGCTGGTTGTACACACTATGAATGAACTGGAAAGAGAGCTCGCCGAGCTGATCGTCGCCGAACTGAATCTCGAAGACGTCGATCCGAAGGCGGTCTCGGCCGATACGCGCTTGTATGAAGAAGGTTTCGGGCTCGATTCCATCGACATCCTCGAGATCGCGCTGCTGATCTCGAAGAAGTACGGTTTCGAGCTGCGCTCGGACAATCCCGACAACCAGAAAATCTTCGCAAGCCTCGGCGCGCTCGCGGCGCACGTCGCCGCGCATCGCACGCGGTAAGACGCGGCTCGTCCGGTCGTCCGATCGTCCGATCGTCCGATCGTCCAGCACGCAGCCGCTGTCATGCAACTGAAATCCGCCGCATCGAGACTGGACGACGCGCACGCTCGTGCGAACTCGTTGCGGCGACACACGAAAGCGGAGTGCAATCGATGACGGAAGCCCCATGCGCGCGCTCGTGACAGGCGGCAGCGGCGCGATCGGACAGGCGGTGAGCCGAACGCTGGCAACCGCCGGGCACGAGGTCTGGGTTCACGCGAACGGCGGCATCGAACGTGCCGAAAGCTGTGTGCAAGCGATCCGCACGGCGGGCGGCGCGGCGCATGCCATCGCCTTCGATGTCACCGACCCCGACGCAACGGACACCGCGCTCGCGCGCATTCTGGCCGACGGTCCCGTCCAGATTCTCGTGAACAACGCGGGCATCCACGACGACGCGCCGATGGCAGGCATGACGCGCCAGCAATGGAAACGCGTGCTCGACGTGACACTCGACGGCTTTTTCAACGTCACGCAGCCGCTTCTGATGCCGATGATCCGCACGCGCTGGGGACGGATCGTCAACATGTCGTCGCTGTCGGGGCTGATGGGCAACCGCGGCCAGGTGAATTACGCGGCGGCGAAGGCCGGGCTGATCGGCGCGACGCGCGCACTCGCGCAGGAACTCGCGTCGCGTGGCATCACGGTGAATGCGGTGGCGCCCGGCGTCATCGATTCGCCGATGCTCGGCCAGGCGTTTCCCCCGGAGCGCATCAGGCAGCTCGTGCCGGCGCAGCGCGCGGGCACGGCGGAAGAAGTCGCGGGCATGGTCGCGTATCTGGTGTCGGACGCGGCGGCTTATGTCACCGGACAGGTCTTGTCGATCAACGGCGGGATCGCCTAAAACGCTGCATGAACGCTGCATGAACGCAAAGGAACACGGATGAGCGAAGCGACGCAAACGCAGCAGCAAACCTGGGACGTCGTCGTGATCGGCGGCGGTCCGGCCGGATCGACGGCGGCGACGCTGCTCGCGGATCGCGGCTATCGCGTGCGCGTGCTGGAAAAGGCGCGGCATCCGCGCTTTCATATCGGCGAATCCCTTTTGCCGGCGAATTTGCGGCTGTTCGAACGGCTCGGCGTAGCCGACGAAGTACGCGCGATCGGCATGGTCAAGCTCGCGGCCGAGTTCGTGTCGCCGCAGCACGACAATCGCATGCAGCGTTTCATGTTCGCCGATGCGTGGGACAAGTCGATGCCGAGCGCGTATCAGGTGCGCCGTTCCGAACTCGACGAAATCCTGCTGCGCAACGCGGCGAAGCACGGCGCGCACGTGAGCGAAGGCTGCCGCGCGCGCGATGTCGCCTTCGCGCCCGACCATTCCAGCGCGACGATCAGCGCCGAGCACGACGATGGCCGCATCGAGGCAGTGCGGGCGCGCTTCATCGTCGATGCATCGGGGCGCGATACGCTGCTCGCGAATCAGTTCAGAACGAAGCGCCGCAACGCGCGCCACAACTCGTCGGCGCTGTATGGCCATTTCAGGAACGCGCGCCGCAACGCCGGGCAGAACGAGGGCAACATCACCGTGTTCTGGTTCGAGCACGGCTGGTTCTGGTTCATCCCGCTCGCCGACGGCGCGACGAGCATCGGCGCGGTCGTGTGGCCGGCGTATCTGAAGCGCCGTCCGAAGGGCACGTCGGTGGAAGCGTACTTCCGCGAGACGATCGCGCTCTGTGCGCCGCTCGCCGAGCGCCTGAGCGACGCCGAGCTGATCAGCGAAGTTCACGCGACGGGCAACTACGCCTACACCGGCGACATGACGCACGGACGCAACTTCCTGCTGCTCGGCGACGCCTTCGCGTTCATCGATCCGGTGTTCTCGTCCGGCGTGATGCTCGCGATGCAAAGCGCGTTCGCGGGCGCGGAAGCGATCGACGGCGCGCTCTCGAACCCGGCTGGCGCGCCAGCCGCGCTCGCGAAGTTCGATCGCGACGTGCGCCACGGGCCGCGCGAATTCTCGTGGTTCATCTACCGCATGACATCGCCGACGATGCGCAATCTCTTTATGGGACCGAGGAACCCGCTGCGCATGAAGGAAGCGCTGCTGTCGCTGCTTGCGGGCGATATCTTCGGCACGACACCGATCTGGCGTTCGTTGCGCGCGTTCAAGGGCATCTATTACGTCACGGCGGCGCTCGACTGGCGCAATTCGCTGCGTGCATACCGGATGCGAAAGCGCAATCTGAGCGATGCGGAACGCGCGGAGCTGTCGGCCAATTGATGACGATGCCGCCGATCCGTCCGTCACGCTTTGCTTTGCTGTTGTTGCTCGCCGCGAGCAGCGGTGCCTGCGCCGACGAAGAAGCGCCGCCGCCGAGCAAGCCGCTGTGGGAGCTCGGCATCGGCGCGGGCGTGGCTGCGTTTCCGCATTATCCCGGTTCGGACCAGACACGCGCATGGGTCTTTCCGTTTCCGTACGTGATCTATCGCGGCAAGTTCCTGCGCGCGGACCGCGACGGCGTGCGCGGCCAGTTGCTCAATACCGACCGCGTCAACTTCAATATCAGCGTGCTCGGCTCGCTGCCGGTTTCCAGCCGCGACGACAACGCGCGCGCCGGCATGCCCGATCTCAAGCCGACGATCGAAATCGGTCCGTCGGTGGAAGTGCATCTGTGGCGGACGCTTTCGCGCGACATGCTGCTCGATCTGCGCATGCCGCTGCGCATGGGCATCACGCTGGAATCGTCGCCGAAGACGGTCGGCTGGCAGTTCGAGCCGAACGTGAACCTCGATCTCGTCGATGTCGCGGGCGTGCCGGGCCTGCGCGTCGGCATGTTCGCCGGGCCGATGTTCGCGAACGGTCACTACAGCGATCACTACTACACCGTCGCGCCGCAATACGCGACGCCCGGCCGGCCGGCGTTTCAGGCGAGCGGCGGCTATTCGGGCGCGCAGGCGCTCGTGTCGATGTCGCGGCGCTTCAGCCATTACTGGGTCGGCGCGTTCATGCGCTACGCCAATCTCGCGGGCGCGAGCTTCGCCGACAGTCCGCTCGTGCGTCAGAAAAGCGTGCTGTCGGGCGGCGTGGCGCTTGCGTGGGTGTTCGGGCAATCGTCGAAAACGGTGGCGAGCGATGAGTGACGCGCATCGGAAAATCGGCGGCGCGGACCTCGAAAGCGTCTGGCAATGCGTGGCGTTCTACTTCGCGCTCGTCGTGCTCGCGCTCGTATGCCTCGCGTGGTTTCCGTTCGCGCTGATTCTGCGATGCGTGCTGTCCGTCGATGCGGGGCGGCGCGTCGGGCGCACCGCCGTCCAGCGCGTGTGGCACATGTACTTCGCGCTGCTGCGCACGCTCGGCGCGTGCCGCTTCGATCTCGCCGAGCTCGATGCGCTCGCGGGCGAATCCGCGATGATCCTCGCGCCGAATCACCCGTGCCTGCTCGATGCGCTGCTCATCGCGTCGCGCGTGCCCGATACATGCTGCGTGATGAAAGGCGACGTCGCTGGAAACGTGTTCCTCGGGCCCGGCGCGCTGCTCGCGGGCTATATCGTCAACGACTCGCCTGTCGGACTGATCCGCGCCGCCGTCGCCGAACTGCAGCGCGGCAGTCCGCTGTTGCTGTTTCCCGAAGGCACGCGCACGGAAAGCGCCTCGGTGAATCCGCTGAAAGGCGGTATCGCGCTGATCGCGGCGCGCGCGCAGGCGCCGGTGCAGACGCTCATCATCGAGACGGATTCGGGCTTTCTCGGCAAGGGCTGGCAGATCTTCAGGAAGCCGGCTCTGCCGATCACCTATCGCGTGACGCTCGGCCGCCGCTTCGCGCCGCCGGGACGCGATCACGCCGCGCTGCAGGCGTTCATCGGCGAATTGCAGCGCTTCTATGCGGGCGAGCTCGACACGCATCGCAGGCGCGACTGAGCGACTGAGAGCGGCGGCGACCGCAGACGTTAAAATTCGTCGCATCTTTTCGTTTTCCTGTTTCCCCTAATGCCTTCGACACGCGCATCGTCCACGCATCTCGTCCTGATTCCGAGCTACAACCCCGGCGAGAAAGTCGATGAAACCGTGCGCGGCGCGCGCGAGCAGTGGAATCCCGTATGGGTCGTCGTCGATGGCAGCACGGACGGCAGCGCCGCGCGTCTTGTGAAAATGGCCGAAACCGATCCCGGCCTGCGCGTGATCGTGCTGCCGGACAATCGCGGCAAGGGCTCGGCGATCCTGGCGGGCCTCGACGAAGCGGCGAAACTCGGCTTCACGCATGTGCTGACGATGGACTCGGACGGCCAGCATCCCGCCGCGCTGATCCGCACGTTCATGGAAACGTCGATGGCCGCGCCCGAAGCGATGATTCTCGGCCGCCCCAGGTTCGACGCGAGCGCGCCGCAATTGCGCGTGCAGGGGCGGCGCATCTCGAACGGCTGGGCGAATCTGGAGACGCTGTGGATGGGCATCGGCGATTCGCTCTACGGCTTTCGCGTGTATCCGGTCGCGCCGCTCGCCGCCGTGATGCGCTCGCAGATGTTCATGCGCCGCTTCGACTTCGATCCCGAAGCGGTGGTGCGTCTGTGCTGGCGCGGCGTGCGGCCGATCAATCTCGACGCGCCCGTGCGCTACTTCAGGCCGGAAGAGGGCGGCGTTTCGCATTTTCACTATGGCCGCGACAACGCGCTGCTGACGTGGATGCACGCGCGGCTATTGATTGGTTTTCTGATACGGCTGCCGCTGTTGATTGCGCGGCGTTTGAAAACCCGTTAAAGCCTCATCCGGTTCCACGAACGGCAAGGCGAATAAATCGTTGAATGCTTTTCGGTTTTCTTGACGAAAACGTAAATCGTAATCAACGTTTGCAATTTTCAACCTTTTAGTCCGGTTCCGGCTGCCATACTCGTTCAATAGGTTCAGCAACCGCATTTCAACTGCTCCCGAATGGCGCGGCGAGAATAATAACCGCGCGCGCCGGATTGCGATCGTTGCTGAAATAAATTCGAATAACTAATCGAATTAATCCCTGATCCAGCGAGTTTGAATATGTCGAATAATCAGGAGCCGCGCCGCCGCTTCCTGCGGCAGGTCATTGCCATCATGCCGGCAGCGAGCGTCGCGTCGGGCGCGGCGCTCACGCAATCCGCGTGCAGCCAGTCGACGGAGACGGCAGCCGCATCGCCTTCCCGGGACTATCATCCCGTCTATTTCCACGCGTCCGAATGGCGCTTTCTGCAAGCCGCCGTCGATCGTCTGATTCCCGAAGACCGGCACGGTCCGGGCGCGCTGAAGGCAGGCGTCCCGGAATTCATCGACCGGCAAATGGAAACACCTTACGGCTACGGCAAGCTCTGGTATATGCAGGGGCCGTTCCATACGGATTTGCCGCCGGAACTCGGCTATCAGATGAATCTCGCGCCGCGCGATATTTATCGCCTCGGCATCGAGGCCTGCAACGACTGGTGCGAGAAACAGCACGGCGGCAAAGTCTTCGCGGATCTCGATTTCGCCACGCAGGAAGCCGTGCTCGGGCAACTGGAGCATGGCAAGGCGGAATTCGGCACGCTGCCCGCGCAAACCTTCTTTTCGTATTTGCTCACGAACACCAAGGAAGGTTTTTTCGCCGATCCGATTTACGGCGGCAATAAAGACATGGCGGGCTGGAAGATGGTCGGTTTTCCTGGCGCGCGCGCGGATTTCGCCGACTGGATCGACCGGCCGGGCGAGAAATATCCGTATGGCCCGGTATCGATCGACGGAAGGCGAGGCTAAGTCATGGCGATTCAAAAGAAAAAAGTCGATTGCGTGATCGTGGGTTTCGGCTGGACCGGCGCGATTCTGGGTCAGGAATTGACCGATGCGGGGCTCGATGTCGTCGCGCTCGAACGCGGCGCAATGCGCGACACGCCGACGGACGCGGAATATCCGAAAGTCATCGACGAATTGGCCCACGTGCGGCGCGGCAAGCTGTTTCAGCATCTGGCCAACGAAACGGTCACGATCCGTCACGGGGTCGACGATCTGGCTGTGCCGTATCGTCAGCATGGTTCCTTCCTGCTCGGCAATGGTGTGGGCGGCGCGGGTTTCCACTGGAACGGCATGCACTATCGCATCCTGCCGGAAGAGTTGAAGCTGCGTTCGCACTATGAAGAGCGCTATGGCAAGAAATTCATTCCCGAAGGCATGACGGTTCAGGACTTCGGCGTGACCTACGACGAGCTCGAACCGCATTTCACGTTCGCCGAGAAGGTGTTCGGCACATCGGGCAAGGCGGGCAATCTCAACGGCACGATCCAGCCGGGCGGCAATCCGCTCGAAGGGCCTCGTAGCAGCGAGTATCCGACCGCGCCGCTGAAGAACTCGCTCTCCGCGCAACTCTTCGAGAAAGCCGCGCGCGAAGCGGGCTTCAATCCCTATCCGGCGCCGGCGGCGAATGCGTCCGAGCCGTACACGAATCCGTATGGCGTGCGCCTCGGCCCGTGCAACTTCTGCGGTTTCTGCGAAGACTTCGGCTGCTACATGTATTCGAAGGCGTCGCCGCAGACCACCATCCTGCCGGTGCTGCTGAAAAAGCCCAACTTCGAGCTGCGCACGAATGCCTACGTGACCAAGGTGCTGCTCGATTCCGACAGAAAGCGCGCCACGGGCGTCAGCTATATCGACGCGCAAGGCCGCGAAGTCATCCAGCCCGCCGATATCGTGATCGTCGCGGCGTTCCAGATGCACAACGTGCGTCTCCTGCTGCTGTCGGGCATCGGCAAGCCGTATGACCCGAAGACGGGAGAGGGCGTCGTCGGGCGCAACTATGCGTATCAGATGAACGGCGGCATCAACGTGCTGCTGCCGAAGGGCACGCAGCTCAATCCGTTCATCGGCACGGGCGCGGGCGGCGTCGCGCTGGACGATCTGAACGGCGGCCAGTTCGATCACGGCCCGCTCGGTTTCCTCGGCGGTGCGAGCATTCGCCAGGTGATGTACGGCGGGCGCCCGATCAACATGACGCCCACGGTGCCCGGCACGCCCGCCTGGGGCAGCAAGTGGAAAGACGGCGTGGTCGACGCCTATCAGCGCTATATGACCATCGGCATTTCCGGTTCGGTCATGCCGTATCGCGACGCCTGTCTCGATCTCGACCCGACGTATCGCGACGCGCATGGACTGCCGCTGTTGCGCATGACCTTCGACTGGCACGACAACGAATACGCGATGCTCGGCTACATGGGCGATCGCATGGAAAGCGTCGCGAAGGCGATGAAGCCCGAAGCGTACTTCAAGGCGATCCGCAAAAAGGGCGACCACTACGACACGCGCGCCTATCAGTCGACGCACACGACGGGCGGCGCGGTCATGGGTTCATCGCCGCAAACGAGCGTCGTCAACAAGTATCTGCAGAGCTGGGACGTGCATAACGTGTTCGTGACGGGCGCGTCCGCGTTTCCGCAGAACATGGGCTACAACCCGACGGGCGTCGTGGCCGCGCTCGCCTTCCACACGGCGAAGGCGATCCGCGAACAGTATCTGAAGCAGCCGGCTCCGCTGGTGCAGGCTTGAGGAGACGGTGATGACATTCAGGCAACTCACGACCGCGTTCATGTCGGCGCTGATCGTCGCGGGTTCGGCGGTCACGCATGACGCCATTGCATCGGGCAGCGTGGATGTGCAACTGATCGAACGCGGGCGCTATCTCGCAAGCGTCGGCGATTGCGCCGCGTGCCACACGGCGAAGGGCGGCAAGCCGTTCGCGGGCGGGCTCGGCATTGCGTCGCCGGTCGGCACGATCTATTCGGGCAATATCACGCCGGACAAGGACACGGGCGTCGGCGCTTACACGCTCGAGGACTTCGACCGCGCGCTGCGCCAGGGCATCGCCAGGGACGGCTCCACGCTCTATCCCGCGATGCCCTACGCGTCGTATGCGAAGGTCAGACCGTCCGATGTGAAGGCGCTCTACGCGTATTTCATGAACGGCGTGCAGCCGGTTTCGCAGCCCAACCGCGCGACCGATATTCCGTGGCCGCTCTCGATGCGCTGGCCGCTGCGCTTCTGGCGCATGATGTTCGCGCCGGCGCCCGTCGCGGACGACATGCCGCTCGCCGATCACTCCGCCGCGCGCGGGCGCTATCTCGTCGAAGGGCTCGGGCATTGCGGCGCGTGCCATACGCCGCGCGGCATCGGCTTGCAGGAAAAGGCGCTTACCGACGCGAACCCGCTGTATCTGTCGGGCGGCACGGTCGACGGCTATCTCGCGAAAAGCCTGCGCGGCGACACGAAGGACGGCCTTGGCGCATGGAGCGAGGCGGACATCGCGGCCTTCCTGAAAAGCGGACGCACCGCGCATTCGGCCGCGTTCGGCGGCATGAGGGACGTGGTTCAGGACAGCACGCAGCACATGAGCGACGCGGACCTCGGATCGATCGCGCTTTATCTGAAGACGCTGTCTCCCGTGCGCGCAGCGGAACCGGCGCTGAAGCCCGACGATGCCGCCGCGCTCAGGCTGCGCGCCGGCACCGACACGGGTAATGGCGCGCTGACGTATGTCGACAACTGCGCGGCGTGCCATCGCACGAGCGGCGCGGGTTACGGCGGCACGTTCCCACGGCTGGGCCTGAATACGGTGGTGAATTCGGACGATCCGAGCTCACTCATCACGCTGGTGCTGAAGGGCGGCCAGATGCCGTGGACGAAGGCCGCGCCGACGCACTACGGCATGCCCGGCTTCGCGAACCGCCTGACCGACCGCGATATCGCCGATGTGCTGACCTTCGTGCGTTCGAGCTGGGGCAATCGCGCGCCGGCGGTGACGGCCGATCAGGTCAGAACGCTGCGCCACGTGACCGGCGCCAGGCCGCAGCCGACGCGGCCCGAGAACGGCTGACGCATACACGACGAATCAGCGCGCGTCGCTGACTGTCGTGTTCATCGCAACGCCGGCGATCAACGTGTTCTTCAACGTGATGTCGTGCACGTTGTAGGCGTAGATCGGACCGGGCGCGGTGGCCGACGCGGGGCCGGCCGCGACCGGCGTGCCGAAATCGCAATCGGTGATCGTGACGCCGGTGATCGCGGGAATCGCGGGCGTGGGGGCGGGGCCGTTGTAGTCGAACGCGACCGGCCCCTGCGCGACGATCGCCTGAAAACATGATCCCGTCGCGCTGTTCAGCGTCACATTGCTCGCCTTCACGTTCGAGATATTCACGTTCTGCACGAGCGCGGGCCGCGTGCGGATCGCGTCCTTCGACGGCTGGTAATCACAATCGAAGGTGATGATGCCGCCCTGCGCCGCCGATGGATTCGCCGCGCTCGCCGTCGCCACGCCGAGCGGCACCGTCGCGTTGATCGGACTGCCCGCGAGCAGGCTGCTGCCATAGCCCGAAGGCGTGAGGCTCACGCCATTGGGCAGCGTCACGTTGTCCACGTAGAAATCCTTCACGAAGCCGCCGCGGTTCATGTTCGTCTTGATGCGAATCGCGATGTTCAGCGAATTCGTCGCCCAGAACTTGTTGAGCATCTGCAGGTTGCGCGCATAGATTTTCTGCACGCCGCCACCCATTTCGCTGCCGAGCGTGATGCCGCCGTGGCCGCTGTTCATCGTGCAATTCTGAATGACGTGGTTCTGCGCCGGGCCGTACTGCGTGTCGAGATCCTTGCCCGACTTGATCGCGATGCAGTCGTCGCCGGTATTGAACGTGACGTTCTCGCACAGCACCGTGTCGCATGCGTCGGGATCGAAGCCGTCGTTGTTCGGGCCGATGCTGTCGACGGTCACGCCGCGCATCACGACGTTCTGGCAATCGGTCGGATGATGCTGCCAGAACGGGGTGTTGTTCGTGCGATAGCTTTGCATCAGCACGTTGGTGCAGCCGATGAACTCAACCATGCAGGGCCGCAGGTAATGACCGATGCCGAACACGCGTTTCTCGATCGCGACGCCCGCCTCGGATAGCGCGGGCAGATAGTTCTGATCCTGCTGCCACGGCGTGGCGGGATCGGTGAGCTTCGCGTAGAGCGCATCGGCGATGCCGGGCACGGCCGTTTTCAGATCGACGTTGTTCGGATTGAGCGATGCCTGCGACGGCGTCGATGCGTTCACGCAGCCATACACGCCGTTATTGCCTTTCCATGTCCACCAGCACGTCGCCGTGTTGCCGCTGCCGGCGAAGGGCGTCATCGCCTGGCCGTTGAGCACGGAGGTGTCGCCTTCGCCCGTGACCGCGATGTTCTTCTGGTTGCGCGCATAAACCGGCGGGCCGTAGTTCAGGCAATCGTTCGCCTGCCAGCGGCTGTAGAAGAGCTTGCCGTTCGCGCCGCAATCGATGGGGCCGTCCTTCGCGTAGTCGGCGGGATTCGGGCTGAAGTAGATCGTGCAGTTCGCGCTCAGATGAAAGTCGACGTTCGACAGCAGCACGATCGGGCCCGCGCAGTACCACGTTCCCGCCGGCACGACGACGTGACCGCCGCCCGCTGCGTTGCACGCCGCGATGGCCGCGAGAAACGCCGGGCGAGAATCGAACGAGGCGGGCGCATTGGTCTGGTCCGCGCCGGTGGATAGCGGCGACTTAGCCGGATCGGTGTACGGGTTCGCCACCGCGACGACTGCGCAGGGCTTTGCGCCGTAATCGGTGACGGGAAACTGGCGGCTCGGGAACATCGATGTCGATACGCTTTGCAGCGCGTTGACGATCTGCGTCGCGGAACCGGACGGACCCCAGATCGGATCTTGCGCGGCGGGCGGCGGCGGCGTGCCGGAGCCGGAGTCGTGGCCGCCGCAGCCGGCCAGCACGCCGAGCGTTCCCATCGCGCCGATGAGCGGTGCGCCCGCCGAAATGCCCGCGAATTTCACGAAGGTGCGGCGCGCGGCCGAGCGCACAGCGGATGCGTGTTTCGGTTGCTTCATCGAAATGTCTCCCTGATACGGATTTATGGATGCGTGCGAGCGCGCGGACGTGAGAACGTCCGGCCTGAGTTCGAAGCGGAGGAAAAGGGAAGACTCAGTGCGGCGATTGCGCGAGGCAACGCTCAAATAAACGATGTCGTATGACTTGATTGCGGCGGGGCATGGCGTCTCCAGCGATATTCTCATGCGCGCGTGGTCCGCGCGTCGTGCTGCAAACGTTAGCGGAGTTGACGGTCGAACGTCAAGCGGGACTTACGTGTACGCCGGTCTGCACCGGTGCACGTTGCGTACAGATATCGGACATCGTATTTAAGCGGCTTTCTTCAGCACGAGCCGCGCTTCCAGCCCGCCGCCTTCGCGCCGATGCAGCGTGAGAGACGCGTCCATCGCGAGCGTGAGCTGTCGCGCGATCGCGAGACCCAGGCCCGTGCCGCCGGTTTGCCGGTTGCGCGAGCCTTCGAGCCGGACGAACGGCTCGAACACCGCCTCCAGCGATTCGGCCGGGATGCCCGGCCCGCGATCGAGCACGGCGATCACGGCGCGGCCATCGGCGCGAGAAGCGACCTCGACTTCCGCCGCACCGGAATACTTGATCGCGTTATCGACGAGATTGCCCACCACGCGTTTGAGCGCCTGCGGCGGCGCCATCAGCGCGCCGCCGATGCTGCCGCTCAGCGTCACGCTTTGGCCGGCATCCAGATAATCGTCGACCATGCTTTCGAAGAGCGCGTCCGCATCGATGCGCCGCGGTGCTTCGTTCGTGCCGTGCAGCGTGCGCGCATAGGTGACGCCTTCCTTCACGAGCGATTCCATCTCCTTCAGGTCCTGCTGGAGCTTCGCGCCGGCCTTTTCGTCGTCCATCGTGTCGACGCGCAGGCGCATCCGCGTGATCGGCGTCTGCAGATCGTGCGTGATCGCCGCGAGAATCTGCATGCGCTGGGTCATGTACAGCGAGACGCGATCCTGCATCGCGTTGAACGCCTTCGCGGCGCGCGCGACTTCCTCCGGACCGGATTCCGGCAGGCGCTCGGCCTTGAGATCGGGACCGAGCGTGTCCGCGGCGCTCGCGAGTTGCTTGAGCGGGCCGGTGGCGAGGCGCACCGCGAGCCAGCAGCATGCGCCCAGCACGATCAGTTGCAGCACGAGAACCAGCGGCAGCCAGGTGGACAGCGGCGTGCCGACCATCGGACGCATGTCGATTGTGAGCGGCGAGCCGTCCGACAACTTCAGATGCACCTGAAAGCGTTCCTTGTGGCCGGGCACCGCATTGACGGTCACCGGATAGCGTTTGCCGATGCCATCGCTGATCGAACGCGCGAAGCGTTCCGAGAGCGCGGCGTCGGGCGGCGCGCCGTTCGTGTCGCCCGGTCCGAGAATGAACTCGTAGCTGCGCCGCGCGAGCCGCGGCAGCCACGCGGCGCGTTCGTCCGGCGGCAGATGATCGAGCAGCGCGACCGAACTCGCGACCTCGCGCTCGACGTAACCCACCATGACGTTGGTCATCGAGTCGTCGCGTTCGCGCATCGTCAGCAGAAACGAGAAAGTCTGCGCCAGCGCCAATCCGACGACGAGGATCAGCGCGAGCCGCGCGAACAAGGTGCGCGGCCAGTGCAGCAACGGAGTCGATGAAACCGTGCTCATTGGGACGACTCGATGGGTTTGACCTCGGCCGAGAACACATAGCCTTCGCTGCGGAGCGTCTTGATGTAGCGCGGCTCGCGCGCCGTATCGCGCAGACGTTGACGCAGTCGCGACACGAGCAGGTCGATGGAGCGGTCGAACGCATCGGCCTGGCGGCCCTGCGTCAGGTTGAGCAACTGATCGCGCGTGAGCACGCGCTGGGCATTGTCGAGAAACACGCGCAAGAGTCGATATTCCGCGCCCGAGAGCGCGACCATCGTGCCTTCGGCGTCGAGCAGGTGGCGCGCGGTGGTGTCGAGTCGCCAGTCGCCGAAGCCGAGCATCTGCGACGACTCGCTCACCTCCATGCCCGGCGGCAGCATGCGCGTGCGGCGTAACACCGACTTGATGCGCGCGAGCAGCTCGCGCACGGCGAAGGGCTTCGGCAGGTAATCGTCGGCGCCCATTTCGAGGCCGAGAATGCGGTCCGCTTCCTCGTTGCGCGCGGTGAGCATCAGCACGGGCACATCGCGGAACTTGCCCGAGCGCAGTTCGCGGCACAGCACGAGGCCGTCTTCGCCAGGCAGCATCAGATCGAGCACGACGAGATCGGGCGCGCCCTGCTGTTCGAGCACGGCGCGCATCTGCCGGCCGTTCGCCGCGAGCGACACGCGCATGCCGTTCTTTTCGAGGTATTCCGCGAGGAGCTCGCGAATGCCGCGATCGTCGTCGACGATCAATACGTGATCAGTGGTTTCCATCGATGGATCGTTGTCGTTGACGCTTGAGTTGCACCCGGCTCGCGCTGACCAGCAGACACTGAACCGGATGAGCCAATTCCGTCGCTATCCCGCCTGCGAGGAAGGCGAGCACTGCCAGCATGCGCTTCATGTCCTGCTCCCGCTGATAACCGATGACTGCGTTATAGCGCGGTTCGGCGGGGGTTTTGTATCGCAGTGTATCTCGCATGCCGCACGATACATAACATTGCGCAATGCCCTTTCGCCGACACAAGCGCGATACGCGCAAGCAGTCCAATGCGGTCATGCCGATGAGAACGTCGGCTTTTTTCACCGCATCGAGAGGACTTCATCATGTTTGCTGCAATCAGGAAAGCCGCCGCATGCGCCGGACTGGCCGCGTGCGCCGCCGTCGCGCCCGCAAGCGCCAGCGCCGACATCAACACGCACGCCGCGCCGGAATTCGCCGGCATCGATACGTGGATCAACAGCGCGCCGCTCACGCTCGCGCAGTTGCGCGGCAAGGTCGTGCTCGTCGACTTCTGGACCTTCGCGTGCGGCAACTGCATCAACACGCTGCCGGCCGTGAAGTCGTGGCATCGGAAATACAGTGACAAAGGGCTCGTCGTGGTCGGCGTGCATACGCCCGAGTTTCCGTTCGAGCAGGACACGAACAACGTGAAGCGCGCCGTCGAGCGTTTCGGGATCACGTATCCGGTCGCGCAGGACAACCGCTACGCGACGTGGGCGGCATACGGCAATCAGTACTGGCCGGCGTTCTATCTCATCGACAAGCACGGGCGCGTGGTCTATTCGCACGTCGGCGAGGGCGATTACGCGCAGACCGAAGCGGCCATCGAAAAGCTGCTGGCCGAGCGCTGAGCCGGGCTTTCGTATCGCAATGTATCTGGAACGCACGCGATACAAAACATTGCACAGCACCCGGTTTCAGGACACATGCCAGATACCTGCAAGCCTTCAAATACACACAACGACGGCCGGCGAGTGAAACGCAAAGCGAACACCGCGAAGGCCGCAGTGCAGAAACCCATTCGACAGACTGATTGATCCGCCCAAGGAGAAACACCATGAAATCCACGATCGTTGCTTTCGCTCTCGTCGCCAGCGCCATGACCGGCGTCGCTCATGCCGCCATGACCAACCACAACCCGGTGGACGTGCAAACGCAGCAGGCCGTCGCGAACCACGCGTCTGCCGGCAAGACCCGCGCCGAAGTCAGGCAAGAACTGGTGCAGGCGCAACGCGACGGCCAGATCGCCGCTTTGCGCAGCCTCTATCAAGGCAGCTGATTCGAACCCTCATCGACCCACGACACAGAGACCGATCATGATCAAGCAATTCGTCACCGCCGCAGTCATCGCCGTCAGCGCCGTCGCAGCCGGCTCCGCATTCGCCAGCAGCGGCTACGGCCCCGCGCCGCACTACGACCCGCTCGCGGGTGCGCCCGCCTCGCAGCGCGGCGTGAGCGCGCAGACCATCGCCAGCGAAAGCGCCGCCATGCCGATGCAAGCGTACGGCGGCATGGGCGACACCGTCTCGCAATCGGGCGCGCGCAGTGTAGCGACGAACGACGTCGTCAAGCTTTTCGCGCATCACTGAGTCAATCCATTAAGTCAATCCACCTTTCGAACGAACCACGAGGAATTCATCATGACCCAGATCGACACCGTCCTGTACACCGGCAAAACCCGCGTCGTCGGAGGCCGCGAAGGCCACGCGAAGAGCACCGATGGCCGTCTCGACGTCAAGCTGTCGCCGCCCGGATCGGCGGGCGCGGGCACCAATCCCGAGCAGATGCTCGCGGCAGGCTGGTCCGCGTGTTTCATCGGCGCGATGAGCAAGGCCGCCGCGAAGCTGCAGACGCGGCTGCCCGCCGACACCGCCGTCGATGCGGAAGTGGATCTCGGCATGGCGGGCGAAGCGTATCTGCTGCGTGCACGGCTGAACGTGAGCCTGCCGGGGATCGAGCGCGCGGTGGCCGAAGAGATCGCGAATCTGGCGCATCAGACCTGCCCGTACTCGAAGGCGCTGAAGAGCAACATCGACGTGACGATCTCGGTGGTCTGACGCGTTTCATCGCCGCGCTCCGGCGATTCGGTCCGGCGATTCCGTCCGGTAGACTGGGCGCTTCATCGACCTTGGCGAAGCCCGAGCCGACATGGACCGAATCGACGCGATGAAGGTGTTCATCGCCACGCTGGACGAAGGCAGCCTGGCGGGCGCGGGGCGGCGGCTCGGCCGCTCGCCCGCCGCCGTGAGCCGCGCGATCGCCTTTCTCGAAGAACATACCGGCACGGCCTTGCTTCATCGCACGACGCGCACGATCCGGCTTTCCGAAGCGGGCGAGCGCTACGCCGCCGCGTGCCGCCGCATCCTCACCGATCTCGAAGAAGCCGACTTGCTGATCGCGCACGAGCGCGCCGCGCCGCGCGGCCTTCTGACGATCACCGCGCCCGTCGCCGCCGGCGAAGACCTGCTGCGCCCGCTGCTCGACGATTTTCGCGCGCGCTTTCCCGCGGTCTCCGTGCGCCTGCAACTGCTCGACCGGCCCGTGAGCCTGATCGACGAAGGCATCGATGTCGCGCTGCGCATCGCGCATCTGTCGGACTCGACGCTGATCGCGATTCCCGTGGGCGAAGTGCGTCGCGTCGTGGCGGCGTCGCCGCGCTATCTCGCGAAGCATCCGCGCATCGGCAAGCCTGCCGATCTCGCGCAGCATCGCATCATTTCGATGACGCATTTCGGCCTCGATTCATGGAGCTTTCCGACATCGGGCGGCTCGACGATTCCGCAAGTCGTGCAATTCGCGCCGCGCTTCATCGTGAATACGGTGCGGGCGGCGGTGGCGTCGGCCGTCGATGGCCACGGCCTCACGCGGCTCTTTTCCTATCATGTCGCGAAGGAAGTGAAGGACAAGTCGCTCCAAATCGTGCTGACGGACAGCGAGCATGCGCCGTTGCCGGTGCATCTGCTGACGCCGCACGGACGTCTTTCGGTGCCGAAAGTGCGCGCATTCGTCGATTTCGCCACGCCGCGCCTGCGGCGGCAATTCAGACAACTTCAACTCGATTCGGCCGCCTAGCGGAAGATTGACTTCCGGTTCGCGTCGATTCTCTCTTGATTCGATCGAATATAGACTGCCCTTCATGGACGGGCGCGTACATCGCGCCCGATGCAGCAGCGGAGGCAGTATGCGATACGCAGTCTTGAATCGATCGGAAGGCGGAACGTTCCCAATCTGGCGCGGGGTGCTCGCGGGCGCGAGCGCGAGTCTCGTCGGCATCGGGCTGGCTCGCTTTGCCTATACGCCGCTATTGCCGGCGATCATCGGCGCGCACTGGTTTCCTGCGTCGACGGCGGCTTATCTCGGCGCGGCCAATCTCGGCGGTTATCTCGCGGGCGCGCTCGCGGCGGGCCTGCTCGCGCGGCACGCACGCGCCGCCAGCGTTCTGCGGGCGATGATGGTCCTCGCGACGACTGCGTTCGTCGCGTGCGCCTTTCCGGTTTCGTTTCTGTGGTTCTTCGCGTGGCGCTTTCTGTCGGGCATTTCGGGCGGCGCGCTGATGGTGCTCGCCGCGCCGACGATCATCGCGCATGTCGCGCCGTCACGCCGCGGTTTCGCGAGCGGTGCGATCTTCACGGGCATCGGGCTCGGCATCGCCGCGTCGGGCACGATAGTGCCGCTGCTGCTGCGGCAAGGGCTTACCGAGACATGGCTCGGCCTCGCGGCGGTGTCGCTGCTGCTGACGCTCGTCGCGTGGAACGGCTGGCCGCCGCAGGATGGGCCGCGTCCTGCGCAAGCGAATGCGCACACGCACGTGAAAGCGCCTGCGCCGCCCGCGTTGCGCGCGCTTTTCGCCGAATACGCGCTGAATGCGGTCGGTCTCGTGCCGCACATGATCTTTCTCGTCGATTTCGTCGCGCGCGGCCTCGGCAAGGGCGTCGATGCAGGCGCTGAATTCTGGGTGCTGTACGGGCTCGGCGCGATTGCCGGTCCGTTGCTCGCCGGTCATCTCGCGGATCGCGCGGGTTTCGGGCCTGCGTTGCGGGTCGCGTATCTGCTTCAACTGGCGGCCGTGGCGCTGCCGGCGGTGTCATCGAACACGGGTTTGCTGATGGTGTCGAGCGTGCTGGTCGGCGCATTCACGCCGGGCATCGTGCCGCTCGTGCTCGGACGCGTGAACGAACTGCTCGCGCATCATCCGGCCGCGCAGAAGGGCGCGTGGAGCACCGCGACGACCGGATTCGCCGTGCTGCAGGCGCTCGCCGCGTATGGCTTGTCGTTTCTGTTTTCGAACAGCGGCGGGGACTATCGCCTGCTGTTCGCCATCGGCGCAGTCGCGCTCGCAGTCGCGCTCGCCGTGGATCTGTTCGTCGCATTGAGGTCGAAATGAGTCATGTCATCCAGACGGCGATGCCGCGCGGCTACGCCGAACGCAACGAGCACTACTGGCGGCGCAATCTCGCCGTGTGCGTGTTCGGCTCCTTCACGACGCTCGTGAGCCTCAGCATGCTGTTGCCGTTCCTGCCGCTGTACGTGCGGCAGCTCGGCGTCGAGTCGCAGGCGGCGGTGATCGAATGGTCGGGCGTCGCGTTCAGCGCGACGTTTCTCGGCACCGCCGTCACCGCGCCGCTCTGGGGGCGTCTCGCGGACCGGTACGGCCGCAAGCCGATGCTCGTGCGCGCCGCGCTGGGCATGGCCGTCGTGATGTCGCTGATCGGCGTCGCGCAGTCGGTGCAGCAACTGGTCGCGCTGCGTTTGCTCGCGGGGCTGCTCGGCGGTTACGCGTCGGCGTCGACGGTGATGATCGGCACGCAGGCGCCGCGCGAACGGGCAGGGTGGGCGCTCGGCATTCTCTCGACGGGCGCGCTCGCGGGCAATCTCGCCGGTCCGCTCATTGGCGGATTGCTGCCGGGGCTGATCGGCATTCGCGGGACGTTCTTCGCGGGCGCGGCGATGATCGCGGTGGCCGCGCTTTTCACCATCGTTCTCGTGAAGGAGGACTTTCATCGCGGCGATGCGAACCAGCGCGCGATGAATGCGGTGTCGGCACGGGCGCATCGCACGAACTATGGGGTTGTCGCCGCGCTGCTCGCGACCGCGATGATGGTGCTGCTCGCCAATATGTCGATCGAGCCGGTCATCACCGTTTATATCGGCGGACTGGGCGTGTCTGCGGATCGCGTGGCGCGCATCGCGGGCGTCGTGATGGCCAGCGCCGCGCTCGGCAGCATGCTGACGGCGGCGCGGCTCGGGGCGCTCGCCGATCGCATCGGAAGCTGGAATGTGATCGTCGGATGTCTGGTGCTCACGGGCATCGCGATGATTCCCCAAGCGTTCGTGCATCAGTGGTGGCAGCTTGCCGCGCTGCGCGTGCTGATGGGCATGACGCTCGCCGGGCTGCTGCCTTCGATCGCGAAGCTCGCGCGCGGCGCCGTCGATGAAAATGGCAGCGGGCAGATGCTCGGCTATCTGCAATCGGCGCAGTTCAGCGGGCAGGTCATCGGGCCGGTGATCGGCGGGCAGATCGGCGTGTGGTTCGGGCTGCACGCCGTGTTCTTCGTGACGGGCAGCCTGCTGATCGCGTGTGCGGGTCTCGCGCACTGGGCGCGCACGCGATAACGACATCATGCGCGGTTTAAGGTTTGCTTGAGGCATGCAACCTACGGTAGCGGGTCTGCTGCGGAGCTGGCTGATGAGGCGCTGATCCGGCGTGTCACGCCACCGCGAGCGATTCCTCGGTGACCGGTTTATCGTCGATAGGAAAGTGCAGCAGCGCCGCGACGAGCCCCGCGATGGCCGTCGCGCCCCAGATCGGCGAGTACGAGCCGGTCGTGTCGAACACATAACCGCCGAGCCACGCGCCGAGGAACGAGCCGAGCTGATGGCTCAGGAACACGACGCCGAACAGCGTGCCGAGATGCCGCGTGCCGAACACCTTCGCTATGAGGCCATTGGTCAGCGGGACCGTGCCGAGCCAGGTCAGGCCCATCACGGCGGCGAAGACGACGACGGAGACGCTCGTCGTCGGCAGGAGTACGAAGAGGGCGATCGCGCCGCCGCGAATCAGATAGAGCCACGCGAGCACATGCTGCTGCCGCCAGCGTCCGCCGAGCCAGCCGCATCCCCAACTGCCGATCATGTTGAAGAGGCCGATGAGCGCGAGCGCCGTTGCGCCGAGCCCGACCGGCATGTGGCACAGCATCAGATAGCCCGGCAAATGCGTGGCGATGAACGCGAGCTGGAAGCCGCACGAGAAAAAGCCGAGCGTCAGCAGCCGATAGCCGCGGTGACGCGTCGCAAAGCGCAGCGTTTCGCGCAGCGGCATGGTCGCGGGTTGCGTTTCGTGCGATGACGTCGCCACACCCCGCCGGCGGCTCGCGCGATCGAGCACGATGCCAAGCGGCGCGGCGAGCAGCAGCATGAAGGCAAGCGCATAAAGCGACGCCGGCACGCCTGCATGCACGCGAATTTCCTGCGCGAACGGCACCATCAGCACCTGGCCGAGCGAGCCGCCCGCGCTCGCGAGGCCCATCGCGACACTGCGGGTTTGCGGCGACGCGACGCGCCCGACCGTCGCCAGCACGACACCGAAGCTCGTGCAACTGATGCCGATGCCGACGAGCAAGCCGAGACCGAGCACGAGCATCCATCCCGAGGTCGCGGCGGCGGCGAGCGCGAGTCCGGCCGCGAACGTGGCCGCGCCGGTCGCCACGACGGGCGCCGCGCCGTAGCGGTCGGCCGCGGCGCCCGCGAACGGCTGCGCGAAGCCCCACACCAGGTTGTGCAGTGCGATCGCGAAGGCGATCAGGGTGACGGGCAATCCGCGATCGAAGGAAAACGGCCCGATGAAAAGCCCGAACGTCTGTCGCACGCCCATCGCGGCGCTCAGGATCAGCGCGGCGGCGGCGATGAGCGCCCACGCCGTCGCGCGGCTCGGATTCGTCGTTGGGGAAAGGGTCGACATGGCGCGTGTTCCTCCTTGCGGTCATCGTCGCAGGCGAACGTCCGTGCTGGCAAACGAAAAGTTTTCGCGGACGGTTGAGCGCAGTTCAACCGTGACGGCGTTCCTCGTCGCTCTCGACGAAACCCGCCGCCTGTTCGATCAGCCAGTTTCGGAACGCGACGAGATCCGCTCGGGCGCTCGCTTGCGGCGTTTCGCAGAGCCAGTAGGCGGTTTGCGTTTCGACACGCATCGCGGACGCTTCGACGAGCGTGCCCGCGGTCAGCTCGCGATCGACGAGCGGCCGCCGCCCGATGACGACGCCGAGCCCGGCCGCGGCGGCATCGAAGGCGAGCTGGACGGTATCGAAACGCAGGCCGCCGTGGAGATCGAGGCCGTCGATGCCCGCGCCGTCCATCCACGCCTGCCAGTCCTGGCTCGCGGTGTCGACGTGGATGAGCGTCGCGCGCGTGAGATCGGCGCTGCCGTCTGCGCCGGTCAGCATCGCGCGATAGGCGGGGCTGCACACCGGCACGAGCCGCTCGCCGAAAAGCCGCTGCCACGACGCGCCGTCCACCGGGCCGCGCGACAGGCGCAGGCCGAAATCGAAGCCATCGACGGGAAAGCCCGCCTGACGGCGCGAGGTGTCGACACTCACGTCGATGTTCGGCCAGCGGGCGCGGAAATCGGCGAGGCGCGGGACGAGCCAGCGGGCGGCGAGCGTCGGCGCGCAGGTGATGGAGATCGAGCGGCGCGTGCGTTGGTCGGGCAGCGATCGCGTGCCGATGGCGATGAGCGAGAACGCTTCGGCGATGTACGGAAGGTAGTGTTCACCGGCGGCGCTCAGCGACAGGCCGCGCGGCTCGCGCACGAACAGCTCGACGCCGAGCATGTTTTCGAGCGCGCCGATGCCGTGGCTCACGGCGCCGGGCGTGACGTTGAGCTCGGCGGCGGCGAGCTTGAAACTGCGATGGCGCGCGGCGGCTTCGAAGAGGCGGAGGGCGTTGAGCGGTGGCAGGCGCTGGGGCATGTGGCGTTCGTTATTTCCGATCGACGGAATGTGCGTCTAGTTTGCCACCTCGGCGGGCGGTCCCGCGACGTGTGTTCCACCAGTCCAGCGATCGACGCGCGATGAGCGCGAACGGCGGATTGGCGAACAGCACCGCCGCGCCCAGCGCGATGCCGCCACAGACGAGAAACGTGCCCCGATAGCCAAGCGCTGCCACGAGCGCGCCGGACAGTACGCCGGAGAGAATCGATCCGACCCGCGACGCGTTGAAAAACAGCGCCGTCGCCGAGCTCGGGCTTCGCGGCATCAGATCCTGCATATAGATCATGCCGAGACACGAGATGACCGAAACGACGAACGCATTGAACGCCTGCATCGGGATCAGGAACGGGATGCTCTGCGACGACGCGACCGCAATGAAATAAACCATGTGCACAGCGGCGCTGGAGGCGAGCCATCGCTGCTTGTCGAGGCGCGAGCCGCGTGCGCCGAGCGCCAGCATCATCGGGATTTCGAGGAATGCGCCGAGCCCGAGCATGACCGACACGTCGATGCGCGTGCCATGCATGCCGTGCACGACGTAAAGCGGCAGGACGATCATGGTGGCGCTCGCGGCGAGCCCGACGAGCGCCATCGCGACGGTGGCGCGCCAGATTTCCGCGCGGCTGTGCTGCATGCCGGCGTGCGGCGGCACGAGTTCCTCGGTGTCGGGCGCGGTGACTTCGAGCAGCGACGACGGATCGCCCGCATAGTGCGCGGGCGCGCTGTGCGGGTCGCCCTTGGGCGAATCGTGCATCTTCCAGACGATGCCGCCGCACGCGACGAAGCACGCGGCCGCGAACAGGAAGAGTCCGTAGAAGCCAGCGGCGGCGAGGACTAACGCGCCGACCGAGGGTCCGAAGACCCAGGCCATCGAAAGGACGGTTCTCAGCGTCGAGAGCGCGAGGGCGCGCTCGGCTTCGTCATCGACGGGCAAGGCGGCGCGCGCGAACGAGAACACCAGCGACATGGCGGAGCCGCCCGCGCCGAGAAACACGATGCCGGTGGTGACCAGCGCCGCATAGCTGCGCAACAGGCAAAGCAGCAGAAACCCGAGCGCCGAAGCGATGAGCGCAGCGAGCAAGAGTTCGCGGTGATGGCCATGCCGGTCGGACCATTTGCCGGCGAACGTGCTTGCCACGACGCCGCTCGCGGCGATCGCCGTCATAAAGACGCCGAGCCGCAATGGGCTCATGTCGGCCTGTTCGACGCTGAAAAGGGAGAGATACGGCGCGGTGAACGACATCGCGATGCCGAGCATCAGGGTCGCGCCGGCGAGCGGCAGGAAGAAAGGGATTTTTGTGAGGCTGAGGAGGCGTGAGTTCACGGGATGTGGAGGACTCGGGCGATGAGGCGAGTCGGTTTGGGCGTCAGGCTGCGTTCCGCGGACGTCTGGGGATTGCGCGCGGGATTCGGCAGTTTGCCATCGCGGGAATGGTGGCGCTCGTACGTAAAGCTATCTGCTTGACCATGCCCGCACCCACGCCACGTGCAGGCTCCAAGGTCTGTGCGGCATTCGTGCGCGGTGATTTGCGTGGACCGGAGCGATGCCTGATCGCGTTCGTCTGCGTATTGATGAACGTGACCGAATTCGAGCCGATCGACACGACCGCGCTCATGATTCTCACCTATTACGGCTTCGTTCTTTTCGTGGCGCTCGCGCCGCATCTGCTCGCGCGTCCCCTCTATGCCGGCGCAAGCGCGCGGGGCGGTCGTGGGCGGCGGTCTCGGATTGGTCAGCGCCGTGCTGCTGACGCTGTTCTCGAAAGCGGTGTGGGTCGATGTGTTGCATCAGGCTCACGCGCTCGTGGCGCTCGACAATCCGGCGTTGATTTCCGTGCCGCTCGCGTTCGCCGGCATCTGGATCGGCTCGATGCTGGATCGCGGCGTGCGCGCTCGGCAGGAGCGTGAAGCGTTCGCGATGCAGGAGTTCTACGGGCAGACGGGGGTTCTGTCCGGCGCGCGTGCCGATGCCGGAGTCGCGGGCGCCTGAAGGCTCGACGGCGTGACCGGCGCATTGCATTACTTGCGCGACGAGCGAGCGTTTCCCAGCGACCTCTTCGCGCAACGCTGCAAGCGCCGCCGCGAGCTTCCCCTCGGCTCGCGAGGATGAGACGATCCGGAAGCAGAGACAGCGAGACTCGGCATGGTGGCGATTGCGTCGGTCCATCGCGGTATTTCGCCAGCCGAAATAGCGTCGTACTCAGGTGATCTGAAGTGATGCGCCAGCACAGCGTACACGCAGAACAGAACCCAAAGCGCGCCAAAGGCAATCATAAGGTCATCCATGTCGGCTCCTGTCTTATCCGCCGTTCTGTCGGGTTCGCTGTCTAGCCTTTTCGGCACGGCTGGCGAAGACTGCTGGCGATGGGAACATCGTAAGGCCGACGGACCAATACATTCAAATTATTGTCATGGATACGCTTTCCGATGCTCGGTGAGCAGTTCAAAACCGCTGCTCAATCCCGGACATGACGCCGAGCTGATTGACGCCCGCAGCGACGGTCCCGTGATCCTCGCGGTCGTCGCGCTCGTGATGATCGGCGCCGATCATCCGCTATCGTCCGTGCTGACTTACGACGGCGCGGTGACGCTCGTGGTCGCGACCTTCGCGGATTCCGGAACGATGACGGCCGATTTCAAGCGCTGGGCTCGCGACGGCAGGAACGCGTTGCGGGCATGCTGTCGGGTGGTCTCACGTACTTCGCGTTGTCGCAGAAATCGAAACGCGTCGTGCGCCAGGAGGATGAGGCTGCCAACACCTGGCGCGTAAGAGCGCGAAAGAGAAACCATTTCGAACCCTCGTGCCGAAGCACGCGGCCGTGACTAGGACGCCTTGGCGCGCTTGCGGGCCGTGCGCGCAACCACTGGCTCCTCGGCGCGCGCGCATTGCTGGATCACGCGCTGAAGATGATCCGGACCGGCCGTGATCGCGCTCAGCAAGGTCACCAGGACGAAGTCGATCAACTTCGGTATGGCGACTTTGGTGTCCGCCCGCGGCGCGCGGTTCGACAGGATCAGCGTGGCGAGACCGTGTTCCATGCTCCACGCGGCATGGGTCACGAGTTTGAGATCGGCTTGGGACCAGCCACTCTCGATGGCCAGCGCCTCGATCGTGTCGGAAAACAACCCGAAAGACCGGTTACTTTCGTCAGTGAGTTCCGGATACGCCTGATGCGCCGCGATGCGAGGCCCGATCATCAGACCGAACAGCCCATTGTGGCGCTGCGCGAACTCAACGTACACGCGCATCATCCGGTACGCTTTGGAAAGCGCCGTATCCTCGCTGTCGCGAATCGCAACGCGCAGCGCTGCGAGGTCACGATAACCACTCGCCGCGATCGTGGCCAGCAGTTCGTCGATGCCCGCAAAATGCCGCGAGGGCGCGGCTTCCGATACGCCCACCATGCGCGCGAGGTAACGCAGGCTCAGGTCTTGTGCCGATACATCCATGAGCGCGCTGCGTCCCGCTTCGATGAGCGCGTTGCGCAGATTGCCGTGGTGGTAATCCGCACTCTTTGCGATAGATGACTTGGGACTCACGTGACTTTTATTCGTGGGAGAAAAACGAGGAATCGATTGTGAATTCTGGGCGAAGTTGCCCGCGATATGGCGGATCAACCGCTAGAAAAGCGTGTGTCGCTACACGCATTCTAGCGGCTTAAATGGCGTGGCGGGTATCAAACGCGCCCACATTGGCGTCGACTCATCACGCTGTGCGTCCAACCGATGCATCGTCGGGCGATCGTCTCTTGACAATGCGCTGCACGCCGAAAAGAAGCACGACAACGCCGAGCGCCTGCACACAGGCAATCATGATGAAGCCACTTGCATAAGTCCCCGTTGTGTCCCGGACATATCCGATCAGAAAAGGCGTAACGAAGCCGGCGACGTTGGCGACGGAACTGATAAACGGAACGCCGACGACCAACGATTTGCCGCTGAGGAAGCCGACAGACATTTGCCAGAACAGCGCTATGCCCGCTCCCGTTCCCGCGAAGCCCAGAGCGAGCAGGAAAAACGTCGCAGTGGCACTGCTGTGCCATACGTAAACGAGCGCTGAGAGACTCACCGCAGTGAGGACCGACGCCAGCGCACAGAAGATCCGCCGACGATGCACATCGCCCCCGATGCTACAGATGAGCACATTGCCCAACGCCCCTAGAATGCAGGCACCGGCGACTGCACGGCCAATTTCTTTGTATCCGCCGAATCCCGCCTCACGAAGTATCGTCGGAGAGAAGAAAAACAGTGCTGCCGTGGCGGCAAGGAGGCAGAAGTAGGCGGCGCTCAGAATCCAGACGGCAGGGTTGAGCAACAGAGGACGTTCATCCGCGCCGCTATCGTTGGTCGTCTCGGCGTTCATGCGGAGATCATCCTCGACCAGCATGCGCTGTCGCGCCGAGAGCCACTTCGCGCTGCGAGGCACATCCGGAAGCATCATGAACGCGACGCACGCCAACACGACCGTAGGGATGGCCTGAGCAAAGAACATCCATCGCCAGCCTTCAAAACTGGCCAGTCCGTTCATGTGCTCGAGCACGAACCCTCCGGTCAAGCCGATCGTCACCGTGGAAAAGAGCGATCCTGAATGGAAGACACTGAAGTTGCGCGTGCGCCTTTTTCCCGCGAACCAGGCATTGAAGTACAACACGACGCCCGGGTAGAAACCGGCCTCGAACACGCCGAGCAGGAACCTGAGCGCGTAGAACGTCGGCGCGCTATTGACGAACGTCATCGCGACACTCGTCAGCCCCCAGGCGCCGGCGATACCGGCAAGCACCGCGCGCGCGCCGAACTTTTTTTGCAGCATCGAGGTGGGTACGCCGAACAACACGTAGCCGACGAAGAAGAGGCCGGCACCCAATCCATAAACTGTTTCGCTGAATTGCAGATCCACGACCATTTGCAACTTCGCGAAAGCAACGTTCGAACGACTGACCCACGCCAGCATCCATAAGGCAAAGAGTATCGGCAGTATTCTCCATTGCGCCGAAGCGTAGGCCTTCCGAAGAAGGGCGTCGTCATCTGATGATGATCCGTCTATGCACGTTTGCTTCAGCACTTCCATTCGGTCCTCCTGCGCGTTGTGTTGGTACGGGTAGTACGAGGCGTACCGCGGCGATCAAAGATCGTCCGTCACGTTCAGCGGTACACGTGCTTCCGCAAGAACGGCAGTGTCGATCTTGTTCGCGGACGGCGGCGGGCCACCGACCAGAATGCCCGTGTCGATCGCATTGCGAATTTCGATATCGGCCAGACCGGCTTCGCGGAACACCTGCTCGTTGTGCTCACCACGAAACGCGGGTGCGCTGCGCGCGCCAAGCTCGTCATCGGAAAAGTGCCACGGATAGCCGTGTATCCGATACGAGCCGCCGCGACGATCCGAAATCTCATGCACCGCGCCCCATTGCCTGGCCCAATCGGTCTCGGCCAACTCCTTCATCGTACGGATCTGGCCCATCGCGATCTTGGCCTCGTCGAGTTGCGCATCGAGCGTCTTGAGATCGCGAAACGAGTGCATCCAAGTCTGGATCACCGCGTGCAGTGCCTTGTAGTTCTGCAGGCGGCGCTCGGCCGTGCTGAAGCGTGGATCGCGCGCGAGGTCCATGCGTCGCATCGCGCGTAAGTAGTTCGGAAACGTATTGCTTCCGACGATGCTCTGCGCCGCCACGAACGCTTCGCCGCCGGGTCCGACGAAGTGCGGGCCGTCGGCGGCGCCGAGGATGCCCGGCTCCGCGCCCGTATCGACACCCGCGAGATCGAGGTGAGCGCGTTCGTTGATCGACAGCATCACAGCCGCCATCGCGACGTCGATGTATTGGCCGCGTCCAGTTGCTTCACGCTTGCGCACCGCCGCGAGCACGGCGATCGTCGCTTGCAGACCCGCATAGACGTCCGCGTGCGACAGGGGATCGGTCCATCTGCGGCCGTCGCCCGCGCTGTCGAAATGGCGCAGCGTGTTGTGCGTGAAACCTGTTTCGGCCTGCACGGTCGGCGCGTACGCCATCCGCGACGCCCACGGGCCGCGCTGGCCATAACCTGTAATCGACACGTAGACCAGTTTTGGATTGCGCCGCGATAGCGTCTCGTAGTCGAGTCCGAATCCCTTGAGCGTGCCGGCCCGAAAATTCTCGACGATGATGTCTGCCTCGTCGCACAGGCGCAGCACGAGTTCGCGTGCGCGCGGCGCGTTCAGATCGATGCTGACGTTGCGCTTGCCGCTATTTTGTTGCGCGTAATAGCCCGACATGCCGTCGCGATTCGGAAACGCGGCACGCGACACATCGGGCCGCGGCGGCTCGATCTTGATCACATCGGCGCCGAGATCGGCTAGCGTCCGCGCGCAGAGCGGGCCGGCCAGCACTCGGGAAAAATCGACGACCTTCAGTCCTTCGAGTGGTCCGGCCATGTCAATCTCCTTCGAAAACGGCTGTACCCGGGCCAGCCTTATCGAAGGCCTCCAGTCCACGCTTGAGATCCTGAGACGCCCAGATCGGCTTTTGCAGTTCGAACATCGCCTCGTCGGCGGCAGCGACCCCCTCGTTGAGCGCGACCTGCACGAGCCGTTTGGTGGCGGTATGCGCGATGGTCGGACCGGCCGCCAGTTCTTGCGCAATCGACAGCGCCACTTCATCGAGTTTGTCGTCGGGCACGACGAGATTGATCAGGCCCCAGCGCTCGAGCGTCGCCGCGTCGTAGCGACGGCCGAGCAGCGCCAGTTCTTTTGCACGCGCTGGGCCGGCCCGCATCACCTGACGCTGGATGCCGCCGAGCAGCGGATGCAAACCAAGCGCGACTTCGACGGAGCCGATCTTGGCCGATTCGGCGACTACGCTGAAGTCACAGGCGAGCGCCACTTCGAAACCTCCGCCGAGGCATGTGCCGTTCACCGCGACGACGATCGGGATCGGTAGGGTCTCGAAGCCGCGAAGCACCTCGAGCGGATCCATCAGCGCCTTTCCTTGCCTGGCAATGCGATCCGGGAAAAGTGCGACTTCCGCGCCGGCCGAGAAGTGCCGAAGACCGCTGCGCAGCAGGATCGCGCGTGAGCCGCGTCTCACTGCCTCGTGGAATTCGTCGAGTAGCGCGCGATACAGTGTCGGACCCATCAGGTTATGCGGGCGACGGTTCATCGTGAGAACTGTCACGTCACCCTTGAGTTCGGTCAGAACGATTGCTTCTTCCATGCTTGCTCCATCTCGTAGCGTTCAGATCGATACGGAGAAATATGTTATCGGTGTGAACATTTAGGTAAATATTTGGCGCCGGCGTTCTATTTCAGTCATCGAGGCCCGCGACGACGCGCGCGTCTCTTTCGGCTCCGTCTCCCAGTACGTTCAACGCTTGCTGATAGGGCTTACTTTGAAACGTGGCGAGTGCCTGTTCGAAGCTCGGGAATTCGACTACGACGGTCCGTTCCTTGAGACCCGCCTGGAACGCAACGACTTCGCCGCCCCGCACCAGAAATTTTCCACCGGCCTCTTTCACCACCTGCGTCGCGAGGACGCCGTACGCCGCGAGCTTGCTTGCGTCATGGACCGCCCGATACGCTGCCACCCAATATCCCTTTGCCATTTCGCTCACTCCAGTTGAAAGCCATGAGAGTATGATAACGACGTTAACATGAATCTCAATGCGGGTTTTTCCCGACCTCGAAAAGCTCGTCAGGATGGGTGATAACGGTGTTAACATGCGGCAATGCGATGACTCGATACCCAACCTTCAGCGGAGAACTTCATGCCGTACACGACCATCAATCCTGCCACCGGCGAACTGCTCGCTACCTATGACGACATGTCCGACCGGTCGCTCGAAGCGAAGCTCGCCGCTGCGCAGAACGCCTTCGAAACCGATTGGCGTCATCGTCCGGTTAGCGAGCGGGCGCGCATCGTATCGCGTGCCGCAGCGCTGTTGCGCGAGAAGGCCGATGAATATGCGGGCTATCTCACGCTCGAAATGGGCAAACGCAGCGCCGAAGCACGGAAAGAGGTGGAGTCGTCGGCGAGCATTCTGGACTACTTCGCAAACCACGCGGAGGCCCATCTGCGACCACGCCCGCTCGCGGAGGCGCCTGGCGCGGCCGTGCACATGGAGCCAATCGGTGTACTTTTCGGCATCGAGCCGTGGAATTTTCCGTACTACCAGATTGCGCGCGTAGCCGGTCCGCAATTGATGGTGGGCAACGTCCTGCTGCTCAAGCATGCGGAGAGCGTGCCGCAATCGGCGTTGGCCTTCGCCAGGTTATTCGAGGAAGCAGGCGCGCCCGCAGGCGTCTATACGAATCTGTTCATTTCGATCGAACAGGCCGGCCGCGTCATCGACGACACGCGCGTCCAGGGCGTGACGCTGACGGGGAGCGAGCGTGCCGGTGCCGCCGTCGCCGAGCGTGCGGGCCGCAATCTGAAGAAGGTCGTGCTCGAACTGGGCGGAAGCGATCCGTTAATCGTGCTCGAAGATGCGCCGCTCGAGTGGGCGATTCAAAGCGCAGTCGCCGGCCGCATGCTCAATGCGGGTCAATGCTGCGTTGGATCCAAGCGCATCATCGTGGTCGGCAAGACGCGCGCCGACGCTTTCCTGGAAGGCTTCGCGAAGCGGATGGCAGCGCTCGAGACGGGCGATCCGGCCGATCCGGCGACCGCCGTCGCTCCGCTTTCGTCCGAGCGCGCATTGAGCTTGCTGCTCGAGCAGATCGATCGGGCGGTTTCGCACGGCGCGCGCATCGTGTGTGGCGGAAAGCGCGTCGAGCGCCCGGGCTTCTACCTGCAACCAACGGTTCTGACCGGCATCTCTCCGCAGAATCCCGTTTTCGCCGAAGAGCTCTTCGGCCCGGTCGCCGCGTTCTACGACGTAGAAGACGAAGCTGCCGCGATTACGCTCGCGAACGGCACGCCATACGGTCTCGGCGCGTCGGTGTTCACCGCGGATACCGACCGCGGTGAGCGCGTGGCCGCGCAGATCGACAGCGGCATGGTGTTCATCAATCAGCCGTTCGGCACGGCGGCGGAACTGCCCTTCGGTGGCGTCAAGCGTTCGGGTTTTGGCAGGGAGCTGTCTCAACTGGGCTTCGATGAATTCGTGAACAAGAAGCTGATCAGGGTTGCCCCCGTCGGAGCGGCACCGTTCGGCCCCGCGCGGGCCGCCTGAACGCAGCGCGGCGCGCGATTGTGGCGCATCAATCATATTTTTCTCTGAACGAACACTATGACACGCAAGACGATTATCAGTTGTGCACTCACTGGAAGCGACGATACACCGCGGCTGAATCCCGCAGTGCCGGTTACGCCCGAGCAAATCGCGAATGAGGCGATGGCTGCATGCGAAGCCGGCGCGAGCATCGCGCACATTCACGTTCGGGACCCGAAGACTGGCGCGCCAAGCGCCGAGTTGTCGCTTTACAGGGAAGTCGTTTCGCGTATCCGCGATAGCGGGTGCCCGATTCTGATCAATCTGACGACCGGCCCCGGTGCACGTTTCGTCCCCAGCGACGAAGATCCGAACCGCGGAAGTGAGCTCAGTACGATGATGACGCCCGAGGCGCGCGTGCGGCATGTGCTCGATTTGCGTCCCGACATCTGCACGCTCGACGTCGCGACCATGAACTTCGGCAGGCGCGCATTCGTGAACGTGCCGGACCATCTGATCAAGATGGCGACCTTGATCGAGGAAGCAGGCGTGAAGCCGGAAATCGAGGTATTCGATCTGGGGCATGTGCGTCTGGCGCGCCACCTGATTGAAACGCAGGGCATTCTGCAGGCGCCATTGTTCCAGTTATGCCTCGGCGTGCCGTGGGGCGCCTCCGCTGATACCGAAAGCCTTCTTCAGATGAAACGATATCTGCCCGTGAACGCCCGCTGGTCGGCTTTCGGCATCTCGCGCGCCCAATTTCCGATGGTGGCGCAGAGCGTGATTCTCGGCGGTCATGTGCGCGTCGGACTCGAGGACAATCTTTATCTTGCAAAAGGGGAACTGGCGCCAGGTAACGCAGCGTTAGTCCGACGTGCGGTCAGTATCATCAAGAGCATCGGCGCCGACGTGGCAACGCCGGACGAGGCTCGTAGCCTGCTCGGGCTTTCTCTTCACCGATCCGTGTCTTGATGGTTTCAAGTAAGGACTCCTTTGAAAGCAGGGCTATGAGGGGCGGGACCGACACCCGCAGAATATTGAAGTGCGGAAGAAGTCGTTTTGAACGGTAGCCTGTCCTTGGGTTACCTTTACCGCCGCCTCGCTCATGTCTGATTCGACTTTCTTGCAAGAGACGTCGACGTTACGACATGAAGCGTGCGGCATCTATTGATGCATGGAGACAAAAATGCCTTTGTGGAATATATACCATCCCGTCGGTGCCTACACCGCAGAAGACAAGCTGGAGATGGCGAATCGAATCGCCGACATTTACATCATCCCCCGCTTCTATGTCGGCGTGCTGTTTCACGAACAGCCGAAAGACTCCTTCTTCATGGGAGGTGTGTCGCGGGATGATTTTGTCAGAATCCGATTGGATCAATTCGCCAGACACATCGCCAAGGACCCTGTGTGGACGGAGTCGTGGTTGCGCAAGGCGAACGCTGCAATCGCGCCATTTGTCCAGGAGCGGGGCTATCACTACGAGCTGCACGTCGGTGAAACGCCGCGAGAACTGTGGCTGATCGACGGCATTCGACCACCGCGGCCCGATACGGAAGCTGAGAAGAAATGGAAGCTCGAAAACCGCGCGTCGCCCTATGAGCCGAGCGAAGGTTGATGGCTCATGGATGGTTGAACTAGCCCGATGTCGAACGCAACCGACTGCGGTGAAAGCCGCGCTTTCACCGCAGTCTGACCATGCGGGAGTCCGCTGCCTGCGCACCACGTCGCGCCCCTCGGACCAGGATTTACACAGTGACTCAAGCGAAGGAGAAAGCACATGAAGGCCCTGATCATTGAGCGCAACGGCGAGCCGTCGGAGGTAGTCCACTGGCGGGATTCGCCCGAGCCCACGCCCGGGCCAGATGAAGTTCGCGTGAGAATGCTGTTGGCGCCGGTGCACCCGTCCGTCTTGCACGTCCGAGGCGCGCGCGCTGACGAGCGTGATCAGCAACGCCTGCGCAGTGCTCTTCGTTTCGACGTGGGAGGGCGCGTGCGATCGTGCGCGTCCCGCACACATGCTCACGGCGGCCGAGCTAGGCCGCCCGGACGTTGCAAATGACCCCGCGACAGACACACCGGTGTGACGGGAAGGCTGGCTGAGACACGCCTTCTCATGGCTTCCGTCTTAATGCGCCGATACGGAATCGAGCCCGGTCGATCTCACTTCGGCTTGTACATCGGGCGAAGCGAGATAGTCGAGCAGCGCCTTCGCTTCCTTCGGTTCAGAAGCAAATTTCTCATGGCCTGAGTCGTGTCGGATTGCGGGTGATAGACGCTTGGGCAACGAGATTTAATGCACCGGAGTCAGCGCGGCTGCGCGCCGGCGATAGAGTGCGAACGTCGCCAAAAGCGCACACACTGCGGCGAAACTCATCCAGTAGCCCGGTGCGGCCTTGTCACCAGTCATATGAATGAGCGCCGTCGAGATTGCTGGCGTGAAGCCGCCGAACACCGCCGTGGCAAGACTATAGGCGAGCGAGAAGCCCGCGACGCGTACCTGAACCGGCATGACTTCCGTGAGCGCGACCACCATTGCGCCGTTATAAATGCCGTACATGAACGAGAGCCAAAGCAGGACAAGCAGCATGTTGAGGAAGCTCGGCGCGTGAGCGAGCACCGACAGCGCGGGGTATGCCGTCGCGATGGCGAGCAGTGTCATGCCGACCAGGAGCGGCCTGCGGCCGATCTTGTCTGAGAGCGCGCCACCAATTGGGAGCCACACGAAGTTCGATACAGCAACGCACAGGGTCACGAGCAAACTATCCGCGGTGCTCAGGTGCAGGACCGTCTTGCCGAAAGTCGGCGCATAGACCGTGATGAGATAGAAGCTGGAGGTGGTCATTGCCACCAGCATCATGCCCGCGATCACAACGCCCCAGTTCTTAATCAGCGTGCGGAACACTTCGTTCATGCTCGGCCGATGCTGACGCGCGCGCGCCTTGAACTCCTGCGTCTCCTCGAGGTTGCGACGCAGCATGAAGATGAACGGCACGATCATGCAGCCGACGAAGAAGGGGACTCGCCATCCCCATGCCGCTATAGCCGCGGCGTTCAGCGACTGGTTCAACGCGAAGCCGAGAGCCGCAGCCACGACAATCGCCACCTGCTGGCTCGCGGACTGCCAACTCGTGAAGAAGCCCTTGCGGCCGGGCGTGGCCATCTCGGCGAGATAAACCGACACGCCACCCAACTCAGCGCCCGCCGAGAATCCCTGCAGCAGCCGACCTACCAGTACGAGCGCAGGCGCCAGAAGACCGATCGTCGCGTACCCTGGTACGAACGCGATCAGGATCGTGCCGCTCGCCATGATGGAAAGCGTGACGATGAGGCCTTTGCGACGGCCGACGTCGTCGATGTAGGCGCCAAGCACGATCGCGCCCAGCGGGCGCATCAAGAAGCCGGCGCCGAAGACCGCGAATGTCATCATCAGCGAAGCAAACTCGCTCGATGCCGGAAAGAAGACGCCGGCGATTTGCGTCGCGTAGAAGCCGAACAGAAAAAAGTCGAACTGCTCCAGAAAATTTCCGGCCGTTACGCGGAAAACCGCAGCAGCCTTTGATTGTCCCGGCGAAAGTGTAGAGGGCGAGGGGTGCATCAACTGTCTCCTGAAATCCCGAAACATGCGGTGGGTCCGCTTTTGTCTTTCGGCAATACTGGCCTTGGACCAATAAAACGATAAGTGCAATGTTCTCAACGATTGATGTTTCCTGATTATCAATCGACACTGCCGTCGGCTCCGCAGGGCGCTGCTTATGCACGAGTGCCCGGCGGAGCCTTTAAGCTCTGGCGGTCAGGCCACGAAACGACATTGTGAAGCGGGCGTGCGCGTGTCCATGTTGCGGCCGCGGTTGAGATGATCGTCAATTTCGGCGGCGCACCCGAGCATGCGCGGATACAGAAAGATCGTGAAAGCCGCGTTTTCGAGGTCGGCCTCGCTGAATTCCCCGCGTTGGAGCGGCTGCCACAGCATCTTCAACAGCAGCGCGGCGATCACGGCATCGACATTGACGCAGTAGACGGTACGCGACACGCCCGCGTCGAACAATGCCTGCACCAACGCCCGATAGTAGGCATGAAACGCGTTGTACTCGTCGCGCGCCTCATACAGCCCCGCAATATACACCTCGCGCGGATCGTGATTCACAGGCTTGTCCTTGAACACCGGGTGATTCACGCCCGGCAGCTTCGCGATGTCGAGGCTGCCCATCTGCTTCTGCCGCGCCTTGTATTGCGCGTAGCGTTCAACGGAACGCTGCGCGAGCGCTTCGAGATCGACGCCGTGATGCGGGTCGGTTGGATCGCTGAGGCCGCTGTCACGAAACGCGTCGTTGAGAAACGCGATACCTTCATATCCATTGCCGCCGTGCGTGTAACCCGAGTGGGTGAGAAATCCAATCAGCGCCTTGTTCAACTGCACGCGCTCCGGACCTTCGGGGCCATCGGCGGATACCGCGCCCTTCGCGCCCTGCGCCGAGATCGCGCCGGGTCCGTTCGTGAGCAGCAGCCCGGTCAGCGTGCTGAAGGCGAACAGGTCGTCGCTCGACGGTTTCAGGCCGAGCAGCGCCGCAAATGCGATCTCTGTCAGCGAGCGTTCGCCAAGCAATGCCTCGGTGGAAAAATCGCAGAAGCTGTCGGGATGGTGGCGCGACGCGTCCGCCGAGGCGCCGATCAGCGTGCCGAACAGCGTCATCCACCAGGGCAGGCTCTGCGCCGTCAGACGCGAGATCCGCTTGCGCATGAGCGGGCCCCAGGCCAGTGTCGTCGTGATCGCCGCGAGCACGGCGTCCGCGCGCGGATGGCCCGGGCCGCTCGCAAGCCATCGAAGGAATGCCGAACTCACGCCGCGTGCGGCCAGCCCCGCGAGCATGGCTTGCGCCTTCGGGTCGGGTTCGTCGGAGAAGAGCGCCGCGCTGCCTTCGGTGTCGATCGCGTCGATGCCGAAATCCGGATCGAACGCGTCCACGAGTTTTGCTGCGGCGAACCGGTCGATCATCAGCCTGGCCGCCTCGCGTGCCGCACGCTGGCGATTCGGCCCCACGATCGCAGCGGCGGCGGCGAGCACCGCGTTGGGCGCATTGCCCGCTTCACGCGCCGCTTGCGCCGCTGCCAGTTCAGGCGTGCCGTACAGGTTCACCGCCGCGCCGACCGCGACGTCGATCAGTTTCTCGTCGTTTGCGCCGCCGAACTCGTGCAATAGTGCGAGGCACACGTTGGCTTCGAAGGAGTGCGTCGCCGCTTCGAGCATCGATACGCCGTGCAGGCTGCTGACCTGTGTCTTCGCATCCATCTGCGAGGCGCCCGACGCGTCTTTCAACGGCTGCCGCGGCGGGATCGCGCCGATCTGGTCATTCACCCGCGCAACTTGCTCGTCGTACGGTGCTACCGCTTTCACGACTGCAAGCGCGAGCTCGGCGGGCAGATCGAGCCTCTGATCCGAGCCGAACCACGGCTTGAGCGCGAGGCTGCCTTCGGGCTCGAAATCAGGCATTGTTGCGTTTGCGCGCATTACAGCCGTGAGCGCGGCAGGAATATGGGCGATGTTCGTCACGACGGCGCCCTTCGCCGAGCAGCACGGATCGTCTGGCGTGAAGAGCCGTTCGACGCCGAATTTCTCCTTGAACCAGCGTTCCTTCGCGAGCGCATCGTCGGAGCCGCCCGCCATCGCGCCCGCATGTCCCACTGCGCGCGTGAGACGGCTTTTCCAGCGGCCAACCACGCACGCGACCACGGGCTTGGTGAATTCCGCGTCTGCCTCGTAATATCCGCCGGGCTCGCAGTAGAGCACGGCGGCCTTGCTGCGCGCGTCGTTGGCAAGCGCGAAGGCGAATTCCGGTGCGGCATAGTGGATATAGACATCCTTGCCACTCGAAATGACTGTCGACGTACCCCAGCCGCTCATGCGCAGATATTGCGCGATCGTGGTGCTGAAGCCGCCGGAGTTCGAGAAGATGGCGATCGATCCCTGGCGCAGCGTCGCGCCGGGATCGTCACCGCCGAGCGCACCGCCGATGCGCACGCGCTGCCAGGAGTCGGCGACGCCCAGCCCGTTGGCACCGAAGATGTCGATGCCGGCCTGCTGACCCATCGCGCGGATCTCCCGCGCATCGTGCACGGCGATCTTCTCCGTGATGATGAAGATCTTGCGCAGATCCGGATTCACGCGGATCAGCTCGGCCACGCCGTCGCGCGCGGCGGAAGGCGGCAAGTACACGACGCCGCAGTTGAACCGGTGGCCGGCTTCCAGACCCTCTCGCACGTTGTTGAAGACCGGGATGTCGCCCGCGGCCGTGGCCAGCACTTGCCCGCCTTTGCCGGGCGCGGTGCCGAACACGACGTTCCCGCCCGAGAAAGCGTGACTCACCGGCGTCACGTCCGACGACTCACCGCCGAGAATGTTGAGCACGCAGACGCGATCTTCGCGCGTGGCGATATCTGCCAGCGACTGAATCCCGACGAAGTATTTGAAATGACTGTTGCCTTGCTTGTGCATGTTCGATCTCCTCAAGCCGATGCCGTCTGCGAATGAGCTTCGCGCGCGCCGATGCGCGCCGCGACTTGCGCGCGTCCACCCGATTGCATCCATGTATCGGCGCGGCGCGCGTACTGGATCACTTCGCTGATGTCGGAGTCGAAGCCGAACAAGCGATAGGGCAGGCCGAGCGCATCGCAGGTGTCGCGCAGTGCAGACATACCTCGCACGAGGTTCGGGCCGCCGCGCCCGAGCACGACATAGAGCGGTGTCGGTCCGTGCTCGCTGAAGTGCTCGCGCAGCGCATCGGCCATCGCGCGCAGTGTTTCGTAGATGTCGGTGTTGTTCGACTTACCGCCGATGATGAACAGCACGTTCGATTGCTTCAGCCAGTGTCTGAAGCAGATGCGCGCCACTTCCTTCATCTTTTCGTATGGAGGATTGCCGCCAAAGTCCGACGAGATGATGGCCGCATCGCCGAGCATTTCCGTGACGAGTGAGTTCGCGCCGCCGCCGAAGGTGGGCGCAAGGATGGTTCCCTTGTCGTTGATAACATAGACATCGCTTTGGCCTTGGTGCGTGCGCAGCTGATTGATCTCCTGCTCGAAGTCCGAGTAGTCGGCGGCGAACAGATGGGCCGGGAGACCGAGCCGCGAGAAGCGCGGATCGTCGCGGTCGAATCCGCACTTGAAGTCGCACGCTACGGGCGTGAGGCGTCCCTTTTTGTCCTCGCGCATGCGGATCGGGTTGAGTTCGAGCGTCGTCATGCCGAAGTCGTGGAATAGCTCCCAGAGCTTCGGCAACTGCTGCACGAGTGGCGAGATGATTTCACGCGGGGCGCCGATTTCGCTCAGCGCATTGGCGACGACGAACGCCTTCAATCCCGTCAGCGCATCGAATGGCACCATTGCGACGTGCTTCGGGTCGACCTCCTCGATATCCATGCCGCCCATGTGCGACAGTGTCATCGTCGGCGCGCGAAAGCGCGTGGAATCGGTGATGGAAAAGTAGACTTCGTGCTTGGCGGGCACACCCGCTTCGAATGTCACGCCGTTCGCCTTGGCCCTGACATGACCTACCACGTGCTCGGCAAAGAACAAGCGCTCTTTTTCCGCGAGCGCGGTCTTGAGGTCCGTCGCGCGGCCGAGCAGGCCGGCTTTGCCTTTCTTGCCCACGCCGCCCTTGAACACCGGCTTGATGAATATCTGACCGTGTCGGTCAATGAGCGACTTGATCTCTTCTTCGCTGGCGCCTGGACCCAGCACTTCGCTGGACGGAAAGCCAACGAATTGCAACAGGCGCGCGCCGTGCAACATTCCGGTGATTTGCATGTGAAGTGTCTCCTAAATTTCATGGCAATGACGAATGAAGCAGGTATCCGGTATTCATTCCGCTCGCTGCTGCAGACGCGAGATGCACCGCTGCCGTGGACACGCTCGAAAGCGGCGGCAGGTTTCAAGTAGCGAGGTGGATCATGCGAGACGCGCGTCGGCGACCGGTGGCGGCGCCCGTGATCGGGCTCGCCGTGGGATGCGGCGAAACGCGGTTCAGCGGTTCGCGCCTGTCGCCGATGCGTTCTTGGTCGTGCGTTTATGAACGTCTTGAGCATGAATATTTGCTCAGGACGGCTCAAACGAGAAGTGCGATTTTCGGAAGCATTGATGTTCAAACGTTATCAATGCCGTAACGGCGGGCAGCCCAGTGCGACCGTGTCCTTAACGCAGCGGACGTTCAAGGCGACAGCGAAGCGACGGCTCGAATCGGAGGACGTTAGCGGTACGCCCGTAGAGGCGTTACTCCCCGACCCTGCGTGGGGCCGTTCGCAGCAGTTCATGCAGCTCGCGCTTGTAGAAGCGAGCCAGTGCGTTCGTCCCGTGGCCGCACGTATCCTCGCTGGCAGGGATCAGAAGCAGCCGGCCGTTGCGCACAAGCTGCATCGCGCGCTCCATCAAGCCGGTCTCCGGCGGATAGCGCTCATCGTCGGCGGCATTGATGGCGAGGACCGCAGCCTTCACGTTCCGCAAACCGGGTGCAGGGTTATAACCGCGTGAGGCGCTCCACTGGTATATGAAGTCGTTGGCATCCAATGTGAACGGCTGCGCCAACTTGTCGTCGACGTACTTGTCGGCCAGTTCGATCGTCGGCGCCGCCTTTTGGCAGGCGAGGGTGCCACCGTTGGTAGCCAGCGCAAAAAAGACGTTGGAAAGGCGCAGCGATCTGGGTTGGCTGGTGTAATCGCCGCCCCGGTACTCTGGATCGTTTCGGACCATCTCAATGAGCATGCGGCGCAGCATCCAGTTGCGGCCGGACATCTCAGTCGGTTGCGACGCCATTGGCACGAGCGCGTCCATGAAATCCGGATAGCGCACCCCCCAGATCCATGCGTGCATGCCGCCCATCGAGTTGCCGATCAACAGGCGCAGGTGCCGGATGTTCAGGTGCTCAGTGAGAAGCCGGTGCTGCGCGAGCACCATGTCGTCATAGTTATAAGCCGGGAATCGCGTGCGCAGTCCGTCGGACGGCTTGGACGATCCACCGGCTCCTAGCGCGTCCGGAAGGATGATGAAATACTTGTTGGCATCTAGCGGTTGCCCGGGGCCGAATAACTCGTCAGCGAAATCAGGTATCAGCATGCTGGCGCCCGTGCCCGTCGTGCCGTGCAAGACCAAAACAGGCTCACCGGACGGGTCGCCGATGGTTCGGTAGTGCAGCCGCACCTCCGACATCACTTCGCCGGTGCTGAAACGGAAATCTCGCGCGACCCAGTCCGCTTCCTGTGGTGCAGGATAGGCGGCCGCATTGCAATGTCTTGTTTGCAGCATCAGCGTGCGGTCTGACAGATACGTCACTTGGTCATCGGCTCAAGAGTTTGAAGCGCACCCCCTTGGCGAGCTGATGCGTAGGCCGCGTCCATGACTTGCATCATGAGCTCCGCGTCACGCAATGACGCGATTGGCTTTGCGCCAGTACGGCATTCCGTGAGCACTTGCTTCACGAACAACGGGTAGTAAATGTCGGTCTCGAGCTGGAGGCGGCGGCTTCGCGTGCCGGCAGAAAGGTTGTTCCTTTCACGAATCTCGATTCGGTCGGGGGCGGACTTCGCGTATATACGATCGGATGCAAGAGTGAACGAGAATTCGCGCTGCTCGTCGGGGGTGCTGGGGAAGCTATATCCCGTTTCCACCAGGCCGATCACGCCGTCGTCGGTTTGCATGGTCAGCAGCGAATAGTCCTCAACGGCCCCTCGATGCGTTCTTGAATTCATTGTGGCAGAGACTCGGGCGATCTCTTTGCCAGTGAGCAATCTGAACAGGTCGATGAAGTGAGTCGCCACGTTGATTGTCGATCCTCCTCCGGAGTACACGGGATCGAGCGCCCAGCCGGCGCCGGCCGCTTCGTACCGACTCGGCGGACCCACAATGAAACGGAAGGACATGTAGTTGAAGTCCGACGGTATGCGCCCTTCGGCATCTTCTAGCGAACTGAGCAACTCGCTCATTCGGAAGATCAATGGCACTGCGCAATAAAGGTTGGCTTCTTCTGTCAGTTTGCGAAGCCGGGTGACCTGTGACATGTTGACGCCGCACGGTTTTTCCAGTGCAAAGGGAATGTTGCGGGCGATCACCGCCTCGGCGAGCGCCGGCATCTCGGAATGCCGCCCGAACACGAATGCGAAATCGACTTCCTCGCGCTCGAGCAATTCATAGGCCGACGAGTACAGCTTGCTTCCGAATCGTGCGGCGATTGCCTCGCCCTCGACATGCTCCGCATCCGACACGGCAACCACCTCAATTCCAGGCGCTTCCAGCGCATCCAGATAGAGCGGGACATGCCAATGGCTGACCTCCAGCAAAGCAACTCTCATGCATATTCTCCTTTGAAATTACCAGGTCATCGCGGGCCGTGGTCCTGCGCTGATCGTCCATCGGGGAGGTAATCGAATCCTAAGAACTTTAGTGCGTAGACAGCCTGCCCTTGATGCATCGGTCCCCCGTCCTGGGTACGACACCCGCGCGCTTGCGCGGCACGTCGAAGCGGCGTCGGCTCGGACGCATTGATGATGTCGACGACGATGGCGCCAGGCGCGAGCCGCTCAGGATCGATCGGCATGGCATCGTCGACTTTCATGCCGAGCGGCGTGGCATTGATGACGACGTCGAAGCCTCGCGGGTCGGGCGGCCCCGAACGTGCGTCGCAGCTGGTCTCAGCAGCAACAGATGTGGCAAGGTCGCCAGCCCGAAGCTCGTTGGCATCGGATATGGTGAGCTTGCTAGCGCCTGCGGACGCGACAGCAAATGCGATGGCGCTCCCTGCGCCTCCGGCGCCGACGAGAAGCACCGACTTATTCGCCGGATGGTTGCCTTCCCACTGCATCCCGAGAACGCAACCGACGCCATCGAATATCGCGCCGACCCAGCGTCCATCTGCCTCGCAACGGATGACGTTGAGCGCGCCGACCTGACGAGCAGTCGGATGTAGTTCGTCGACAAATTCCAGCATCCGTTGCTTATGAGGCATGGTGACGAGCATGCCGGAGAGATTGCCCATCGCTCGTGCACCGGTGACAAAGGCGGACAGGTTTTCCGCCTTCACCCAGAACGGCACGCACGCTGCGTCCACGCGCTGTTCAGCAAAGAGCTGGTTCAACAATTGTGGCGACTTAGCTGCCGTCAGTGGATCGCCCACTAACCCATAGAGTCGCGTTTTTCCAGTGATATATGGATCCATTGCTGCGTGGTGTTCGATGTTGGATGATGGCGCAGTCCTACCTTGACTGCTCGGAAAGGTGATCGGTCATTTCCAGGGTGCCGGCGGTACGTCCAGATCCCAAGTCCCGTAGACAGCGGGCTCGTTGATCTCGATGACTTCGAGATCGTCGGAGCGCCACATCACGTTATGCGGCACACCGGCGGGCTGCGACAGGCCGTCACCAGCGTTTAGCCTCACGTCGCCCTCAACTCCGGCGAAACGGAAGGTCACGGATCCGCGCAGCACATACAGGTAGTGCCCGGTCATGTCGTGCCAGTGCCAGCCAGTAGGATCGGTGAACGGCTTGAGCGCACGAATGTGCTTTGCCCCGATGCGACCGTTGGTTACCGTGGCGAGTCCGAGGTCGCGGTACTCAGAATCGGCGCGCAGGCCCTCCTGATTCCAGGGCGCTTCGGCCGCACTGATTCGCGCAAACGCGCTTAGAGATTGCGCAAGCTCGCGCGGGCCGTCGTAACGGGGGGTGTCTTCGTTGTGCATGTCCATTTCCTTTGTGCGGCGTCAATCTATTCGCAAGCGCCGCGGTCAAATCGTTTATCTCCTGCTCAAGCCAAGTTCCACCGACACATTGGTAGCAACCAGCGGAGCCGGCCCAAACAGTTACGAGCGCGCCTGATTTGCGAGGTCCCGCGCATCGACTGGATCGATTCGTCCGGCCATCGCTTCGCCGCGCATGCGCTCGTACTCGGCTTTGGGTACGGGCACCGCATCGCGGTCGCCAAGATCGTCAAGGCGGATCCGATACGTCTCACGCGTAGTGAATGCAGCGAACGCGGCGACGAGACAGATGCCGAACGTTAGAAAGCCAATCTTCAGCGGAATGTTGGCGGTGCCGGGGGGCGCGACGGCGACAAAGAGTGTGGGCGTCAGTGCCGCAAGCGTTGTCCCAACGTTTTGTCCGATGGCCATCCCCGTCACGCGCACGCGCGTGCGGAATAGTTCTGGGAAAAGGCTCGGAAACACCCCGTTGAAGCCTTGGTAAGCGATGCCCCACATCAGCACCGAAAGAATTATCGTGAGCCAGAGGTTATGGATGCTGATGGCGTACAGATAGCCGAACGAGAGCAGCCCGGCGCTGAGCACGCCGGCAAGAACTGGCGGCCTGCGGCCGATCTTGTCAGACAGATTACCGACGAAGGGAATCAGTATGACCGAGCAGATGTTTCCAAGAACGGGAATCCAAAGAAAGACGCCAACGGGAAAGCCGATACCGTATGCCGGCTGGACTGCATACGCGGCGCCGAACACCGTAGCAAGAAGCGCGATGACCGCAACGAGCGCCATGCACACGACGCGCAAGACATCGTCCCAACTTTGTCCGAGAACCTCGACAACCGGTGAGGAAGGCACCTCGCCGTGAGCCTGCTCCTCGCGAAAAGCGGGAGTTTCGTCAACCTGGCGGCGAATGATGTACCCCATGATGATGACGACAAAGCTGAGGAGGAACGGAATGCGCCATCCCCAGGAAGCGAACTGATCTTTCGGTAAGAAATGCGCCAACGGCAAGAAGACCGCTGCCGCCAGGAGTTGCCCGGCTTGCACCCCTTGCAGGGTAAAGCTCGCGAAGTAGCCACGCCGGCCGAACGGTGCATGCTCAAGAATCATGGAACTGGCGCCGGAGACCTCTCCCGCAACGGCAAAGCCCTGAATGAGTCGGAGGACGACGAGCAGCAACGGAGCCCAGATGCCGACCTGGTGATACGTCGGCAACAGTCCCACGCCCATCGTGGAGACACCCATTAAAAACATGCAGAAAATGAGCACTGTCTTCCGACCGTGCCGGTCGCCGACGTGGCCGAGCACCATCGCGCCTATCGGTCGGGCGACATAGCCGACGCCGAAGGTCGCCAGTGATGCGATGATGGCAACCGTAGGGTTACCAGAGGGGAAGAAGAGCTGCGGAAAAAGCAATGACGCTGCGGTCGCGTAAATGAAGAAGTCGTAGTACTCAAGTGCTGAGCCGATCCAGCCGCTGGCCGCAGCTATCTTCGACTGGCGCTGGCGATGGGACTCAACCGAGGTGCTTCCATTCATGACTTGTCTCCGTCTTGGATTGACTTTTCGGCGCTCATTCTTTATTGTTGTAACACCGTTCCAGTAAGAATCATGTTACCGACATTATGAGAGTTGTCAAGGGAGCAGTTGACCGTTCGCTTCAGGCGATTGAGTTGCTCGCACGGGAGGCGCGCTGGATGCGTATGTCCGATATCGCCACTGAACTCGAGCTGGAGAAAGGACCCGCCCATCGAGTGCTTGCACAACTGTGCGAGCAGGGCTGGGCCGAACAAGATGAACAGACGTCCCAGTACCGTTTGACCTTGAAGCTTTCTTTGCTCGGTCAGCGGTACCTGCATGGTCTAGGGCTACCAGGCTTGGTGCAGCCGATCCTCGACGAAGTCGCAGCGCAGTGCCACGAGCTAGTTCGGCTGACGGTGATCAATGAAGGGACACTCGCGTGGCTCGCAGCGTCCCAGGGCGCGGCGCCCGGTCTCATGTATTCGCCGTCCATGCATAGTCCCATCGCATTGCATGCGACATCAGTCGGGAAGGCGTGGTTGGCGGCAATGTCAAACGACGAAGCCATCGGGCACGCATTGCGTGGAGGACTCGGCAAGCCAAACGGCGCGGGGACATCGAAGGCGATCAATAGCGTCGACCGATTGATACCGGAACTCGAACTGACGAGGCAGCGCGGCTATGGTCTGGTCGTCGAGGAGGCGGAGCCCGGTGTGGTCGCGATGGCCGTGACCGTGCGCTCGCTGACTGATGGGGCGGTAGTCGGAACGATGAGCATTGCCGGGCCGGTCTTACGCATACCGCCGCAGCGCTACGACGCCTTTTACGCGCTACTGCGCGAGGCATCCGCGAAGTTGGGAGCCGTCTGGCCGCGACAGAGCGTCGATGGGCAAGTCAACGCGGCGGCCTGAGATGCCGAATCCAGTTGATGCTTCTCAGCGAGTGGCCTTGTGGCATGAAAAGGCAGCAAGCATCCTCGTTGCAGCGCGTTGTCAAAACACGCAGGTTGAGCGCCTGCCCGTCGAACTGCGGCCTTCAACGGTTGACGAGGGCTTCGCAATTCAGCGAAAGGTGAGTGATGCCCTTGGGCGCGAAACCGGCGCTTGGAAATGCGCGCTGCCGACGGCGGGTAAGGTCATCGCCGCGCCGATCTACGCCGATCTGATATACCGCAGCGTTGAGTGCAGCATCAGCGCCCGCTCGGCGCAGTCTACCGTGAAGGCAGAGCCCGAACTCGCCTGTTTTATAAAGCGCGACTTGCCGCCTCGAAGGTACGCATACAGCGAAGCCGAGGTGCTCGATGCTTTAGGTGACGTGCACCTCGCGCTCGAGTTGCTCGGCAGTCGTTACTCGCAACCGGCGTCCCTAACGTTTCCAGAATTGCTGGCGGATGGTTTGTTCAACGCCGGGCTTGTCATCGGGCCGCGCGTGGAGTTTCCTGATGGCGCGACGCCGGACCATCTTCCAGCCGAATTCACCATCAGTCTGACTACCGCCGGTGAAGCTCCGGTTCGTCTTGAAGGCCGGCACCCGGATGGCAATGTCCTCTTGCCCATTGTGTGGCTAGCCAATTTCCTGCGCGAGCGGGGTCTGGGACTGCAAGCCGGTCGAGCAGTGATAACGGGCTCTTACGGGGGCGTGCTCGAGTTGCCGCTCGGCCGGCCGTTGGACATTGGATTTGGTGATCTTGGCATCTTGCCGATTCGTTTTCTCTTCTCTGAATAGGAGTCCTTAAATGCGTCTTGTCCGTTTTGGCAATCCTGGCAAAGAGCGTCCCGGTGTCCTTGACTCGAGCGGAGCAATCCGCGACCTCAGCGGCGTCGTCGGGGATATCGATGGAACGACTGTTTCACCGGCCGCCCTGGCAAACCTGCGCCGACTCGACTTCAACAGCCTTCCTGTCGTGGAGGCGAACACCCGGCTTGGCGCTTGTGTTGGAAACGTCCGCAACCTTGTCTGCATCGGTCTGAATTATTCCGATCATGCCGCCGAAACCGATACGCCGATCCCGCGTGAACCCGTCGTGTTCAACAAACATACGGGCTCGATCAGCGGCCCGAACGATCCGGTTATCTTGCCGACAGACGCGCAAAAACTGGATTGGGAGGTGGAACTAGGCGTCGTGATCGGCACACCCGCCTGGCAGATCGACGAAGCAAGCGCGCTGGATCATGTAGCGGGTTACTGCCTCGCCAATGACGTTTCTGAACGCGCATATCAGCTCGAACGTGAAGGCCAGTGGACCAAGGGCAAGAGCGGCTTATCCTTTGCGCCGCTCGGCCCATGGCTCGTGACGCGTGATGAAATCCCCGACCCGCAAGTACTCGACCTGTGGCTCGACGTCAACGGCACACGTCGCCAGACTGGCAACACACGCACGATGATCTTCAACGTCGCGCATATTGTGTCGTATCTCAGCCGTTTCATGCCACTCATGGCTGGCGACGTCATCATCACCGGCACTCCACCCGGCGTGGGCCTCGGTCAAAAGCCGCCTGTCTTTCTGAAAGCGGGCGATACGATGAGCTTGGGCGGTAGCGGACTCGGCGAGCAAACACAGAAGATTGTGCAGTATTCGGAATCACTTGGCGCGGCGTGGAGCCGTGGCGAGTATCCGTCGGCACGATAAGACAACTCCCCTGCAAAAGGAAAAGATATGAGCCTTGCTGGAACAGGTGTCGTCGCGATTTGGCATGATCTGCTGCCGGAAGCGAAGGATGAATTCTACGAGTGGCACAACCGGGAGCACATGCCCGAGCGCGCCGGAATTCCTGGGTTCAGGCGCGGGCGGCGTTACATTGCGCTGGACTCGGGTCCCGAGTACTTCAATCTCTATGAAGCCGACACCGTTGAGGTGCTCGGAGCGCAAGACTATCTCCTCCGGCTGAATTCACCGACGCCTTGGACGAAGCAGGTCGTCCCTTCGTTTCGTAGCGTGGCCCGCTCGATCTGCCATGTAGCATATTCAGACGGTGTCGGACAGGGCGCCTATCTTGTGACGGTGCGTTTCGACGTGCCTTCGACGTCGCGCACGGAAGTCGTGAAAAGTCTGCGTCAGCGCGTCCTGCCACTGCTTGTCGACATGGCCGGCATCACGGGAGTCCACCTTTGCCTGGCCGATGAGGCAGTCAGCAGGGTGGAGACAGCGGAGAAGCGGGCACGTTCTGACGGCACCCAGGTGCCGACATGGATCGTCTTGATTGAGGGATGCCGCGCTGATCACGTCCGTTCAGCGGTGGACGCTTTTAATGCCGGACTCGTTGCTCTGCTCGGACTCGAGGCAGCTACGCCTTTCTCCACGCTTTATCAACTTGAGTACACGCGCTGCAAGACGCCGTGGAGCGCTGGGTGAAGCGTCGTTTGCACTTTCAGAGCGGGTGGAGGCTGCACCGCGGCCTATCCCCGGCCCCTGTCCGCAGAGAACTGCCGCAGTCACACGTCGTGCGATTGGGGGGCGTGCCTTCCGATAGACGACATTAAGACGACGAAAGTGCGAGCGTCGCCTAAGGGTCGGCGAACGAAACCGCTGCGACGTGACGCTCTCGAGCAGCGCTTTGGCGCAACGCAAGTCAGTGCGCCCATCGAATGGCTGTCGCACAATTGCTCGGCATACATCGACCATCGCACCGGCAGCTTTGCACGGGAACGTGGCCTGGAGGCGCTGACCACGCCTGTTCGTTCACCTCGGAGCACGGTATGCCGAGTCGCTTGTGGCGACAATGAAGCTCAATTACATCGCGATAACGGACAAGCCTGATGTGCAACGGCACTCCCGCATCGGACTGCTGCCTTCCAGCAATCCAATTTGTGCCATCGCACCCGGCAAGAATCGAAAACGAGGACTAGGGGCCTCGACGCTAAGGCTATCTTAAGCATCGGTCAGGCAGTCTCCGATGTCCCAGGGGCGCTTTGGTTCGGAGGCGTATGGCTCAGCCGCATGTTGTCCATCTGTTTTTCGCCTTCGCTGCCGGGATATCTGCACTGGGTGCCGGACTCGGCATCGTGTACACCGTATCGGCCAGTATCCTTATGCGCCGGTTCTTTTCGCGTCCGATCTTCGCGCCCGTTTCCTTCCCAGCAGTTACCGTCGCCAAGCCGTTGCACGGCGAGGAATGGGAGTTATTGGAGAACCTGACAAGTTTCGTAGAGCAGGACTATCCGGGACTGGTTCAATATGTCTTCGGCGTCCATGACCACTCGGATGGGGCGCTCCGCGCTGTCGATTTTCTGCGCACGCGGTTTCCCGAGAAAAGCATAACCGTCGTGGCGGACGGCAGGATGAATGGGCCCAACCGGAAGATTGCCAATCTTATAAACATTCTGGATCGCGCGGAGCACGATGTGCTTTGCTTTGCCGACAGCGATGTACGCGTCGGCCCAAGCTTCCTCCGTGACGTCGTAGGCGCGCTTCAGCAACCTGGCGTCGGGTTGGTCACGAGCGCTTATCGCGGATTGTGCGCGCCCGGCTTCTGGCCTCGGGTTAGTTCCGCGATGACCAATTATCATTTTCTGCCCGGCGTAGTGACCGGACTGTCCATCGGACGCGCGCGACCATGCTTCGGCCAGACGATTGCCATGACAAAGACGACACTGATGCGCATAGGCGGGCTCGCACAGTTCGCACATCATCTCGCTGAGGACTATGCGATCGGCGAAGCGGTGCGCGGCAACGGGTTATCGGTCGCCATTCCGCCGTTCACGGTGGGTCACGCTTGCGTCGAAGCCACGTTTTCTCAGTTGATCGCCCACGAGTTGCGCTGGAGCCGCACGATTCGCGCTGCGGATCCGACGGGGCATCTCGGTGCTATCCTGATGCATCCGTTCCCGCTCGCCTTGCTCGCCCTACTGTTTTCATGGGGCAATCCGCTGGCCTGTGGGCTGATCGTATTGACGCTCATCGTCCGCGCGATATTGGTTTGGCAGACGGATTGCGCGACGGGTGAGCGTTGCAGCGGATTTCCTTGGCTTCCGCTCTGGGATGTCCTTCAGTTCGTAATCTACGTCGCGAGCTTCTTCTCGTCCCGCGTGTTATGGCGTGGACAACGCTTCGATGTCGACGAGGACGGTATGTTGTCGCCGTGCGTCCAACGTGATCCAAGCCTGAAATGACCAACGAGTCGACGATGACTGCTCTTTCTGGACAGGCCGTGCCCGGATGAAATATCTCGGATCTGTTGCCGCCTTGCTTGGCTCGGCGATCGCAGCGTGGCTCATCTGGCGCGATGATCCTGTAGCGATTCTGCATCTGCTGCAATCCGCCGGAGTGGGCTTGGTGCTGGCGACCTTCGTTCATATCCTGGCGATGCTGCCGAACGCATGGGACTGGCGCATGCTGATACGCGATGCGGAGCGCCCCTCGCTTGCGACCATGCTCAAGCTTGTCTGGATTCGTGAGTCGATCAACGGACTGCTGCCCGTGGCGCGCATTGGCGGGGAGATCGTTTCATTCCGGCTGCTCGGCCGGGTCGGCGTGCGCCCGGCAACGGCCGTGGCGAGCCTCGTCGTGGACATGCAGCTCACGTTGATCAGCCAGGTGGTCTTCGCACTCATCGCGCTCGGGTACGTGGCGGAGCTGGCCTCGTCGGACTCCGTGCGCCTTGCGGGAAGGCTGGCGTGGGGTCTGGCGGGCCTCATGCCGGTGCTCTTGCTGTTCGCGCTCGTGCAACATGCGCGGCCGTTCGAACGTGCCGCGCGAACACTCAACCGAGTCACGAGTGGTAAGGTGTACGCGCTCGTTGGCAAGTCGGCGCGCATCGATCAGTCGATCAAGCTCATCTGGCGGCAGACCGGCGTCGTGGTTCGATATCTCGTCATCTGGCAGACGCTTCAATGCCTCGGTCTGGCGCTCGAGATCTGGGTTGCCTTGCGTGTGCTCGGCTCCAACGTGAACTTCGCGACCGCGTTCGTGCTCGAGGCACTGATCCAGCTCGTAAGCAGTGTGGCCTTTGTCGTGCCGGGCAGCATCGGCGTGCAAGAAGGCGGCTTCGTTCTGATCGGCGGCATGCTGGGTCTCGATGCACCCACCTGCCTCGCACTGGCAGGCGCGCGGCGCGTGCGGGATCTGCTGTTCTTTGTGCCGGGGCTCGTCTACTGGCACGTGGCTGAACGTTCGTTTGGCCTGCCTCGCTCAGCGGCTGTGAAGGCGGGTCATGCGACTGGGGAGTGAAAGCTTCGCTGAAACGAAGCGACAGTTTTTGGTAACTGCAATCAAATTTGTTCAGCCAGAAGAACGGCGGCGCGATCCTGCATCATCGATGCGGCTTTGAAGACGATCCCGCCAGAACAGCTGCGGCCCGCAGTTTCGACGCAAGCTGTTCGAATGATCTCCTAATTTGTAGCGTTGCATTCAACTGGGCGCTTCCAGAATGGATGGACCTCTCTTTGACGGGTTCGCTGTCGAACTGTTTATTCAGGGCTGCCGCGCGCCGGTGCTGCCGCAGGGCATGCCCGATCAGGCGACCGTTGGTTCCCAACTGCTTTTACGAGTCCGATTCCATCATTACGCCAGCGCTGCGAATCACGTGCAGGTAAGCGGCCGTATTGCCGACAGCAGTCGCGGCTTGCTCCGCCAGCATCAATATGCGCGAAGACTTTTCGGCGTTCGCCATCATTGCCTGGAGAACATCTGAATCAGCGAATCCGCGCGCGGCTGCTACTTCGAGAACGGCGACCAATACGCGTCGGGCCGCCGCTCTGGCATCGGCCGACGCCAGCGGGGCGCGATATGCAAGAAAGCCCGCCATTAGCAAAAATTCGGCTGGGCTGATGCGCTGACCATTGCCGACGGGCACGCCGTCCGTATCGTCTCCGCTTTGGGTCATCGCGATCGCCTCCCGCTTTCGAGCACTGGGCGGCGCGAACATGCGCATCCACGTCGATCCAACCACAGCCCGTTACTGGCGGGCCGCTGCGCACGTTGGTGCCGTCCGGCGCGGCTGCCAGTATGCGGCAAACCGCGTATGCAGTCGAATTTCTCGACGCGTGTAAACGTTCTCATACCATCGAGCGGAAGCTCATTGTAGGCTTCACCGTGCGTACAACAGAGGTCCCGTCGCACTGCGTCTCGCGACACAGGTCACCGATATCACACGCGGTCAAAGCAGTAACCTCGATGTAAAAATCGACCGAAGGCAAAGGGACTGAGGTTTGCAATTCAAAGGTCGGGAGTCGTAGTATTCTTTAGCAGCCCTCCTGCGGTTGGGGGTTCCCACCGGAGAGGGTGGCGCCCGTACGGGCTGTCCAGAGTGACCAGCATAGTTTTTTTAAAGCTTGAGTCAATCCGCGAACATCGCCGACGGCCGGCGAATCCTGCCGCCCACTTATCCCTGCAAGCGTTATCTTTGAGGGCATCTATGAAAACGCTGTTTCTACAGGCACCTTCGTTCGACGGCTTCGATGGCGGAGCGGGCTCACGTTTTCAGACGAGACGCGAGATTCGATCCTTCTGGTATCCAACGTGGCTTGCGCAGCCTGCCGCGCTGGTCGAGGACAGCCGCGTCGTGGACGCGCCCGCAGATGGCCTGTCCTTGGATGAGACGCTCGACATTGCTCAGGAATACGACCTGGTCATCATTCATACGAGCTCGCCATCGTTTTCGAGCGATGCGCAGTTCGCGGAGCATTTGAAGCGACGCAAGCCAAGCATCCTGATCGGGATGGTCGGAGCGAAGGTGGCCGTCGATCCTCACGGTTCGCTTGCCGCAAGCGATGCGATCGATTTCGTGTGCCGTGAAGAATTCGACTTCACCTGTCGCGACATCGCGCAGGGAGTTCCGTTCGAATCGATTCTGGGTCTGAGCTATCGTTTGCCTGACGGCGGAATCACGCACAACGACGCCCGGCCGATTCTCGAAGACATGGACCAGTTGCCGTTCGTTGCGCCCGTCTACAAGCGTGACCTCAAGAGCGAGAACTACTTCAGCGGCTACCTCAAGCATCCGTATGTCTCGATCTACACGGGCCGAGGCTGCAAGTCGCGGTGCACCTTCTGCCTCTGGCCGCATACGGTCGGGGGGCACCGCTATCGCACCCGCTCGGTCGAGCACGTCCTTGAAGAAGTGAAATGGATCAGGGACAACATGCCGGAAGTGAAGGAGATCATGTTCGATGACGATACCTTCACCGATCTCAGGCCGAGGGCCGAGGAGATCGCTCGCGGCCTGGGCAAGCTCGGCGTGACATGGTCATGCAACGCTAAAGCGAACGTCCCGTATTCGACACTCAAGGTGATGAAGGAGAACGGTCTGCGGCTTTTGCTCGTCGGCTATGAATCGGGCGACGACCAGATTCTCGTCAATGTCAAAAAGGGGCTGCGAACCGATATGGCACGCCGCTTCAGTGACGATTGCCGCAAGCTGGGCATCAAGATTCACGGCACGTTCATTCTCGGGCTTCCCGGGGAAACGCACGAGACGATACAGAAGACCATCCAGTACGCGAAAGAGATAAATCCGCACACGATCCAGGTGTCGCTCGCTGCGCCTTATCCGGGAACGGTCCTTCATAAGCAGGCGGTCGAGAACGGCTGGCTGGAAGAAAGCAAGGTCATCACGCTTGTAAGTTCCGCGGGCACCCAGCAATCGACTATCGGCTATCCGCACTTGTCGCGCGAAGAGATTTTTCTTGGCGTCGAGGAGTTCTACAAGCGCTTTTATTTCAGACCGACGAAAATCTGGGAAATCGTCCGCGAGATGCTGGTCAGTTGGGAAATGATGAAGCGGCGCCTGGAGGAAGGCGTGCAGTTCTTCAGATTTCTCCGGGACCACAAGGCGTGAGGCTGGCTAGTCATTCGCGCGAGTACAGTCAACAGCTGCCCATTGTCGGCTCACCGTAGTTTCATGGCACCGACCGGTATTCTCCTTAAACCGACACCCGGGAGCCATTGTGGTGGAGGGGCTGCTCCGGGTCCGAAGACAGACGCCCATCGTGTTGAATGCCCGCTGTAAATAGGCAGCCACGCGTCGGAAACGCGTGGCGCCCCGGTGTTACTTCGCTTGCGTTCTTAGAAATCCCTGATTTCCACCGTTGCGGTTCGGCGCGAATCCATTGGCTTGAAGCGTTTCGTCCGCGGTTTCGTAAAAGACGCCGATCTTCATGATCTCGCGTGCCTGCTGCGCCGTGGCAATCGGACGGCCCAACTCTCCGGCGATGCGCACCAGTTGCCTGATCTGTTCGACGGAGCTCATCTTGCCGGTGCGGGTCTGGTTCCACAGCACGTCCTCGATGCCGCATCGCACATGCACGCCTAAGGCCATGCCGATCATGTTCACCGGCAATACATTCAGCACCGAACTTTCGACAGTTATGACCGCCCCGTCAAGAGCCGCACGCAGGATGTTGGCGAGGTTGCAGGTGCCAAGAGTTTCTTGTAGAGATCAAGACGAAGAAGTAGCATACGTTACATGAACGCTCTTTCCACTTGGTCTCTGTTGATTCTGACGCTGCCTACGGAGAACGCCACCGCGCGCATGCGGTTCTGGCGTGCGCTCAAAGCAAAGGGTTGCGCGGTCCTGCGCGACGGCATTTATTTGCTCCCGTTCACGGCTGAGCGGGAAACGGCGCTCCGTGAGCTTGCGACGGCCATCGGCGAGAGCGGCGGCACGGCGCATCTGCTGCGAGCGCCCAGTCTGGATCAAGAGCAGGAAGCCGAGTTTCGCGACCTGTTCGACCGATCCGACGACTACGACGCCCTGATCGGCGCCCTAAGTGACGCGCGCAAAATTGTCTTCGGGCAGGCCGAAACGGAACTGCGGCGACTGATGCGGCGCTTGCGCAAGGATTACGAAAGCATCGTTGCGATCGACTTTTTTCCCACTGAGGCTGCAACCCGCGCGGAAGTGGCTTGGCAGGAATTCGTGGCGCACGTCGATACCGTGATGTCCCCGGGCGAGCCGCACCCGGCTGAACGGGAGATCCGAACGCTTGCGCTGAAGGATTACCGAGGCCGCACATGGGCGACACGGCAGCGTATCTGGGTCGATCGCGTGGCGAGCGCATGGCTTATCCGCCGCTTCATTGATCCCGACAGTCGGTTCATCTGGCTTACATCGCCCGACGCTTGCCCGCCGAATGCTCTCGGTTTTGACTTCGATGGCGCAGCGTTCACGCACGTAGGTGAACGCGTCACGTTCGAGGTCTTGATGGCGAGCTTCGAGCTTGAGAGCGACCCCGCGTTGCTGCGTCTCGCCGCGATGGTCCACGCCCTCGATGTTGGCGGCGCTCCCGTGCCCGAGGCGATCGGCTTCGAGGCCATCATGGCGGGCGCTCGTGAACGCACTGCCGACGACGACGCATTACTCGACGAGATAGGCCGCGTGCTCGATTCCATGTATACACATTTTGCGGCGGTCGCGAAAAGCGCGGACCAAGGAGGTCGATCATGAGCACGACGGCGACCGCCACGCCTTCCTATTCGCTTGGTCAACTGTTGCTGTATATGCTGAAGCTTGGCACGTTCGGTTTCGGCGGTCCCGTTGCGCTCGTCGGTTTCATGCACCGGGATTTGGTTGAAAGGCGCGGGTGGATCAGCGACGACGACTATCGTGAAGGCCTCGCGCTCGCGCAGATGATGCCGGGACCGTTGGCCGCACAACTGTCGATCTACCTTGGGTATGTGCATTACCGCGTCATCGGCGCGACGACGGTCGGCGTTGCTTTCGTGCTGCCGTCCTTTCTCATGGTCGTGGCGCTCGGCTGGGCGTACATGCATTTCGGCGGCTTGCCCTGGATGCAGGCGGTTTTCTACGGCGTCGGCGCAGCCGTCGTCGGGATCATCGCGATGAGCGCGTACAAGCTGACCAATAAGACGCTCGGCGGGGACAAGACCCTGTGGGGCATCTTTCTGGTGCTCATCGTCGTGACCGTTGTTACCGAGTCCGAGATCGCCTGGCTGTTCATTGCAGGCGGACTAGTGAACATGTTTCGGCGGTCGCCGCCCGCGTGGCTCGGCAAAGGCGGTGCGAATGCGCTGGTTTCAGCCCAGGCACCCGCGCTAAGCAGTGCGCTGAGTGGCATAGATCTTTCCTTGCTCAGTCAGATCGGCCTGTTCTTCGCGAAGGCGGGCGCGTTCGTCTTTGGATCGGGACTCGCAATCGTTCCGTTCCTGTACGGCGGCGTGGTCACCGAGCACCACTGGCTGAACGAAAAGCAATTTGTCGATGCCGTGGCCGTCGCGATGATCACGCCTGGGCCGGTCGTCATTACCGTTGGATTCATTGGCTATCTTGTGGCGGGTCTTCCCGGTGCCTGTGTCGCCGCGCTCGGCACGTTCCTGCCTTGCTATCTTTTCACCGTGCTCCCGGCGCCGTACTTCAAGAAGTACGGAAGGCGTCCTGCCGTGAAAGCGTTCGTCGATGGCATCACCGCGGCTGCGGTTGGCGCCATCGCGGGCTCGGTGATCGTGATCGCGAAACGGTCGATCGTCGACTGGCCGACCGCGCTGCTCGCCGTTGCGACAGTTCTGCTGCTGTGGCGTTTCAGGAAGCTGCAAGAGCCTGTCATCGTATCGGCCGCTGCGCTCATCGGTCTGGCGGTCTTTCCGCTTCACCACCTGTACGCGCACTGAGCGGAGGTGCGCGCATCGGAGCTAGGAGGACATCATGGCAACTCGGCGCACCTTTCTTCATAACACCGCTGCTGCCGGCGCAGGTCTGCTCATGGCCAAAACGCATTCAGCGGACGCGGCCGAAAGCGCTGGCTATGTCGACAAACTGACCGACGCCGACGGCAAATATGCTGCCGCCCCGCTACCGTATGCCTACGATGCGCTCGAACCGGTCATTGACGCACGCACAGTCGAACTGCATTACAACTTTCACCACAAGCCCGCGGTGACGGCGGCGAATAAGGCAGAAGATGCACTGGCCAAGGCACGCGACACAAATGACTTCACGCTCGTGAAGCATTACGAGAAGGAACTCGCATTCCAGCTTTCGAGCCACATCTTGCATACCGTGTACTGGACGAGCATTTCGGGCAAAGGCGGAGAACCAAAGAGCGAATTGGCGAAGGCAATCGACAAGAACTTTGGCTCATATGCGAAGTTCAAAGCGCAGCTTGCCGCTGCCACCATCGCAACAGAGGCCTCGGGCTGGGGCGTAGTGGGTTATCACCCGGCGATGGACAAGCTCATGATCCTCCAATGCGAGAACCATCACAAGCTCACGGCTTGGGGCATACAACCGATTCTTGTGCTCGATGTCTTCGAGCACGCGTACTACTTGACGTATCAGAACCGACGCAACGAGTACGTTAATCAACTTTTCAATATCGTGAATTGGGACAACGCGTCCATGAGGCTCCACGCGGCCATGCCTGCGCGCAACGCATAAGCGTGCTGTCCGGCGCACGCTCGCGCCGGAGTTGTTGCGATGATTCCAGCCATCATTCGCTTCTCATCGAGATTCGCACTTGCGGGCGTCGCTCCCGGCGTATGGCGACTGCTCGCGGCGCGAAGTCTGCGGGGCTTTTGCGATGGATTCATTGCGGTGCTGCTTCCTGCATACCTCCTCGCGCTTGGTATGTCGACGCTCTCGGTGGGGCTCGTCAGCACGTCGACGCTACTCGGTTCCGCGATCGCGACGATTGTCGTCGGCATGATAGGCAATCGTTATTCGAGCCGGTCGTTGCTGTTGATTGCCGCCGCGATGATGGGAGCAACAGGAATCGGCTTTTTCAGCTTCTCGACGCTTTGGCCTCTGCTCGTCGTGGCATTCGTCGGAACGATGAATCCCAGCGCGGGCGATGTCAGTCTGTTTCTACCGATCGAACATGCATGTCTTGCCGAAGCGTCGCAAGCGCAGGCACGTACAGCATTGTTTGCACGCTACAGCCTCGTCGGTGCGCTATCCGGCGCGCTGGGGGCGTTGCTTGCGGGAGTCCCCGATTTGATCGCTGCGCATTTCGAAGTATTAGCGCTTTCAGCGATGCGGGCCATGTTCATGATCTACGCGCTGTCGGGCCTTGCGATCCTGATCCTTTACCTGTACATGCCGTCACGTCAACGACTTGCAACCACCGTTCGCACCTCGCTAGGACCCTCGCGCTGGATCGTTATGCGCCTCGCAATGCTGTTTAGTCTGGATGCGTTTGCTGGCGGATTGGTAGTCAATGCGCTGCTAACGCTGTGGCTCATTGCGAGATTCGAACTATCGATCGGCGCGGCCGGGGAGTTCTTCTTCTGCACGGGATTACTGAGCGCTGGCTCGCAACTCGCGGCCGCACCTCTAGCGCGCAAGATTGGCCTGTTGAATACGATGGTCTTCACCCATATCCCGTCGAGCCTGTGTCTTATCGCGGCAGCTTTCATGCCCTCGTTGCCGCTAGCACTGCTAATGCTGCTACTACGCAGCGCGCTGTCGCAACTCGACGTACCCACGCGCAGTGCTTATGTCATGTCCGTCGTGACGCCAGCGGAACGAGCTGCCGCCGCGAGTTTGACAGCGGTTCCGCGTAGTCTTGCCGCAGCCATTGCCCCGACTATTGCCGGCGGCTTGATCGGACTAGGTTGGCTCGAAGCACCGCTGATTGCATGCGGCGTGCTCAAGATCATCTACGACTTGGCGTTGCTCACCGCGTTCCGACATGTACGTCTCGACGGTGACAGATCATGAACTCGTTACAACTGATCCGGCGGCTTCGCTCTCTTATCGGCGCAGCACTGCCAAAAGTACGCTTCGAGGGCTGCGCGTGAGACAACGCAGGTCACGGGTTCCCCGCGCCAGAGTATGACGAACGTGAGGCGACGTTTAGTCCTACAGGACCCAGGCCGTAGACTGCGAGCGAATCGCGTACGCTGATATTCAGGCGCTAAAGGGCGCCATACGCCGTGCCGGTGCCGCAGGCCACGGCGGCGCCGCCTTTGAACGAGACGGGTTTCAAGCTCTTGCGAGCGGATCAATGGATCGTGAGGCCGCCGGTCGGACTGAGCGTTGCGCCCGTGAGATAAGCCGATTCGTCGGAAGCGAGGAACGCCACGACGCGGCCGATATCCGTTGGCGCCGCGACACCCAGCGGACAACCGGCGACGATCTTTTCGTATTGTTTGCGGTGATGATCCGATACCTTGCTTGCCTCGCCGAACACGGCCTCCCAGGACGGACTGTCGCGCACGACCGTGACGCAAACGCAGTTGACGCGTATCCGGTCGCGAGCGAGTTCTCTGGCAATCACCTTGCTTGCGCGGATCAATCCGCCCGCGAACGTCGACACGGCGGTTTGCCCCGGTGTCGGCACGCGGCCGCCTTCGGAGGTCAGGAAGATGACGCTGCCGCCCCCGCGAGGGCGCATGAAGGGCAGTGCCGCCTGAACCGGTAGAAGCTTCGCGCTCGTGTTCTCAGCGACGACGGCTGCCACGCGCGCCAGATCGATTTCGGCGAATGGGCCGCGCACTTGCGGCGAGCGGGCCTCGTCGTCGTTTCCGCCCGCATTCGCGACGACGATGTCGATGCCGCCGTATCTGCGCGCGGTCTCTTCAGCGAGTGCCGTCATATCGGCTTTGGATCGCACGTCGCCTGCGATGAAATCAGCGGTGGCGCCGGTTTGCCGCAATTCCGCGAGCACGGCGTCGGCTTTTGCAACGCTGCGCCCGCTGATCACCACGGTGACTCCGGCTGCCGCGAGCTGCAACGCGACGCCCTTGCCGATGCCGCCGGTGCCGCCGGTGACGACGGCCACCTTTCCTTCCAGATTGCTCATTGCTGTGCGCCTTCGATGGTTTAACAAGTCGGCTCGCGCGAGCCCGAAATCAATCCTAGTCGCGCGTCTCATCCAAAGCGATTGCCGTTTTTCGAACGTGTGCTTGATGTTTCGTGAACAGACCCTAGTGAATGCATTCGTATCTTTGCAACGCCGCTTTCACGAACCGTCAATCGTCACGACAGATCGCTGGGGATAGCATTCGAGGCAGGTCGAAGAGCACAGACAGAGCAAGGAGACAGATATGGAAGCAGCCGTTCAATCCGAGCGCGCCGCGCAAGCGACAGCAGCGGATCGTCCGCTGTCGGGCATTCGCGTTCTGACCGTCGAAAACTTCATCGCCGCGCCGTTCGCGTCGATGTGGCTCGCCGATGCTGGCGCCGAAGTCGTCAAGATCGAAACGCCCGACGGCGGAGACTTTGCACGCAGCACCAGCCCGACGAAGCCCGGCGTCGACGGCAGGCCGAGCGGCTTGTCGTTCCTGCGCGCGAACCGCAACAAGAAGAGCGTAACGCTCGATCTCAAGCATCCCGAAGGCAAGCAGGTGTTCAAGTCGCTTGCGGCCGAGGCGGACGTGGTGCTGGAAAACCTGCGGCCGAACGTGATGGACCGCCTCGGCCTCGGTTATGCGGAACTCAGTCGCATCAATCCACGGCTCATCTACGCTGCCATCTCCGGTTTCGGGCACGCCGATAACCAACCGAGCCCATACGGCGACTTGCCGGCATTCGATATCGTCGGCCAGGCGATGAGCGGCCTCATGTATCGCCCTGAACGCAGTGGCGATCGTCCGGTCTATCTCGGCTTTTCGCTCGCGGATATTCAATGTGGCAATCTCGCGCTGCAGGGCATCATGCTGGCGCTGCTTCATCGGGCACGCAGCGGCCGCGGCAAGAAGATCGATATCTCGATGGTCGACGCATCGCTCGTCCTTAACGAAATCTCGGTCACCATGTATTCGGCGACGAAACAGGTCGCGCCGCCGGGCGTACACGCGGTCACCGCACCCTTCGGCACGTATCGGGTGGCGGACGGCTATATCGTCATAGCGGTGATCGGTGAGCACATCTGGAAGCGTTTCTGCGAGGTCATCGGCCGGCCCGAACTCGTCGGCGAGGCCTGCTTCGAAAGTGGCACATCCCGGCGACAGAACATGAACGCGCTGAATGCGCATATCGACGCATGGCTCGACGGCAAGCGCCGCGACGAAGCCCTGGGCCTGCTTCGCGCGGGCGGCGTGCCATGCTCGACAGTGAACGACGTACCCGATCTTTTTGCCTGCCCGCACGTCGCCGCCCGCAACATGCTGATGCAACTCGACGATCCCGTGTGGGGCACCATTCACGTCACGGGCAATCCGATCAAGATGTCCGACGTGCCCGAGCCGGAAAGCAACTTGCCGCCGCTGCTCGGCGAGCACAGCCAGGACGTCTTGCGCGACTGGCTCGGCATGAGCGAAGCGCAGATCGGAGCGCTGCGCGAACAGCATGCGATCTGAACATGTCCGGCTCCATGCCGATTGACGACCGATTAGGGCGGGCATAGGCTCTGAGCTATTCAGGGAGCCCCCATGACCGGACTGAGCGTCCACACACTGACCCGACGCGTCGATTTGTTCACGCTGCGCCTGTTTCTCTCGGTCGTCGAGGAGCAGCAGATGCGGCGCGCCGCTCAGCGCGAGAACATTACCCCGCCCGCCGCAACGCGGCGCATCCAGGAGCTCGAGGAAGTCGCGGGCATCGCGCTGTTCGAGCGCATGCCGGGTGGCATGACGCCCAGCCCGGCGGGTGAAGTACTCGCGCGTCACGTGCGTCTTATGTTCGCCAATTTCGATGTCATGCGCCGGGAGATCGCCGAATTCACCGAAGGTGTCCGCGGGCAGGTCGGCATCAGTTCGACGAGCACGATCATCGTTCATTTTCTGGCGAGAGAGATAGCCGACTTCAGGCGCGACTTTCCGCTCGTGGATATCGATCTGCACGAGGATGCCAACGTCAACGTCGTCGGCGCCGTGCTGTCGGGCAAGGCCGATCTCGCGATGTTCTATGCGACGAACGACGTTCACCACGAGGGGCTCGATATCGTCGAATACCGTACGGACCGCCTCGCCGCGATCGTGCCGCGGAAACATCCGCTCGGCGAGCGCGCCAGCGTGACCACGCACGATCTGCTCGACGAAGACCTGATCGGCATCTCGCCGACCACGTCGATGATGACCCAGTTGCGCCAAGCGGCCGCCGCGCTCGGCCGCGACCTGCGCCTGAAGTACACGGTGACGACCATCGAAGCGGCGCGCAGTCTCGTCAAGGCCGGGCTCGGCGTCACGATCCAGCCGGAGAGCATGCTGCCGAAGGAAGAACTCGCCGCGCTGACGATAGTGGCGCTGGACGAACCGTGGGCGAAGCGGCAACTGTGCATCGGCACGAAGCGCGGCGTGTCGCTGACGCCCGCGACGAGGGCGCTCATCGCGCAACTCACGGCTTCGGCCGGCGAGTGAGCGCGCAGTCTTCGAACGTGCCCTGCGCGGCGCGTGCGAGCTGCATCACTGTGTGAACGCCGACTGTCATCGCCTCTCCTGATCGCGTGCGCGATCGCATCGAACAACCACCTTGGACACGCAATCTCAGTCGAGCAATTGCAATGATTCGAATTGTCGATTCGAATCATTCGAATCGACAGGCCGTGGCGGAATTCGGGAATATCGAAGAGGCGATTCGAAAACCATCACTAGGTTGGCTGATTTCGCCTGCCTATATTGAAGCGGCTCATTCGAAGCGTCCGCCATCAGGCATCCAAATAAACAGACAGGAGACGATGTGAACCCTTCTTCATCCCCGACACGAAGCAGTCTATTCGTGGTCGTGCTGTGTTTTCTGACGATCGCGGTCGACGGCTACGATCTCATCGTCTACGGCGCGACCATCCCGCGCCTTCTGGAAGAACCCGGCTGGAACCTGAATCCCGCGAGCGCGGGAATGATCGGCAGCTGGACCCTCGCCGGACTGATGGTGGGCCTGCTCGGCGCGGGTCCGCTTTCGGATCGCATCGGGCGTCGCAAGCTCATCATGGCAGGCGTGTTGTGGTTCTCGCTCGGCTCGCTGCTCTGCGCGATTGCGCATTCGCCGCAGGCGCTCGGCATCGCGCGTTTCGTCACCGGGATCGGGCTCGGCGGCGTGGTGCCGTCGTCGGTGGCGCTCACTATCGAATACGCACCGCGCAGCCGTCGCCAGCTCTACAGCGCGATCGCGCTCACGGGCTATCCGGTCGGCGGCATGTTATGCGCGCTGCTCGCCATCGCGACGCTGCAAAGTCACGGCTGGCGTCTGCTGTACGGCTACGGCGCGTTGTATGTGCTGATCTTGCCGGTCATGTGGTTCTTCCTTCCTGAATCCGTGAGCTATTTGCTGGACCGCGGCCGCACCGATGAAGCGCGTACGCTCGCGGCACGCTACGCAATCGATCTCGATGAAGTTGCGCGCGATGAAGAGGAGCATCGTCGAACACGCGTCGCGGCTGCGGGCGCGCGGGGGTACAGGTTGCTGACATCGCCCGAATTCCGGTCGGCGCTGCTTCTGTTCGCGCTGATGTGCTTCTGCGGGCAACTCGTCGTCTATGGCCTCAACGCGTGGTTGCCGCAGTTAATGCGCAAGTCGGGTTATGCGCTCGGATCGTCGCTGCAGTTTCTGCTGGTGATGCAGTGCGGCGCCGTACTGGGAAACCTGACAGGTTCCTGGCTCGCGGACCGGCTGGGCCCGAAGCGCGTACTCGTGCCGTTCTTTCTCATCGGTGCGGTCTCGATGCTCGTGCTGAGCCAGAAGCCGGATTACGTGTGGCTCACGCTCGCGGTGTTCGGCGCGGGCCTCGGTTCGATCGGCTCGGTGACGCTCGGCTACGGTTATATCGGCGCATACTTTCCGGCATCGTGCCGTGGCTCCGCGATCGGCGCCGCGCAAGGTCTCGGGCGCATCGGATCGATTCTCGGACCGATGATCGGCGGATGGGTGCTCGGCTCGAACCTCGATCATCACTGGAACTTCTATGCGTTCGCGATGCCCGCCGTGATCGCCGCAGTGGTCGTGACGCTGATTCCGAAGGCCGCGCCATGCGAAGTCGAGTATGTGCAGGCAGAAAGCACATGACGGCGGCGAGCGATATGTGAAATGCACGCGCGATGAATGGTGCACGCTCGCCGAGCGGAGGGGAGTGTGCATCGCGCCGGAGCTTCGATGGTCGAAGCGCCGGCTTATTCGCATTTGCGTGCGCGTAAGACGTTCGTCGTGGTGACGGTTGTGCGTGGTTCTGTCGGTGGCATCACGAGGGAGCCGCAGAGCAGGCCACATGCACGGTCATATCTCCGGCTCGCGACGCAATCCAAACTGGCCAGGCAAGAAAGGCGCCGTCAAGCGCAGTCCTAGAGACGCCGGGTGCGCGGCCGTTCAGCTTGTGCAATCCTGACGATGTATCGCATCGCCTCTTCACCATATGTGTCTTGCCTTCCCACGCGCCAGCGTGGCCCGCGTCCCGCAAGCTCACATCTCGGCATGTGCGCAAAACCTCATAAACTCCGCGACGCCCGTTTCGCTCACCACGTCGGAATGTTCACCACGCATGAGCAATGTAGGCAACGTGAGCTTGCGCGCGGATGCGCACAGCCGTTGACGGCGGCGTCCCATGTCGCGTGGCCCTGCGACGAAATGTGGATCCCAGGGCCGGCGATGGCTATGCTCGTCCTTCGGCCGCAGAAAAAACGCGGTCGGCGAGTGGATGGCATCGTCGCGCGGTTCGAAACGACTGGACCAGCGCCGCAGCGATGACTGGATACGCGCCACGCCCGCCGGTTCCGTTTGCGGCGCAATGTTGACGAGGATGAGGGCACGCGCGTCCACATAGCCTTCTCCGACCGCGAGCAGGCTGGTCGCACCGCTCGTCGCAGCGCCGACGAGCACGGGACGCAGCATGCCCAAAGACGACGCGATGCTTTCCAGATCGCGCACCATGGCGACCTGGCTGTAGTTTGCGTCCGACGGCCAACCGGAGTCTCCGTGATCGCGGGCATCGAATGAGACGGCGAAGAAGCCTGCCTCGCCGAGCATCATGCCCGTCCGGCTCCATGAGTGGCGTGTCTGTCCCGCGCCATGCAGCAGAATCACAGGAATGCCACAGACTTAATCCCTTGAACGCATGATGAGCCGCGTCCTGAGTCGTCCACGCCCGCGCTGTCTGCTCGAACAACCAGGCCATCGGCGCCTCGCCGACGCGTTGGCGCGCCTGCACCACGGCGCTCTTGCTCACAAACGGCGCAGCCTCGTTGGGCAAGGCCAGATCGAGACTGTCGAGTACTTCGCTGATCGACCAGTGCCGGTACATCGCCAGCGCGATCACCAGCCACACCACCTGTTCAGCCGGCAGGCGACGGCGCCGGATGCTTGCCGTGCCGGTTGTCTGGACCGCACGCGTGATCCACTCGTAGGGCAGATGCTCGGCCAGCCGTCGCAGATCGGCCGGCTCCTGAGCTTCGATCACGTAGGTGAGGTGATTGGCAAGCATCGCCCCGAAAAGTTAACGGCTCGGCGCAACGTTTACAACCACTTCCCGCACCAAAACAAATGCCGTTCAGTCGCTTAACTGAACGGCATTAGCCCGCCAGGGCCGCTAGCCAAAAATGCGCACGTGCGCCGGCGCATTCCAGCGCACTCAGAACTTGTGCCGCATCGCGATGCGCACGAGCACCTGGTTCTTGGTCGTCGATGCATCCGGCGCGGCCGTCCCGCCCGTGCCGAAGGTGTCCGGAGCGAGCGATGCGACGGGCGCGTCACCGGCCGCGCGCTGCCACGCGCCGAGCAGGTATACATCGGTGCGCTTGCTGAGGAAGTAGTCGGCGATCAATTGGAACTGGTGATACTTCGGGTTCGCATCGGTCGAATGCAGCTTGCCGTCCGTGAAACTATAGATGCCGGCGAGCGAGAGGGCCGGTGTGAGAAAGTAGTTGGCATTGACTTCGTAGTTATCGAAGGAAAGCCGGTCGGTCGCCGAATCGAATTTCGAGTGACTGTAGACGAATGCCACCCTGCCGCCATTGAACGAATACGCGCCGCCTGCAGCTATCACGTCTTCCTTGGTCACGGCCGATGGCAGCCCGCTGGTCCCCAGGGCGGAGGTGCGGGTTACGTTGATGTAGTCGCCGGAAATCGCGCCTACCGTGTTGCTGTTAGGCGAATTCAGGTGCAGGTAGCCCACGGCGAGATTGACCGACGAAGCGGCATAAGACGCCCCGAGGCTCCAGACACGATTGCTCGCGAAACCCGAGTTCTCGGCGCCGGTATTGGCACTGTTGCTGAAGCCGTACAGGCCGCCGAACTTGAGGCCGTGAAAATCGGGACTCGCGTACTTCACCGAGTTGCTGATGCGAAAGTCGTTGTCGAAATTGTCGTTGTCGAACGGGTGCGCGAGGCCGGTATAGGGAATGCCGCTCAGCGCCTGCACGTAGTCGACGACGGAGTCGTACTGCCGTCCGAAGGTGAGGCTGCCGAACCTGTCGTGACTCGCGCCGACCCACGCCTGACGGCCGAACTCGCGCCCGCCCTGCTGGAGCGAGCCTGTGGCGAGCGAGAAGCCGTTCTCCAACTGGAAGATGGCTTTCAGTCCGCCTCCCAGATCTTCGACGCCCTTCAAGCCCCAGCGGTTGCCCTGGAGCACGCCGGTCGTCATCGTGAAGTTGGACTTTCCGCCGTCGTTGTTGATGTAGTTGAAGCCCGCATCGAGCAGGCCGTATAACGTCACGCTGCTTTGCGCGTGGGCCATGCCCGCGCAGGAACTGAGTGCCGCAACCATTAAAATTCGCTTCTTCATCGACCAGTCTCCATGTTTTGTCGGTAAGGATTGTGTTCCAAACTCGTGACGCTTTTCGAATTGATTAGGAATCCAGAAGTTGCGCGTGTGTGCTGTTCTCGTCGAAGGCACACGTCACGTCTCTTTTTTTTCACACAATGGAGCTCGCGGCCACCGCCCGTCAACGCGGGCCCGCAAAACATTCCGTACTTCGAGATGCCGAAGTTTATTTCGAACTCTGTGAAGAGAAATTCGGCGCGAAACCGCAGCGACAACTTGAATCTGGCCGTTTCAATACGTGAAGAGAAGCGGGTGGATACGCCCTCGAAGCCACGCTGCTTCGCGGCAGTTGGATGGCGAGGCCGCGAGCGGCGGCTCGCGCCTGCCTGATCGGGATAACGAACATACACGTCTGGCGTATTCCCAAGGACGGAACAGAAAGCGGCAGTCCGTTGACCCCCGGGGCGGCGAGTCTATGATCAAGCACTGCTCGCTCACCATCCGATGGCTCTTCTTCCCGGAAGCAGAGCAGCATCTGGACATGTCGCCAACGTTACCGTGCGGGCGAAAGAGGGTGCAGTGACGCTGCAGGGTACGGTGCCGGATTCGTCACAAATCGACCGCGCCACCGGGGTCGCGCAGAGGGTAGCTGGTGTCACCTCGCTTAAGAACGCGCTCACCTTTCGCCCTGCGGGAAGTTGAGCGAGCGCGGTATGACACCGCGCATCGCCGTGCCGCTGCCTACTGGGGTAATCGGGCTGAAGGAAAGTCCGGCTGTCGCTTGCCGCGCATTGCTGCCACGCCTTCTTTCACGTCCGCGCCGAGGAAGCACAGCATCTCCATGGCGAGCGAGTTGTCGAAAAGGGGTCCCGCCATGTGCATCCAGTTGTTGAGCGACTTCTTGGTCGCGCGGATCGCGGTCTGGCTACCGCGCGCCAGATTTGCTGCGATGGCGAGCGATTTTGTCAGCACGTCGGCACGCGCCGTACAAAAGGTGACGAGGCCGATACGTTCGGCCTCTTTGCCGTCGACGAACTCCGCCGTCATCAAGTAGTACTTGGCCTTGGCCATGCCGCAGAGCAGCGGCCATACGATGGCGCCGTGGTCGCCCGCCGACACGCCCAGACGCGCGTGGCCGTCGGTCAGGCGTGCGTCTTCCGCCATCACGCTGACGTCCGCGAGCAGTGCGACGACAAGCCCCGCGCCCACGGCTGTTCCGTTGATGGCGGAGATGATGGGCTTATCGCAGGCCAGCATGTTGTAGACGAGGTCGGAGGCTTCTTTCATCACGCGCATGGTCGCTTCGTGACTGGTCGACATCTCTTCGACCACGGATAGATCTCCGCCCGCAGAAAAGGCTCGATCGCCCGCACCCGTTACGACGATCGCCTTGACCGTTGGATCGTCGTTGGCCACGCCCCAAACCTGCGTGAGTTCCCAGTGCATTCTGTTGTTGGTCGCGTTCATGACCTCCGGACGGTTCAGTGTGATGAGCAATACGCCGTCAGCCTGGCGCTCGAACAGAAGGAACTGAAAGTCTTCGTATCGCATGTGTGAATCCAGAGTTGAGTTGAACGATGGCGACGTATATTGAACTCGCCGACATCGAAGCGTGCAATGTGTGTGGCGCCGCCGTTCCGTACTTTGACGATCGTACGAAATCGGTCTGCTGAAACCGGGGACAGCCCCTTGGAACACCGCAGATGCTGCCGCCGTGTCCATTAGCTCCGTCGCTTTCCCAATTCAAACATACGTTCGTGAGATGAACGTTCGTGATGCTCATTCACCTGGCGAGTCGTGCAGTCAAAGTACGGAACGCGTTGATCGGTGCCGTTCACACTCGGTTGCGGCGGGTCGCACGATGAATGCAATGACAAACGCATTTGCAGCGGGTGGCTGAAAGCGGGAGATGTTGATGAACGTGACGAGAAAGACCTTGCGCGACGCAATCGAGAGTTGGCTGACACCGAACGGCGCGATCCCTTTTCGCATTCACTTTCTGCGGCGTACGGCATGCAGACGATGCGTGAGGATCGATGCCCGGGCGGCGAAGGGCGATGTCGCGATCTGCTTCTTCCAGCACGAGGACGGCGCGTGGCATGTATTCCCGCCGCTGCCGCGTCACGCGACGATGCGCATCGCCTAGCCGTCGCCGACGCATGTGCTCGGGTCAGTTCGAAACGCGTTAGTCAGACAGCAGCACGCGCATCGACGCAGCGGTCACGCGATGAGGCGGCGGAGCCGTTCACAGATGAAACCGAGCGCGCTGCGGCTGCCGGGAAGCACGCCGATCATCATCAGAAAACCATGCATCTGCCCCTGTGCACGAAGATGATGAACCGGCACGCCTGCCTGTTCGAGGCGCCGCGCATACGCTTCACCCTCGTCGCGCAGTACATCGTGTTCCGCGGTGACCGTCGCACCAGAGAATCAGCTTCTGACCAATCGCGAAGTGATGATTCGCGCCCGCGCTGTCACCGCCCACGAGCACCGGCAATTGCGTCACGTACACATCACGTACACATCACGCACACGTCACGCACGGTTGCCCGACGGCCGTCCGCGCTTGCGCGGGTGGGTCTATAGTTCGCTTGCGAGTTCCGGCACGAGCGCGAAGAGATCGCCGACGACGCCGTAATCGGCTACGCTGAAGATCGGCGCTTCCGCATCCTTGTTGATCGCGACGATCACCTTCGAATCCTTCATGCCCGCCAGATGCTGGATCGCGCCGGAGATGCCGACCGCGATATAGAGCTGCGGTGCGACGATCTTGCCGGTCTGGCCGACCTGATAATCGTTCGGCACGTAGCCCGCATCGACCGCTGCGCGCGATGCGCCCAGCGCTGCGCCCAGCTTGTCCGCCAGCGGCTCCAGCACCTTCGTGTAATTTTCGCCGCTGCCCAGGCCGCGACCTCCCGACACGATGATGCTCGCGCTCGTGAGTTCCGGGCGATCCAGCTTCGTCACTTGACGGCTGACGAACTGCGACTTGCCCGCGTCCGCCGCTGCGTCGATTTTCTCGACCGATGCGCTGCCGCCTTCAGCAGCGACCGGATCGAAGCCCGTCGCGCGCACCGTGATGACCTTGATCGGATCGCTCGACTGAACCGTTGCTATGGCGTTGCCCGCGTAGATCGGACGCTCGAAAGTATCGGCACTGTCGACTTTCGTGATGTCGGAGATCTGTGCGACGTCCAGCATCGCCGCGATGCGCGGCGCGACGTTCTTGCCATACGCGGTGGCCGGCGCAAGGACGTGCGAATAATCCTTCGCGACGTTCAGCACGGTCGCCTCGACGTTTTCCGCCAATCCCGCTTCGAGCTGTGGCGCGTCGGCCAGCAGCACCCTGGAAACGCCGGCGATTTTCGCCGCCGCATCCGCCGCGCCTTGGGCGTCGTGGCCCGCGACGAGCACGTGAATGTCACCGCCGATCTTCGCTGCTGCCGCAACCGTATTCAGCGTCGCGGCCTTGAGTGACGCGTTGTCGTGTTCCGCGATTACGAGAATCGTCATGTCTTTCTGCTCCCTCTCACAGTAGCTTGGCTTCGGTCTTCAGCTTTTCGACCAGTGTCTTCACATCCGGCACCTTCACGCCGGCCGCCCGCCTCGCCGGTTCGGCCACTTTCAGTGTCTTGATCCGCGGCGCGACATCTACGCCGAGGTCTTCGGGCTTCACGGTTTCCAGCGGCTTCTTCTTCGCCTTCATGATGTTCGGCAGCGTAACGTACCGCGGCTCGTTCAGGCGCAGGTCGGTCGTGACGACGGCCGGCAGCGTCAGCGAAAGCGTTTCCGTGCCGCCGTCCACTTCGCGCGAGACTGTTGCAAGGCCATCGGCGATTGATATCTTCGATGCGAACGTCGCTTGCGGGAAGCCGGCCAGCGCAGCCAGCATCTGCCCCGTCTGGTTCGAGTCGTCGTCGATGGCCTGCTTGCCGAGGATCACCAACTGCGGCTGCTCCTTGTCGACCAGCGCTTTGAGCACCTTTGCGACGCCCAGCGGCTCGACGCCGTCGATCGACTGCACGAGGATCGCGCGATCCGCGCCGATCGCCAGCGCCGTGCGCAGCGTTTCCTGCGCTTGCGCGACGCCAACCGACACGGCGATCACTTCGGTTGCGACGCCCGCTTCCTTCAGCCGGACCGCTTCTTCCACGGATTTCATCGAACGGGTTCATCGACATCTTCACGCTCGCGATGTCGACGCCCGACTGATCCGATTTGACGCCGACCTTCACGTTCGCGTCCACGACACGCTTGACGGGGACCAATACCTTCACTTTGCATCTCCTTTCCATTCAACATTGACCCGAAGGCCGGGTGAGCGGCCATTGCATTGGCATGGTGTTCACAGTGGCGGTTCGATCGGCGTGGCGTCAACACCGCTCGAACGATGGTTCCGTACTTCGGAAGGCCGCCGGATCGCCTAGTTCACGGTTTCGACTGCAGCGAAATGCCGGTTCGATAAATCGAAATTGGACTGCCTGCCTGACACGCGTAAGCTTGAACGGGCGCTTCCATGGAGACATTCGCGATGCACAACGCAAAAGGGCCGCTTGCAGGTATCAGGATCGTGGAACTCGGAGGTGTGGGGCCTGTGCCGTTCTGCTGCATGCTGCTGTCGGATCTTGGCGCCGATGTCATTCGTATCGACCGGCCGCCCGGCTACGACGGCGGTCAGCCCGGCGATCCCCGCTTCAACCTGCTGAATCGCGGCCGACGCAGCGCGGCACTCGATCTGAAGAAAAAGGAAGCGGCCGAGGCGATCCTCAAGCTCGCCGGCCAGGCCGACGCGCTGGTCGAGGGCTTCCGCCCGGGCGTCGCGGAGAAGCTGCGACTTGGACCTGACGCTTGCCTCGCGGCGAACCCTGCGCTCGTCTACGGCCGCATGACCGGCTGGGGGCAGCATGGCCCGCTCGCGCAGGCGCCGGGCCACGACATCAACTACATCTCGCTGAGCGGCGTGCTGCACTCGGTCGGCGTGGCCGGCGGTCCGCCCGTGATTCCCCTCAATCTGGCGGGCGATTTCGGCGGCGGCTCGCTGTATCTCGCGCTCGGCGTGGTATCGGCGATTCTCGAGAGCAAGCGCTCGGGGAAGGGTCAGGTCGTGGACGCCGCGATGGTCGACGGCTCCGCTTCGCTGATGACGCTCTTCTACGGCATGTTCGCGAGCGGGTACTGGAAGGACGAGCGCGGCAGCAATCGTCTGGACTCCGGTGCGCCCTGGTACAACGTATACGAGACTTGAACCGCCCCGGAAATGTAGGAGACTTCGGATCTTGGCTGTAACGGGAGATTTGAAGCATGGAAAGCGAAGGCAA
>NZ_FCOF02000103.1 GCF_001544755.2 Caballeronia catudaia | reverse complement strand
ACCTTCCCTGCCAGCGGCAAGCGATACTTCGCGAGTTGGCCGATCCCGATGTTTCGGTATTCCGGCCTTGGTTTTTTTACGGCTTCAGCCATGCTAGACCCCAACTTGTTAAAACACTAATCCGCGATTTTAGCGCCTTTTTATTTCGCGCTGCAGCGATAAGCAACCCAAGAGACCGTTGCTCCATCCGCGAAAAAAGCCTTGCGGCAGGCGTGCCGGACGGGCACTCAGCCGGTGCCCGCAGCCCCGTTCTTCATTCGATCAACTCAAGTCGTTCTGATAGTAGTAACCGGTCGTGACATACCATCCACGCCGCACTTCGACCGGACGATCGCCATACGTATAGGACACTCGCTCCACCGATAACAACGGGAAACCCTGCGCAACGTCGAGGAACTGCGCGACGGTTTCGTCGGCAGCCACGGCGCGAATCTTTTCCGTCGCGCGAATCATGCGCGTGCCGAACTCGGTCTCGAACATCGCGTAGAGCGGGCCCTTGTACTCCGCGAGGCGCTCCGCCGTGAGTCCGCGAAACACGGCGCCCGGGAGCCAGATTTCATCGAATACGGTCGTCACGCCATCAAACTGCAACAAGCGCTTGATAAGAACGACCGGATCGGCGGGCTTCAGATCCAGTTGACGCGCGATCTCGGCAGGCGCGCGCAGACGCCTGCATTCGAGCAGACGGCTGACATGGGGATGAACGTCGCCATCGTCGGGCAAGAGGCGAAGGAAGCGGAATTGCACGCGGTCTTCGTTGTGCGTCGCAACGAACGTGCCTTTGCCCTGACGGCGAACGAGGAGATTGTCGGCGGCGAGTTCGTCGATGGCTTTGCGCACCGTGCCCTGGCTCACCTTGTAGCGCGCGGCCAGCTCGACCTCGCTCGGGATGATTTCGCCGGGCTTCCATTCGCCGGACTCGAGCCCTTGCGTAATGAGCGCCTTGATCTGCTGATACAGCGGGCTGAACGTCGGCGACGGCGTGCTCGCGGCCTCGGCCGCCGGTGCAGTGCCGCTGGGGGTCGTCGTGTTCGCCGGACTGGAATTCATGCCGCGCATTTCAACACAAGGGCCGTCGTGCGTCCAGACTTTTCCCGCAGATTCCTATGTCTTATATAAGACATAAGATAGTGTTGACTTTACCTCGGACCGATCCTACACTCCTTGTCGAGCAAGGGTTTGCGGGTCGTTGCGAGAGCGCAGGAACCGCCGGTCAGCGTGTTTTCCGCGGCGGTCTTCGCCAGGGTACGGCAACGTCACGGCATCCACGCATCGCGCAGCATACCGCCAGGCACGCCCTTTCGCTTCCGTCTCACGCCGATCGGCCACTCGATTCGCACGCCGCTGCCTGTCCCATGCCTCGCAACGCAAGCGCCGTCTCGTATGGGCGCTTTCCCGTAAGACCCAAGCGAATTCACGGCGTCCTTCAAGAACCTCCCGCACGTCTCTCGCTCGAAGAGAAGATTCATGGCATGACAGTCACGCCGTGACGCCGATGCGCCGCACGAGTTCGGGCTCTTCCGATCGCGTTTCGGGCGATCCGCGCACGGCACGGCCGGCATGTCTTCATCAACGCTTTGGCGTATCGCGCATAAAATGGCGTTTTTCCCTAGCGTTCCACGCATCGTCCAGGAGAGTTCTCAATGGCTAAGTCCGCAAAGCGCGTTGCCGTAACCGGCGCCGCAGGTCAAATCGGCTACTCGCTGCTGTTCCGCATCGCCAACGGCGATCTGCTCGGCAAAGACCAGCCCGTGATTCTTCAGTTGCTCGATCTGCCGCAAGCGCAAGGCGCCGTGAAGGGCGTCGTGATGGAGTTGGAAGACTGCGCGTTCCCGCTGCTCGCGGGCGTTGTCGTCACGGACGACCCCAAGGTCGCGTTCAAGGATGCCGACGTCGCGCTGCTCGTGGGCGCCCGTCCGCGCTCGAAGGGCATGGAGCGCAAGGATCTGCTGTCGGCCAACGCCGAAATCTTCACGGTTCAGGGCAAGGCGCTGAACGATGTCGCGAGCCGCGACGTGAAGGTGCTGGTCGTCGGCAACCCGGCGAACACGAATGCGTACATCGCGATGAAGTCGGCGCCGGACCTGCCGAAGAAGAACTTCACCGCCATGCTGCGTCTGGACCACAACCGCGCCCTGTCGCAACTGGCTGCGAAGTCGGGCAAGCCGGTCGCATCGATCGAAAAGCTCGCCGTGTGGGGCAACCACTCGCCGACGATGTACCCCGACTTCCGCTTCGCAACGGCGGAAGGCCAGGACCTGACGAAGCTCATCAACGACGACGAATGGAACCGCAACACGTTCATCCCGACCGTCGGCAAGCGCGGCGCCGCGATCATCGAAGCGCGGGGCCTGTCGTCGGCGGCATCGGCGGCGAACGCGGCGATCGATCACGTGCGTGACTGGGTGCTCGGCACGAACGGCAAGTGGGTCACGATGGGCATTCCGTCGGACGGCTCGTACGGCATCCCGGAAGACATCATCTACGGCGTGCCCGTCACCTGCGAAAACGGCGAGTACAAGCGCGTGGAAGGCCTGGAAATCGACGCATTCTCGCGTGAGAAGATGGACGGCACGCTGAACGAACTGCTCCAAGAGCGCGACGGCGTTTCGCATCTGCTGGGCAAGTAAGCACGTCGTTTTCAAAGGGAGGCCCGTCGCGGGCTTCCCGTCAGCGCGAACGCCCGAGAAAGCGTTCGCGCCTGATCCGATCGCGCTTGAACGGGCTTCAACATCGTTCGAGCGCGGCCGAATCAGAAGCATGAGCAAGATCGAATCCACTTCCCCCAAATTGGACCCCGACGCCGACGATGCGCGCTCTCACCCCCGCCGAAGTGCTGTTTGACGGCGAACCGCAGCCCGCGGTTCTCCCACCCTGCGATCACTACGCCGGCAGCGAGAAGCTGATGAGGAAATCGCTGGCGTTGCAAGCGCAACTGGGCCCGGTCTTCGACATCACGCTCGATTGCGAGGATGGCGCGCAAGTCGGGCGCGAAGCCGAGCACGCGGAACTGGTCGCATCGTTCGTGGGCGGCGAGGAAGACCGCTTCGGGCGCGTGGGCGTTCGCATCCACGACTTTCATCACCGCGCGTGGCGCGACGACGTGCGCATCATTCTGCGCAACGCGAAACAGGCGCCCGCGTTCATCATGCTGCCGAAGATCCGCAGCGTCTCCGGTGCCGCCGAGATGGTGGCCTTCATCGAAGCATCGCGCCGCGAGTTCGGCATTCGGAAAGCCATTCCATGTCATCTGCTCGTCGAGACGCATGGCGCGCTCGCGGAAGCGTTTGAACTGGCGGCGTTGCCGGGCGTCGAATCGCTGAGCTTCGGCCTGATGGATTTCGTCTCCGCGCACAACGGCGCGATTCCCGATACCGCGATGCGCTCGCCCGGCCAGTTCGATCATCCGCTCGTGCGGCGCGCGAAACTCGAAATCGCGGCGGCATGTCACGCGCACGGCAAGGTGCCGTCGCACAATGTGTCCACCGAGGTGCGCGACATGAGCGTCGTTTCGAACGATGCCGCACGCGCCCGCAACGAGTTCGGCTACACGCGCATGTGGAGCATCCATCCGCATCAGATCGAGCCGATCGTCGCGGCCTTCTCGCCGCGCGCCGAAGAAATCGCGCTCGCCGCGGAGATTTTGCTCGAAGCGCAACGCGCGCAGTGGGGCCCGACGCGTCACGGTGACACGCTGCATGATCGCGCGAGTTATCGCTATTACTGGTCGGTGCTGCGCCGCGCGCACGCCACAGGGCAGCCGATGCCCGGCGAATGCGCGCCGCTCTTCACCGCGCCCGATATCGAAGCGAAGGCGTGAGCATCGCCGGACCGCAGTTCAAGCACGACAAGTGACGCCGCATCGCGCGTGCACGAAAGGAGACTTGAAAGCATGACTGATATCGCATCGACCGAAGCACCCGCGGCCGGCGCTTTCAAGCCGAAGAAGTCCGTCGCGCTGTCGGGCGTGACGGCGGGCAATACCGCGCTGTGCACGGTCGGCAAGACCGGCAACGATTTGCACTATCGGGGCTACGACATTCTCGATGTCGCGACGACTTCCGAGTTCGAAGAAATCGCGCATCTGCTCGTGCATGGCAAGCTGCCGAATGCCGCCGAATTGAAGGCTTATAAAACGAAGCTGAAGGCTTTGCGCGGCCTGCCCGCGAACCTCAAGGCCGCGCTCGAATGGATTCCTGCGTCCGCGAATGCGATGGACGTCATGCGCACCGGCGTCTCCGTGCTCGGCACGCTGCTGCCCGAGAAGGACGATCACAACGCGCCGGGCGCGAAGGATATCGCCGACCGTCTGATGGCCTCGCTCGGCTCGATGCTGCTGTACTGGTATCACTACTCGCATAACGGCAAGCGCATCGAAGTCGAAACCGACGACGATTCCATCGGCGGACACTTCCTGCATCTGCTGCATGGCGTGGCGCCGTCGAAGTCGTGGGTCGATGCGATGCACGTATCGCTCAATCTTTACGCCGAACATGAGTTCAACGCGTCGACGTTCACGGCGCGCGTGATCGCGGGCACCGGGTCCGACATGTATTCAGCGATCACCGGCGCGATCGGCGCGCTGCGCGGGCCGAAGCATGGCGGCGCAAACGAAGTCGCATACGAAATCCAGTC
>NZ_FCOF02000037.1 GCF_001544755.2 Caballeronia catudaia | reverse complement strand
GTCAGGCTCCTCATGCCCTAACGCCAAAACCCCACCCCGCAAAGGTGGGGTTTTTGCGTTGGGGCGCGCGGTTTGCACGAGCCCCCGCCCATTATCCCGAGAAACAGGTATTGTCAATTGCTGCCGGCATTCGCTGCATCCAACCGATAACGCACGAGATGATCGGTGCCAGACTCCGACAACCATACTTCGCCAGGGCGACCCATCATCTGACGTACGTTCGCGTGTGGCCGAGGCAACGCGAAAGTTTCGAACTGCTCCGTTCGGGGGTCGAAGCGCACTAGCGCGTTGGCGGTCCATTCACTGAGCCACACGATGTCCTGATCGTCGACGAATACCGCGTATGCGTGCGGATTCGGGCCTGGCAGCCGCCATTCCCGCCATCGATGCGTTGCCGGGTCATACATGCCTACCTTGCCTGCGTTCCATTCGCTGACCCAGACGCGTCCTTTCGAGTCGGACCATACTCGCCGGGCACCCTGATCGGGCGTCGGCGGCTCGATGACCTGCGCCGCGCCGCTAACCGGATCGATGCGGCCAAGATAGCTGCCTGCAAGTGAGGCGAAGTACAAGCTGCCATCCGGTGTGACACAAATGCCGTAGGCGCCAGGCCCACGCGGCGCATCGAACACCCGCATTCTGGCGCTCGCCGGGTCGAGCTCGCCGAAAATTCCGCTTTGACCGGTAAACCACAGATGGCCGCGCTGGTCGAAGACCGCCGTGTTCAGATTGGCGTTCTGCCGGTCCTTGGGCAATGGAAAGCGCGTGACGGCGAGTGTCTTTGGGTCGACTCGCACGATAGCGTTCAGCCCGCCATCAGTGATCCATGCCGCGCGATCCGGACCGACGATCACGCCGTGTGGTGCCGATCCGTTGCCGAGCGGAACCGATTCGATCTTGCCGCTGCGCGGGTCCAATCGTCCGACCGCGCCTCGTGCCTGTGCGGTGTACCACACGACGCCATCTGGCGATGGTGCGACGTCGTGCGGTGCGCTGCCGGATGGAACGGCGAATGAATCGAAGGATGGAGGCGGGGCCTCCGCGTGCGCCGAACCTGTCGCGACCAGCGCGCAAACGAGCGCCGGCGCAAAACGCCGAAAGAGCCGCGATGTGACGCTTCTGTTCACCGTTGCTACAACCGTTGCCGCTGCGATGTGCATCATGTTCGCCTCCATGACCAGCATGGGCTTGCGATCGCTCGAACAGGCAGCGCACTTTGCGGCCCTGTGAGAATCGCTACGTGAGTCGACGAGTCCGTTCCGGCCCGTCGACTCCTGGTGGATATTCTGTATCAGATGCAACAGGATCGTCCTATCAACGAAGCAGTGGAAAAGCGAAAATCTCGACTGCAGTTACCCCTCAAAAAGCGGCAATCCAGCGGCTGCGAACGATGCTAAAGATCGACGAAGTCACGAACAGCGAAGGTTTCCCCGAGCGATGCGACGTCGCGGTGATAGGCGGCGGCATCGTCGGCGTCAGCACCGCATATGAACTGGCGCGACGCGGCGTATCGGTGGTTCTGCTCGAAAAGGGCGTCATCGGTGGTGAGCAGTCGGGGCGCAACTGGGGTTGGGTGCGTCAGCAGAATCGCGACCTGTACGAGTTGCCGCTCGCGATGCAAAGCCTCGGGCGCTGGAGCGAACTCACCGAAGAACTGGGCGAGGACGTCGGCTTTCGCCGGTCCGGCATTCTGTACGGGACGGAGCAACAGTCCGACGTCGCGCAATGGGAATCGTGGCTCGCCCGCGCACGCGAAGTCGGCTTCAGCAGCGAGATACTCAGCGCGCGCGAACTGGCGTCGCGCATTCCGTCTGGACGGGCGAAGTGGGCCGGAGGCTTATGGTCGGTCACGGATGGGCGCGCCGAGCCATCGAAAGCCGCGCCAGCGATCGCGCGCGGCGCGCAAAGACTCGGGGCGAAGGTGTATCAGAACTGCGCGGTGCGCGGTCTCGACATGAGCGCGGGCCGTGTTTCCGGTATCTGCACCGAGCGCGGCCGGCTTGCGGCCGATACGGTCGTGCTCGCCGGAGGCGCGTGGAGCGCGTTGTTCTGCCAGCGTCATGGCATCGATCTGCCCGCGATCAACGTGATGGGAACGGCGTTGCGGACCGCAGAAGCGCCGGGCGTCATCGAAGGCTGTTTCTCCGGGCCCGATTTTGCGCTGAGACGACGGCTGGACGGCGGTTACACCATTGCAGTTCCCGGCTACGGACGCGTGGAACTGGCGCCGCAAAACCTGCGGCATTCGGTGAAGTTCCGCACCATGTTTCGCAGCAAGCTCAAGAAGAAACTGAAGATTCGCGTCGGCCATAGCTTCTTTCAGGGACCGGAGGCCAGCGCAAATTGGCGCGACGGCGACATTTCTCCCTTCGAAAGAGCGCGCGTGCTGGACCCGCGGCCGGACATGGAATGGCTCGACCGTGCCCTGCGTAACGTCGCGCGCGTGTTTCCCGAGCTGTCGAGCATGCGGATCGCCCACGCGTGGGCGGGCGCGATCGACACGACGCCGGACCTCGTCCCCGTCATGTCGAAGGTCGATGCCAAACCCGGTCTCGTGATTGCGTCCGGCTTCAGCGGGCACGGCTTCGGATTGGGGCCGGGCGCGGGCTTGCTCGTGAGCCGGCTGGTGATGGAGGACGCGCCGCAGCACGACATCAGCCCCTTCAGACTGGCCCGCTTCAGCGACGGATCAAAACTCAGCAGCCCGCAGATGATGTGAGTCGAAGGCGCGCCGACGTTTCGCTGCGCGCACGGCGCAATGCCGGTCGCAATCACCCTCCACGCCTCGATTACAGCCCCGCCGCGCAGTCCTCATTTCCATCAAAACCATTCGTCTTGCGGAGCGACGAGCGCCAGCGTCAGCGGGGCGCTCGATTTGTTCGTAATCCTAAGTCAATGACCAACCAATACCGATCACCACCGTTCAATTTGCAAACTCTCGGCCAAGTCTTATATAAGACATAAGACATAAGACAGTTGACGAAAACCTCATATCGCAATAAAATCACGCTCAAAGAGTGCCCGGAACAGCCTCGGCGTGTCTGGGAGTATTTCCTTTGAAACGCAATAGCAACGGTCCCCCATGCTTGAAAACTTTCGCGCTCACGTAGCCGCACGCGCCGCGCTCGGCATTCCTCCCCTGCCACTGACGGCTCAGCAGACTGCCGAGCTGGTGGAACTGCTGACGAATCCGCCCGCGGGCGAAGAGCAGACGCTGCTCGACCTGATCACCCACCGCGTGCCCGCCGGCGTGGACGAAGCCGCTCGCGTGAAGGCGGGCTTCCTGGCCGCCGTCGCCAAAGGCGAGACGGTCTGCGCGCTGATCTCGCGCGCACGCGCCACCGAACTGCTCGGCACGATGCTGGGCGGCTACAACATCCAGCCGCTGATCGAGCTGCTGTCCGACGCCGATGTGGCCGCCGTAGCCGCCGACGCGCTGAAGAAAACCCTCCTGATGTTCGATCAGTTCCACGACGTCAAGGAACTCGCCGACAAGGGCAACGCCAGCGCCCGCGCCGTGATGCAGAGCTGGGCCGACGCCGAATGGTTCACCAGCCGTCCGGAAGTGCCGCAAAGCCTGACCGTCACCGTGTTCAAGGTGACGGGCGAAACCAATACTGACGACCTGTCGCCGGCCCCGGACGCCACCACCCGCCCGGACATCCCGATGCACGCACTGGCGATGCTGAAAAACGCCCGTCCCGGCATCACGCCGGAAGAAGACGGCAAGCGTGGCCCGGTCAAATTCATCGAGTCGTTGAAGGAAAAGGGCCACCTGGTCGCTTACGTTGGCGACGTGGTCGGCACCGGCTCCTCGCGCAAGTCGGCCACCAACTCGGTGTTGTGGTTCACCGGTGAAGACATCCCCTTCATCCCGAACAAGCGTTTCGGGGGCGTGTGCCTGGGCGGCAAGATCGCCCCGATCTTCTACAACACGATGGAAGACGCCGGCGCGCTGCCGATCGAACTCGACGTGTCGCAGATGGAAATGGGCGACGTGGTCGAACTGCGCCCGTACGAAGGCAAGGCTCTGAAGAACGGGGAAGTCATCGCCGAGTTCCAGGTCAAGTCCGACGTGCTGTTCGACGAAGTGCGCGCCGGTGGCCGCATTCCGCTGATCATCGGTCGCGGACTGACGGCCAAGGCGCGTGAGGCGCTGGGTCTCGCCCCGTCGACGCTGTTCCGCCTGCCGCAGCAGCCGGCCGACAGCGGCAAGGGCTTCTCGCTGGCGCAGAAGATGGTCGGCCGCGCATGCGGTCTGCCGGAAGGCCAGGGCGTCCGTCCGGGCACCTACTGCGAACCGAAGATGACCTCGGTCGGCTCGCAGGACACCACCGGCCCGATGACCCGCGACGAACTGAAGGACCTGGCGTGCCTGGGCTTCTCGGCCGACCTCGTCATGCAGTCGTTCTGTCACACCGCCGCCTATCCGAAGCCGGTGGACGTGAAAACCCATCAGACCCTGCCGAACTTCATCAGCAACCGTGGCGGCATCGCGCTGCGCCCGGGCGACGGCGTGATCCACTCCTGGCTGAACCGCATGCTGCTGCCCGACACCGTAGGCACGGGCGGCGACTCGCACACGCGCTTCCCGATCGGCATCAGCTTCCCGGCAGGTTCGGGCCTGGTCGCCTTCGCGGCCGCCACCGGCACGATGCCGCTGGACATGCCGGAGTCCGTGCTGGTTCGCTTCAAGGGCAAGATGCAGCCGGGCGTGACCCTGCGCGACCTGGTCAACGCAATTCCGCTGTACGCCATCAAGCAAGACATGCTGACGGTCGCCAAACAAGGCAAGAAGAACATCTTCTCCGGCCGCATTCTCGAAATCGAAGGCCTGCCCGATCTGAAGGTCGAGCAAGCGTTCGAACTGTCGGATGCATCGGCTGAGCGTTCGGCCGCCGGTTGCACGGTGCACCTGAACAAGGAGCCGGTCATCGAATACCTCAACAGCAACGTCACGCTGTTGAAGTGGATGATCGCCCAGGGCTACCAGGACCCGCGCAGCCTCCAGCGCCGCGTCGATGCGATGCAGCAGTGGCTCGCCGACCCGCAACTGCTGTCGCCGGATGCGGACGCCGAGTACGCAGCCGTCATCGAAATCGATCTGGCCGACATCCACGAGCCGATCGTGGCCTGCCCGAACGATCCGGACGACGTGAAGACGCTGTCGGACGTGGCCGGCGCCAAGATCGACGAAGTGTTCATCGGCTCGTGCATGACCAACATCGGCCATTTCCGCGCCGCGTCGAAGCTGCTGGAAGGCAAGCGCGACATCCCCGTCAAGCTGTGGGTCGCCCCGCCGACCAAGATGGACCAGAAGCAGCTGACCGAGGAAGGCCATTACGGCGTCTTCGGCACGGCCGGCGCGCGTACGGAAATGCCGGGCTGCTCGCTGTGCATGGGCAATCAGGCACAGGTGCGCGAAGGCGCGACGGTCATGTCGACCTCGACCCGCAACTTCCCGAACCGTCTGGGCAAGAACACGAACGTGTACCTTGGCTCGGCGGAACTGGCGGCGATCTGCTCGCGTCTGGGCAAGATTCCGACCAAGGACGAGTACATGACCGATATCGGCGTGATCAATGCCAACGGCGACAAGATCTATCAATACATGAACTTCGATCAGATCGAGGACTTCAAGGAAGTGGCCGACACCGTGCAGTCGTAAGCGTGTTGTCGATGTACGGCGTGTCGATCACGTCGTAATGCCGCAAAAATGGCGCCGCAGGCTTGCGGCGCCATTTTCTCATGTGCAAAGAGGTGATTCAGGCCAGCGCGGCGCCCGCGTGCGCCGGACGCTTGAGGCCGAGATGTTCGCGCAGCGTGCGGCCGGCGTAGTCGGTGCGAAAGAGGCCGCGCCGTCGCAGTTCGGGCAGCACCAGCGCGATGAATTCTTCCAGTCCGCCGGGAAACCACGGCGCCATGATGTTGAAACCGTCCGCGCCGCCTTCTTCGAACCATTGCTGCAACTGATCCGCGATGCTCGCCGGCGTCCCAACGACCTGCTGATGACCGCGCGCCCCGGCAATGCGCAGATAGAGCTGGCGGATCGTCAGCCTGTCGCGCCGCGCGAGTTCGACGAGCAGATGCTGGCGGCTCTTCGGGCCGTTCGTTTCGGGCAGCTCGGGAATCGGACCGTCGACGTCATAGCCTGACAGGTCGACGCCGCCGATCACCGTCGACAGCAGCGCGACCCCGACCACCGGATCCACGCGCGATTGCAGCGCCTCGAACTTCTCTTCGGCTTCCGCCTGCGTGCGTCCCACGACCGGGAAGATGCCCGGCATGATCTTCACGTCGTCGGGTTCGCGGTCATAGGCGGGCAGGCGGCCCTTGATGTCGGCATAGAACGCCTTCGCTTCGTCTAACGTTTGATGCGCGACGAAAATCACCTCGGCGGTGCGGGCGGCGAGCGCGCGGCCATCATCGGATGCACCGGCCTGCACGACCACCGGACGCCCCTGCGGCGAGCGGTTCACGTTGAGCGGGCCGCGCACCTGGAAGTGCTTGCCGCGATGCTTCAGCGCGTGCAGCTTGTCCGCATCGAAATAGATGCCGCTCTCTTTGTCGCGCACGAAGCTGTCGTCCTCCCACGAATCCCACAGACCCAGCACGACGTCGTGAAACTCGGCCGCGCGCTCGTAGCGTTCGGCGTGATCGGGCAGCGCATCGCGGTTGAAGTTCTGCGCTTCGTTCGACGTGCTCGACGTCACCAGATTCCAGCCCGCGCGCCCGCCGGAAATCTGGTCGAGCGTGGCGAAGCGGCGCGCCACGTTGTACGGCTCGTGAAACGACGTCGACACCGTTGCGATGAGGCCGATGCGTTCGGTCACCGCGGCGAGCCCCGCCAGCAGCGTGACGGGATCGAAGAAGTCGCTGCGGGCCGTGCGCGCAAGCGATGGCAGATGCGTCGCGGCTACGCCCGAGGTATCCGCGAGAAAGATCGTGTCGAATTTGGCAGCTTCGGCGAGCTTCGCCAGTTCCACGTAATGACGGAAGTTGCTGCCGGCGTCGGCCTGGGCATCGGGATGCCGCCAGCCGGCGATATGGTGGCCCGTCTGCATCAGGAATGCGCCGAGCGCGAACTGTCGGGTGGGTCGGGTCATGGGATGCTCACTGGACGAAGTGTTGGGGCCGTGGAAGCGAGAGGCTAGAGTCGGGCGACGCACGACACAACCAACGAATCGTGGGAACGTTATGAGGGCGGGCCGCGAATCCGATCGCAGCCGCGCGCTCATACCCTTGCTCGTATTGCTTCGTTGCGAAGCACCGCCGCCCGATGGTCTGATTGAAGCACTCAACGACCACGGAGAAGCTCATGAGCACGGTGCTGGATCATCGAGAAGCAGAGGCGCGAAACGAAGGCCATCAGGATCTGCGCGTACGGCGCTACAAGCCGCTCGTCGGCGCGATCATCGACAATGTCGATCTTGCCGCGCCGCTCAGCGAGGACAACCGACAGACGCTGCGTCAGGCGCTCGTCGATCATGGCGTGATCTTTTTTCGTGAACAGGCGCTCGACGCCGGACAGCACGTGGCGCTCGCGCGCATCTTCGGCAATCCGATCCGCAAGAACGTTTATCTGCCAGCCGTCTCGGGTTTTCCTGAGATCGAGGTCATCGCTCACGGCGGCGACAAGACCCGCTCGGGCGGCACGGATAACTGGCACGTCGATGTTTCGTGGCAGCATCAGCCGCCCAAGGCCACCGTTCTCCATGCGCAGGAGATTCCCGCAGGCGGTGGCGGCGACACGATCTGGGCCTCGTCGGCGGCAGTCTACGACTTGCTGGATGCCGATCTGGCCCGCTACTTCGAGAAGCTGACGGCGGTGAACACCTTCATCGCGTCGCCGAAAAAGGGTGCGCTTGCGGATCTGTTGAGCGGCTACGAGATCCCCGAGGGCACGGAGGAAAACAGCGTCGAGGCCGGCCTCGCGCGCTTTCACGATGCGGCGCAGAAGTATCCGCCGATCGAAGTGCCCGTCATCAAGACGCATCCCGAGAACGGGCGCAAGCTCGTGTTCGTCAACGAAGGGCATACGAGTCATATTCTCGGCGTGTCGAAGACGCAGAGTCAGAGCCTGCTCAACTATCTCTACGATCTGATCAAGACGCCGGAAGTGCAGGCGCGCTTCGAATGGAAGCAGGGCGATGTCGCCATCTGGGACAACCGTCAGGTGCAGCACTACGCGGCGCGCGACTACGGTGCGGCGAAGCGGCGGATTCATCGCGTCACGCTCGAACACGACGGCGTGTTCTGAACGGAGGCGAACGCGTGACTGTCATCAAGCGAATCATTCATGCAGTGTGGCCCGCCGTTGCGTTCGCCGCTAGCGCGACGGCGGCGAACGCGCAGACGCCCGAGAAGCTCGAGCTGCGCTATCAGGGCTGGGCGAGCAAGGTGCTGTATCCCGAACTCGCCGAAGACCTGGGCTATCTCGCGCCGGTCAAGCTGAAGTGGATCGGCAACACGACCAGCGGGCCGCAGGACATTCAGGCGGCCGTGACCGGCGATGTCGATTTCGGCGGCGCGTTCAACGGGTCCATCGTCAAGCTCGTCGCGGCGCATGCGCCGGTGAAGGCGGTGATTTCGTACGTCGGCACGGACAAGGAGACCAACGGCGGTCTCTTCGTCGTGCAGGACAGCGCGATCAAGGGGCCGCGCGATCTCATCGGCAAGAAGATCGGCGTCAATACGCCGGGTGCGTATCAGCAATATCTCGTGACCGCATATCTGCAGAAGTCGGGGCTGTCTCACGCCGATATCGATAAAGTGACGTTCGTGCCCGCGCCGCCGGTCAATCTCGCGCAACTGCTGAAACAGAAGCAGCTCGACGCCGTGTTCCTCGAAGACATCATCAAGGACAAGCTGATCGCCGATGGCGGCGCGCGCCTGCTCACGACCGATTACGCGCAGTTCGGCTCGTATGGCTACGCGAGCTATCTGTTCACCGATCGCTTCATCGCGCAGAACCCGAACACCGTGCGCAAGTTCGTCGAAGGCACCGCGCGCGCGATCGAGTGGACGCGCACGACGCCGCGCGATGAGGTTGTAGCTCGGTTGAAGAAGATCGTCGAGGCGCGGCATCGGAATGAGGATACGTCGATCGTCAATTACTGGAAATCGCCGGGCGTGGGCAGCAAGGGCGGCGTGATCGCGGCCGACGACTTCACGACTTATATCGACTGGTACGTGAAGAACGGCGTGCTGAAAGCCGGACAGGTCAAGCCGGATACGGTGTATTCGAACCAGTTCAATCCGTTCAATCAGGCCGTGGCTAGCCACTGACTTAACCGGAGGCGCAGCAATGAGTGCATCGATCGATGTACGCAAGGTCGCGAAGGGCTATCGCGTGAACCAGCGCAATCGCTTCGCAGTCCTTGACGACGTTTCCTTCCATGTGACGGCCGGCGAGTTCGTCTCGCTCGTCGGCCCGAGCGGATGCGGCAAGACCACGCTGCTCGATCTCGTCGGCGGACTGACGCTGCCGGATGCCGGCGAGATTCTGATCGATGGCCGCAAGGTCGAAGGGCCGGGACTGGATCGCGGCATCGTGTTCCAGCAGTACGCGCTGTTTCCGTGGAAGACGGCGCTCGGCAATGTCGCGTTCGGGCTGGAAGCGAAGGGTATCGCGAAGACCGAGCGTGACGCGAGGGCGCGGCGCTTTCTGGAACTCGTGGGCTTGAGCGAGTTCGTGGACCGCTATCCGCATCAGTTGTCGGGCGGCATGAAGCAGCGCGTCGCCATCGCGCGTTCGCTCGCTTACGAACCCGATGTCCTCCTGATGGACGAGCCGTTCGCCGCCCTCGATGCCCAGACGCGCGAATCCTTGCAGGACGAGTTGCTGCGCATCTGGAAGCGCACGGGGACGACCATCGTCTTCATCACGCATTCGATCGATGAAGCCATCTATCTCGGTCAGCGCGTGCTGGTGATGGCGGCATCGCCCGGACGCATCACGCATGTGCTGCCGGTGAACGTGCCGAAAAGCGATACCAGCGAAGACGTGCGCGCGACGCCCGAATTCGTCCGCTTGCGGCATGAGATCTGGCAACTCATCCGTTCGCGTCGCGGTGCGGGACATTTGCAGGTCGCGCAGGCGGCCTGATCCACATTTCAAGGAGTCTCGATGAGTACGGTCATCGCAGCGCCCGCGCGCATCGCGTGGGGCTTGCCGCGTGCGGTTCGCTCCAGCATCGCCATCGTCGCGTTCGTGGCGCTGTGGGAAGCGCTGCCGCGTCTGAACTGGGTCGACGCGACGTTTCTGCCGCCGTTTTCCGTGGTGCTTCGCGCGCTATACGACATGGCGGTGTCGGGCGAACTCGGGGTGCATCTGCTCGCCAGCGCGGCGCGGGCATTGAGCGGGTTTTTGATCGCGGTGGCGATCGGCGTGCCGCTGGGGTTGTTCATCGGCTGGTATCGCACGTTGGCCGAAGTGCTCGATCCGTTGCTCGAACTGTTTCGCAATACCGCGCCGCTCGCGTTGCTGCCGGTGTTCGTGCTCGTGCTCGGCATGGGTGAAACGTCGAAAGTGTCGATGGTCGTCTACTCGTGCGTGTGGCCCGTCGTGCTCAACACGGTGAGCGGCGTGCGCAATGTCGATCCGCTGCTGATTCGCTCCGCGCGTTCGATGGGCCTCGGGCCCTTGCAACTGTTCGTGAAGGTCGTCTTGCCGGCGTCGGTGCCTTCGGTGTTCACGGGCATTCGCCTCGCGGGCGCTTTTTCGATCCTCGTGCTCATCGCGGCGGAAATGGTCGGCGCGAAGGCGGGGCTCGGCTATCTCGTCAATTACTCGCAATTCACCTTCGAGATACCGAAGATGTATGCGGGCATCATCACGCTCGCCTTGCTCGGTCTCGCGTTCAATCAGACGGTGCTGTTCGCCGAAAAGCGGCTCGCCGCATGGAAGGAGCAGGCATGACCCAACGCGATTTGCTGATCTTGCTGGAACCCGGCTTCACCGATCCGAAGCGCCCCGGCGAAGTGTTCATCTGTCCCGACGGCGCGCCCATCGAAGGGCTGCTCGCCACCGATCCCGCGCGCGCGGCTCGCCTCGATATCCGCCGCGTGCCGTTCGAGCGTCCGCGACGCGCGGTCATCGAAGCGCTGAGCGAGGCGCATCAAAGTCTGCCCGTCCTGGTGATCGGCGGCGATTTCCCCCCACCGTCCGATGCACAGCGCCTCGGCGAGAAGCGCTTCGTCACCGATACGCGCCGCATCCTCGCATTGCTCGCGGAGCGGCACGGTTTCGCCAAGGTGCATGACTAAGCCCTAGCGGCACGCGGTTCAGGCCAGATCGGGCGGCGCGGCCTTCGCTACATCGACGTGCTTCGGAATGAGCCCGAGTTCGACGAAGGTATCGGCGATCTGTTGCTGCTCGCCGATGATCGTCCGCGTGATGGCTTCGGTGCCGAACACCTGCCGGCTCACCGCGAGATCGACGGCGGCTTTCGGCAAGCCCCATAGCCGCGCGAGCTCGGTCGCGAGTTCATCCGGATTCTGCTTGCCCCATTGATCGACCGCCCTGATTTCTTCGATGACGACGCGAAGCACATCGGCGTTCTTCGCCGCATAACTCTGCGATGAAAAGTAGTAAGCGCGATTGCCGACGACACCGCTCGCATCCGCGACGATGCGCGCATCCAGCGCCTTCTGCGCCGCCGCGAAGAATGGGTCCCAGATGACCCATGCGTCGATGGAGCCGCGCTCGAACGCGGCGCGCGCATCGGCGGGCGCGAGGAACGCGAGCTCGACATCGCGATACTGCAAGCCGTGCTGACGCAGCAGCTTCACGAGAAAGTAATGGACGTTGCTGCCTTTGTTCAGTGCGACGCGTTTGCCTTTCAGCTCCGCGACCGACCTGACCGGCGATTGCGCCGGGACGATCACGGCTTCGGAACGCGGACGCGAAGGCGTCGCCGCGACGTAGGTGAGCGGCGCGCCCGCGGCCTGCGCGAAGATCGGCGGCGCTTCGCCGACATCGCCGAAATCGATCGATCCTACGTTGAGCGCTTCGAGTTGCACCGGTCCGGCGGAGAACTCCGTCCAGGTGACGGAGACGTTGAGCGGCGCAAGCCGCTTCTCCAGCGTTCCGCGCCCCTTGAGGAGGTTCAGATAGCCTTTCTGATTGCCGATACGAAGCACGCGCGGCTGTCCCTGCGCGAACGAAGCGGGTACGGCTGCGAACGCCGCGGCGCCCGCTGCGGCGCGGGCGGACAAGGACAGGAAAGCGCGACGATGGGTGATGGTTCTTCTTTTGGACATGGCGGGAATCGTGGGCTTGGAAAGCTTCAAATGCTAAGGCGCGCGCCCGTTTCGTCCAACGTAGCGATGCTTATAACGCTATCGCGACCGGGCTCATATGCTTGTGCGTGCGGCGGATCAAGCGCCTTTTCGCGACTTGGAGTACCTTGGCGCGAACCGCTACTCCCTGAGCAACGGCGCGATGCCACAGTCCCCTGCGCGTTCATGCGCCCGGTCAGCCTGCACACCGGCGCGTGGCGCTATCCCGATGCCAATGCCTTCGTGCGCGACCTTTTTCACGAATAGAACGACGGCTTCGGAATCCGCCCGTTGAGCGCCCAGTCTCCCAGTTCCCGCGTCTTGTAATCGAGCGGATCGTGCAGCGTGTGGACGCGCACGTTGCGCCAGAAGCGGTCGAGCCGCAATGCCGCCGTGGTCGAGCGCGCGCCCGTCACTTCGAACATGCGATTCGCGACCTCCAGCCCCGCGCGCGCCGCCGCCACTTTCGACGCCGCCACGGCCACCGCCACTTCGCCGCGCTCGCTTTCGGTGAGCGCAAGGCCGCGCTGCCATGCGCGATCGAATGCCTGCATCGCACGTTCGACGAAAAGGCGCGCGCCTTCGAGCGCGATCCAGAAATCGCCATAGTGCGCGAGCACGTAAGGATCTTCGGCGGGGCGCTCGGCTTGCGAGGCGATCCACGGCCGAGTCTGCGCGAGCGTCGCATCGCGCGCGGCCTGCAATGCGCCCTCGCCGATGCCGAGATAGATATGGCTCAGGATCGACTGCGCGAGCAGCGGCCGCAGCGTGGCGAAGGGGCTGGAAAGCGGCCCGGGCTGGAGCAGCAGTTCGTCCATCGCGATGGGCACGCGTTCGAACACTACGGTGCCGCTGTCGGTCTGACGCTGCCCCATGTTGTCCCAGTCGTCGAGCACGGTGATGCCCGCGCGATTGGTCGGCGTCACGCCGATGAGCAGGCGCCCGTCGCTGTCGAACGCGGAAGCGAGCAGCCGGTCCGAATCGCGGGCGCCGGAACAAAAGCTCTTGCGGCCATCGAAGAGATAGCCGCCGGCGCTGTCGGGCAACGCGTGCGTGCTCTTGTCGAGCGGATTGAGCGCGTTGCCCCAGAACCAGCCCTGCGCGATGGTCTCGCCGAGCCAGCGGCGAATCTGCGTATCGCTGCCGAAAAGGCGGATCGTCGCCAGTTGCAGGTGATGAAACGCAAACAGATGCGCGAGCGAGCTGTCGACCTGCGCCATGCGCCGGACGACATCGAGCGTCGTCGACCAGGGCGCGCCGTCGCCGCCATGCTCGACGGGCACCGAGAGGCGGAGCAGGCCGCTCTCGCGCAGCAGGCGGCGCTCGTGAAAGGCGGTGCCGCCGGTTTTGTCGCGGGCGGCGGCGGTGTGCGCCCATTCGCGCAGCACCGCTTCCAGCGGCTCGGTCCACGGGGCGTCTTGGGTGCGGCTCATTGCAGTGTCTCCTGTCGGTGATGGGGGCCGATTCGTGTCGCGTGGCACCGAGCAGCATATCGCGCGGCGCGATAAACGTGCGGCTGAGGCACTGCGCTCAAGGCCGCAGCCCTTCGGGCGCTTCCCGCCGCGACGCCGCATCGGCGCGGCGGTTTCCCGACAGACGCGGATTGAACGCCGCATGCAGGGCATCGCTCAGCAGATTGAGCGCCAGCACCGTCAGCGCGATCGCCGAGCCGGGCACCGCGATCATGTACCACGCGGTGCGCAGCGCCTCGCGCCCGGTGCCGACCATGGAACCCCAGCTCACCACGTTCGGATCGCCGAGCCCGAGAAACGACAGCGCCGCTTCGGAGAGGATTGCATTGGCGACGAGCAGTGCCGTCGAAACGAGGATCGGCGTCAGCGCGTTGGGCAGGATCTCGATGAAGATCAGATGCGCATCGCTCGCGCCGAGCGCCACGCTCGCGCGGACGAACTCGCGCTCGCGCAGCACGATGAACTCGCCGCGCGTCAGCCGCGCGATGCTCGGCCACGCGGTCACGCCGAGCGCGAACACGATCGTCGCGAGCGACGGCGTGAGAATCGCGACGAGGATGATGGCGAGCAGAAACGGCGGCACGGTCTGGAAGAACTCGGTGAGCGCCATCAGCGCCTGATCGGTCACGCCGCCGAAGTAGCCCGCGACACCGCCGATCAGCACGCCCAGCACGAGCGCGATGACCGCGACCGTCGCGCCCACGTACAGCGAGACGCGCGCGCCGTGGAACAGCCCGGCGAGCAGGTCGCGGCCCATCAGGTCGGTGCCGAGCGGATACGCGTGATCGGCGCCGGGCCATTGATAGGGCGCGGCGACCATGTCGAGCGGATCGCCGGGAAAGAGCCAGTTGGCCGAGAGCGCTGCGGCGAGCGCCAGCGCGAGCAGGATCGCCCCGACGAGCGCGGAAGGCTGGCGCAGGAAATGAAGCGGTTTCATCGGTTCGATCTCGTGCGTGGATCGACGAGTCCGTAGAGCAGATCGACGATCAGATTGAGCAGGACCACCAGAAAGGCCGAAAGTAGCAGCACGCCGACCAGCAGATTGACGTCGCGGCTCTTGATGGCCTCGAACGACAGTTGCCCGAGCCCCGGCCAGCCGAACACCGTCTCGACGATCACCGAGCCGCCGATCAGCGCGCTGCCCTGCAGGCCGAGCATCGTGAGCACCGGCAGCACCGCGTGGCGCAGCGCGTGATGCGTCGTCAGGTACCATGGCCGGCCGCCTTTCGCGCGCGCGGTGCGGATGAAGTCCTCCTGCAGCGTCTCGATCATCGAGGCCCGCGCGAGCCGCGCAAAGATGGCGACGTAATACAGCACGAGCGTCGCGGCGGGCAGCACGAGATGGCGCAGATGATCGACGAGAAGCGCGACGCCGCGATGCGCGACGTTGGTGTCGGCGACGCCGCCGATCGGCAGCCATTCCAGATGCACGCCGAAGACCACGATCAGCATCAGCGCGGTCCAGAACATCGGCGCGGAATAGCCGATGGTCGCGAGCGTGGACACGAGCGTATCCACGAGGCCGTGCGGGCGGCGGGCCGCGAGCACGCCGAGCAGCAGCCCGAGGCTCACGGAAACGGCGAGCGCCGTGCCGATCAGCGCGAGCGTGGCTGGCAGGCGCGCGAAGATCAGCGTAGCGACCGGCTCGCCGAAGCGAAACGAGAAGCCGAGATCGAGCCGGATCGCATGCCCGACATAGTGCAGCAACTGCCACGCGACGCCCTGATCCAGCCCATATGCCGCGCGCAATTGCGCGACGTATTGCGGCGACACGTTGCCGCTCTCGCTCGCGATGACATCGACGAGATCGCCGGGCATCAGTTTGAGCAGCACGAAATTGAGCACCGTGGTGCCGAGCAGCACGAGCACGAGCTGAAGCAGCCTGCGCCCGATCCTGCGTGCCGCGAGCGCCGATGTGAGCCGCATGGCGATCACGCCTCTTCGAACCAGACCCGCGCGAAGTTCGCGCGCGAGTGGCTGGCGGTGTCGGTGACATTGCGCAGGTTCTTCGCCCATACGCCGAACCAGCGGAACTCGAACAGATTGATGAGCGAGAGGTCGCGCTGCGCGATCTTCTGCAACTGGACGTAGAGCTCACGCCGCCTGGCCGGATCGGTTTCGGTCTGCGCCGCCTCGATCACGCGGTCCATTTCGGGGCTTGCGTAGCCGGAAGCGTTGAACCACGGCGTGCCGTTGGACGCCGCCTTCGACCAGTAATGCTGCTCGATGCCGATCTGCGGATCGAGACCGTCCGTGCCCCAGCTGCTGATGAGCTGAAAGTTGTAATCGGTGAAGACGTTCTTGATCCAGGTCGGCAGATCCTGCCCGCGCAGATTCACGTCGATGCCGACGCGGCGCAGCGCCTGACGCACGAACTCGCCGGTGCGCCGGTAGTCGTCGCCATACGGGATGAAATCGTGATCGAGCCTGAAGCGCCAGCCGTCCGCCTTCTTCGGGAAGCCGGCCTTGTCGAGCAGTGCCTCGGCGCGCTTCGGATCGTAGGGATATTGCTGCGTATCCTGCGTATAGAACGCCTTCACCAGCGACGACTCCGGCCCCGTCGCGGGCACCGCGTAGCCGCCCCAGACGGTCTTGACCAGCACGTCACGGTTGATCGCATGCGCGATGGCCTGACGCACTTCGAGCTTGCCGAGGATCGGATCGCGCAGATTCGGTTCGAGCCACAGCCACGCCGCATAGCCGTTATAGCCTTCGCGCGAGACGACGAGATTGGGCAGCTTCGCGAGCCGGTCCGCATCGGCGAAGGTCACGGGGTTGCGCTCGCCGTATTGCGCCGCGCCGGTTTCGAGCGCGGTTGCGCGGCCCGAGACGTCCGGTGTGATCTTCCACGTGATGCGGTCGAGATAGGGCTGGCCGGGCGCCCAGTATTTCTCGAAACGGTCGAGCACGATGCGGTCGCCGCGCGCCCATTCGGTGAACTTGAACGGACCCGTGCCGACCGGCTTGTTGTTGTACGGATTGTTGCGGATGTCCGTGTTCTCGTAGAGACGCTTCGGCAGGATCGGCGTGCCGAGCGAATCGAGGATGCCGAACGTCGCGGGCGTCGATTTCGACAGATGCAGCACGACCGTATGCGCGTCCGGCGTGTCGATCTTCGTCAGGTATTGCAGCACGCGCCGCGACGCCGGGCTGATCTTCAGCCACACTTCCTCGGCGGAGAATTTCACGTCGGCTGAAGTGAAGGGCTGGCCGTCGTGCCAGAGCGCGTTGCGCCGCAGCCTGAAGGTCCATGCGAGGCCGTCCTGCGAGACGTTCCAGCTTTCCGCGAGTTGCGGACGCGGTTTCAGGTCGGGGCCGTACTCGACGAGACCATCGAAGACCTTGCTCGCCACCGCGCCGATCATCGTCGCGGAGTTGACGAAGAACGCGAGCGTCGGCGGTTCCGGATGAATGACCGCCGTGAGCGCGCCGCCGCGCTTCGCGCCGTTGAGCGTGATCGGCGTCGTTTCGGTCGCGGCCCAGGCGTTGCCCGTGAACACGAACGGCGTCGCCGCGCCCGCGAGCAGCGCGCCCGCGCCCTTGAGCAGTCTGCGCCGTTTCAGATCGGCCACCGCGGCGCCCAGCGGATCATCGCGGAACAGAAGCGGCGAGGTTGAGTTCGGCTGCGGCTTGCTCTTCAAAGTCACGATCAGTTTTCCTTGTGTCGGATGAGAACGGCGCGTGCGACGACGGCACCGCGTCGATCAGCGCGCGCGTGTAGGTGTGTTGCGGCGAAGTCCAGATGGCGGCGTGATCCCCGCTTTCGACGATGCGTCCCGCCTGCATGACCAGCACCCGATCGGCGATATAGCGGACCACCGAAAGATCGTGCGAGACGAAAAGCAGCGCGAGGTTGAGCTCGTGCTTGAGATCGGCGAGCAGATCGAGAATCTGCGCCTGAATGGAGACATCGAGCGCGGACACGGGCTCGTCGCAGATGACGAGCTCCGGCCTCAGCACGAGCGCGCGCGCAATGCCGATGCGTTGCCGCTGCCCGCCGGAGAACTCGTGCGGATAGCGGCGCAGCGCGGACGCCGGCAGGCCGACCGCGTCGACGATGCGGCAAATCCTGTCGTGCCGCTCGCGCCGGTTCGACACGCCGTGGATGGCCAGCGCATGACCGAGCGTGCGTTCGACGGTATGACGCGGATTGAGCGAGCCGTACGGGTCCTGAAAGATCATCTGCACACGCCGGCGATACGGCCGCAATGCGCGCCGTCCGCGATGCGTGACGTCTTCGCCATCGAACACGATGCGGCCGTCCGCCGGCTCGACGAGCCGCGTGAGCGCGCGCGAAAGCGATGACTTGCCGCATCCCGATTCGCCGACGAGTCCCACGGTCTCGCCTGCGCGAATCTCGAAGCTGACGCCGTCCACGGCGCGCACGCCATGGTAATCGACGCGCACGTCGCGGGCTTCCAGCAGCACGCGCGCGGGCGTGCCGGCGGCGGGCCGTGGCGCGACGCGCGGGGCGTGCGTGAGGCGCGCATCGCGATAATGCAGCCCCGCGCCGAAGTGCAGCGACGCGCCGAGCAGCGCGCGCGTGTATGGCTGCGAAGGCTTCGCGAAGAGTCGCCTGCTCGGGGCTTCCTCGACTTTCGCGCCGTCCTTCATCACGACGACGCGATCCGCCCAGCGCCCGACCACGCCGAGATCGTGCGTGATGAGCAGCACGGCCATCGACAGTTCGCGCCGCAGCCGGTCGATCAGTTCGAGAATCTGCGCCTGGATGGTGACGTCGAGCGCGGTGGTCGGTTCGTCGGCGATCAGGAGGCCGGGCCGGCACGCGACCGCGATGGCGATCATCACGCGTTGCCGCTGCCCGCCCGACAGTTGATGCGGATAGTGCGAAAAGCGCCGTTGCGGCTCGGGCAGGCGCACGAGTTCGAGCAGTTCGAGCGCTTCCTTGCGCGCGCTGTGCGCCGACTTCGGCCGATGCAGCGTCAACGCTTCGGCGACCTGTCTGCCGATGGGCTGAAGCGGGTTCAGCGAGGTCATCGGCTCCTGAAAGATCATGCTGATGCGGTTGCCGCGCAGCGCGCTCCATTCACGCTCGCTTTGCCCGAAAAGCGATTTTTCTTCGAAGCGGATCGCGCCTTGCACGCGCGCACGGCCGGGCAGCAGGCCCATCGTCGCGAGTGCGATGGTCGATTTCCCGCTTCCCGATTCGCCGACGAGCGCGACGATCTCGCCGCGCGCGATCGTCAGATCGAAGGGACGAACCGCAGCATGTCCGCCGAAGGACACGCTCAACCGGTCGATCCGGAGCAGGGGCGTCGCGGCGCTCATGTCGCCTGCCCGGAAAGATCGCGGAATGCGGCGCCCGTGTGACGCGCCCCGAGCCGCGCGCCGCCGCCGAAGAGCTTCTGGCGCAGCGTGCCCTCTGCATACGCCGTCTTGTAGATGCCGCGCGACTGCAATTCGGGAATGACCAGGTCTATGAAATCCTCGTAGCTTTCCGGCGTCACCGTGCGCGTGAGATTGAAGCCGTCGATGCCCGCTTCGTCGACCCAGGATTGCAGCACGTCGGCCACCTGAACCGGATCGCCGACGATCGTCGTGTAGCGTCCGCCCAGTTGCATCTGATCGAGCAGATGGCGCACGGTGACGCCGCGCTTGCCGTCGGTCACGCGCTGCACCGATGATTCGATGCCGCGCCCCTTGTGGCCGCCGGGCGGCGCGAGTTCATCGTCGGGCGCGTAGGTCGAGTAGTCGATGCCGCTGCCCGCCGCGAAGTGCGCCAGTCCCGCCTCGGGGCTGGCATAGCGCGCATATTCGGCGAACTTCTCTTCGGCTTCGCGCTGCGTGCGGCCGACCACGACGGTGATGCCCATGATGATCTTCAGGTCGTCCGGAGCGCGCCCGGCTTCCACGGCTTGCGCGCGCAGCGTATCGACGAGCTTGCGCGTGCCTTCCCTGCTCTGGCTCGACACGAACACGCATTCGGCGTGACGTACCGCGAACGCCTGGCCGCGCCCCGACGATCCCGCCTGGAACAGCACCGGCGTGCGTTGCGGCGAGGGCTCGCATAGGTGATAGCCTTCGACGTCGTAATAGCGCCCGTGATGCTGCAGCTTGCGGATTTTCGACGGATCGGCGAATACGCGTCCTTCGCGGTCGCGCAGCACCGCGCCGTCCTGCCAGCTTCCTTCCCATAGCTTGTAGAGCACGTCGAGATATTCGTCGGCGCGGTCGTAGCGCTCGTCGTGCGCGATCATCTCGGCGCCGCCCATCGCGCGCGCGGCGCTGTCGAGATAGCCCGTCACGATGTTCCAGCCGATGCGCCCTTCGGTCAGATGATCGAGCGTCGAGAAGCGCCGCGCGAGCAGATAGGGCGCCTCGTACGTCAGATTCACCGTGATGCCGAAGCCCAGATTTTGCGTGGCGGCGGCCATCGCGGAGACGAGCATCATGGGATCGTTGACGGGCAACTGCACCGATTCCTTCAGCGTGACATCGACCGATTTCCCATAGATGTCGTACACGCCGACGATATCCGCGATGAATAGCCCGTCGAACAAACCACGTTCCAGCAGCTTCGCGAGATCGGTCCAGTACGAGAGCTTTCGATAGTCCGTCGAACGATCGCGAGGATGGGTCCAGAGGCCATGATTGATATGGCCGACGCAGTTCATGTTGAACGCGTTCAGAATGATTTGCTTCTTGCTCATGGGAAGGGGCGTGGGGCGAACGATGGAATAGTCAGGCCACGCCGATGCGCCATTGCCCCGGCGGCAGCGTGCCGTTCACGGCGAAGTCGCCGACGATGCGGTCCTTGTAGATGCGCGGGTTATGCGAGGCGATGGTGCGCGCGTTGCGCCAGTAGCGGTCGAGTCCGGAGGCGCGCAGCGTCGCGGAAGCGCCGAGCGCGTCGAACACGTTCGCGCTCGCATCGAGAATGAGCTGCGAGGCGACCGTCTGCGCCTGCCAGATCTCGATTTCGGTTTCCGCGATGACCGCAAGCGCGTCGGGCTTGTCGAACGACGTCACGGCGCGTTCGAGCGCGCGCGCCGCCTGCGCGACGATCGCGCCTGCCGTCCATGCGTGCGCGCGGGCGCGGCCGACCACCTGCAACAGTTGCGGGTCTTCGGCGGCGCGCGTGCTCACCGCGTGGCTATAGCTGCGCTTGCGCGCGGCGATGGCGGCGGCGGCATCGTTCGCCACGGCGCGGCCGATGCCCGCGAGCGTGGCCAGATGCACGAGCTGATAGAACGCTTCGGAGTAGGGAAATGGGGCGCGGCCCGCGACGATCTCGCGTTCATCGACCTTCACGTCGTTGAAGCGGCTTGTGCCGCTCGCGGTGAGCCGCTGGCCCATGCCGTCCCAGTCGTCGATGACTTCCACGCCGTCCGTATGACGATCGACCGTGACGGAAACGGCTTCGTCGTTCGCATCCGTTGCGCCGACGTGGATCCAGTCGGCGAACAGCGACCCGGTCGTATAGAACTTCGCGCCGTTCAGATGCCAGCCGCTCGCGTTGCGCGTGAGACGCGTCGCGAACTGGCTTCGCGGCGCTTCGCCGGTTTCGGACCACGCCGCGCCGACGATGTCGCCTTTGGCGAGCCGCGCGAGCCATCGTTCGCGCCGTTCGGCGGGGCTGTCCAGCGCGTGCTCGGTGAAGCCGAAATGCGCGCGCAGCGCCTGCGTGATATTCGAATCGGCTTCCGACAATTCGATCAGCAGTTCGAACAATTCGACGATCCGAATGCCTTTGCCGCCATGCTCGCGCGGCACGCGCAGTGACGTGAAGCCGGCGTCACGCAGCCAGCCGATTTCATCGGCGGGAAGGCGGCGTTCGAGTTCGCGCGCCACGCTTTGTGCGCGGATGCGCGCGAACACGGGCCGAAAGCCTGCGGCGAGCGCGGCGTAGTTTTCCGTGGGGCCGGAGCCCCAGGCAGGGCCGACGGCTGCGTCGGAAGGCAGGGGTGCATTGCGATCGAAAGGCATGGTGCGTGGGCGTCATTCGTGAAAGCGTCGATTATCTGCAACGAATGCGCCAACGCTAAACGATGAATTCTCAGAAGCTAAGGCGAAAATTCGTCGCTTGCGTCTACGCCCGGCCCAATGCGAGGACTTGACCGATTGACGGTTCCACACCGACATGCCGAAAGCGATTGTTGGTCGCTATCCGTCACCGTTGCACGCGCTGTGCCGTCGCGACGGGCTTCCCATGACTGGCACGCTCCATGCCTTTTGAAGGTTGTGCCCGCCAACCGGCGGGTCACGCCACCGAAGGAGCGCTACGATGAATACGCTGAGCATCAAGGATCTGCCAATGACGAAAGAACTCGAACCCGAGACGCTCGCGAGCGTGCACGGCGGCATCGGCAGAACACCGCAACAGATTCAGGCGTGGGAACTCTCCGGCAAGCCCGCGACGTGGCAAGGCCTGGTGCTCGGCGACGACGGACGGCTGCATCCGCCGACGCCGTAATCCCCAAGGACAGCGTGAGCGCGTGATGAGTGCGCCGCGTCCGAAAGCACGCCGCGCGGCGCACGCATCCGCCTAGCTGTCGCGCGGCACCTCCGCACTGCCGCTGCTATAGAGCGGCGCCGTCTTCCCACCGGCGATGCTGTTCCCGATAGCCTGCAAGTCGATCGAAGGCGTTTTCGCGAGCAGCACATAGGCGAGCCGATTCGCGCGCCACGTGACCGTATTCATCTCCCCGACCCGACTCGATCGCACCGGCGCATCGCCCTCGTTTTCCTCGATCACGCACAGCGCCACCGGATCGCCGCGCTCCGGCAGATACACCATCTGCACGAGCGGACGATCGTGATAATTCAGGCGCTGCACGCGCTTGAACTTGAGGCCCGCCTGACGCAGATCGGGAACATCGACGGGCATGCCGTCGCGCTGATGGATATCGGCCATCACCTGTTCGGTGGTGGCTTTGTCTTCCCGGAGATTGGCGACCGTGTCGCGTCCGTAGAGCACCTGATAGTCCGCCACGCTCTGCACCCACGGATCGACACCCGGCTTCAACGGATTCACGCCGCTGAAATAACCCGTGAGCACGCCCGAGCAGATCGCGCCGGCGACGAAGGCCGCAGCCGCCCATTGCATCGAGAAGCGCCGGCTGCCGCCGCGTGGCGCGCTACGCTCCTGCGGCGCGCTGACGCTGACGAGCTCTTCGATGCGGCGCGTCAGGCTTTCCGGCACGGGCGGCACCGTCTGCCTGTCATACGCGGCACGATACGGCAGTACCGACGCCTGCAACGCCGCGGCCCGCGCCGCCAGTTCGTCCGAGTGCGCGATCGCTGCTTCGACTTCTCCGCGCTGCTCCGGCGACAGCTCGCCGTCCACATAGGCCATCAGCAGCGAATCATCGACATTCATCATAAGGATTCTCCTTTTCTAGCCGACGCTGGCGCCTGCACGCTGAATTTCTGACCGATCGTCAGCCGCGCGCGCGACAGCCGGCTCATGATCGTGCCGATGGGCACGTCGAGCACCTCGGCCGCCTCGCGGTAGCTCAGGCCTTCGATCGCCACCAGCACCATCACCACGCGCTGCGCTTCGGGCAACGCCTCGACGGCGTCGATCACCTGGCGATGCAGCAAATCCAGCTCCGGATTGCGCGCCGACGGGTCCGCGAACTGTTCGATTTCCTCGTCCTGCCAGTCCATGCTTCCGCGGTTGCGAATCGAACGGGCGCGCAATTCGTTCATCCACGTCGAATGCACGATCGAAAAAAGCCAACTGAGCGCCGACGTGCCCGGCTGAAGCTGACTGCGCCGCTCCAGCGCCCGCACGCAGGCCCGCTGCACGAGATCCTCGGCGTCGTGCGGGTTCTGCGTCAGCCGCAGCGCGAAGCGCCAGAGCCGCGGCAACAGCGTCGGCAGGACGGTCGGCAGGTCGTCGTCGTTCATCGGGGCAGCTCCTGAAATGGGCGCGCTCATGATTGACAACACTCCAGGCGGGAATCTATTCCACGAATTTTTCGCGTTTTTTTGCGGAATAAGCCGGCGAGGGCGGCTGTTTTCGGGTCACGGATCGCGCATCGAAGCGCTCTCGAACCACCGAATAGGAGACAGATCATGGAGACCCTCCTCGACCGCGCCCGGCAGGCAGGCATGGCGGTCATGCTGGACGCGTGCATCGGACGCGAACGTTTTCATAGCATAGTCGGTTCGGCCGCCACACTCGAACGATTTGCGCAGCTTTGCGAAACGCCGACGGTGAATCGCGACACGCTCATGAACTGGGCCGCGCTCTGCGAACGCGGAGACATGACGGCCGTCGAAGCGGCGATCCGGCAGGCGATCGGCGCATGAATCCGGGCTGATGCGTGTCGACGAAATACGCATCGAAGCATCGTCAATGATTCGTAATCCAAAGTAACGCGGGTAATCAACAGAAAGCTCGCAAACCGCGCTTCGCGATTCAACGCGACGCGCATCGACCTGTGCCGCAAGGCGCGCATTTTTCGGAGACTGACATGGCCGTGGATATGTTTCTCAAGCTGGGCGATATCAAGGGTGAATCTCAGGCGGTGGGTCACACCGATGAGATCGAGGTGCTGAGCTGGTCGTGGGGATGCTCGCAGACGGGCACGACGCACAGCGGCACGGGCGGCGGCACCGGGACCGCATCGGTGCAGGACCTGTCCATCAGCAAGTACGTCGACAAGAGTTCGCCCACCATCGTGCAGTCGTGCTGTCAGGGCGTGCACATGCCCGAAGCCGTGCTCACGTTGCGCAAGGCGGGCGGCAACGACCCGGTCGAGTATCTGAAGATCACGCTCAAGGAAGTGCTCATCAGCCGCCACTCGGTCGGCTCCGGCGGCGGAGATCAGATCGCCGAGAACGTCACGCTTAACTTCGCGCAGTTCTGCGTGGAGTATCAGCCGCAGGACAACAACGGCGCGAAGAAAGGCGGCGTGGTGACCGGCAAATGGAACATCCCGAAGAACACGGCGAATTGCGATTCCGGCCCGGGCGCGAGCCCCAGCTCGAGTTCGAGTTCCAGTTCGCGCTCGTCGTCGCCGAGGCCCTGATAGGCCATCTTCCGTTCAATGCTCATCGCGGATACCGCCATGAACTTCGCAGACATCGCAGCCTGGCTTACCGCCCTCGCGCCCGATGCGCCGTGCGGTGAGGACGAAGAGTACAGCCCCGAGTTCCGGGCGCTGGAAGCGGCGATCGCCGGCAAGCCCGACGCCCAGTATGGCGGCACCGTGATCGCCGCGACGCCGCCCGACTGGACGCTCGCCCGGTCGCTCTCGATCACCCTGCTCGAACGGACGCGCGATCTGCGGGTGGCCGTGCATTACACGCGCTCGGGCATGGTGCGGGAGGGCTTCGCCGGCCTCGCGTGCGGCCTCGCGCTGATCGAAGGTCTGCTCGATCAGCACTGGAACGGCGTGCATCCGCAACTCGATGCCAGCGACGGCGACGATCCGACCGCGCGGGTCAACGCGCTGTCGGCGCTCGTCGACGGCGCGGGGCTGGCGGGCGAGCTGCGCGACGTGCCCTTCGTCGCGCCGCGTGGCCAGCGCGGTTTCACGCTGCGCGATCTCGAAGTGCTCGCAGGTGAAGCACCGCTTCACGAAGGCGACGAGATGCCGACGCTCGCGGCCATCGATGCGGCGTTCGCGCAAGCCGGCATCGACGAAGGAAGGGCGATGTGCGAGGCGCTTTCGTCGGCGCGGGCCTCGCTCGCGAGCATCGAGAGTGCATTGACGGGGCGCGTGGGACCGTCGCGCGCGCTCGATTTCGGGCCGCTCGCGCGGCCGCTCCAACGCATCGGGGAGTTCGTGGCGGCGCACACGGGGGGAAGGGGAAGCGCGATGGAGACCGGCAGCAGTGAAGAGGGCGCGGGTTCCGGTACGGCGGCGCATGCCGCTGCCGCGGCGGGACCCGCCACGCCCCGGCGCATCGGGAGCGCGCGTGACGTGAGCGACGCGCTCGACGCGATCTGCGCGTACTACGCCGAATGTGAGCCATCGAGCCCGTTGCCGGTGTTGCTGCAACGCGCGCGCAGGCTGGTCGGCAAGAGTTTCATCGAAATCATCGAGGACGTCGCGCCGGACGGCGCGCATCAATTCAGGCATCTGGGCGGAGTCGTCTGACCCGGCTCGGGAAACAGTAAGGAAAGCAAATCATGGCCAAGGAAAGCAGTCAGAAATTCATCGCGCGCAATCGTGCGCCGCGCGTGCAGATCGAGTACGACGTCGAAGTCTACGGCTCGGAGAAGAAGGTCAACCTGCCCTTCGTGATGGGCGTGCTCGCGGACTTGTCGGGGCAGCCCGCCGAGCCGCTCGCGCCCGCCGCCGAGCGCAAGTTTCTCGAGATCGACGTCGACAACTTCGACGAACGTCTCAAGTCGATGAAGCCGCGCGTCGCCGTGCAGGTGCCGAACACGCTGACGGGCGACGGCAACGTCGCGGTCGATCTGACCTTCGAAAGCATGGACGACTTCACGCCCGCCGCGATCGCCCGCAAGGTCGAGCCGTTGCGGCAACTGCTGGAAGCGCGCACGCAACTGGCGAACCTCCTGACCTACATGGACGGCAAGACCGGCGCCGAAACGCTGATCGCCCGCCTGCTTGAAGAGCCCGCGCTGATGAAGGCGCTCGCCGCGCAGCCTCGCCCGAACGGCGACGAAGCCCAACCCACCACCGGAGCATGACACGATGAACGATCTCAGCCTCCAGCAACACACGCATGCGGCCGTGATGGAAGCGGCGCCCGAACTCGACGGTTTCTCCGCGCTGCTGCAAAAGGAATTCAAGCCGAAGTCCGAGCGCGCCCGCGACGCGGTGGAGAACGCGGTACGCACGCTCGCCGAGCAGGCATTGCGCGACACCGGCGTGATTTCCGGCGATGTCCTCGCGACCATCGAGGCGCTGATCGCGCAGATCGATCAGACGCTCACCGGGCAGATCAACCAGATCCTGCACAGCGAGCCGTTCCAGAAGGTCGAGAGCGCATGGCGCGGCCTGCACTATCTCGTGAACAACACGGAGACCGACGAGTCGCTGAAAATCCGCGTGCTCAACATCTCGAAGACGGAGCTGCACAGGACGCTGAAGAAGTATCGCGGCGTCGCGTGGGACCAGAGCCCGCTCTTCAAGAAGCTCTACGAGGAAGAGTACGGCCAGTTCGGCGGCGAGCCGTACGGCGCGCTGGTCGCGGATTATTACTTCGATCACAGCGGCCCCGATGTCGATCTCCTCACGCAGATCGCGAAGATCGCGGCGGCGGCGCACGCGCCGTTCATCGCGGGCGCGGACCCGGCCGCGCTCCTGATGGAATCCTGGCAGGAGCTTGCGAATCCGCGCGATCTGACCAAGATCTTCCAGACGCCCGAGCATGCCGCGTGGCGCTCGCTGCGCGATTCTGAAGATTCACGCTATATCGGCCTCGCGATGCCGCGCTTTCTCGCGCGTGCGCCCTACGGCGCGAAGACCGATCCGGTCGAGGCGTTCGATTTCGAGGAAGACACCGCCGGCGCGAACAGCAGCAAGTACGCGTGGGCGAACGCATCGTATGCGATGGCGGCGAACATCACGCGCTCGTTCAAGATGTCCGGCTGGTGCTCGCGTATTCGCGGCGTCGAATCGGGCGGCGCGGTCGAGGGGTTACCGGTGCACGCGTTCCCCACCGACGACGGCGGCATCGACATGAAATGCCCGACCGAGATCGCCATCAGCGACCGGCGCGAGGCCGAACTCGCCAGGAACGGCTTCATGCCGCTCGTGCACAAGAAGAACTCGGACTTCGCGGCATTCATCGGCGCGCAATCGCTGCACAAGCCGGCCGAATACGAAGATCCCGACGCCACCGCCAACGCGAACCTCGCGGCGCGGCTGCCGTATCTGTTCGCGTGCTGCCGCTTCGCGCACTACCTGAAGTGCATCGTGCGCGACAAGCTCGGCTCGTTCAGGGAGCGCGACGACATGGAGCGCTGGCTGCAGAACTGGATTCTCCAGTACGTCGACGGCGATCCCGCCCACTCTTCCGACGACACCAAGGCGCGCAAGCCGCTCGCCGACGCGCAAGTGATCGTGGAAGAAGTCGCGGGCAATCCGGGCTACTACACGTCGAAGTTCTTCCTGCGCCCGCATTACCAGCTCGAAGGTCTGACAGTGTCCCTGCGGCTCGTGTCGAAGCTGCCGACGGCGAAGGCCGCATGAGCATCCTCCCGTCCGTCCCGTCCGTCCTGTCCGTCGATCACGCCTGAAAGGAGCCGCTCATGTCCGAACCGTCCGCCCGGGACCGCCTGCAGCCATCGCTGCTGGACCGCCTGACTGATTTCGAGCCGCACGCGCGTCATGAATCCCGCGAGCGTCGCGTGATCTCGTCGCGCGCATTGCGTGACAGCGTGCAGCGCGACATCGGCTGGCTGCTGAACGCGAGCGGTCTCGGGGAGGATGGAGACGCGGCGAACCTGCCGCATGTCGCGGCGTCGGTGCTGAACTACGGTCTGCCGGACCTCGCGGGGCGCGATGTCGCCGCGCTCACGGCGGGCACGCTCGAGCGCCTGATCCGCGACGCGCTGTGGGCTTTCGAGCCGCGGCTCGCGCGCGAATCGGTGCGCGTGACGGCGGTCGGCGACGGCAAGGGCGGCGCGAAGACCGGCCATGTGATCCGCTTCGAGATCGAGGCGGACATGTGGTCCCAGCCGTATCCCGAGCGGCTTTTTCTGCGCACGGAGCTGGATCTCGAAGCGGGCGAGGTGCGCGTCGCCGACGCATCGACGACGCGCGCCGGAGCATCGGCCGGGGAGCAACTGGCATGAACCCCGCGTTCCTCAGGTACTACAGCCAGGAGCTCCAGCACGTGCGGGAGATGGGCGGTGAGTTCGCCGCCGCGTTTCCGAAGATCGCCGCGCGGCTCGCGCTGGACGGCGTCGAATGTGCGGACCCGTATGTCGAGCGCTTGCTGGAAGGCTTCGGCTTCCTCGCCGCGCGCGTGCAGATGAAGCTCGATGCCGAGTTTCCGCGCTTCACGCAGCATCTGCTGGAGCTGGCGTATCCGCACTATCTGGCGCCGACGCCGTCGATGGCGGTCGTTCAGCTTCACGCCGATCACGCGAACCCGCAACTCGCCGCCAGCGCCGACGGCATCGTCGTGCCGCGTCATACGGCGCTGCGCGGCATGCTCGACAAGTCCGCATCGACGCGCTGCGAATACCGCACCGCACATGCGCTGACGCTGTGGCCGGTCGGGATCGCGCAAGCGAAGTTCTTTACGCTCGCGGGCTCGCTCGACGCGTCGTCGCCGGTGTTTCCCGCGAACGTCAAGGCGGGCTTGCGCCTGCGCCTTCGCGCCACCGGCTCGCTCGGCTTCGACCGCCTTTCGCTCGATCGTCTCCCGCTGTACCTGCGCGGCCCCGACGGCCTGCCCGCGCGCCTGCACGAGCGTCTGCTCGCGCGTTGCGTCGGCGTCGCGGTCATGCAGCCGGGCGACGGCGCAAGCGCGGCAACCACGCTCGCGGTGCTGCCGAAGACCGCGCTGCGGCCGCTCGGTTTCGCCGAAGACGAGGCGCTTCTGCCGGTCGGCCAGCAATCGTTCGATGGCTACCGGCTGCTGCAGGAGTATTTCGCCTTCGCGCCGCGTTTCATGTTCGTCGAGTTGCACGGCTTGCGCGGCGCGCTGCGTCATTGCCGCGGCCAGGAAGCGGAGATCGTGATCCTGCTCGATCAGGCGGATGCGTCGCTGGAACGCGGCGTCGATGCATCGAACTTCGCGCTCGACTGCACGCCCGCCATCAACCTGTTTCGCCGCCGCACCGACCGCGTCGCGCTGTCGGACACGGAATTCGAGTATCACGTCGTGGTGGATCGCACGCGGCCGATGGACTACGAAATCCATCAGATCGACGAAGTCACCGGCTATGGCGCGGGCGCGGCCGCCGAGAAGCAGTATCGCCCGTTCCACTGCGCGAAGGATCTCGACATGCCGGGCGAGGGCGGCGCGTTTTATCAGCTGCGCCGCGAGGCGCGGCGCGCGTCGGTGCGGCAGCAGCAGAACGGCGCGCGCAGCAGCTATCTCGGCAGCGAAGCCTTCATCGCGCTGGTCGATGCGAACGCGCGCGAGGGCGGCGAAGTGCGGCAGCTCGGCATCGGCGCGTGGTGCACGAACCGCGATCTGCCGCTGTCGATGCCCATCGGCGCGGGCTCGACCGATTTCACGCTCGATGCCGAAGCGCCCGTCACCGCCGTGCGCTGCGTCGCCGGCCCGAGCCGGCCGCTGCCTTCGTTCGCCGAAGGGCCGGCGGCATGGCGGCTGCTCGATCATCTTTCGCTCAACTACGCGTCGCTCGTCGATACCAACGCCCAGGAAGGCGCCCGCGCGCTGCGCGAGCTGCTCGCGCTGTATTGCCCGGCCGACGACGCCGCCGCGCACCGGCAAGTCGAGGGCTTGAGTTCGGTGTCGTGCGCGCCGGTCGTGCGGCGCCTGCCCTCGCCGGGGCCGATCGTCTACGGGCGCGGCCTCGCGATCACGCTGCGCTTCGACGACGCCGCGTTCGAGGGCGCGAGCGCGTTCCTGCTCGGCGCGGTGCTCGCGCAGTTCTTCGCGCAGTACGTGTCGATCAATTCGTTCACCGAGACCCATGTCGCGTCGCTCGCGCGGGGTCCGCTCATGCAGTGGCCCGCGAGGACCGGACGATGCGCGACGCTCTGACCATCGACGGCGTGCTCGCGCGCGATGCCCGCCGCTTCGACTTCTTCCAGGCGCTGCGGCTGATCGAGCAGGCGCATGCGGATCGTCCGCGCCTCGGCCGGTCGCTGGCCGCGCGCGACGACGCCGTGCGCCTCTCGCAAGACCCGGAGCTGATCTTCCATCCGACGACGCTCGGCGACTACGTTCCGGGCGAGAGCGGACAGCCCGGCCGGCTCGCGGTGAATTTTCTCGGTTTGCTCGGACCGAACGGCCCGCTGCCGACGCATCTGACCGCCTATGTGCGTGAGCGCGCCCGCAACGCGAACGATCCGACGCTCGCGCGCTTTCTCGACGTGTTCCATCACCGCATGCTGTCGCTCTTCTATCGCGCATGGGCCGATGCCCAGCCGGTCGTGAGCGCCGACCGTCCGCACGACGATCGTTTCGCGGATTACGTCGGCAGCCTCTTCGGTCTGGGCGCGCCCGCGCTCGCCGGTCGCGATGCCGTGCCCGATTCCGCCAAGCGCCACTTCGCGGGCCTGCTCGCCGCGCCGACGCGCCATGCCGATGGACTGCGGCTGATCCTCGCGCGCTTCTTCGGCGTGAACGTGTCGATCGAGCCGTGGCGCGGCCACTGGATCGCGCTGCCGGACGACGCCTGCACGCGTCTCGGTGGTGCGCGGCTCGGTGTATCGACGGTCGTCGGCACACGGGTGTGGGACTGCCAGCACAAGTTCCGCATCGTGATCGGGCCGCTGCGCCTTGCGGATTTCGTGCGCTTCCTGCCCGACGGGACGAGCCTCGCGAAACTCTCCGACTGGGTCCGCAACTACGTGCGCGATCCGCTCGACTGGGACGTCGCGCTGCATCTGAAGCGCGAGGAAGTGCCGCCGCTGCGACTGCAAGGCAAGGCGATCGGCGGCGCACGGCTCGGCTGGAACACCTGGCTCACGAGCGGTGCGCCGGTCCATGACAACCATCGGGTCGTGATCGCCGGGCGGGCGGGAGCGAGCCACACGCAAGCCACAAGCAAGGAGACTTCTCATGACTGAAATCAGCCGCATGGCGTTGTTCGGCAAGCTCGATCCGCTTGCCTATCGCGCGATCGAAAACGGCGCGGCGTTCTGCAAGCTGCGCGGCAATCCGTATGTCGAGCTGGCGCACTGGGTGCATCAGATCCTGCTCGCGGCGGATTCGGACCTGCGCCGCCTCGTGCGTCATTTCGAGCTGGACGAGACCGCGCTCGAACGCGATCTGACCGCCGCGCTCGATCGCCTGCCGCGCGGCGCGAGCGCGGTGTCCGATATCTCCGCGCAAGTCGACGAAGCCGTCGAGCGCGGCTGGGTCTTCGGCTCGCTGATGTTCAACGCCGCGAAAGTGCGTACGGGGCATCTCGTGATCGGCATGTTGCGCACGCCGAACCTGCGCAATGCGCTCTACGCGCTCTCGCGCCAGTTCGAGAAAATCAGCTTCGATGCGCTGTCCGCGCGCTTCGACGCGCTGCTCGACGGCTCGCCGGAAGCGCGTGCCCAGCGCGCCGCCGAATCCGCCGCGCCGCCCGCGGAGAATGACGCGCTCGCCCGCTACACGGTCGATCTCACCGCCGAGGCGCGCGAGGGCAAGCTCGACGCCATCGTCGGACGTGACATGGAGATTCGCCAGGTCATCGACATTCTGATGCGGCGCCGGCAGAACAATCCGATCCTCACGGGCGAGGCGGGCGTCGGCAAGACGGCGGTGGTGGAAGGCTTCGCACAGCGCGTCGTCGCGGGCGAGGTGCCGCCCGCATTGCGCGACGCGGTCGTGCGCACGCTCGATGTCGGCTTGCTTCAGGCGGGCGCGAGCGTGAAAGGCGAGTTCGAAAACCGGCTCAAGCAGGTGATCGAAGCGGTGCAGGCGTCGCAAAATCCGGTGATTCTTTTCATCGACGAGGCGCATACGCTCGTCGGCGCGGGCGGTGCCGCCGGCACCGGAGACGCCGCCAACCTGCTCAAGCCCGCGCTCGCTCGCGGCACGCTGCGCACCATCGCCGCGACGACGTGGATCGAATACAAGAAGCACATCGAGAAAGACCCGGCGCTCACGCGGCGCTTTCAGGTCGTCAAGGTGCCGGAGCCGTCCGAGGAAAGCGCCATCGCGATGATGCGCGGCCTCGTGCGCAAGATGGAGCGGCATCACGGCGTGCAAGTGCTCGACGAGGCGCTGGAAGCCGCCGTGAAGCTCTCGCATCGCTTCATTCCGGCGCGCCAGTTGCCCGACAAGGCCGTGAGCCTGCTCGACACCGCCTGTGCGCGCGTCGCGGTGAGCCAGCAGGCGCTGCCGCCGGCCATCGACGATGCGAAGCGGCGCATCGAGACGTGGCAGACCGAAAGCGAAATCGTGGCGCGCGAGGCCGCGCTCGGCATCGACACGCAGGAACGCGCCGCCGATGTCGCCGCCCGGCTCGACGCCGAGCGCGCGCGCCTCGCCGAGCTGACCACGCGCTGGGACGCGGAGCGCGCGCTCGTCGCACGCATTCTCGCGGCGCGGCGGGCCATCGAGGAGGGCGGCGAAGCCGTGGCGCTGTCCGATCTGAAAGCGCTCACCGATGAACTCGCGCAACGTCAGGGCGAAGCGCCGCTCATCCTGCCGGGCGTGGATGCGCATGCGGTCGCATCGGTGGTGCAGGACTGGACCGGCATTCCCGTCGGCCGCATGGTCCGCGACGAAGCCGCGAGCGTGCTCGACCTTGCGGCGACGCTGAACCGCCGCATCGTCGGGCAGCATCACGCGATGGAGATGATCGCGCGCCGCGTGCAGACCGCGCGCGCGGGCCTCGACGATCCCTGCAAGCCGGTCGGCGTGTTCATGCTGGCGGGCACGTCGGGCGTCGGCAAGACCGAAACCGCGCTCGCGCTCGCCGAGGCGCTGTATGGCGGCGAGGACAACGTCATCACCGTGAACATGAGCGAGTATCAGGAGGCGCACACGGTGTCGCTGTTGAAGGGCGCGCCGCCGGGATACGTCGGCTACGGCGAAGGCGGCGTGCTCACCGAGGCGGTGCGGCGGCGTCCGTACAGCGTCGTGCTGCTCGACGAATTCGAGAAGGCGCATCCGGACGTGCACAAGCTCTTCTTTCAGGTCTTCGACAAGGGCCGCATGGAAGACGGCGAAGGCCGCGAGATCGACTTTTCCAACACGCTGATCCTGCTCACGACCAATGTCGGCACCGAGCTGATTACGCATCTGTGCGGCGGGCGCCAAATGCCTTCGCCCGACGAGATCGCGCGTGCGCTGCGCACGCCACTGCTCGACGCCTTTCCGCCCGCGCTGCTCGGGCGCGTCGCGGTGATCCCGTACTACCCGCTCGACGGCGCGATGCTCGATGCGGTGATCCGCCTGCAACTCGCGCGCATCGGGCGGCGCATCGCGGAGCAGCATCGCGTGAGCTTCGCCTTCGACGATGCCGTGGTCGGCCAGATCGCGCGGCGCTGCACGGAGTTCGCGAGCGGCGGCCGCATGATCGACGCGATCCTCACCAACACCTTGCTGCCGCGCGTGAGCGCGGAATTCCTCGGCCGTCTCGTCGATGGCCGCCGTGTCGGGAAAGTCGAAGTCGGCGTGTGCGACGGCGACTTCACCTATGCCTTCGATTGAGGAGTGAGCCATGCCGCAACAAGTCAGCATGGGCGCGACGTTGCAATGCTCGTTCGGCATGACGCCGTCGACGCTCGTCGTGCTGCCGGTGAACCGCGTGCGCTGCGAAGGGCCGCTCGCCGCGAACATCATGGATCACGAGCCGCTCGTGAACATCATGCCGTTCGGCATGTGCACGTCGCAGGCGAATCCGGAGGTCGCCGCGGCCACCGCCGCCGCGCTCGGCACGCCGACGCCGATGCCCTGCGTGCCCGCGACGATGACGCCGTGGGCGCCCGGCGCGGTCACGGTGCTGCTCGGCAGGCAGCCGTCGCTCGACAACGTGTCCACCTGCCTGTGCAACTGGGGCGGCGTGGTGACGGTCGTCGATCCGGCGACGCGCCAGACGCAGATTCCCTGATGACGAGGCCCGCCATGACGCTCACCGATACCAATCGCATCGCGCAAGTGACCTGCGCGCTCGGCAAGAACGCGCTCGTGCTGTATCGCATGCGCGGACACGAAGCGCTCGGGCGGCTCGCGCAATGGGATCTCGAACTGCTCGCGGACCGCTCGAATCTCGACATCGCGAAGATGCTCGGCAGCGACTTCTCGCTGTCGCTGGAGATACCGGGCGGCGGCGCGCGCGAGTACAACGGCATCGTCACGGCGTTCGAGCTGGCGCGGCCCGCGAGCACGCAGCCCAATCTCCCGGCGATGTATCGCGCGACGGTGCGCCCGCGCCTGTGGCTGCTCACGCGCGCGTCGCATTGCCGCTTCTTTCACCGGATGACCGTGCCCGCGATCATCGGCGAGGTGCTGGCCGACTATCACATCGACTTCGAGAACACATGTTCGGCGAGCTATCCGAGTCTCGAACACTGCGCGCAGTATCGCGAGACGGATTTCGATTTCGTGAGCCGGCTCGCCGAGCGCGAAGGCATTTACTACTTCATCGAGCATCGGGGCGGAAAACATCGGCTGATCCTCACCGATTCGTCGCAGGTGCACGGCGCGACGCCGCATTGCGCCGAGCTGCCGTTTCGTCCGCAACCGGCCACGCCGCACGAGCACGAGTGGATCTACGCATGGTCCGCGGGCGGCGAAGTGGCGACAGGCGTCGTCGAGATCAACGATTACGACTTCGAAAAGCCGTTGCAGTCGGCGCAGCTTGGTCTGGTCGCGCGTGCGCTGCGCAGCGCGCCTTTCGACCCGGCCGTCTACGCGATGCAGGAGCACGCGCCGGGTTACACGCAACACGCGGATGCCGAGCGTCTGGCGCGCGCGCATGTCGAGGCGCATCAGGCGTCCAACGTGTTCGTGAGCGCACGCACCACCGCGCGCGCCATCTGGCCCGGCGGTCTCGTGCGCCTGACCGGGCATCCGCTCGCGTCGCAGAACCGCGAACATCTGATCGTGTCGGCCGAGTACGAAGTCAATTCGGATGACTATCTCTCGACGCTCGATGCGCGCGCCCGGCCGCCCGTCTTCGATTGCGCGTTCAAGGCGCTGCCGCGCGACGCCGGTTTTCGCGCGGCGCGCAGCACGCCGCGCGCGCGCGTCGCGGGGCCGCAGACGGCGGTCGTCGTCGGGCCGAAGGGCGAAGAGATCCATACCGACAAATACGGCCGCATCAAGGTGCAGTTCCATTGGGAACAGCTCGGGCCCGCGGAGTCGCGCGAGTCGCTGCAGCGGTGCTGGGTGCGCGTCGCGCAGCCGTGGGCCGGCAAGGGCTACGGCGCGTTCTTTCTGCCGCGCATCGGACAGGAAGTGCTGGTGCATTTCATCGAGGGCGACCCGGATCAACCGCTCGTGATCGGCAGCGTGTACAACGCCGCGCAGACCACGCCCTGCGAACTCCCCGCGAAGATGGCGCGCACCACGCTCAAGAGCAATTCGACCAAAGGCGGCAACGGTTTCAACGAAATGCGCTTCGACGACACCAAGGGCGCCGAGCAATTGTTCTTTCACGCCGAACGCGATCTGGAAACCTGGGTGAAGCACGACGCGCTGACGCGCATCGGCAACGAGCGCCATGTAATCGTCGAGCAGGACGACGTCGCGCGCTGCGGCGGCAATCGCAGCGACGCCGTGCAGGGCAGCCAGCGCGTGCGGATCGGCGGCCAATACTCGCTCGATGTCGGCGGCGATACGCAACACAAAAGCGAGGCGAATATTTTGGTGGGGGCGGGTGTTAACGTCGATGTGAAGGGCGGGGCGAACGTCACCATCGAGGCTGGCGCGACGCTCACGCTCAAGGCGGGCGGCAACACCATCGTGCTGGGGCCGTCCGGCATCGCGATCAGCGCGGCCGGACCGGTGACGATCGACGGCGTGGTCGTGGAGATCAACTGCGGCGGCGGAGGCGGCGGCGCGGGCGCGGCGAGCGCGTCGCCCGATGCGCCCGCCGCGCCCCGCCAGGCCGACGACGGCTCGAAATGAACGCGCACGGAGGAGACATCATGTATCTGACGCTCAGGGTCGACACGTATCAGGGCAGCGCGCCCGATGCGCCGCTCGCCTGCCGTTTCGGCGCGGCGGGCGGGACCATCGGGCGCGGCGCCGGCAACACGATGATGCTGCCGGATGCGGCGAAGACCGTGTCGCGCGTGCATGCGCGCATCGACTGGACCGAGGACGGCTGGCGGCTCGCCGACCTCGGCAGCAATCCGAGCCGGCACAACGGACGGCCGCTCGCGAGCGGTCAGCCCGCGTGCCTGGCCGATGGCGACCAGCTCGAAATCGGCGGCTATCGGCTCGACGTGCGGACGATGGCGCGCGCGAGCGCCGCAGTCTTCGACGCGCCGCTCGGCGTGCACGATCGCCGCGGTTTCGACCCACTGGACGTCGCGAGCCCAGGCGATTGCGCCGTGGCAGAGGCCAGCGCGCACGATGCGCTCGCTCGCGCGGCGGTGCTCGCGGATGCTCCGCTGCCGGGGCCGCGCTTCGATCCGCTCGGCGACGCGTATGAAGCACCGGCGCGGCTCGACGGCCACGCGGTGTTCGCCGGCTCCGGGAGCGATCACGTATCGCCCGAGCAGTTCGCCTACGTGCCGCCGGTCCGCTCGATGGCTCATGCGCCGGCGGGCGGCATTCCGCACGACTACGATCCGCTGGACGATGTCGCCCTCGCGCCTGCCGAAAGCGCCACCCCCGTGCCGATGCCCCAGCCCGCGCAGCGCGCCGCGATGCCGGCAGCCGCGCCATCGGGTGCGCTTTCGGGCGAGGCGTCGCGGGCACTGTCCCGCCTCGCCGCGAACGCGCCGGGCGTCGTCGCCGCCAACGACGCCATCGCCGAATCGTCGTTCGCGGCGCTGCTCGACGGCATGGGCGTCGATGCCGGCGCGCTCGGCACGCGCAATACCGAGATCGCGCGTCTCGCGGGCGCCATGCTGCGCACGGCGGTGCGCGGCGTGGTGGACGTGCTGCTGTCGCGCTCGGTGCTCAAGCGCGGGATCAGCCTCGACACGACGATGCTCGTCCAGCGCGACAACAACCCGCTCAAGTTCTTCCCCGATGGCGACGGCGCGCTCGCGCAGATGCTGCGTGGCGCGAGCGCCGGTTATCTGCCCGCGCAGGCCGCGCTCGAAGGCGCATTCGACGATATCCGCCGCCACGAGCTCGCGGTGCTCGCGGGCACGCGCGCGGCCATGCAGCATCTGCTCGGCCGCTTCGATCCGCAGGCGATCGCGCGCCTCGACACGCGGCGCGGCTGGCTCGACTGGCTGCCCGCCTGCCGCAAGGCGCGCCAGTGGAACCGTCTCGTCGCGCTGCACGCCGAGCTCACGCGCGCGAGCGCCGACGACCTTCAGGCGCTGTGCGGCAGCGCCTTCAACGACGCATACGAGCGGCAGGCGAACGGCAGCGCCGATGCGATGCCGCTGGCTCCTTCAATCCGATAGCGAGGCGACGATGTCCTGGAACAACAAGGTGATCTGGTCGGAAGGCATGCTGCTCCAGCCGCAGCATCTGCAACAGCACGACCGCTACCTGCGCGCGCAGATAGACGCCCGCTGCGCCGCGCTGCGGCCCTATGCGTTCGGCTTTTCCGAACTGACCATCGACGTCGCGCAACTGAAGCTCGGCCGCATCGCGCTGACCGCGTGCGCGGGCGTGCTCCCCGATGGCAGCCCGTTCCGCCTGCCCGCCGACGACGATCTGCCGCTGCCGCTCGCCATTCCCGAGGACGCGCGCGATCTGACCGTGGTGCTCGCGCTGCCCGTCGCGCGTCATGGCGTGCCGGAAGCCGCGCATACGGTGCAGGCGGGCGTTGGCTTCGCGCGTCACCGCATCGCGGAAACCGAAGTGCTCGACAGCAACGACGGCGCGCCCGGCGCGGCGCTCGTGCAGATCGGCAAGCTTCAGTTGCGGCTCGCGTTCGAGCGGGACGTGGTCCACGCGCACACATCGCTGGGGATTGCGCGCATCGTCGAGCGCCGTGCGGACAACAGCATCGTGCTCGATGCCGCCTACGCGCCGCCTTGCCTCGACTATCGCGTGTCGCGCCGGCTCACCGGATTCGTCGACGAACTCGCGGGCCTCATGCATCAGCGCGCCGATGCGCTCGCCGCGCGCCTGGCCCGCCCCGCCGCGACCGGCGCGGCCGAGATCGCCGATTTCCTGCTGTTGCAGGTGCTCAACCGGGCGGAGCCGCTGTTTGCGGGGATTGCGTCGACCACGGGTTTGCATCCACACGATCTGCATCAGCACGCGTTGCAACTGGCGGGCGAGCTCGCGACCTTCAGCCAGGCCGGCAAGCGTCCCGCCGCGTTCCCGGCCTATCGCCACGAGCGGCTCGACGAAACCTTCGCGCCGCTCATCGACGCGCTGCGCACGGCGCTCAGCTCGGTGATGGACCCGCATGCGGTGCCGATCGCGCTGGAGGAGCGCAAATACGGCCTGCGCGTGGCGATCGTGCCGGACCGCGAGCTGTTCGCCTCGGCGAGCTTCGTGCTCGCGGTGAAAGCCGATCTCGCGCCGGCCGCGCTGCTCAACGGCTTTCCGCAGCAGGCCAAGCTCGGGCCGGTCGAGCGCATCCGCGATCTGGTCAATCTCCAGTTGCCGGGCATCGCGTTGCGCGCGCTGCCGGTCGCGCCGCGCCAGTTGCCCTTCCATGCCGGCTTCACCTATTTCGAGCTGGAACGCGGCGGCGAGTTGTGGCGGCAGTTCGCGACGTCGGCGGGGGTCGCGCTGCACGTCGCGGGCGAGTTTCCAGGCATCGAGTTCGAGTTCTGGGCGATTCGTCCTTAAAGGATTTCATCGTGAACGCACCGACCTTTCCGCAAGCCGGCTTCGACCCGGACGACACCATCCTGATTCCGCAGCCGGGCGGGCGCGCGACGGGCCCTTTGCGCGCGGACGAAGCGCACGCATCGCGCGCGCCGGTCCTTCCGGTCCTGCCAGCCGCAGCGGTTGCGGCGGGCCTGAATCCGCTGGTGCGCGCGGCCAATCCGCTGCTCGAACTCGCGTTGCCTTTGCGCCAGCGCGCGGCGATCGCCGATATCGAAGGGCTGCGCGCCGAACTCGCGCGGATGGTGCGCGCCTTCGAGCACGATGCGCGCGCGAGCGGCATCGACACGGAAAAACTCGCCGCGGCGCGTTATTGCCTGTGCACCTGCATCGACGAGGCGATCTCGGGCACGCCGTGGGGCAGCGGCGTCTGGGCGAGCCGCAGCCTGCTCGTGACCTTTCATAACGAAGCGTCGGGCGGCGAGCGTTTCTTCCTGATCCTGCAGCGGCTCGCGCAAGACCCGGCGCGCAATGTCGACGTGCTGGAGCTGCTGTACGTGATCCTGTCGCTCGGCTTCGAAGGACGCTATCGCCTGATCGATGGCGGGCGCAGCCAGCTCGACTCCGTGCGCGAGCGGCTCGAGCGCATCATCCGCAATCAGCGCGGCGCGTTCGAAACCGAGCTGTCGGTGCACTGGCGGCCCGCCGAGCGCGCGCGCAAACCGCTCGGGCAGCGCACGCCGACGTGGGTCTGCGCCGCGCTCGCGGGCGTCGTGCTGGTGACGGCGCACATCGCGCTCGCGCTGAGCCTGAACCGCACGTCCGATCCGGTGTTCGAGGCGCTCAACCGCATCCGCGTGAGCGAGCGGCCCGCCGCGCAGGCGAGCGTGATCGCGCCTGCCGCGATGCCCGCCGCCGCCGCGACGCTCGCGACGTTCCTCGCTCCCGAGATCCGGCAGGGTCTGGTCTCGGTGCGCGAGATGGCGGACCGCTCGATCGTCACGATCACCGGCGACAACCTGTTCGCCTCCGGCAGCGCGACGCTCGATCCGGCCTACGACGCGTTGCTCGGGCGCATCGCGGAGGCGCTGAAGAGCGTGCCCGGCAAGGTCGTCGTCACGGGCCACACCGACGACCAGCGGCTCGTGTCGGCGCGCTTCCCGTCGAACTGGCATCTGTCGCAGGCGCGTGCCGAAAGCGTGCGCGCGATGCTCGCGTCGGCTACCGGCGCGCCCGCGCGCTTTTCCGCCGAAGGGCGCGGCGACGCGGAGCCGCTCGCGCCGAACGACACGCCCGCCGGCCGCGCGAAAAACCGCCGCGTGGAGATCACGCTGCTCGCGCCGGGCGCGTCGTCCTGACTTGGTAAACAGAACGGAGACATCAATGAAACAGCTTGTCGCAACGATCAGGAATCCGAAGTGGATCACGCTCGCGGGCGTGCTCGCCTTGCTCGTCGTCGTCTGGTTCGAAGGGCCGCTTCTCGCGTTCGACGGACACGCGCCGCTCGAATCGCCGCGCGGCCGCTGGATCGCGATGGCCGCGCTCGCCGCCGCGTGGGCGCTGGCGTGGGGTATGCGGCTCGGCGCCTCGCGCCTCGTCAATCTGCGCTTCATGAGCGGCGTGGCGGGCCAGGGGCAGGCGGCGGCGGCCGGCAGCGCGGAACTCGCGGTGCTGCGCGAGCGTTTCGAGCAGGCGCTCGCGATCCTGCGGCAGGCGCGCATGAAAGGCGTCAACGGCCGTCAATGGGTGTATCAGTTGCCGTGGTACATGTTCATCGGCGCGCCGGGCACGGGCAAGAGCACGGCGCTCGCGCATTCGGGCCTGCGCTTTCCGTTGCGCGAGAAGCTCGGCGACGAGGCGATCGGCGGCGTCGGCGGCACGCGCCATTGCGACTGGTGGTTCACCGACGACGCCGTGCTCGTCGATACCGCGGGCCGCTTCACGACGCAGGACAGCGACGCGCAAGCCGACGAGTCCGCGTGGACGGGCTTCCTGCAACTGCTGCGCAAATACCGGCCGCGCCGGCCGTTGAACGGTCTGATCGTGGCGGTCTCGGCGGCGGATCTCGTGCGCCAGGACGATGCCGCGCGTGATGCGCACATCCGCACCATCCGAAGCCGGCTCACCGAGCTGAGCGAGCGGCTCGGGGTGCGCTTGCCGGTCTACGTCGTCGTGACGAAGTGCGATCTGCTCGCGGGCTTCACCGAGTTCTTCGACGATCTCGACGAGGCGGAGCGCAACCAGGTATGGGGCATCACCTTCACGCTCGACGAGTCGCCGGGCGCGGGGGCCGCGCTCGCCGCTTTCCCGGCCGAATTCGATGCGCTCGGCGCGCGGCTGCAGGCGCGCGTGGTGCATCGCATGCAGCGTGAAACGGACGTGGAGCGGCGCGCGCGCGTGTACGGCTTCGCGCAGCAGTTCGCGGGGCTGCAACCGGCGCTCGGGCGCTTTCTCGACGGCGCGTTTCGCGGCACGCGCTTCGAGGCGTCGCCGCTGCTGCGCGGCGTGTACTTCACGAGCGGCACGCAGCACGGCCGGCCGATCGACCGCGCGATCAGCGCCATCGCGCAATCGCTCGGCTTGCGTCGCGATGCCGGATACCATCGCGACGCGTCGGGACGTGCCTATTTCATCAACCGGCTGCTCAAGGACGTGGTGATCGCGGAATCCGGGCTGGTGGGCGCGAACGCGCGCTTCGAGCGATGCAGCGCGTGGCTGCGGCGCGGCGGGCTCGCGCTGGTCGGTGTCACGCTGATGCTCGCGCTCGCTTGCATGGCCGTGAGCTACCAGCGCAACCGCGCCTATGTCGCCGAGTTCGAGCGGCAGACGCGGCACGTCGCGCAACTGGCGCGCGAGGCGAACGCGGCCCCGGACCCGCTCGCGGCGCTGCCATTGCTGGATGCGGCGCGCGCGCTGCCCGGCGGTTATGCGGACGCCGGCAAGCCGGTGCCGTGGCTCACCCGGCTCTGGCTCTATCAGGGCGACAAGCTCGGTCAGGAAGCGCGCGTGACATACCGGCGCCTGCTCGATCAGACCTTGCTGCCGCTCGCGGCCGGCAAGCTCACGCAGGAGTTGCGCGACGGCGGTTCGGGAAATGATTCGTCATCCGAAGCATATCGCTATGAAGCCTTGCGCGCCTATCTGATGCTCGGCGACGCGCGTCATTTCGATCCCGCCGCGTTGCGCGGCCATCTGATCGCGGCGCTCGCCGGCGACGCCACTCCGGCCCAAAGAAGCGCGCTCGATGCGCACCTCGCCGCGCTGTTCGACAAGACGCGCTTCGATCCTTCGCTGCCGCTCGACGACGCGCTCATCAAGGCGGCGCGCGCGCGTCTGGCCGAATTGCCGCTGTCGCAGCGCATCGGCAACCGGGTGGACGGCGAGCTCGCGCAGGCGAATCTGACCGCGTTCGACGTGAGCGCCGCAGCCGGACCGAACGCGCCGCTGCTGCTCAGGCGTGCGAGCGGCGCGCCGCTCACGACCGGCGTGGCGGGTGCGTACACGCGCGCCGGCTACGCGCAATACATGCGGCTGCGCGACACCGCGCTCGCCGATGTCGCGAAGGACGCCTGGGTGCTCGGCCGCGAAGATGCCGCGCTCACGCCCGACGGCGTCGCCGCGTTGCGCGCCGCGCTCGACGCGCGTTATGTCGATGCCTATATCCACGCATGGGATGCCCTGCTGGACGATGTGACCGCCGTGCCCGTCACCGCGCTCGCCGATGGCGCGCGTATCGCGAACGCGCTTGCCGCGCCCGATTCGCCGCTCAGGAAGTTCATCGTCGCGGCGGCGCGCGAGACGACGCTCGCGGTTGCACGCGTCGACGAGCACTTTCAGCCGTTGCACGACCTTGCTGGCAAGCCGGGCGACGCCGCTTCGCTGGATCGCGTGCTCGCGCCGCTGAAGGACGCCGCCGTCTATCTCGACGCCGCCGACGCCGCGCGCAGACTGGGTCAGCCTACGCCCGCCGGAGACGCGCTCGGCAAGCTGAGGCTCGCGAGCCAGTCGACGCCGGCGCCGCTCATTCCCGTCGCGGCATCGCTCGCCACGGCGGGCACGGCGCTCGTGGAAGGCGGCGAGCGCGCCCGTCTCGACGCGCAGTGGAACGCGAACGCCGGGCCGTTATGCCGCCGCGCGCTCGATGGCCGTTATCCGTTCGTGCATGGCTCGACCCGCGATGTCGCCGCCGACGACTTCGGCAAGCTGTTCGCGCCGGGCGGTCTGATCGACGACTTCTTCCAGAAGAACCTCGCCGCGCTTGTCGACACGAGCGGCGCTGTCTGGCAATGGCGCGCCGGCACGCCGCCCGCGGGCATGCCACGCGACGCGCTCGCGCAGTTCCAGCGCGCCGCGCAGATCCGCGACGCGTTTTTCCACGACGGCAGCCGCGACATGTCGATCCGCTTTCGCGTGAAGGTGCTTTCCTTCGATCCCGGCGTGACGCAGGTGAATCTCGACATCGACGGGCAGCAGCTCGCGCTGAAGCCAGACGGTCTCCAGTCGATGCTGCTGCAATGGCCGAGCGGCAAAAATACCGGCCGCACGAGCGCGCGGTTCGATCCGCCTTCCGCGACGCAAATCGCGTCGCTCGATGCGAGCGGTCCGTGGGCGCTGTTGCATCTGATCGACACCGGCAGGCTCGAAGGCACCGCGCAGCCGGACCGCTACAGGCTCACGCTCGATTCCGCCGGACGCAAGGCCGTGCTCGAACTGGATGCGACCAGCGTCGTGAATCCGTTCCGGCGCGCGCCGCTCGAGCAGTTCCGTTGTCCGGAGCATCTGTGATGACGTCGCCGGGCGTCGCCGGATGCTTCGGCAAGGTGCGCGGCAACGGCGACTTCGTGACGCGGCGCTTGCCGCCGTGCTTCGTCGAGCCGTGGGATGCGATGTTGCAGGCGGGCCTGCTCGCGAGCCGCGCGTCGCGTGGGGATGCGTGGCTCGACGCTTATCTGACCGCGCCGCTGTGGTGCTTCGCGCTCGGCGGCGGCGTTCTGGGGAAGAGCGGATGGGCGGGCGTGCTGATGCCGAGCGTCGACAGCGTGGGCCGTCACTTTCCGCTCACGATCGCCGCGCCCGTCGAGCCGCGCGCATGGCCGATGTGGCGTCCGCATGCTCGCGCGTGGTTCGCGCGTTGCAGCGCGCTTGCGCTCGCGACGCTCGATAAGGGCGCGTGTCTCGCGGATTTCGATGCCGGATTGTTGGGGCTATCGCCTGCGGAAGAGTTGATCGGCGGTTCGACGCCGGTACATGCAGGCGCGCGGGGAATGAGCGATTGGTGGCACGCGGACGCGGCGCGCGTGAGCGCGGGATTGCCCGATGCGGCGTTCGTCGCGGGGCTGTTCGAGGGTCGCGCGCATCTTTCGGCTATTTGATTGTCTTCATAACCGGCGTAACGTGAGGATCGTTGCAGAGCCGATCGCAGCCACCTTCGCAAATCGGATAAAGGGTGACGCCTAGCTGATTGATGTTTAGATCGCCATGAGAATCATGGGCTTCCTCTTCGGTCAGAACATGAGGCTCCATCCAGAAATTTTCCTCTTTCAGACCAAGTTGCAGCAGATATCGCTTAAGACGTTCGCCACGCTGCTTTACCAGCTCGTTCGGATGATCTTCACGCACATATGCCGCCGCCTGAATCACGCCTCTTATCTCGGTGTCAGGCCATCCCCGTGCCGCGATAACCATTTCAGCGATCCTGATTCGATCTGCATTAGGTATGCCGACGGAGTTGAGCGGGATACGGCTCTCCATGAATTGCAGTATTGTGCACCCGAAAGCGCCAGAGGCGGCAACGGAAAGCGCGAGGCAAAGAAGTGTCGTTTCAGGGAATCTGGCTTTTTTCATATCCGATCAATTCGCAATGTAGCAGGTGATGCTGTCGGCATTTTTCTCTGTCCGATCGGAGTTCATTTTGGCCCATATCGCAAGGCCGTCTCCCGATCCATAGACTGTATCCAATGAGTCGAACGTGTCCACAAAATGCGTACATTCATGAATCAACGTTTTCAACTGAGAGTTTTTTTGCCTGTGTGTTTCCGGCAGCCCGCAAAACTCAGGATAGATAGCAATAATGCGCTTCGATGAATCCGGCTTGCAAACCGCGGCGGTGACGCCGGGACCCGATACAGCCGGGACACAAGTTAGATACGTACTGAGTTCATCGTCGTATCTCACGATCTTTTCGGCCTTCAGTTCCAGCATTGCGGCCTTGAGCTTGGGTAATCCTGTCAGAAGCATCTGTTTGAGGCTCTCATCGGACTTGCCAAACCACATTTCGACGGGCGCTCGTTCTTTGTCCCAGTAGCGCGCAAGAGCCAGATAGCGGGTATCGATCATCGTGATCGCGGTATCGCGCAATCGCATGACAAGCTCACGGAACGCCGCATTGCTCATGTTCGGGCATATGCGTTGCGTGTTCACATCGATGATTACCGACGAACCCTCCTCGGTGTTAGTCATAGACGTGCGAACAAGGAAAAGTTCTTTGGTCATTCTTCGGCGTCCTCCTTTTAACCACGAGAACGGTGAACCTAACGCAACTGGGCGCCAGATGGAATCGGTCGACGTCATTTTGTGTCGATGAGACTTGGCAGAGTCGATGCTTCGTAGAGTCAAGGAATGATAACTTCGGAAACCTGAGCGAACGGGGGTGTTGATCCTATCTGCCATCGAAGCACGCAATGACCGCCGTGATGTTGTCCTTGCCGCCCGCATCGAGCGCGAGCGCAACAAGGCTTCGGCATGCCTCATCGATACCATGCGGCGTCATATGTCCGAGCGCCGCTTCCATCTCCCGATGCGCAACCTCGCCGTGCAGCCCGTCGCTGCACAACAGATACCGGTCGCCGGGCAGGCACGCATGCGCGTGCACGACGGGCGCGATCGACGGCAGCGGGCCCAGCGCCTGCAACAGCACGTTGCGCGGCGGCAGATGCTCGATGTCCCCGCGCTCCAGCGCCTGCTGATAAAGCGTCTGGTCGCGCGACAACTGTGTCAGCGCGCCGTCGCGATAGCGGTAGAGCCGGCTGTCGCCGACATGAAACGAAATGAGCTGCGCGGAGCCGGAGGGCTGCCAGATGCCCGTCAACGTCGTGCCCATCGATCGATGCGCGAGACGCTCATGCAGGTTCATCGCGTGGAGGACCGCGTTGGCGTGGCCGAGCGCGTCGGCGGCGGCGCGCATCGCGCACGCCGACGCATCGTGGACGGTCGCGTCGGGGTCATCGGCGAACGTGACGCCCGCGTGACCGCGCGGCATGGCGTCGGCGGCGAGCCGCGCGGCGATGCACTCGAGCGCGGTCGCGCTGGCGCGTGCGCCGAATGCGTGACCGCCCATGCCGTCGGCGACCGCGACGAGGTTCGATGTCGAATCGATCAGAAAGCGGTCCTGATTTTCGCGGCGCACGCGCCCCGCGTCGGTGAGGCCGAACGCCGAGCAAGTCGCCAGGCGGATGGGTGCGCAATGATCCATCGGTCGTGCTCCTTCTGATGCGTGTCGTTACAGTCCGACATCGCGCTCGAAACGCGCGCGGTCGGCTTCGTTGGAGATCGCCGCCGCGAGCCGCTCGTGCAGCGCGCGCAGGCTGGCCGCGCGCGACGCCTCGCGTTTCGCGATGATCTGCGCGATCGGACCGAGATAGACGGCGAGCCTGAGCGCGGCGGCCCGCACCTCTTCCGCGTCGAGCGATGAAGAAGGCGACGGTCCTTGCGACGTGCCCGCTTTCGATCCATCCGCGAAGGCGGCGATGAACTGCGCACGGCCCTTGTCGGAGGGAACATGCGGCGCGAGCAGCGCGACGAGCGCGGGCAGGTCCGGCGCATCGCCGATGCGCGCCGCCGCGCGCCGCACGAGCAGACGCGCCACCGGCCCGATCTGCGCGGCAAGCCGCGTCTCGACGGACGCAAGCATGGCGCTGGGCCACATCGTCGGCGAGGGCAGGGAGTCGCCGCGCCACGAGCCCGTTCCCGAGGCAAGCGTTACCGGCGGCGCTTCGAGAATCGTGCGGTCGTCTTCCGCTGCCGTCGACGTGCCGTTCGTTGCATCATCGAGTGCCCGCCGCAGCGCGTTCGCCGTCTGAAAGCGTGCATCGCGACGCCGGGACAATGCGCGCATCAGCACGTCGTCGAGTGCGGCCGGCAGCGCGGGATTGCATGCGGAAGGCGCGCGCGGTGTCTCGTGCATGATCTGCCGCATGACCTCGGTTTGCGACGCGCCCGCGAACGGTCGGCATCCGGTGAGCATCTGATACAGCACGATCGCGGCGGAAAAGAGGTCGGAGCGCCCGTCGACGGATTCGCCCGTGAACTGTTCCGGCGACATGTAGCTCGGCGTGCCGATCATCGCGCCCGCCAGCGTCAGCGTGGACGATTCGACATGCGCGACGCCGAAGTCCGCGACCTTCAGCCGCCCTTGCGCGCTCACGAGGAGGTTCGCAGGCTTGATGTCGCGATGCACGACGCCGTGCTCATGCGCGAAGCCGAGCGCGGCGAGCAGTTGCCCGAACCAGTCGAGCGCGGTGGCGAGTTCGAGCGGGCCGCCTGCGTCGAGCCGTTGCTTCAGTCCCTGTCCGCTTACGAGCTCCATCGCGATATAGGCGGTGTCCGCCGTCTCGCCGTAGTCATACACGCCGACGATATTCGGATGCACGAGCCGGCCGGCCGCCTGCGCTTCGTTGCGCAAACGCGCCTTCAGGCTCTCGCGCTCGCCGCTTTCGAACAACTCGTGGCGAACCGTCTTCAGCGCGACATGGCGCTCGATGTGCGGATCGAACGCGCGATAGACGATGCCCATCGCGCCCGCGCCCAGCATCGACTCGATGCGGTACTTGCCGAGTTGCGTGACGGCGGGCGTCGCCACCTCATGCCTCGATCATCTTGAATGCTTCGACGAGGCTCGTCTTCATGCGCGCGAACGACGCGGCGAGCGAAGCAATTTCGTCGCGGCCGCGCTCCGTGAAATTGGCGCCGTCGAGCTCGCCGAGACTCGCCTGATCGGCGGCGCGAGAGAGCGCACGGATGCGCCGCGTGACGAGCAGATGCACCGTCACGTTCAGCGCGATCAGCAGCAGCACGAACACCGCCAGCAGCGACGCGAGGAAGGTGCGCAAGACCGCGTCGCCGCGCGCGACCGGCAGCGCCATCGGCACCGAGACGAAATCCGCGCCGATGACCTCGTGCATCGCCCAGTTGAAGCCGTTGTCGGGACCGTACTTGTCGATGAGCGTCTTCGGCGCGCGCGACGGCACGCTGTGACACTCCATGCAGGCCGCGTCGTTGATGCGGTTCGGGCGCGCGATATAGAGGTTCTGCCCCGAGGGCGTATCGCGCAGGCCGACGATTTCCTTGAGTTCCGGCTTGTCGTGCAGATGCCGGATCACGTCCGCTTCCCAGTCCGAAGGCCGGTCGCGCGGATTGGTCGGGTTCAGCATCGTCGAGCGATAGGAGTATCCGGCGAGACGCTTTTCCAGCGTCATCAGCGTTTCGACCGCCGAAAACGCCGGCACCGACTGCGGCACGAAACTGTATTTGAGCTGCGTCTGAAGGAGCGGCGTGACTTGTGTCGCGGTGTAGTTCTGCGCCGCGCTCGCGGCTTCCATCAGGACGCGCGCATTCTGCACGGTCTCTTCGATGGCCGCGCGGCGCAGCAGTTCGCGCGCGGCGAATCCGGCCGAGACGAAGCCGACGACGAAGACCGCGAAAAACACCAGGTTGAATTTGACGGCGAGCGACAGTCTCATGACTCCACCTCGGTCGATTGGGCCTGCACGGGCACGACTGCGCGCCTGCGCGGCATGGCGGGAGGCGGGCACAGCACGCGCCGCCATTCGGGAAGCGTGCGCAGGTTCTGGCGCACTTGCGAGCGGAACGGCTCGCCGTGCGCCAGCGGCCGGAATCGCGCGACGAAGCTGCGGCGAACGGCGAGCGGCGCGGTGAGCCAGTCGGCGAGATCGGCAAAGGTCGCCGGGCGGCCCTGAGACGGCACGATGAGCTTCGCCTTCGCGGGCGCGGAGACCGACGCCACCGACGCCACCGACGCGAGCGGATCGCGGAACGGACGCGGCATCCCGGCGATGAACGCGGACGCCGGGCGTGTGCTCACATCGAGCGGTTTGCCTGCTTCACGCGCGGCGTAGTGCTCGCCGTCGAGCTGTCGATGGGCGTCGGCATGTTCGGGCAGAGTGAGCGTCATGCCGCCCGTTTCGAGGAAAAGCGAGGTCGCGTCGCGGTTCGCGTGCAGCACGGCCACGCCGTCGCGCAAGGCGAACTGAAGCGTCGGCGTGTCGATCGAAAAAGGCGCGTTCGCCTTCGTGCGCGCGATCTTGATCCAGCCCGAAAGCAGCGCGAGCGAATCGCCGCCCGGCGCGGCGTCGATGGCGATGCGCGTGTCCGCGCCGAGCGCGACGATCGTGCCGTCTGCTTCGAGTTGTGCGCCGCCCTGCGCAGCGGTGGCGAGCAGATCGCCTTGTTCCAGCGCGATCGGCGCATCGACGTTGAAGACGGTCGTCGCGCGGATCAGCGTGACGGTTCCTTCCGGCAGCAGAATGAACTGGCTCGCGCGCACGCTGTGAAGCGCGCACAGACACGCAATGGCGAAGCCGATGCGCAGAGCGTGGAATCTGGTTCTGGCGTTCATCGGGATCTATGCCTCGGAACGTGAAGGGATTGCGACGAAAACAGCCCGGCGCCGGCTTCTATTCCAGCGATATTTTTTGCGTGGCGATGGAAGAAATCGCGGGGATGAGTGTTGCCGGCGTCATGAAGCGCGGGCCGAAAACGAAAGCGCCTTCGCAAATGCGAAGGCGCCGGATGGGTCGCGCGTGAAGCCGCTATCCGTTCAGGAAACCCAGAACGGCCTTGCGCAGCTTCAGGTCCCAGGTCTGCACTTCCGTGTGGCTTGCGGCGAGCGTGAGCAGACCTTTGATCGTCGCATCGTCCGATTTGAACGCGAAGCCCGCATCGCCCAGATAGTTCGATCCCCAGACTTTGAGGTCATCGACGTACTTGCAGCCGGCCGTGAACTCCGTTTGCGTGACGATGGTCTCGTTGTCCTTGAACATCGCGAGGAAATGCATCTTGTCGCCGCAGATGCCGGAATTCAGCGCGAGCACCGAGAGCGCCGGTATCGGCACGGCGTAACGCTTGAACCAGCTATTGAAGGCGATCGGCCGTGTATGCAGCGCGTCGCGTTGCATGCGCGCGTCCCAGTACGCCTTCGCCTGCTCGCAAAAGCGCTTGATGCGCTTGATCTCGACGATCTTCCAGATGACCTTAGCGAGCGTTTCCATGATGGAGACGACGGCATCCACGATGGTCGATGCGCCCTGGCTCGCGATCTGCAAGCCGAGACTCGCGCCGCCCTTGACCATGTCGTAGACGCCCGCGCCGATGGAGAGCTTCATCGCGCGCCGGATCGCCTCCACGATGGTGCCGGGGTGTCCGGCGATCAGTTGCACGTCCCGCCCCTGCACCCACTCGCGATATTTGGTGATGCTGCTGTCGACGGTATTGGCGATGCCCTTGGCGATATCGAGGCCCGCGCCGATGAGCGGCGCGACGGTCGCGAGCAGCTTGCCGCACAGGAAATCGACGAGCTTGCGCAGGAGGCCGGGCATGGTGTCGAGCGCGAAGCCCGCCGGATCGTTGCGAATATCCGCGACCTTCTCGCGGATCATGTCCCAGAGCTTTCTTGCGCCTTCCTCGACCTTGGCGCGAATCGTTTCATAGAGACGCCGCGCCGCGCTGCTCAATGCAGGCAGCGTGATGCCGGACGTCATGAGCTGGCCGGAACTCATGAGCGTGGGTTTCTTGCGCCTGCTGATCTTTTGCTGCACTTGCTCCAGCGCGACCGAGGCCGACTTCTGCACGAGACTGTTGTCGAGCACGTCGCCGGCGATCGACGCGGCGTCGTTGCCGTCCGGCGCGAAGCCGAGGCCGGCGTTGGTGATTTCGAAAGCGCCTTCGAGCAGCACCTGGAACGTATCGTCCTCGATTTCCATGTTGCCGAAGAGATACAGCACGCCCAGACGCGAGTTGATGAGCGCAGGCGTCATGAAGTCTTGCGCGCCGGCAGCGGCGTCGGTGTCGCCCTTGCCGCGCAACTGCTGATCGAGCAGCGTGAAGTAGTTCAGGCCGTTGCGCGAGACTTTCTTCCAGTCATCGCCGGTGCCGGCCGACTCTTGCCAGTACTCGAACGCGCGCACCAGAAGATGGAACTGGTGGACGGTGCGATCGCGGTGATAGAGCTGTATCTGGGCGTCCAGATTCTTCAGCGCCGAACTGCGTACCTGAAGCAGCGCGGATGTGCCTCTCAGCCATTCATCGTAGGGGACGATATCCGGCAAGCGGGCGTAGGCGTAGTTCATGGAATGGGTCTCCTCGAGCCTGATGTGATCGATGGCTGCGCCGCATGCGTCCTAGCACCACGCGATTTCGCTGAATTTCACGTAGTGCGTTTCGATGAGGCGGCCGCTGCGGCTGCGCAGGTCCACGCGATAGAAGCAGCCGAAGCTGAAGTAGCTCTGGTCGACGACATAGATTGCGCGGTGCATGATTCCTCCTGCGTGGCCGGTTCGCTGGACGAATCGCGCCGTTCGGGGCCGCTGCGGTGTGCCGCGACCGTCGAAAGCAAAACAGCGGGGAGTGGGAGTTTGTTCCGCGCGAAAGCGGCGATTTATTTGCGCGGGATGGGGGAATAAAAGCGTGGCTGGAGTGTCCCGATGGTCGGGGGCGACGCGGCGATCACCGCTCAGAGCGCGGCATCCTCGATCAGATGCAGACGCAGCGCGCGAATCCTGCGATCGACGAAATAGCCTCCGCCTTCGGTATAGCGCAGATAGAGACGCCCGCACGACGAACATTCCCACACGCCGCACCGGTTGTACGGAAAGTAGCGCGGCGCGATCGGCGCATCCGCCGACCAATAGCCGATCTTGCCGGGCAGATACTCGGCGAAGGTCGGCTCGGGATCGTGTTCGGGCATCAACGTGCCGATCTCGCGCAACTGCGTTTCGTCGAGGGACAGCGGCTGGGATTGCCAGCCGTCCAGCGGCGTTTTCGTGCACGCGCATGGCCCGGGCGTTCGGGCTTGCGCGCGTCGCGCGAGATCGACCAGTGTGGCTATGTCGAGATAGTCGGGCACGACGGGCGTCAGCCGTTCATCATGCGGTCGCGCTGCGGGGCGACCCATGAACGGTCGAAGCGTCCCTCCGCGATCGACTGCAACGCCGCTGCTTCCTTCGCCGCCTGTTTGCGCGCGCCCTCGATCACCGCTTCGACATCCGTGGGCGCGATGGCGAGCACGCCATCCTCATCGCCGACGACGATGTCGCCCGGATGCACCACCATCCCGCCGACGGTCACGGGCACATTGATCTCGCCCGGACCGTTCTTGTACGGTCCGCGATGCGTCACGCCGCGCGCATAGACCGGAAACGCACGCTGGCTCAGCGCGCCGACATCGCGGATGGCGCCGTCGATGACGAGGCCTTGCACGCCGATGCTTTCCGCGAAGCTCGCCATGATGTCGCCCATCAGCGCCTGCGTGAGCTCTCCGGCGCCGTCGATCACGAGCACGTCGCCCGGACGGCAGTAGTCGAACGCGCGATGGATCGCGAGATTGTCGCCGCCGCGCGTGCGTATCGTGACCGCGGTGCCGGCCATCGGCTTCGGCCGGTGAAACGCACGCAAGCCGGTCGTGCCGCTCACGCGGGCCATGTTGTCGCTCAGAAGCGAGACCGCGAGTTCGCGCAAGGCGTCGAGGATCGCGGGGCTCGCCTGAGCCGCCGATTCGTATTCGCGCCATCCGGCCGGATTCATGTCGTCGCTCCTTCGGTCGATCCTTGTCGTTCGAGCTGCGCGGACAGGCGTGCGTACACGTCGCGCGCGTTGCCCTCGTAGATGCGCTGTCGATCCGCATCGCTGAGCCATTCGATCGCATCGATATAGCGGCGCGTGTCGTCGAAGTAATGGCCGGTTTCGGGATCGATGCCCTGCACCGCGCCGATCGTCTCCGATGCGAACAGGATGTTCTTCGCCGGAATCACCTTCGCGAGCAATTCGGCGCCCGGCTGGTGATAGACGCAGGTATCGAAGAAGACGTTCTTCAGCAGATACTCGGTGAGCAGCGGCCGCTTCATGTCCTGCGCGAGCCCGCGATAACGTCCCCAGTGATACGGCACCGCGCCGCCGCCATGCGGAATGATGAACTTCAGCGACGGGAAATCGGCGAACAGGTCGGCTTGCAGCAACTGCATGAAGGCCGAGGTGTCGCCATTGATGTAATGCGCGCCGGTCGCATGGAAGTTCGCATTGCACGACGACGAAACGTGGATCATCGCGGGCACGTCGAGCTCGACCATTGCTTCGTAGAGCGGATACCACGAGCGGTCGGTCAGCGGCAGCCCGGTCCAGTGACCGCCCGAAGGATCGGGATTCAGATTGCAGCCGATGAAACCGAGTTCCTCCACGCAGCGCCGCAATTCGGCGATGCAGTTCGCAGGCGCGACGCCCGGCGCCTGCGGCAACTGGCACACACCGACGAAGTTACGCGGAAAGAGCGCGCACACGCGATGCACGAGGTCGTTGCATTCGCGCGACCAGACCGCGTTGGCCTCGGCCGGGGCCAGATGATGGCCCATGCCGGCGGCGCGCGGCGAGAAGATCGTGAGGTCGGTGCCGCGCTCGCGCTGGATGCGCAACTGACCGCCTTCGATGCTCTCGCGGATTTCATCGTCGGAAATGGCGGGGCGCGGCGGCGGCGATGCGCCGTCCTTCAGCGCGGCGATCTGCTGCGCGCGCCACGCTTCGTGCTGTGGCGGCGAGGTCGTGTAGTGACCGTGACAATCAATGATCATGCGGGGTTTTCCTGTCGTCGTGATCGGGATTCAGGTGCGCGCGGCCGGATCGGCGGCGGGCAGCGAAGCGTCTTCGTCGTCGGCGGGCCGGACGCGCATCACAAGCGCGATGACCGTCGCGACGACCAGGAACGCGGCGATGGTCAGCAAGGCGAGCTTGAAGTTGCCCGTTGCGTTGCGCACGAGGCCGATGCTCCACGGCCCGACGAGCCCGCCGAACTGCGCGATCGTATTGATGAGCGCGATGGTCGCCGCGCCCGCCGCGCCGGTCCTGAACGACGACGCGAGGCTCCAGAACAGCGGGTTGCCGGCGTAGATGAAGAGGCCCGTCACGCAAAGCAGCGCATAAGCGATGACGGGATTCGGCGCATACGCGCTTCCCGCGATCGCGATGGCGCTCATGCCGTAGACGAAGGCGAGATGCTTCTTGCGATCGCCGGTGCGGTCGGAACTGCGGCTGATGATGAAGGTGCCCAGCACGCCCAGCAGCGGCGGCGCCGCCGACAGAAAGCCGACTTCGATATTGCTCAGATGACCGAGACTCTTGACGATCTGCGGCAGCCACAGAAAGAGCCCGTAGATGCCCACCAGCGCGCAGCCGAACAGACACGCGAGGCTCCATACGCGGATGTCGCCCGCCACGCGCAGCAGCGGAAAATGCGTGTTGCCGCCAACGGCTTCACGCTCGGCCGCGAGCGTCGTTTCGAGCCATTGCTTTTCGTTGTCGGCGAGCCAGTCGGCGTCGGCGGGGCGCTCCGTCATGATGCGCAGCGTGAGCAGGCCGAGCAGCATCGCCGGAATGCCTTCGAGGATGAACATCCATTGCCATCCCTGCAGGCCGAGGATGCCATTGGCGTAGGTCATCAGAACGGTCGAGATCGGGCCGCCGAGCACCGCGGAAAACGATCCCGCGATGATGTAGCCGCCCACCGCGCGCGCCCGGTAACGCTCCGGGAACCACTTCGTCAGATACACCGCGACGCCCGGCAGAAAGCCCGCTTCCATCACGCCGAGCAAAAAGCGCAGCACGTAGAAGCTCTTGTCGTCGAAGACGAAGGCAGTGACGGCGGCCACCGCGCCCCACGTCAGCAGAATCCGCGCGATCCAGCGGCGCGCGCCCACGCGATGCAGCAGCAGGTTGCTCGGCACTTCGAGCACCATATAGCCGACGAAGAAGATGCTGCCCGCGAAGCCGAACACGGCGGGCGAAAAGCCGAGCGCCTTGTTCATGTCGAGCGCCGCGAAGCCGATGTTGATGCGGTCGAGATAGTTGAAGAACATCATCGCGAAAAGCAGGGGCATGAGCCGCCCGTACACCTTTCGCATGGTCGCCGCTTCACTGAATGGGGTCATGCCGTCTCCACGTTCTTTTCATCGGATCATGAGGGCTCTGCGGCCCTGCCTGACGAACGGCTTTCGCCGTGCGCCGCTCGGGAACGGCCGCGCGCAGGGCGAGCCGGTCGAGCACGAAAACCGATGATAAGAAGCGCGGCAGCCCGCGTCCAAGACGCGTTCCTTATTCTTCTATAAGGCTTCGCTTATAGTGCGACGTCGGCAAGCGGCGGTGGCAGGCAGTCGAGAAAGGCCCGCAGATGAGCCGAGTCATCGTCCGTGCGGAAGGTCGCGGCGAGCGTGGACCATTGCGACGCGCCCGGACCCGCGAGATGACGGAACACGACGTCGGTGCGTCCGTGCCGCGCCACCGATTCGCCGACGAAGGTCACGCCGAGCCCCGCTGCGACGAGCGCGATCGCGGTCTGGATTTCGTAGGCCTGATGCGCGACGAAGGGTGTCACGCCGGCATCGCGATACAGCGACTGCACGGTGCGCTTGAACTGCGCGTTCTGATGCTTCGGATAGAGGATGAGCGGTGTATCGGCCAGATCGACGATACGCACCTTCTTCTTGGCCGCGAGCGGATGATCCGGCGAGAGTACGGCCACGACATGCTCGCGCAGCAGGGGATAAGACGAGCAGCCGGGAATCGCGAGCGGCTGCCGCCCGATGCCGACGTGGATGCGCATGTCCCGCAGCGCGTCGGTCTGCTCTTCGGTCAGCATCTCGAACAGCTTGAGCTCGACTTCCGGGCGCGATTGATGGAACGCCTTCAGCGCGGGCGGCAGAATGCTGTACATCGCGGATCGCGTGAAGCCGATCGACAGCCAGCCGCGCCGCCCAATGCCGATTTCCTGCGCGCCGACGCTGGCCTGTTCCCAGGAGCCGAGAATCTGGCGCGCTTCCGTGCAGAGATAGTGGCCCGCTTCGGTGAGGCGCAGCGGCCGCCGCGCGCGATCGACGAGCTGGGTGCCGAGCCGGTCTTCCAGCAACTTGATCTGCTGGCTCAGCGCGGGTTGCGCGATATGCAGACGCTCGGCCGCACGGCTGAAGTTCAGTTCCTCGGCAAGAATGACGAAGCACTGCAAGGACCTGAAGTTCATCGACGTTGTGGAATCCGGTGAGCGAGCGCTTCTGCGTTGGGAACGTCATGATGTCATAAGTCGAATGAGGCGGCCGCGCCTTCGCTGTCAGCAACGAATGACGCGATTGGTGCGATTTGCGAATGCGATCCGAAGAACCGGTTTTCCTGACTGACTTAATATCAGTTCGCCACTTCGTCGAATCTTTGCCTAATGTGCATTTGGAAATTAATCTGAAGGTGCGTCGGCCCGAGTTTGCTATTGAGACAGGAGATGAACGTGAGAGCTTCCGACATCATGACGACTTCGATCATCACCGCCAGCCCCGACATGTCCGTGCGGCACGCGGCAGGCACGATGGTGTTTGCGGGTATCAGCGGAATGCCTGTCGTCGACGAGGCTGGCAGGCTGCTCGGCATGATCACGGAAGGTGATCTGATGCATCGGGCGGAAATTGGAACGGGCGTCAAACAGCGTGCCTGGTGGCTCGAAATGGTGGCGTCGACGACCGAGCTGGCGAGCCAGTACGTGAAGGAGCACGCGAGGAAGGTCAGGGATGTGATGACCACCGACGTCACGACGATCACCGAATCCTGTCCGGTGGGCGACATCGCGGAGCTGCTCGAACGTCGACGCATCAAGCGCGTGCCGGTCATGCGCGACGGCAAGGTGGTCGGCGTCGTGAGCCGCTCCAACCTGATTCGCGCGCTCGTGACGATGGCGCCCGAAGTGCCCACGGCGGCAGAGAACGGCGATCACGCGATTCGCGAAGACGTGCTCGCTGCGATGGAAGGCCAGCCCTGGGCCATCGCGCGGGAGAACGTCATCGTCGAGAACGGGGTCGTGCACCTCTGGGGACCGGTCGTCGGGGCGGAAGAAGGCAACGCCATTCGCGTCGCCGCGGAGAACGCGCCGGGCGTCAAGGACGTCATCGCGCACTTCGGGCGTCCGCCGGCTGCCTAGTCGCGTGGGAAAGGGTTGAGCCAGCAAGTGCATCGGCTGCCTGCCGGGAGGCAAGTCGTTGCACTGCAGCGCATCCTGTTCGCGATCGATGGCAGTCCGACGTCGTTTGCGGCGCTCGCCACGGGCACCATGCTCGCGACCCCCGACACACACATACGCGTTGTTTATGTCGTGGACCGCGCGCTCCGCGGCGGTGGCGCACCGGCGGCAATTCTCGAAGACACGATGCGAGGCCGAGCACCAGCACGCGATCCGGGGCCCGGATGGGAGAAGGTTTCCCCTTGAGTTCGTCCGAACGTTCCGGTGACCAGCCACGCATCGGCGCTTTCGTCGCACAGGTGATTTGACACACATCAATTGCATGGCGAGGTGCAGGCGTAGCTTGATAGTACGGCGCCAGTCGTTGGGGTGCCGCGCGCATGGCGGTCCGCGCCCGCAGGCGCCGCCCACAGCGGCGAGGCAAATTCCATGGCAATACTATTGTCAGCCGTTATTTTCCTGACATCGGCTGGATTCCTTCTCAGCGGCTCAACGCCGGCACCGACGCCGACGGCGGCGATTGCACCAGCCGCTGCTTCGGCCTCCGGGGAAAGCGGGACCAACATCGCCCCGTCGCGACTCTAGTCGTCGCGTAAGTCTGCTTCCTTGCCAGTCCGCGTTCCTGACGAAGAACGCGTCGCCAAGACTTGCATCTTCGGAACAAAGGTATTCACACGCGGAGAAGACAGGTAGCGAAACCACGACCTATGTACGCAATATTTTCAAATACTATGCCTCCTATGGGCTGATCACGGAGGCGCGGGCGCAACGGACGCGGGCGGTCGACAAGGCAAGCGGCGGTTGATCATGAAAGCGCCTGACGAAACGCGAACCGATGTCGTGAGGTCCGGACGATGCCGCGGCACAAAAAAGCATTTCATCGCAGGTACAGGCTGCCGCTTACATCTCGGCGACGGCTGCTGGCGATCACCGGTGCGGTGATCCTGCTGACCATGCTCGGCTGGACGCTGTTCGGTATCGTCGAACCGGCGTTTCAGACAAGAATCATCATGACGACCGGCGCCGACAATGGCATCTATCAAGGCTTTGCGCACAAATATGCGCCTATCCTGAAACGTGACAGCGTAACGCTCGACATAAGACCTTCTTCGGGATCCGTAGAGAATTACGAGCGGCTCAAAGACAGCAATAGCGAATATGAGGTCGGCTTCATTCAGTCCGGCACGGTCGAAGCGCGGGAAAGCGATGGATTGCAGACGATCGCAGCAGTCTCGTATGAACCCATATGGGTGTTTTATCGCGGGGACGTGATCGTCAACCGGCTCGCACAGTTGCGTGGCAAGCGGATCGGTATCGGAATTCGTGGCAGTGGCCTGTTGCGCGTGTCGCTGGCCTTGCTCGCGTTCAGCGGCGTGACCCGAGACAATTCGCAACTGACGGAGGTCGATGCACAGGCGGCCTACCGGCGCCTCGAAGACGGCAGTCTCGACGCCGCTTTCTTCATAGGCAGACCTGACGCGCCCATGCAGGAGACGCTGCTCAACAGCGACCTGAAGCTCGTGAGCTTCGCGCAGGCCGACGCGATCGTGCAGAAGTTTCCGTCTCTTTCGAAGGTCACGTTTCCACGGGCGTCCACGAGTATCGTCGACGACAATCCGACGTCCGATGTCACCTTGCTCGCTTCGACGGCTCTGCTGGTGGCAAAGGACGCATTGCATCCTGCACTCGTTTATCTCTTGCTGGATGCGGCCAGGACGGTGCACGCCGGCGAGGACTATTTCACACCACTGGGCGCATTCCCGAATCTGAATACCGCCGAGTTCCCCGTGTCGAAGGAAAGCGAGCGGTATTTCGAGTCGGGCCGGCCTTTCTTGCAGCGCTATCTGCCATTCTGGTTGGCCAGCTTCATAGAAAGACGTCTGCTCATTCTGCTGCCGTTCATGGCGGTGCTCATCGGCATAATGCAGGCACTGCCGCGCATGCTCGAGTCGCGCGTCAATAATCGCTTTGTGGTCTGGTATCGCGCGTTGAAATCGCTGGAAGACGAAATCTGGAAGACAGCGCATCCGTCAGCCGACGAGATCGCGCGATGGTGGAACGAACTGGAATACATCGACGTCAACGCAAGCCGGATACGCGTGCCTTCGCGGCATCTTCACGATGTGTACGCGCTCAAGCAGGCGATCAGTGTCGTGAGAGACCGTATATCAATGGCAGCAATGAAAGAACGCGAATAGATGTGCATATGACAAGATCGGCCTCTCGTCCCGGCGCCGTGCGATCACGCCCGGATGCGTTTTCCACGACCGTTCCCATTTCGGTCGTCAACGGTTTTCTTTCCGGCGCCGACCGGGCCGCGGTCGCGCGGCTCGCCGGGTATTCCGGCATTCCGCACGACCTGCTGAGCATGCCGGCGGCACGCGTCACGCAGGAGCAGTTTTCGACGCTCTACCGGCTGCTCGCAATGGAACTCGACGACGAGATGCCCGGCATCTTCGCGCGTCCGCTGCGCAACGGCACGCTCAAGTTCCTCTGTCTGAGTCTTCTCGATGCGCCGCGGCTCGAAGTGGCGCTTCATCGCTTCGGACAATTCTTCCATCTGATCCTCGATGAATTTCAACTCGCCTCACGCAGGGAAGGGCCTGACGCGATCGTCGAATTCGTCGTCAATCCGCAAGGGCCGAAGGCAAGCGCGCTTGCGCGGGAACTCATGTTGAAGCTCGTGCATGGCGTCGCATCGTGGCTCATACGGCAGAGGATTCCGCTCGTCGAAGCGTCATTCGAATTCCTGCGGCCCGCGCAGTCAGGCGATCTGCTGTATCTGTTTCCCGGACCGGTACGTTTCGGCCGCGATCGCACACGCCTCGTGTTCGATGCCGTCTACCTCGACCGCCCCATCCGCCAGCGAAAGTCAGACCTCGACGCCTTCCTCCAGCGCGCGCCGGAAGACTGGATTTTCGTTTCGTTCACGGAGGAGATGGTGTGTCATCAGGTGCGGCAGTGCATCGCCGCGAGCCTGCCGAAAACGCCGAGCGTCGACGCCGTCGCGCAACAGTTGCACTACTCGATGCGGACGCTGTGCCGCCGTCTCGAAGCGGAAGGAACGAGCTTCCAGGCAATCAAGGACGAAGTGCGCCGGGACATCGCGATTCAGCGTCTCACCCGTTCGGGCGATTCGATTTCCGAGATCGCCTATGACGTCGGGTTCGACAATCCGACCGCATTTCATCGTGCGTTTCGTCACTGGACCGGCAGCACACCGGCGGCATACAGGCTGCAAAAGGAAGGCTGAGCCTGGACGACAGGTCATTCCGGTTGGCAGATTTTGTCAGTGAAAGGGCAGATTTCGGTAGCGAGGGAACCAGGCGGCGTTGATACCATGCATCGCAACATATCAACATTCGCCGCCGCAGCGCGTATTTCATCGGAACGCGGCGTGTCAGGAGTCATCGATGAGTTACTCGCCGCCCGTCAAGGAAATGCTGTTCGTCATGGAAGAACTGGCAGGTATTGCAAGCCTGTGTCAGCTTCCCGGCCTTGCCGATTCAAACGCGGACACCGCCCGCGCCATTCTCGATGAAGGCGCAAAGCTGGCCGCCGAAGTCATCGCGCCGTTGAACGCGGCGGGCGATCAGCACCCGAGCGAGTGGCATGACGGCGAGGTGACGGCATCGCCTGGCTTCGCCGATGCCTACCGCCAGTACGCGGAGGGCGGCTGGCAGGGCGTCAGCCATCCGGCCGGATTCGGCGGACAGGAGTTGGCGAAGCTGATCGCGTCGCCGTGCATCGAGATGCTGAACGCGGCGAATCTCTCGTTCGCGTTGTGCCCGCTGCTGACCGACGGCGCCATCGAGGCCTTGCTGACCGCCGGCTCGGATGAACTGAAGGCGCGCTATCTGCCGAAGCTGATCGAAGGCGCCTGGACCGGCACCATGAATCTGACCGAGCCGCAAGCCGGCTCCGATCTGGCGCTCGTGCGTTCGCGCGCCGAACGGCAGGACGACGGTTCCTACAAGGTGTCCGGCACCAAGATTTTCATCACCTGGGGCGAGCACGACATGGCCGAGAACATCGTCCACCTCGTGCTGGCTCGCACGCCGGATGCGCCGGAAGGCGTGAAAGGCATTTCGCTGTTCCTCGTGCCCAAGTTTCTGGTGAACGAGGACGGCAGCCTCGGTGCGCGCAACGACGTGCAGTGCGTTTCGATCGAACACAAGCTCGGCATCAAGGCGAGCCCGACCGCCGTGCTCCAGTACGGCGACAAGGGCGGCGCGACCGGCTACCTCGTGGGCGAGGAGAATCGCGGCCTCGAATACATGTTCATCATGATGAACGCGGCGCGCTTCGGCGTGGGTCTCCAGGGCATCGCGCAGTCCGATGCGGCCTATCAGAAGGCCGTCGCCTACGCGCAGGAACGCATTCAGAGCCGTCCCGTCGACGGCTCGGGCACGGAAGCTGTCGCGATCATCCGGCATCCGGACGTGCGGCGCATGCTCGGCACGATGCGCGCCATGACCGAAGGCGCGCGTGCGCTCGCCTATGTCGCGGCCGCTCATGCCGATATCGCCCATCATCACGACGACGCCGACACCCGCGCGCGGCATCGCGCGATCAATGAATTCCTCGTGCCGGTCGTGAAAGGCTGGAGCACCGAAATGGCCGTCGACGTCACGAGTCTCGGCGTGCAGGTGCACGGCGGGATGGGCTTCATCGAAGAAACGGGGGCGGCGCAGTTTTATCGCGATGCGCGCATCCTGTCGATCTACGAAGGCACGACGGCGATTCAGGCCAACGATCTCGTCGGCCGCAAGACGATGCGCGACGGCGGCGCGGCAGCCCGCGCGCTGCTGAAGGAGATCGACGACACGCTCGCCGCATTGCAGTCCGCCGATGCAGGCGACGCCGCGCGCGTATTCGACGCGATGCACCGCCGTCTCGCCGACGGACGCGACGCGCTCGCGAACGTCATCGCCTATGTGCTCGAGTCGGGCAAGCGCGATCCGCGCGCGGTGTTCGGCGGCGGCGTGCTGTACCTGAAGCTCGCGGGCATCGTGCTGTCCGGCTGGCAGATGGCGCGCGCGCTGCTCGTGGCGCAGCGCAAGCGCGCCGAAGATCCGCAGTTTTTCGGGGCCAAGATCGCGACCGCGCACTGCTTCTCCGAATATGTTCTGACGCAAGCCCGCGGGCTCGAGACGGCCATCGTTTCCGCGCGCGGCGACGATCCGCTGTTCGCGTTGAGCGAAGCGCAATTCTGACGCGACCGCGTAATCGTGAACGATGGAGGGCGGCATGACGTCGGAAACGGCACGCGCATTTGCGTCTGGAAGCTGGATCGAGCAATACGGTCCGCGTGAATCGATGGACTACGACGTGGTGATCGTCGGCGGCGGACCCGCCGGACTATCCGCCGCGATCCGCCTGAAACAGCGCGCGGCGGAGCAGGGCGTCGAGCCGGGCGTCTGCGGGACCCGACGCAGAACATCGTATGGGTGACGCCCGAGGGAGGCGGCGGGCCCAACTATCCGAACATGTAATCGCCGAATGCGCGCAAGCGCCAACGAACCGGAGGGAATCAATGAGCGAAGCAAGACGTGAAGTCGTGGTGGTGAGTGGAGTCCGAACGGCAATCGGTGAATTCGGCGGCAGCCTGAAGGATTTTTCGCCTGCGGAACTGGGCGCGATGACCGTGCGCGAAGTTCTTCAGCGCGGAAACGTCGCAGGCGATGAAGTCGGTCACGTGGTCTTCGGCAATGTGGTTCATACGGAACCGAAGGACATGTATCTCGCCCGCGTCGCGGCGATCGACGGCGGCGTGGCGCAGCATGTGCCGGCGCTGACCGTGAACCGCCTGTGCGGTTCGGGTTTGCAGGCCGTCGTCTCGGCTGCGCAGACGATTTTGCTGGGCGATGCGGACGTCGCGATCGGCGGCGGCGCGGAAAACATGAGCCGCGCGCCGTACACCATGCCGAGCGCGCGTTTCGGGCAGCGCATGGGCGACGGAAAGCTCGTCGACATGATGCTCGGTGCGCTGCACGACCCGTTCCAGACGATCCATATGGGCGTGACGGCGGAGAACGTCGCGCGCAAGTACGGGATTTCGCGTGATGAGCAGGACGCGCTCGCGCTCGAATCGCATCGGCGGGCGGCGCGCGCTATCGCCGAAGGGCGATTCCGCGAGCAGATCCTGCCGGTCAAGTTGCGCACGAAGAAGGGCGAGACCGTTTTCGATACCGACGAGCACGTGCGCCACGATGCCAGCGCCGGCGATTTTTCGAAGCTGAAGCCGGTGTTCGTCAAGGAGAACGGCACGGTGACGGCCGGCAACGCATCGGGCATCAACGACGCGGCGGCGGCCGTGCTGCTGATGGAGCGCAGCGTCGCCGAGCGGCGCGGCGCTAAACCGCTCGCGCGGCTCGTGTCGTATGCGCATGCGGGCGTCGATCCCGCCTACATGGGCATCGGTCCCGTGCCGGCGACGCGCAAGGCGCTCGAACGCGCGGGCCTCGACATCGCTCAACTCGATGTGATCGAAGCCAACGAAGCCTTCGCCGCACAAGCATGCGCGGTCACGAACGAGCTGGGACTGGACCCGGCCAAAGTGAATCCGAACGGTTCGGGCATTTCGCTCGGCCATCCGATCGGCGCGACCGGCGCACTGATTACCGTCAAGGCGCTTTACGAGTTGAAGCGCATCGGCGGCCGGTACGCGCTCGTCACGATGTGCATCGGCGGTGGTCAGGGGATCGCGGCGATCTTCGAAAACCTTCAGTGATCCGACGGAGGCCGACGCATGGATGGACGCCCCGGCCGCAAGACGGGACGCGGCGTGTACGACTACGCCGCGTAAGCTCGCGGCCTATGCTCGCGGCTGGCCTCAGTCGCGAGCCGCCAGCATCATCGCTTCGATGATCGCGCCGGGAGAATGGGCTCCGGAAAGCGCGCAGGACGCGTCGAACACGAAGTGCGGAACGCCGCCGGAATGATGGTCGGCAGGCGGCACGAGGCGAGCGGTCGGATTGGCCATGCGCCTCGATTCCGCGAGATGATTCACGACGCCCTGTTGCTCGAGACCGCACTCGACGCCGAGACGCTCCAGAACGCGCCAGTCGCCGATATCCTTTCCCTCCATGAAGTACGCGCTGAACAGGCGCTCGATCAGCAGGGCATGTCGCGCTTCATTGCCACGGCTGGCCGCGTAGGCCACGAGGTCGTGCGCGGCAGCCGTGTTGGGCATCACTTCGATCTGCTCGAACGAGAACTCGACGCCGGCCTCGATGCCCGCGCGTCGGACCTGCGAACGCCTTGCCGCCACGGCTTCATGACTTCCAAGACGGTCGAGATAGAACGCCTGATAAGGCATGCCTGCGAGCGGCATCGAGGGAAGAAGCTGATGGGAGCGCCATAGCACTTTCAGGCGCACGTCGGGGCGCAAGGCAGCGAAGCGGCTGATGGCCGCCTCCAGGTTGCGTTTGCCGATCAGACACCAGGGGCAGATGAAATCGAAGAAGACCTCGACCGTCATCGTGCGGCCGTAGCCGATCTCACGGCCCGCCGTGGCGACGTGCGGGCGTTCAGACGAGATCATGAATCAGCGCCTCCGCCATCGGCCATTCGCCATAGCCCGCGGCGGGGTTGAGATGACCCACCTCGCCCAGGTCGACGAGGCGGCTGCCCCAGTCTTGCGCCATCTGCCGCACGCGCTCGAAGCTCGCCAGCGGATCGTTGCGGCTCGCGCCGACGATGCTCGGAAACGGCAGCGGCTTGCGCGCAATGGGGTGCCAGCCGTTGTCGGCGAGTGCATCGAAGGCCGGATAGCCTTCCGGCAACGGGGTCTCGAGATCGGCGGGCGCGGCCAGAAGTGCCCCGTGGATCTTGCGGTCATGCTGCCGGGCCCAGTGAACGGTGATCATGACGCCCGCGCTGTGCGCGACCAGAATCACCGGGCCGTCGATTTTCGCGAGGGCCGCATCGAGCGCTGCGACGCGCGCGGCGCAACTGAGCTTGTCGTGTTCCAGCGGGGGCACGGAGGCCGCCTTGGACAGTTTGTGCTGCAACAGGGTTTGCCAATGTTCGGCGACATGGTCGCGCAAACCCGGCACGATGAGAATGGTGGGTGTCGTATCGAGAGTCATGGGAATCGTTCTTTGCGTGATGAGTGGTGGCTTCACGGGCAGCGCGAGGCCGCTTCGCGCAGCGTCGCCACCCGGTCCAGGTCGCGTGCGTAGTGCCGCTTGCCGATGGCGAACACGATCGCCGCAAGCAGGGGAGCAAAGGGCACCAGTTGTAGCGCGCCCAGGAGCCCGATCCTGTCGGCGACGATCCCCGTGAGGATCGCGGCAGGCGCCAGGCCCAGCAGGTTGTTGACGAGCGTCAGGGTAGCGAACGCGGACGCGTGGATCGAGGGCGGCGTGAGGTTCGCGACCATCGCACCGGACGGCCCGGTTGCGCCAGCGCTGAAGAACATGCCAGCCCCGATCAGCACGAGTTGTAGCGGTCCCGCCGGCATCCGGAAGGCGAGCACGAGAAACGCGAAGCAGGCGAGGCAGAACGCGGTGGCGGTGAGCCACTTCTTTTCACGCGCGTTCCTGCTGATCCGGTCGGTCAGGCTGCCGCACACGACCATGCCAAGGCCGGTCACCATTACGAACACGGCCGCGCCGACCGCAGCCTTGCCCGGCGCCATGCCGTAGTAGCGGTTCAGAAAACTCGGCAGCCACGCCCACAGCGCGGCGGGCACCAGCAGATGGAAGCCGCTGCCCACGTAGGCGCATACGATCGATCTCGTCGAAAAAAGCCCCTTCATCAGGGCCCGCAAGCTCATGCGCATGCCGGGGCTTTCCGCCTTCACGCCATCGGCAACGGGTTGGAACGACGCGAGCCGCGCCTCGGTGACGACGATCCGGTACACGGCGACCAGCACGATTCCGAGCGCCGCCATCGCGCCGAACGCCGAGCGCCAGCCGAGATGCGCCGCGACCGCGCCGCCGATCGCCATGCCCATGACCGAGCCGAACGCGCCGCCCGCCATGAAGGCGGCCGTGAGCGTCGCGCGCAGCCGCGCCGGGAAGATGCTGAGCACTACCGCGATGCCGACGCTGCCGTAAGCCGCCTCGCCGATACCGACGAAAGCCCGCGCAAGCAGCATCTCGCCGTAGTTGGTCGAAATCGCGCAGCCGAGCGTTGCGAGACTCCACATCGCTGCCATGAGGAGGATGCTCTTCACGCGGCCCCAGCGGTCGGCGAGCACCGAAAGCGGGAACGTGAGCACGCCGACCATGAGCGCGACCACGCTGCTGAGCGATCCCAGTTGCGTGTCGGAGAGGCTCCATGTCGACTTGAGCATCGGAAATACGGCATTCAATACCTGCCGCGACATGTAGTCGGAAAGCAGCAGCCCGACCGTCAGTGCGAATACGACCCAGGCATAGGCGCGCACGTCGCCCTTTGTTTTCGAAACTTCACCCGCAGTCGGTGCGGCCTGTTGCATGTGCATGAACTGTCTCCTTCATGAATCTTGTCGACGGCTTTCCTTGTTCGCGTGAGCGAAGGGCCGCTTTTCGATACGATTACGCCGCGCGCAGCGGCAGGTTGATCTGGCCGGCCTTGCGGTTCGGCGCCATGCCGTTCGCGGCGAGGGTTTCGTCGAC